>JASBUG010000031.1 GCA_030148025.1 Flavobacteriaceae bacterium | reverse complement strand
TACTGTACCTGTTTTAGGGTTTGGCATTAAACCTCTTGGTCCTAATACACGTCCTAAAGGTCCTAATTTACCCATTACACTAGGCATTGTAATAATTACGTCTACATCAGTCCAACCTCCTTTAATTTTGTCAAGGTATTCTTCTAAACCAACGTAATCTGCCCCAGCTTCTTTAGCTTCTGCTTCTTTATCTGGAGTTACTAATGCTAATACTTTAACATTTTTACCTGTACCATGAGGTAGAGATACAACACCTCTTACCATTTGGTTTGCTTTTCTAGGATCTACACCTAAACGTACAGCTATATCTACAGAAGCATCAAACTTTGCGTTTGTAATTTCTTTCACTAATGCCGACGCTTCTTCTAAACTATATAGTTTGTTCTTGTCGATTTTAGCTTGTGCTTCTTTTTGTTTTCTTGTTAATCTTGCCATTTCAAAAATTTTTAGATTAGTTAGGTGCTTCTCCTCCTTTAACTGTTATTCCCATAGATCTTGCTGTTCCAGCTACCATTTTCATAGCAGAATCAACAGTAAATGCATTTAAATCTTGCATTTTGTCTTCAGCAATTGTTCTTACTTGATCCCAAGAAACTTTAGCTACTTTCTTTCTGTTTGGTTCACCTGAACCTTTTTTTACTTTGGCCGCTTCCAATAATTGCACCGCTGCTGGTGGGGTCTTGATCACAAAGTCAAATGACTTGTCTTTGTAAACAGAAATCACCACTGGTAATACTTTACCAGGCTTATCTTGGGTTCTAGCATTAAATTGCTTACAGAACTCCATGATATTAACTCCTGCGGCACCTAAAGCGGGTCCAACCGGTGGCGACGGATTCGCTGCACCTCCCCTAACTTGTAGTTTAACTACTTTACTTAACTCTTTTGCCATTTTTAATAATTTAGTTTGGTAAGTCTTTAAAAGTTGGAAGCAATAAAAAACCTACCTTATATATATGTAACAATTATTAGATTTTCTCAACTTGCATATAGCTTAGTTCTAATGGTGTCTTTCTTCCAAAGATCTTCACCATTACTTCCAGCTTACGCTTTTCTTCATTTATATTTTCAATAGTACCATCAAAACCATTAAATGGTCCATCGATAACTTTTACAGTTTCACCTTTTACAAAAGGAATAGCTACATTAGCATCTGCTTCAACGGTTAGCTCATCAACCTTACCTAACATTCTGTTTACTTCAGATTGTCTTAACGGTACTGGATCACCTCCTTTAGTTTCACCTAAAAACCCTATTACGTTTGTAATAGACTTAATAATGTGAGGAATCTCACCACTTAGATTAGCTTGTATCATAATGTAACCAGGAAAATAAACTTTTTCTTTATTTATTTTTTTCCCGTTACGTATTTGGATTACTTTTTCTGTAGGAACAAGAACTTGATCAACATAATCTCCTAAGCCCAATCTAGAAATTTCATTTTCTATATACGCTTTGATTTTGTTTTCCTGACCACTTACAGCTCTAACAACGTACCACTTCTTTTCAACATTATTTTCAGACATCCTCTTAGTTGTTTTATCCTATCCAATTAAAATACGCCTTGATAACTCTACTAAACACAGAGTCAACTCCCCAAATAGCTAATGAAAAAATAATAGAAAACACAGCTACTAATACAGTAAGGCTTTGTGCTTCTGACCAAGGAGTCCAGCTTACATTATTTTTAAGCTCTTCAAAAGACTCTTTTATATAATTTATCATTCCTTCTTTGTTTTAATTTGCACGGGTTGAGAGACTCGAACTCCCGACACCTGGTTTTGGAGACCAGTGCTCTACCAACTGAGCTAAACCCGTAAATATAAGTCAAGGCATTCCGATTATTTCGGAATACCTTTACTTATTATTTATTAAACTTTAATTAGTCTAAAATCTCAGTTACCTGACCAGCTCCTACTGTTCTACCACCTTCACGGATCGCAAAACGTAAACCTACGTTCATTGCGATTGGTTGATGTAAGTCTACAGTAATAGTTAAGTTATCTCCAGGCATTACCATTTCTACTCCATCAGGTAAGTTAATGTTACCTGTTACGTCAGTTGTACGTACGTAGAACTGTGGACGGTAGTTATTGTGGAAAGGAGTGTGACGACCACCTTCTTCTTTCTTAAGGATATAAACCTCTGCCTTAAACTTAGCGTGAGGAGTTACAGATCCTTGCTTACAGATAACCATACCTCTTTTGATATCAGTTTTCTCGATACCTCTTAATAAGATACCAACGTTATCACCAGCTTCACCTCTATCTAATATTTTACGGAACATCTCAACTCCAGTAATAGTAGAAGTTAATTTTTCAGCTCCCATACCAATAATGTCTACAGGGTCTCCAGTGTTAGCAACACCAGTTTCAATACGACCAGTTGCAACAGTACCACGACCAGTAATAGAGAATACATCTTCGATAGGCATTAAGAAGTCTTTATCAACATCACGCTTTGGTAATTCAATCCAAGTATCAACAGCTTCCATTAATTCCATTACTGTATCAACCCACTTTTGCTCACCATTTAAAGCTCCTAAAGCAGAACCAGCTACAACAGGACCATTGTCACAATCGAACTCGTAGAAGTTTAATAAGTCTCTAACTTCCATATCTACTAATTCTAAAAGCTCTTCATCGTCAACCATATCAACTTTGTTTAAGAAAACAACGATACGAGGAATACCTACCTGACGACCTAATAAGATGTGCTCACGAGTTTGTGGCATTGGACCATCAGTAGCAGCAACTACTAAGATAGCACCGTCCATTTGAGCAGCACCAGTAACCATGTTCTTTACGTAATCGGCGTGACCTGGACAGTCAACGTGAGCGTAGTGACGGTTAGCAGTTTGGTACTCTACATGAGAAGTGTTAATTGTAATACCTCTTTCTTTTTCTTCTGGAGCGTTATCGATTGTATCGAAATCTCTTTTTTCAGATAAACCTGCGTTAGCTAATACAGTAGTAATAGCTGCAGTTAAAGTAGTTTTTCCGTGATCAACGTGCCCAATTGTACCTATATTTAAGTGCGGTTTGGAACGATCGAAAGTTTCCTTTGCCATGATTTAAAATTTAATCTTAGTTATATAATAATATTAGTGTTCTAATTTTTTACAAACTTTAAAAGAGCCAATGACGGGATTTGAACCCGTGACCTCTTCCTTACCAAGGAAACGCTCTACCCCTGAGCTACACCGGCCAAAAAACTTAGAGCGGGAGACCGGGTTCGAACCGGCGACATTCAGCTTGGAAGGCTGACGCTCTACCAACTGAGCTACTCCCGCAATAATTTTTAAAAAATCCTTTAAAATGTGGGGAGAGCAGGATTCGAACCTGCGAAGGTAAAAACCAACAGATTTACAGTCTGTCCTCGTTGGCCGCTTGAGTATCTCCCCTCAGTTTTAAAAAATCATCAGTCTTTAAAAGAACTTGAGCCGATAGAGGGACTCGAACCCACGACCTGCTGATTACAAATCAGCTGCTCTAGCCAGCTGAGCTATATCGGCTTTTCTTTTCGCTTTTTCGCAACAAAAAAGCCCGCTATTTCTAACGGACTGCAAATGTATATATATTTTTTTTTAATCAAAACATTTTTTGCGAAATTTTCTCTATAAATATGCTCTTAATTTTTGTTTGCGTTTTTTTAATTGTCTTTCTAACGAATTAACGGCAGAATCTGCTCCTTCTTCGAAAGTTTTACAAACTTTCTTTACCACGAAACTATCTCCTGGAACACTTACTCTTGCTTCAAATATTTTATTTTCCTTATCGCTTGTATTTTCAACTTTCAAAAACACGTCAGATTTAATGACCTTATCATAATATAACTCTAATTTATCCATTCGTTTTTGAATAAAATCGATTAATTTTTGATCTGCATTGAAGTTGACTGATTGTGTGTTTACTTTCATCTTTCTTCGTTTTTTTGGGTTAGACAATATGTGATAGTGTTTATTTATTTCTTGGATGTGATTTAGCATGTACCTTTTTAAGCTCAGCTATACTATTATGTGTATAAACTTGGGTAGCTGCTAAACTGGAATGTCCAAGTAGTTCTTTTACTGCATTTAAATCGGCACCTTGATTTAGTAAATGAGTTGCAAACGAATGTCTTAATATATGCGGACTCTTTTTTACCTTGGTTGATGCCTTACTAAAATACTCATTTATTATTCGGTAAACAAGTGTTTCATAAATTTTATCGCCCTTTTTAGTCAAAAACAGCGCTTGCTTATCAGTGATTTCTTCCAAGGCATTTCGCTTACTAAAATACTCCGTGATTGTGTTTATAACATTATTAAGTAACGGGATGTATCTTTCCTTATTTCGCTTACCTAAAACTTTAAGAGTTTTTTGTGAAAGGTCTACATCTTGAAGTTGCAATTGCACTAATTCAATACGACGGATTCCTGTAGAATAAAACAACTCTATAATGAGTCTATCTCTAATACCTTCAAATGTATTATCGAAATTAAAATCGTTTAGAACATCGTCCACCTCTTTTTGCGAAAATGGTATTTGCACTTTCTTACTTACTTTAAGTGCTTTGTGTTTTGCTAATGGGTTTTTAGTAATAGCTTCTACCTTCAACAAAAATTTGTAATAAGAATTGAGGGATGATATTTTTCTATTAATACTACGATTAGAAATTCCGCTCTCCACCAGGTTAATGATCCAGCTTCTTATTTGCGAATAGTTAACAGCATTAATATGTGCTTCGCCAAATTCCAGTTCATTAAATTCTCTAAAACTTTCCAGGTCCTTTAAATAGGCATTAACCGTATGCGGTGAATAGTTTTTCTCTAGTAATAAATAATCTCTAAAAGAATTAAATGACATACGCTATTAATTACTGTTATATAAAAATACAAAACTTAAAGTTTCACCGTAATATATAGATCAAAAAAAATCCCGTAACAAAAGTTACGGGATTCTTTATATTGTTTACAGCTCTCTAGATTTCTTCTGCATCTCTTAATCGCTGAATGTATTGCGCTTTTTGAATTTGTGCTCTACGCTTCACTGAAGGCTTAACATATTGCTTACGTGTTTGTAATGCTCTTTTAGTTCCAGTTTTATCAAACTTTCTCTTAAAACGCTTTAGCGCTCTATCTATATTTTCTCCTTCTTTAATTGGTATTATTAACATAGTTGCTTAACCTCCTCTCTTTTAGAATTTCGGACTGCAAAGATACAACTAAATATAAATTTACAAACCTTTTGATATTTTATTTTAAAATATTTCTAGCAATTACTAATTTTTGGATTTCGGTAGTTCCTTCTCCAATAGTACATAACTTAGAATCGCGGTAAAATTTCTCTACTGGAAATTCTTTAGTATAACCATATCCACCATGAATTTGCACCGCATCGTTAGCTACTTTTACACATACCTCACTGGCATACATTTTTGCCATGGCACCCAACTTGGTCATACGTTCACCTGCATTCTTTTTTGAAGCTGCCTTATGAAGTAACAATTCGGATGCTTCAATTTCGGTAGCCATATCAGCTAATTTAAAAGAGATACCTTGAAAACTCGAAATAGGCTTTCCAAACTGATGACGTTCTTTAGAATATTTTAAAGAGGCTTCATAGGCGCCTTTAGCTATTCCTAGTGCAAGCGCACCAATTGAAATTCGCCCACCATCAAGTACTTTTAACGATTGCACAAAACCTTCTCCCTCTTCCCCAAGCATATTATCTTTATGAACACGGCAATTATCAAAAACCAATTCGGCAGTCTCACTAGCACGCATTCCTAATTTATCTTCTTTTTTCCCTGATGTAAACCCAGGAGTTCCTTTTTCAACAACAAAAGCAGACATTCCTCTAGAATCTCCTTTCTCACCAGTTCTAGCAATCACTACTGCCACATCACCACTTTTACCATGTGTGATAAAATTTTTAGCACCATTTAATATATAATAATCACCATCTTTAGTAGCTGTGGTGTTCATACCTCCAGCATCACTACCAGTATTATGCTCGGTTAATCCCCAAGCGCCAATCCATTCAGCAGACGTTAGTCTTGGCAACCATTTTTGCTTTTGAGTTTCATTCCCGAAATAATAAATGTGGCCTGTACACAAAGAGTTATGTGCAGCAACAGAAAGGCCAATAGAAGGATCTACCTTCGAGATTTCTTCGATTATAGAAATATACTCATGATAACTCAATCCTGAACCTCCATATTTCTCGTCTACAAAAACACCCATAAAACCCATTTCTCCTGCTTTTTTAAAAAGTTCTACTGGAAAAATTTGAGCTTCATCCCACTCCATAATATTCGGACGAATATACTGTTCTGCAAAATCTCTAGCAGACGCTGCAATTAACAACTGCTCTTCACTGTAATCAAAATTCATTATCTAAATGGTACTTATTAATTGAGACTCAAATATAGTTTAATTATCTCAATTTTGTCGGCAGGAAATCCCTTTACTTTAAGCAATTCATCGAAAGATTTAAAACCCTCTCTTAAGGTTCTTTGATCAACAATCTCGTATGCCAATTCGTAATCTATGTGCTGAACAGTCACCAACTCCTCAATTGTTGCAGTATTTAAGTTGAACTTACTAATTTGTCTAGGTGTTTTAACGGTAAACTCATTAGTTAACCTCTCAATAACTTCAGGTGACAGGCCATAAACATCATTTAATTGTATATCTGCAATGAATCCGCCTTGAAAGCTATTCCTGAATTTAATAATACGGTCGGATAATGTTTTTCCAATTCCATTTACTCTTTGCAGTTGAGTTGCTGTTGCTTTATTTAAATCGCCTTTTGTCTCAAACGTGTTTGGTTTGCTATTCACCCTAGAAACCGTTCTTGATCTATTCACCCAATCTGGGAATTTAAAATATGGCGCTATCACACTCAATAAAGAATCGGACACCTGTGTTACTTCCTGAAATTGTTTTGCAGAGTTGACCCACTTATCCTGTTTACGAAATGCCAACAACCTATCTATCTCTTCATTATTCATCCCTAAAGTATAACCTTTATAATCGGTAATATAATTAGGGTTAAACGGAAATAATTTTGGCTGTCTTTTTTCTAATGCAGCTAAACGCAAAGAATCGACCTCTTTCTCAAATATTTCCAGTTTGCTCTTGTCAACTACAATCTTTTCAGGCGTAAGATCAACAAAGAAGTATATACATTGAAATATAACGACTAATAGTAGTAATAAAAAAATCCCATTCCGTTGTCCTTTAGTGAACTTGAAATGGGATTTCATAATATGTGTTTTAAAGTTTAAGCTTTAACTGCTTTAATTGCGTCAAGATATCTTCTAAGTTGTTTTTTAACAACTGGGAATAAGAAATATAATCCTATCATGTTAGGGAACACCATTGCAAAGATCATTGCATCTGAGAATGCCCAGATAGATCCCATACTTGCAGCAGCACCAATGATTACAAATACACAGAAAAGTATTTTATAAGTCATATCAGCAGTCTTTCCTCTTCCGAATAAGAACTTCCAAGACTGTAATCCGTAGTATGACCAAGAGATCATAGTAGATACAGCAAATAATACCACTGCTATCGTTAAGAATACGTTAGAGTAAGGAATGTATTCTGCGAAAGCTTTAGATGTAATTCCTGCTCCTTCATAGCGCATACCATCAATAAGAACTCCACCAGTACCATCACCTCCATATTCGAATACACCTCCAGTGTTGAAAATGATAATAACAAGCGCAGTCATTGTACAAATTACTACGGTATCAATAAATGGCTCTAATAACGCTACTAAACCTTCAGAAGCTGAATATTTTGTTTTTACTGCAGAGTGCGCAATTGATGCAGAACCTGCACCTGCTTCGTTAGAGAATGCTGCACGTTGGAAACCAACTAACAACACTCCAATTACACCACCAACTCCAATAGCTTTTGGATTAAATGCTTCCGCAAAGATCAACCCAAATGCATCATCAATAGCTGAGAAATTACTTAAGATTATATATAAACAAGCTACTATATAAAGTACCGCCATAAATGGCACTACTTTTTCAGTAACTGAAGCAATACGCTTGATTCCTCCAATAATAATAATTCCAACTACTATGGCCATAATTAGGCCTATAATTGCACCTGCACTTGCACTTTCTAAGCCCATTAATTCTTTAAGGACTACAGTTGCCTGGTTTGATTGCGCAGCATTTCCACCACCAAATGAACCACCAATACAGAAAATTGCAAAGAATACAGCAGCTACTTTACCTAACGTTGCAAAACCTCTTTCTTTTAATCCTCTAGTGATATAGTACATTGGACCTCCATAAACGGTGCCTTCTTCATCAACATCTCTATACTGAACACCTAAAGTACATTCAACAAACTTAGTTGACATACCTAACAGTCCACAAATAATCATCCAGAATGTTGCTCCAGGACCACCTAAAGCAATTGCTAAAGCCACACCTGCGATGTTACCATTACCTACGGTTCCTGATACTGCAGTTGCCAATGCCTGAAAGTGTGACACTTCTCCTTCCTGACTTTCATCACGAATGGTATCTCTAATATCTCCATCAATAGTCATAGAAGTTTCAGCAGCCTCATGGCCTCCTTCTATTTCGTCATATTTACCTCTAACAGTATTGATTGCTTTTCCAAAGTATCTAATGTTTGGGAACCCAAAATAAATAGTAAAGAAAGCAGCACTACCAACCAATAAGATCAATACAAATGGTGTACCCATTATTTCAAAGAAAATAACTTTACTAAAGAAGTCAGATACCGGTTGAAACGCTTCATCAATTCTTTGATCAAGTCCTTTTTCTGCCTCTTGCGCGTAGGTTAAAAGCGGTAATATTAATGTAAATAGGGAAAGAAGATATTTCTTCATAATTATAAAATGTTAGTTAGTAGTTTTATCTTAAAATTTAACTTAAAGCTAGCAAGAAACTAAAAAAAAATGAGTTTTTAAAACATTGGCTGTTAAAAAGGGTGATGTTAGTTGATGTCGTAAACCGAATTTAGCATCTGTATTTGCTCTGGTCTACCCAGTACAATGATCTTAGATTTTGGTATTAATTTTTGGTCTGCTTCAGGGTTCACCAAATACTCGCCATCAACATCTTTATATCCTATAACATTACATCCTGTTTTCTTTCTAAGATCAAGATCTCTAATTGTTTTTACTTCAGAAGTATCGTATAATTTCTCTACTGGAATCTCTTCAATATTGATGTTTGATTTCCCAACAATCGATAAATTATCGATAAATTCTATAAGGTCTGGTACTACAACCAAAGACGCCATATGATCGCCACCAATACGATCTGGAAGTATTACATTATTAGCACCTGCTAATTTTAATTTATTATATGATGTTTCTTGAGAAGCACGACTAATAATGCTCATATCTTTATTTATTTGTCGTGCAGAAAGCACAACGAATAAATTGTCGGCATCATTTGGTAGTGCAGAAATTAAGCAATCTGCCCTATCTACTCCAGCTTGCAACAGCACATCATCTTCATTAGCGTTTCCTAAAACAAAAGGCACCATATCGCTTTGGTATTTATCTATTTGCTCTTTATTTTTTTCAATAACCACAAATGGCTTACCGTAAGCTAATAACTTTGTTGCAGCTTGTTTTCCATTTCTACCATAACCACAAATAATAATATGACCTTTAAGGCTGTCTATTTTTTTCTGCATCTTCTTTTGTTTTAATTCTTCAATATTATTCTTAGTTAAAATATATTCGGTTATTACCTTAATAGAGTATCCTACAATTACAACACTGGTTAAAATTAAGAATATGGTAAATACTTTGGCTTCTTCATCTAAAGGATTTACTTCACCAAAACCAACTGTAGTAATGGTTATAACGGTCATATACAAAGCATCCAACCAGGAATAGCCCGACATGATTTTAAAACCAAACACACCAATAACGAGTAAAACTCCTAGTAATAAAAAAGCGGTATTGATCTTAGATCGAAATAATTTAATTAAAGGGTTGCTCATAAATTATAGGTCAAAAACTGATGTTCGTTTGGTATACACTACATCTTTAATGCGAATCCAAAACGCTAAAAATAAATATAATGCAAAACCAAAACCTAGGGTTACAAATGTTAAATACATAAATGATGTTCTTACTACTTTAGCCCGAATACCTAAACGGTCTGCTATTCGTTGACAAACGTAGTAGCCATGTTTTTGAAAGTAGAGCAAGCTTTTGTAAAAAACATTCATACTGCAAGGTAACTAAATCTATGCAATTAATGTATTTCCGATAGCACAATCTAAACATTTATTTTTAGTGCAATAATTATTTTTTAATTGAAGTAAGGCCTGCGAACAAAAAGCAGAATTTGATATAGGTTTTAAAGCATTAAACTTATCAATAATACTATTCTTTTCAGACTGTAATTGTTTCATTATTGCTACAAGAATTTCATTTTCATAGTTACCGCTATAAGTAGCATAACAAAATTTTAGAGGAACAATTGTGTTTATTATTAGTAGATCTGTAAATGACTTGGTCAACTGTTTTTTTGATTTTTTAGATAATTTAAGAAAAGTATAATGTGTTTCCCAAAAAGGAGATGCTGTTACTTTAAATAGTTCATACAAATCATTTACATTCTTTGCATTTATTATTTTAGAAAACAACGATTGTTCTTTATGATACAAACTCGCCAATTGTGCCAACCTAATTGTTGGAAAATTATTTGGACGCAACCTAAAAAACTGTATCGGCAAAACCCCAATGCTAGATAGTTGATATTTGTTGGCTAGAAACTTATATTCATTTTGAAGTTCTGACACATAAACCTCTTCAACATCTATATCTAATAAACCAGACTGCCCAAAAAGCAATGCTTCCAATTGTAATAAATTATTTTGATGCTTTCTAAAAATTGAAAAATCGATTGCATTTGCAACGCTCAAAAAAGCGTCGCCATTTAATTTAAGTCCGAAGTTTTTTGTTAGCATTTTAAAGAGTACAGCTTCCCAATCATTAGCCGATTGCTTTAAAAGTATTTCGATCTCCTTAGATTTTCTTTCTAAACGTTCAAAGAATAAACGCTCCAGCCAGTTATTAACAATAAAGTCATCAACTTCATGAAAATGACTTTCACAATTGATCCATTTCTGGTGTTTTGAAAATAGCTTATAATAACTATCTAAAACCTCTTTATTAACATATTGTTTTAACTCTAAAGTCGTTATTCCAGAATTATCTTTTCTAAACACATCGGTATCATGCTCCCAAACTACATGCAATATTACATTATCGTATGCTTTATTGGTTTCGTGATGATGCACATACCAATCACTAGACTTAATATGAACCTCTATATTACCAGCCCAAAGTTGCTGATCTATTCTTATTTGCGCATTAAAAAAATCTGGACCAGAGGCATCTTGATTATGAATTCCTGTTTTTACAACTTGAATAGGATCACCATTAGTAGAATAAAAATCAATTACATTGAATTTTTGGCACCTCCATAAGTAATGTAAAAAGTCTTCTTGCATAGAACTGCAAGATACACAATTCAACCATTTAATTAACAGTAATTTACCTACACTATCAATCTATTTCTTCGGTTATCGGCATAAAAACTCAATAGTTTATATAACTCCTTCGGATTAAATGGCTTGGTCATATAACCATCCATTTTAAATGCTTTGGTTTTCTCTTTTATCTCATCTTGTGAAAACGCTGACAATGCTACAATAGGAATACTGGCCTTTCTCTCATTCTGTAACGACCTAATAACAGCTGTGGTTTGATAGCCGTCTAATACAGGCATTTGCAAATCCATCAAAATAATATCGAAGTCCTTGTCGTTATACACATCTAATAATTCTTTTCCATGCTTGGTCAAAGTATAATCTACATGCCATTTCTTAAGCATTTTTTTCAATACTAAAGTGTTGATCTCATTATCTTCAGCCACAAGCACACGAATATTTAAAGTGCTAATATCTCCATTAGATCCTTTTGTTACTTCCGTAGTTTTTTCAGAACCACTAGACTCTTTAAAACCAAGATTAAACCAAAATGTCGATCCCTTATCTGGTTCACTCACAAGTTGCAGATCGCTTTTTTGAAGTTTTAATAATTTTTTGCTTATTGCTAAACCTAAACCTGTTCCACCGTATAATCTTGAGGTGCTTTTTTGGGCTTGAGTAAACTTCTTAAAAATGTGTTTTTGTTTAGCATACGGTATACCAATTCCAGTATCTGATACTTTAAAGGATAAATTATGTTTATTTAGTTGCTTACCTAAATACTCAACATGCAAAACAACACTACCAGTTTCGGTAAACTTAAAGGCATTACTCAATAGGTTTTTGATTACCTGAGACAGCTTTAAACTATCACCAATAAGAAGGTTTGGAACGTTCATATCCTTTTCAATCCTAAACTCTATATTCTTTTCTTTTGCAGTTAGTTTAAAATGATATTTAATAGTACGTAAAAACTCATTCAAATTAAATTCACGATCTTCAAATTCTACTTTGGCAGATTCAATTTTATTAAGATCTAATATATCGTTAATAAGAAGCAATAAATGTTCACCTGAATATTTTAAAGCTTTTAAGTTTTCTAATTGTTGTGGCAAATAATCTTCCATTAGTAGTACATTAGATAACCCAATTACTGCATTTAAAGGTGTGCGAATCTCGTGCGACATCATCGATAAAAACTCATCTTTAGTTTTGTTAGCCTCATTAAGTTTTAACTCGGTTTCTTTTAAAGACGTAATATCGATCATGGTGCCAATTGCTCCAACAATATTATTATTAGCATCTTTAGATAGTACTAAATTTATTTCTACCCATTTAATAGTATTCGTTGGTGTATGGTATTTAAATATGGTTTTATATGATTTTTGTTTTCGGCTTAAAAACCGTTCCATACGCCTTTTTTCTTTGTCATTTTTTCCAATTAAAAGAGTAGAATATTTTTGGCCTATAGAATCGTTAACCTTTAACCCTGTAAGTTCTTCCCAAGCTTGATTTAAATACACAAAGTTTCCTTGCATATCGGTTTCAAATAAGACGCCTTGAACAGAGTTCATAATATTCTCTAGCTGAGCTTTAGTTGATGCGCTTTCAATCTTTAGTAATTGGTTGGCTCTAAACAATTCTTTAGAGCTTTCTTCTAAAATATTTTCAATGCGCATGACATCGGTATCAAAGCTCTTGTAAGCTTGATTTACCATTTTTAAAAATCCTTCTAGATTAGGATCGTTAATATCTAGATCAGATTTTTTCAATTGGCGTTTCAGCAATCTATGTAGTTCGTTGTTTAACATTCTGAAAGCGTTGTAATGGTCATTGTTTGATTATGCAATTCGCAAGGTGAAAATTCACCAAAAGGCGCAATTTCTCCATAGGAATAGAAACCTGTTATACTTGGTTTATCACCAATTACATCTCTTACCACTTCAACCTCTTCTTCAACAAGTTGTTTAAGTACTAAACGTCTACCAACACAACTTATTAGTATGGCTAACTCTGAATTATTATTAATATTATCATTTGCCAATTTAGCTGAGTCTTCGGCACCATTAATCAATCTGTCAATGTTTGCTTTCATTAAACGCACATAAGAACCTTGAGGAATATTTCCGGCAAAGGTTAAACTTTGCTCTTCTTCATTAACTGCCAAAATGGTTCTAACCACAGGTATAGAATCTTCATCAACACGCATACTTAATGGGAACAACAAACCAGAACTAGGCAAGTTTTTAGCCTCTTCACCTAAAAACGACTTGTAAATTTTTAAGGCTGGTTGACCATCTAATTCAAACAATACATTTTTATGAGATTTGGTTACCGAACGTTCAATACCAAAACTATCCCAACCACCTTTAGAGCTACATCCAACTTTTAAATGATCGCCATAAAAACCAATCCCTATAATAGTTTTATCTACTATAGTATTATCATTAATAACAAAGGTTTTCTCAAAATTGGCTCCATCTGCAGCTAAACCTCCAGTAATACTTATATTAGGTAATACCGATTTTAAACCAGAAACCAGATCAGCGCCATTAACATTCAAGCCATCACTTAATACTAAAATATGTTTCAAGTCATCACCTTGTAGTTTTTCGGCTAGTTGTTGCCCAGCTTTATAGCTGCATTTCATATCTTGAATTACAACAGATTCTTTTTTATGATCAACCTTTTCCAGTTGTATAGCTGTTAAAGACATACTTTGGTCTTTTACAGTTACATCCGAAATTTCACCAGCAGTAGAGCATCCAACAATAGATGCTTGCGGATATTTAGTATGTAAAAAGCTAACTACACTTTCTTTATTTTCAAACTCGGGAGATACAAATAATAAAAAGATATTGGCATCAAAAGAAATGGTCGAAATTTTGTCTTTCCAGTCGCCGGACGACAGGGACATTTGTAGGACATTCATAATAGACTATATATTTACGGGGATTTATATACACTTTATCGTTTATTTTTGCATTTCATCGAAATTATGATAAATTTTTTACAAATCAAACTTTTTGGTAAGTTTTTTTTGTCACTTCAAATAACAACACCTATCGTTAACATCTATTTAAAGAGACATTTAGCGCTAGAGTACAGCCAGATGCATCTTAAGTCAATTTACTTGATTTGTAAGAAAAATATCAAAGCATGCCACATTTTACAAAAAGTTTCGTCTTTACACCGTAAACCAACAACAATGAAATATTTATTTATCTGTGTGGCCTTTTTAGGTTGTACTCTAATTGCTAAAGGACAACAAGTAAACAATTACAAAATTAATGTTGAATTTTTCCCCGAAGATGCACAAATGTGGGGCTATCCAGTATCTAACACCTCGTTTATGAGAGGGAATACTACTGTAGATTTTAAAACCTACAACAAAACACTTACCTTTTACTTACATGGCGAATTAAAAGTTGACTCAATTACCTCAGGTAAAAAATCTCTCGACTTCAATTCTGAAAAAGTATTTTACGACAACGATTACAGTCTGGTAGCTACTAAAACAACCCTTAATACTTTAACAGACAATACAGAAGTACCGCTAACCATTTATTATTCTGGTTTTATGAATCCGTCAAGCGCCAGAAGTACTTCTGATTATATGCGTATTCAAAAAGACGAAGGTGTATTTTTAAGGGCCCATTATTACTCTGCATGGTTCCCTATTTTCTTAGATCCTGAACAAGACGATTACAAAGCCAATTTTGAAAGTGTTACCGTTACCCTTCCTAAACACTTTAAAGCTGTGGTAGCTGGTGAACTAGTATCTGAAACAGTAAACAATTCACACTATACTGCTGTATGGAAACCTGGTATTTCTGAAATGTTTGAAATACAATGTACAGCACGACCTTTTAAACAACTTTCTAAAGATAATTTATTTGTTAACTACGTAGGTAATAAAGCTAATGCCGAACGTATTATAACGTTTGCTCAACAATTAAAGGAACTATATTATTCAAAACTAAAAAACGTACACAGTACAGCATCGTTGCACATTGTTGAAATGCCTAAATATGGTAATATTTCCAGTAAAAATGTAATTGGCATAAGCACCGATGTTTATAATAATTTCTCTAAAGAGTTTTTTGCAAAATCTACTTTAGCACATGAATTGGTGCATCCATATACCGAAATTCCTGTAGCGAACACAAGTCCTTTTGCCGCTTTAGTAATTGAAGGCTTTCCAAGTTTTTTTCATCTCTATGGAATGAACTCTGTACTTTCAAAAGACGACTTCAATATTCACAATTACATGTTACGTGTTGAAGCATCTTATGTAAAGAAAAAGCGAACAGGAAAAGATAGGAGAGGTAACAAACTACCAACAGAAAAACCTATTTTAGATATTACTTACGATGATATAGGCACTTATAAAGACCGATTTGTTTTATCTGATAGGGTTCGATTGTTCTTATATCATTTATGGACCTCAATGGGAAATGATAATTACGACAAATTCTTAAACAAACTCTTTCAGTGTACATCTATAGATTACCAACAATTTGAAAAGCTTGTAACTACTTACTTGCCTAATTACAAAACTACTTTGCATTTGTGGTTACGTACAAATGAATATCCTAAGGAATTACATTTAAAAAAATAATCCTATTACCATCAATCAATATTGTGAATTTATAGGATTGTTACAAAGCCATACTACGTAGTATTACGTATTGATTTTCTTACTTTAAAACACTAACTTCGTTATCGGTGAATATAAATCATTGAAACGGATTCATATTCTAAAAGTTGCCAGTAATTATGACCAACCAACAATATTGAATGAATAAAGAATTAAGAAAAGTAATTTGGAATAGCATAAAAAGAAGTTTCAAGGGTAAGCTTTGGGGCTTTTTACTTGGAAGTTTTCCCTCTTTAATTGCAATATTGCTTTTAGGTAAAACATTTTTAAACACAACGATGGAAAACTCTATCATTATAGGAGTTTCCATTTTAGGTTTAATTCTTCTAATCAGAATGTTTGCTTTTCTATTTAGAGATGTAAGTGCCTACTATGTATATAGAAAGCACGAATCAAAATACGGTGACGCAATCATCTACCTAAAAGACAGTTTTTCCAAAGCACATCATTATAGAAAAACACCAGGACATCAAGACGAAGAATTTATGTCATCTCTAATTGATTTCTGTGCTAATCTCAAAAAAACATTTGATGGTATTACGAAAGCAAGTTGTTCAGTTTCCATCAAAGTACCTATTCAATCTGCAGATGTAGATGAAAAAGCATCGATGGAGAATTTATGCAGAGACCCTGAATTTTATAAAATAAGAGATACTGACAGTTATAAACAAACTAATCATACTATTATCGGCAATACAGCTTTTCAAAAAGCTCTCAATAATGTCTTAAAAGGAAACAAAGTAAAATACTATTTGAATAACTCAATAAGTAAAACAAGAGATTATGAGAATACGAGTAAGGATAGTTCTAAAGACGGTAAATTGAGTTACGAAAGCGAGTTAGTATACCCTATTATTCCAATGATCAATGATGACCCAAAGAACATTTTATGCAAAGGTTTTCTATGCGTGGACTGCGACAAAGAAAATGCATTTAATGACCATTATGATGTTGCTATCATAGAAGGAGTAGCAGACGGAATTTACGACCTATTATCAGAAAGAGCAAAAAATCAAAATAATGGATAAACAAAAAGCAAGAGCAAAAATCGGATTTGAAGTATTGCATAAAGACAATAATTCGGTAACGTTTAAAAGGTTAATCCCATTGAGAAATCGAAATGAAAAAGAAGTAAGAGCAGTTGAACTCGATTTGACCAAAGTAACAGTTAAGTATTTTAACAAAGAAGATTTAATCCATTTACAAAAAATTGGTGACGGAATTTATAAAGCTTATGAGGAAAAACACAAGAATCTTCCTCAAAAAGTATTTGGAACTGTCGTTGATTTTGTAACAAAATAACTACTGGCAACAATGGCTATAAACAATTGCTATTACAGGCTTATCCTGAAAATTACTGCGGAATTTTCAGCTTGTCGTGTACTTGCTAAAGTCAGTGCTAACCCACGCAACTGTTCATAGCCGTGACCGATAACGACACTTAATTTTTACCATAAAAAAACCTGAGCTTTCACTCAGGTTTTTATTTTATTAATTGTTAGTCTATATAACCCATGCTTCGCATCCAGTCGTCATTAAACATTTTTGCTACATAGCGGCTTCCATGGTCGTGAAATAATACCACAACTACATCATCTTCATTAAAATGTTCTTTTAACTGCAATACGCCTTTCATAGCTGCTCCTGCAGAGTTTCCTAAAAACATCCCTTCTTTTTTAGCAAGTAATTGCGTATACACAGCAGCATCTTTATCGGTTACCTTTGTAAACCCATCAATCACACTAAAATCTACATTCTCTGGTAGAATATCTTCACCAATACCTTCGGTTACATAAGGGTAAATTTCGTTCTCATCAAAAATACCAGTTTCATGATATTTTTTAAATACAGAACCGTACGTATCTATTCCCCAAACCTTAATATCTGGGTTTTGTTCTTTTAAATACTTTCCAACTCCAGAAATAGTGCCTCCAGTACCAACACCAACCACAAAATGTGTGATCTTACCTTCGGTTTGTTTCCAGATCTCAGGGCCTGTACTTTCGTAATGTGCTTTGGCATTACTTGGGTTATCATATTGGTTTACATACCACGAATTTGGTGTTTCGTCACCCAATCGTTTTGATACCGAATAGTATGAACGTGCATCGTCTGGAGCTACATCAGTAGGACATACAATTACTTCTGCTCCTACAGCCTTAAGAATATCGACCTTTTCTTTTGATTGCTTATCGGTAGTTACAAAAATACATTTGTAGCCTTTTACAATAGCAGCTAATGCTAATCCCATTCCAGTATTACCAGAAGTTCCTTCAATAATTGTTCCTCCAGGTTGTAAGCGACCATCAGCTTCTGCATCTTCAATCATTTTAAGCGCCATTCTATCCTTTACAGAATTTCCTGGGTTAAAGGTTTCGTATTTAGACAGTAGTAAACAAGGTAATTCTTCGGCAAGTTTATTGATCTTTACTAAAGGAGTGTTACCAATAGTTTCTAATATATTTTTAGCGTATTCCATTTTTCAATTTTGATTGGCTGCAAAAGTACATTTAAATCTAAAAAATAAAACGTCAAGGCATCTATAACAGAAAAATATTCTGTATTATTAATCGAAAAGGGCTTATTTGTTCATTTCAGTAATTTAAAACCGAAAATTATTCAAAACGCATCGCTTTAACTGGCGATATTTTAGTAATCACATACGATGGCACTAAAAGCATTAGTAAACACAAAATAAATGTACCTACATTAAGCATTATCATATGTGTGACGCTTATTTGTACAGGTACTTCTGTAACGTAATATACACTTGCATCTAGTGGTATAAGTTTAAAATATTTTTGAGCCATAATTAAACCCAATCCAATAATATTGCCCCAAAACAACCCTAAGACAATTAAATAAGAAGCATTGTATAAAAACAACTTTTGTATGCTCCAGTTATTACTTCCCAGTGCTTTTAAAACACCTATCATTTGCGTACGCTCGAGGATAAGTACCAAAAGTGCCGTGATCATGTTTATACCTGCAACCAAGATCATTATACCAATGAGCATATAAATATTCTGGTCGAAAATACCTATCCATTCAAATACTGTTGGATAACGTTGTGTTACAGTTTGAATATTGACCGTTGAAGGTGTGTTTTGATAGATTTCATTGCCTTTAATATCAAGTTGGTCGTAATCGTCTATAAACACTTCAAAATTCCCAACCATATCGTCTTCCCATTTATTAAAAAAACGCACGTGCCTGATATCACCAATTAAATAGGTTTCGTCCAATTCCTGGAATCCGGAATTATAAATTCCAACAACATTAAATTTTCTTATAAATGGTGTTTTATTTTGATCTTCCTTTCCAAATAACATTTGAAAACCATCTCCCACTTTAAATTGCAAACGGTCAGAGAGGTATTGCGAAATCAAAACATCATTACTAATCTTATCGCTAAATTCTGGCAGCTCTCCATCTACTAAAAAGTCTTGAAAATATTGCCAATTGTAGTCACTACCAACACCTTTTAATATGGTACCATCAAAATCGGTTTCTGTTCTAATTACTCCAAACTTTGTGGCGACACCTTGTATGTGTGCTACTCCATCTACTCCATTAAACTTAGGATAAAAATCTTGATCTGTGGAAATTGGAAATTGCGACTCGTCTGACACATTCGAATTAAACGATGTAATTGTTATATGACCGTTAAATGCCACGGCTTTATCCCTAATTTTTTGCTGCATTCCTGTGCCAGTAGCTACAGCAACCATCATTACAATTAACCCAATAGCAATAGCTGTTATACCTATTTTTATTATTGGCGCCGAAACACTACTTTTATACGACTTACTACCAATAATGCGTTTTGCTATAAAATATTCGAATTTCAAATTGAGTTAATGATTTTAAACGTTTTCAAAAATACAGTTTTATTATTTGTTCTGGTATTGATTTCTTGTGGAAATAACTCTGAAACAAACAACAAGATAAACCAAAACACTGCCTCTGCTATTAAAGCTAAAAATGACAAATCTATTATTGTTGGCGCCAACCAAACGCAAACTTATTTACCTATTTTAAACGGTAAACGTATAGGTATTGTTGCTAATCAAACCAGTGTTATTTTTAAAAAAGACACAAATACTCATCTAGTAGATTCTCTTATTGCTCTAAATGTAGACGTGAAAAAAGTATTTGCTCCGGAACATGGGTTTAGAGGAACTGTTGATGCTGGAGAGGTTGTTAAAGATGGTATAGATACCAAAACGGGGCTTCCAATCATTTCGTTATACGGAAAGAATAAAAAACCATCTCAAGAACAACTTAAAGACATTGATATTTTAATTTTTGATATTCAAGATGTTGGTGTTCGCTTTTATACTTATATATCGACCTTACATTATATCATGGAGGCTTGTGCCGAAAACAATATTCAACTTATTATTTTAGACAGACCAAACCCTAATGGGAACTATATTGATGGACCAACTCTAGAAAAAGAACACCAAAGTTTTTTAGGCATGCATACTATTCCGCTCGTACACGGTATGACTATTGGCGAGTATGGTAAAATGATTAATGGAGAAAAATGGCTGGTAAATGGTATACAATGTGATTTAAAAATTGTTGAAATGACAAATTATAACCATTCAAAAAGTTATAGTCTACCAATAAGGCCTTCTCCAAATCTTCCTAATGATCAATCTATAAAACTGTATCCAAGTCTTGGCTTATTTGAAGGCACTAACATTAACGCGGGGAGAGGTACAGAATTTCAATTTCAACGATATGGAGCTCCTTTTCTTAATCAGGAAACAATGAAGTTTACATATACACCACAGTCAAATTTTGGAGCCAAATACCCAAAACATAAAGATGATTTATGCTATGGTGAAGATTTAGGTAAAGTAACAATAGCAGATGAAATGACTCTAAAATGGATTATTAAAGCATATGAAAATTCAGTAGACAAATCACTTTTCTTCTTAACAGATGGATTTACAAAACATGCTGGAACAACGAAATTGCAAAAACAAATTGAATCTGGTATGACTGAGGCTGAAATTAAAGCAACATGGCAAAAAGATCTAAACAATTTTAAAAAAATAAGAGCACAATATTTAATTTATAATTAGAATGAAACGACTAACCTTCCTACTATTTCTTACGTGTAATATCTCCTTTGCGCAAAAGTTAGACATCAATACAAAAATTGATAGTGCTAAAGTGATAGCACAAGCATTTTTTGAAAAACACGCTATTCCTGGAATGTCTATTTCGGCAACACATAACGGAAAAATAGTTTGGTCACAAGGCTTTGGTTATTCAAATCTGAAAACAAAAAAAGAGGTGTCACCTAGTGAAACACAATTTAGAATTGCAAGTATTTCAAAATCTGTAACCGCTTTGGCAATCGCAAAATTGGCAGATGATGAATTGCTAGATCTTGATGGGAGTATTTATAATTATATTCCAGATTTTCCTAAAAAAGAATACGATTTTACTATTCGACAAGTAGCTGGACATATTGCAGGTATTAGACACTACAATGGCAATGAATTTATTTTAAATAAAAAAATGACTATTGTTGAAGGTCTAGACATATTTAAAGATTCTCCATTAAAGTTCAAACCAGGCACAAAATACAGTTATAGTACTTATGGATGGAATTTATTAAGTGTAGTTGTTCAAAATGCTTCTGAAACAGAGTTCAATGAATACATGCAAACAGCAATTTTCAACCCTTTAAATATGACCAACACTACTATTGGTCTATCTGATAAGGACATGCCAAATAGAACTCAATTTTACAGAAAAACCAAGACTAACAAAATTGTATTGGGACCACCCGTAAGTAACGAGCATAAAGTAGCAGGTGGTGGCTTTATAGCAACCTCTGAGGATATTGTAAAATTTGGCAACGAACTAATTCGTCCGCAACTAATTGAAAAATCCACAGTATTAGAATTAGTTAAACCTTTAAAAACCAGTGATGGCAAAAGTACCAACTATGGCGTTGGTTTTGGAATTGCTAAAACAAAAAACGGCACACCTAGATATAGCCATTCTGGTGGTGGTATTGGCGCCACAACCTTTGTAATGATCTATCCAGATGAAGATATAGTAATTGCAATTCTAACCAATCTCTCTCAAGTACCTATTAGAGATTTAGTAAAATCGCTGGAGAACACATTTATAGATTAGCTAGTCGTTACTAGAGGCCGTAGCTGTTAATTTACCTGCCTTTATAACTTTATTAATATTGGTTTGATCTTGCAATACCCTAACCACAAATACTATTTTAAGAGGTACTTGTTCTACAACAAATACATGTTTTCCTTTAGATAAATGGTTGAGTGCTACTTTGCCAGAATTGGCATTGATAAGTTCTTGAGTTTCCCGTTTATAATCTGTATTAATAGAGTAAACATACCTAATCTTTTTGTCGCCGCTTAAAATTAAGGTATCCTTAGTTTTGTTCAGATCATGAAATAACTCTTCGGCAGATGCATGCATATTCTTTTCAATTAATGCAAAATCTTTCTGCGCAAAGGCATTATTACACAATAAACTGGAGCATGCTATCGCTAGCATAACGTAAAAATTTTTCATAAAAGTTGCTATTCAATCAAATTAATAGTTGAATATTATAGCATTGACTTTGACCCTCGAAAGCGAATCTAACTAAGAATGAAGGGTTTGAAAAAAAATAATCTACAAACGGTAAGAAAAAACAGAGGAACTACATTAAATTGTTAATAAGTTTGTTGAAAACTTAGTTTCCCACTAACTTAATAAGCTTATCTGGATAATCGGTAATAATGCCATCTACATGATAATTGATCATTTGCTGCATATCTTCAATTTCATTAACCGTCCAAGGGATAACCAAAAAATTGTTTGACTGCAGATCTTTAACCTTAGTTTCACTTAATAATTTGTAATACGGACTAATTATTTCTGGTTTAAAGGTTAGCTTATTTAACTTGGCAATAATATCTTCATCCTCATCTATTAAAAGTGCAGTCTTCATTTCTGGAGTCTGTTTATGAATCTCTTCCATGACACGAAGATCGAACGACTGTAAATTTGTTCTATCAAAAACACCATATTGATTGATCACCTCTAAAACTAAATAGACAAACTCTTTGGGAGAGGGCGTATACTTACCATCATATTTAGGTTTTGATTTGATCTCGATATTATATGTAATGTTACTATTTTTAGACTCGGCCATTTGAAAAACTTCACTTAAAAGTGGTTTATATACTTTTAACTTTTCTTGCTCAGGAAATCTATTATGGAACTTAGTCCCACAATCAAACTCTTTGATCTCTTCGTGTGTCATTTCATATAGATTATAACGCATATCATCTGTCTTAGAGATTTCATTTCCTTGTGGATCTAAACAAAAAACGCGACTCATATAAGGTTCGTGAGATACGACTACTTTTTTATCTTTAGAAATTGCCAAATCCAATTCTAAAGTATGCACTCCTAAATCGATAGCTTTTTCAAATGCAGGCAATGAATTTTCAGGAAACAAGCCGCGACAGCCTCTATGCCCTTGTACATTTATGGTTTTGACATTATTACAACTCATGATCAACACTAAAAATAACAACAACAATCGCTTCATACTTACAGTTTTATTTGAGGCTTAAATATAAACTGTGGTATGTAAACTAAATATTAAGTTTTATACTATTCGGTCTCGCCAGGCAATATGGTTGGCTTTTGATATTTTTGAAATGGTTGTTTTAAAAGTTCAACCACATTACCATTCTTAACCTCATCGGGAAAAACATCGACACCATATACAAGCTTTTCTCGATCCATATACATATAAGTTCCAAAAAGCCTATCCCAAATAGAAAAGATATTTCCATAGTTAGAATCGGTATACGGTAATACATAGTGATGATGAATCTTATGCATATCTGGAGATATTAAAAAATAACTTAATGCCATGTCTACCTTTTTAGGTAGCTTAATATTAGCATGGGTAAATTGAGTGGCGACCAAAGACATGGATTGATATAACATAACAATACCCATTGGCGCGCCAATAATAAACACACCTGCCAATGTAAAAGTGTATCTAATTAAACTCTCTAAAGGGTGATGCCTGTTAGCTGTGGTAGTATCTACTTTATGATCGGTATGATGTACCAGGTGTACCATCCAAAGCGGTTTTACTTTATGCTCGACATAGTGCGCTAAATAAGCGCCTATAAAATCCATTAATAAAATACCCAAAACCACATACAACCAAAGCGGCATTTCTGGTAGCCAATTAATAATTCCAAAATCGTTTGCCACTACCCAATCAGCCGATTTTAGTAATAAAAATGCCAAGGCAAAATTTATAATTATGGTTGTTAGCGTAAAGAAAAAATTTGGGATAGCATGCTTCCATTTATTGTATTTAAACTTAAATAATGGCACTGCGCCTTCCAATAGCCAAAACAGTGTAAGGCCTCCAACAAGAATAATACTTCTATGTTGCGATGGAATGGTTTCGAAATAATTAATAATAGTTTCCAAATTTATTTTTTGTTGTTTTTAATTATTAATTCGGCTTTCTTCAAATCTACTAAAGAAAGTTTACTTTCCCATTGACCTGCGTTAATATCGTCTTTTAATAACTTGAATGTAGTGTATTGTAGGAATGCATATAGCGATTGATTGACCTTAAGAATATTATTCTCGTCTATCTTTTTTAATTGTCGGCGTGACTTCCTTGGCTGGTTTAAAATTAACTGCTCCTTAATTCTTAAAAGCTCAACTTTTTGAGGGAACCATTCTTTCGTCTCCATTGTATCGCTAGCCAAAATACGTTTGGCTTCATCAAAATAAATTCTTGACAATGCTATTATTTCTTTCCTTGGCTCTTTATGCGATAAAATAGCATAATCTAAATACTTTTTTGCCAAATTAAATGATGTTGTAAAATTTTTCTTCTTGGAATAATTAACTAATTCTTGTTTCAAGTAAGAAGTATTTAATCTATATTTTTTAATAAATGATGTTATATTAAACTCATAAGATGTCACATCTATAGTATTTAAAATATTCCCGTTAACATCCATAATTTTTATGCTATCATCCTGGAATTTCTCGATATATCTTGAACTTCTTGTATCCTTAATTTTATTAAACAATACTTCATAGGAGGTTTCTGGAAGTTTAACAGGTATAAAATACTCCCAAATTGCCTGATTAACACGTTCGTCTTCAAACAAATCTGTATAGACTTTGTGTCCCTCAGTATTGTTAAAAACAACTGGAAATTCGTATTCAGTTGATTCTTCCCACATAACAAACAGCATTTTATCCTGAACCATTGCTAGTCTTTTAGCTATATCAAAAGAGGTCATCCATTCTTGTGCACTCATTGAAATTGCAGAGCAGACAAAAAAGAAAAAGAGTATATTTTTAAGCATTTTTATTGGTAGTTAACAATGTAATAGTAATCAAAAAATATTCCAATCATGTCTATTTTAATCTTTTTTTCATAGCTTCAACAATATTGAAAGCCGCAGGACATATTGCAACATTTTTAAGCGTTAAATTAGAGATTTGCTGAAACTTTTTTCTGTCGGTATGTGGAAACTCTCTACAAGCTTTGGGTCTTACATCATATATTGAACAATAATTATCATACCCTAAAAATGTACAAGGTACACTTTGCAATACATAGTCGTTATCTTCGTCTATTCTTAAATACTGATCTATAAACTGTGTTGGTTTCATTTTAAAGAATTTGGCAATACGGTCTATGTCTTTATCAGTAAATAATGGTCCTGTCGTTTTACAGCAATTGGCACACTCCAAACAATCAGTTCGCTCAAACTCTTCTTCATGTAATTCCTGCATGATATAATCTAACTGCTTAGGTGGTTTCTTTTTTAGTTTGGTAAAGAATGTTTTGTTTTCCTTATGCTTATCTTTGGCAAGCTTTGGAAGGTTATCAATAATATCTTGCATGCTGTAAAATTACTAATAATAATGAGATGCCGAATTAAGTTTGGCATGACAATACATTATCGATGAACGATATATTTGGGAAAGCACTACTCGATTATCAGAATGGAAATTCAAAGGAAGACATTATAACTTCTACCAGTATTTCGGACGAGGATATACTGCCTGTTTCGTATTTATTCAGATCGTATAAAGAGATGCCTAAAATTGAGCAAAAAGCACTTGAACTTTCTAAAGGATTAGTGTTGGATGTTGGTTGTGGTGCGGGAAGTCATAGTTTGTATTTACAAGAAAAAGGATTGACTGTAAATAGCATTGATATTTCTGAAGGTGCTATTGAAGTATGTAAACAACGCGGACTAACAAATGCTTATGTAAAAGATATTTTAGACGAAAGTAATACTTACGACACCATCCTTTTACTCATGAACGGTTCTGGTATTTTTCAGGAGGTATCGCAAGTATCAAAATATCTATCTCATTTAAAATCACTTTTGAAACCTAACGGACAAATTTTAATAGACTCCTCAGACATTAAATATATGTATGAAGATGAAGATGGTGGTTTTTGGATAGACACCAATGCCAATTACTACGGTGAGTTAGATTATTTTATAAGCTATAAAGGCGAACAAGAACAACCAATGAAATGGTTATACCTAGACTTTAATACACTTTACACGGCTTGTACTGCATTGGGTTTACAATGCGAATTGATCATGGAAGGTGAACATTTTGATTATTTGGCGCGAATTGCAGTCAATTAACCCTAACATTACATATCAAATAGATTATTTGACTTACTTCGTAAGCTACTTTTAATCAAAATCTATTTTGATTTCAGTAATGTTCGAAATGACATTGTATTAGCTAAACCATCCTTAGCTTAGCACTATAAATTGTCTAGCATTATCTATTTTACTGCTTCTCACCACCAACATAGGTAGCTTCCACTTTCATATTAGGCACTTCATGAATATCAACAGTCATGATGTCTTTATCAAGAATGATAAAATCGGCAAACTTCCCTACTTCAATACTGCCTTTCTCAGTTTCTTCAAAATTAGAGTATGCTGCCCAAATGGTCATTCCTTTTAAGGTTTCTTCACGTGTTAGTGCATTTTCCATTTGATAACCTCCTTCAGGGTATTTCTCCAAATCCTGACGTGCTACAGCCGCATAAAATGTATAGAACGGATTGACATGTTCTACAGGAAAATCAGTTCCTAAAGCAACCTTACCATATTTGTTCAACAAATCCTTATAAGCATAGGCGCCTTTTATTCTATGTTCTCCTACACGGTCTTCTGCCCAATACATATCGCTAGTAGCATGTGTTGGTTGTACAGATGGTATAATATCGTCAAACAGATCAAAATCTTCCTGAGAGATAATTTGTGCATGCTCTACTTTCCAACGTCTATCCGTTTTTCCTTTCAGCACTTTTTTATAAGTCTGTAAAACAGCTCTGTTTGCCGAATCACCAATAGCATGAGTATTCATTTGGTATTCAGAATTTGCAATACGTTGCGCCGTTTCTTCTAAAGTTTCAATACTATTTACCAACAATCCTAAATGTTCTGGTTTATCGGTATATGGTGCACGCAACATAGCACCTCTTGAACCTAAAGCGCCATCAGCATAAAACTTAAACGAACGCACATTTAGTCGTTCTGTTTTAATAATGCCTTTTGACAAAAAATGATCTAAGTTTCTTTTGCTAGCCGAAGCCATAGCATACACACGCATTTTAAGGTCGTTGGTTTTTTGTAAGCTATCTATTATCTCGATAGCTTCTATACTTAATCCGGCATCATCAACTGTAGTCAAGCCATAACTAAAGCAAATATCTTGTGCCGCCAATAAAGCATTGACGACATCATCTCTAGACACAGCTGGCCAATGGTTTAACACTAATCCTTCAGCATTATCAACCAAAACCCCAGTTAACTCTCCGTTTTCAATTACTACTTCACCTCCATCAATTTTGCTATCTACAGTTACATTTCCTAAATCTAATGCTGCTTGATTACATATAATTGCATGACCATCAACTCGCGTTAAAGAAATAGGTGTATCAGGAAAAAGCTCATCAAGCTTCTTTTTATTAGGGAATTTCTTCACCTCCCAATCATTTTGATCCCAACCTCTACCCTTTATGTATTTTAAATTATTCTTTTTCTGAAAATCTACAACGCGCTGCACCACCTCATCAAAACTTTTTGTACCAACTAAGTTTACGGCTTGTTGATTGAACCCTAAACCAAGAAAGTGGCAATGTGCATCTATAAATCCTGGCGTAATCGCCTTACCTCCAGCATCGATTAAGCTGTTAGGCTCGTATTTTTTTAATAATTCCTGCGAAGTACCAACTGCTACAAACTTTCCATCTTTAACAGCAAATGCCTCAACAGTATCAAATCCATTATTTACAGTGTAAACTTTTGCATTGGTTACTAATAGATCTACCTGATCTTTTGAAGCGCAACTCGATAATATTAAAACAGTTAGAAGAACTAAGATTTTTTTCATGATTGGTTGTTTAGTAATTTGTATAAAAATAAAAAAAGCACTCGTATTTTGAGTGCTTTTAATTTATTTATGATGCAAACCGCTTAAATAGGCTCTTATTTAAAAATCAAACTTATAAGTTGTTCCTGCTAAAAATTGCAATCCTTGAACTGGATAGTTCAACCACTTTTTATAGTCTTGATTGGCTATATTATTAGCTTTGGCATATACCGACCACTTATCGTTTATACGGTATCCCACATGCGCATTCGCATCAAAATAACTTTCTAATGACACTGTTACTGGTACAGAATTGATTAATGGATCGACAATATGTAATTGATCAAAACGCTCACCTACATAATATAGGTTTGCTCCAGCAAACCAATGATCATCAAATTGAATATCCATGAATAACGAACCTTGGAAATCTGGAAGGTTCCATGCCTTCTCTTCATTATCGGTACTATAGTTAAAATATTCTGCTTTAATACCTAGAGTAAAGTTTCTGTTTACAGCAACATTCAATTCACCAAATACACTTAACGTAGAAATATCATCGTATACAATTCCGAAAGAGTTGCCATGATGATATGGTTGTGTATCTCCTAATAAGGCAAAATTCGACCTGAATAATGCACGATTGTTTTCGGCATAGTAATTACCTCGAATATTATAACTCATATTATTAGACAACTTTCCTTTAAGTCCTATATAGGCATCGTATTGTTGATCTGAAGGCATAATATTCAACGTTGGAGATACAAACGGATTTTTGGTTGCAAAATTATGATAGGTATTTTGTTTTAGGTCACCTTCAATACCTCCATAAGCAATTAATAGCTCGTTTACTAATCTATAGGTTGCTTTTACAGCAGGATAGATATAAAACTTATTTTTACCAGCCTCGGTATCGTTTAAATAATAGGCTGAAATACCTAAGTCTAAGGTAAGATCATCTTGTTTTATTTGGTAGCTAGGTGATACTCCTATCGTAAAGTTACCATATTTAACTTTTGGCGTGGCAAAAAATCCTCGTTCAAAAGTACCTCTTAAGTAATTAAGACTTACAGTTGTATTTAATTCTCCATCAGTTAACGGAATGTCAAAATTTGTTTTTAGAGCAAAATTATTTTCTCCAGATTCAAAGTCATCTGCAAAACGTCTAAAACGCATTTCTCCTCTATTAAACAAACGATCTTCAAACTCTATTTCTCCACCAAAATCGAAGTCAAAAAACTTATGTTGTGGCAAAACACCATCTGCAAAAGCTTGATCAAATTGCGGTTGCGGAAGTCCGTACCAGTTAAATACCTTATGCTTAAATCCGGCATCAACATTCCATGAATAGTCACGAAGTTTTCTAGCGTAATCTGCTCGTACTTGAGTGTTTGAGAAATCGTCATCTAAAAGCACTCCATCTATACCTCCTTGTGATGAATGATGACTTACATAACCTCCCACACTCTCTGTTCTATTAATGGCATGATTTAAATATACTTCACCAAGAAAGCTAGTATACGATCCTACACCAAAGGATGCATAATTATCATACAATTTTGCTTTTTTTCCTTTATCTACAGCTGCTGCTTTTCCTTTTGCAGGAGTAAACGTAGATGCCACAGGGATTGAAAATATATTGTACTTGATCTCTTTTTTTGTGGTGGTTTCTTGATCATCTAAAGTAGGTATTTCTTTAACCTTAAAAGCATCAGAAATTTTAGGCGTATACGGTTTTACCACATTAACAACCTCGGTATTAATGGTATCTTTGGTTTGTCTTTTTTCTTGAGAATATCCCAAAAAACTTGACAACAGTAGTACTACAATAAAGATGTTTTTGATTTGATTTAACATACTTTTATTTTTCGTTTTTTGATTTTTAATTTCCTTGATCTGTCTCTACAGACGAATTGGTTTTAGCTTCTTCTGATTTTACCTTTCGTAACTCATCTCTTGCTTCAGCAACTACTTCATCAAACTCGGCAAAGTTTTGAATTACACTTTCTAAAATATAAGTGGCTTGGTAAGCATCATCTAAAGCATAAAAATTCTTAGCCATAATTACTAATCCTTTAGCTGCATAGAGCTTATAACCAGAATAGTCTTTAGCCAGTTTCTGCACCACTGTATTTGATGATTTATATTGGCCTTCTTTATTTTTAAAATAGGCATTATAGTATAAAGCCTCTGCTGCTAATTCACCCGAAGCGATTCTTTCAACTTGAGTATATGCATTTTTCGCTTTGGTTTCATCTCCAGTTTGCATTGCTGAACGCGCAATAATTACATGTGCATCGCTTTTTATATTTTTATCTGCTCTAGAACTAGTCAACACCTTTTCTGCATAGGTAACCGATTGGTTATAATCTTCTAATTGATAATGTACCTTCATTAAATTAGATTGTGCAAAAATGACATTTTGTGGAAAGTCGGCTTCGTTTTCTAATCGTTCTAAAACTGGCATTGCCCTAGTGAAATCTTTTTCATTTAAATAGATTTCTCCTAACCTTGTTAATGCTTGTTCTGTAAACTCGCCACTTGGTTTATTAACAACATAATCGTAATGTGGTGCTGCATTATTTTGAAGATCTTCTTTATAATACAACTGCGCTAAATAAAAATGTGCTTTTAACGCATGCAAACCGTTAGGAAACTCATTTAAATATCCATTAAACAACCTGATGCCTTTACTTGTATTATTTGCCAAGAACTGCTTTTCTGCTGCTTCATATGTTGTATTATCCAAATCGGAATCTGACACATCAATATAATCTAACGATTTTACCCAGCTTGCGTATTCATCTACACGACCAAGATCTACATAAATTTGACGTGCTGTACCTACAGCTTGAATACCTTCTGGAGACCCAGGATAATTATTGGCTACATTTTTAAACTTTGATAAGGCTTGTTCGTTTTTACCTGAATTAAAATGCACTAATCCTTGACGTAATAATGCTTTAGATAAATAAGGGCTAGATCGATATTCTCTATTTAACTGATCGTACATTTTCATAGCCTTATCCTCTTCGGCTATTTTTACATACGAGTTCCCCAATTCGTACAAAGCATCATCCCTTAAAGGTGATTTTGTATAGGTAACTATAAATTCTTCTAACTCCTTAATTTTTGTATCGCCATTCCCTAAGTACCCATAGCTTATAGCTTTTTGAAAGAAAGCATAATCAGGTTCTATCTCATTCATTTTAATAGCCCTTTCATAAGCACTTATCGCTTTGTTATAATTACTTGTTACAAAATGTCCGTCACCCAAACGTAAAAAGGCGTCATTAATACGTACTTTATCTTCACTGGTTCTAGAAATATATCTTTGAAAGTGTTCTGTTGCTTTCGGGTAATTTTTTTGTTTAAAATAGGTGTAGCCTAAATTGTAATCTATATTCTTTATCTCTGCTGTATCATTAGCATCACGACTACCTTGAAATTGCTTAAATCCAACCAAAGCATCATCATAATTTGTTAAATTATAATCGGTTTCGGCTTTCCAAAACATTGCTCTTGCTGTATATTTTGCATCTCGAGGTTCGGCAATTGACTTATCAAAATACGATTCGGCTTCAAGATACTGGCTTTCATTATATAGTTCAATACCTCTATAAAATGCTACTTTTTGATAAGCAACTTTGTTTTCAAAACTTTTTCTTCCTTCTAAAAGTACAAGTGCTTCTTTATAGTTTTTAGACGTAATATAAGAGTCTATCAAAAGAGTTTCTATTTCTTCTTTATAACCAGTATCAGGATATTTTTTTAAATAACCAGCCAACACCTGTGGTACAGATTGATATGGATTTCCTATTTCATAACTTATTTTTGCATAGTTTAACCACGCATCTTCCTGAATCTTTAAATCGTGATCCATTTGCGAAGCATTCCTAAAGGCATTTAATGCTTCTTGCTTTTTATCAACATTAATATAACTCTCTCCTAAATGGTAATATGCATTTTGAACTACTGAGTTATCCCCATCAATAATTTTATTGAATTCAGAAATAGCATTTTCAAAATCGTTTTGTTTATAATACGCATAACCCAAAAGATAATAATCTGTGTTATTCCAACGACCACGCTTCCCTTTATAGGCTTTTAAATAAGGAATAGCCTCTGCATATTTTTTAAGATTAAAATAGCTCTCTCCAATAATTTTAGACAGTTCTGAAACCTCATTATCATCACTTGTTGGCAATTGCTCTTTAGCTAGCTCAATAGCCTTATCAAAATTTCCAAGTTTAAAATTCAAATCGGCTTGATAATACGACAGTCCTTCTTTATAGCGTTCATTATCACTCACCTGATCAAAATACTCAGAAGCTTTATCATAATCGTCTCCCTCATAAGCCATATAGCCGATATAATATTTAGCCTGTGAGCCATATTTTTCTGAATTTTCAACTCGTGATAAATATTTCTTCGCTCCTGATGGATTATTAGTAGAATAAAAACAATACCCATAATTGAAATAGAATTTTTCTCTTTCATTTCTTGCTAATGCCTCCTCATCTACTTTAGCATACCATTTTCTTGCATGAGAATACCTTGAGTTTTCAAAATAATAGTCGGCTACATCAATAAAAGCTGTATTTCGCTTAGTACTGGTAGGATAATCGTTAACAAAATTCTCGATTAGGTCGTCTGCATTTTGTTGATTTAAACGCACCGCACAATTGGCTATATAATAAGCACAATCAGACTTTACAACTTCATCTGTTGCAGAATCTTGAATTTTATCAAATAACGATTGAGCTGCTAAATACTGTGTACTATTATATAGTGACAAGGCCTTTTGAAAATCTACCAACTCACTAGTATAAGCTGCAGTTTGTTGGGCAGCAACAGCATAACTAAACATGAATGTTATTGCTATTGCTAATACTCTTTTTTTAGTCATAAAGGTCGTTTTTTGTTGAGAAAACTTCAGATTATATCTGAATTTGATATTGATAAATGAAAAACAATTTGAGCTATTATTAGTCAAAAATACTTTATATCGCTTTTATAACGTTAGAAATTTATGATAATTATAAACCGACTTATTAAATGTTAAAAAAGCACCGTTTCAATAGTGCAAAAGTTGCTATAAATATAGGTCTTCATCCTTTTTACTTTTAACATTTTAGTAATACATTTACACATAACTTGTTATTAATCTCTATTAACTATGTCTGAAACTGTTTTAAAATTAAAAGATGCATCCATTTATCAAGGCGAAAGTCTTGTACTTTCTGATGTAAATCTTGAAATGAACAAAGGTGATTTTGTGTATCTTATTGGAAAAACAGGAACAGGAAAAAGTAGTTTTATGAAAACACTTTATGGAGATCTTGAGCTTACTAAAGGAGAAGGTTCTATAGTTAATTTTGACCTTGGCACCTTAAAAGAAAAAGATATTCCGTATTTACGACGTAAACTAGGTGTGGTATTTCAAGATTTTAAGTTATTAAATGACAGAACCGTTAATGGTAACCTGGAGTTTGTTTTAAAAGCTACTGGTTGGACAAACAAAGATGATATTTCTGAAAAGATCGAAGATGTTTTAGATCGCGTTGGTATGAAAACAAAAGGGTTTAAATACCCTTACGAACTTTCTGGTGGCGAACAACAACGCATAGCAATCGCCAGAGCTTTATTAAACGACCCTGAGCTTATTTTAGCAGACGAGCCAACAGGTAATCTGGACCCTCAAACAAGTATTGAAGTAATGGAAGTTCTACAAGACTTGAATAAAAAAGGTCATACTATTTTAATGGCAACTCACGATTATGCATTACTTTTAAAATACCCAAGTAAAACCCTAAAATGTGATGAAAATAAAGTGTTTGAAGTGGTACAAAGAAAAGATTAACGATGCTTTCAGTTTTAATTCCTCTTTATAATTACAACGCCTTTCCTTTAGCCAAAGCAATTGTAGAGCAATCATTGAAACTAAATATAGATTTCGAACTTATTTGTATTGATGATGCTTCAAATTCTGAATTAAACACTGAAAACGAAAAAATAAACACCTTACAGAATGCAAGATTTATAGCTCAAAAAGTTAATGCAGGTTATAGAGGCAACAGGAATAATTTAGCAGCTATGGCTAAATTTGATTATCTGCTTTTTATTGATGGTGACTCAATAATCATATCAAAAGATTATATAAAAAATTATGTTGAAAACTTGTCTAAAGACACTCAGATTATCTATGGTGGTAGAGTACATCCTGATGCGATAGCCGATAAAAATAAAACACTAAGATGGAAATACGGTAAGTATGTTGAAGATAAAACAGCTGAAGTAAGACAAAAAGGAATTTATAAAACACTAATGTTCAATAATACTTTAATCGAAAAAACATGTTTCTCTGCTATTGAATTTGACACTAGTTTGACAAAATATGGTCATGATGACACGGTTTTTTCATTTGAAGTAAGCAAGGCCAAACTTAACGTTAAACACATTAATAACCCTGTTGAACATGGCGATATTGACTCGAATCAAGAATTTTTAAGAAAAACGGAAGAAGGCTTGATCAATCTTCACAACATATATTATTCTAAAAAAGTGGATTACAAATTTATTAGAATGCTCAACTTTTACAATTGGCTAGAAGTTTTTTGGCTAACCAGCTTTGTTGCATTTATATTCAAACTAATAAAATCTTTTCTAAAAAAACAGTTAACATCATCAAAGCCGTCACTATTGGCTTTCAATTTCTATAAGCTCGGATTTTTGGCTAGCATAAAAAAAACTCACTAGTATAGTACTACTTCAGTAATTTACCCCAATCTTTAGAGATACTTTCAACACTAAATTTCTCAACACTTTTTTTAGAATTACTCTTACAATGCTGATATAAATTATTATCAGTAATAAATCTATCCATCCCTTTTATTAACTCTGAAAAATCCTGATCTTTTATCAATAACCCATTATGTTCATCTTTAATAATTTCTCTAGGACCAGAGACACAATCAAAAGCAATTACTGGAGTATTGCAAGCTAAACTCTCAATTAAAACATATGGGAATCCTTCTCTTTTACTGCAAAGCACTAAATATTTAGCTTTACTAATATACTTATAAGGATTATTTTGAAAAGGCAATATCTCTACAAACCCTTTGAGTTCGTTATTCTTAATTTTTAAAACCAACTCATCTTTTAGTTCACCATCACCAATTATAACAAGTTTAATATTACGCTTAGGTAGTATTGACCTTGAATATGCATCAATCAACTCATCAAACTGTTTTAACTTAATCAGTCGGCCAATGGCTAAAACATATTCTCCTTCAATTTCAACTGTTTCTTTCTGCTGCTCTTTTATTTCACTAATATTTACAGCATTGAAAATTGTATTAGTATTGTTGAAACCATAATTAGTTTTAAGTAAACTTTCGATGGCTTTTGATACAGATATAATTTTAAACGTCTTATTTAAAAAATTTCGGAATAGAAATAATGGCTCTGGTATATAATTTTTAATCTTTGATTCGTGAATTGTAAAAATTACTTTCTCAGACTTTTTATAGATATACCTATAAATAAGCAACTCTCTAAAGGTTGATGTTCTACCTCTAAAATCAATAATAAAGTCAAAACTACCATCAGCAATATATTTCTTAAACCTAAGAAATTGGCGCCACTTACTCATGGAGTTTTGTGTTTTAAGCACCTGACATGTCCCTTTATAATTAAATACCACCTTGTCTTCCAACAATATTATATGCACATCAAAACCAAGATCGTCTAACATAATTGACAGGTTAGCCGCCGACCTTTCTGCTCCGCCAGCACTTAGATTTTTAACAACTATTGCTACGCTTTTTTTAACCATATTTAAAATTAAAACGACTCACTATTTAAGGTCATCATTGCCATCCATTGTTCACCAATTTTATCAATAGAAAATTTCTCTACACTAGACCTACTGTTAGATCTACAATAATTATATAATTCTCTATCTTCAATAAAACGGTTCATTGCTTCAGATAACTTTTCAATATCTTGATGTTTCACCAATAATCCATTTTCTTCATTAGAAACTATTTCACTAGGGCCAGATGGACAATTAAAAGCAACTACAGGAGTACCGCATGCCAACGATTCAATTAAAACCATAGGAAGTCCTTCATACTTGCTTGACAGCACTAAAAACTCAGCGCTATGCATATACTTATAAGGGTTGTCTTGAAATCCTAAAAAATGGACAAAAGTTTCTACTTGTTTCTGTTTTGCTATATCACGTAAATAATTTTCATTTTTACCTTTTCCTAAAATAATTAAATGAATATCAATAGTGTGCAACCTAGATTTTGCATAAGCCTCAATAAGTTTATCAAATTGCTTTACATTGGAATGATATTCTCCAACTGCAATAATATATTTAAAAGCTACATCAATTTCATCTTTTGCCAACTTCTCAATTAAGGATATATCAATAGGGTTATAGATAGTTTTCAAATTATTAAACCCATACTTTTCACTTACCTCATCATTAATTGTCTTAGATACAGAAATCAATTTAAAGCTATCTTTATAAATTAAATTAGCCAAAAACCCTGAGTTGGGTAAAAAGGTTTGTAAATGAGTACTATGAATGGTGTAAACCTTATTAGTATTGTAAACCCATTTTGAAATAAGCAACTCCTGCAATACATTTATTCTAAATCGAAAATCTATTATAAAATCGAAATCATGTTTCTTGAAATACTTCTTGAGTTTGCGTAGGCGTTTTATTTTATTAAAAACTGAATTGGTAGTACTCTTAAATCTCCCCAAATTAAAAACAGTTCCTGAACAGTTGTAGCCAAGTTCATCATGAAAAATAACTATATGAACATCGAGGCCTTTTTCATGAAAATAGTTAGATAAATTTGCCATAACCCTGTCACCTCCTCCTCCGCTTAATCTAAATCCAACTAAAGCTATTTTCTTTGGGTTCATTTTTTTAATGACATTTATTCAAAAATAAACGAATAATTCATTTAATCTCATTTTTCTTTATTCTAAATTTACAGAATAAAACTACTACTAATCCATGGCGTTATTATCTGTTCATTTAATTACTTATAATAATGAATTACATATTGAAGAAACCTTACAGTCTATTTTAAATCAAAAAGTAACATTTGACTACGAAATAGTAATTGGAGATGATTGTTCTACGGATAGTACATTAAGCATCATAAACACCTATACTGAAAAGCACCCAAACCTTATAAAGGTTCACAAAAATGACACTACAATAGGGATTCTTAAAAACTTTATAGCAACACTAGATAGATGCTCTGGCACATATGTTTTAGACATTGCTGGTGATGATATACTAAATGGAGTAAATGCCTTACAAAAAATTGTTGATGTCTTTATTAAAAATCCAGAAATTGGATTTATAGATTCCGGATTTGATGATTTTATAGAAAAAACAAACACGATTATACCTTATAAAAATAAGCATGCTTTAAATTCCTCAAAAGAATTATATAAAGACATGGCTCTATTGGGAAAAATAGCCCCAATTGGATTAGCTTACAATCGTGAATTATTACACAAGCATGTAGACTTTAAAAACTACCTTAAAATGGGAGTGTCCATTGAAGATTACCCAATTATTGTAGATTTAATATTGAATACAGAGTTTAAGAGAATTAAAGAATCTCTCCATATTTATCGCGTTCATGAAAAGTCATACTCGCACAATCAAAACTTAACTAGTTTAATTGCGCAAAAAGAGCAAATGAAATACTTGTTTGATTATTTTTCAAAAAAATATGGTTTTGAAAAATCCTTAATCAATACATTTAATGAAGACCATGAAAAAGAAACATTATTCCTTGCAGGATATTTTAGTGATAAAGATTTAGGAAAGAAAGCCTATAAACGTATACAAAAGAAAAGCATAAAAGACATTATTCATTATTTGGCAAGCCAAAATACTGCTCTCCGTAACCTAATAACACTTAGAAAAAAATTACTTATCCATAAGTAAAAATCTATCAAAATCACGAATATAATCTGACTCTTCATAAACTTCTGAAGCCACAACTAAACATATGGCTCCAGAGGAAAAATCTTCTAATTCTCGCCATACCATATTAGGGATTAATAATCCAGTATTCGGTTTATTTAAAGTTACAACCTTTGTATTGCCACTACTATCTTTTAAAACCACATTAAAACTACCACTAATAGCAATTAATAACTGATATAATTTTTTATGTGCATGGCCTCCTCTATGTGTACCACTAGGCACATCATACAAATAATAAACACGTTTAACATCAAAAGGAACTACATCATTTTCAATTACAGATAGATTACCTCTAACATCTGTTATTTTAGGAATATCAATAATCTTTACTCTATCTAAACTCAAAATTTATCATTATTTCTGGAATTAAAAAACTTGTCTCTTAGTGCTATTATCAAATTTGTCTTACTATTTATCTTTACGACCGTAAATATAACTGAACTAATCATTAATACAGTCATCAAAATGTATTTAAAATTAACATTTTTAACATATGTTATTAAAAAGGTTGAAATGCTCAAAATAACGCAGATAACAAATACTTTGTAAAACTCTAAACTATACTTAAACCCATATTTTTTTAGGGTAATTATCTTGACACCAATTGCATAAACACCATAATAAATTAAATAGCAAACTCCCAACCCAATTAAACCATGAAACTCATAGCCATAAATACAGAATATCAATAACAGTAGATTAAATCCAATTTCGGTAAACATATAGGTTTTGGAATCACCCTTTGCAATTAAAATATATCCCATTGTCCAGGAAACAGCTTTAAGCAATGAAGCCATTATTAAAAATGTTAGAAAACCGACAATTGGTAAAAATGACTTACTTAATAACAATTTAATTATAAAAGGAGCAAAAATTAAAAAGAAGATAATTATAGGGGTAATAAGTAAAACTGACATATATGCTTGCTGATTTACCACTTCTATAAGCTTACTTTTTTGATTTGCTATTGATGATAATTTGGGAAAATAATCTTTACTCATTGCTGTAAAAATCACACCTACAGATGCATTTACAATAATAAATGCTGCATTATAAAACCCAACCTCTTCTACACCACCTCGATTGGTAATAAAAATTTGTACTAAATATACTGTGACAAGGGTAGCTAAACTTCCTAAACTTAAAACAAACCCTAATTTAACCATAGTTTTTCCCTCGTTTATGGCTTCTTTGGTTTTAATTACTTCCTTTTTAGAATGATATTCTTTAGAAAAAAACCGAGAAAATAAATACGTAAATACTGAGGTTAAAACAATGACAGGAACAATACCATCTATTCCAAAATAATAGTATAGTGGAATTATAATAATCAAACTACAAAAACTTGACCATAATGACGCTTTTGCCAACTTTTTAAGTTTTCTTAAACTTTGTAAAATAGCAAGATTACTAACCGTTAACAGGTTAAAAAACACAGCCAATGCTATAACCATAAAAGCATAAGTATATGTGGTATCACCAAAAGTTAACTTACTTAACCACGAAGACAATAAGACCGTAAGCAATGCAGCCAATACACCAACCATCCATGACACTTTTTTTAATACCGCAATAGTTCGCTGTTGCTTTTTATTAGTCGAAGAGGCCGAAATTTCTTTAACTGCACTTACATCTAAACCAAGTTTTGTAAAACCTAAAATCACATCTAAAGTAGCATTCAAAACCCCTAGTATTCCAAGGCCAGCAGGTCCGATTAAAATAGCTGCAAATTTAGATCTAGCTATAGAAATTATAATACTTAAGAATTGTACACCACTAAAAAGCGATGTCGCTTTTAAAATTTGTTTATATGAGTTTTGTGCATTATTCATGTAACTACTCTATCAATATAAAACTAACTTTCATCGTCCATCAACACACCAAAGAGAGAGCTCCCAAAAATTAGTAAAATAATTATAAAGTACATACTATAACTTATGAAATGCCCAATATTTGCTCCCACTACACCATAAATATCGATTAAATACAAGCTAGTAATGTAGGTCATTATAACTAAAAACAGCTCAGTTATAATAAAATGCCAGAACATTTTCTTTGCTATAAAATGATATGAAATAAGTACCGATAATATTTTTACAAAATCTCCTAATAATTGCCACCCAAAAAGGTTCTCAACGGGCTCAAAATCTTCATTTAAAAATAGCAGCACAATAAAAGGTCGTAGCAAATAAATAACTAAAAGTCCTAAGCCAAATGCTGGAGCTATGTTCTTATAAAAACTAAACACCTCACTTCTAAACTCCTTTTTATTATCAATTTCAGAAAACCTAGGAAGAAAATACAGGGTCATCATAGAATTGACAAACATCAAGTAATAGGTAGAAATCCTGTTCATCGCTTCCCAATAACCGGCATCTTTTGTCCCTTCCACATCTATAATATAATTCCTAATGGCAATGGTTACTAATGGCAATACAATTCCAGAAACTACAGCCATTAAAATAAATGGGCTAAAACGCTTGATCCATTGAAAATCTACATTGCTAACCTTAATTTCATTCATCAAATTTCTTCTATTCAATATTCCCACTAAGGTTATTAAGAAAATCAATGAAGGCGATATTACTACAGAGATAAGTGCACCATCTATGTTATCTTGCCAAATTAAAAGTAAGGTCACTGCCAACCCCATAATTTGACCAATAATGTTTATTATTAATAGGATTCGATACTTCGAGAATCCGTTCATAATAGAAAAGCAAAACATATTTAAAGCATAAAATGGAATTGCTAAAGCCATTATTTGAATAACATAGGAATAATGGTATTGATTAGAAAACAAAAGATCATTAATAGTTTCTGCATTATAATAACAAAGCAAGCTTACTAGAAATGTTGCCACAAAACCAGTATAATACGCTGTGGATATGGTTTTACTAAGTCTTAAAGTATTGTTCTTAAACTCACCAATATACTTAACAACGCCATTATACAATCCAACAGTAGCAAAGTTTTGAATTGCTGTAAAAAAACTGCGAAGATTGCCAATAAGTGCCAATCCTTCGGCTCCAATAAAATGGGCTATAAATTTTGTAGTTAAAAATCCAGCAATTATTTTGGTTAGTACTGTCGCAGAATTCAACCAAGCAACCCTTACTAAAACCTTGCTATTTATGTATTTTATAATTTTTTTCAATTAGTAGGCATTTAATAGTTCTATGACCTTTTCTGTTTGCTGATTTGTCATTGTTGGGTACATTGGCAAACTTACAACTGTATTGTGCATTTTTTCAGTAATTGGGAGAGATAAATGCGAAAATTCTTTCAGTGCTTTTTGATGATGAGGCGCTATTGGGTAATGTACTAAGGTTTCAACATTATTCCTTTGTAAATAAGCAATTAAATCATCTCTATCCTTAACTCTAATAACAAATTGGTGAAACACATGATCCTCAGTATTTGAATAATAAGGCAACCTTATTTTAGAATTCGTAATGCCCTTTAAATAAGTATTTGCAATTGCTCTACGCCTTGCATTATCATCGTCTAGATCTCTTAATTTGATATTCAAAAACAACGCCTGAATTTCGTCAAGTCTGGAATTACATCCCTTTACCTCATTAACATATTTTGATGATGTTCCATAATTTCCCAACATCTTAATCATATTTGCGAGTTCTGCATCATTAGTTGTTACACAACCGCCATCTCCTAAAGCGCCTAAGTTTTTACTAGGATAAAAACTAAACGCCGCTGCATTTGCCAAATTCCCAGATCTTAAATCACTATGCGACATTGCTCCATGAGCCTGAGCTGCATCTTCAATTACCAATAAGTTATGAGTCTTAGCAATGCTATTTACAATCTCCATATCAGCCAACTGCCCATATAAGTGTACAGGCATAATAACACTCGTTTTAGAAGTAATAGCTTTTTTAACTTCTTGCGAATCAATATTAAAAGTATCTGAAATAGGCTCAACCAACACTGGTTTTAATCCTGATTGTAAAATTGCTAAAATAGATGCTATATAAGTATTTGCAGGAACAATAACCTCACTTCCCTTTTCTATTCGGCCTAGTTTTATATAAGCTTTTAAAATTAAAACTAATGCATCTAGACCATTTCCTGTACCTACACAGTATTTTGTACCGCAATAAGCTGCAAAGTTTTTTTCAAATGTTTCAACCTGACTTCCAAGTACATAACGACCAGTATCAAAAAACTGATCAAGTGAATTTTGAAACTCAGTTCTATAACGATCATTGATGCTATGTAAATCAAAAAAACGTATCATATTAAAATGTCTTTAAGTTTCACATAGCTCTTTGTTTCTATTGCATAAAAACTCTGTGTAATGCTTCTTGCTCCAAAACTTTCTTTCCACTCAATAAGACCATTATTAATTTGTTGACCATTGTTTTCATTAGATATTCCAAAATCAAAAAATGGCTTTTCTTTAAATACGCTATTGATCAATGTTGAAAATAATATATCTAAACTTCCATACTGCTGTTTAAGTTCATTGGCAGAAATATATTGTACATGAGCTACTTTTTCGGTTTCAAAAATTGTAGCACCAGCAACAATCTCATCATTTTTATACACATTGAATTGCCTAATGTTATCTGGAAAATGCTGTTTTAAATTTGATATTTCTCCTAAGGTATGAACCGGAGGCACACCATGTCTCTTTTTTAAATTTGGAATTAAAATCTCATTCCAGAAAGCACCACATTCGTTTACTTCTCGAACAATAAGCTCGTTTTTTTGAGATCTTTTTAATCCACGTTTGCGATTATTTGACACAATATCTAAAACATTATTACAATCAATAACCGATAGCACATCGGTTCTTTTTAACTCGGCATTAGTTTTAAATAGCAAATAATTTACCTCTTCACTTGGTTGTAAATGATATATAGCAGGTAGTAACTTCAACTCCAATACCTCAATTTTTTGAGCATTCAAAAACATCAAAATAGCTTCAAAACAAGATAAAACATCTTTAAATCCAAGAGACTTAGCTAACACAAGACCGCCATAGGTAAGTCCTTGATGAGAATATAGCGTAGAACCAACCTTATTTGCTGGTAGTACTGCAAGGAGTTCTTTTTTATTAAATACTAGTAGTGAATAATCATCAAATCTATCTTGATGATAATCCATAAAATCACGATTAAATAAAAAAGTAGCATTCTTTGCGCTTGCTACAAAATCATTCCAAATTGATTTGTATTGCGTATTGTATTTTTCTACTGAAAAAATCGCTTCTAGAATTTGTTGATTAACAGCGTGAAAATACTAATTTTTCATAGATTACCTGACTATAACCTCTTTAATTTCGATGAAATAAGGTCTATTCAAGACAAGCTATCAAAAGCTATTTTTTAAAAAACAAATAATAGAAATTAATACAGATAATGGCCGAATTGGTGACAACAATTGGCCAAGCGGTAGCCAACATAAATCCGTAGATCACAAAAAATGCACATCCAATAGAATTAATAATTCTAAGTTTGGTAACATCTTTCATCATAAAAGACACGAGCAGAGACGCCATAGCGATGTAACCGATCCATTCGGTTAACGGAATACCTAAAAACTCCATAGATTAAATACTTTTATTTCGCTTTCTGTCTACTTCTTTCAACAAAACCTTACGTAAACGTAAATGATTAGGAGTTACTTCAACATACTCATCTTTTTGAATATATTCTAGTGCTTCTTCTAAAGAAAATTTAATTGCTGGTACAATTTTGGCTTTATCATCAGCTCCTGCTGAACGTACGTTAGATAACTTTTTAGTTTTAGTAACATTTACCACCATATCATCGCCACGAGAGTTCTCGCCAATTACTTGACCTTCGTAAATTTCTTCTCCCGGATCGATAAAGAACTTCCCACGCTCTTGCAACTTATCGATAGAATATGGAATAGCAGTACCTTTTTCCATAGAAACTAGCGACCCGTTTTGGCGCTCAGGAATTCCTCCTTTTATTGGTTGATATTCTTTAAAACGATGTGCCATAATAGCTTCACCAGCAGTAGCTGTTAATAGTTGGTTACGCAGACCTATAATACCTCTTGATGGCACTATAAATTCACAAACCATACGATCGCCTTTAGCTTCCATACTTAACATTTCTCCTTTACGCATGGTTACCATTTCTATGGCTTTTCCAGAAACAACTTCTGGTAAATCAATGGTCATTTCTTCAACAGGTTCGCATTTAACACCATCAATTTCTTTAATGATTACTTGAGGCTGCCCAATTTGAAGTTCGTAACCTTCACGACGCATAGTCTCAATTAAAACAGATAAATGTAATACACCTCTACCAAATACCAGGAACTTATCGGCACTATCTGTTTCATTAACTCTAAGTGCTAAGTTCTTTTCAAGTTCTTTATCTAAACGCTCTTTAATGTGTCGTGATGTTACATACTTTCCGTCTTTACCAAAGAAAGGTGAGTCGTTAATGGTAAATAACATACTCATAGTAGGCTCGTCGATAGCTATGGTTTGTAACCCTTCTGGATTTTCAAAATCGGCAATAGTATCTCCAATTTCAAAACCTTCTAAACCTACAATTGCACAAATATCTCCAGCTACTACTTCATCAACTTTTTTACGGCCTAAACCTTCAAAAGTATGTAGTTCTTTTATCTTCGATTTAGCTATGCTTCCATCTCTTTTCACCAAAGACACCTGCATTCCTGATTTCAGGCTTCCTCTCTGTAAACGCCCTATTGCAATTCTTCCTGTAAAAGACGAATAATCTAAAGAAGTAATAAGCATTTGTGTAGTTCCTTCTTCAATTTTTGGAGAAGGAATATGGTCTATCACCATTTCTAATAAGGGCTCTATATTATCTGTTTCATTTTTCCAATCGGTACTCATCCAATTGTTCTTTGCAGAACCATATACTGTTGGAAAATCTAACTGCCATTCTTCTGCACCTAATTCAAACATTAGATCAAACACTGCTTCATGTACTTCATCTGGAGTACAATTCTCCTTATCTACCTTGTTAACCACTACACAAGGTTTTAAACCAAGATCAATCGCTTTTTGTAATACAAAACGCGTTTGAGGCATTGGCCCTTCAAAAGCATCTACCAACAATAACACACCATCTGCCATATTAAGAACACGTTCTACTTCTCCACCAAAATCGGCGTGACCAGGAGTATCTATAATATTAATTTTAGTGTCCTTATAAGTAACAGACACATTCTTTGAAGTTATGGTAATACCACGTTCACGTTCTAGATCGTTATTATCTAGAATTAGATCTCCCGTATTTTCATTTTCACGAAATAACTGACAATGGTACATGATCTTGTCAACAAGTGTAGTTTTACCGTGATCTACGTGCGCAATAATTGCAATGTTCTTAATATTTGTCATAGTGCCTTATTTTCAGCGTGCAAAGGTACGGTTAATTTTAAGACTTTATACTACATTTCTTTAAATAGCTATTTAGTTAAATATTTGTTATTTCTAAAAAAACATAAAATATGGCATATCTATTGACGTTCTTCTTTGTATAGATTAATAGTAAACCCGTTATTTCCTAGCCAACATATTTATTGATAATGGTGAGTTTACATCTGAACTTAAAAAACATACCAGATGAAAATGATCAACAAATATGCAAACTTGACTCCCTATTTATATTTTATTGCTTTTACCATTTATTGGTTCACTAGTGCAATTTCTAGTAGTGATATTTGGACCTACTTTATCTTACTTTTAATGATCCCTTTTCTATGGCAAATTATTAAACCAAATAAAGAGCTGAATTTTACTTTGGGCATTTCGTTTGTTTGTATTTCATCGTATATCATTCTTATATACCTATCTGATGCTTTACATATCTCCTCAATAGAGTTAGCAAAAGGTGTTATATTATATAGTGGTGTATTTGTTATTACAAATTTTTTAATGTCATTATGGATAATACGAAATAGTTTAAGGCAAACTTTCTAAAATATGTATCTTTGTGGCTTGAAAATAATAAGTCAATGATTCTTCAGGATATCCCAAAGATAAAACACACAAATTCGAATAACTTTTTTCTTTTAGCTGGCCCTTGCGCTATAGAAGGTGAAGATATGGCAATGCGTATTGCAGAGCGTATTATTTCTATTACTGGCAAATTGGAGATTCCCTTTGTTTTTAAAGGAAGTTTCAAAAAAGCTAACAGAAGTAGAATAGATAGTTTTACAGGCATAGGTGATGACAAAGCTCTTGAAATTTTAAAGAAAGTTTCTGAAAAATTTGATGTACCTACGGTTACTGATATTCATGAAACAACAGACGCCGAAAAAGCAGCTCAATATGTAGATGTTTTACAAATCCCTGCTTTTTTAGTAAGACAGACCGATCTTGTAGTAGCTGCTGCTAAAACAGGGAAAGTGGTTAATCTTAAAAAAGGGCAATTTATGAGTCCTGAGGCTATGCAACATGCTGTACAAAAAGTAAAAGATGCTGGAAGTAATAAAGCATGGGTTACCGATAGAGGTACAATGTTTGGTTATCAAGATATGATCGTTGATTTTAGAGGCATTCCTACCATGAGACAATATGCTCCAGTTGTTTTAGATGTTACTCATTCTTTACAACAACCTAATCAGTCTAGTGGTGTTACAGGAGGAAGACCAGATATGATAGAAACAATTGCTCGAGCAGGTGTAGTTAATAATGTAGATGGTTTATTTATTGAAACACATTTTGATCCAGCTAATGCAAAAAGCGACGGTGCAAACATGTTACATCTGGATCATTTAGAAAGACTTCTTACTAATTTAGTAGCCATTAGAAGTACTATAAACTCTCTTTAATGAGTACCACTAAAATTAATTATTTAGAATTTAAGGCGCATGATTTAGAACGTGTGAAAACTTTTTACACGAAGGCTTTTGGATGGAAGTTTACAGATTATGGGCCAGATTACACAGCTTTTTCAGACAGTGGACTAGAAGGTGGATTTGAAAAAACAGAGCAGTCAATTACAAATGGTGCTTTAGCTGTATTATATCATGAAAATCTTGAAGCTATTAAAGAAAAACTTCTGTCCTTAAACACAACTATTTCGATAGATATTTTTTCATTCCCAGGAGGTAGAAGATTTCACTTTTTAGACACCGAGGGTAACGAACTTGCTATTTGGAGTGATAAATAACTAGACAAACCAAGCTTTTTTACTTTCTTCAATACGCAATCTTGCAGCTTTTAAAAGCTCTACAAATGCAAATTCATCAAAGTCTTCTAAATGCTTCACTTGAATAGAACGCACTTGTTTACGGTTATTGTCATTTTTAAGTATTGGGAACTCAGCTTCTAACAATATCCCTTGTACAAAGGCTACATCTACATAATCTTTTCCTTTTAAAATATTTAAATATAACATAGGTTTCTTCCCTATATTATAAAATGGAATTTTATAACTATAACGTTCAACCACATCTGGAAAGGTTTTCAAAATTACACTTCGTATATATAGCATGATAGATTGATACGGCTCTCTTTGATTAAAAAAATAAGTCTCTACTGGTTTCATATAAAGCTAAATTAAGAAACAATTAACTTGTACAATTGTTAAATTTTATTTTACTTTGTAATTCAAAGTACTTTTACATGGATTCAAAAGATTATTTAAAAGACATTACCGAAATAAAAGAATTAATGAATAAATCCTCACGATTTATGTCACTTAGTGGTCTTTCGGGAATATTGGCTGGAATTTATGCCTTAATAGGCGCATACTTAGCATATAATATTATTTATGTAACGCAAACTCCTAGCGATGATTACAAAACACTAGTTCTTTACGAACTAGAAATGTTACAGTTATTTGTTATTGCTTTTATTGTTGTAGTGCTTTCAATTATTACAGCTATAATATTAAGTTGGAAAAAAGCAAAGAAACACAATGAAAAACTATGGGATAAGACATCGAAACGCCTTTTAATAAATTTTTTAATTCCGTTAGCTACTGGAGGTTTCATCATTTTATTCATGATTGAAAAAGAGGTGTATTTATATGTGGCTCCTCTAACCTTAGTTTTTTATGGCTTAGCACTAGTAAATGCTAGTAAATATACTTTGGGATATATACGCTATTTAGGAATAACAATGATTGTAATTGGGCTGTCCTCAGCTTGGTTTTTAGGTTATGGTCTATTGTTTTGGGCTTTAGGTTTTGGCGTATGCCATATTGTTTATGGTGCACTTATGCACTTTAAATATGATAGAAGTTAAATCAAAAACGATGAAAAGGAAACGGTTATTAATTATAGCAGGAATTGTTGTTTTAATTTTATCTATTCCCATGACATTAATGCTACTTGAAAACAATGTGGATTGGGAATTAGCAGACTTCATTCTAGCTGGAATAGTGCTTTTTGGAGTAGGTATGACTATAGATTACATTTCAAGAAAACTAGCAAATCATAAATACAAAACCCTTATAATTATAAGTATTATTATTTTACTTCTTTTACTTTGGGCAGAATTGGGAGTAGGCATTTTTGGATCTCCAATAGCTGGTGATTAACTATTAAAAAATTAAAGTCAGTAAGCACAAAAAAACGATTATTTTTGAACTGAAACAATGAGTCTTCTAACTAACATAAATAAAGCATTTGATCATCGTATACGATTAGGTATTATGTCTATTCTTATGGTAAATGATTATGCCGATTTTAATATGCTTAAAGAGTTACTTGGTGCGACTGATGGTAATTTGGCTAGCCATATAAAAGCACTTGAAAAATCTGAATTCATAGCTGTAGAAAAACAATTTATAGGACGCAAACCTAATACAAGATATAGCACAACTAAACTTGGAAAACAAGCATTTAAAAAACACATAGACGCACTTGAACAATTAATAAAGAATCAATAATTTTTTTATCATTTAACTTTGAATTTCAAAGTACTTTATAAGTATACAATATGAAACATACAACATTAATTATCACTTCAATTTTATTCGGAATTTTATTCTACAATAAAAGCATTGGTCTGAACCTAGCGATCTTCTCCTTAATAACCACATTATTTTTGGTTATTCATAATTTTCAAAAGTTTACCAATAACAAAATAAGACTCTTAACTATAGTGTATTTAACTACAGCTGTTTTTGTTTTCATCCATAATTCATCTCTTTCGATAATAATAAATTTAATTACTCTCTTCACTTTAGTGGGAACGGTTGCTGAGGACAAAACATCTATCTATATAGCATGGATTAACGGCCTCTATTCAAGTATTGCGGGAACATTTCATAGAAACTTTGAAAAAACAACTGAGGACAAAGAATCTAGTAAAATAAATAAAACTGAAACATTACAAAGGATTAAATTATTTATTATACCAGCTTTGTTCATTACGCTTTTTATCCTTCTATATAAAGATGGAAACCCAATGTTCAATGATATAATATCTAAAATAAAATTTGACTTCGTTGATTTTCCTTGGATCCTATTTTGCGTTTTAGGTTATTTTTTCTTTTCAAACATAATCAAACCGTTTAGAGTTGAACCCGCAACATCAAAAGACATATCCCTAAAAAACACTTTACAAAATTCAGATAAATACTCGGAAGAAATACTTAAAAAAGAAAAACAACTAGGAGCTACTTTATTAGGTTTCTTAAATGTTTTAATTATATTTTACATAGTTACTGACATTCTCTTTTTATTGTCAAATACTATTAAGACTGCTCCTGAGTTATCCAATCAAGTTCATAGCGGTATAAACACACTTATAGTGTCAATAATAATTGCAATATTAGTTATTCTATATTTCTTTAGAGGGGATCTTAATTTCTATTCAAACAACAAACCGCTCAAAAAACTAACCTATATATGGATAGTATTAAACATAATACTTATCATATTAGTTGCTACCAAAAATCAAAACTACATTTCTACTTTTGGCTTAACCTATAAACGAATAGGGGTTCATATTTATATCTTGCTCACTTTTATTGGGTTAATCACTACGTTAATCAAGGTCGCCAAAATTAAGAATCTGTTGTTCTTATTTAGATATAATACAAAAATTGCATTCATAATATTACTCTTTCTTAGCACATTCAATTGGGATAGTATTATTACAAAGTATAATATTTCTACAGCTAAAACATTTGATTTAAACTATCTCATAAAGTTATCAAAAAGAAATGCATTAACTCTTTACCAATACAAAACACACCTTAACCTTACAAGCATAGAAAAGAACAGAATTGATCAAAAACATCAAGACTATATAAAAAAAATAGAAAATAGTAGCTGGCAAGAATTAAGTTATGAATCTTTTAAAATAAAAAATGAATATTCTAAATAATTTAGCTAAATCAACTGCTCTAGCCGCTATCATATTCTGGAGCATAATCATAGCAGTTGAAGATATTAACTTAACAGCTTTCCCTTTTATTGTTATATCATTAATTCCTATTTGTATTTGCTGTACAGTGATGATTTTAGGAACGATATATCCTGTTTTTTGGATTACTTCAAATAAAAAAATCACTAATCAAAAAGTGTTCAAATTATATTTTCCTTACTATGCTATTTTATTGTTTTTCATTTGCTTATATGGAATTATACTTTCATGCTATGAGGTACTAGTGGTAAGCTTCTTTATTTCTACATACATTACTTCTTGTCAGTCCTGGATTTGGTTTTCAAAAGAAAAAAAGGCATGAAAACTCTACGCAAAAATCTCATACTATGGCTATTTAACAAGTCACAGAAAATATACACCTCTATGTTTAAATCGCATAAGGCATGGGATATAAACAAAAAGCAACTACTCAATCTCCACACCGCATCATTGGGGCATGCTTTGGGTGTATTTTTAGAAAATAACAATTTTGAACTCCTGCCAAAAGTAGAGCGACATGATTGCTATCATGTTATTACTGGATACAGCACCAAAGTAGAAGACGAAATTGCCTTACAGTGTTTATGTTATGGAAATGGCAAACGTAGTCCATATTTACTTGGTGCTATTTTTTTAGGCGTATGCATTTTACCTGATTATTACAAATATTATTATAAATCATATCTCATTGGTAAAAAAGCAAACGTGTTTCATCATTACGATTATCACAAATTATTATTAGTAAATCTGGAAGAATTTAGGCTTACAATATTTTCAAAACAGTTACATTATGAACTTAACTTTAGCTAACACGTCTCGGTTTAAATTTTCAACAACTCCAATTATTTGCCTATTATGTGGATTTGGAATTTATCTTGGACGCCAGTTAAGGTTTAACTCCTGGGATATCTTGCAAGATCCTTATAGTTTGTTTATACAAATACTTGATATAATAAAATCCCCAAACCTACATATAGAAGCTTGGGGATTTACTATAGCCTTTGGACTATTCTTATTATTAATATATCACTTGGTTAAAAATTTCAAGCAATTTTATTAATTCCTAACCTTGCCTGAAAGCACACTTACCTTCGAATTAAATGGATTTCCAGAAGTACGTCTATGTGTCACCACCTGTCCTACATGCCATAGAGCATCTGCTATCGGTCCATTTATTTGATTCCAAAAAGGAAAAACAGTTTCATTATCTCCTCTTTTAAATACCATTGTAAACTCTGAAAGATCTTTACTTTCTCTAAAAATATCAGCGGCGGTTTTTAAAGTTTCCAAGGTTTTTTTTCGCATAACTTCATAAGTCATATCTTCGGGTCTATTACCAACATTTGGTTGCTTTTTAGCAGAATTTAGAATTACAGTTGCTAAGCCATAAATATGAGACATGGTTTCTTTTGTACTTCTCCCCTTTTCACTTGGTTTAAAAGAAAGATCTTCATCTCTTAAGCCTTCGGTAGCCCAGTAATATCTAAATCCTAAACCATCAATCATTCTAGCTACCACTGTACATTCATTATATTCTTCTGGGTAATCTGGTATTTGATAATAAGGTAATTTTTCGTCTTGTGCATTTGCCGTAGACATACAAATTATAGATAGAATTAAAAACATCAATTTAGTTTTCATAATGCATGGTTTTAAGTTGAAAGTGAAAATAACTTAAAAAAACAGGCTTGGAAAATATTTTAAGATTTTTAACTCCTTATAGCACGTCTATATTCTGAAGGTGTTTGAAGTAACTGTTTTTTGAAAGATTTATTAAACGACACCTTATTATTATAACCAACATCGTATGCAACTTGTATAATGCTTAAACTTTTATGTTCATCATTTTTCAGTATTTCGGCAGCTTCATTTATTCGATATTGATTCATCAACTCAGAAAAATTCATATTAAAATGCTCGTTAATAACCTGAGATGCATTATGACGAGTAGTTTGAAGTTCTTGTGACAGCATTTCAAGATTAATACCACTTTCTCTATAGATCTTATCCTCATTTAAAAGTTTTAATAAGTTATTCTTTAATTCTATAGATAGTGATGGAGTTAAACCTGATTTTTTATACTTAAACAAATTTATAGGATCTATAATCTTTACTTTCCCTTCAAAGATTTCGGGTTGCTCATATGATATATAAGCCACATAAAATACAACACCTACCATCACCAAAATTTGAAAATGAAAAAAGGGTGAGTACGATATTACACCTGTAATTCCTGCAGCATAAACTAAATAAGCCATAAGATATATAACGTACAAAGCAATAATATTACGCTGCCACATAAATCTTATTTTACTTTTTGAGTTAATCTCCTTGGCATGCTGTCTATACATGTTTAGTAATAAAAAAGCATATATAGAAAGTGATAATATCTTGACAAAAATAATAACATAGGTACCTGGAAGTAAAACACCAGATTGATTAAAAATAACAGCAAATTTGTCTAAGCGTGGCATTAAATAAAAAGGTAATATATAAATCAATAACGCTAAAGATGGTAGTAAGTGTAACGCATCAATTAACTTAAACTTATAACCATATATAATACGTTTAAAGTAAAAATATAGAAGTGGTCCGTACAAAAACGAAAATGTTGTTGAAGCAAATAAGGTGTGTGGTAAATAATATTGAAAATTAATACGATATAAGCTTAAGTGAAGTATAAACAGCGAATTAAACAGCACAAATAAACTTATTAAAAAGGTACTTGTTTTATCAATACTCTTCTTAAGATTTAGTATCACAAATATAAAGAGCCCTAAAAAACCTGCATAAAAATACACAAGACTTATAAAACTAAACTTGACAGTATATTTACTCTTGTAATCTTGATAAACAGTTGTTTCACTTATCGGTGAAAATAAATGATCGTTAAGAATAGACATATCTCCTGTAGCCGCAATATATTGGTTTATATACACTATTGCCTTCTCAGTCTCTTTTAATTGCGAAAAATGAATAGCTTTCTTTTTAAAATCTGCAATAGTATCGGCATTACTAACTTTAGTAATATTTAGGGTACTCAATCCTGAAGTCTCAAACACAACTTTCTTATCTAAATTATGTCCATAGGCAAATGTGTAAACAGATATAATTAGAAATATAAATTGATTAAAGACTCGTTTTGGTTTTACTATATTATTGGTTAGTAGTTTTACCAAACTGCAATTTTTTTCTAATTAAATATATGGCATTAACCGTAAACATTAGATGAGAGCGTTAAGCCCGATAATTGTTTACTAATTTTTTCTAAAGATTTAAAAAAGTAAGAATCTTGAAAAACTTAGCTATTTTTTTAAAGACTTAATGTACTGAGACGGTGTTTGAGATAAGAGTTTCTTAAACGACTTGTTGAAGGTTACTTTGTTATTAAAGCCTACTTTATAAGCAATTTCAATGATAGTTAACTTTTCTTCATCATGATTATTCATTATATCTACTGCATCTTCTATTCTGTACTTATTAATCAACTCAAAAAAGTTCAAGCCAAAATGTTCATTAATCACTTGTGAAGTATTATGTCTTGAAGTACCCAGTTTTTCAGATAATGCCTGCAAATTCAAATTATTATCTCTATGGATTTTGTCTTCATTTAGTAATCCTAACAGATCATCTCTTAATTCTTTTGAATAAGAAGGTGTAAGGCTAGATGTTTTATACTTAAAAATATTTACAGGATCGACTAGCTTAATTTTTCCCTTGAAAACATCTGGTTGTACATAGGTTATATAGGCAACATAAAACACCAAGCCAACCATTACAAGAATTTGCAGATGGAAGAACATTGAAGATCCAAAATAACCATAAGTAGTAGCATTAAACAATAAAAATGCAACGATATATAAAATATAAATAGCGATTATATTTCGCTGCCATAATAGCTTTCTGCTTCTATCCTTAACACTTTTCTTTGTAGTTCTGTATATTTTTAACGTGAAAAAAGCATACACTATTAAAGAGATGATCTTAGCAGCCAAAATATAACTAGCTTCATTAAATAAAATATCTTCCTGATCAAACAAAATCACAAACTTCTCTCTCGTTCCTAATCTATAAAAAGGCGAAATAATAAGAAGTAAAACAATCCCAGGTATTAAATGTAGACTATCAAGCAGTTTCAGTCTATAATTAGTAGCCGTAATTTTAAAATAAAAATAGATTAATGGACCATAAAAAAGCACAAAAGCTGTAGACATTAATAAGGTATGAGGAAAATAATAATGACAATTTGTTAAATACAAACTTAAATGTATAATGAATAGTGAATGTAATAGTACAAACACGCTAATAAGCAGAGTACTAATTCGATTGATTTCTCTTTTTAAATTGAGCATTATAATTATAAACAACCCAAGAAATCCAGTAAATAAATAAAAGAGAGATAAAAAGTTAAAATGTGGCTTATAACTGCTTTTAAAGTTTTGGTAGAGATCTGTTTCCTTGATCTTGTAGAAAAAATGATCGTTAATAATTGATAAATCTCTTGTGGCTCTAATATATCTTTCAGCATATTGCACAGCTTTATCTGCTTGCATGCTATCTACATGCATCTCTGCTAATTTTCTATACTCATCACTTAATCCAGCTTCAATTTCAAGATCTTCATTTATTTGCTGTAAACTATTTTGTGGGATGATTGCTATAACATGTTTTTCAAATTTACTCGCTGAATTAGATAATTTAACAGTGGCACTAATTATTTGATTAAAAAAACAAAACATCACAACAAAAACCACAGTAGGAATTTGTCTACCAATTTTATTAAACTGAAATAGTTCTCTCACAAACAATATTTTTAATAAATATAATATTTGTTGTTTTAAAACTAGAAGTAAAGGTAAAATACGATAATATTTTACGAGATTATATAATTGATGAAGTTTTAATCCTTAATAGGAGCTCTAGTTTCTACAGGGTTTACACCATATTTATCGTATAGATACACCAAAGAAGTCATAGTAGCCGCTCCTAGCTCTAATTCTCTTTTATTAACATGTTCAAATGTATCATTTGCTGCATGATGATGATCAAAATAACGTTGTGTATCTGGTCGTAACCCAGCCAAAACAATATTCTTATTTTTTAATGGGCCAATATCGGCTCCACTTCCACCCTTTTCAAAATAATGAATTAAATATGGTTTGAATAAATGTTTCCAACCTAGAACCTGGTTAAAATCTGCATCACTACAATCAAACGAAAAACCTCTTGGTGTAAATCCTCCCGAATCACTTTCTAGAGCAAATATGTGATTTTCTCCTTTTTGCTTTGCCACTTCTGCATATTTATTTCCACCTCGCAAACCATTCTCTTCGTTCATAAATAATACAACCCTAATGCTCCTCTTAGGTTTGATACCAGATTCTTTTAACAATCTTAAAACGTCCATAGATTGCACGCAACCAGCACCATCGTCATGCGAACCATCTCCTAGATCCCAAGAATCTAAATGTCCTCCTACTGTTATAAACTCATTAGGAAACTCACTTCCGGTAATTTGCCCAATAACATTATGTGATAATACATCTTTTAATTGTCTACAGCTTTGCTTAAAGTAAAATTCAATATCATTATTCAGTTTTAAAAGACTACTTAATAACTCGGCATCATTCGTGCTTATTGCTGCAGAAGGAATTCTTTCGTTAACTGGTGTATCTCCATAACTCATGCTTCCTGTATGTGGATAATCATCCAAACGTAAATTCATAGAACGAACAATCGTTCCTACTGCTCCATATTTACCAGCTTCCATCGCTCCAGCATATCGTTGGTTTACACAACCTCCATACGACTCAAATGTATTGATAAGTGTAGCTTGCATTGGTCTGTTAAAGAACACTATTTTACCTTCTATCTTTTCGCGCCCTAGCGCTTCCAATTCCTCTATCCCTTGTACCTCAATTACTTTCGCTTTCGTTCCTAAAGCTGGTGTCGCTACAGATCCTCCCAATGCACAAATATTGACTGTGGTAACTTTTCCTGGTTCTGTTTCTATATAAGCATACTCTGGATTTCCTCTAACCCACTTAGGCACCATTACTGGTTGAAGCCAAACTTTATCAAGTCCTAATTTTTCTAATTCTTCTTTGGTCCATTGAACGGCTCTTTCAGCATTTAATGATCCTGATAAGCGTCCTCCAATTTGATTAGATAAGTAATTCAGCCATTCATAACTTTTCCCATTTGTTAAAGAATTGTCATAAATTCTTTTTATAGTTTCTTCATCTGTTTGCCCAAAAGACACAATAGAAAGACTTAAGGTCAATAAAAAAAGTATTTGCTTCATTGTTGATAGTTTTAAGTTTTAAATATACTACTTCTCAAATTTCTACTTGAAAAAGAAATCATAAAAAAATCCGACTTACGTCGGATTTAAAAATATTACCAAAATAATTGTCTTGAACTAAAAAATCACCTACAAAAAGACACTATTTCTATTTAGTAAGACATTAATTTTTTAAAAACGTTTAATTCACTATTCACTTTCCAGTTGTTTTTTATACAATTCTATATTCGCTTTGATATCCTCATCCAACTCAGGTTCAACAATATCCTTGTAAGTACTTAGTGTTTCAAACAATATTTTTGCAACAATATATCTAGCAGTAGGTTTATTATCTGCTGGTATAGTATACCAAGGTGCATGCATTTTAGATGTTCTATTTATAGCATCTTCGTAACATTCTTGGTATTTATCCCATAATTTACGCTCTTTTAGATCTCCTGGAGAAAATTTCCAATTCTTTTCCTGTTTATATAACCTTCTAAGTAATCTATTTTTTTGCTCTTCTTTAGACAGGTTTAAAAAGAACTTAAATATAATAGTCCCATTCTCAGAAATATGCTTTTCAAAATTGTTGATTTGTTCAAACCTTTTATTCCAAAACTCATCATTTATATCATCAATAGAATTTACGGTTGGGATGTTTTCTCCTAAAATATATTCGGGATGTACTCTCGTAACAAGAACATTTTCATAATGCGTACGGTTAAAAATACCAAATTTACCTCTTTCTGGTAAAGCTATATAGTGTCTCCAAATATAATCGTGTGCTAATTCTTTAGGCGTTGGCACCTTAAAACTATGTACTACTATTCCACGAGTATTAAAGTCTTTAAACACTTCTCGAATCATACTGTCTTTACCAGCTGTATCCATTCCCTGAATACAAATTAAAACTGCATATTTACCATGCGCATACATGGTATCCTGAAGCTTCCCTAATTTTTTTCTAACTTTTCTTAATTCCTTTTCTACATCGTCATCCTCTGCTCCAAGATAGTAAGTTGTTGGTCTATTTTTTAAGCTAATATTTTCAGCAACTTTAAAATTTTCAATGTTAATAGTTTTCATAAACGAAATTTTGTTAAATATACTGAAGATTTCTAGCAAAAATGTTCCCGAATACGTCTATTTTGCTGGTTATAGATTACTAGTTCAAACTCTATAACACTCATTACAAGTGTATTACGAAACTGCATTTCATCGATAAAAAGCTTAAAAAATCCGATAAATTGTATTTTTTTACTACTTTAGTTCTACCTACTTAACATATTAACCCAAATACCATGAAAAAAAACTACGTTTATTTATTACTATTTTTTGCAGGGTTACAATTGCATGCTCAACCTAATTGTGCTGATGCACACTCTGATGTAATTTATGCATATTCACATGTTAAATCTGCTTACGAAGCAAATAACATCACTCATTTAAAGCACTATTCTCAGCGCTCTTTTGAAGCTTTTGAAAGAGCTAAAAAAACATTAAATGACTGTGGTTGCGAAGCTTCATACAACTACGCTTATGACGCGCATGCGTTACTAAAAAAAGTTGAAACTATTAAAACTTATGAAGATGGTCGTTTTTACGTAAAACGAGCTAGAGATATTGCAAAAGATGTTATTAACGAACTTGAGATATGCACCAAATTAAGTGTTGAAGATGAAGCATTAGCTGAGTTAGAACATGAACGTTTAAAGCTAGAACAGCAACAAATTGAATTAAAACTAAAAGAAGCTCAATTAAAACAAAAACTTGCCGAAAAAGAAGCAAAGGGTTTACTTATTAAAAAAGAACAACTAATTGAAAAAAATGAATCTGCCCTATCTGCAAATATTAAAGCATTCAATGATATTTTAGATGCCTGTGATTGCAGCTCTGAAATTGCTCAAGTTGAACATGATAAGAATGCCTTTTTAAAAAAGGATATTAAATCTATTAAAACACACTACTTGACATTAATCAAAAATGTCACCTCAAATTATTTAGAAAAACTAAGTGATTGTAATAAATAAAAAAAACTGCCTATGGCAGTTTTTTTTATTTATTTGCTAGCAAACATTTTCACATCAGCTTCGCTTACTTCGGTTTCTCCTAATATTATTAAGCGTTCTATAACATTTCGTAGCTCCCTGATATTTCCTGTCCAATCATATTCCTGAAGTAATTTAATGGCTTTAGATGAAAACGATTTTTTAGTTATACCTTGTTCTCTGGCTATTTTTCCAGAAAAATAATCTATTAATAAAGGAATATCACTACGTCTATCGTTTAAGGCAGGGACTTTAATTAAAATAACTGCTAGTCTATGATATAGATCTTCTCTAAATTTTCCGTCTGCAATTTCCTTTTTAAGATCCTTATTGGTTGCTGCTACAACCCTAACATTTACCTTAATATCTTTATCACTTCCAACACGTTGTATTCTACTTTCTTGCAAAGCTCTCAAAACTTTGGCCTGTGCAGATAGGCTCATATCTCCAATTTCATCAAGAAAAATAGTTCCTCCGTTAGCTGCTTCAAATTTTCCAGCACGATCTTTATTGGCACTGGTAAATGCTCCTTTAACATGACCAAACAATTCACTTTCAATAAGTTCACTTGGTATTGCAGCACAATTCACTTCTATCATTGGGCCTTTTGAGCGTTCACTTTTTTGATGTAACCAATGCGCTACCAGTTCTTTACCTGTTCCATTAGGTCCAGTAATTAAAACTCGTGCATCTGTTGGCGCAACTTTTTCTATCATCTCCTTAATTTGAGCAATTTCCTTGCTCTCACCAACCATTTCATAGTTCTTACTAACTTTTTTCTTTAAAAGCTTATTCTCAACAACCAATTCCTTTCTGTCCAGTGCATTTCTAACCGTATTCAATAAGCGATTTAAATCTGGTGGTTTAGATATATAATCAAAAGCTCCTAATCGCATTGTATTTACTGCTGTATCTAGGTCGCCATGTCCAGATATCATAACTACAGGAATTTCTGGTTTTATTTTTTTAATTGCCTCCAATACCTCAACACCATCCATCTTTGGCATTTTAATATCGCATAACACCAAATCAAAGTCCTCCTTTTTTATCTTTTCTATACCTAACAACCCATCTTCAGCTTCTTCAACTTGGTAAGAATCATTTTCTTCAGATAAAATTTTAACAAGCACCCTTCTAATTGCTGCTTCGTCTTCTATTACTAATATTTGTGGCATAAAGTTTTTTCTTATTTGTTATACAAATGCACATCTCTTTGCGGAAATGGTATACTAATATTATGTTCTTTAAATACTCTATTTATTTCAAAACGAATATCGCTTTGTGGTACGACAGCTTCAAAACTATTATTAAGCGTAAATACCAATTTAAAATCGAGCGAACTATCTCCAAAATTCATAAACAATACAATTGGCTCTGGTTTTTTTAATACACTTGAATGATTATTAGCAACTTCCAATAATAACTGTTTTACTAAATCAACATCTGTGCCATATGCTACACCAACCATAACACTCTCTCTTGTTTTGGTGCCGTTTTCAGTCCAGTTATAAAGTATCGATGTTAAATACTTGTGATTAGGAATAACCAAAACTTTATTATCAATAGTTACCGCCCTTGTGGTTCGAAGTTTAATTTCTTCAACCCTACCTACTTTTCCATCTATTTCTATAATATCACCAACATGAACAGATTGATCGACCAAAATAAATATTCCGGAAATAATATCTTGAAAAAAGGTTTGTAAAGCTAGACCAACACCTACCAATAGAGCTGCTGATGCTGCAAAAATTGCAGTAACATTAATTCCCATGTTTTGCATGGCGATTAAAATTACAACTAGATAAATGAAGTAACGCGTAAAAGAAAATACAGATGTAAACTTTAGTTTGTCTTCTTCAGGTAGTTTTCGTGTTACAAGTTTTTTTATTCCTTTTAGTAAAATTGATGTTATAATAAAAACAACAATTATTATAAGTATCATCTTAGGAGAGATATGACCATCTTCTCCAAAAGTGATGATATTTTTATTTAAAAACTTGACAAGTTCTTCCATATTAATACCTTAACCATTTATATAATTCTTTATAGCTTGGTTTTTTACCATACATTAATATCCCTACACGATATATTTTAGCAGCAAACCATACAGTAAACATAAAGGTACCAATTAATAACAAGACAGAAACTATTTGCTGCCAAATTGGGACACCAAAAGGAATACGCATAAGCATAACTACTGGAGATGTAAAAGGTATAAAAGAAAATACTGTTGAAACGGTACCATGAGGATCTTCTATAACTGTAAAGATCCCAACATAAACAGCTAATATAAGAGGCATTAAAATTGGCATCATGAATTGCTGTGTGTCTGTTTCATTATCTACTGCAGCTCCAATAGCTGCATATAGTGAACTATATAATAAGTAACCTCCAACAAAAAATAGAATAAATGCTATAATTAAGTTTAGAATTGGCAAACTTCTAAACTCATTAAAAATTAACTGTACCTTATCATTAAAATCGGGAGATTCTATTGCTTGTTGCATTAGCTCTTGTTGAGGCGTTTGCATTTGCGCTAAATCAATATTAAATATCATTGATAATGAGGTAAGCAAAATTCCTCCTAAAATCATCCAAATTAAAAACTGCGTAATTCCTGCCAGTGATGTTCCAATAATTTTCCCAAGCATTAATTGTACTGGTTTAACCGAAGAAATAATAACCTCAATAATTCTACTGGTTTTTTCTTCAATGACGCTTCGCATTATCATATTACCATATATAATAATAAACATAAACAGCAAATATCCTGCTGCTCCACCAAATACAAGCTTCATAATATTACCTGCTTTTGATGTTCTTTCACCTAAAAAGCTCTCTTGAGCAATATCAATTGACACTCTTGTAGATTTAAGTTTTTCTACATCAACGCCTTCTTCTACTAATTTCTGGTCTTTAAGCTCTTTTTCCAGTTTACTTTCCAAACTTTCTATAACAGTAATAGATGGAGTGTCCTTAGAGTAAAACTTTATACTTTTAGAAACTTCATCAATACCATTTCCACTAGCAATATGAAGCAATCCATACTCTTCTTTCTCTTCTACTTGTTGTTTCGCTTCATCTAGCGAAATATTATTCAATACAATGTATTTTGTATTATCGGTACTCGTAAATATTTTTTCTACTAAACCAGACTCATCCAATATTGAAATGGTTCGTTCCTTATTATTATTAAGTTGCGACAAGTAGGCTACTACAGCTATAAGCGCTATCATTATCAAAGGACTTAAAATGGTCATAATAATGAATGATTTATTTTTAACCTTTGTTAAGTACTCGCGTTTTATTATTAGTGGTAAATGATTCATAATTAGCTATTCTTAACAGTTTGAATAAAAATATCATTGGCTGATGGCACTAATTCATTAAAATGATTTACTTGTGCCTTACTTGTTAAAAACGACAATAGATCGTTTGAAGTTTCCGAATCCTTTAATTTTATATTGAGTTTTAAATCATCATTCAACGATTTAAAATCTGCTGGTGTAGTCTCAAATTTAGCGTTAATTATCTTTGTTAACTCTGTTTCATTTTCGGTTACCAAACCAACCTCAAAAGTATTGGTTTTGTATTGACGTTTAATGTCCTGTAGTTTTCCGTCTAATATTTTATTGGATTTATGTATTAACGCGATATGATCGCATAATTCTTCAACCGACTCCATACGATGTGTTGAAAATATTACCGTTGCTCCTTCTTCTCTTAATTGTAAAATCTCATCCTTAATTAAGTTAGCGTTTATTGGATCGAACCCAGAAAAAGGCTCATCAAAAATTAATAATTTTGGACGATGCAATACAGTTACCACAAACTGAATTTTTTGAGCCATCCCTTTTGAAAGCTCTTGAATTTTCTTGTTCCACCAATCGCCAATTTCTAACTTTTCAAACCAATATTTTAAGCGTTGTTTTGCTTCAGACTTGCTCATTCCTTTAAGCTGAGCTAGATATAATGCCTGTTCTCCAACCTTCATAGACTTATAAAGTCCTCGTTCTTCTGGCAAATAACCAATATCTTTAATATGCTGTGGTTTTAAAGCTTCTCCATCTAACAGTACGCTACCTGTATCTGGCATTGTTATTTGATTAATAACTCTTATTAAGGTGGTTTTACCAGCACCGTTAGGTCCTAATAATCCAAAAATACTGCCCTTCGGAACTTCAATTGAAACATTGTTCAATGCTTTAAAATTTCCAAAACTTTTAGAGACCGTATCGGCCACTAACAAATTATTCATTTAGATGATTTTAGTGTTTTAAATAAGTGTGCTAAAGGTATTAAATGTTACAGCAATTTACTTATTTTAAAAATAGAATTGTCATAAAACAAAACCCACCCTTAAAAATAAGGATGGGAAAAATTGCTATGAAAAAGAAAAATTACCACCAACTTGAGTTAGTGGTAATCCAAATATACTGTTTTTTCTTAAATAATTCTTAAAATAGAAAATTATCTTCAATTATAAGGGCTAACGAAAGAAATAAGTCACAAAACATACCTTCTAAAATTAACATATGTTAAGAAAACATATCTTTAACCTTTTCAAAGAATGAACGATCTGTACTCTCTGGTTTAGGTTCGAAATGTTCATCATTTCTCATATTTTCAAAAAATTCCTTTTGCTGTTTATTTAGCGTTTTTGGTGTCCAAACATTTACATGCACAAGTAAATCACCTTTACCATAACCGTTTATACTTGGAATACCTTTTCCTCTTAAACGCAATATCTTACCAGACTGTACACCAGCTTCAACTTTAATACGTACTTTACCAGTTACTGTATCTATTTCCTTAGAAGTTCCTAATACAGCATCAGGGTAACTTATATACAAATCGTAATGTAAATTATCACCCTCACGTTGTAGCGTTGGATGTTCCTCCTCTGAAATAGCAACTAATAAATCCCCAGAAATACCATTCCCTGGAGCTTCATTTCCTTTACTAGCTACCTTTAGTTGCATTCCATCTACCACACCTGCAGGAATTTTTATTGACACCGTTTCTTCGGAAACAATCATTCCCTGATTATCTGCTCCAGCCGGTTTTTTATCAATAGTTTGCCCTGCACCTCCACAAACATTACATGGTGCCGAGGTTTGCATGCGCCCTAAAATAGTATTAGTAACTCTTGTTACTTGTCCACTTCCGTTACAAGTACCACAGGTTTTATAAGTTGTTCCAGGAGCTTGTTTTTTACGTTTTACTTTAACCTTCTTTTCAACACCGTTGGCGATCTCTTCTAAAGTTAATTTTACTCTAATACGTAAATTACTTCCTTTTACTACCCTTTGACGAGAACCGCCAAATCCTGAAAATCCACCACCAAAGGCACCTCCAAATATGTCTCCAAACTGGCTAAATATGTCGTCCATATTCATACCACCACCGCCAAATCCTCCAGCGCCTTCAAATGCTTGATGACCAAATTGGTCGTAGCGTGCTTTCTTATCTGGGTCACTCAATACTTCATAAGCCTCAGCTGCAAGTTTAAACTTCTCTTCTGCCTCTTTATCATCAGGATTTTTATCTGGATGATATTTCAAAGCTTGCTTTCTATAAGCCTTTTTAATTTCGGCAGCTGTTGCTCCTTTACTTAAACCAAGTACTTCGTAATAATCTTGCTTTGCCATGTGTTTATTGTCCGATAACTACTTTAGGGAAACGAATTACCTTTTCACCTAAAACATATCCTTTTTCAATTACATCAATAATTTTACCTTTCATATCATCACTAGGTGCAGGAATTTGCGTTACTGCCTCGTGATCATCTGCATTAAAAGTTTCTCCTTGCTCGACCTTAATTTGCGACAACCCCTTTTGCTCTAATGTGCTACGTAGTTTATTATTAATTAGTTCTACACCTTTTAAAAGTTCTTTTTCTTTGGTCTTAGAAATTTCTAAATACGCTCTATCAAAATCATCTAGCACTGGCAAAAGTGACACCATAACATCTTCGCTTGCTGTTTTAAACAGCTCTATTCGTTCTTTAGAAGTTCTTCTTTTATAATTTTCAAATTCAGCAAATAAACGTAAAAACTTATCTTTTTCTGCACGTAACTCTTCCTGCAATTGCTCTTCTACAGTTTGTTCGACCACCTCTTCCTGTTGTGCCTCTTGCTGTGTATCTACTTGCTCTTCTGTTAATTCTTCTTTTTTACTTTTCTTACTCATGTTGTTATACACTAAGTTCTATATTAAAAAATCATTACACTTATGTGGTTGGCAAAAGTACTGCCATTATTATTAAAATGTCAAAATGTCACGAATTATTTTCTATTTTTTAATAACTTAGGGATTATCATAAACACTAAAACAATTCACATGAAAAAATTCGTTTTTAATCTATTTACAGTACTTATGGTAAGTTCTGTAATTATAAGTTGTAAAAATAAGGCTGAAGAGGCTGAAACAAAAGCTGCTGAGGAAGCTACCGAAGCAAAATCGAGCTCTGTGAAATATATGGTTAATACTGGAGAATCAACAATTTCATGGACTGGCTTTAAACCAACAGGAAAACATAACGGGACTATAAATCTGGAATCTGGAGTTTTTACTGTAAATAATGGATCTATAGAAAGCGGGGCGTTTTTAATAGATATGAATTCTATCGTAGACCTAGATATGCCTGCAGACAACGAAATGAACGCTAAATTAGTTGGTCACTTAAAAAGTGCTGATTTTTTTGATGTAGAAAAATTTCCATCGGCTTCATTTGAGGTCACTGGTATTGCTGAAAATGAAGGTAAAATGATGCTTTCTGGCAATCTAACCTTAAAAGACAAGAAAAATAATGTCACATTTCCTGTAACATTATCTGAAGATGGAAATACCTATACTATTACTAGCGAAACCTTTACTATAGACAGATCTAAATGGGATGTGAAATATGGATCGAAATCATTTTTCGATAATTTGGGAGATAAGTTTATTAATGATGACATAGAGCTTCAAATCACTGTTAAGGCAACAAAATCTTAATATTAAGAAATCTTTAATTCTAAAAAAGCTACTCAAAAATGAGTAGCTTTTTTAATTTACACATAACCTTAGTTTAATTTACAACTTTAAGCTTAACTGTAATTTTGAGATACAAAACTATATGTAACTTAAAATGAAAAAAACCTTATTACTAGCTGCAATAGCTACAGTATTTAATGCATGCACCACAGATAATGTAGATTTAAACGAAAAGCACATTGAAACCTGGGAGCTTGTTAGAATTACAGGAAGTCAAAATCAAACCAGCACAACAGGGAACGATATGGCTTTTCAAGAATTTTATACAATTTATGAAGACAGCTTGTTTACTAAAACAAGAACCACCAATACAGAAAGCTGGATTTTAACAGGAACTTACAACTATATGACCTATAAAAATGAAAAACATATAGTGTTCACATACAGTGAGTTAAATCCAATTATTAAAAATTGTTCAAATAATTTGAAAGAAGTGCTAAAATTCTCGTCTAAAACAGAGAGTTCTAACACATCGCATATGTGCAATGGACCAAAATTAGACTACAAGAAAAAGGAAAATTAGGTCAATTGTTTTAATCCAACTGAAAGCCTCACAAGAGTGAGGCTTTCTTTTTTTAAATCTTTATACGTAGTTCTACGTATATTTTTTTTACAACAAAGTTGGTATATTCGCCTAAACAAAATTCAGCATAAATGCTTCAATATCACATTTTAAACGGCGATGCCTTAAAACAACAATTTCCAAAAAAAATAGAAGGGTCTATAATTATTGCCAGAGAATGTATGGTAGATGGAGATGTTAAAGGGCAAACTATTGATGATATTTTTGCAGCTCGCTCTCAATTTATTACTAGCAATTATGGAGATTGCACAAAGCAGGAATACTATCAAAAGACTGTTACCGAATTTGAGAAAATTAAATCGATTCCTGAAGAGGCTGAAATTATTCTTTGGTTTGAAGATGATCTATTTTGTCAAGTAAATATGTGGTTTACCATTTACTATTTAAATGAACACAAAAAAAACAACAAATTATTTCTTGTTAGACCTCTGGTGCATACTTCTTATGGTTTTGGAGGATTTGATGCTGATGAATTATTCGAGCTCTACGAAAACAAAGTAGAATTAAAACATCAAAAAGATCTGGTTTCCTTATGGATATCATATCAAAACAACGACATTGATTCTATGATGCAGATCGCTAAAGATCTTGAAATATGTTATCCATTTATTCTAAAAGCTGTTGAAGCACATATTCAACGCATCCCTACAAGTAATTATGTTGGTAGACCTAAACAAGTACTATTACAAATAATGAATGACTTAAATACAGATCAATTTGGCCCTGTTTTTAGAGAATTTTGCAAACGCGAAAGTATTTATGGCTTTGGAGATCTGCAAGTTAAACGCCTCTTTGATGAGCTAGTCACCTCCTAATTAATTAGTCTTTTAAAAGATTTATTAATGCTGGTTCTAAATGATGATATTTAAACTGAAAGTCTAAACTCTCTATTTTCTTTGAACTTACCCTTTGGCTATCAAGCACTAAAACACTCATTTCTCCAAGTAAAATTTTAAGAATAAATGAAGGAACATTAGGAAATATAATTGGTCGATTACTAATTTTAGCAATAGCTCTAGTTAATTCCCTTTGCTTAACAGGATTCGGAGCAACTGCATTAAAAACTCCTGAACGATTATTATTTGCTAAGTGCAAAAATATTCCCGCAAGGTCCTCAATATGGATCCAAGATTGCCATTGACCACCTTTACCCAAAGGTGCTCCAACAAAACTCTTAATTGGTTTTAATAGTTTTGGCAATGCTCCTCCTAAGTTAGACAGTACTAAACCTATACGCAACAATGCGACGTTAATTTTCAGTGTTTCAAATTTCAATGCTTTTGTTTCCCATTGTGCAGTTACTTTTGCCAAAAAACTATCATCAGTCTCAGAAAAGGTTTCATCATAATAGTTGGTACGTGAACTAGGGTATATACTTATACCACTTGCAGAAATAAGACTATTTATAGGAATGTTGTTTTTCTTTATAGTTGAATACAATAATTCTAAAGATTGTGTTCTACTATCCAGTATAGCTTGCTTATATTTTTTTGACCACCGCTTAGAAACTGTAACTCCCGCTAAGTTTATAATTACCTGGGTACCTTCAAAACACTTTACATCAATTTCATTTGTGGCTGGATTCCAATAATACCCTTTATAATTCTCTTTATTTTCTAATTTAGAAATTCGAGTTGACAAATAGTTTACAGCTATATTTTGCGCATGACATTGCCGAACAATCTCTTGCCCCACTAAACCCGTAGCTCCTGTAATTAAAATACGCTGCATATTTAAAGTTAATCAATTAACAGGGTTTAGCATAGTAAATTAAGTTAGGTTTAACAGTAAATTACTAGAATATATGGCTATTAAACTGTAGCTCTTAACATATGTCGCTTTCCAGGAGGTCCAGGAAGTCGCTCGACAGCAAAGCCTAACTCTAGCATTGCACGTTTAACTTTACCAATTGCTGCGTAAGTTACCAGTACACCATTTGGCTTAAGTGCCTTATACATTATTTTGAAAATTTGCTTTGTCCATAACTCTGGTTGTACTCTGGCTCCAAAAGCATCAAAATAAATAAGATCGTAACACTCGTTATCTTGAATATTCTTAAAAAACTGTTTTCGTTTTGTTAGTGTAAAATTTTCAGAAATTATATTCGGTTTTTCCCATGGAGTAGCATGAATGTCTTTAAATATAGCCTCAAACGATTTACCTACAAGTTCTGGATAATTTAACGCTTTGATCTCGATATCCGAAACTGGAAATGCTTCAACACCAACATAATTAACTTTTAGCGCCATTTTTTTTGCTTCTATAGCCGTTAAAAATGCATTTAATCCAGTTCCAAATCCAATTTCTAAAATTGAAATTTCTGACTGATCATGAAGTTTATAAAAATGTTTTAATCCAGCATCTATAAATACATGTAATGCTTCATTAATAGCACCATGCTTAGAATGATACTGTTCATTCCAGTCTTCTATATGGATAGTTTTTGAGCCATCGGCTGTAGTAATAACCTTTCGTTTCAAAACTACTTAATTAGTAATTTTTTTATTCTTGGTATTGGTCCGGAGCACTTAACATTATGACAAGAAATACAGGCATTAATTGCATTATTATAACGCATAACCAACTCTTCTTTTGGCGCTTCAAAAAGTGCTTTTTGGCTTTCAATAAATAATTTAGAAAACGATTCAAAATTTAAATCTCTATCTGAAGGATCAGTCAATACTGCAGAATGTATATTATCGAAACGAGTAGAATAGCTAGTATTTAACTCGCCATTTAGTATTTGTTGTTTGATCGCCTCATTAAAAGCATACATTTCATTCATAAGGTTAGCCATTTCGGATGGTTCAACCATTATTAACTCCTTATTGGGAGTCTCTTCATTTTCTACAACTACATCTTTATTTGTAGAACTATTACAGCCTGTTAGAACAATTACTAACAGGCTTATAAAAAACAATCTATAATGCATATTATTGCTTTAATAAAACGCCATCAGCTTCAAAAGCATAAGTTCGCTCTGGCTCTGTAATGGCTTCAATTTCTTCTTTTGTTTTTCCAGCATCTTCAGCATAATGGCGTAGCTCATCTACAGATGTTTCAGTAACAAAAGCTTTTCCATTAATAATAACATCACCCTCAGCATTTAATGGCATAAAGAAACCGTAGTCCTTAAATCTAACCATCACTTCTTCTTCATTTCCAAGATCTAGTTTCATCCAACATCCTTTTTTAGAACAAACTTCATTGATCTTTGCCGATACTTTTGTTGTAATAGTATCTCCAGTTTTTAATGCTTGGTATTTAGCATACATCTCTGAGGCAGATATAGCACCATCAGCTTTAATTTCATCTCCAAAAGACGCATATGCTAAGGCTTCTTCAGCAACTTCCTCAGCAGCTTTTTTTTGTTCATTTTTACAAGAAAAAGTTAAGGCTAAAATTAAAAAAAGTGCAAAATAATTTTTCATGGTTGTAGTGTTTGTAATTTTGATTTTTAGTGCCTTAAAGATATGTGTTTTATGTTAAAAATCTATTTTTTATCATATCTAATTTCCGTAGTTTTGTGTCATAAAATTCATGTTATGATAAATGAGCCGAAGTGCAACATAAAAATCACTAAAGTTGCACAATCTAAGATTAATGAAGTAGATTTTGATAATTTAAGTTTTGGGAGTGTTTTCGCAGACCACATGTTAGTATGCAATTATAAAAATGGAAAATGGCAAGAACCAGAAATAATGCCTTACCAACCTATTACTTTAGACCCTTCTGCTAAAATTTTTCATTACGGTCAGTCTATTTTTGAAGGCATGAAAGCGTATAAAGATGCAGATAAAAACATTTGGCTTTTTCGTCCGTTAGAAAATTTTAAACGTCTTAATATTTCTGCTAAGCGTTTAGCCATTCCAGAATTACCAGAAGCTTATTTTATGGATGGACTTAAAACACTGTTACAACTGGATAAAGATTGGATTCCTAGCAAAGATGGAAGTTCACTATACATCAGGCCATTTATGTTTGCATCTGGAGAAGGATTTCATGCATCACCCGCTGATGCTTATAAATTCATAATTGCATGCGCACCTTCTGGAGCTTATTTTTCTGGAAAAGTTAAGGTTTTAATTGAAGAAAAATACTCGCGTTCTGCAAATGGTGGAGTAGGATTTGCTAAAGCTGGAGGAAATTATGCAGGACAATTCTACCCAACTCAACTGGCAGTAGAAAAAGGTTATCAGCAAGTTATCTGGACAGATGACACCACGCATGAATATATTGAGGAGGCTGGTGCAATGAACATTTTTATACGAATAAACGACACGTTAATTACTGGCCCTACAAGTGATAGAATTCTCGATGGAATTACTCGTAAAAGTATTATTGATATTGCTAAAGACGAAGGCATTGATGTAGAAGTAAGAAAAATAAAAGTGACTGAAGTTGTAGAAGCTGCGAAAAATGGCACTCTAAAAGAAATGTTTGGTGCTGGAACAGCAGCGGTAATTTCACCAATTTCAGGGTTCGGTTTTAAAGATAATGATTACGACCTACCGGAATTAGATAGCACATATGCGGCGCGTCTTAAAAAACGAATCACAGATATTCAAACCAATAAGGCAGACGACCCTTTTGGTTGGAGAATGAAAGTTCAATAAAAAAAAGAGAAGCATATCGCTTCTCTTTTTTATTTCTCTAATATTTCCTGAATATGTGGCTTAAAGTAATTTGGCCCCTTTAACACCTTGCCATCTTCACGGTAAATTGGTTGTCCATCGGCTCCAAGCTTACTCATATTACTTCGCTGTATCTCATCAAATACCTCTTCAATTTTGTATTGTAACCCGTGCTCTATAATGGTTCCACATAATATATACAACATATCTCCCAAAGCATCAGCTACCTCAACAAGGTCATTATCATTGGCAGCATCAAGATATTCCTCATTCTCTTCACGCATCAACTTATAGCGAAGCATGTTCTTTTCTGTGCCCAAATCAGCTTTTGGCTCTTCTAAATACCCTATTTTAAACGCTTCATGAAACGCTTTTACTGCATCAATTTTTTTCTTCATCTTTATTACATTAATTTCGCATAAATTTAAAAAATTATGTTTAGTAAAGGTCAAATCATCTTCGGAATATTATTCGCAATCGCATTTATTATTGTTATGGTTTTTGCGTACAGAAAAGATCTTAAACTTCATAAACGTTACTTTAAAGGAAGTGCTTGGGTGCTACTTGCTTTTATTGCTTTTTTATTAATGATTGTGGCTATTAAATTTGGCTTGGGAGGCTAATACTATTTTACACCACCAAATTTCCAACAAGACATTCCTTTCATATTTTAGTATCTTTGGTTACATACTAAAACAACACCATCGTGAAAGCTGCAAAATATATCATCATCATTCTACTAATTATAATAATTGGTTCCTGTACTTACGTTGCTGTTCAACCAAATAATTATGATATTACAAGAACTCGAACTATAAATGCTCCTGCAGCAGTTATATTTAACAATGTAAATGATTTTAAAAATTGGGAATCCTGGTCACCCTGGATAGAAAGAGAACCAACCATTAAAATAACATACCCTGAACAAACCAGCGGTATAGGCGGTTCTTATTCCTGGGAAGGAAAAGATGGTATTGGCACTATGAAAACCTTAATGGCAAGCCCTTACGATTCTATATCTCAAGAAATGCAATTTGAAAATTTTCCACCTTCAAATGTCTACTGGAAATTTGATAAAACCGAAAAAGGGACGAATGTTACCTGGGGTATGAAAAGTGATAATGTTCCGTTCTTACTAAAATTCTTCGCACTATTTAATGGAGGAATGGATAACATGATAGGACCAGATTACGAGCGCGGTCTAGAAAAATTAGATAGTTTAATTATAGAAAGCATGTCTAAATACGAGGTAGCAATTAATGGTGTTACAGAACATGGCGGCGGATTCTATCTATACAAAACCACTAATGCTAACAATAGTAATATAAGCCAAACTATGGGGCAGCAATATGGCGCTATTGGTATGTATATGGGGCAACACAATATTGCAATGAATGGAATGCCTTTTACCATTTATCATGATATGAATTTTGAAAACAGCACAGTTATCATGAGTAATGCAATTCCTGTTACCGAAAAAATAACCATTACCGGAAATAGTGATATACAATGTGGTTACCAACCAAAGCAAAAGGTTTTAAAAACGACTCTAAAAGGAAATTACACCAATTTACCTAAAGCGTGGCAAGCTGCTATGAAACATCTAGCAAATAACAATTTAGAACAATCTACAGAAAAACCTTTTGAAATTTACACGAATGATCCTGGAGATTTTCCAAATCCAGCTAATTGGATTACTGAAATCTATATTCCCCTAAAAGATTAATTATTAAATGAAACAACTTTTACTTGTGTTTGTAGGTGGTGGCTTTGGAAGCGTACTACGTTTTATTATTGGTAAATATTTAAATAGTACCGAAACAGGAATTCCCTGGGGAACTTTTGCTGCTAACATATTAGGAAGCTTACTTATTGGTATTATTTTAGGTTTTGCGGCCAAAAACGACTCATTAACTCAAAATCAAACCCTATTACTAGCCACTGGTTTTTGTGGTGGTTTTACAACCTTCTCTACCTTTGCTTATGAGAATCATGTTTTTTTAAAAGCAGGAGACTTTACAAGTTTTGCTTTTTACACCATTGGTAGTTTTATAGTTGGTTTTTTAGCTGTTTTCCTTGGGTTGTTTTTAGTGAAAAGCTTTTAGTGTTTTTTAAACGCCTTTACACCTGCTTTAACTTCAGTAGCTAAATAATTTTCTCGTGGCACTATTGGGCAAGAGTATTTTTCATTATACGCACAGTAAGGATTATATGCCGAATTAAAATCAATTACCATAGTATCGCCCTCTGGAATTCTTAAATCGATATAGCGTCCGCCGCCATAAGTTGTCACTCCATTAGTATCATCAATAAATGGCAGAAACAAATAATCTTCCAACCCTATTGTTTCCATGTTTTCTTTTCCTTGATATATATTAAGGTTAAAGTTTTCTCCATTAAGGTTGAACGTTACAACGCCAAAAACACGTTCTTCTGAAACACGATCGGTAGTAGTTCGCATTTTAAAAAATTCACTTTCCGGAGTTCGCTTCAATATGGCTTTAACAACAAACACCGAATCATATTTAAAAAAATCTAAGCCTTCAAATTTCTTTAAATCTTTCTTTTTAAGTGGAGATATAGAAGCATCTTTAAATTCAGAATTCATTTTTTTCTGAAACTCAGTTTCCCCAATCAAAGATTTCTTTTCGCCTCCACAAGCTATAATTGATCCAATGAATAATAAAATAACAATTCTTCTCATTTATATTTTTTTCAATCCAAAAGTACAACTTACAATTATTTTCCCTAGTTTTGGTTCTTCAAAATCAGAAAATGAGATATCTAGTCAATATTTGTAAGCAGAACACCACTTCTAAAAATAGAAGTCGGACGCTTTATATATTACAATGATATAGATATAAGATATTACAATATATAAGAGTCCGACTTCACAGTCGGACTTTTTATTTTTACACAATCAATCAAACATGAAAACACTATTCACAAATTACTTAAACACTTTTAAAGGCCTTTCACGAGAAGTTTGGTGGCTGTCTTTAATTACACTTATAAATAGAGCCGGAGCAATGGTTGTTCCTTTTTTATCTATATATCTAAAAGAAGATCTAAACTTTTCTATGAGCGATGTAGGCTGGATTATGAGTGTATTTGGCTTAGGCGGATTTGTAGGTTCTTGGATAGGTGGAAAACTTACCGATAAAATTGGCTATTACAAAGTTATGGTACTTAGTCTTATTGGAACTGGATTATTATTTATATGGGTGCAACAATTAACAGAGTACTATCATTTCATGTTTGGTATTTTTGTTTTAATGACCATGGCAGACACTTTTCGCCCTGCTATGTTTGTTGCCGTAAGTGCCTATAGTAAGCCTGAAAACAAAACACGATCTATCGCTTTAATTAGGTTAGCCATTAACTTAGGTTTTTCGGCTGGTCCTGCTTTAGGTGGCCTTATTATTGTTACTATGAGTTATTCGGGTTTATTCTGGATAGATGGCATTACCTGTGTACTGGCCGGTTTACTATTATTAATTGTACTACACCCTAAAAAAAGCAAAACACTTGATGAAGTAACCGTTGAGAATCCAAAATCAGCTTACAGCGATTTCGCATACATTGTTTTTTTAATTTCAATGGTACTCTTTGGTATTGCATTTTTGCAGTACTTTTCAACCATTCCTTTATACTACCGAGAGGTCTACACTTTACCAGAAAATCAAATTGGATTACTATTGGCTATGAATGGTATTTTAATCTGTGTTTTCGAAATGCCATTAGTAAAATGGTTGGAAAACACTAAATTCTCTATGGTAGGACTTATACTATTTGGCGGCGTATTAACTGCTTTAAGTTTTGCTGTAATGAATTTTACAGGTTGGGTTGGAGTTTTAGTTATAGGTATGCTACTAATGACATTTGGTGAGATTATATCATTTCCTTTTTCAAATGCTTTTGCTTTAAAACGTGCTAAAAAAGGAAATCAAGGAGAGTTTATGGCTTTATACAGCATGACATTTGGTCTTTCTCATATTTTTGGACATAACTCTGGAATGCAATTGATTGATAATTTTGGATACACTACTACATGGAATATCATGACGGTTCTTATGGTTGTATGTATACTTATATTAGTATATCTAATGCAAGTTGTAAAAAAAGAAAAATATCAATAATTATGAATTTAAATCAAGTAACTATACCTTCAGTTAATGTTGAAAAAGCAACAGAATTCTATAAAAAGTTGGGGCTTAGACTTATTGTAGAAGCCTTTCCTCGATACGTACGTTTTGAGCTGCCTGATGGCGATGCGACACTTTCAATTCATTTAGTTGAAGAACTACCAAAGGGAGATGGAATCACACTTTATTTTGAAGACGAAAATCTGGATGGGTTGGTATCTAAATTAAAATCAAAAGGTATTATATTTACCAGTGAACCAGAGGATCAACGATGGCTTTGGAGAGAAGCTCATTTATTAGATCCTGACAAGAACAAAATTATATTATTCTATGGTGGCGATAACCGAAAAAATCCGCCATGGCGTATAAACTAAAACACTATGAGACACATTTTATCTATTCTATGCATTGCATTATTAATTAGTTGCAATTCTGCCGTAAAAAAAGAGGAGCAGCCTGTTGAAACCCAAAAAGTCGAAAAGCAATTTCCTAAACTAGATCCTAATAGATATAATGTGGCCTTCCTTATTATGGATGGGACATATAACACAGAGTTAACTGCCCCTTTTGATATATTTCAGCATACTATTTTTAGAGAGGGCATTAAAGCTATGAATGTATTTACGGTTGCAAATACTGATGATGCAATCACTTCCTTTGAAGGAATGCGTATCATACCAGATTATAATTATCTAAAAGATGAACTTCCAAAGATTGACATTTTAGTAGTACCAAGTGCCGAACATCATTTGGATACCGACCTAGAAGATGAAGCCATGATAAACTTTGTTAAAGAAGCAGACAAAAATGCAATGTTTGTAACCTCACATTGTGATGGTGCTTTTGTACTTGCCAAAGCTGGGTTACTAAACAATTCTGTATCGACGACGTTTCCTGAAGATATTGATAAAATGCGAGAAACCTTTCCTGATTTAGATATTAGAAAAGATGTGCTTTTTGTACATGACGGAAAATATGTCACCTCAGCTGGTGGAGCAAAAAGCTTTGAAGGTGCACTTTATTTAGTAGAGCATTTGTATGGAAAAGACATTGCAGACTCAATAGCAAAAGGCTTAGTAATTGATTGGAACATGAATAATGTACCTCACACAATTATCCCAAGCAAAAAACCATAACACACTCATAATCATTTAGATATTTTCATTATCTTGTAAGATAAATCATCTTACAAGCAGCTATGAAAGTGTACAGTTTTAAACAAATACAATATGTTTTATTTGTATTTATACTTTTTCTAGACATAACCACCATAGAAGGACAGAGCAGTTTAGCTACAAATAAAACTATCTATGGTATTGTTAGCCATTTAGAGAAACCTCTCCCTAATGTTAATATTACTATTGTTGGAAAATCTACAGGCACAAAAACTAATATTAACGGAGCTTATTCAATTGAGGCTACTGTTGGAGATATAATAAAATATACTCACATAGGTCTTTCAACCATTTCAATAATAGTAGAAGACGTAACCGAAGTGCTGAATATTGAAATGGTTCAAAAAACTAACAAATTAGATGAAGTAGTTATAAAAGCAAAACCAAAAAGTGAGTCTTTTGTTACCGAATTCGATTATAACAAAAAAGTAAAAACTGCAAAAGGAGACATAAATCCAATGTTATTACCTACAAAAGTGCTTTATTTTAAAGGTAATCAACTTGGTAAAAACTACTCAAGTCTTTCCGAGGCACTAAAGTGGAAAGTTTCCAGAGGTATTCCAACCAAATTTGATGTTGATGGAACACTTTATAATGATGATAGATTTATTAATCTATCAAGAATCCTAGATGTTTATGTTGTTACTGGTAGTACAGGAACCATGTTTTGGGGAGGACCAGTTGTAATAGTTCGCACCATGGATTCCCCAGAAGAAATAGAAAAAAGAAAGGAAGCTAAGGCCGAACAATATCGCAACCAAAACTATTACGAAAAAGATGCCATACCTATGCCTGAGGAAAATTTATTGGCTTCAAACAACACTTCTTCAAAGAATAACACAACACCTTTAAAACAAAGCATAACAGGCATTGTAAGCTATTTAGGAGCACCTTTACAACATGTAAATATTTCTATTGTTGGTAAATCTATTGGAACAAAAACCAAAAGTAATGGCTCTTACTCTTTAAAGGCAAATAGTGGAGATATAATCCAATACAGTCATCTGGGTTTTTCTACCACTTCAATAATTGTTGAAGACATAACTAATGTATTAAACATTGAAATGGTACGTAAAGAAAACCAACTTGATGAAGTAGTTGTAAAAGCAAACATGGGAAAAACCTTAGAGAGAGTAAAAAAGGCTAATAAAAAAATTGAAACTTCCAGAGGTATTATTGATCCTGAAAAAAGCGGATATGCCATTTCATATATTGATGGAGAAGATATTAATCCAATACATGGCTCTCTAGCAAAAGCTTTAAGAGGCAAAGTTGCAGGTTTTAATGGATCTGTTAAATCATCTACTTCGTTAACTAATCCTTCCACGCCTATTTGGGATGTAGATGGTGTTATTTTTCCAAATGAGCCACCGCTAGACCTAAACAATATTAAAAGTGTACATATTTTAAAAACTCTGGCCGGAACTACCAGGTATGGTAGTGCAGGTGCAAATGGCGTGATCGTAGTTACTACCAAGTATGGTTCTTTTGATCCTGAAGAAAGTAAAAGAAAACAACTAACAGAAAAATACGCCAATAAGAACTTCTATGCTAACGACGCCATAAACATTTCTGAAGACATCTTAAACCAAAACTCCTTAGCAGATAACCTAGAAAAGTTTAATAACCAACAGCAAGCTTTTATGTATTACGATCAAACAATTAAAAATCGTATAACAGACCATAGCACCCTTATTAGTATTGCTTTAAAATTTAGTCAGTATTATAAAAATTTAGATCTATCTAAACAGGTATTATTAGATGCTGTAAATAGTTATAACCACAACCCCGAAATTTTAAAAACACTTGCTTATTATTTCCAAGCATTAAACTTAAATCATGAAGCTGTTAATGTTTACGAGCAAATATTTAAACTTCGCCCTAGTTATGCGCAATCATATCGTGATCTGGCAAATGCTTATGTAGAAAACAATCAATTTAAACGTGCATGGCGTTTATATATGAGCTATCTTATTCAAGGAAATGATGTTAGCGGAGAAGGTATTGGAGAACTTTTTTATGACGAGATGGAATTCCTTTATTTTAACCGTAAAAACCAAACAGATATAAAGGAAAAATTTGTACCCAAAAGTAAAGACCTTTTTGATTTTAGGAATGATGTTCGTTTGGTATTCGAATGGAATACTTCTGAAGCAGAATTCGACCTTGAATTTGTAAGTCCAGATTTACGTTCGTATGTTTTTGAGCATACCCTAGCCAGTAATGAAGCTTTAATTATAGACGAAAAACAAAAAGGGTATTCAAGTCATTCATACTTCATTGACGACCTAAAAGAGGGAGAGTGGTTAGTAAACTTAACTTATAAGGGCAACAAAAAACCAGAACCAACATATTTAAAACTTACAAGATATTATAATTGGGGAAAGACTAATCAAGAAAAAATAATAACCGTTTACAAACTTTATAAAGAGCGCCATAAAATGCAATTACTTAACTTAAACAAACAAGTATTGGTTGCAACTAATTAATTAGTCTAAGGATTCTAAAAACTTTTGAAACTTTTTTTTCGATTTAAACTTCTCAAAAGATTTAGAGGTCTTTATGTTTTGAACATCTTTAAAACCCTTTTGCACTGCCTTTTTAAGATGATATAAGGAACTACTAAAATTATCCAGACGTGCATAACTTTGTGCTAACCTAAATGACCAATATGGTCTATCTGGATACATTAATACCAAAAGATTATCACAATATAAAGCATGATTAAATTGCTTAGAGGCTATAAAAGCATTCGAATTTTCGATAGCCATTGCCATAAGCCTATAACGAATTCGTTTCATCATTTTTAATGAAAAGAAATCTTGATGTGTGCTTTCTTCCTTATGTAGTTTTTTCAGCTCGTTTTTCCACCAGCTAAAATCATCTGTAGATCTACCTAAAACAGATTCTTCTCGAAATTTCATCAAGAAAGGATCTGTAAGTCTATACTCTTTTTGTTCAATTCGCTTCTTAATAGCAGACTCCTGCTTATACATTTTAGAGCTCTCAATGGTTTGAATTAGTCTAGAAATACTATCCAATTGAAAATAACTATTAAAATTTTTCTTTATTCTTTCAAACTCAACAACAGCGTTATAGGGCTGCTTGATCTTTAAAGAATCAGCTAAAGCATACGATGCTTCATAGAGCTGTTTAACAGCATCGTGGTTTATAGGCTTTAATCGATGCTTAAAAGCTTGTAATTCCAACCAACCCATGGCTCTTTTAATTTGAAATTTTGATGGCCAACGATGACCATCTTCATAAGTTAAAATCTCATTATCAATATTCAAACTATTTAAAAACGTTTTTGCGGAGTGCATTTCCTGAAAATTCATATCCTCGTCACCTACAAGACCAACATACGAAAACTTACTTTCAAGATGAGGACGCTGATTTTGAATCACTGGCAATCCTGCGCCACAAGCTATTACACCTTGTATAGCATTTGTTAAAGAAGCAATACTTGTTGCCAATCGTGAACCGCCAGAAAACCCTGCAGTATAAATACGTTTTTGATCAATATTAAATTTTAAAAACACATCGGCCAATAAACGATTGGCAATATCAAAGTTCACTTGATAAGGTCCATTTTTCGAATTATTAGAACACACTAAAACATAGTTAAAACGCTCAGCCGACTCTCTAAACACCTCTACTCCTACACGCCCTCTAGCTGCAGGATCAAATATAAAAATAGCGGCCGAGAGATCCTTAGCATCATATGTAGTTGGCAGATAAAGTGTATACGTTTCGTTTTGAGCTTCTTTAATTTTTATAGAATCTATAACCTTACCTACTTCATAAGTTTGCGAATAAGAGTTTAGAAAACCTAATATAAACGTGAAGAACAATATTTTTTTCATAGCGTTTTAAATTTACAAAATACCATTCATTTACCCTATTGCCTAAATATTTTTTAACTACAAACAGTTTTACTAGAAGTAAAAATGTTAAAAATCGAGCAATTAATTACGGTATAACATATATTCCTTACTTTTAAATTCAATTACTACAAAACCAACCAAATGAAATTAAAAAAATACGTTTTTACCATGGTATTATTCGTTATCATGGTAAGTACTGCATTCGCCCAAGATTACTTTTTTAAAGACAAAGCTCCTTTTGATTCTAACATTCCTTCTCCCGAAGAATTTTTAGGATATCCTATTGGACAACATCACACCAGACATGACCAAATAGTAGCTTACTTATACAAATTAGCTGAAGTATCAGATCGTGCTACAATTGAGGTTTATGGACACACGCATGAGCATAGAAAACTAGTGATGCTTACCGTATCTACTCCAGAGAATATTAAAAATCTAGAGTCAATTAAAACTGAACATTTAAAGTTTGTCGATCCAAACCAAAGTCCTAAAAACTACAACAATGTTCCCATTTTTGTACAACTAGGATACAATGTTCATGGTAACGAACCTTCAAGTTCTGAAGCAGCATTATTAACCGCCTATACTTTAGTAGCATCAAATAGTTCGGAAGTAAAGAACTATATTGAAAATGCTGTAGTATTTATCGACCCAACAATTAACCCAGATGGACGTGATCGCCATACACAATGGGCTAATCAGTTTCAAGCTAAATCATTGGTTTCTGACGGGTCTGATGCTGAACACAATGAGGCTTGGCCTAGAGGTAGAACTAACCATTATTGGTTCGATTTAAATAGAGATTGGTTGCTTGCTGTGCATCCTGAAAGTCAAGGAAAATTAAACTGGTATCATAAATGGTATCCTAACGTTGTAACCGACTTTCATGAAATGGGAACCAATAGTAATTACTTTTTCGAACCAATGAAACCTATTGGCTCTCAAGACCCAATAATGCCAAAAGAAAACTATGAAGATCTAAATAATCTATTTGCGCCTTATTACCAAGAAGCTTTAGATAATATTGGATCATTTTATTACACAAAAGAATCTTTTGATGGCACTTACCCAGGTTATGGAAGTTCTTATCCAGACCTTCAAGGCGCTTTAGCTTTACTTTTTGAACAAGCTAGCTCTAGAGGTCATCTTCAAGATACTGACTATGGAACTATATCGTTTCCATTTACAATTAGAAATCAGTATAAATCTAGTATAGCTACTGTTAAAGCTGCTGTAGAAAACAAGGCTTATTTAAGAGAATATCAACAACGATTCTTTAAGTCTGCTGTTACTAAAAAAGCTCCTACTGGATTTGCAGCTTATGAGTTTGGAGATAATTATGACATGAACAGAAACAAAGAGTTTGTCGATTTCTTATTACAACACAAGATCAAGGTATACAAAAACGGAAATAAATATAGAGTACCTTTAAAACAACCTCAGCATAGAATGGTTCAAACCATGTTTGAAACCTATAACAAATATCGCGATAGTGTGTTTTATGATGCTTCTGCTTGGAGTGTTGCTAACTTCTACAACATGAAGTATAAAGGTTTAAAAAGTGCTAATCTGGGAGAGGAAATTACTTCTACAGAAAGTATAGTAAATGTAACAAAAGTTCCTAAAGCAACGTATGCTTACATCATGGATTGGGATGATTACTACGCACCTGCAGCGCTATATTATATGCAAGCAAAAGGACTAAAAATGTCTTCGGCATTTAAACCTTTCTCTATCAACACCAATGCTGGAAATAAGAGTTTTAATTACGGAACTGTTATGATTCCGGTGAGCAAACAAAAAAAATCATCTGAAGAAGTTTATAAAATTATTTCTGAAGCACAATCAAAATATAATGTGCCTGTTTATGCTGCAAGTACTGGGTTTAGTACTAAAGGAATTGATCTTGGAAGTAACAATTTTAGAACGCTTAGCAAACCAAAAGCTGCTATGTTAATTGGTGATGGTGTAAGTAGTTATGAAGCTGGCGAAGTTTGGCATTTATTGGATAATAGAGTAAATATGCCAATTACTAAAATACAAATGCGAAGTTTTGGAAGAGCAAACCTCGACAAGTATAATACGTTAGTAATGGTATCTGGAAGTTATTCGCAGTTAGATTCTATTCAAAGAAAACGATTAAGTAATTGGACGTCAAAAGGGAATACATTAGTAACTATTGGTAGAGCCTCAAAATGGGCGATCGATAAAAAACTGGTTAAAGAGCAAACCACAAAAAAACCAAAACCAAAGAAAGATGCTAAAAAAGAACCTACTGAACGCTTACCATATGTTGATGCTTCCGAGCATATTGGAAGAGAGCGTGTTGGCGGTGCTATTTTTGAAGTAGATTTAGATATTACACATCCTTTAGGTTTTGGATACAGAAATAATTCCTTGCCTGTTTATAAAAACAACAATGTGTTTATCGCTCCTAGTAAAAATGCGTATTCAACAGTAGCAAAATATACAAAAGACCCACATATCGACGGATTTATTTCAACAGATAATTATAACATTTATTTAAAACCATCGGCATCTTTAATCGTAAGTCCAATTGGAAGAGGACGTGTTGTCCTATTTGCAGACAACCCTAATTTTAGAGGTGCATGGTACGGTACAAATCGCTTATTCTTAAACGCTTTGTTTTTAGGAAATAAGATTTTTGTTCCAAGAGGATAATAACAACTAACCAACCAATTATAACATGAAAAAATTAATTATTCTTTTAGCTATAGCGATTAGCTTTCAAGGGTTTTCACAAGACAACTATCTTGGTGAAGGCCCATTTTCGCAATTGATCATTAGAGGTGTAATGCTTATTAATGGTGATGGTTCCCCTCCTCGTGGTCCAATGGATATTGTTGTAGAAAACAATAAAATAGTCAACATGCAAATTGTTGGTTACCCTGGAGTACCAATAGATGAAAGTAAACGCCCTAAACTAAAATCTGGCGGTAAAGAATTAGATGCTAGTGGCATGTACTTACTCCCTGGATTTATCGATATGCACACTCATATTGGTGGAACTGGACAAGGTGCAGATTGGGAATACGTTTTTAAACTTTGGATGGCTCATGGAATTACAACTATTAGAGAAGTTGGAGGTCGTGGTTTAGCCTGGTCTGTTGATATGAAAAAGAAAAGTAACAATCATGAGATTGTGGCTCCTCGAATTTTTACACATACAGTATTTGGTCAAGGAAGTAAAGAGCCTATTAGTACTCCTGAAATGGCTCGTGAATGGGTAAGAAAAAATGCAAAAGATGGAGCAGACGGCATCAAGTTCTTTGGTGCTGAACCTGAGATCATGGATGCTGCTATTAGAGAAAATAAAAAGCTTGGTTTACGTTCTACTGCACATCATGCACAATTAAGCGTAGCACGTTGGAACGTACTTCATTCAGCTAGAGCTGGAATGACTTCAATGGAGCATTGGTACGGGCTTCCAGAAGCATTATTTGATGACAGAACTGTTCAAAATTACCCGTTAGACTATAACTACCAGAACGAGCAACATCGTTTTGAAGAAGCTGGTAAACTTTGGGCACAAGCTGCAGAACCCTATTCTGAGCATTGGAATAATGTCATGAATGAGTTATTAGAACTTGATTTCACACTTGATCCGACCTTTACTATCTACGAAGCTAGTAGAGATTTACATAAAGCTAGAAGAGCCGAATGGCATGAATTGTATACGTTACCTTCTCTTTGGAAATTCTACGAACCAAGTAAAATAAGCCATGGATCTTATTGGCATGATTGGGGAACAGAACAAGAAGTAGCTTGGAAAAGAAACTATAAACTATGGATGACATTTATCAACGAATATAAAAACCGAGGAGGAAGAGTTACTGCTGGATCAGATTCTGGGTTTATTTATCAACTTTACGGATTCGGATATATTCGTGAACTTGAACTATTGAGAGAAGCAGGATTTCATCCATTAGAAGTCATTCGTTCTGCAACATTAAATGGTGCTGAAGCATTGGGTTGGGATAGTAAAATAGGATCTGTACAAATAGGAAAATTGGCTGATTTTGTAATTGTAGATGCTAATCCGCTAAAAAACCTAAAGGTACTTTACGGTACAGGAGCTGTTAAACTTACAAAAGACAACGAAGTTGTTAGAAGTGGTGGCGTAAAATATACTATAAAAGATGGTGTTATTTATGATGCTAAACGTTTACTTGCTGATGTAAAAGCTATGGTTGATGCTGAAAAAGCAAAAACAAATTGGAAACTAAAACAACCAGGAGTAAAAGATTAATTTGAATTTACAATTGGATTGTTTTCTATAACATTAGACAGTACAATTTGTGTTTTTGTTTCACCATAAGTAATTAATTGATCGATAAATTGTTCTAGATGTTGTTGGTTTTTTAACACAACTTCTAGAACAATGTTTTCATTGCCTGTTATACGAAAACAATTAATTACCTCTTCAAAAGTTGTTACCTTCTCCAAAAAAGGTTTTAAACGCCCCATAAATGCGCGTAATGTGATAATAGCTTTGAGCTGGTGTCCTGTTTCTGTATAGGATAGTTTTGCGTAGTAACCTTTAATAATTCCGGCGTCTTCCATTTTGCGAATACGTTCTGAGACTGCTGGAGATGTAACTCCCACTTGCCTAGCGATTTCGGTATTAGATTGCCTCGAATTTTCCTGCAAACAACGTAATATTTTCCAATTTAAAGAATCTAATTTCATTTTTAAATTATTTAAGATAAATATATTCTTTTTTAAATTAAAAAGAATGATTTACTTTAAAAATGAAATACAAAGTCAATCGTTTTAGAGTTAATTTTGTGTAATTGCTAAGAAAAATGACGTATTCAACACCATCACATTTACCAGAAATACCTATCTATAAGAAGGCTTTAGAGATTTTTTCGCTTTCAAGACGCATTTCACATTATCTTAACCATGATCTTACAAACCTTAAAGAAGACGGTTCTGAGGATAAGCATATTTATTTTTCTGGAGATATTGTACAGCAATCAGAACTCCTAGGCCCAGAAATAATCAAGGCTGAAAATGAAGTCTATAGCTACAAAAAACAAAAACATGTTGCTAACGTGAGACGCATCACAAATATGTTATACAGAAGTTCCAGACGTTTAGAAAAGTGCAACAGTAATGGTAAAGACTTCCTTCCCATTTTAAGAAAAGAACTTAAAAAGTTTAGAAAACTACAGCAACATTGGTCACTTACATTGTAGTTATACTTTTACCTAAATTGCAGTCACTTTAAACTAGAACTATCTGGTTAAAACATCGTACCTTTGCAACGGTATGAGAATTCGACGACTTTCAGATTGGTTACCTACCACAAATAAGGAGGTAAAACTACGTGAATGGGATGAACTTGATGTTATTCTATTTAGTGGAGACGCCTATGTAGATCATCCGTCTTTTGGACCAGCCGTTATTGGTCGCATTCTAGAAAGCTACGGCTTACGTGTTGCCATTGTACCACAACCCAGTGTTACAGATAACTTACAGGATTTTACTAAACTAGGAACCCCTCGCCTATTTTTTGGCGTCACTGCTGGTTGTATGGACTCAATGGTTAGTAACTATACTGCTAGCAAACGTCGTCGCGATAAAGATGCTTATACCCCTAATGGCGATAAAGGATTTCGTCCTGATTATGCTACTACTGTTTACACGAAAATCTTAAAAGAAAAATTTCCAGATGTTCCAGTTTTAATTGGAGGCATAGAAGCGTCACTTAGAAGAGTAACACATTATGATTATTGGTCTGATAAACTAATGCCCTCAATATTAGAATCTTCTGGAGCTGATATGTTGGTCTATGGAATGGGAGAACAACCCCTTCGTGAGGTTGTCGAACTATTACAAAAAGGTGTGCCTTTTTCTAGTTTAAAAACCATTAAGCAAACTGCAGTTTTACTTGATGAAGACGAAAAAATTCCGAAGAATAAAAATTGGGAAGATGTAGAAATTGTTTCTCATCAAACTTGTTTGAAAGACAAAAAAGCATTTGCTTCTAACTTCAAAATAATTGAACAGGAGTCTAACAAGCTATATGCACGCCGAATTTTTCAGGATATTGGGAATAAGCGATTGATGATCAATCCGCCATTTCCAACAATGACAGAAGAAGAAATTGATGCTTCTTTTGACCTACCATTTACAAGGATGCCACATCCTAAATACAATAAGCGGGGACCTATTCCAGCTTATGAGATGATCAAATTTTCCATCAATGTGCATCGTGGTTGTTTTGGCGGCTGTAGCTTCTGCACCATTTCTGCTCATCAAGGAAAATTCATTGCCAGTAGAAGTCAGGAATCTGTACTAAAAGAAGTTGATCAAGTAACCGAAATGGAAGATTTTAAAGGTTACCTATCAGATATTGGAGGGCCTTCTGCCAATATGTATAAGATGAAAGGTAAAATCCAATCTATCTGTGACAAATGCGTTGCACCTTCTTGTATTTCGCCAGTTATTTGTAGTAATCTTGACACGTCTCATAAACCATTAACAAAACTATATCAAGCGGTCGATGCACATCCGAAAGTAAAAAAATCATTTATTGGCAGCGGAATTCGTCATGATATGTTAGTTCCTGAGTTCAACAAAAATGCTGATGTAGAAGAACTCGATGCATATACTGAAGAAGTAATGACCAAACATGTTTCTGGACGATTAAAAGTAGCACCAGAACATACTTCTGATCCTGTACTAAAGTTAATGCGTAAACCATCTTTCACTTATTTTCATAAGTTTAAAGAGCGCTTTGACAAGATCAATAAGAAGAAGAAATTGAACCTTCAATTAATTCCATATTTTATATCAAGTCATCCAGCATGTGAGCCTGAAGATATGGCAAATCTTGCGGTTGAAACAAAAGATATGGGATTCCAATTAGAGCAAGTGCAAGACTTTACGCCTACTCCAATGACTGTTGCTACGGTAATTTATTACAGTGGTTATCACCCATATACTTTAAAGGAAACAAAAACACCAAAAACACGTCAGGAAAAATTAGATCAACACAAATTTTTCTTCTGGTACAAAAAGGAAAACAGACAGTGGATTAAGGACAAACTTACCAAGGTTGGACGTACAGATTTATTAAGACAACTATTACCTAAAGATGATTCTTGGAGGAAGAACAAACCTCAAAAAACTAAGAACACATTTGATGATGCAGTAACTTTTAAACCTAAAGCATCAAAATCTAAACATAAAAAACACAAAAAGAAAAGAAGACGCTAACTACACACTTTACAATCCTTTTTGTCTTTTATTTCTCCTACTAAGTACCCTTTATTGTTAAGTTTAAAATCACAGCAGTCCATATAACCTTTGGTTATCATTTTTCGTGCGCGTTGAATTCTAGATTTTGCAGTAGGTAATTCAAGTTTTAACTGTGTTGCTACATCTGCTTGTTTTATTCCTTTTATATCAGATAAAAATAAAGGATCTCTGTACTTTTTTGGTAAACTCTTAATGATACCATACAAACAATCTTTTTCATCATGTGCATCCTTAACATCATCTTCTTCAATAGATATATCTTCAATTGATTGCGAAAAAGCATTACTCTTAAAATAATCCATAGTAGCATTACGAGCAATTGTCATTACCCAAGATTTTACTTTTGCTTCGTCTTTTAACGACTCTAGCTTCGTATGGATTTTAATAAAAGTATTCTGAAGAATATCATCAGCAACAGCCTTATCCTTAACTTTTGAGAGGATAAAGTGCTTTACATCTAAATGATATGCTTTCCAAATGTCTTGTGTGGTCATATACAAAAATACGAAATGTCATTCTGAACGAAGTGAAGAATCTCACTTTAGATACTTCGACTTGCTTTGCAAGGTGTTTTCAAACAAAAAATATTTGTTTTCAACAATGCTCAGCATGACAAAATTTCATTTAACAATTACAACCAGAACAATTACAGTTGGTACATGTACAGTTTTTACAATTTCCGCTTGCACAACCTTCACAAGTGCAAGTACATTCTTTATGTTTCATTGTTTTTGTTTTATAGTTACACCTATAAGACTTAGAAACATAAAAAAAGATGCAACTTTTATTCTATTTTTTACAAGTAGAGATTTTGAATGGCAAATACAGAGGACAAAAACTAATTAAACTTGTTAATACAAAAATAACTGCAAACGCCAGCGCAACGTAAGAAAGTGTTCCTGTAATGGTTTCATTATATACTAATACTGCTAAAACTACTGCGATGATAACTCTTATTGCTTTATCAGCTGTTCCCATATTTTTTTTCATGACTAATAGATTTATAATTATTAATCACAAAGGTATTAACACAACTACCCATATGCAGTGACAAAAGTCACAACTACAATATCTTAACTAGCAAGTTCTGTTGGATTACTTTTTGTTCGGATTCTAGCTTTTTTATAATCCTGCTTACCACTTCTCTGGAAGTACCAAGTTCAGTAGCTATTTGCTGATGTGAAATCTTTAATGGATTTTCTCCTGTAAGCTCAGATCGCTTTTTTAAAAAATCGTAAATACGCTTATCCAGTTTATCATAAATTAAATGATTAATAGTACTTAACAGTTCTTTATAGCGAAGATTGAAAAACTCAAAAAACAACTGATTGAATTCAGGCTTGTTCTTAATAAGAGTATTTATAACTCGAATAGGAATCAACAGCATTCTTGTTTTCTGCTCTGTGATTGCAAAAACAGAGCTTGTTTCATTTTTAATTCCTGCCGAAAAAGACATTGTACAACTCTCATTAGGTTTAATATAATAGAGTAAAAGCTCTTTTTCGTTATACTCGGTATACACCTTTATTAGCCCATCTAAGACAATAGGAATAACCTTAACATACTGACCTTTTCTAAGTATTTCGGTATTTGCATCTATTACAACTTCCTCTGCATTTTCAACAATAATATCTAATAGTGACTTTGGAATTGATGTAACTGCCATAACCTACATGTTTCTTCTGTATTGCCCTCCTACCTCAAATAAAGCACTTGTAATTTGACCTAAAGAACACACTTTACATACTTCCATTAAAGTTTCAAATATGTTTTGATTATTGATAGCTTTATCTTGTAAATCTTTCAACATCGCTTCAGTATCGTGAGCCGCATGCAATTGCTCTAATGTTTTAATTTGAAATTGCTTTTCCTCTTCAGTTGCTCTAATTACCTCAGCTGGTAACACTGTTGGCGATCCTTTACTACTTAAGAAGGTATTCACACCAATAATTGGGAATTCGCCTGTATGCTTTAATGTTTCGTAGTATAAACTTTCTTCTTGAATCTTAGAGCGTTGATACATCGTTTCCATAGCACCAAGAACACCTCCTCTTTCTGTAATTCTATCAAACTCTGCTAATACAGCTTCCTCAACTAAATCGGTTAATTCTTCGATAATGAATGCACCTTGAATTGGGTTTTCATTTTTAGCCAATCCTAATTCTTTATTGATAATCAACTGAATTGCCATGGCACGACGTACAGACTCCTCAGTTGGTGTTGTAATTGCCTCATCATACGCATTTGTATGTAACGAGTTACAGTTATCATAGATTGCATATAAGGCTTGAAGCGTGGTACGAATATCATTAAAATCAATTTCTTGCGCGTGTAAACTACGTCCAGACGTTTGAATATGGTATTTTAACATTTGCGCTCTAGCATTGGCGCTGTATTTATGCTTTAAAGCTTTTGACCAAATACGTCTTGCTACACGTCCAATTACAGCATATTCTGGATCGATACCATTGGAGAAGAAGAACGATAAGTTTGGTCCAAACTTATTAATATCCATTCCTCTTGATAAGTAATACTCTACATACGTAAATCCATTAGCTAAGGTTAATGCTAACTGTGTAATTGGATTTGCTCCTGCTTCTGCAATATGATATCCAGAAATAGATACTGAATAGAAGTTACGTACATTATTATTAATGAAATACTCTTGTACATCTCCCATTAAACGTAGCGCAAACTCAGTAGAGAAAATACACGTATTTTGTGCTTGATCTTCTTTTAAAATATCTGCTTGAACTGTTCCTCTTACTTGAGCAATAGTCTTTACTTTTATATCTTCATAAACGTCTTTTGGCAATACTTGATCTCCAGTAACTCCCAATAGCATTAATCCTAATCCATCATTACCTTCTGGTAAATCACCATTATATCTTGGACGTTCTTTGTCTTTATAAATCTCTTGAATCTTAGCCTCAACCTCAGCTTCTAATCCATTGTCTTTGATGTAAATCTCACATTGTTGGTCAATAGCAGCATTCATAAAGAATCCCAACAACATTGGTGCAGGACCATTAATAGTCATACTTACCGATGTCATAGCATGTGCCAAGTTAAAACCAGAATACAATTTCTTTGCATCATCTAAACAACAAATAGACACACCGGCATTTCCAATTTTACCATAGATATCTGGACGATGATCTGGATCGTTACCATAAAGCGTTACACTATCAAAAGCAGTTGATAAACGCTTTGCTGGCATACCTAAACTCACATAGTGAAAACGTCTATTGGTACGCTCTGGACCTCCTTCTCCTGCAAACATACGTGTTGGATCTTCTCCTGTACGTTTAAATGGATACAATCCTGAAGTATATGGAAATTCTCCTGGAACATTCTCTTGTAATGTCCAACGTAAAATATCACCCCAAGCTTCATATTTTGGTAAAGCGACCTTAGGGATTTGAGTGTGAGATAACGACTCTGTATGTGTTTCTATTTTAATTTCCTTATCTCTTACTTTAAAAGAATAGATAGGGTTTTTGTATTTGTTTACTTTTTCCTCCCAATTGGTAATCACTTCCCAATTGTAAGGATCTAAATTCATTTTTACTCTGTCGAATTCCTTGATAAGTAACTTCAAAAGTTGATGAGATTCCTCGTCGCTTCGCTCTGTCGGAATAGCATTGGATTTGTCATTCTGAGCTATGCGAAGAATCTCTTCTTCATTCACTCCTGTTTTACTTAAAAGAGACTTCTCACTATCGTTCGAAATGACAGCTACAGAACAAATCGTTTTATAAATCCCATATAGAGTTTGCGCTACCTTTACTTGATCTGCTCCTTTAGCATCATAAGCTCTATTGTTCTCAGAAATTTCAGAAAGGTAACGTGTTCTTGCTGGTGGAATCACAAAGATCTTCTCACTCATTTCTTTAGAAATCTCAAAAGAAGACTCTAAATCCGCTTCAGTACGTTCAACCAACTTGTTCATTACAGCTTTGTACAGCGTATTCATTCCTGGATCATTGAACTGCGAAGCAATGGTTCCAAACACTGGTAAGTCATCTTGATGTACGTCCCAAAGATTATTGTTACGCATGTATTGTTTTTTTACATCACGTAAAGCATCTAAAGCACCTCGTTTATCGAATTTATTGATGGCTACTAAATCAGCAAAATCTAACATGTCGATTTTCTCCAATTGTGTTGCCGCACCAAATTCTGGTGTCATTACATAAAGAGATACATCACTATGTTCTATAATCTCAGTATCTGATTGTCCGATACCAGATGTTTCTAAAATAATTAAATCGTATTTCGCTGCTTTTAAAACTTCAACAGCTTCATTAACGTGCTTTGATAAAGCTAAGTTAGATTGACGCGTTGCCAAACTACGCATATACACACGCTCGTTATTGATGGCATTCATACGAATACGATCTCCAAGTAATGCACCTCCAGTTTTACGCTTTGAAGGATCAACAGAAATTAATCCAATAGTTTTTTCTGGAAAATCAATTAAAAAACGTCTTACCAATTCATCTACTAAAGACGACTTACCAGCTCCTCCAGTTCCTGTAATTCCAAGAACAGGTGTTTTAGACGTTTCGTTTTTAGCATGAATAGCATCTAAAGTTTCCTTTGCTACTTCTGGAAAGTTTTCAGCTGAAGAAATAACTCTTGCAATAGCTTTAGGGTTTTTAGATTCTAATAACTCTGCTTCACCATTAAGCTTATCTCCTATCGCAAAATCAGATCGCTCTACTAAATCATTAATCATTCCCTGAAGTCCTAATTCTCTTCCATCATCAGGAGAATAGATACGTGTAATTCCGTAATCCATTAATTCCTTGATCTCTTCAGGAAGGATGACTCCTCCGCCTCCTCCAAAAATCTTAATATGGTCTGCACCTTTTTCTTTAAGTAAATCGTACATATACTTAAAGTACTCATTATGTCCTCCTTGATAAGAGGTCATCGCAATTGCATTTGCATCTTCCTGAATAGCTGTATTCACAACTTCTTCAACACTTCTATCATGACCAAGATGAATTACTTCACAACCCGTAGCTTGAATAATTCGTCGCATAATATTAATAGAAGCATCGTGACCATCGAATAAAGATGCTGCAGTTACAATTCGTACTTTATGTTTTGGTTTATAAGGCGCAATTTGTTCCATTCGTAATAAAACTATCTTTTTAGGAGTGCAATTTACGGAATATTCAAAGAAATTGCTTGTTTTTTAAATTTTATCTAACATTTCTACAAACCAAAGATAGCTCCCTGTTTTGCAAAGTTATAGCCTAAAGAAGTGATACTATCTTTTAATGGATGCGTCTCTTTAAGTGCAGGGTTAGAATGATTAAAATGAATAAAGTGAATTTTATTTTTTGTCTCTAACGCTTCTTTTTCAAATAGTGACACTGTTTCAACAATAAAAGGATGGGGCACTTCACTCATAGGTCTAGGGATTTCACCCTCTTTAAAAAAGGTGGCATCTAAAAAAGCATAATCTACTTTTTTAACTTCTTCTACAATGCTTCTTTTCCATAATTCCCATTTATTAATATCTGGAATAAATAATGCTGATTTATTTTTTCCCTGAATTTTATAGCCAACCGTTTCGGAAAATTCATCGCGATGTGGTACCAAAAATGGAGTTACTTTTAAATCAGGATGCAAAGCAATTATTGAATCATGATTCATTTCTTGCAGCTCTATATTATTTAAAGACACTAATTGACTCCATGGTCCATTTTGTTCTAAATAAGCTTTCATTTCAGGCATAACGTAAGTCGGAACATTTTTTGCACCCATTGCTTCTCTGCCCAAAAACATAATTCCTGTGTAATGACCAATATGTGCATGTGTTAAAAACACACCATCTACAACGCTTCCATTATCAAGATGCTTGCTTTTTAGATCTTCTATTTGTTGTGTAAAATCTGGAGTTGCATCAAAAATATATTTCGTCTTAGCTTTCAAATCTACTAATCCAAGGCACGAAATTAATTTTTTGCTTTCTACACCATCATAAAAGGCTTTACAACATTCTTTTTCACAATTGATTTGAGGAAAACCAGCATCTTGTGCTGTCCCTAATACTGTAATATATTGCTCAGGTTTATCTGCCTCAATAGCAATCTCTTCTTTCTTATTTGAATTACAAGCAGAAATAAAAACAAAACAATAAATTAGGAATAGTAATTGATTAACTTTCATGGTAACATATATCTTTGCTAAAGATAAAAAACCTTAAACTATGATTAAAAGAATTTTCACATTGTTAACCTTGGTTGCTTTGACCTCTTGTGCCGAATTACAACAAGTCGTTAATCAATTACCTCAACAAGGTCCAATAAGTAATGCTGATATGGCAGCTGGATTACGACAAGCCCTTGACTTTGGAATTGAAAAACAAGTAACCAAACTGACTCAAAAAGACGGCTTTTATAAGAACGAACTTGTAAAGATCCTTCTTCCAGATGAGCTTAAAAAAGTTGATAAAGCCTTACGTGATATTGGATTAGATAATCTTGCTGATGAAGGATTAAAAATATTAAATAGAGCTGCTGAAGATGCAGTAAGTGAAGCTACTCCTATTTTTGTAAACGCTGTTAAAGGTATTACTTTTGATGATGCTAAAAATATCTTATTAGGAAATGATAATGCTGCTACTCAATATTTATCTGATAGAACAAAGACTGCGCTTTATGAAAAGTTTCATCCTGTAATTAAAAACTCGTTTGGTAAAGTTGGAGCAGATCAAATATGGCAGAATTTAATTAACAAGTACAACGCAATTCCTTTTACTAATAATGTAAATCCAGACCTTACTGATTACGTGACCAATGAATCTTTAAAAGGTGTATTTACTATGATTGCTGTTGAAGAAAAAGAAATACGTAACAAAGTATCTAGCAGGACTACAGACCTGTTGAGAAAAGTATTTGCTTTACAAGACAGAAGTTAACATAACTAACTCAAAATCAGCATTTATAACACTCATACAGTTATTAAATGAATATTAATTAACTCATAATATTAACATAACATTGTAGCTAATTAAATAGCTGATATTTGTAGTGCATAAAGCTTAAAACAAGTCTTCACAAAAATAATTGAGTTAGTTAGTAATTATTTGTAAGAAACCGATTTCTTAATAAGAAGTCGGTTTATTTTTTTTATAAAAAACAGAATATCAACCTTTTAAATATCAGCAAAATAATGTATATTTAGTTACGACATAGTTATATAATTATGGATAGAAAAAGTGTCATAAAAAACCACCAACGCAAACTAAGTAGACGATATAAGCAACTTGTTGAGCAAGCTTATAATTTACGTCAAACAGATTCTGCACTAAGTGATATTTCAGAATACAAGGCACTTAAGCTACTTAATAAACTTAACAGATTAAAATACTTATCAAGAGAGAGCTCACAAACTGTTTCTTAGCTTTTTAAAGTATTTAAATGCTCCCATTAATCTAGATCCATACCAGGAGAAATATTCACCATCAACTTGTTGTGTCTTTACATTAGGGTTTATGTTCCTAATTTCTTCTTCGTGCTTTTCATTAAAAGGAAATGGTTCACTGGAAAGCAGTACTAAATCCAAAGATTTTAAATAATCTGCGCTTACATTTACCTCTGGGTACCTATGTTCCACTTTATGAATGTTCTCAAACTTATTTAGCTTCAATAAATAATCGATAAAGGTGTTTTTTGAAGCAACCATCCAGGGCTTATACCAAATAAAATAAGCTACGGTTAAAACAGGTTTATCTACTATAAATGCCTTAAAGTCTGATTGTTCTCTTGTTATGCCCTTTATAATACCATCGGCTCTAGACATACAGTTAAAAATACGACCATATTGCTGTATAAGTTCCAGGCTATCTTCAATGGTATATATTTCTGAAACATGAACCTCACAAACTTGATCACATGCCTCAACTATTTCTTTTGTGTTTTCCTCTTTATTACAAAGAATAATATCAGGATTTAAAGCCTTAATTTTATCTATATGAATCTGCTTTGTACCACCAATAATGGTTTTGGTTTTCTTTACTGAACTTGGATGCACACAAAATTTTGTAACGCCAACTAAAGCGTCTGTCAACCCAAGATCACAAAGCAATTCTGTTTGACTTGGTACTAAAGAGATAATACGTTTAGGAGTTTCAGAAAACCGAATTGTTCTACCCAATTGATCTTTAAACTCCATAAAAGAACATATTAGAATTTAGTTTCTAGCTCTTTACGCATTTGTTCTTGAAGCAATTGTGCTTTACTAGCAGCAGCTTTAGCAAAATCTTCTTCACTAGAAGCATAAATAATACCTCTGGATGAATTAATTAACAACCCAACTTGATTGGTCATACCGTATTTACATACATCTTGTAAGTTCCCTCCTTGAGCTCCAACACCAGGAACTAATAAAAATGATTCTGGAATTATTTGGCGTATTTCAGCTAAATACTCTGCCTTGGTAGCTCCAACAACATACATTAGGTTTTCGGAGTTATTCCAACTTTTAGAAGTTTCTAAAACTTGCTTATACAGTTCTTGATTATTTACATTTAAAGTTTGAAAATCGAAAGCACCTTGATTAGAAGTTAGTGCTAACATAATGGTATGCTTATTATTGAAAGCTAAAAACGGCTCTACTGAATCTTTTCCCATATAGGGAGCTACAGTAACACTATCGAACGCTAGGTCTTCAAAAAATGCTTTAGCATACATCGTACTTGTATTACCAATATCACCACGTTTTGCATCAGCAATTGTAAAAATCTCGGGATGCTTTTCGTTTAGGTAATTAATTGTTTTTTCTAATGCCTTCCAGCCCTTTAATCCATAAGCTTCATAAAAAGCCGTATTAGGTTTATAAGCCACACACAAATGATGTGTTGCATCAATTATAGCCTTATTGAATGCAAAAATGGGATCTTCTTCTTGAAGTAAATGTTGCGGAATTTTATTAAGATCGACATCTAAGCCTATACACAGAAATGATCTCTTTTTTTGAATTTGTTCTACTAGTTGTTGTGTTGTCATCCTTTATAAAAAAAGCCTCAAAAAAGAGGCTTGGTTTTAAATTACATCGTTATTTGCCTTTAACAATTCGGTGTTTTCGGCTAACATTAATTCGTCTATTATTTTTTGAATATCACCATTCATGATATTAGAAAGGTCGTATAATGTTAACCCAATTCTATGATCGGTTACACGTCCTTGCGGATAATTATAAGTTCTAATCTTTGCACTTCTATCTCCAGACGACACCATACTTTTACGCTTTTCAGAGTCGGCTGCTTGTTTCTTTGCCAGCTCCAACTCGTATAAACGAGAACGTAAAACTTTTAATGCTTTTTCAAGATTCTTATGAGATGATTTTTGGTCCTGACAACTCACAATCATACCCGTAGGTTCGTGATGCAACTTAATGGCCGAATAGGTTGTATTTACCGATTGCCCTCCTGGACCTGTAGATGTGGTACGCTCTATACGCACTTCTTTCATATCAAGTTCTACATCAAATTCTTCTGCTTCTGGCAATACAATTACCGATGCAGCACTGGTATGAACACGACCTTGTGTTTCTGTTTGAGGTACACGTTGTACACGATGCACTCCTGCTTCAAACTTCATTGTTCCATACACATCTTCTCCAGACACCTCAAAAATAATTTCTTTAAATCCACCAGAAGTCCCTTCATTAAAGTCTACTACATCAACTCTCCAACCTTTACCTTCGCAGTATTTGGTATACATTCTATGTAGGTCTCCAGCAAAAATACTAGCTTCATCTCCTCCAGTACCAGCACGTACCTCAACGACCACATTTTTGGCATCATCAGGATCTTTTGGTATCAACAAGAAACGTATTTCTTCTTCTAGTGCAGGCAACTGTTCTTTAGCTTCGTCTAGTTGCATTTTAGCCATTTCGGTCATTTCGGCATCACTACCATCTGCAATTATTTCTTCAGCTTCAGAGATATTATTCATAAGGATTTCATATATACTACCCTTATCTACAATCTTCTTTAAATCTTTATATTCTTTATTAAGTTGTATGTAGCGTTTTTGATCTGAAATAATATCTGGTTGAATAATTAAATCACTTACCTCATCAAATCGCTGCTTTACTATTTGTATCTTTTCTAACATCTACTTCTGTGAATTGTCTGGCAAAAATACGATAATTTATGAATTCTCATGATGTCAAAAAAACTTGCTGTTTCCTAAGCTTAAAAAAAATATTTAACCTGTTAAGTCGTTATCTAAGATATGCAGCAGCTATTATCTATATTGGTTTTTTACCGATCATTCGTTATATGGTCATTTTTTATAAATATTGCTATTATAGTAGTTAATCCTAATATAGTACCTGCTATAGTTACTAAGTTAATGCTCACAATTTTTGTGTGGTATTTTGTTAATGAAACAGGTGCTAGAAGAAAGCTTGTTCTATATAAAAACATGGGGATTTCTCAAACAAAGTTATTTTCAATATTATTTTTGGTCGATGTGCTTTTCACCATAAGTTTTCTTATCATCATAAAAGAATTTATATAAAATTTATTATTGTATTTTGCATCTTCATTTTTTGAATATGCAACATTCTACACTAAAAAAGGCAGGTTTGGTCCTAGGACCACTTTTGTTTGTACTAACCTTATTATTTTTTCACCCTGAAGGATTGTCTAAAGAAGCGAATGCTGTATTAGCAACAACACTCTGGGTAGCCGCATGGTGGATTTTAGAGGTGGTTCCTATTGCTGTAACAGCAATGCTTCCCATTATCTTATTCCCTATTTCGGGCGCCATGAAACTTAGCGCTACCACAGCGTCATTTGGTCACAAATATGTATTTCTTTTTGTAGGTGGTTTTATTATAGCTATTGCTATTGAAAAGTGGAACTTGCATAAACGTATTGCCCTAAATATTATAAACATTATTGGCACAAGCGTAAGCCGTATTATTCTTGGGTTTATGGTAGCTACTGCATTTTTAAGTATGTGGATCTCTAATACGGCAACTTCGGCAATGATGCTACCAATAGGTATGGCCATTATTTCTCAATTAAAAGACAATCCAGATACCATAGAAGACGAGAATCTTATTTTTGGAAAAGCGTTAATGCTTGCAATTGCCTATAGTGCCTCGATAGGGGGAGTAGCAACCTTAATAGGCACGCCACCAAATTTAGTATTTGCAGGTATTTTAGAAGAGCAATACAATATGGAAATAACCTTTTCTAAATGGATGTTGTACGGACTTCCTATTTCTATAATTTTGCTATTTATCTGCTGGAAGTATCTCACCAATTTTGCCTTTACTTTTAAACAAAAAGATTTCCCTGGTGGAAAAGCAGAAATTAAACGTCAGTTAAACTCGTTAGGGAAAATTTCATATGAAGAAAAACTTGTTTTAGGTGTTTTTATTACCACCGCTTTTTTATGGATAACCCGTTCGTTTCTTTTAAAACGTTTTATCCCTGCTATAGACGACACTATAATTGCAATGGCAAGTGCCACTGTATTGTTTTTAATTCCTTCTAAAAAAGATAAAAAAACAAAACTTATAGACTGGAATAGCGCTGTTAAATTACCATGGGGAATTATTTTATTATTTGGAGGTGGTTTAGCCTTGGCCGAAGGGTTTAAAACTAGCGGACTCGCCAACTGGATTGGAACACAAGTATCTTTAATTGAAGCTTTACCGCTTCTTGTACTTTTGTTAGTATTAGTATTAACCGTAAATTTTTTAACAGAAATAACATCAAACCTCGCAACTACAGCTATGTTACTACCTGTTATTGCTCCAGTAGCTCTTGCTCTTAATGTACATCCATTTACCTTAATGGTTGGAATTACAGTGGCAGCCTCTTGCGCTTTTATGCTTCCTGTGGCAACACCACCAAACGCTATAGTTTTTGGATCTGGCTATCTTAAAATACCAGATATGATGAAAGCTGGAATTTGGATGAATATTATATCGATAATACTCATTACCTTAATTACCTATTTTTTATTACCAATACTGTGGGATTTTGATATAAGTAGTTTTCCTGAAGCTTTAAAAGTCAACTAGCACACCAACACCCAGAAGCTGTTTCCATTGTACTTTGGCACCTTCTGTAATTGTTTCTTCAGCATCGCCTTCATCTAACGTCGATTCTATTTTTACATCGTTATCGTACTTAAGGTGCGAACCCATTGTTGCTCTTACATAATCGTTTACTTTAAAATTAAAGTTCACCTCCCAATCAATATCAACATTACCAAAGTCGTTTAAATAATCTGTATATAAACTCACCAAATTTTTTACAGTGATATTCTCGATTAGTTCTTTTTCATAAGCACTTGTTACCAAAATACCGACCTCCTCTCTAGAGTTCTTTCCTTTTTCTAGCCTGTTACCCAGATCATCAAACCTAGCTGGCGTTACTCCAAAGGATCCAGCATCTGCAAGATCTTGGTCTAGAACAAAAGTCGATTTTAAAGTTAATGGCGACAGGTATGCTGAGAACGATTTTATATGTTCGCCATAAACAGTTCCAACTCCCAAGAACATATAAGCTGGAGCCATAAACTGTGATATAGGTTTAGAATCGCTATTAGCATAATTATATCCATTAGTAAATTGGGTTTTAAAACTAAAATTAGCCGAATAGTACCAATTTGAAATGGTATCTTTTCTAAAACCGAAACGCGAATGCAACTCTAAAATATCATCTGTTTTTCTAAGATCTTGATTTTGTTGCTTATTCACACCATATCTTAAAAGTGCTTTGTTTTCCCAAACCAGATGATCTTTTTTAAAATTACGTTGAAATTCTAATCCTAGTAATCCTGAAATCGAGTTAGATCCACCAGCATTCCAGTTTACAAATGCAACTTCACTAATATCTAAACTAGCTTTGTTTTCATGCTTCCAATTAGAAACAATGCTATCTTGTGTCGCTGTTTCGTCATTTTCTTCAGGTGTACTTGAAAAAAAATCTGCATGCCTTTGAGCCTGAACAGAAGTTGAAACAAAAAGAATAGCAAAAATTGTGTAGTAGTGTTTAAAACTTTTAGCCATTATAAAAAAGTTAATCGTATATAAAAACGCCAAATTCGCTTTTTATTGTAAGTTTTTTTGAAGTGCTTTCTTCAACTCTTCCAACTATTTGAGCATCAACATTAAAAGATTTTGATATCTCAATTATATCCTCAGCAATTTCTGGAGACACATATAACTCCATTCTATGTCCGCTATTAAATACCTGATACATTTCTTTCCAATCTGTTTTAGACTGCTCTTGTATTAACTTAAACAATGGTGGAACTGGAAACAAATTATCTTTTACAATATGAAGATCATCTACAAAATGAAGTATTTTAGTTTGTGCGCCACCACTACAATGTACCATGCCGTGCACCTTATCACTCTTATATTTTGATAAAATTGACTTAATAATTGGCGCATAGGTTCTAGTTGGTGACAATACTAATTTCCCTGCATCTAGTGGTGCATTTTCAACAGCATCAGTAAGCTGCGTATTACCAGAGTACACTAATTCTGAAGGTACAGAGGCATCAAAGCTTTCAGGGTATTTTTCTGCTAAATATTTATGAAACACATCATGTCTGGCAGATGTAAGACCGTTACTTCCCATTCCGCCATTATATTCTTTTTCATAAGATGCCTGACCATAAGATGACAATCCAACTATAACATCTCCAGCCTTAATATTGGCATTGTCAATAACATTTTCGCGTTTCATTCTAGCTGTAACTGTTGAATCAACAATAATGGTTCTAACCAAATCTCCAACATCTGCTGTTTCACCTCCTGTAGAATGAATGGTCACGCCAAACTCCTTAAGTTCAGAGATTAATTCTTCTGTACCATTAATAATAGCAGAAATGACTTCTCCAGGAATTAGGTTCTTGTTTCTTCCTATGGTTGAGGACAACATGATATTATCTGTCGCACCAACACATAAAAGATCATCGATATTCATAATTAAGGCATCTTGTGCGATTCCTTTCCATACCGAAATATCACCTGTTTCTTTCCAATACATATACGCCAGAGAACTTTTAGTTCCTGCACCATCAGCATGCATTATCAAGCAATAATCATCATCATTGGTTAGATAATCTGGAACTATTTTACAAAAGGCTTTTGGAAACAATCCTTTGTCAATATTCTTAATAGCGTTGTGTACATCTTCTTTTGATGCCGAAACGCCTCTTTGCGCATATCTTTTACTAACCTCGTTACTCATTATGGAAGGTGTTTTTTACTGCTGCAAAAGTAATAAAGTATTTAGTTTATTGATGAATAATTGGATTAGAATTAATAACTGTAGGAACTCCTTTTTTAATCTTCTTTTTACGGCTTCTTTTACCAAAATAAAAATTCACACCAAAGGATGCTCTCCAGTATAGATCATCTGCATCACCAGAAACCAAACCATCCAGATCATCACTAAACATTTTATTGAGTTCGCCGGCAACAATGAAGCCAACAGATTCTGTAATTAGCAATTCAAATCCAGAGCCTCCTTGCACTTTATAACCAGTGCTTTTAAAATAATTTGAAGCATTTATACCGCCACCGCCAAAAACAAAAAAATTAAACCCGTTATAGGGCAACAAATGAAATTCCAGATTCATATCGAAGGACATAAAACCTTCATTATACACATCTTTATAGGCAATATTAAATTTATGGAATCCTACATTTACATTTATATGCGGACTAAGAAACCGTTTGTATCCAATATGAGAATAGATCTCAGCTTCTGGATTGGATAAATCACCATTAGGTAATGAGGCTCCTAAACCTGCAACTAACGCATTTTGACCACGTACAATGGTTCCGAACCTAGAATTATACCCTTTGTAATCTTCTTCTCTAAGCGCTTGCTGAGAAAAAGCAGAATAACAAAGTACAAAACACAACAAGCTACTTATTGTTTGAATTAATTTAGTGCTATTCATCATATAAAAACCACATATTACATCATAGCAGTTTTAATTCATAATATAAATTGAGGTGCAGCAATATAGTAAATGAAATCTAAAAATTGGACATAAGGACTTTTATAATGTGGTAAGGGTTTTAAATAAAAAAGCTTTAACTAGTTGTTAAAAACACTAGTTAAAGCTTTTAGAGACACTCTAATTAAAACAAGTTTACGACGATAAATTTCTATCGTCAACCAACATAACAGAATTGTCTTGAGAAACATCCTCTTTTACTTCTTTGTCGGTGTCATCTTGAGAAAATAAGAGGGTTGCGACCATAAGTGCAGCAACACTTAGTAGTAACTTTTTCATTTTAACAAAATAATAGATTAATAGCAATACAAATTTAATGAAAATAACTCACTATTTTTCACGGTTTTTGCTCATAAAGTAGGAATATTCTGTTATAATCGACAAATTGTAAATTAATTAGCTGAATTACTAAAATTTGCACAATATTTCTTAAAAAAATACGTAGTTATACGTAGTATTTTTATGTCTAAAATTAAGTTTAGATACAAAAAAAGCCTCAAATAATGAGGCTTTTTCTTTGCTAAAAATTAGCTGCTATTTGGTAAATAACAATTCTCTATATTTTGTTAAAGGCCACAGCTCATCATCGATGAGTAACTCTAATTTATCGCAGTGATATCTTATTTCATCAAACAACGGTTTTACATTGTTACAATACATCTCTGCTCTTTTTTCGTTGTTCTCAATTTTATTAGCTTTTTTACGCTCGTTTGTCATTTGAGTAACACCAGAGTTAATTGCTTCAATTCTACTAGAAATATCTTCAATTAAAATTAGTTGTTCCTTAGCAAAAGTTTTAAACTCTTTTCCGTAAATATCTTTTAGTCCTTTTACATTTTCGATTAGAATATTTTGATATCTAACTGCCGTAGGAATAACATGATTTCTTGCTATATCACCTAAAACACGACCTTCAATTTGAATATGCATCGCATATTCTTCTACTTCTATTTCATAACGTGCTTCAATTTCAACTTTATTCATTACTCCTAAACCTTCAAATAAGTCTATAGACTTTTTTGACATTCTTGCCTTTAAAGCTTCCGGAGTTGTTTTATTATTACTTAAACCACGTTTTTTAGCTTCTTTCTGCCATTCATCTCCATACCCATTTCCTTCAAAAAGAATATTCTTTGATTTCTTGATATACTCTCTAAGAACGTTAAAAATAGCATCGTCCTTTTTCATATCCTTAGTGTCGATCAAGTTATCAACCTCGTTCTTAAATTCAATTAACTGCTTCGCCATGATTGAATTTAAAACTGTCATAGGATTTGCACAGTTAGCTGTTGACCCAACTGCTCTAAACTCAAATTTATTTCCTGTAAATGCAAATGGCGATGTTCTGTTTCTGTCAGTATTATCTAATAAAATTTCAGGAATTTTACCAACGACATTTAATTTAAGATCAGTTTTTTCCTCTGGAGAAAGTTTTCCTTTAGTTACACCTTCCAATTCATGTAGCACTTGTGTTAATTGCTCACCAATAAACACTGAAATAATTGCAGGAGGCGCCTCATTAGCACCTAAACGATGGTCGTTACTAGCACTAGCAATAGATGCTCTTAATAATTCCTCATTATCATGAACAGCTTTAATTGTATTTACAAAAAATGTTAGGAACTGTAAGTTACTCATTGGTGTTTTTCCAGGGCCTAACAAGTTAACTCCTGTATCTGTTCCTAAACTCCAGTTGTTATGTTTACCAGATCCGTTTACGCCTGCAAATGGTTTTTCATGAAACAATACTTTAAAGCTATGTCTGTCTGCTACTTTTTCCATCACATCCATTAATAGTGAATTATGATCTACGGCAAGGTTAGCTTCATCATATATAGGAGCAAGCTCAAACTGATTTGGAGCTACCTCATTATGTCTTGTTTTAACAGGAATACCCAACAACATACACTCAGTTTCTAAATCTCGCATATAGGCCATTGCACGATTAGGAATAGTACCAAAATAATGGTCATCTAACTGCTGTCCTTTTGCTGGAGAATGTCCTAAAAGCGTTCTTCCTGTTAAGGTAATATCTGGTCTTGAGGTTGCCAAAGCACTATCGATTAAAAAGTACTCTTGTTCCCACCCTAAAGAAGCATTTACTTTCTTTACGCTTTTATCAAAATACTTAGCAACTGCAACAGCAGCATGGTCAACCGCCTGTAACGCTCTCAATAAAGGTGTTTTATAATCTAATGCCTCTCCAGTATAAGACACAAATACTGTTGGAATACAAAGTGTGGTTCCATAAATAAATGCTGGTGATGTTGGATCCCAGGCTGTATAACCACGAGCTTCAAAAGTGTTTCGAATTCCTCCATTAGGAAATGACGATGCATCAGGTTCTTGCTGAACTAATTGTCCTCCACCAAATTTTTCGATAGCTAAACCATTACCAATAGTTTCAAAAAAAGCATCATGCTTTTCTGCAGTTGCTCCTGTTAAAGGTTGAAACCAGTGCGTGTAATGTGTTACACCTTTAGTTAAAGCCCAATCTTTCATTGCTGAAGCAATTTGATCGGCAATTGCTCTATCTATTTTTGTACCATCCTCAATAGCATCCATAACACTTTTATAAGCATCTTTAGTTAAAGACTGCCTCATGGTTGCTTCATTGAAAACGTTTTCACCAAAAATGGAAGAACGACGTTGCTTTTCTTCAATTTTTAAAGGTTTACGATTAAGAGTTTCTTTTACAGCGTGAAATCTTAGCGTTGACATTGTTGTGTTTGTTTTGTTATTAAACATTAAAATTATAGGGCAAATTTATAAAAATTTGAACACAACAAGACTTTAACCCCTATTTTTTTAGGGTTAGTTACAAACAATTGTTAATTATTCAGGTTTCACCCCTAAAATCAAGAAACAAACACCAAAACAATAAAGATTCCATATCCAAATACCAGAAAAAAGCCTTTAAATCTGCTAATTTGATATTTTTTTGGCAGTAAGGTTAATGGAAATAACACCATTGCGAAGGCGAGCATCCAAAAAATATCTCGTGTTAATATTTGTGGTTCTGTAACCGGAATGGTTTTTATAATAGATGTAAGCCCAAGCACCGAGCCAATATTAAAGATGTTTGAGCCTATTAAATTTCCAAGTGATATTCCCTTTTCTTGTTTAGCTGCCGCAATTACCGAAGCTGCTAATTCAGGTATACTTGTTCCTATAGCGATCATTGATACAGAAATAACTGCTTTACTAACTCCAAGCTGTTCTGCCACATCAATAGCACCTTCCACCAACCACTCTGAACCATAAAATAAAGCAGCTCCTCCAATTAATAGCCACAAAATAATTTTAAAATACGACACGATGGCTAGAGTCTCATCAACTTCTTCTACATTATCACTCTTGCGTTCTCGCTTTATTAACACGAATAAAAACACCAAAAGCGCAACAAACAATAGGCTTCCCTCCCATGGAACTAATTGATTATCATTATTTAAAAACAGATATAAGCCTATAGAAAATAGCAACATTACAGGCCAATTTATACGATAAAAAGATCTATCAACTCCAATCGTTCCTATTAATGCAGTAATACCTAACACCAAACCAATGTTAGCTATATTAGATCCAACTACATTATTAATCGCAATAGCCGGAGCATCATTCAACGCTGCTTTCAAACTCACTAAAAGCTCTGGAGCTGAGGTAGCAAAAGATACTACCGTCATCCCTATAACAAACTTTGAAATATTTAATTTAAATGACAGCGCTACCGAAGACCTTACCAAAAACTCACCACCAATAACCAATAAAATGAAGCCAAGGACTACCCAAAGTACGCTCATAAAAAAATATTTTTTGCGAAGATAAAATAAGATTTAAAAAAATCTAACTGGCTTATCATTATTATTATACAATACTAGATAATCTTAAAACACTCATAATAAAAACTAAAAATTTCGTTAAATAACTATATTGATAGTTGTATAACTATAAAAATAGTTATAGATTTGATCAATCAAAATAATAATCGTGAAATGCGAACACACTTTTTTACAGCACTACTAATATTACCACTATATATATATGGTCAACAAGTTAGAGTTTCTGACAAAGCCTGTATTGCAGAAGCCGTTAATATATCTAATACATTTGGCGAACAACTATGGAAAGGTTTTAACAAAGTTCCGTTTTCCTTATTATTGGTTACAGAAGATTACGAATACTTAATGTTTCATGATAATCCGACTGATGATTTTAAGCTACTGGAAAACGACAAAGTATTAAAGACCAAAATATATTATAGAGATCGTAAATTCAGTAAAAATTTATTAGCAACATTTCAAGCTGTAAATGGTGCCAATTGTATTGTTGTAGGCACACCTGAAAACACTGGAAAAAGTACATCTGAATGGATCATTACATTAGTACATGAACACTTTCACCAGTACTCCTACGGTTCTAAAAACTATCATAAAGAAGTAGCAGGTTTAGATCTAGCTAATGGTGATAAAACCGGTATGTGGATGCTTAATTACGCTTTTCCTTATGATGACGAAACTGTAATAGATGCATATAATAATTACACCAATTCGGTTAAAGGCCTTGTGGCTAAAATGAGTAATGGTAGTGATTATAAAAAAGAACTAAAAGCCTATAAAAAGAACAGAAAATCGTTTAAAAATATTTTAGACTCTAACGACTACAAATACTTCTCCTTTCAACTCTGGCAAGAAGGTGTAGCAAGATATACAGAATATAAATTCCTTGAGCTTTTAGATGATTATACTCCATCTGAAGCTGTAAAAAACATGAACGACTTTATGCCTTTTTCAAAACTAAAAACAACACTTAAAGAAAGGGCTTTAAACAACCTTACGGCTTTACACCTAAATGAATCTAAAAGAGTCTGTTTTTATGCAGTAGGAATGGCCGAAGGATTAGTATTAGACAAACTGAATCCTAATTGGAGACAGCATTATTTAACCAACAAATTCTTTTTAGAAAACTATAGATAAGACAACATGCAAAAATTAACAAACAAAGAAGAAGAGATCATGCACATTTTATGGAAGCTTGAAAAAGCTTTCGTAAAAGAAGTATTGGCAGAAATAAAAACAGATAAACCCCATTATAATACGCTCTCTACAATCATTAGAAACCTAGAAGAGAAAGGGTATGTTGGACATACGGCTTATGGTAAAACTCACCAATACCATCCTGTAATAACTAAAGAAGCTTACAGAAAACGCTTTTTCAATATTGCTATAGAAAATTATTTTAACAACTCTTACAAAAACGTTGTATCGTTTTTTGCCAAGGAAGATAAAATAAGCGTTGAAGAGCTAAAAGAGATCATCAATATTATAGAAAAGAAGAAATAAAATAACCAAAACAAACACCATCAATTAAAAACTAAAATGAGAACATTTATTTCATCACTCCTAATTATAATTACTAGCACGTATACATTAAATGCACAACACACGGTTTCTGTTAAAAAAGGACAAATGACATATACCCTGCAAGGAGATACAACTACACATAAATTTAAAGCTACTATAGCTAAATACGAAGACAGAATTGAAGATGCAGCCAAACATTTAGTTAAAGCCATTGAGAATAATGAATACACAGAAAAGAATATTCATTATGGCTATTATGATGCTGCCTGCTATTTTGCCCAAACAAACAATAGCAAAGAAGCAGTTACTTATTTATTAAAAAGCATAGAAAATGGATGGGATGATCTGGGGCATGTAGAACATGACAAGGATCTTGCGGGAATAACAAAAAGTGACGCTTGGAAAGCTAAAATCACTCCTCAATTAAACAAATACTACAAAAACAACAATAGAGAACTAGCCAAAATATTTGGAGAAGATCAAAAAGCGCGATTGAGCGGGCAATTAACTAAAGAAACAGCTATTCAAGATTCTATTCGAAGAAATATTGTTATGAGAATGCTCAAAAACAATGAGCTTAAATCTGGGCATGATTACTATAGAGCTGGCTTTATTATGCATCATGGTACAACTGTAAAAGATTACCAAAAAGCCCAAGAATTACTAACAATAGCACTTAAAAAAGAGTCTATGCATTTTAGAACACCTTGGTTATTTGCAGCCTCTAAAGACAGGTTATTGTTGAAACAAGGAAAACCACAGTGGTACGGAACTCAAAATCTAACTGTAGTAAATGGAAAAATGGCATTAGATCCTAAAACCATTGACACAACAGCCGTATCTTCTGAAAAAAGAAAAACATTGAATGCTCCTTCTATAGAAAAACTTAGAACTTATTTAAAAAACTTTAAAACAAACTAATATGGAATATTTATTAAAAACAAGTGCAGTAATTGCCCTATTCTATATATGTTACAAAATATTTTTGCAACGCGAAACATTTTTTGAATCTAACAGATGGTTTTTACTATCAGGCCTTGTACTAGCATTTATTGTTCCGTTAATTGTAATTACAACTTATACTACTATAGATACATCTCAATATCAAATGGTGAATTCGACTATTGGAATTCCTCCTGTTGAAGATGTTACACCTAACAATTCACTTAGTATCTATGATATATTAATCAATCTATACTTTGCTGGAGTTATTTTCTTTCTAGGGCGTTTTATTATACAATTTTCATCATTAGTATTGCTACTATTGAAAAATGAAAAAATAAAAGAAGGTAATTATACCTTTATTACAACCAACAGCAATGCCTCCCCTTTTTCATTCTTTAAATGGATTGTATATAATCCTACGCAGTTTAATAAAGATGAATTACAACAAATCATTACACACGAAACCATTCATGCGCGTCAATTACACTCTATAGACATACTTCTAACCCAAATTGCAAGTATTATTTGCTGGTTCAACCCTGTTATTTGGCTGTATAAAAAAGAGCTTCAGCAAAACTTAGAGTTTATAGCAGATCAAAACACACAACAACAATACAATTGTAAAAAGAGCTATCAACACCTGTTATTAAAAACAAGTGTTCCTAATTATCAAATTGCATTGACCAACAACTTTTATAATTCATTAATTAAAAAACGAATCGTTATGTTGCACAAAAACAGATCACAAAACAGGAATCAATGGAAGTTTGCTTTGATGATTCCAGTATTAGCACTCTTTTTAATGAGCTTTAACACAAAAGAAGTTTTAAGGTTTGAAGACACTTCTAAAAGTCAAACTTATAATCAAGAGGCTCCAAAAGGAGATATAGAAATGATCATGATCACTAAAGACATGTCTGATAATGATCTAAAAAAAATCACTGAGACTTACGAAGCTAAAGGCATTAGTTTAAAATTTAAAAACATCGAGCGTAATAGCGATGATGAGATTGTAAAAATAGACATATATGCAACATCCAATGGAAGTAAAGCAAGTTTTAGTACGCATGGTGATAAAGGTATTGAACCTGTAAAACTTACTGTAGACGTTGAAGAAAACAGAATTACTATTGGAGATGCTAAAAACACCATAGATTTTTCGGAGGAAGGTGTAACCGGCTACATTGTAAAAGACAACACGATTAAGATAAAATCTGGTGACAAAAGCAGTAATTCTTTTGTATTCAGCACAAGCAGCAAAAGCGACAATACAAACACCGAGATAATTGAAAAAGACGGTAAAATCATCATAAAAAAAGGCAACACTACTCACGAGCTAAAAAAGGACAATAAGTCTAGGAGTAGTAATGTTTATATCTCTTCAGGCGATGATAACGAAGTTATTGAAATCACTAAAGATGGAGATGTTAGTAAAAGTAAAGTTGAAGTAAACAGAAACAATAAGAATTCAGGCTATTTTATTTCAACAAAAAGTAAAAATAAAGATGGAGAAACTAGCAATATTACTATTTCTTCTGGTAAAGATGTAAAAAAAGAATGGGAAGACAAGAATGGAAATATACAAATATGGACTGGAGAAGATGGAGAATCTTATGAACTTAAAAGTTTAGGAAAAGGCAATAACAAATTCTTTTTCTCAACAAATAATGACAATGAGCCATTATACATATATGACGGTAAAGAAATATCGAGTAAACGCGCCAAAAACCTAGATTTTAACAAAATAAAATCTGTAAACGTATTAAAAGGAAGTTCCGCTAAAAAGAAATACGGCAGTAAAGCAAAACATGGTGTTGTTGAGATAATTACAAAAGATAAAAACTAATTTTTCATTAATTTTTGGTTGTTAGAAAAGGCACTCTATAAAGTATTAGGGTGCCTTTTATAGTTTTTCTTAAAATCACTGTTATGACTATTAAAAAACTACTCATTCTGTTATACTTTTTCCCTTTCTTCTTTTATGCCCAAAGTGTCGTATTCAAGATCCCAAATAGTTACTACAACCCGTTAGGCAGTAAAAGCGATCTCGTTAGCTTTAGTCCTTTTTTTAAGTTAAACAATCATACTATTCATAACAAGACAAAAAGCTTGAAAATTAAAAGACTTCCTAAAGGTTTCTCTATTAATAAAGCAAGCTATGGTTTTATATATTTTACAGGCATTCCTGAAAGTAAGTTTCAAAATGAAATAGTTATTTTAATTGACGATTTTGCTTCAAAACACCCCAGATTATATATAGATAAAAACGGCAACCTAGATTTTACAGATGACGGGAAGCCCATATCATTTTTAAAACACTTTATTTTACAACTTCGCAATGGCAACCATAAGCAAGGCATTTATAATTATTCGATATCGAAAAGCAAGATCAATCCAACAGTAGAGCACCGATTCATAAATAAATATGTTCCTAACTATCCAAATAGTGAAATCCTGCCAACTAAGTATTGGTTAACAAAACAACGCCTTAACGCAAAAGTCAGCAATACTTACCTCAACAAACAACCCATAACCATATTCCTTTTTGACAACGATGCAGATGGTGTTTTTACGTTTGGCACTAACAACTATTCAGACCGTATAAACATTATCGAAGGACATATAGATTACCACCAGGAAATAACAGATTATAACCGAACTGGTGATCCTATAGATACTAATGCTACATTTAATCTATATGGAAATAACTATTTTCTTGAGAAAATCGATACAACAGGAAGCAGTGTAACTATAAACAGCACAAACAATAAGCCCAAACCCAAGTTTACAAAAGGAACCAATGTAGCCGATTTTGAAATAGAACAACTAAATGGTAAAGTAACAACCATAAAAGACCTTATTAAAAACAACAAACCACTTTTAATAGATGTTGGTGGCACTTGGTGTGGAGGTTGTATTTCCCAAGAGCCCGAAATTAAACAGTTGTATAATACAAAACTAATTAATGTGATAGGTGTATTTGGTCATGACACAAAAACATCGGTTACCAACTATGTAAAACAACATAAAATAAAATGGCCTGTTGCGTTAATGAATAATAGGTTTAAAAAACTATTTAGAACCTCATCTTACCCAACATATATTTTAATTTCTCCAAAAGGAACTATTTTGCAAGTAGAGCTACTAGCAAAAAACATATCAAAACACTTGCAAAACAATTAAGAGATAAAACACTCTTTTTCTGCGGTTTGCAATCTAAAAAAAGATGAAATTGAAAAAAAGCAACAAAATTTCATCAAAAAAGCCCTTCATTTTATCAAAACAACTAAAAAAGCCCCTTCAATTATATCAATTTAAAATAATTAAGCACATATTACATTATTAATTGAAACTTAATTAAAGATAACTAGGTTACAATTTGAAATGCAAAATGTTTTTTTGGTTATCAATACAAAGTTAATTTCATCATTTTTTGCAAAAACATTTGGTAGTAAGATTTGCAAAAATCTATATTGGCTAAACAATTTTGAAATTGAAGTTTATTTATCAATCACTTAAACCTAATTATTATGCTAACACTTGCTAAATTTATAATTGCAATTATTTTTTCAATTATATAGTCTATGAAAAACAAAGATGTAGGGCTTAGTTCTAGAATAAGTTTTACTACTTTTGTTTTAATTGAAGATCACATATATGTCAAAGCAAGTTTTCAAGGTTTTAGCCAAAATTAACAAAGCCATCTTACCAAGCTTCACTAAAAGGCAGTTAGACATTTCTAAAGCCAGCAAGCTACAATTAGCCATTATTGGTTGGCGTGCTTATGTTACACTTCGTGCATTAGACTAATACTCTAACACCGACTTTACATTATATCCATTTAATTTTTCAATACCATTTAAGAAGTTAAGCTGCATTATAAAATTGCATTGAATAATGTTTCCTCCTAGTCGCTCAACCAATTTACAAACTGCACTAGCAGTGCCTCCAGTAGCTAGTACATCGTCATGAATTAACACATTATCACCTTCACTAATGGCATCTATATGCATTTCTAAAGTATCTGTACCATATTCTAAACTATAAGATTCTTCAATGGTTTTATAAGGTAATTTTCCTGGTTTACGTACTGGAACAAACCCAGCATTTAATTTTTGAGCCAATAATGTTCCAAAAAAGAACCCTCTAGACTCCATCCCTACTACTTTATCTATTTTCACATCATCTATAAGACCGAGTAATTCGTTTAAGCAGTCTTTCATTCCTTGGGGGTTTTGCAATAATGGTGCTATATCTTTAAATAGAATTCCTTCTTTTGGAAAATTATTTATATCTCTAATATATTGTTCTATTTTATTCATGATCGAAAATTAATTAATTTAAAGTTTACTTTGTCATTATTCTAAAATAAAATATATTTGCACCCACAAAATTGGCCTCGTAGCATAACTGAATAGTGCACTTGATTACGGCTCAAGAGGTTGCAGGTTTGAATCCTGCCGAGGTCACAAAACAAACTCCGATGTATTGTTTTTAAATGCATTGGAGTTTTTATTTTTATTTATGACCGTTTTGTGACCATTAATTATCTTAAGCTTAAAATACTGTATTTACTTTAATGAACCACAAAACTTTTACAGAGTTTCACATACTCAATTATTAATCAATTAATTACAAAACAACACTCACACCCATATTAAACTGTTTCCCCAGAAGTATATTTTCATAACAGCTTCAAGCATTAGCAAATTTTTACTATAGCAAATTGTTTTTCTTTGAAGTCTTTTAATATGTGTCCTTAGGTTTAGATGACATCTTTCAATAGTATTGGTTCTATATTGTTTAACCGAGTGTATATTTTTTGGTATTAAACTCTTGTATGAAGTTAGCTTATCAGTGCTAATCCTTTTTGGATCTAATAATAAAATGGAGTTAATAATTCTTGATAGATTCTCTTTTGTTCTTGACCCAACAACAAAATCAATAACTTCTCTTGTATTTTTGTTAATAGCATACGCTACATACCAATGCTTTTTATTTGGCGTAGCTTTTAGTTCATCAACTTCATAATTTTGATTGGTTTCATTTAAAATGGGGCGTTTTATATACTTAGCCATTTTTAGTAATCGCTTACTAACAGTATTGTTAGATATACGTAAAACTCTAGCTATATCTGATATACCAGCACTATTAATTAATAACTTATAAATATAATAATCAATATAGTTACAATAAGCCTTATAAACATAGTTGTTTTGTTGGCTTAGTTTGCATGATTTACAATAATAACGTTGTGTGCCGTTAGTTTGATAACCATTTTTAACACAAATATTATTACATTTTTTACAGTTCAAGGTAATTGCTAGAATTATGATGCAAAACTAATAACTAGTATTAAACTTTGTGGAAGCTATAATATTACAATTAGTAAGGTTTTGTACTTATTTTATCCACTAATTTGAGTTACGAAGATTTGACACATCAAGTATCATGCGATTTAAGAAACTAAAAACAAAGCAGATATACCTAGATATACCTGCTTTTATTATTACAAATTATGTTATTCCATTAAATATCAATTAGTTAAACACCTTAAAAATGTCATCCACTAATTTGAGGCGTTACCAAAAATTTAGACAGCATTAATCAAGAGGTTACACATATAAAAAAATCCCAAATCTAAATTTTCTTGTCCCAAAATTGTACCAAGAGTAACTTCAGCACAACCTAATTCACTGATAATAAAGAAAGTGTGTTTTAGGTCATGACCCCTCTGGGGTTAAAACCTATGACCACTATTATACAGCAAATCTAAGTTGAAAGCCTTTATAACACTCACTCTTGCTTCACAATCTCAATAATATGTCCTTTACCAATTTTCTTAGGATAATCATGGTCTATTATACTAAACTTATCTCCTAAATTTACTTTCCCTGTTTCTTGTATTGGTAATCTACAATTTACAATAGCATAAGTTGGTTTAGTACTACTTAATGTTTTTTGATTACCTACGATGATATCTAATTCCCAAAGTAATTTATACTCATCTTTGTAGTTAAATTTTAATTCTACATAGGTATTATTACCTAAACTAATCTTATGACCAGCATACATGGTTATTTGTACTCTATATTCTTGTTTAATGTCGTTCATCTTATTTCTAAGATAAAAGCCCAACAAAATGCTGGGCTTATTATAGTTATGTTATTTAAACTATTCAATTCTAATCAAATAGGGTCATTTATGACTCCTAATTTGAGGATAACCTATTGTCTAACAAATGTCAAACTATCATTTACTTGTAAAACCGACCCTCTCTTTTGTCCAATTTCGTACAAACTTAAAGGGAAATCTAAATCATAATCAGCATCAATTGTAAATCTGTAAACATAAGTTATTACTTTTTTAGAAGATACATTATCTATTTTGTTCTTTTCTATTTTGTAATTAAAAGGTATGCTATCTTTAGTATCAACTAACATAAATCCTTTTTTCGCATCCTCAAAATTAATAATGATGTCTTTCCCCTTATAGTTACCCTTATAAACTGAACTGTTATAAATTGCAGAGCAACCATAAAAAATAAATAAGCTAAAAATTGAATATTTTAAAAGTGTTTTCATCTATTTTAATAATTTATAAATCCATAATAAATAATTACGTCCTCCTTGAATACCTCCATTTCCGACTTCAACCAAATTGTTGACAAAACTACGAGTAATTTGACTAATATTTGTAATGTTTGTTGTTTGCACACCACTAGGGTAATTACCTAAATCCAGAAGTCCTCTATTCAATTGACTAGTAATACTATTTGATAATCCTTGAATGTCTTGAATATTTACCGTACTCATATCTAAAGTTCTAGCACTTAAACTTCCGCTCCAAGAATACTGTGCTCTATATGCACTTACTTCAGCACTAATACTACTAGTTTGATTAATTGCATTTATCTCTCCTCGAGAATGCTGTCCTCCATGTCTCGTTTCATGTAATTTTTGACCAACGTTAGAGCTTGTAAACATTGTAACTACATTATCACCTTTGTCATTTGTTCCTGTTCCTACAGTAGCAGGCTGTCCTTTTATCCCTAAATTTTTTGCTTCCTTTCCATTAGAATTGGCATATCTGTATTGAGTAGATTTATCTCCTCTCATATCTTTTATATCTTGAGCTGATTGTGTTAATTCTCCAGCTCTTTCTCTTAAATCTCCAACACTTTTGCCTTTAGAAGCTAATTTGTCAGCTTTTTTATTTAATTTTTTCGCTCGTCTTGTAGCTCTCCTTTCCATTCTTTTAGCCCGCCTTTTATCTTTTCCTTCAAAATACCTTCCATCAACCTCAATATTATAAACTGGATTATTAGCAGTAAACACATAAGGAGATGTTTTTAAATATTTTTCTGATAGAGGGTCAATATTTGTCCATCTTGCGATAGCAGGGTCAAAGTCTCTCCAGCCAAAATCGTAAGTATTTCTCCCGAGTTCTTTTTCCTCTTCTTTTCCCTGAAAAGTTTTATAAGAATGCTCACTTATAACACTATTATTATACCCCTTATGTTTTAAGCCAAAAGGATAGTAGTTGTTTTACCTCACTCCACACTTATTTTAAGTGGTGTTCGGTGAATCTTGAAGACTATTGTCTTCTGCGATTTCTTCTTGTATTTCAATGAA
>JASBUG010000030.1 GCA_030148025.1 Flavobacteriaceae bacterium | reverse complement strand
TCCATGATCTGCTTTTTTAACTAAAATGAAGTCTCCTTTTCCTCCATTATTATTCACTATCTCAGCTATTTTTTGCGCACCTTTTGGGTTAATTGCCTGTATGTCGAACTCTCCATGCATTGCCAAAACATTTGTTTTGACCTTTGTCCATGCTCCAGGAATATCGACATCTGCTAAATTTTGCCAAAAGTCAAAATGACGTCCTATGTATTGGTTGTTTTGAAAATCTCCTTGATTAAAAAACTCAGCATAAGTTTTATTCTTAAGCATCTCTTCGCCTGAAAGTTTTTTAATTAAAAAGTCATCATTAAACTTTAAGTTGACTTTATTGTCTTCCTTAATTTGAGCATCAGACACTCCAAAGTGTTTAGGTTGAACGGTATATAAATCTATCATATAATCATACCAATTCTTCCCAATACTACCGTAAGTTAAAATACCTCTTGGTGATTTCATTTGATTTAAAAGTGGTGCAATAACACCTCCCATAGAGTGACCGAACATAAAGATGTTTTCGGTATCGATATTTTCTTTTTGTAATAGATCTTTATAGCCTTCTTTAAACGCCTGTAACTCTTCATCAAAGCTAATCTCAGAACAATGCTTTTTACTTTTACTATCTCCTACTCCAGGTTTTTCTATTCTGTAGACAGCGAATCCAGCATTAAGCCAATCGTTAAAAAGTTTTTTTGATGGATTATCATCTGAAAAAGTTTCTACTGCTCCGCAAGTATATCCCTGTAAAAAATATACAACAGGTGCCTTAATTTTATTTTTTGGAGTTACCAGTATTGTTCTAAGAACATTCCCTTCATAAACTACTTCATCGTAAGTAACATTGCCATTTGCAAAAGCCTCGATCGATCTTCCTAATAAAGACGTTGTTTTATTTGCTTTTTTATTATTAGAATAGTACTCAGCTTCAATTTTATCGCCTTCATAGAGTGGACGAGTAATTGCTAATACATCTTGTATGGTATTTACTTTAGTACCATTTAACTTAGTTAAAATATCACCTTGTTTTACTCCCAAATTTGAAAATGTAGAATTAGGCATGACAGTCGTTATGTGAACTCCTTCATTTACCTTTAAACCATTAGCTTTAGCAATACTATCAGTAAGCGTTTGCATCATAACACCAAGCATTCCCGATCTTTTTAGAGTTTGTGCCTCTAAAGAGTTTTGAACAATTAGCAATAACATAATTGCACTTATGTACTTCAGTTTCTTCATTTAATTTTCTTTTAATTATTTTTGAGAGTAGAAAAATCGGGAGCAACTAACTCCATTTTTATAAAGAGGAAAACCATCAACCTCTTTAATGTCACCCCCGATTTACTGTATAGTATTATTTGAATTAGTTTCCAGGTAATTTGTAAGTCCCCATTTCTATTTCTTTGATGATCTCTCCTAATCTTGCTTGATATTGTTGTGGAGTTGTTTTTAGGGCTTTTTTAACATCCTTAATAGCTGCTTTTTTGTTGTTTAAGAAATACTGACTGATTCCTCTATTTAGCTCTAAAAACCATGTATCTGGATTAGATTTTAAAGATGTATTACAATATTCTAAAGCATCTTTATAGTAACCATTTTGAATTAAAAAACCACTAAAACTATTTGCTTCATAAACTGTTGTATTCATGCTTTTAGCTTCAGCAATAGTGCTAGACACTTCTTCAGACTTATTCAACTTTTTCAATAACCTAATCTTTGTAGACATGTTGGTCATGTTCTTATCAGCAGCAAAACCTCCATAACCGCCATTAATTGAGCGATTTACCCACTCCAAAGCTTCATCTAAATTGGTGTCGTGATTTAAACACCACTGTGCAGCATCATTCCAAGCTTGCCAATGGTAAGTATTAATTCCTCTTAACTCGCTTCTAAAACTTTCGACAACTGTTTTATTAAGGTCTACCTCTACTTTAAAAGGAATACGTTTCTCTCCCCATTCTATTCCTACTACAACAGAGTTTTCTGTTCTGTTTAAAAACTCGTAATCTAACTGTTCGGACTTAGCACAAGCTTCTGGGTTTACCGTTACTTTTAATGTAACATCTTTATCAACATCTAGATAATAACTTCCCCATTGGTGATTGTTATGTGCAAATAATAAGGTATAGGTGTCATTTTTTGGAATGATATGGAAACCATATAATCCAGCCTTTAAATTTTGCCCTTCAATAATTACATCAGTACTAAATTCTATAGTAGTGTTCATATTCGCACCAGCTCTCCATGCATAAGGATCACCTTCTTGCGGAATTATATCGGGGTTATTCCATACATCTCGACCTCGTAATGCCGGACTATTATAATTAATTGTAATATCTGTAATTCCTACTCTCTGACTTTCCTGTACTTTAGGACTTGATTGTGGAATATTCATTGTATGAAACTGTGCAAAAGTTGTAACAGATACTAAAAATGCAATTGACGTTAGGTAAATACTTTTTTTCATTTTATGGTTTATGTTTTTTTGATTTCTTCAGCGAAACTAGGTCTTGAGATGTAGTTTTATCTCCTCATTATTGAAATATGGAGATAGATTTAAGAGCATTTTAACAACTGTTAAGGCTGTTTATTAAATATATTTGTAGAAACAGATTTTTAATGAGTTTACCAATAGCCTTAATTATTTTTTCGAGTATTGCTGTCACTTCTTGTGTTTTTTTAGCAAGCTATTTTCTGTTTATTAAAAAAGAAGACAAACTAAAAGATTATACTTTAGGAGCTTTATTTATTGCCATCGCTTTACGAATAGCTAAGTCTATTTTCTATTATGCGTTACCAGAAATTTCGGCAGTAGGTGTTGGTTTAGGTTTTTTTGGTTTTGCTTGTATTGGCCCGTTAGCATTAACCTATTTTTCAATCTGTCAATCTAATATTAGTCAATTAAAACCTGTAGGGTTATTACATCTTATATTTCCTGCTATTGGTTTTACAATCATTATTATTAACGAAGGTTTTGCATACGATTTATATTTACTAGCCAATATTAGTTTGGCTGCTTATTTGGGTTATATAGCTAATCAAATTGTATTCAATTCTAAAACTTCTGAGCTACCAAAATGGCATAAAGCACTTTTTTATGCTTTAATAACATTATCTGCTATTTTAATTTTTCAACTATTAGGACAGACTATGAATAATTATGCAATTGGTATTGCCTTATCGTCTTTAGTGATGTACTTTTTGTTTTTCTATGCATTGCAATCGCCTTCAGTTGTTAAGAAAATTAGTAGCAAAACTTTACCAAAAGAACTATTAAACAAAATAAAAAGTGCAATAGAAGAAGACAAAATATACACACAACCAGCAATTACCTTAGCGCAATTTTCTGAAGCTATCGACACACCAACGTATTTAGTGTCTAAAGCGACTAAAGTGATTTACAAAAAGAGCTTCCCTGAAGTGATCAATTGCTTTAGAATTAAAGATATTACCCAGAAATTATCGGAGCCAAATCATAGCAACGACAAAATTGAAGACCTCGCTTACGATGTTGGCTTCAACACCTCATCGGCATTCTATAATGCTTTTAAAAAAGAGACGTCTATGACGCCTAGGGCGTACCAAAAGATGATTCAAAATAATATTTTGCACTCTTAGGTTTCTAGCTCAAACTCTGCCTTTTTTAACTCTACACCATTTAATATAATTGATACTTCGTGTATTCCTGTGTAATGCTTTCTGGTTGTAATTGGTTTAAACGATTGCCTTCTAACAATATTTAATTTAGAATTTTCAGGAAATTTTTTCTCACTAATCTTGAATACCTTTCTAGACAAACTACCATTAGCCTTTTTAAAATAAATACCATACTCTAAGCGTAACATAATATTAGAAGTTGACTTATTTGAAACCTCAAACTGAAACCGTAATTCATCACCCATTTTAACTTTAGGGGTCAATACCTCTAGCTTATTTACGGCAACTTGCTTTGGCAATTTAAAGCCAAAAAAATTAAGGGTATCTTTATGCCCTTGTTTTAACAATGTTCTGCAGGCATGCTTTACCAACCATTTCATTTCTGCAGTTTTAAATTCCTTGCTCCACTTTTTAACCAATTTCAACACCAATTCTGGGTGATCTTTTGAAATATCATTCAAATTATTGGCAACACTTCTTCTTACCGATTCTGAAGGGTCGCTTTTTAAATTCTCCAGAATTGGAATTACAGGATCAGGATCTTTTTTAAATGCTGGCAATCCCATTCCCCAAGGCAGCCTAGGTCGTGAACCTTCACTTGCCAAACGCCTTACCATAGCATTATCATGTTTAGACCATTCTAACATTTGTGGAATCATTCTTTTTGGATATTTAATCAAGAATGGTCTCACTGTAAATTCACAACTGGTAAACTTTGTAATCTCCTCTATGGCATTTATGGAAATTTCATAATTATCAAGACCAAATTGTTCAATGAATTCTGGAAAAAACATGTATTCAAACGACATACTTTCTTCAGACACCTTTAACTGCTTTACCATATCTATAATAATAGACGTAGCTTTACCATAATCTGAAGGTAGATGTTTGTACATAACTACCGCAATATGTTGCATACGTTGTTTTAACTCAAGATCTTCCCAAGTATTATCAAGTATATCGGCTCTGAATTTTTCAATATTTAAGTTTGGGTAAACATTTTTAAAGATGGTAATGAATCCTTCAAAAAAAGATTCATTATACATATTCTTAAGTGGTTCTGGCATTTCGTATTATTTTGACGCAAAATTAATATCTAAAATGACAGATTGTGTCAAGGGTTAAAAGTTATCTTCTCTACAATAATTTCATCCATTGCATTTTTATTCTAGTTGACTTATCTTCTTTTTTGTTTCAAGTAACGTTGAATCTAATTCATACGCTTTTTTAAAGTTTAAGAGTGCCTTAGTTTTATCTCCTATAGCAAGTAATGCATCTCCATAACTATCATATGTGTTAGCTGATTGTGGGTATTCCTCTTTATTAATACGAAATACTTCAACTGCTTCATTAGCAAGATCCATTTCAAGTAACTGATAACCTAGAAAATTAAGTTGCTTTTCTTTAAAATCATAGAATTCTGATTCATTATCCTTCAAGTTTTTATATTGTTTGACAGCTGCATCAATACCATCATTTATAATAGTTTTACCTATAACCTCACGAATGGATAACTTTGGCATATCATAAGGTAAATCATGAAGCATGTTAATAAGAGGGTTTATTACTCCTCCAAGATAATTAGTTGAGTTGTTAGATAAAAATACAATACAATTATTCTCTTCAATTTCTCTATATATATAGGAGCTAAATCCTACCCAACCACCTGAATGAGAAACTACTTTTTTTCCGTTAGGTGATTCTGTGATTCTCCATCCAAAACCATAGTTTTCAACCACACCGTTATTAAGAGTAACAGGGGTAAAAGCTTCTTCCAGTGTACTTTTTGAAACAAGTTTTTCTGTGTATAATACTCTATCCCATTTAAGGAGATCTGATATTGTAGAATAAATTCCTCCATCTCCAGCAATACCATTTAAATAATGATAATCTTTAGAAACTCGATCAATACCATTCAGCTCTGTCTTAAATCCATAAACTCGCTTTGGCATCTGTGAATCTTTTCCGTAAACATAATTATAAACTGATGTATTTTCCATACCAGCTGGATTAAATATGTGTTCTTTGAGAAATTGTTCAAATGAAATTCCTGAAGCTCGACTAACAATAGATGCAAGCAATACATATCCAGTATTACTATATTCCCACTTCTCTTTAGGTTTAAAGTATACCTCTGGTTTCTCTTGAGCAAATATTTTAATTAAGTCTTCATTCCCTGATACTATTTTTTTTGGATCATTTTTCTTTAATTCTGGTTTCCAGTTCATGTTCATCATCCTTGTATAATCAGGTAATCCAGAAACATGATTTAAAAGATGCCTAACTGTTATACCTTCATATGGAAGTTCCGGAATAAAATCTCTAATATCCTGATCGTATGACAGCTTTCCTTTATCTTTAAGTATCATTATACCCATTGCCGTAAATTGCTTGCTTACAGATCCAATTCTAAAAACAGAATTCAATGTTAATGAATCTACGGGGTCGATATTCCCTATGCCATAAGCGCCTTGATATACAATTTCTCCATCTTTAAGTATTAGAGCATTTCCGTTAAACTGCCCTCGTTTGTACACCTCAGAAAGGAATGCTTCAAACTTGTTATTTTTAACTTCTTTACTTTTTTGACATGTTAATAAAGTGAAAGTAAATAATAACACAAATCCTAAAAAAAGTTTTAGCTGGTTAATTTTGAATAGTTTCATTTTGTCATATTTAAAATTGTAGTTTGTACTCTAATAAAATAATACTTGAAATGCTTTTTTGTTAATTTCAAATTTTGTTTTATTATTTAATTTATTTAGGGCAGCTAAAATATTTAACAAGCTTAATTGTAAAAAACAAATTGTATTGAATCATCTTAATTGTGTAGTGAATTTCAAATAGCTTAAAAAAAGTAATAGTATAAAATTAGTTTCCTAATTATTAATTATTATAGCAAAAAAGGGCAGCTGATTTAATTTTCAGCATCCAATATCACTTGTAAAATGGTGTTAATATTTTCAAAAGATCTATGATAAAATTTTATCGATCATAACGAATATGCAATCTTAATTTCCTAAAATCAAAGATTTGTTATGCAAAGCTTTAAAAGCTAACTCAACATTATAAATATGTGATTTAGAGTTTTGTATACAAAAAAAGCTTTAATAAAAACAATTCAGCCCTCAATAAACATGAGGGCTGAACTTAAATAATATTTGTCCTTTTATTATTTTAATTTTTGAACGGACTGCTTTATAGCTTCCAACTCTTTGGCAGCAATGGCGAGATTATCTCTTTGCGTTTTAGTTACCTGAGATGTTTCCCAATGAGCTCCTAATACTCGACTTATCCTGTTTTGCGCTCCTGGTAAATAATACTGAAAACGCTTACGTTTGGTTGAGTTCCCAGATAGTTTGTACTCTAGTTCTAACAGTTTTTGTCTCTTGTCCTCAAGCTCTGCTAAAGCTGTTTTATTACCCGTTTTAATAAATGCAGTTTGCTCTTTTTTAATCGATTTTAGCATGCTGCTAATAGCATCTGAAAATCTGTCTGCTTCTATAGATAATTCCGCAGCTTTCTTGTAAAAATCAAATCTGTCTGATGCCGGTTTTTCGGTAGATACGTTCAAATTTTTCACGTTAAATGTTTGAGGTGCTCCTAGTTCATTTAACTGACCTTTGTTTAAAGTTATCAATTGCGCAGTATATGCACCTTCTGGTACAAAGTTTAAGGTTTCAGAGTATTTATGGTCATCAGATTCTATTCGTGTAGATAAATTCCAAAATACTTCTTGAAAGCCTTTTCTGTTTCCTATTGGTAACATTGCAACAGCTTCATTTTGCGAATTAGTTATTCTAACAAATGCTTTTCCTCTTTCTTCAAAATCTTCTTTTTGCAAAGCTTCAGCAGTTGGGTAAGCTGAATTAGCGTTCTCATTTTTCTTTCTAATACTTTTTGCTGAAGGATATGTCGTGTTTAAATACACACGAATTTTTGCTCCATATTGTGGATTATCGGCACTGTAAAGATTATCGCCAAACGATCCTTTTCTTGAATAGCCTTTATCGCCACGTCTAAAAAACTGCAACGCATCTTTTATAGCAAATAAATAATCGCCTTTAGCGTTTGCTGCTTCTCTTAACGGAGCGTAATCATCCAAAACATAGAACCCTCGTCCAAAAGAAGCGGCTACAAGATCGTTCTCTTCTTTATGAATTTCAAGATCTCTAAAAGCAATCGTAGGTAAACCACCTTTCATTTGTGTCCATTTTGTGCCTCCATTCACAGAGGCATAAAGTCCAAATTCGGTAGCAGCAAATAACAGGTTCTTATTCTTATGATCTTCAACAATACTCCATCCAGTATGATTAGAAGCAAATCCTGAAGATATTAACTTCCAAGTTTTACCCATGTCTGTACTCTTAACAAAGTAAGGTTTAAAATCACCATCTTTATGATTGTTGAATACGGCGTAGATCGTATTTCTATCATGATTAGATGTTAGCACATCGGCTACATAAGCCTTTCTTGGAACGCCTTTTATAATATCAACCTTAGACCAAGTATTTCCACCATTTTCTGTAATTTGAATTAAGCCATCATCGGTTCCAGCAACAATTAAACCCTCACTTATAGTTGATTCTGATAAGGCAACAATAGTCCCGTAAGGCGATGTAAATACATTTTTATACACAGCTTCAGGAGGCCAAACTTTGCCCATTACCTTTCTGTCATTTCTACTTTCACCACGACTTAAATCACCACTAATAGGTGTCCAACTATCACCTCTGTCATCGCTTTTAAAAATTCGTTGCGCTGCATAATACAAGCGCTTAGAATTATGCGGACTTAACACCAATGGTGAATCCCAATGCCATCTTAAGGCATCGTCAGTTGGTTGTGGTTGTGGCTGAATATCAATACGTTCACCTGTACGTTTATCATGCCTTACAATTCCAGCATATTGATATTGTCCGTAAACGATGTTTGGGTCGTCTGGGTCTACGCGAGCTTGAAATCCGTCACCACCAATAACAATTTTCCAATCGGCATTAGTAATTCCATGTCTGGTTGTGTTTTTTACAGGCGCATAAATAGTTGCATTGTCTTGCGTACCTCCATATACGTTATAAAAAGGTTTTGCATTATCAATACCTACACGATAGAATTGCGTTATAGGTAGATTAGAATGATACGACCATTTATTACCATAATCCCAACTTTCATAAATACCACCATCGCCAGCAACCATCATGTAATTTGGATCGCTTTTATCAAAAAGCATTTCATGATAATCACCATGAACATTTCTACCATTTAATCGCTTAAAATTGCTTCCGCCATCTGTGGTGTAGTGTATTGACACGTCCATCGCATACACATGATCAAAACGATTAGGATCAGCATATAATTCACCATAATATTGTGGATCAACTACAGAGTAATCACTTTTCTTTGTCCATGTTTCACCTGAATCTTCCGAACGGTAAAAACCACCACCACTTCTATCTTTTCCAGGAATTTGCAAATAAAGCACATTGGATTTTTGAGGAGACATGGTCATTCCTGGTCGTCCCCAATTACCACCAGGTAATCCGCGAGTTAGCTTTTTCCATGTTTTACCACCATCAATAGATTTATGCAATCCTGTTTCAGGACCACCACCTATTAATATACCAACATGACGTCTTCTTTGATATGATAAGGCATAAATAACGTCAGAATTAGTAGGGTCGATAAACACATCTGTAATTCCTGTGTTTTCACTAATATGTAATAACCGTTCCCAAGTTTTTCCGCCATCTAATGTTTTGTATAAACCTCTATCACCTCCTTCTTTCCATAGAGGCCCTTGAGCCGCTACATAAACGGTGCTTCCATCTTTAGGATCAACAATTATTTTACCAATATGCTCAGAGTTCTTTAAACCAACATTTTTCCAAGACTTTCCTGCATCAGTACTTTTATATACACCATCTCCCCAACCAACAGACCTTTGACTTTGGTTTTCTCCAGTACCTAACCAAATAGTATTTGAGTCATTAGGATCAATAGTGATATAACCTGTAGAGAACGAGCCGTAATTTTCAAAAATGGGTTTGAAAGTTGTACCATTGTTTGTTGTTTTCCAAACATTTCCTGAAGCCACAGCAACGTACCAAGTGCTAGGGTCGTTAGGATCTTTTTCAATATCGGCAATCCTACCAGTCATAAATCCTGGGCCAATATTTCTAAAGGATATTTGAGAGAGTACAGTTTCTGAAATTTGGGAATACGCCATTGCAGAGAAGCAAATAGCAATACTTAGGGTTAGTTTTTTGATCATCATAGTGCTTATCTAAAAATGAATTAGTTAAGCTCTAAATATAAAGACATTCTTTTATGTGACAAAGAGAAGACTAACAGTTAATTATTGAAGATTTGTGTTAGTTATTTTCGCGATACAGAAATTAACCAAACAGTCTTTATAATATCTTCAAAGAGCATGGTACAAAGTTGACACAAATTGTGTCCAAAATAATTAAACAAAAGCAATATATTGCATTAAATTAAAATGGATCCAGATATATAAGATTATATATTGAGACAGAAACATAAAAGACTTTTCTCTACTGACTTCACGTAATAGAATCCATTACCTCAAAAATCCTAGATAAAATATATTTGAGATTACATTGAAACTTCAATTAACCTGATTTCATATGAACTAATTTCGACTTTAGCACACTATTATTTGATTTCGTAAAAATTTAATGATAAAAATAAAAACGAATACTTAGATTTAGGTATATCAAATTCTACATTTGTAGAAATAATTCTATAAATGTAGAGTACTAAAATCTTAAAAACATGACATTAAAAAACTCAATACTAATTGTCATTGCTTTGTTATCACTAATAGGATGCCAAAGTAAACAGTACAACGAATCTATTAATAAGGAATCGAATAAAATAGATTCCATATTCAATAAATTACACGCAGATGGTTTATTTAACGGAGAACTTCTTATCAAAAAAAACAATGATATACTTATACATAGATATTACGGAAAAGCCGATCTAGAAACCAATAAAAACTTTACAAAAAATTCTATTTTCGAAATAGCTTCGGTTAGTAAGCCTATAACCGTTTTTGCATTACTCAAACTTGTTGACAGAGGCAAAATTGATTTACAAGATAAAATAAGTAAATACATTCCTGAACTATCATTCTACGATATTAATGTAGAACAATTAGTTATGCATTCTTCTGGTCTACCTGATTACGCACAAGTACTGTATCCTAATTGGAACCCAAATAAAATAGCTAACAATACTGATCTCCTAAATATATTAGTAGAGAAAAAACCTGAGCTTCTTTTTGAACCTGGAAGCACATGGAAATACACAAACATAGGATATACGATTATCGCGCTAATAATAGAGCGTATAACAAACCAAAGTTTTGAAGCATATTGCAAAAAGGAAGTTTTTGCTCCTTTTAATATGCACAAAACCAGTATACCTAAACAATTGAAAACCGAAAAACTCCTAGATTATACCAAAGACTTTATCTACAGCTTTGGAGAAGCTAAATATATATATCCTGAAGTATATCCTTCATTTGATAATGCCACTTTTACAGGAGATATGAGTGGTGCACAAGGTATATGTACTAATGCTTCCGATTTGTCAAAATTCATTGAACATGCAATTAAAGAAAAGAACGGATTGAGCGATACTACATATAATTTATACATCTCGCCTACCCAACTCTCTACACCTATGAGCGACTATTTTACAACGGGGTGGTTTTATGATACTAATGCACACTTAGGAACAAGCTTGTTCTATGTAGGTGGTTTTTCTGGGTATCGTTCTTTGCTGCAATACTTTAAACAGGATGATATTACTGTAGTGGTACTAAGTAATACTTTTACAACACCTATTTGGAGTATTAAAAAAGCTATAAACAATACTCTAGCCAATACATCTTTTGAATACCCAAAACTATCGTATGTTAGATTGTTAAGTAGCACCTTAAATAAACAAAAGCTTAGCGAGCAGTACAATACATTAATCGATTTCGATAGCACATTGCACAAATTTTTAGATTATGAATTTGACGAATATCTAGAAGACTTAACTGCTAAGAAAGATACTACAACGATAATTCAAGCTCTTAAAAAAATAACTACAACTTTTCCTGAAAAAACAAAATATCAAGAAAAGTTGACTAGTATAAATAAAAACTAGGCTAAAAAGCATATTATAGCAATTTGTTTGGCACTTCTTTTTTAGAGTTTCGTATGGTGTTTCTTTTAGTTGGGTATAATATATAGTAAAACCCTGATTTTGTTCAATTACTTTAGATATAAATACTATTAAAGTAACTATGAAAAAACTCAGTTTAAAATTCTTATACTCTGCCATTTTACCATTATTTTTATTAGTACTTATATCTTCTGGTTTAAGTTCAAAAAGCTATGAGCACGTTGAAGCCACTCCTTGTATTAATAAAACTGGAATAACCAAGTTTGACAAAGGGAAGTTGGAATATCATTTTGGAATTCCTTTTCTATATCTGGAAGGTACAGATTATGAAGTAGGTCTACAATATGGTACACTTTTAAAGAATGAATTACAGTTAATGGCAAATGTTGAAATGCCATTACTAAAAAGAACTATGATAAAAAGAGAACAACAAAATGCTCCTTTTTATAAAAAACCCTTTGTTAAACCAGTAGCCAATATAATTTTTAATAAAAAAAGAAGGCAAATTGTGAAGCTATTACCCAATGATATTAAAGCAAGAATAAAAGGTATGGCTGATGGCTCTGGTTTATCTGAAAAGTTTTTTGAAGAAGTTTTCGTTATGGCCGACTATATTGCAGGTTGTTTTTCGTTTATCTTCAACGAAGACAATCGTATTATTCATGCTAGAAACTTCGATTCAGGTAAAGAATTATTAGGTGAAAATCCTGTAGTAGTTACCTATAATATTACGGGAAAGCAAAAGTATGTACAACTTGGTAATCCTTCGCTAATATGGAGTTACTCTGCGGTTAATGAATCTGGTATAAGCTTTTCGGAAGAATCAAATAACAATCCTCGTATTTTTGAAAAAAAGAAGAGAAATGCACTTATAGAAGGTGAAAAGGTCTTATGGCATGCTAAAAACATGAAAGCAGTAGATAGTATCCTTAACGAGTTTAAATCTCCAAACGATTTCATCTTAAACTATGGTAGTGCTCACGAAAACAAAGCAGCCATTTACGATATGATAGGTGGAGAAATTAGAGCAAAAACCGATGTCTCCCAATATATGTGTGGTACGGGAGGTGTTAGAAGTGATAGCATTGCAAAAACATTTGAAACTATCTATTCTGCTAGATATCATAACATTTCAAGAGAAGAAAAGTTTAATGAATTACAAAATCACAATGACACTATAAATCCTATTGATAAAGCTATTACAATTATTTCGAATACTGATTTTTATAATTATTCCGAAAAATTAGAAGTGTATTACGAATCCATAAATAACTACCAAACAACACAATCTGTGGTTTTTGACGCTAAAAACAATACAGTTTACTTCTCATATCATCCATATTTTGCGGCCTGGGGAGATTGGTATAAATATAATTACAAAACCAATGAAGTATCTCTTTATAAAGAACAAGATGAACGATTAGAAAAGCCATCAACTAAAAGCTTTGTGGAACTTTGCAAATTGAAAAATTACAAGAGCTGGAGTAACAAAAAATCTACAAAAAATTACATAAACCAACTTGAAACCCAAGAAGTCAATCACCTATTCGCAATAAAAGATCTAGCATGGTACTATAGTACTAAAAAAATAAATAATTTGAAAGCGAACACATATTCAGAAAAATTGATTAACAACTACCCAACCTTAGTTTATGGATATTATTATTTGGGGAAATCCTACTACAATCAAAAAAAATATGATCAAGCCATTAACATATTGCTCAAGGCTTTAAAAATTGATCAAAATCCTGATTATTATAAGATGAAAATTTATAAATTATTAGCCCTTAATTATAGTGCCACCGAAAATCATGAAGAAAAAAGAAAATATGCTAATGATGCCTTGAGAATACATACTAATTATTGGCAACCTAAATCCGTTAAAGAAGAGATCGAACAATTAACAAATCTATCAAAATAGTATACATCGCATACTTAAATGGATGAGTAAAAAAACAAAACATAGTACAAAAACACATCTTTGGAGAAGAATTATTGTGTCTTCAACCATAGGTGTTGCTTTTAATTTTGTTGTGTCCTTTATTTTCTCATTGTACTATAATCATGCTATATACATTGATCTAAAAACCATTATCGCAACCGTAATAGTGTCAATTTTATTATTTGAAGCTTTACGGTTAATCAACAAAAACATTGACAAAAAACACAGTTGGCATACTAAACCAGGAAAAAGGTTCATTATGCAATTGCTGTTCAATTTAGGTTTCGTAATCTTAACCCTTAGTTGTTTAGGGATTCTCATTTCTCTATATGTTGCCAAGGACCCTTTTATTAATACGTTTGACCTAATTGTTATAAACTTAGTAGGTATTGTATTCATATCTATAGTGGTTGGAATAGAATTAATACTATTCCTTTTAAACAACTGGAGAGGTTCTTTAGTTGAAATAGAACGATTTAAAAAGAAAAATGCCGAAGCTAAATTTGAAATACTAAAAAATCAATTAAGCCCTCACTTTTTATTTAATAACCTAAACACACTTTACGGACTAATAAATGATGACAATCAATTGGCTTCAAATTATCTGTTAAAGCTTTCAGATATTTATCGGTATATCCTGGAAATAAAGGATATTGAAGCTGTTCATCTTGCAAAAGAATACCATTTTATAAAAGATTATGCATTTTTAATGAGCATACGATATGGAGAATATTTTAATATAAAGTTCTCATTAGATAAAAAGCTTTTAAATAACAAATATGTTCCTCCATTTACCCTTCAGCTTTTAATTGAAAATGCTATAAAGCACAATGTTATTGATGATGAACAAATACTTTTTATAAAAGTTTATAATGAAAATGACAAGTATGTAGTAGTTGAAAACAATTTGCTTTTAAAACCACAAAAAACTGTATCAACAAAAATAGGGTTTGAAAACTTAGAAAGTCGTTATAGATTTCTAAGCAGCAAAAAGATAATTATAAATAAAACTGAGCATAATTTTATTGTAAAAGTGCCTCTTCTAGACATTTTTCAAATTAAAATATCGTAAACAAATAATAATGAATGTATTAATAATAGAAGATGAAATAATAGCTTACAAGAGCTTAAAAAAAATGCTGTTAAAGTATGACGCTTCTATACACATTACTAACTGGTTTAAAAGTGTTAATAAAGCTGTTGCGTGGTTAGCGGAAAATGAAGCTCCCGATGTTATTTTTCTCGACATAAAGCTCACAGATGGTTTGTCTTTTGAAATATTTGATCGTATTGAAATTACAGCTCCAATTATTTTTACAACTGCCTATCACGAGTATGCTATTAAAGCCTTTGAAGTTAATAGTGTAGCATATCTACTCAAACCTTTTAGCCAGGAAAGTCTAGAAAAAAGTTTAGAAAAACTAAAAAAATATCGTATCGAAAACAGTTCCGATTTAATTAAAAATATTAAAGAAGCTATAGCTAAAAAGGACGCTACTAAATCAAATTTCAAGGATCGATTTTTAGTAAAACTAGGAGACAAACTCTTTACAATTCCTGTTAATGAAATTGCTTATTTCTATAGAGACGATTTGGTTATGCTAGCCACAAAGAATAATAAAAAATACGTCATAAATTATTCCTTGGATGAATTGGAACATATGTTAAACTCTAAAACGTTTTTTAGAATAAATAGACAGTTTGTAGTAAACATCGAATCTATAGTAATGGTTCACAATTATTTTGGCGGGAAACTAAAAGTTGATCTTATCCCTAAACCACAGTCTTCAGTAACCATTAGTCAAGAAAAAGCGTCCATTTTTAAAGACTGGATGGATGGGAATTAATGGTTAATTCCTTAAAAATAGCCCATCAACAAAACACAGCTTTCCGGTTAATAACCAAATTTTCAGGCTTCATAGTATTAAGGTTTTAGTTCATAAATCTTTACCATTAAATCTATACTCTAGTTTATTAGTTTAGTTAAAACAGACTCTTTTTTATTCTAAATCGATGGCAGTTAAAACATCAATCAAAAATATCTGGAAATATCCATTAATAAAAATTTTTCTCGGTGGTATTATTTGCATTGTAATCCCAATGCTTATAAACAAATTAATTTTAGAAAATCTGTTGGAATTAACAGGGCTTAGTGAAACTATAAATCGTGCTATTCGCGTTTTTATTACAACCATAATCTTAATGCCGTTTCTCTATATTATTCTTTTTAAGAGTGATATAGAAAAAACAATATCACAATTAACATCGAAATCGCAGCTGATAAAAATATTCGTTTGGTTTACTATTTCAGTTTTCATAATAGGGTCTATTTTCTTATTACTACACCTTACCGATCATTTAGAAATTATAACAATTACAACTCCTAAACAAATTATAGTCAATCTTATTTTAATTCTTGGATTGGTAATAACTGAAGAGCTTTTTTTTAGAGGCATCTTTTATAAAATGTTAGAACAGTTTTGGGGAACAATTAAAGCAATAGCACTCTCATCCATTGTCTTTGCGTTACTACATATTTCAAATGACAACACCAGTGTTGCAAGTTTTATAAGTGTTATTGTTGGAGGTGCCGTCTTAGGAATTCTCTATACACATTCAAGAAATATTTTGGTGCCAATTGCATTTCATTTTGGATGGAATCTATCTCAGGTATTGCTAGGATTTGGTTTATCAGGCGGTAATGAATTCTCTAGCTTATATATTTTAAAATTAAATATTTATGGTTCTGATTTAATTACAGGTGGAATTTCTGGGATAGAAAATTCAATAATTTCAATAATTATCTTAATAATTCTTTTTCTCCATCAACTAAAAATCTATCAAAAAAATCTTAGACATGCCAATTTACAAACAAGTACTAACATATAAAATAAGTTTAGATTCAAGGTTAGATATTATTTATCTACTACTTGTTATTCCTATAATTATGGGATGTTCTTCCGGCAAACCTCCTACTTATCCATTTTCAACGATAAATAAAACAACTTATACCCCAAATTATAAGGTTTCAAAAAATGACTTGATCCAGGACATTGATCAATATTCAAAACTATTGAATGAAGTACATGCCGATCCATATCGAAAAATAACCTATACACAACTTCATAACACCGTTGACTCCTTAAAAACTGAAATACTTAAACAATCAAACGATTCAATTACACTTTTTGACTCTTACTTTTATTTACAGTTTCTAGCTTCCAAAGTTGAAGATGGACATACTCTAATTAGAAGACCTACCAATTGGCGAAAAATCATTCCCTCCTCCTTCCCTTTAAGCTTTAAAATCATTAACGACACACTAATCGTTGACAAAAACTTTAGTAATACTATCATTCCAAAGTATTCTCAAATAATAAGCATTAACGGAAATTCCATTGCCAATCTTAAAAAAGAAACTGTCAAATACATCTCTGGTACCTTAGATCATTATAAGGATGCTATATGGGCTAAAAACCTTCCTTTTATAATCCACTCATACTTTAAAATGGAAGCGCCTTGGACAATCAAATATCAATATAAAAACAAAAAGTACGTGGACACCTTACAGGGACTATCTAACGAAGTCTTTTTAAAAGAATTATTGGATGATTATTATAAAAATCAAATAACTATAGATACTCTTCAAATATCCTCTTCAGACATTCCCATGTTAAAACTAAATGCTTTTAACTATAAGAGCTATAAAGGTTATGTAAAACTAATTGATAGTTTTTTCACCATGCATAAAGAACAAAAAAACATTGTTATTGATTTAAGTGAAAATACCGGAGGAAATGGCCTTTGGAGTTTATACCTACTTGACTACTTCATTGATTCTAAATACAGCACATATGAATTCTATAAAAACAGGATTAGTAGGCCATTTAAAAAATGGGCGAAGTATCAACTTTACTCACACTATCATGGTGAGGGAAAACCGAATGGTCTTTTTTGGTGGTATCGATTACTTGAAGATGAGTTGTATTACAAAGACATTTTAAGAGCAAGAACCCAAACTTTCGTTGAATTAGACGAAAAATATCACGTCCCGCATAACAAAAAATATTATGGAAATGTAATTCTATTAACCGCTTCGGAAACCTGGTCTGCTGGGGTAGTTTTTGCTTCGATTTTTAATATGGAAAACGCCGGAACCATTGTTGGTATCGAAACAGGTGGGCGTATTGGTTTTACAAGTGATCCTATCAACTATGAACTGAAACATTCTAAACTCATTGTTAAAATTCCAACTGCCATATTAATCTTATCTCAAGACGATCAGGACTCAGGGCAAAAACCCAATATCCCGATCATTTTAAATGTCTCCGATTTGCAATATAATCGGAATCCATTTCTATCTAAAATCCAAAACCTATTAAAAGAATAATTCTCATGAAATCCACAAATCAAACACTATTAATATTCTTTATCTCTGTACTGGTATTTTTGTCATGCACAGATCAATCTAAGACCGTAAAACTTACCACATTTTCTGGAAAAATAAAAAATAACGCTACTAATGAAGTAAGGCTTGAAGGAAATGACACAGTCTATAAAGGCGAAGTAAACAGCAATGGTTTTTTTAAAATGCAATTTACACTTAAAGAAGAAAGTACATTTACATACACTGGAAACGAATTCACTACTATACATCTTTCTCCCGGTGATAGTATACATTTATCTGTAGATTCAAAAGACTGGAGAACCTTTGACAAAACTCTTAACTTTTCTGGGAACGGTAGCTCCAAAAACAACTACTTTTTTAGTAAATCCTTAATTGAATACAACCTAAATAGGTACTTTGAGAAGAATCTCATCAAAAAGAAGGAAACCGATTTTATAAAAGCAATTGATTCTGTGTACACAATACTGTACAAGCATTTTGAAAACTTTCAAAATAAAACGCCCGAATATTCGCATGGCATGTTGCAATATGAAAACCAAAGTATTGCTTATTCTAAGAAGACTAAGATACTGAGATATTACATTAGGAACAAAGGTCTCCAAAACGAAGAAATTGTAAAAAAAGTCACACCTTTAATTGAAAACATTAACCTAAACAACAGTCAACATATAGATTTAGTCTCCTATAATAGCCTGGTTATTGAATACTTTAAATACCTGCAAAAACAAGATGAAGATTCAACAGATCCAACAAAGGCATTATCCACTACATTGATTAATATTGATAGATTCCTAGAGAATATTGAACTCAAATCTTCAGTAGCTCAATTTTTCTTGAAAGAATATATTTCAGGGCATCAGCTCGAACCTTCATTTTTCAATACTTTAAAAGATCAGGTATCAAATTCTTCCTTATCTGCTTTCGAAACCATTTATCGAAATGAGAAACCATTAGCTATTAGTGATAAAGCGCCCAACTTTGTGCTTATCGATAAAAACGGTAAACCCTATTCTTTAAATACCTTTAAAGGAACTTACATATATATTGATGTTTGGGCAAGTTACTGTGGACCATGTATAAAAGAGTTTCCCTATTTTGAACAACTCAAATTAGACTTCAAGGATAAAAACATCACCTTCGTAAGCGTCTCTCTTGATAGAAAAGAAGGCGACTGGTTGTCTTCCGTTGCAAAAAACAACATGACAGCGTATCAACTTAAAGCTGAAAATGATTGGAGCTCTGAATTTGTTAAAGATTATAACCTGAATTATTTTGGCATTCCATATTATATCATTATTGATCCAAACGGTACAGTTATAAAACTTCCCGGACCAAAACCATCGGAAGCTAGAAAAGTACTTAATGAAATATTATTATGACCAAAAAATCTATAACCCACATCAAAAGGAACAGCGTTCTAATATTTTTGTTTCTCACAATAATAATTAGTGCAATTCCAAATTATTATATCATTCAAACAGGCTCCATTAAAGCCGGTGGTGGGTTATTTGTATTTATTGTTATGTGGTCTCCCGGTATATCTGCAATACTAACGCTACTATTAACTAGACAATCACTGAAAACCATTAAATGGAACTTAGGGAAATTAAAATATATCCTTAGCGCTTACTTAGTACCGATGTTATACGTTTCATTAGCATATATACCTCTTTGGTTGATAGGTTTTTATAACACAGAAAAAGAGTTAACTCTAAAAAGTATTGCGATACCATTATTGGGTGTATTTGTAAATATTATTGCCGTTTTGGGAGAAGAAATTGGGTGGAGAGGCTTTTTATTTCCAAAACTTGAAAAGAAAATGTCATTCACTAAATCTGCATTAATAACTGGTTTTATTTGGGCTATTTGGCATACTCCTGCCCTATTATTTACTGAGTATGGAAGTGAAGCGCCATGGTATACAGCTTTACCATTTTTTGTTATCACATTAACAGCTATAAGTTTACCAATGTCGTATTTATGCAAAAAAGCAAATAGTTTTTGGCCAGCAGTTTTATTTCATGCAGCTCATAATGCATTCATTCAGGCATTTTACGATCCGTTTACCATAAAAAACGAAATTTCAATATACCTTATTGGTGAAACAGGTCTTAGCTTGGTTATTGTATCCCTAATTATGCTTTTTATTTTTCATAAAGAAAGTAAAGCTTATTGTTGAATCCTTCACACATCCTATAAAGTAACATGAAATTTAAAATATTCCTTTTTGCATTTGTATTTGTTATCGCTTCAAAGGTAAACAGTCAAAATAGTTACAATTACTTTAAAAGCAAATTTGATAGCATTTTTAGTATTTATCCTAAGCCATTAATTGATACAGACGGTGATGGACTTGACGATTTATTCGAAAAACGACAAGGAACTAATTTCAAACAGATAGATACTGATGGTGATGGACTAGATGACTATCTTGAGATCTTTAAATATAAAACAAACCCTTTAAAAATTGATTCAGATCAAGATGGGAAAATCGATTCAGTTTGGCCCGAAAGATATGAGTATTCCTATGTTATTAAAATAATTGCTCAGATAGGAAAACCCTTTAAAAAGCAGGCAATAAATACTCTGAATATCGATACGAAGATAATAAACTCTCACCCAGATAGTATAACCATAGAATATATCATATACCCATTTGTTGAGTCCTATCTAGTCCCTCTAAAAAAAGAGAAAGATCCAAACTCCCCTAATGAATACCTTAAAACCGGATTGCTTACCCAATTATCAGATAATCAAAAAAATGAAATAAACACTATAGTTAAGGATGCTAAATCCGATCTAGAAAAAACAGTATTACTAATAAAATACATAACAGAACGATTTAAACTTAAAGACAAGCTTTTTAATAAAACTGAACCTCTCATGGAGATTAGCATAGCTAGTGACAGTATTGTTCATGTACATGAAAAGTGGTCACCCGATGAGCTTCATGAAAAATATAATTTTGAGACTATTGCAAATCTCAATTGTATAGCTGATGAAATGGTTAAAAATAAATCAAGAGGAGCCTGTGGATCAACAGCAACATTAATTGCTGGTATTTTTAAAAATGCTGGTATTCCAACTCGAATTAAACAAAATTTTCCATTTGTTACAAGCAAGGATACATCTCAAATTGCGTTAATTCAAAATATTAAAAATGAACATGGAATACTAGAAAAATTTAGAAATGGGGCTCCTGGTGACAATCACTTTTTTAATGAAATATTCATTAATGGCCAATGGTTTGATTTAGATTATTTCAAGCTGGGAAACAAATGGATAAATAGCCCATATCTTCCAACAATCCAATTTAATACCTGGTCTGAAGTAGATTTCGCCAATGAATGGCAACCATGGATTGAGTATGACAAAAAAAGTATTGAATCTTTGATGATAAGGTATAAAGCTTATAAAACAATTTCAATTGAAGAAATTTACCCAAAGAATTAATAACTATATAAAGATATTTTGATTTACAAATGTGACTATTCAATAATAGTCACAATATTTACCCTCTCTCTAAATCAATCATTTAAATGGTTTATTAAAATCTGTTGAAGGTTTAATCATTATACGCTCTTTAGGATAGTCGAAAATAATATTGAATTTTTTTATTAGCTTCATTCCAATCATTGTATTTCCATATTCGTTAGCATCTTTACTTACATTGGTATAGGCTACAGGGATATTTGTTAACGTATATTTACCTAGTTTAATACTTCTGATTTTTCCCTTATAGCCATTTACTCCAATAGCAAGTGAAGTCTCTTCAGCATTCAAAGGAAGTTTGATGTCGTCTCTTTTACCTATTGGTAAGTATATTGGATGAATACCTCCTAAATCAAGAAGTAAATCGATGTTGATCTCTGTATTATTAAACTGAACGATTGTTGTTTCAATTAGCCTTGAATTGTGTGGCCCTGGCTTTAAAGGCAATACTTCCCACTCGTCATTGTGCTGAAAATTCTCTGGTTTATGAAGCTTCAATATATTTTTATCAAAATCAATTTCAACTACAAAATTCTTAAAGAAAACAGCACTAACTTGCAAATCGGCACCCTCCCAAATGTTTGGTAGACCAGGAGTATAGTTTGTGATAATAGCCTTTTGATCTCTTATAGAAAATTGATCAAAATCTACTGATACATTTTCAGCAACGTTAGCAGTAACTGTTGAATCTCCCAAAAACGTTTCCCCTTTAATTTCAAGTTCCAACGAATCAACTTTTGGGCTTCCAAAAAACATTAATTCATCCCAAAGACTTCCATTATCTAAAAGAACGTAACATGGTGTATTATTAACACTTGCTTCCATTCTAATACAATTTCGGTACATTTCAAAGGGTATTTCAATTGGCTTTTCAATGCTTTCATAATCTTTATGAAATATGAAATCATTAGACATTTTAGTTTCAACTTCTTTGCATGAGACTAAGCATAAAACAAGCAATACATTTGCAATTAGATATTTTTTCATTTTGCTATTAGATTCATTATATAAGTTTTAGAACCTAATTTTGCATGCCAAACCTTATCGCTAACCTTTCTCCATATAAAAGAATTTGAAGCATATTTAAATGGTTGAAATTTCAATTCTATTGTACTATCTAATTTTGATTTCCAAAGAGATCTTTTTCCATACTGATGAAAAACAAAACCATTAGAGATATAAACTAACCCAGTATTTTCTTTTATTTTAAATGAAGCGTCATTGCCATAGTAATCTATTTTAATTAGGGTATCGTTTACAATCTTATATTCTTCATAAAAAGTTAACCCATCCCCCTCTCCTTTCCATTGTCCTTCTAACCATTTTAAATCCAGAACATTAGCAACTTTTTTATTTTCAATGTTTTGTGCTGTATTACTATAAGAAACCATTATAATAAGCACACATAGCAAATTTTTAATAATTGTATTCATTATTTAAGAGTATTATTCGACTTAATTATTAGCTGAAATTTTATCCATTTGTGCATGCATCTTTTTTCTTAGAGCATCGCTCCATACATCATGTCCTAAATCGTTGTAAAAGTGAATATCCGTTTCAAGACCAACTTTATCTGTAATCTCTTTAAACCCTTTTACGCCTAAGTCCAGAAAATATGTATCATCATTAGCAACATGGATATGAATTTTATTGTCCAACAATTTTTTAACAGTATTATTGGCATTTTTAATAATATAACTCAAATCATATTTCCTCCAATTATTTGAAACTTGTATTCTTACATGGCCAGTTTTTCTATCAAAAACCTCTGAAGGCTTTCCATTCTTGCCTTTCTTACTAAATACAGATTCGTACGAACCAAATTGTTGACCTTCTCCATAAACGGCTTCCATTTTTAGAGCGTCAATATTGGTTGTTATTATCTCTTCTCCTTTTCTTGCATGAACTTTCAAACTACCATCTGAATTATAATATACATTTGTGTCTTCATTATACATATTCCCCATACTTTCAAAGTATCTAAAATCAATAGGATCTGGTGAAGCTGCCCAAACTCCATCAAACAAACTTGGATACTTTATTTGTAGCCATAGTGCTGCCCATGCTCCTGAAGACTGACCAGTTAGAAATCGATTACTATTTACTCTATACTTTTTTTCAATAGAAGGAATGAACTCTTTAATAAAAGAACTATCTCGTGGACCATTATTTTCAGAATCAGCAAAAACATGATATCCAAATCTACATTGCTGATCCATAAAGACATATATTTTTTCTTCACCAAAGCCTTTCATACCATATCTTTTCTGATTAAATTCTCCCATGGTAATATGAAATCTGTTACCACCCCATCCAGGAAAGACATAAACAATTGGGTATTTTTTATAAGGCTCTTTGTAATAACTCTCAGGGAGAATTACTGCTCCAGTAATATGAGTAGTTTTTTTATAGAAATCGGTTAGCATTTTGCTTTCGAATTTCTCTTCTTTCAAATAATCAGTTTCAACAAAAGGAAACGGTTGAATTGGAAATTCAATTTTAAGCTCGAAACATTGCTTTTTCCCTTTCTCAATTTTTATGACTTGTTTATCGGAAACTAGATTTCCAGGAGCCAAAAGGTTATCTAATGTTGTATCGATATCTAATAAAACACTTACCGAATAAAAGCCATCAAGTTCATCTAAAGAATGTTTCCACTTGGTTGCATTGTTATCAATTAAAACCTTTTTTCCTTTTTTAAAATCTTTGACATTAACAGCAAAAGCTGGTTGCGGATTAGAAGTATTTGGCCAATATAAAGCTAACTGTGTTGTATCTTTATGCATTAATACAAATAATCTCCCATCAAACTCTTTTTTGTTTTTGACATATTTGGAAACATCTATATCTATCTTAAAGGTAGTATTTTGACTATTTGTAAACTGCAAGAAAAATAGAGTTAACACTATGCTTACTTTTAATATTGTTTTCATTATATGCTTTCTATTAATTGTATTAGTTATTTATTTCGACAGCTTTTTTTAAAGCCACATCTTTACCACTGAAATAATCTTTACTTGATAATTCAACCTCGATATCTGGCAAAAAAACTTCTCTGTTTCTATACCATTCATTACTTATCGTAATAGATGCAATACCTAATGATGCTTTACTATTTGGAAGTTGCCCAACAGTTCTGCGATTACTAAAAAACGTTAAAGAGCTTGCAATTGGAAATCCAATAAAACGTGCATTGGTATGAAGGCTTAATTCAGAAATTAAAATTACAGGTGCGCTATACGTTATGTCTCCAATTAGAACTAACAAGTTGTTACCGTCACTAAATTTCGGTCTTCTTATGATCTCATTTATAAATGAATACATCATTAATCCGTTTCCACCATCATTATATCTTAAATCAATAACAAGTTTGTCAATAGTACTTTCATTATTATCGATGTAATTCCATAATCTATCATTAAACTCATTCCAGGTTTCATCATGATTTGGCTGGTTTGCCACCTGATTGTATTGAAAGTACAGGGTTCTTTTATCTTCCAGATGTTCAAACCAATGAAACTTATAATTTACGTCCTGATAGCGCAAATGCAAAGGTGTCTTCATAGAAAGTTCGGTTTCTATATTGATAAACTTGCCTTTCGTAGGTTTCATATTCATTCTGGCATACCGAAGCGTATTAGTATTGTTTGGAATTGAATTAAACTTTACTATTTCAAGTTTTCCCTGGTCATTTAATACCTCTATTGATACTGAAGATGTGTTTTTAATAATACCTAAGCCAAATAACACTTTCGCGTATGACAAATTTGTTACTGCCAGTGGAGTTTTCCCAAAATTGTTATCCATATTAATAGTGGCCATAATACTTTTAACTACATCATCTATCTTTTTCCCTTCAATAGACACTATTTGTTTTCCAAATAGTTCTTTCTTGTCAATTGAAACTACGGTAAAAAAGTACCCATCTGAAAACTTGCCTATTCTGAAAGGGAATCTAATATCTTCTGTTTGAAATAATCCATTGTCAATAAGTTGCGTATGTCCATCATAAACATTAGCGAGATATTTTTTTAAAATTAAATATGCTTTAAGGTTATTTTTTGAATTTTCAATCTCAACAATTGCCTTGCTCTTAAATGCCAAAAATTCATCTTCCGAATACTTATAATAAAGATTAGGATGATTTTCTTTTAATTGATGTTCTATATAATTTAGATCTTCTTTCCACTGAGAAATGGTTAATTCTTGACCATTAACACAGCTTAAAAGTGTAATAAAGAAATAGATGCTGAGAAACTTTTTACTTAATAACATATTATCGTTTTTTGATATTCAAAATTACTTTGAACACCAAAAATTGAATGCGCAACTTATAGGGAGACAATAAAATTAATGGGAGGACAAGTAGCTAATTGCTCCAAAAATATCTAAATATTCTGTCAACACATAGTAAATAAAAATGGGAAGAACACGACGATATTTGTAATATGCAACAAAAGCGATACTATGAATAAAAAATGCAAGAACAACACCACTTAAACCATAATAAATATTCAGAAAAGAAGAAAATAAGGCAAATAAGAATAAAATAAACCAGTGCCATTTCGTCTCTTGTATGGTGTTCCAAATATTCTGTAAAAAAAAGATGGATACTACAAAAAGAAGTCCCTGAGTAAACAAAATATAAGGTCCAAAATAAACTATTGAAGATACCTTTGAAGACATCATGTCTCTAAACATAGCATGCACCTCTGAAAAATCTGTCTGGACTCTAAAAACAAACTCAAATAAACCATAATGAAGGATTACAACTTCATAATAAATAGCCAATATTAAGAATGACATAACAATGTCGTTTAGATAACTACTCTTCTGCGAATTGTAAAACTGAAAATTCCTTTTTAATACGAGTTTGCTTACTGCAAGTACTAATACAATGGACGTCAAACAATAAGGTAAAAACTTAAAATAGACATAGTCTAATGAAAATTCCCAATAATGAATTCTATTATAGATAACTACTCCATACAACAGAAATGTTATTAAAACTGCTATTAATAATTTTAATGGTTTAGTTTTCATTTTTGTATTGTGAAGGTGTTTTTCCTTTTGTCTCCAATTTAAATGCTTTATTAAATGACGAAATTGAATTATAGCCAACACTATAAGCGATATCCGAAATGCTCATCTTCTTTTTTTCTTTCATCATTTTTTTCGACTCCTCAATTCTGAATGTCCTTATAAGTTCGAAAAACGTTTTTTGTTTGTTTTTATTAATAACTTGTGACAGCGCATGATTATTTGTGTTAATCTTTTTAGCTAATACGGATAAGGATAATGTATTATTAGTAAAGTATTTGTCTTCTATTAGCAAGCTATTTAATTCCTTGAGGATCCTTTCTTCTTCTAGTTTATCAAGACCACTCTTTTCATATTTCAATCCTGAAAAATTTATAATATAGCCCTTATTAAAAATTATAATCAAAGTGACATATATAAGGATACTGTAGAGTATTGCACCGCTTATATATGGAATACCAGAAACATCATTTATCAAGTAGATCACCCAAATACTCAACATTAAAATACTAGATACTTTAAGTTGTTTTATGTAGTTAAAACTATTATAAGCTGTATTTGTTAATTTATAAACAGAAATTGCCAGATAAATAATGTACTGTAACAACACAGTTCTGTTAAATATTTGCCATAAGATCTCATTTTCATAAAACACATTAATAATTGGAAAACAAAACAATAATACTAAGGCAGGAACAAAGTGTATTACTTGCCTTTTATGCTTCACAAAATTTTTATCTAAAACGGATTCTACAAAAAAATAGTAAGCTGGTCCAATTGATAAAAATCCAGCTAATCCCAGTATTAAAAAAAAGGCATTTAAATTTGGATAGAACGTTACAAAAACTGAATGAGAAACCCTTAAGGAGATTGTAAGTATTAATAAGGCAAAGTAAAAATTAGCTTCCTTTTTTCCCTTTTTAGTGGTTAATGCATAAATAATTAAAATAAAACTATTTATGATTCCAATAATACTTACAATAATAGTTAAGGTTCTCAATATTCAAGTAAATTCACTTTAATAATATGCTAGTAAATATACTTTAAAATATCAATACTAAATTTGCTTCTAAGCTAACTTCTTTAACTAATGCTTATAAAATATTTTACTAACAATTTTCCAACCAGAATCAAACTTGTAGAGCGATAAATAATCGGTGTAAATTCGTTTTCCTCCTACAAGATATTCTAATTTCACCACAGCAGAGTTACCAGTAATATCAATTGATTTGTAATTGGCTGTAACATGCTTGTCTCCTTTTAATGGTAATTCACCCTTTAAGCGTTGTTCGACTGCTTTAGCTTTCCAATCCTTGATAGCATATCGCCACATTTTATCATCTTTATCTATTCCTAGTAAATAGAAATCCGGATGAAAACCAGCTTCAATTTTTTCTTTATCACCTTCATTTTGAAGTCCATCAATATAGGCAGACTGTACAACATTTTTTACAGCTTCTTTTTCAGTTGTTTGACTTTGTGCCATGTTTTCATTAATACTAAATAGGGCTACCGTCACTAAGAAAAATAGTTTTTTCATTTTTATTCGTTTTTAAATTATTGATTGATTGTAATTTATTAATTAGGGTAAGTTAATAATAAAAGTGCAACTTGAACACCATCATACAAAACATGTGCTATAACCAGAGGCAACAATCTTCTCACTTTAAGGAAAAAATAACCGGAAACTAAACTTTTAATTGCAATAGTTACTATACCATACGATCCTTGGCTCCAATGAGCAAATCCTATGATTAATGCACTAATTATAATTACAACGAATAACCAAATTTGATTTTTCGAGTACTGCCAAAGACTGGTTAGAATAAATACTCTTATTAATTCTTCATAAAGCGCAATGCCAATCCAAAGCACAGGTCCAAACCACAATACTAACAGCAATGGATTCTCTCTCATATCTAGCATCAATCCTAACAACTCTTGGTTAGATCTAAATGTAAGTATATCGGTAAGTGTTGCCCTTTCTATATAGAACAACAAGAAGTACATGATAGTCAAACCAATTCCCCAGAGAATATCCTTGCCTAAAGTGCTCTTACCTGAATTAAAATCGGTTAGGTCTTCTTTTAAAAAATATTTTTTTATGAGATAAAGAGCAATGATGCTTGCTCCTCCAAATACGAGTGGGTAAATAATAAGCTCATTAGATGCAAATCCTGTAGATTGGTGAGTACGGTACCATAGCATTAAACTAACTGGAATTAATACAACTACTGATAAAGCGAATAGAGATTTTATAGTTTTCATTTCATATGACTTTTAATTTCATATCAAAAGTCACACATAATCTCAAAAAAGACTGACTGTCTTATCGGGAAGTAAAACAGACAGTTTTCTTATTGACTGATTTTAAAAGTTATACACCCAAAACGCAATTAAATCTATTGTTGTGTAAAGTACTGGAGCAATTATAAGTGGAACAATATTTCTAAATTTCAAATAGAAAATATTAGATACCAATACTATTAAAAATAAGTTTATGATATCAGACAATCCTTTATCTATTTGAAGTAATACAAACAGAAATGACACTGTAATAATAGCCACCCAATTCCATGACCGAGAGTTACTTAATTTCCATAGATTGTTTAAAATAAAAACTCTTGATATAACTCCAAATGCTTCATTTAACCAAACAAAAGGTCCTAATAATACAAAAGCATAAAACTTGTTACTCAGAATATCTTTTAGAGAGTTTTCTATAGTAGAATTATCATGGCTATTTAGTATCCATTTTCTATAAGTGATTATCCCTAAACTATCAATTACATAAACAATACTAAGAAGTAATAATCCAAGTGACAAGTAAACAATAACTTTTTCTTTTCGCTGTGTAAAAGTAGATAATGTCTTCTTTAAGTAGTATTTATTCAGCAAATAAATAATTGCTAAAACTAATAGAATGAGTAATAAATTATTGACTAAAATTGAACTTACAGTATAACTAACAAAGCCTAGTGCTTTTTCAACTATTGCATAAATATAAAAAGCAACAACAATGAGGATTGAAACAATGTATCTTAATTTATGCTTCATTACGATATTTAGTAGGAGTTAGACCTGTTGCTTTTTTAAAGGCAGTATTAAACGCCGAGAGTGAATTATATCCAACTTCGAATGCAATTTCTGAAACTTTCATACCTAAATTCTCTTTTAGTAATTGTTTAGCTTGGCCTATTCGCCATTCAGAGATTAATTCGAAAAAGGTTTGATTATAGTTTTCGTTTATTACTTGTGACAATACATGTGTGCTTGTATTCATTCTTTTACAAAGAGAACTCAATGAAATTGTATTAGACTTATAGATACTCTCTTCTACTAATAGTTTTTTTAATTCTCCTAAAATCCTAGTTCTTTCACTATTCTTCAGCCCAGTATTCTTATACTTAGGACTTGTATTATTTATGATAAAACCCTTGTTAATAATAATGACTAATGAGAAATATATAATAATGCTATACAAAATAGCACCAGAGATATATGGAAATCCTGAAACATTGTTTAATAAATACAGAAACCATATCCCGTATAAAAAATAACCAATTATGTTTAGCTGATTAATTAGATCTTTTCGATTAAAGTCGCTCAAGTTTACATTAAACACTGTAACAACCATATAAATCATATACTGCAGTAAAATTAGTCTATAAAATAAATGCCAATAATCCCAGGAAGACCTTAAGTCGTCAATTAAAAACCACAAAGCAATTAGTAGTACTGAAGGAACTAAATGAATCAAATGCCTTACAGTTATTTTAAATTTTTCTCTGATAATTGATTCTGAAAGCAAATAGTATGATGGTCCAATAGCTAAAAATCCTGCTAAGCCAATTGTTATTAGAAAATCATGTAGATCATAAGAAAAAGAAACGACAATTGATTTAGATATTCTAATTGTCAGCATTAAAATAAGAAAGGCAAAAATATAGTTTGTGTTTTTTTGCCCTTTCTTGGTCGTCAATGCGTAAATAATCAATATAAAACTATTTACGATGCCAATTAAGCTTCCTATTAAGATTACTGTTTCCAACTATAGGTATAATCATTTAGATAAAAATGGTATGTAAATATAGCTTAATTAATTTCAGTTTATAATTATTTATAAAAGGATACAGTTACTTCCCGATACAAAAAGTAAAAACTCTTTGTTTATAGTGTTTACAAAAGATTGGGCAACAAATAGGCAACATTTCAGTATAAATAAGGGTATTTACAGAACAAATATTAACAATCGGATGATCTATTTGTATAGTGCTAAAATAACTATTTTAAACAAAAAAACCGCTTCCAATGGAAACGGTTTTAAATATCTATTCAGAAGCGTTTAAGCTGCCGTACCAGAGCCTAAATAGATACTGTTTGATACTTGACTACCATCTGCTGAAACAAATGCCATAAAAAGCTCTACTGTGTCTCCTGCATAAGTTGATGGAATAGTAATTGTTTGAGAACCTGCTGTTCTATCTGCTCCATCAAGAATATACATTGACTCTTTTTTACCAGGATTATAAACCAACACCATAGCTTTATCAGTAGCATTTGCATTACCTTCTGCCGAGTTATCATCCCAAGTAAATGTTACTTGTCCTGCTGTGGTTAAATCTGTTGCAGGGTTTAATACACTAGATAAGTTTCCTCTACTTAAAAGAGCTAAAGAATAGTCAATAGTAAAGTTTGGTGCAGTACCTCCTACTGCATTGTTTAGCACATAAGACATCGCAGCATTAAACTCTGTTTTTTGTACTGCATAGCCTTTGTAACCCACTTTAATAAAGCCTAAATTAGGCTGTAAATAACTTAACGTAAGCGCAAATTTTGTTCTTTGACTTACTTGTCCTTCCGTACGCGGATTAGCCACGTTAGAAGGCTTAATTCTTAAGTAGTCAATACCTTTCCAAGAAGCACCAACTACGTTTCCTACTTTCCCTGATACACCGCCAAGGATTCCTTGTGAAATAACACCCATAACATTTATAAATTTAAATTAACGTTCATTCGGACTTGGTACGGACTTGATTCGAGTTAATTACCCTTTCATCAAGTATACGCAAAATTGATGCCTTATAGAACTTTTCAACATCGTTTAGCCTCTATTGTCGCAAAATGAAACGAACCCCAAACCTTTATTATTTTAAAAAAAGAAAACGAAAAAAAGAAAACAAATAACTTGCAGGTAGTGGCTATGACGACAAGGTTTTTAGTGAAAAATATTGCTGCAAGAAAAGGTTTTTGAAAAATGCACCGAGATAGGTGCAATATTTTTTTCAAAACCCGAAGGGCTTGACCTTTTCGGCATAAAGCGTTGGCTTATGGAAGCCTGCTAAATTTGTGGTCTTTTTTTTTATTTTAATGACAATCAATAAAATTTAAGTATTATGGAAATTAAAATTCCCTTTAGAAAAGTAATGTTATCAATACTTTCTATCAAAGAGCAATTATATAAAAAGTATAACGACAATGAGGATTATCGGGATATACTGAACTATCTAATGAGTAAAGATTTTTATTATGATGATGAAACACCTTTACCTACCGTTAGAAGCATAAAAGAAGCCACAGGTATTAAAGATTATCATATTAGAAAACGAATTAAGAAACTATATGAAAATCTCTTTGAGTATGATACGGAACCCTTTTTAGAGTTTAATAATGTTATTGTTGAATGTTATATCAAAAATTGGCGTGATTCAGCTTTTTTCACATTCAAGAATATCAAATACATTCCAAAAGTTGGTGAGAATATTACATTACCATTTGTTGAGGGCATATTAAGTACTGAACTGTATTATGTTGAGTCTATATCCCATCGGTTTGAAACTGATAAACAAATCATTACACTAACTCTTCAAAGTGGATTATTTAATGAGTATTGGCAAATTAGAAAAGCGGAAGCAATAGCTAAACGAGAATTTTCTTTTAAAGAGGAAATAGAATTGTCAGATTATGAAATGCGTAAAAAATTAGATGTTTGGTAATTTTTTTAAGCAGGTAAACAAGCGCAGCTATAGTACAGCAAGGAATGAAGCGCAGCGAGAATGGATTGCTGTAACTATAAAGCGAGCCGCCAGCGAGTTGAGCAAGGGTGTTATGGTGGATAGCTTGAAGCTTTAGCGTAAAGCTGCCATAACTACGTGGTACACGCAGGGTTGGCGGTGTTTTTGATTCGGATGTTGTTTTTTAACTTGACTTATTATTTCAATTGTTAATTGAATTATGAAATGTGCTACTCAAAAACAGTGACAACCCGATTAGCCCGAAGCGAACAGCAGGCGAGCCAAATTATTAAGTAGCGGTTGTACCCCAATTAATGTTTTGTGAGCTACAAGCGAACACCTTATTGGGGTTTGGGGTGCAAGAGTAGCTACGGGTGAGGAAGCTGTGTAGTGTGTGAAATAAAGCAAATATATAGTGCTAACGAGGATGTGTCACCGCAGTAGCGCTATATATGGTAAGCACCAATACGACCAACGAGAGTATTTGTGATTATGCTTTATGGAACAAAATGGAACAGCTGACGAACACCGCTTTACCTGCTCTTACGGAATTGAGCGCAAAGGCAAAAGTACAGGTTGGAATTTTGTAGCGTCTTGCGATAGCAAGGTGTGGAAAATATTGCAACTTGTACTGTGGGGAACGGAAGCTCTTGTGATTGCGTGCGTGAAGAGCAACGTAACAAACGGAAGCGCAAGTGCTTGTAGTGGGGCAATTATTAGCCTAATCTTCGTCTTCAGTTAAATTTTGTACTTGTTCCTCTATATCTAATTTGATAAGTTCCCAAACTTTGTCTTTATAACAATTTGGTGTTAAATCATCTTCAGCTAAAGAAAAGTCTATACATTGTACTAAAAGCTCTTCTCTTGTAGCACCATAAGGATTTCGTTGTTCATAGAAGTTTAACATTTGCTCTAAAGTAAACACATCTAAAAGCTCGTGTATGTCCCAAAAATCTTTTTTCCGACCACCATTAGCAATAACCTCAAACTTCATTGCTGCAATTTCTTCATTAGCTGCTAAACGTATATTGCCTTCTTCTAATAATGGAAAAACAAAAGGATCTGTATAATATATGTCCAATTTAAGTGCATTATCTTCATCTTCACCAACAAAATAAGACCTACCAAAAACAACTTCACCTACAGAAGATGTTACTACATAAGGAAATACATCATTTAAAATTTCTTCTAAACGATTAAAGTCGATACTGCCATATTCTTCATCTGTGAATAAATCAATATCAACAGACTCTCTATGTCCTTGTTGTAAACTTAATGATGTACCACCAACTAATCTAAAACTATTAAATTCTTCAATAGTCATTAGGGTATTTAAAGATTCCCAAAGTAAATCGGAAACGGTATTAAGGTATAAAGGCATTTAAAACTTAAATAAGTTGAAAGTCTTCTGCATTTTTTTGAAATGTAGATAAACGGGATTGTTTAATAGACTTTGCTATTCTTGAAACTGTTCTTTTACCGTAGAATTTTATGATTTCGTTGATTTCTTTATCATTACCACGTTCTAAAACTCTTTTAATAATGGCACGTTTATTTTTGTTCCAATCTATTTTATCAAATGATGTATCCCAAAATAGGACTTTTCTAATATTGTTTAGATTTGGTGTTCTTTTACTATTTTCAGTTAATTTACTTTTTACTTCATACCCTGCTTGTAGCATCATAAAATAATCTTCTTCTGTATGAAAGTAATCTGCCAACTTAATTGATAGCTCTGGATTAATACCTCTCTTTTGATTTATAATAGCACTAATGGTTTGTTTATGCTCACCTATAGCCATAGCTAATTGAGAGCTTTTAATATTATTACGCTTTATTTCGCGGTGTAATATTAGCCCTGGGTGTATGCCTTTTATTTTAGCTATTTTAGGTAACATAAGTTTTTTGTGTTATACAAATGTATGTATAAATAGATTAGTAAACAAAATTGTTTACTTTTTATTAACAGTAATCTTGTACTGTAATACCTTGTTTAATATGTATTTATGCAAAAATAATGCCGAATTATAAGTGCATAATCGCTTTAAGCTTTAGACTTTAAATCGAATGCTACTCCAGATTTCACTATTTCGGTAACATTGATTGTAGGCATTAAGAAGTCATTAAAAGGCGTATTTTCCGTTCTGCTATGTAAAACACCTCTTGCCGTACCAATGGTTAACATAATTAAATGACGAATAAAACCAACAGGAATAGTCAATTTGGTTTTGTCTTTATTTTTAAAACTTTCCCAAGCATCATCTACAATTTTGAAATGACACGCTATTTCCAATACTAAAAATGCTTTTTTATCTTGATAAAATGCTGGTGATACAAAAACCGCTACCATTTTGTCTTTTTCATTAATGCCATATTTAGCGTTTACGCTAAATTGTACATCTTCCCCTTCTTTAAAAGCAGATTCAATTATTGCAAATTGCTCTGTTGTTATTTTCTTTAATGAAAATCCTATTTTATCAGACATTATGCCACTACCTTTAAATGATTATCTCCACGACGCACATAAGTTGATGTTTCTACCATTTCACTATAATCAAAAGACAACTCGTTATCCTCTTGAATTAATTTTTCAAAATGATATTTGAAACGCATTAACTCTTTGGTCTTAATAGTAACTGTAAACTTATCTTCGGTTGAAAGCATTTCTTCTTTCTTGACTTCCTCTTGAGGTACTTCAATTAGCTTTACACCTAATATTTTACCTACTTTGGTAATGGTATCAATTCCTAAACGTTCTTGACCTTTTAATAGTTTACTTATGTATTGTGGTGAGCAGTCTAAAGCCTCTGCCAATTCCTTTTGGCTTTTAGGATATATATCTGTAGCCTTATTTGCTTTTAAGGCAGACAATACTTTAACTGCAATTTTGAAAGAAATATCAAGCCACTCTTCATTTTCCTTTCTCCATTTGGCTTTTTCTAACCAAGCAGTATCCTTTTTTGAGTTCTTTAGTAATTTATTTTTGATGTTGTTTATGCTCATAACGTTGTGGTGTGTGCTGTTTTGTGTGTTTAATACGACTCTACAAAATCTAATTGGTCATTCTCTTCGTCGAGTAAAAATTGTTTTGTTATTTCAAGTTTATCCAATTCAAGAATTAAATGGTCTGTTTCGTTCATAGTTGGTGTTAATTTAATTGCACCTCCTGAAACTACAAATAAGTTGACATCAACTCTAATGGCATAGATGCGAAGCCAACTGGGTTTAATGATTCCTTTGGCTTTGTCTTTTTCATAATCTTCAATAACTCCTGTTGAGAGTGGTTCAAATAGTGTAGATAATGTTTCAAGTTTTTCGGTTTTTCCAAGTTCAGCAATTTCTAATAATTCTTGCTCAAATAATTTAGCGTCTTCACGTGTTTTAATAATAGCTTCATCAATTGTGATGCCATTCCAAAACACATTGTCTAAATCTTCTTGGTGTTGCTCGAAAAACTCCCGTAAGTAGACTGGATCGTTCCATAATTCAAAACATTTTGCAAATTCGTGTGTAGCTTCTGTATCATATTGTACCGAATACAAGCTCTCTTCCACTACTGCAAATGTATCAATTATTTTCATTAAATCAACCTGTAGGTTTATTTTTTTTAATTTGTTTAACTATTTATAAGTCTTATTTACAATTTTAATTTCTATTCTCAATAGCGATAATTACCTCTTCTTTCTTATCTTTTACTTTCTCTAAAACCTTGTCGAGATAACCTACACCATATCTATTCTTTATGTAGTCTAACTCTTTATAAAATTGATTCCATTTAGCTTTAGCTGAACTTGGACTTAACACATCAAATGCTAAACGCCTTAATGTGTATTTAGGCATTGTGTAGTAATGCTTAATATCTTTAATGATAGTTTTGATGAAGTTTATATTTTCTTCTTCTGAAGCATCAATTACTTTTAAAGCCACTTTTAAATTATCGTGCGCTTTCTTTTCGATTGCTAAATCTGAATTGTTAGAACGTATTCTTTCCTTATGGTCTTTAATGGTTTCGTATACAGGCCAAAAAAGCTCTGACATTGGTACTCGTTTTGTTCCGTGTTCGCACTCAACAAATTGTAAGAAATTTTCAAAAGTTAAGCTTTCTACAGATGTATTTTCTTTGGTTTCCGCTTGTTGCGCAAACAAGCTCAAGCCTTTTTTTCGTAGTACATTTACGTTGGCATCCTTAAACTTTTTTGATGTTTTTACACGATTAGGTAACTTTTCTATACGCTCAATAACGTCCGGATGCTCTTCTTCTATTTTGTTGTATTCGTTTCTAACGTAGGTTATAATATTTAACTCTTCATCATCTTCTGGGTTATCATTCATTTTAGTGTATAAACCACTTGCAGTTGGTTCTTCGTCTGGATGAAATATTTGAGCATCTTCACCCAGAGCATTATGAATCATAAACATTTTTTGTTGGGCAATCTCTCTGGACTTTACAAAATCTGCTCCTGTTTCTGATGGGAAAAAATTAAAAATAAATAATTGGTCGAATACTTTTTTACCGATACGATTGATACGACCTACACGCTGTATTACACGTGTTGGATTCCAAGGGATATCGTAGTTTATAATGGCTCCTGCTCGGTTTAAGTTAAACCCTTCAGACAGTTTATCACTGGTTATCAATACTTGAAAATTATCGTGTTTTGAGCCATCGTACTGTGCATTAAAATTACGTTCTAAATCTTTTGCTAATGCTTTAGAAACCTTACCATCACATATAATTACTTTACTTCCTAACTTTTCTCTAAAGTAATCTTCTAAATGCAATACCGTATCTACATATTCGGTAAACAAAATGACTTTACGGTTTTTATCTTTTTGTAAAATCTCGGTTACTTTTTTGTAGATGGTTTCTCTTTTAGGGTCATTAGCCACTAATTGTTCCTCTTCAATTTCCTGACGTATTTTTTTGAATAGTTTTAAATCTTTATTGATGTCTTCTATAAATTCATCAGCTTTTTGAAAGTCTTTAACCTTATAAACCGTAGTGTTTTTAGGTGTTTTTTTCTTTAATAAATCATTTTCAAACTTAAAGAGTACATCCATAATTTCATCTTCATCGTACTCATAGATTTTTTCCATCAAACCTCTGTCTAGAATGTACTTTCCACCTGTATTTTCAATAAATTGTAATACGACCTCGTGAACGTGAATAAAACGCTCTATGGTCTTTTGGAATGCACCAAACGAACTCTCAAAACGCTTTACTAACAAACGCCTCATAAAGTCGAATAAGTTACGTTGTTGTTGAAAGGTTCTGTTGCCTTCCATATCCAATCCGCTTTCATCTTGAATGGTTTCGTAACTTGATGGTTGGTATATAGCTCCTGTGAATACTCCATCTTCTGCAAAGTAATCTCTAACAATACGGTCGTAAAATTCAGATTGCGATTTTGTTAAATAATAAAATAACTCTTCTGGTGGTGCAACTTTTGGTAGTTCGCCAATCTCTGTACTGTATTGGTGGTCTTTTTCTAAATCTAAACGGTTTCTTCTAATCACCACAGGTGATATGACCTCTTTTATTTTATTGGCTAATCTTGCCGATTCCTGACGAACAATTTGAGGATTTACAGGTAATTCTTCATCTAATAGTTTGGTATAAAGTTTTTCTGCTTTATCTCGTTTATCAGGGCTGTTGGAATTGTAGTTTTTTAAGATGTCTGATAGTTTATTAAAACGATACGTATAGCTTCTAAATAAGCCTTCTAAATTATTTTCCAAAGTAATGGTAGACATACCCGGAACAATGAACAATTTCAGTAAAGCAAAAATATCAGCAGGGGAATTGTTAAACGGTGTTGCTGTTAGCAAAATAACTTGTTTCCCTCTACATATTTGTGCTAAAGCTTCGTAAGCTGCGGTATCTTGATTCCTAAAGCTATGTGCTTCATCAATTATGACGGTTTCAATATCTGAATCGTCTAAATCTTCTGCTAGGTTTTCTACTTGACCACGACTATACACGTGCCAACCGTTTAAATCGAAGTTTCTTACATAACCCCACCAACCTGTTTTATCGCTATAATCTCCAATTAAGCCAGGTGGACAAAGTATAATACCTTTGGTATCTAAATTACGAGCAATTAGGGATGCAATGACTGACTTTCCTAAACCTACCACGTCTGCTATGACGACACCATTATTTTCTTCTATAATACCTAATGCTTGGTTTACAGCGTGAGTTTGATATTTAAACTTCTTAAAACCATTTTTTTCAAGAAGAGCTTCAACTTGTGGTTTTAGTTTTTTCTGTTTTTGCAGGTCTAAATAGGTTTTTAAAACTAATGCATAGGCATCAAAAGGTTGTACTAATGCCGCTTGCGAACGGTGTATGATAAAATCTATTAAATGTTGTTTGCGTTGGTCTATATCAGTAATCGGTATGGCCAACTCCCAAAGCTCTTCAAAATATTTAACAGCTTCTTCATAGCCATAATCTTTAATCTCTACATTAAACTCTTGTTGACCGTGTAAACCATTACGCGTTAAGTTACTACTACCTGTAATTAGATACCCTTCAAAATTGTGTTTAGAACGTTCTTCTTCATTCATCTCGAACAAATACAGTTTAGCGTGGTTAGGTTCTCTTGTTTTTTTAATAATTAAACGCTCTTGCTTAATCATATCCAAGAAAAAATGTACCTGCTCGTAAAACTCTTTGGTGTCTTGTTGCTCGTTATTAACCGCAAAACCCATAGAGGTCATAAAGTCGTTAAAATACTCGTCGCTACTTAAATCTAATTCTTGTACATCGTGCTCAAAAATACTTTGTAAATGGTTGCCCACTTGCAAACCAACTAACAACCGTATTTTAATATCAGGATTATTTTTTAGGTTTTGGTATACTTCTTTCCAACCCGAAAAGTAAAAGAAACCTACTAACCAACGTAACTCGGTACTAAATTTAATAATGTTGTTTAAGCGACCACTTAAGGTTTTTTGTGGACTTTTATTTGCTATAAAGTTATTCGCCATTTATATAGTATTGTCTCTTTACGATTCTATTTTGTAATTATTGTATTCTTCTTGGGTTAAGCTAAACTCTGGGTCTATAATTAGAACTTCTTGGTGCGTTATGTTGTAGAGTTTATAGACTAAAATGTTCAATTTAAATTCTAATTCCTTAACAACCTCTTCATTAGATATACTTTGAATAATAGCATCAATTATTGAAACAAAAGGGGTTTCATCCTTTGCTATTTTTATTGGTATTTTTCTTAATTGATCAGGTTTGATATTAACATCTTTAAAATAGTATGAAAACCAATAATTAATGAGTTTAGAATTGAGTATGCCTAATAAAAATTTTAAGGATAAACTAGATACATTCTCTAAAAGTAAAATATTTGACATCCCTGTTCCATTAATGTGTTTATCTGTATCTAATGCACACACTAATCTGTTTTTAAGTTTTGGATTTCTTATCCTTTGAACCAAAATTTTTGGATTGTCATATATATATGAGGGTCTAGGTCTATGTAACCAATCACCATACTTGAGATATTCCCCACTCCATTCAATAGAATATTTAGAAATATCTCTTCCGTAAAGTAATTTCCTATGGAATTCTGATATTTTTGTCTTTGAGCTAAACTCTCTCGATTGAGATTTTGAACCATATGCAATAAGCCCCTGCCAAACCTCACAATAATCATTAAGATGAAAATCAATTTCATCTATTTTATCAATAATATCGTTATCATCTTCTAGATTGAAAATGAAATCAGAATTTTCCTTTAGCTTATTTTTGTTAAAAGAAGATAAATCATCATTTACCAATCGATAATATTTTTGTGGTAGAGAGTTCTTAAATATAAAAATTGATGTGTCTACCATTGCGGATTTAAATACTTGGTATAGACTTTTAGAAATAGATTGCACACTATAGTTCTTATAAATTAATCTACGTAGTTTTTTAAAGTAACCTAGTGATGTCCAAGTATCAGGAACGATAAAAGTTAACAATCCGTTTTTTGAAGTCAAATTCAAACCTTTCTCAATAAAATACTTAAATATTTCGTGTTTACCTTCAGCCGACGAATAATTCTCCTTAAAGTAATTTTTATTACTTTTAATAAGACTTCCATAAGGTGGATTCCCAATCACCACATCAAAACCTTCGTGTAAACCAAACATCCATTCCATATCAAAAAATGGGGAACTGGTATTTTGGTCATAAGGGTTCCATTGGCTTAATTGTAAGGCATCCTCTGGTGCAAAATCTTTGTTTTCTTCTAATAACTTTGAGAGCCTATCTCTTAACACCGCATCTTGTTCGCGTAATCGTTTTTTAGCACCTGCTGTTTTAGCATAAAAATGCTCGTGGCGTATGTTTAACAATTCTTGTTTGGTATCGTCTATAGCGCTATCTGTAAATAAGGTGTTTACAAAATCGCCTGCTTTTTTCTTTTTAATACCAATTAAGGTATTGGCAGAGACAAATTTGGTTTCTAAATTAGGTAAGGTTAACACACCATAATTAGCCTCTGGTTTAGATAGGTCTATTTTCTCTTGCTCTACTACCAAGGTAATAAAAAAGCGTAGCTTGCTTATTTGTGTGGCTATGGTTTGTATATCTATACCATAGATACATTCTTCTATGAGATGTAATTTAAGGTCGTGTATAGACTCGTTGGTAGCACCTAGCTTTTCAAGCACCTCAACCATTTTACTCAAAATACCCATAGGAAATGCTCCAGAACCACAAGCTGGGTCTAAAATTTTAATGGCTTTTAAATGGTCTGCAATGTCTTTACATTGCTTGCTATCATTTAAAAAGTTACTTTTTGGGGTTTCGTTTTCAAACAAGTCTCGTAAATCCTTTTCATCAATATTTGGCAGTTTGGTTTGTAAGTAGTTGATTAAACTTTCGTTAACCATATACTCTACAATTTCCCTTGGCGTGTAAAAAGAACCTGATTGTTTACGAGCAGTTTCTTTAGTTTCTGGGTTAAAAGCCCCTAATAGGTTTTCAAACACTTTACCCAATAATTCTGGGTCTAATGCCACTTGCACTTCGTTGGGTGCGTTTTCTTCAACCGTAAAGTTATAACGTCTTAACAACGGAATGATTCCTTTTTCTTCATTAAAGAATAAACAGTTAGGAATAAAGGCTCTGTGCCTAAAGTTACCATTAGCAGATTTCGTTGGGTTTCTGCTAAAACCGTCTAAAAAGTAGTTATTACCATCTGCATCTTGCTTATCTAGACACTCGAATAAACCACCATTTAAGAATGGTATCGGTTTAAAATATTCAATGATTTCATTCTCTGAAAGCTCAAACATTTCCTCATAACGGAAACGTGTTTTTATATCCCTATCCTTGGTTTTGGCAAATTCACGTTCAGAAATTTCTTTGTTAAGTGTTGCGAAGAATAGGTTTTGTAAAATAGCATTGTAGTAGTTTCCATTTTCTAGACTAGTACAATCAAAGTCTTTTAATGTTTTTGATAGTTCATCAATATCAAACAAATACTCTGGTACTAGCTTCTTTTGTTTTATAAACCATACAAAAAGTAATCGAGTGATTAATCTAATGACTTGTTCATCTAATTTAATACGGTCATCATCTGACGTTTTTGTGTTGTTTGGATAGGTAATCCCGATTTCATCTGATAATGCCCATTGATACCAAGCAAATAATTCATTGTAAAATTGTTTGGTTAGTTTTTCTACAGAGAATGCCTCCTGAATACTATCTAAAGAAGAATAATCGCAATTATCAATACGCTCCTTAAAGGTTCTGTTGGTTTCAGAAGGTGTTACATAATAGGTGTAACGTTTCCAAGTAGAAAACTTTTTATCGCCTGTTTCTCCATAATTCCTTCGAATAAAACTAAACCTAAAGTTGCCTTGTGCATCGTAGAAGATAAAAATTGCACCATCTTTAAAATCTTCTTTAAGTACTTTTTTTGCAATTTCAAATTGTTGTTTTTTGGCACTTCTTGCGGTTAACTCTTTGTTGTATTCGCAGGTAAACACCAACAACTCTTCGTGGTTTTTAAGCTCTGCGTGTCCTATTTTAATCGGGTCGGAATAGGGTGTTTCTTCGTTAACGGTATTTGTAAATACATCTTTCTCCGGTTTAAAAGATGTGATTTTGTTTTCGAAAAAAAGACTGATGTTTTGGTTTGATATGTTGGATATAATGGTATTGATTGATGGCATATACAGCAATAGTTAATTTTAAACCTTAAAAATAGAAATCTTTTTGAGGTATGCCTAACTGAAATCCGTAAAAGTTAAACAGACCTTAACCTTTGAATAGTTTCTTTATATCTTCTGTTTTATAATAAATTTTATTTTCAATCTGTACATAAGGAATTATGCCTTTACTACGCCAGTTTTTAGCTGTACTGTTACTGATTTTGAAAATCCTTATAAAGTCGGAATTGTCAATAAACGGTTCTATACCAGCTTGTTTTTGAAGCCTCTCTAACTTTTGGATGGTTTGCTCTAATCGTTCTTCTATCGCTTTGATTTCTCTAATGCTATATTCCTTCATTTTTTACCCTTGTTTTAGGTTATATTACAAGTACTAATATTTGATGTATTCTATTTTCTCTTTTAACTGTTGTAGTACTTGATTGTTTAACTTGTTGTTATCGTTCTCTTTTATGAGTTTTAAATATGCTTTACGGTCTTTTTTATAGGTATGCTCGTGATACTTTTTTAAGCCGTTAGCGGTCTCAATATTGGCTATAGAGGCTAATAATCTTATGTCTTTTGGCGACAATTTTTGATAATCGTAAAACGGTTTCTTTTTGATGTCTTGATACACTTTAAAAAGGTTATCTCCCAATGCATTGAACGTGTTTGGATTTATTAGGTCTTGAACCGTTACCGTTTGTATTGGCTGACTTCTGCTTGTAAAATGTCTGCTATAAGCTTCTAATTCAAACCTAAAGTAATTGTCTTTTAAAGACATTTGGTTATGTTGTTTGACTTCAAAGGTTTTGTCATAACCTTTTATTTTGTAATTGGTTGCTTGAAAATACGCTCCATAAATATTGTTTCTATTTGTCATTATTTTTGGGCTTTTTCCTTTGTATTCTAACCAACTGTCAAAAATGGGTTGTGCCTCTTCCTGTATAACAACACCTGTACTTAATTTGATGATGTTTGCATCGTAAATTGTAAACGGTAGCGCATTATTTAACTTATGAAATGCTTCTACCACTTGGCTATATGTAAAATCTTGATAGTTGTTCCCCATATAGAATTTTTGCAATGAATTTTCTATGGTTAGTTCGTGGCCTAATAACTTTACTCGAAGATTATTTATATCGGTATGATACCTCACCACATCACCATATTTATTAAAAGTTGGCAACCATAGACTATTGCCCCAATAAAAAGGTTCTCTGGTACAGCGCAACGCTTCTTTGGGCAATTGGTCTAATTGCTTCTTTATTTTAATGGTGTCGTACACCGTATTAGCGATTCCTTGTGATGTAATCATTTGCCATTTGGTCTATTTCATCTTCGGAATGTTGCCTGTTGCGTTGCAACCATTGGTCTAATTCTGCCCTATTGAAATAGAGTTTTTTTCCCTGTGGGCAAAAATGCGGAATCTGTTTTTGGCTTGTAAGTTTGTAAAGATGTGATGCGCTTATATCTAAATAAGCTGCTGCCTCATTAAGGTTTAATACTTCTTTTTTTAGAAGGTTTTGTTCTTGTAACATCGTCTCGATGTTAGTTAACTTTTGAAGAATCATTTCTTGTTCCATTTTTAAACTATTTAAAATTTCTGGAAGCAAGAAACTGCCTTTATGAGGGTATCGGAATTGAAGTCTGACAAGGCATTGACATTTGTCAATAATGTCATTGTTTTTTATTTCATATCTCTGAAAATGTTGTCAATAACTATTTTTAATTTCGGATTATTATTCTTTGCAGAACTTAAATCTGATTGTCCTAAAAGGCTATTTCCTTCGGATAAAAACAACATAGATTTAGCAATAGTTACCCATTTAAGATTGGTAAAGTATGGCTGTAGTTTTGTTATGATGTAATAGAATTGTTTATTATCACAATTTAGATGGACTTTGACATCTAAATTACTAAAGTCTTTAGCTGTAAGTAGCTTATGAAAATTATCTACTGTTGTGAAGTCTTCTTTCAGCATATCTACTCTTAACTGCAATGCTTTTAACACAGTTAAAAGTGCATTTGTGTCACCACTAAAACCAAAATAGTTTTTTGGTGTTTTTTCCTTTTTGGGTTTTGCAGCAGGCAATTGCTTAAGCTTTGGTTTTATTTCATCAAAATAATCTTTCTCGTTTGCAAACCATTGTTTTATTGCCTTGATGTATTTACGTTCTCCTTTATTAAAATCAGCAGTCAAAGCTTTTTGCTTTAACCGATGGTTTTCGTTAATAATATCAATATTAATTTTTTCAAGTTCAGTCAGATGACCGTCTTTTACAAGTTGGGTAGTGTCAATTATTGAAAGGATTTGTTTTGTACGAACATATAAAGCTTCTACCAATTCTGATTCTGTAACCATTTTAGCCAACGCTATTCCAGAGTATCTATTTACTTTGGGCTTACCTTTTATAAAAGGCAATGATTTAGACAAATGTGCTTCCAAAGGTTTAAAAAATGGCAAGTCAAATGGAAAAATTTTCAACCACCTTTCATAAACTGTGTAGAGTTTATTTAAGCTTGCTTTTTCAGTAGATGGTTTATATGTAAATTTCTCATTAAGGTAATTTACAATTTGTGTTTTTTTATCTTTTGGTATTTGCTCCTTCCAATTATCAATATAACTTAAAACCATATTTTTATAATGATTCCAACCGATGGAAGGTGTCCCCATACTTGTCGTGCAAAAATCTATGTAGTCTTTTATATCTTCATACCAATCTTCATTATCTATTTTAGTTGCAATTATATATTGTGTATAGAATGCTTTATTCAAAATTTCCATTGGAAAATCTTTGTAGACTACCGTTTTATCAAATTTAAAATTGGCAAAAAACTTTTCGTGACCATCGCAGCATTTGGGAAATTTAACAATATAAACCACTAATTCTGAAAACCATTTTTTATGATTTTCACAGCAATTTGGGTAATTCTCTGGAAATTTTATTCCTTCGGGTTCGGGAATTGTAAATGGATGTATTAGTATTCCATCTGGATCTAATTCAATAAATGGCTTCTCCATAGACTATAAATCTAATTTAATACGGTTGGCAGCTTCTTGTTTCTTTTGGTCAATTACTTTGGCATAAATCTGCGTTGTTTTCAACTCTTTATGTCCTAATAATTTTGAAACAGTGTAAATATCACTTCCTAAAGTTAACTGTAATGTTGCATAAGTGTGTCTCGCGCAATGAAAAGTTATTGACTTTGTTATTCCTGCTTGCATTACCCATTGTTGCAATTTTAGATTTGTCCAGGCACTATAATGCAAGCCTTTAAAAACTGTTTCTGTAGGTTCTCCTGCTTCACCTAATAATTCTCGTGCTTGTTCAGAAATTGGCAAAGTTTCACTTCCTTTCGTTTTCTTTTGTCTAAATCTGATGTAATTACCATTCTCTTTTGAATGTTGCACTTCTGACCACGTTAGTTTTTCAATGTCACTCCAACGCAAACCCGTAAGACAACTAAAAATAAATGCTTTTTTAAGCTCTGGAAGTTCGCATTCTACTTTGACTAATGCTTGCACCTCTTCCAATGTTAAAAACTCTCTTTGTGGCTCTCCTTGTTTGAAATTAGATACTTGTTCGGCAGGATTGATTCTTAATATACCATCCTTTACTGCTTGTTTTAAAGCTGCATTAAGCTTACCGAAGTATGAATACTTTGAATTTTGAGATAGCTTCTTATTTGCCTTACCTATAGCATCTTTATCAAGGTAGTCTTTAAAGTCCTCAACAAACTTTTTGTTGATATGTGAAAACGCTATATCGTGAGGCTTAAACTTCTTGAGGTGTTTAATTACACTTTGCCAATTACCATAATTACCTTTACTAGTACTACGCTTTTCTGCAAGGACTTCCATATATGTTATGAAATGCCCTTTGAGCTTTTCCTTATCTTGAAAGTTATATAATCCGTTCTGAATTTCTAAATGCTTTTTAGCACGTATGCTTTCGGCTAATTCTAAATTCTTTCTGTTCTCCTCTTTTTGCGCCTTGGTGAGTTTTCCTTTTTCAGGTTCTGGAATCAAGTACAGCTTTAGGTATTCATAGCTACGCTGTCCATTTTCATAGTAGTCTAAATACAAACTAATCTTACTTCCCTTTTTTCGTTGTCTTAAAGTAACTTTCATAATGGTACGGTTAATTAAATAAGCTTTCTATTTGCCATCGGGCAACAATGTGTTTCCTTCCCATAGGGACTGCTTTAAGCTGTCCTCGCTTAACCATTCTTTGGATAGTCCATCTACTAACACCTAATAATTCTGATGCTTCAGAAATGCTTAAAAAGTCTTTATATGCTATACTATTGGGATTGGAAACTTCTGTATTGCCTTGCTTTTGTTGAATATCCTGTTGCAGACTGTCTTGAACTTTCTCTTCTCGTTTAAGCTGTTTGTAATGTCTGCTGTTACATTTATGGCCACAATATTTTGTTACTGTAGTTCTCGCTATGAAAGCTTTACCACAATAAAGACACGTTTTTGGAATTTTTAAATTACTGCTCATAAATGGTGCGTTATGTAGCGATATGGTGCAACGTGGGGCAATATGGTGCAGAATTTCGCCAATATTTGTTGGCAACAGGTTTGGGCAACAAACTTGAATAATGGGCAACAAATAGACAACAAAGATAACTTAAAAAGAACTAAAAGGCAACAAAAAAGAGAAGCAAATATTTTATAATATCAACAAAAACAATCAGTTAACAATAAATAGAAGTGTAATTACTTCCCGATACAAAAATTCGCAAAAATATTACCTAACAGGTCGTCACTAGTAATTTCACCAGTGATTTCCCCAAAGTGATATAAAGCTTGACGAATATCAATTGCTAATAGGTCACCAGAAAGGTTTGAATCCATTCCATGCTGTACTTTTTGGACTTCTTCAAGCGCCTTCAATAAAGCATCATAATGCCTCGAATTAGTAACAATGGTTTCATCGTTACGTAAAGCTCCTGTATTGATAAGGTTAGACAGTGTTAATTTTAAATCTTCGATTCCTTTTTTATTCTTAGCAGAAATGAGTTTTATATCTGGAATATGATCCAGCAATTGTTTACGCTCAGTTTCATTAATAGCATCCACCTTGTTTGCCAATACTATTAAAGGTTTTTGAGGGTATTTATTTTTAATTTTTTCAATTTCCTGAATAATGTTCTCGAACGATGATTTATGAGCAAAAATTGATTCAGTATCAAACAGATACACCACAACTTGCGCCTGAGCAATTTTTTCAAAGGTTTTTTGAATACCAATACTTTCAACCACATCTGTAGTATCTCTTATTCCTGCTGTATCGATAAATCTAAAACCTACACCGCCAATATTTACTTCATCCTCAATAGCATCACGTGTAGTACCAGCAATATCACTTACAATCGCTCTTTCTTCATTAAGTAATGCATTAAGAAGTGTAGACTTACCAACATTAGGTTCGCCCACTATGGCAACTGGAATTCCGTTTTTGATAACATTACCAACGGCAAAGGAATCAATAAGATGCTTTAATACTTTTATGATGCGCTCAATCAAGTCTCTAAACTGATCACGATTGGCAAACTCTACATCCTCCTCAGCAAAATCAAGTTCTAATTCAATAAGTGATGCGAAGTTTAACAACTCATCACGCAAGGCTTTAATTTCATTACTAAAACCACCACGCATTTGCTGCATAGCTACTTGATGCGAAGCAGCATTATCACTTGCTATTAAGTCGGCTACAGCTTCGGCTTGACTCAAGTCTAACTTACCATTTAAAAATGCTCTTAGTGTAAACTCTCCAGGATTTGCAGCACGGCAACCATTACGTAAAAACAACTGAATAATCTCTTGTTGAATATAAGGACTTCCATGACATGATACTTCAACAACATTTTCCCCAGTATAAGAATTTGGATTCTTAAATACGGATACTAATACCTCATCTAACTCCTTCCCATCCTTAATTATATGCCCTAAATGAATTGTATGTGTAGCTTGATCAAGCAGTTTCTTATTGCTCACAGATCTGAACATCTTATCGCACATTGTAATTGCATCTGGACCTGAAATTCTTATTACAGCTATAGCTCCAGCTCCTGCAGGAGTTGCTAAGGCAATAATGTTGTCAGTATGGATCATTATTTCACTATTTTCTACAAAAATAGTGAAATTGGCGTGGTACAAAACGAGATTCTCTATGAAATATAATAACCTACAATCAATAAAAACTTATTAAAATCATATTTCCTCTTATATTTACATCAAAATACTATGTCATGAAGAATTTAATTCTATCTCTATGTTTACTTTTATTGATTACTTCTTGTAATACACAGGATAAACTACCTCCTAATACTTATGAAATTACAGGAACGGCAAAAGGTGTTGTAAATGGATTAAGAGCGTACATTAAAGTTGTTGAAGGGTCTAACAAAGAGTTTGTTTTGGATACTGCTATTGTAATGAATGAAACATTTACGTTTTCAGGAAAATTAAATACACCTGGAATAAAAGTGCTTTCTATAAATAGTGTTAATGGAAGCCTTCCTTTTGTTCTTGAATCTGGTCGAACTACAATTGAGATAAATAAAGACAGTATTTTCTCGTCAAATATTATTGGATCTGATAATAATAAAACCTACGATCTATTTAAAGCTTCTTATCTAAAAAGAGCTAAAGAAAAAGAAGCAATGAGAAATAAAGCCATTGAAGCTAGAAAAGCAGGAGATCGTGCTGCCTTTGAAAAATTTAAAAGTAAAGATCAAGAGTTAGGACGTAAATTAAATGAATATGCACATACATTTATCGAGGAACATCCTGATGCTGATGCTTCTTTACTTATTTTAGAAAGCCAAACTATAGGGTCTAAACAAAATATAAGTAAGTTTAAAGAAAACCTCAAAACCTTAGAAAAGGTGATTAACAGAAACCCTGCAAATAAACTAATAGGTCAAAAAATAAGCGCCTTTATAAACTTAAAAGAATCGCAAAACAAACTCGACATTGGTAAAGTAGCTCCTAATTTTTCTGCACCTACTCCAGAGGGTAAAATGTTATCTTTAAAAGATATTAAAGGAAAAGCAACGATTATAGACTTTTGGGCCTCATGGTGTGGCCCTTGCAGACGTGAAAATCCTAATGTTGTTAAAGTATACAACAAATATCATGATAAAGGCTTAGAAATTATTAGTGTGTCTTTAGATGGTACAAGACGTCAAAAAGATCCGAAGGCATTATGGTTACAGGCTATTGAAGACGATAAACTAACTTGGCATCATGTATCTAACTTAAAATATTTTAACGATCCTGTTGCGAGGCTCTATAATATAAATGCTATTCCAGCAACTTTTATATTGGACGAAGACGGAAAAATTGTTGCAAAAAAATTACGAGGTGATGCCTTAGAACGACAAATTGCAAAAATGCTAGATTAAAAAAGAGCCTCTGACATAGAGGCTCTTTTTTTTTTAAATATGTCCTGTTTTACGCATTACATAAAGTAACACAATTGGGATTGCAAGTAGAATAACTAAAAAGGTGTTTTCAGTAAACAACCATGAGGCCAAAATAAGTGTTATAACATAGCCACCTATAGCTCCTCCAAAGTGGGCATCGTGACCAATATTACCAACACGATTCTTCATTCCATAAATAGAGTATAACAAGTACCCAATACCGAAAACATATCCAGGAATTGGAATTGGAATAAAGAACAGCATTAAGTTCATATCTGGATTAAGTAAAATAGCAGCATACAACACACCTGTAACAGCTCCACTAGCTCCAACCGCACTATAATGATATTCATCTTTATGAAAATAGAATGACAGTAAGTTACCAACTAGCAAACTCCCAAAATAAACTATTAGAAAATTAACAGTTCCTAAATGCATGATGACTTGGTGAGCAAAAAAATACAGGGTAAACATATTAAAAAACAAATGCATTTCGTCTACATGTAGAAAGCCAGCACTCAGCATTCTTGACTGTTCGCCTCTTCGTATTCCTCCTATATTAAACTTATGCTTTTCAAAAAAAGAAAAATCATTAAAGCCTTTTAAGCTAAATACTATATTAGCTCCAATAATAGCAATTGTAATAAAATCTAATTTCCCCATAAAGTGTAAACGTAAAAGCCAAATATAGCATATATTTGCCAAAAGAAATTGTATTTGCAACTACTAGCCTACATATTAATTTATCCCTTTCTATTACTGATTTCCATTTTACCTTTTAAAGTATTTTATTGGTTTTCAAACGGTGTTTATGTTTTAATCTATCACATAATTGGTTATCGAAAAAAAGTAGTCTCACAAAATTTAAAATTGGTTTTTCCTGAAAAGCCTATATCGGAATTAAAAACTATAGAAAAGAAGTTTTATAAACATATGGTAGATATGTTTTTAGAAATGGTAAAATCTATTTCTATCTCTAAAAAAGAGCTTAATAAACGTTTTATCATTAAAAACCCTGAAGAACTTAAAAGACTAGAAAAGCAAAATAAGAGCGTTATAATAATGTATGGGCATTATGCCAGCTATGAATGGTCATACGTTGTTGAAAACCATATAAATTTTAAAGGGTACGGCATTTATAAAAAAATTAAAAACAAATATTTCGATAGACTTGTTAGACGTATTCGTTCAAAATACAACACAGGACTTATTCATACCAAAGAATCTATTTCAAGAATCAATAAATTAAAAGAAAACAATGAAAAGTTTATGATCGCATTCTTGAGCGATCAATCTCCAAAACTTAAAAAAACATATCACTGGACCTCTTTTATGGGTATCCATGTTCCTTGTTATACCGCTGCCGAAATGTTGGCGAAAAAAATGGATTTTGCCGTTAGCTATCTTAAAATTGATAAGGTAAAACGTGGCTATTATGAAGCTGAGTTTATCTCATTAGCAGATAATGCTAATGATTATAATGACTATGAGATTACTGATAGATTCACCAAGCTTTTAGAAAATCAAATTAAAGCAGCACCAGAGTATTATTTATGGACTCATAAACGATGGAAACATCGCAATAAAAACACTAAGGCTTAAGCTTTAAATACCTGCAATTTCTTTTATTTCACTCATGATCTTTTCAGCTAAATTGTCTGCTTCATGCTGTGATTTTGCTTCTATATAAATACGAATGATCGGTTCTGTATTACTTTTACGCAAATGCACCCAGTTTTCAGCAAAATCAATCTTAACACCATCAATAGTAGTAATATTCTCATTACTATAACGCTCTTCCATAGCTTTTAAAATCGCATCGACATCCAACTGTGGTGTAAGTTGAATTTTATTTTTACTCATAGAATATGATGGGTAGCTTTTTCTAAGCTCACTCACTCGCATCTTTTTATCTGCTAACAAGCTTAAAAACAATGCAACACCTACCAAGGCATCTCTACCATAATGTAACTCAGGGTATATAATACCGCCATTTCCTTCGCCACCAATTATGGCATTATTTTTTTTCATCAATTCGACTACATTTACCTCACCAACTGCGCTAGCTTCATAATTTTGTCCATATTTTTCGGTAATATCTCTTAACGCTCTAGTTGAACTCATATTACTCACGGTATTTCCAGGTGTATTTGCTAACACATAATCTGCACAAGCAACCAAAGTATACTCTTCACCAAACATCTCACCATCCTCACACATAAAGGCTAATCTATCTACATCAGGGTCAACCACAATACCAAAATCGGCGTGCTCATTAATAACCTTTTCAGACAGGTCTGTTAAATGTTCTTTTAAAGGCTCAGGATTATGTGGGAAATGCCCATTTGGCTCACAATACAGCTTAACAGTATGCACACCTAATCTATCTAATAATCTAGGAATAGCAATACCTCCTGTAGAATTCACACCATCTACAACTACTTTAAATTTTTCTTTTTCTATAGCTTTTGTATTTACCAAAGGTAAATTTAAAACCTCATCAATATGCATGTCGATATAAGCATCATTCACAGTGATTTTTCCTAGATCATCAACCTCGCTAAATGCTATTTTTTCACCTTCTGCTAATTCTAAAATTTGTTGTCCATCAGCGCCACTTAAAAACTCACCTTTATGATTCAATAGCTTTAAAGCATTCCATTGCTTAGGATTGTGACTTGCCGTTAAAATAATGCCTCCATCGGCATGCTCCATTGGTACAGCTACCTCAACAGTTGGTGTTGTTGACAACCCAAGATCTATGACATGAATTCCCATACCAACCAAAGTATTCATTACTAGGCTTTGAATCATCTCTCCAGAAATACGCGCGTCACGACCAACCACTACTCTATAGTTCTCTTTATTACGTTGTTGCTTGATCCACATACCATAGGCAGATGCAAATTTTACTGCATCAATTGGTGTTAAATTATCCCCAACATTACCTCCAATGGTTCCTCGTATTCCTGAAATAGATTTAATTAATGTCATATCCTAAATTAAAATTTTGAACAAATATACTATTTCAATATGGTATTCTTCGTTATCAATTTGTAAATTCGATTAATGAATTTTTTAGCTCACATTCTTCTTTCTGGTGATAACGAACTCATAACTATTGGCAACTTTATGGCCGATGGTATTAAGGGAAAAAATTATCGAAAATACAGAAGAGAACTTCAAATAGGTATTTTGCTGCATCGGGAGATCGATACTTTTACTGATGCACACCCAACGGTAAGAAAAAGCACAAAAAAGCTTCATAAAAATTACAGACATTATTCTGGTGTAATCGTCGATATACTTTACGATCATTTTTTAGCTAAAAATTGGGACAAATACTGCGAAACACCTCTTGAAGACTATGCTCAAAACTTCTATGATACTTTAAAAGAACACTTCGATATATTACCAGAGCGCACGCAACAAATGGCGCCATATATGATCGCAGGCAACTGGCTAGTTAGTTATGCATCTATCGAAGGCATTGCTAAAGTACTTGTAGGGATGAACAGACGCACGAATAATCGTTCTAAAATGAATCAGGCAATCAATGAGTTAGAAGAGTTTTATGATGAGTTTGAAACCGAATTCACATCTTTCTTTAAAGAGCTCATGGAATTTGCAAAAGAAAAACTAAAAACCTTATCTTCACAGGATAAATTATAACCAACCACAACAAATGAAAAAAACACTAATTCTCCTATTATTTATAGCAAGTTTTAGCGCTTGCAAACAAGCTCCAACTAAACCAAAAGTAGACGAATCTAAACGAGGGCTAATTGTAGATAATGCAATGGTCGTTTCTGCAAGAGCTGAAGCCTCAAAAATTGGAACCGAAATACTAAAAAAAGGCGGAAATGCCTTTGATGCTATGATGGCTACCGAACTTGCTCTAGCTGTAGCATATCCTAGTGCTGGTAATATTGGTGGTGGCGGATTTATGGTTTATCGCGATAAAGATGGAAACATTGGCGGTATAGACTACAGAGAAAAAGCACCTTTAGCTGCTACTAAAGATATGTACCTTGATGAAGAAGGAAATGTGATTCCTGGAAAAAGTACACTTGGCGCTATGGCAGTTGGTATTCCTGGTACTGTAGCTGGTGTATTTGCAGTACATGAAAAATTTGGAACACTTCCTATAAAAGAAATTTTAGAACCAGTTGTTGCGCTTGCTAGAAAAGGTGTTGTTGTCACTAAAAAGCAAGAAGCACGCCTTAAACGTTTTCAAGAACCTTTCGCTAAGGCAAATAAAGACTCTATTCTTTTTATGAAAAACTGGAAAGAAAATGATACTATAAAATATCCTGCGCTTGCTGAAACGATGCAACGTATTATGGAAAATGGTCGTGATGAGTTCTATAAAGGTGAAACTGCAAAACGTTTAGTAAAGTTTATGCAGGATAATGGCGGAATTATGACCGAAGAAGATCTCGCTAAATACGAAGCTAAATGGCGTACACCTGTAACTTTCGAGTATGACGGATTAAAAATTATCTCTATGTCGCCACCTTCAAGTGGTGGAATTTGTCTAGCGCAAATTATGAAGATGGTAGAGCCATACGATCTGCATGAATATGGACATAATACACTTAAATCAATTCAGGTAATTACTGAAGCTGAACGTCGTGCGTATGCAGATAGAAGTTACTATTTAGGTGATCCAGATTTTGTAAATGTTCCAGGTGATGATTTGATAGCTGACGATTATTTAAAAGATCGCATGTCTTCTTTTAGTTTTGAAAAAGCTACTAAATCTAGTGATGTATCGCACGGAAAAGTACAAGTGGTAGAAAGTAACGAAACCACGCACTACTCTATCGTTGATAAATTTGGTAATGCCATTGCTGTAACTACAACTATTAATGCTACTTACGGATCGAAATTATATTGCTCAGATCTTGGATTCTTCCTAAATAACGAAATGGACGACTTTAGCAGCAAACCAGGTGTTCCTAATATGTTCGGACTAATTGGAGCTGAAGCTAATAGTATCGCTCCAGAAAAACGTATGCTAAGCTCAATGACGCCAACTATTGTTGAAAAAGACGGCAAACTACTTATGAGCGTTGGTACTCCTGGAGGTTCAACAATTATAACATCCGTATTACAAACAGTATTAAACGTTCATGAGTACAATATGACCATGCAACAAGCAGTAAATGCACCTCGTTTCCATCATCAATGGTTACCAGATGTCATTTTGTTCGAGCCTAATTCATTCGAAAGAGCAACTTTAGATAGTTTACAACAACTAGGTTATCAGATCAATGAAGATCGTGCTCCAGTTATTGGGAAAGTAGATGGAATATTAGTATTAGATAACGGAAAACTAGAAGGTGGAGCAGACAAACGTGGTGACGATACTGCTATAGGATATTAATAAATTATGGCTTTTATAGACGAACTAACAAGCCAATTACATAAATTTTCAAACAGTGAAAATGCCTTTCATATGCATAAATATATGAGAGGCATTTTTCCGTTTTATGGTGTTAAGACCAAAGAACGTCGTGACATTCTAAAGGAAGTATCAGCAAATAACAAAGAAGAACTTAGCAATACTGTTAGAAACTTAGCTTTAGAACTTTATAAACTACCTCAACGAGAGCTGCATTTATGTGCTATAGAGATTTTTGAAAAACAACTTAGAAAAAAATATCTTGAAACCGATATTGATTTAATCGAAAAACTTATAAGCAATAATTCTTGGTGGGATACGGTCGATTTTATTGCTAAACAAATCTTAGGAGGCTATTTATTATTATATCCTAATAACATAAAACCAACAATATCGAAATTCTCTAAATCACAAAATATATGGTTAAATAGAAGTACCATTATCTTTCAATTAGGCTATAAAGACAATACAAATGAAAATTTATTGTTTAAGCAATGTGTGCTTTTTAAAGATTCAAATGAATTCTTTTTGCAAAAAGCTATAGGATGGGCACTTAGAGAATATGGAAAAACAAACCCTCAATCCGTTTTAAATTTCGTAAATTCAACACATCTTAAACCCCTAAGTCAAAAAGAGGCTATTAGGAATCTCATATAACCTATGAAGCTAAAGAAAACTATAAAAATTATTGCAGGCGTGGTTATTTTTTTCACGCTTCCTAGCCTGCTGTTTTTTGGTTATATCTACTTTAAATATCATGAGGATGTACCCGTTGGCATTGAAGGAAAAGCTGCTGATGATCTAGCTCATAAAATGTTAGATGCTTTAAATTATGAGGCTTATCAAAAAACTAAGATCATAGAGTGGACTTTTAAAAGAAAACACCATTATAAATGGGATAAAGCTAATAATATGTGTACCGTTTTCTGGAAAGAATACAAGGTCGATTTGCATCTTAAGTTCCCAGAACGCAGCAAAGCCTCAATACATAGTTTTAATGTTGTAGGCGAACAAAAAGAAACGCTTGTAAAAACAGCTTTAGAGTATTTTAATAATGATTCATTTTGGCTAGTGGCGCCCTATAAAGTATTTGATGAAGGTGTAAAACGTTCATTGGTAAAGGTAGATGGCAATGATGCATTATTAGTTACCTATACCTTAGGAGGTACAACACCAGGCGATTCCTATTTATGGCAATTTGATGCTACAGGAAAACCAATTAGCTTTAGGATGTGGACAGACCTTTTACCTATGAATGGGCTGGAGGCTTCATGGACAGATTGGACCACTACCGAAAGTGGAGCGCAATTACCTTCATTACACAAGATACTTTTTATGGGGCTTGAAATAAATAATATTAAAGGCACCAGATAATTCCATATTAACTTCTAACACTTTATAGTTTGGTAGATATTGTTATACTTACAGACTCGGCTAACAAACCACAATTTAACGAACACAACCAACTACAAAACGCTTATATAGAAGATAGTCTTTTACAAAATGCTTTGGAGGCCGAAGGACTTACCACATTACGATTAGCATGGGACGATCCAGATTTTGACTGGGCTACTACTAAAGCAGCTATTTTTAGAAGTACTTGGGATTATTTTTATAGGTTTTCTGAATTTGAAGCCTGGTTAAAACACGCCTCCACTAAAACGAAACTTATTAATTCCAGAAACACCATCTATTGGAATATAGACAAGCACTACTTGCTCGACCTAAAAGCTAAAGGTGTGCATATAGCCGAATCACATTTTATTGAAAAAGGTACCAATACCACTTTAAAACAACTACACAACACTTTAGGTTGGAAAGAAACCGTTCTAAAACCTTGCATTTCGGGTACAGCAAGACATACTTATAAGTTAAATACAAATAATATTGAAAAATACGAATCTGTTTTCAAGCAACTTATTGCTACAGAAGCTATGATGCTACAACCTTTTCAATACGACATTGTAAATAAAGGTGAAGTATCTATGATGCTTTTTGGCGGTCAGTACACACATGCCGTTTTAAAGAAGGCTAAACAAGGTGATTTTAGAGTGCAAGACGATTTTGGTGGCTCTGTTATAGACTATCAACCAACACTAAACGAAATTGCTTTTGCAGAATATGCTGTACGTGCTTGTCCCGAGCTACCTCTTTACGCTCGTGTTGATGTATTTAATGACAATCAAGGGCATATTGCTTTAAGTGAACTAGAACTTATAGAGCCCGAACTGTGGTTTCGTTTACACCCATCAGCAGCTACACAATTAGCTCAGGAAGTTGCAATACAGATAGATCACTTATGATTAACTAAGTTTTATTATTTTCGTTATTGTAATAAAAATCCTTCTATGCGATATTTAAAGCACGTCTCTATTTTATTTGCATTTATAACATGTTATAGTACTGCTCAAAACTTGTCTTTTAATCAAACTCTAGATAGTATTCAAAAGCTAAGAAAATTGTCTAATGATGAAAATACAGATAATGTAAATAAGTTGATATATGCAAAAAAAGCATGCGATTTGTCCTATGAAATAAAAGAGGACACGACAGTCATGAAAAGTTTAAGAAATCTTGCAAGCATATATAGTGATTATCAAGATTTAACTCTTTGCATAAAAACAAATTATAAAATCAAAAACTTAGCAGAAAAACTAAACGACTCTTCAGCTTTAGCTAGATCTCAAAACATTTTAGCTTGGAGCTTTCAAATATCGCAAACACATATTGATAGCGCATATTATTATTATCATAAAGCCTTAAAATTTTTTACAGCAACAAATAGTTTAGAAGATAAACTACAAATACTATATAACTTGTCTGTTATACAACGCAATGAGAAAGATTATCTAGGAGCCGAAATTAATTTATCAAAAATCTTAAAAGAATTAAAAAACCAACCCGAAACAAACTCAAACATAGACCTTAAACACTCTATTTTCAATGATTTAGGATTAATAAATTCTTCTTTAAAAGATTATGATCTTGCTTTAGAGTATTATAAAAAATCTCTCGTTATAAATAATAAATTACCACCACTTACTACTGATAAAAAGAGTGGCCAAATCTATAACAAACATTTAAACATTGTTTTTACTCAAATTAATATAGCACAATTATATCTTAAAAAAAGAAAGTTCAACAAATCTATATCCATCTATTTAAAATTACTTAAAGATAAATCATTATTTAACAAAGACCCAATAACCTATGCTACCATTTTAAGCAATCTAGCTTATGTAAAATCTAAAGTCTTTAATAGCAACAAAAAAGAGATCGTGCCTTTATTTAAGCGCGCCTATACTATTAGTGATAGTTTAAACTATCAATACGAAATAACAGCAATTAGCAATGATCTGTCAGATTTCTATTTATCATTAGGACAAAAAGACTCTGCACTTATTTATTTAAAAAAAGCTTATCCAATTGCAAAAAAAATTAATAGGAATACTGAAGTATTAAGATCCTTAAACTTACTTTCTAAAGCTACTTCTGGTGAAGAAAGCAATCAATATTTACAAGAATATATCAAGCTTAGCGATAGTATGATTGATGTGGAACGTAGTATACGTAATAAATTTGCACGTATTCAATTTGAAACCGACGAGATTATTGCTCAAAACAAGAAAATAACTAAAGATAAAAAGCAAATATCCTTTTTAGCATTTTCATTTTTAATAATAGCACTGTTAACTTACATTATTTATTCGCAACGCCTTAAAAACAAAGAATTGAAATTTGAACAAGAACAGCAAAGAGCCAATGAAGATGTTTATTCGCTTATGCTTTCTCAACAGTCTAAAATTGAAACAAGTAAGAATGACGAACGCAAAAGAATATCAGAAGAACTCCACGATGGTATTCTGAGTAAGCTGTTTGGGACCCGTATTGGCCTAGGTTTTCTTGCCACTAAATTAAGCGGTGACACCAATAGTATGGAAAAGTTTCAGGACCATATTAAAAATATTCAAGCTGTTGAATTTGAAGTTCGAGAAATCTCCCATGAACTCAACAATAATAAACTCAACAAAAAAACAGATTTTAAAGCATTAATAGACCATTATCTATCTACTCAAGCAGATCTTCATCTTTTTGAATACACGCTTACAGTAGACAAAGAAATTGCATCTAGAGATATTTCAGATAGAATTAAGGTAGAATTATACCGCATTTTACAGGAGTCGCTCTTTAATATTATTAAACATGCCCAAGCCGAAGCTGTTATAGTATCATTTTTTATCGATCAAAACCATATTGTGCTTTCAATTCAAGATGATGGTATAGGTTTTAATACTGAAAAAAAATCAAACGGAATTGGACTCAATAATATTAACTCTAGAATATCTAAACTAGATGGCGAGCTTACTATCAATTCTATAGAAAATAAAGGCACCACTGTTAAAGTAAAAATTCCTATTCCAGATTAAGTAGGTTAATTACTTACTCTTCTGTCCAGAAAACTGCTGACTCTTTTGTTTAAATAACACATTAAATGTGGTTAAACTACCATATATTCTGGTAATGTACTGTTGTAAGTCTACTTTTTCCTGATCATGGTATTTTTACTATTTTCGTTATTGCATTAAAAATCCTTCTATGCAATATTTAAAGTACGTCTCTATTTTATTTGCATTTATAACATGTTATAGTACTGCTCAAAATTTGTCTTTTAATCAAACTCTAGATAGTATTCAAAAGCTAAGAAAACTGTCTCAGGATAATAACATAAATTATAAACAGCAGCTTGTATATGCCAAAAATGCAGTAAAACTTTCTAAGCAAACAGGGCAAGATACTATAATTTTGAAAAGTTCCTTAAAAGAAATGTTAGTTCATTTTTTTGAAGGAAAATTTGAAGATTATTACAATTTAAGTAACAAGAATAAACGTATTGCCGAAAAAATAAATCATGTTTCTAGCCAACAATTAATATATGATTTTTTAGGCTTTTACTTTTACTCTATTAAATCTAAAATTGATAGCTCTTATTATTACTACATCAAAGCGGATAAACTCTCATTGCATTCAAAATCAAAACAAGATTACGATAGCCATGCAATTCGCTATCTAGCTATTGCAACTATTGAATTTGACACTAAAAATTATACAAATGCTGAAAATTATGCTATCAAAGGTGTTAAAGCATTAGAGTTATCAGATATTAATGAAACAAACCTTGATACCTTGTGGTCTCTATATAATCTTTTAGGTCTTATTTCTAAGGATAAAAAAGATTTTTTAGGATCACACAAATATTTCCAAAAGGCGCTTTTGGTTAATAAAAGATTACCTCAAATATTTTTTGACAATTCTAACGGAGAAACATACGATCGTTACTTGAATACTGTTCATACCAAAATTAATATTGCTGAATCTTATATAAAAAACAAAAAGTACTCAAAAGCTAATGAGATTTATGGTAAATTATTAAACGACAAAATAGTTATTAATAAAGATTTAGCTACTTATGCAGCAATATTAACAAATCACGCCTTTAGCCAATTTCTTATAAAAGAACTTAGTCATGATTCAATAAAATCAAAACATAAAAGAGCCTTGGCTATCTCAAAAAAATTAAATCTCAATTATGAAATTACATCAATTAATAATAATATAGCTGAATTATTTCTTTCTATAAACAAAAAAGATTCTGCTTTAGTTTATCTAAAACACGCATATCCAATTGCAAAAAAAATTAACAGAACTACTGAGATGTTAAGATCATTAGATCTACTTTCTAAAGCAACTTCTGGTGAAGAAAGTAATCAATATTTACAAGAATATATCAAGCTTAGCGATAGTATGATTGATGTGGAACGTAATATGCGTAATAAATTTGCTCGTATTCAATTTGAAACCGACGAGATTATTGCACAAAACAAGAAAATAACTAAAGATAAAAAGCAAATATCCTTTCTAGCATTTTTATTTTTAATAATAGCACTACTAACTTACATTATTTATTCGCAACGCCTTAAAAACAAAGAATTGAAGTTTGAACAAGAACAACAAAGAGCCAATGAAGATGTTTATTCGCTTATGCTTTCTCAACAGTCTAAAATTGAAACAAGTAAGAATGACGAACGTAAAAGAATATCTGAAGAGTTACACGATGGTATTCTAGGTAAGCTATTTGGTACTCGTATTGGCCTAGGTGTTCTTGCCACTAAATTAAGCGGTGACACCAATAGTATGGAAAAATTTCAGGACCATATTAAAAATATTCAAGCTGTTGAATTTGAAGTTCGAGAAATTTCCCATGAACTCAACAATAATAAACTTAACAAAAAAACAGATTTTAAAGCATTAATAGACCATTATCTATCTACTCAAGCAGATCTTCATCTTTTTGAATACACGCTTACAGTAGACAAAGAAATTGCATCTAGAGATATTTCAGATAGAATTAAAGTAGAATTATATCGCATTTTACAGGAGTCACTCTTTAATATTATTAAACATGCCCAAGCCGAAGCTGTTATAGTATCATTTTTTATTGATCAAAACCATATTGTGCTTTCAATTCAAGATGATGGTATAGGTTTTAATACTGAAAAAAAATCAAACGGAATTGGGCTTAATAATATTAACTCCAGAATGTCTAAACTAGATGGCGAGCTTACGATCAATTCTATAGAAAATAAAGGCACCACTGTTAAAGTAAAAATTCCTATTCCAGATTAAATAAGTTAATTACTTACTCTTCTGCCCTGAAAACTGCTGACTCTTTTGTTTAAATAACACATTAAACGTAGTTAAACTACCATATATTCTGGTAATGTACTGTTGCAGATCTACCTTTTCCTGATCGTCAAGATTTTTGCTCGAGTTTATTTTTTGTTCCATGACACGAATACGATCACGAACCATTACTATTTTATGAAAAAAGGTTTCAATAGGTAATTCTTTACCTTGAAGGTTAGTATCTCCAGGTTCTAAAATTAGTTTTCCTTCCTTCCATTTATCGGCTAATGGCACTACCTCACTCGTATCACTCCACTTTTTTAATATTTGAACCAAACTACTTTCTACATCAAACAAGCTTACCGTATCTACATCATCAGCACCAGCACGTTCTATCACTTCAAATTCTGAATCTAATTCTATAGTTTCTAAACCATTGTCTATAAAAGTTACCCAATAATGACGTGACGTGACATTAGTTACTACACCTTTCCCATATTCTGGGTGATTTATTCTTGATCCAATTCCTAGTAATCTCATGAAAATTTATTTTTCATTCCCTCTTTCAAGGGAATCTCATTAATACTTGTTAAGCATTACAAGTATAGTATTTTTTTGGTAGTAATGGAAGGAAAACGTTGTTAGAGCTAGAGAGAGATTTATTCACAGCACTTGACGACTGATAATTATTATTCTACATCCTACTTCTTAATAAATTTAAACTTTTCATCAAGAAGAAAAGATAATACTTTGTCATTTTTCTTTTCGAATAAAAACTGTCTACCATTTTTATACATTACCAATTTTTTATTGTTTACTACTAAAAGCTTAGCACTTAAACTACCATCATTAAAATATAAATCGTTTTCTCTTCTTTCGATTGCTATTTTATATTCTCCAACTTCAGGTATTTCCTTTTCATATTTATATTCACCCAAAAAAGTATTCATTAAGTCTTCATTCAATTTTATAGGAGTTATGCTTAGAGGGGTTTCAACTCTCCAATCATAATGATAAGCAACTGTTCTAACAATTTCAGGAATTAATTTCTGTTCCATATCTGAATTTGTCATAATTACTAAGCCTTTTCCTTTATATGCGAATGCTTTAATACTTGCTGTAAAACCTTTAGTATTGCCATTATGTTGAAAGATTAATGAATCAGATTCATAATTTAATTGAGGTCCTAGTCCCCAATTATTTATATTTTTCTCAATCATTTCTTTAGCTAATTCTTGAGAAATAATGCCTGTTCTTTTTCCTGAAATAGCGTCTTGAATTGCAATACAAAATCTAGCTAAATCTGACGGAGTACTCCACAAACCAGCAGCGCTTGGTTGGTAATACACTAAGCTCCCATCTTCAATAATGTCACCATTTACAAAACCTGAGCTTATATGGCTTTTTGAACCTTTTGAAGGAATCAAGTATTTAGTATTCTCCATTCCTAATGGAATTAATATTTCTTTTTTTAGATAATCAAAAAAAGGCTCTTCGGTTACATCTTCTATTATCTTTTCCACAATTACATAACCTCCTCCAGAATAACTCCACCTAACACCTGGTATAGTATCCAGCTTTATCGCATCATTCTTAGCTTCACCATTTAATATATCATTCAAAGTAGGTTTATTTTCGCTCTTTACATATCCTGTGAACCCACTAACATTAATACCAGCTGTATGTGATAGTAACTTTCTTAAAGTAACTTTATTAACTCTATCGTAATCATTTTTTGGTAACTCCCATGATTTTAAATACTGTCTAATATCTGTATCAAGGTCTAATTTTCCTTCACTCACAAGTTTTAATGCAGCTAAGGCCGTAATTGGCTTACTAATCGATCCTGCCTGAAATAGAGTGTGCTTTGAAATACTATCCGTTTCATTAGCAACACCATAACCTTTAGCCCATTTTATTTCTCCACCTTCAATTAAAGCAATGCTAATTCCTTTTACATTGTATTCTTTTAAACGATCTCTTAAAGCAAAATTTACTAGACTATCTTTAATTATAACTGGTGGTAAAAGGTTTTCTTCTATTAATGTTATTTCGTTTTGTATTTGTTCCTCAAAGTTTACAGTTTCTTTACAAGAGCTAAGTAGAACAAATGTGAGTAAAATGAGAGGAGAGGTAATGATTTTTTGCATTTTCATTTTTTTAGTTGCTCTAAAGACTGATGATTTACTTAATTGTGGCATAATAACACCATTAAAAAACTCTAGATCAATAGTAAATGCGTTTCTATTCTTTTGAAAAGAAAGATCGTATTGAAAATACAACTTCACTTAAGTTTAATAAATTTTCTACTCTGGTTTCATCTCCATTATTTTAAACTTCTCTAAGGGCTCTATAGATGTATTAAACTCTGTATTTTCATTAATTTTTGCATTGAATTTAATATCGTAATAGCGCTGATCTATAAAACTCATTTGAGAAGCATTCTCTACTGAATAAAACTCCCCTCTCATGCGTATTGGGTAATTTGTTGCTTTATCTATAGCATACACAGTTTTAGAAACCATACCCTTGTTTTCTACAAGTGCTATACTAAACCCAGGCATTGTGGTATAATCTTGCAATTGCACACTTATCTGATAACAATCTTTATTGTTTATAACTGTATCGCTTAGTTTTTCTATCAAAAACTGGTCGTTATATTTTAAGAAAAACCGAAACTCATGTTGCATGCCATACAATGTATTGTGACTCCAAAAGTGCGTCTTTTTAAAATCTGGGTATTTTATCAAATCGTATACTCTAGCAACACTATCACGGTTATTTTTTCTAATTAGGCGGTCACCATCATAAATATCTTCATAGATCACATGTTTCTTATCGTTTACATACATATCCCAATGCCCTTTTACACCAACAATAGAGTCACCTTTTAGGCGCTTAAAATACATTTCACGATATCTAAAAATAGTATCCTCGGCACTTCTAGGATTGGTACGCGACATATCTTGTTTATAGTATATGGTTTCTATTGTATCTATAGTTTGTATGACATTTTGTAAAATCTCAGGTGCTGTTTTTGTTGTTGGTTGTTTTTGCTTACAAGCCGTAAGCACAAACAGTAACATTAAAGCATAAAAAAAGTTGGTTGGTTGTCGCATTCTAGCTTTTGGTTGGGTTAGCTTTTATAAGAATATACAAGGTAAATTAAATTATTTTAATGCGATACTTTAAGAGGTTGGATTACTTAAGTTAAACGAAATTAATCGTTTTCTGTAATAAAATCAATACATGATCACATGTGTATTTTAGACAATCAAATTTTTAGATTGGTTAGATGATTAGATAAATAAAGTGGATTCCCGATCAAGTCGGGAATGACAAGAGAGTGTCATTCAGACACTGAACTACGTGAAGCGGAAGAATCTCATAGAGTAATATAGAACCAGTAAAAAGAGATTCTCACGTCGTTTCACTCCTCAGAATGACAAATGAAGTATCATTCTGAACAAAATGAATTGCAGTGAAGAATCTTTAAAAAATAATATAGAGATCTCTTACTTCAACTCCGCTCAGTATAAACTCTACACATGCCTCACTCTGTCGAAATGACAAAGGTATTATTAACATTTTTCTAAATACCAGCGACTTCCTATTTACAGTCAAAATCTGTACCTTTGCAACTTTGCCATTTTATGACCAATTTCGAAGAACATATTGAGGTTCAAGGTGCCAGAGTGCATAACCTAAAAAATATAGACGTTACTATTCCGCGTGAAAAACTAGTAGTTATCACTGGACTTTCAGGTAGTGGAAAATCGTCCTTAGCATTCGATACTATTTATGCCGAAGGACAACGACGTTATATAGAAACCTTTTCAGCCTACGCACGTCAATTTTTAGGAGGACTTGAACGTCCAGATGTTGATAAAATTGACGGTCTCTCACCAGTAATTGCCATTGAACAAAAAACAACCAGCAGATCACCGCGTTCTACCGTTGGTACTATTACAGAGATCTATGATTTTTTACGTCTGTTATTTGCACGTGCCAGTGATGCCTTTAGTTACAATACTGGACAAAAAATGGTGAGTTATAGCGATGAGCAAATTAAAGCGTTAATTATAGAGAGTTTTCAAGGAAAACGCATTAATATTCTAGCGCCTGTGATCAGGTCTAGAAAAGGGCACTATCGTGAATTATTTGAACAAATTGCAAAACAAGGTTTTGTAAAAGTACGTACAGATGGTGAGATCAAAGATCTGGTAAAAGGCATGAAGCTGGATCGTTATAAAACGCATGATATCGAGATCGTGATAGATCGTTTAAAGATTGATGAGACTGTAGATAACGACAAGCGCCTAACCGAAAGCATAAACACAGCCATGTATCATGGCGATGATGTATTAATGATCATCGATCAGGACACCAATGAAGTGCGTTATTTTAGTAGAAACTTAATGTGTCCCTCTTCGGGAATTTCATATCCTAATCCAGAACCAAACAATTTTTCTTTCAATTCACCAAAGGGCGCTTGTAGTACTTGTAATGGTATTGGTACGCTATACGTGGTAAACGAGAACAAGATAATCCCAGACGATTCTATATCTATTCAAAATGGAGGTTTAGCACCACAAGGACCACAAAAGAATAGTTGGATATTTAAGCAACTGGAAACTATTGGTCAGCGTTTTAACTTTAGCCTATCAGATCCTATCAATAAGATCCCTAAAGAAGCTTTACAAATGATTCTTTATGGCGGAAACGAGGAATTTACTGTAGAAAGTAAGACGCTGGGTGTTTCAAGAAACTACAGTATCGATTTTGAAGGGATTGCCAATTTTATAGAAAGTCAGTATAAAAATGCTGAGTCAACCTCTATAAAACGTTGGGCTAAAGAGTATATGGACAATGTGGTTTGTACAGAGTGTCAAGGTTCACGTTTAAAGAAAGAATCTCTATACTTTAAAGTAAATGATAAAAATATTTCTGAGTTAGCGCATTTAGACATTGTGGATCTGGCTAAATGGTTTAATAATCTAGAAAATAATTTAACAGAGAAGCAAAAAACTATAGCTTCAGAGATCATTAAAGAAATAAAAGCCCGTATTCAGTTTTTACTAGATGTTGGTCTAACTTATTTAACATTAGACAGAAGCTCTAAATCATTATCAGGAGGCGAAGCACAACGTATTAGATTGGCTACGCAAATTGGATCGCAATTGGTTGGTGTGCTTTATATTCTAGATGAACCAAGTATCGGGTTACACCAACGTGACAACGAAAAGCTTATCAATTCTCTGGTATCACTTAGAGATATTGGCAACTCTGTAATAGTAGTAGAGCATGATAAGGACATGATCGAGCGTGCAGATCACGTAATAGATATTGGGCCAGAAGCAGGCAAACATGGAGGCGAAATCATCAGTGAAGGCTCACCAGATGAACTTAAAGAGCATCATACCCTAACAGCTGATTATTTAAACGGCACCAAAGAGATTAAGGTGCCTAAAGAGCGCCGTAAAGGGAATGGCAAAAAAATGACGCTTACAGGTTGTACTGGAAACAATCTGAAAAATGTATCTGTGACATTTCCTCTAGGTAAGATGATTGGTGTTACTGGTGTTTCAGGAAGTGGGAAGTCAACCTTAATAAACGAAACCCTATATCCTATTTTAAACAATCATTATTTCAACGGTGTAAAAACACCTATGCCTTATGAGAAGATCACCGGATTAAAACATATCGATAAGGTTATCGACATAAACCAATCTCCTATTGGACGTACACCTCGAAGTAATCCTGCAACATACACTGGCGTGTTCAGTGAAATACGCAGTCTGTTTGCCAAAATTCCTGAAGCTATGATTCGTGGTTATAAACCTGGACGTTTTAGCTTTAATGTAGCTGGTGGACGTTGTGAAACTTGTAAAGGTGGTGGTTTACGAGTTATTGAAATGAATTTCCTTCCAGATGTATATGTAGAATGCGAAACATGCCAAGGAAAACGCTTTAACCGTGAAACATTAGAAATTCGCTATAAAGGAAAAAATATTAGCGATGTGCTAAACATGACCATTAATGAAGCTGTCCCCTTCTTTGAGCATATCCCAAAAATATATAGAAAACTTAAAACCATACAAGATGTTGGTTTAGGTTATATTTCGCTAGGACAACAAAGCACCACACTTTCTGGAGGAGAAGCACAGCGTATAAAGTTAGCTACCGAACTATCAAAAAGAGATACAGGCAATACCTTTTATATTCTTGATGAACCAACTACAGGTTTACATTTTGAAGATATTAGAGTACTTATGTTAGTATTAAATAAACTTGCAGATAAAGGCAATACCGTTTTAATTATTGAACACAATATGGATGTTATTAAAATGGTAGACCACATAATAGACATTGGCTACGAAGGTGGTAAAGGCGGCGGAGAGATCGTAGTTGAAGGTACTCCGGAAACCGTTGCTAAACATGATAAAAGTTATACAGCACATTTCTTAAAAAAAGAACTAAATTAGCACGTTACAAAATTCAATAATATATGAGAAAACAACATCACAAAGGATGGAATGAAATAAAAACAAACGACTCTTGGGCGATCTTTAAGATTATGGGAGAGTTTGTTAATGGATTTGAAAAAATGAGTCGAATTGGTCCTTGTGTATCTATTTTTGGTTCAGCCAGAACCAAACCTGGAGATAAATATTTTACACTTGCCGAAAATGTTGCTAGACGTATTGTAGAAGCTGGCTACGGTGTCATTACTGGAGGTGGTCCTGGAATTATGGAAGCTGGAAATAAAGGAGCTCACTTAGCAGGAGGAACATCAGTAGGATTAAATATTGATCTTCCATTCGAACAACATGACAATCCGTATATAGATTCAGATAAAAACTTAGATTTTGATTATTTCTTTGTTAGAAAAGTAATGTTTGTTAAGTATTCCCAAGGCTTTGTAGTAATGCCGGGAGGCTTTGGAACTTTAGATGAGTTATTCGAAGCGATTACTCTAATTCAAACAAACAAAATAGAACGCTTCCCAATTATTATGGTTGGGAAAGAGTTTTGGCAAGGTGTTATGGATTGGATAAAAGATGTATTACTAGAAAAATTCGAAACGGTTAGCGCAACCGATCTAGATTTAATACATCTAGTAGATACAGAAGATGAAGTAATAGAAATTTTAGATGCATTCTATAAGAAATACGAATTAAGCCCAAATTTCTAATAATTACTTATTTCTCCATAAAACTATGGTAAAAAAATACAAGATTGCCCTTTTGTTGGTATGTACTTGTTTTAGTGTATTTTCTCAGGAAACATTTAAAACAATGTTTTATAATGTTTTAAATTTTCCAATTCAGATTCCTGCGAGTAGGATTCAACAATTGGATATTATTTTAAATGATTATCAACCAGATCTGTTTATGATTTGTGAGTTAAATAATGAGGATGGTGCCAACACTATTTTACAATCGCTACAGAGTTTTAATGCAAATTATCAGCGTGCAGCTTTCGTAAATAACACCTCTGATGACGGGATTGGGAATCAAAACGAATTGCAGCAGATGTTATATTATGATAGCAGCAAGTTTATTTTAGAGTCACAAAATGAAGTTACAACAACTTATCGTGATTTTAATCATTACAAATTAAAATTAAATTCAATCGATCAAGCTACAAATCCTGTTATACTTGATGTTTTTGTAACCCATTTAAAATCGTCTGATGGTACGGTTAATCAAAACCTTAGACTTGCCATGGTACAAGAATTTGTAACCTACCTTAATACATTACCAAGTAATAGTAACGTAGTTTTAGCTGGAGATTTAAACCTATATAGATCTACCGAACCTGCATTTCAAGAGCTTATTGATGTTACCAACAATATTACGTTTGTAGATCCTGCAAATAGAATTGGAAACTGGCATAATGATAGCTCGTTTCTAGATGTATATACACAATCTACCAGAACTCAATCTGGTTTAGGAGGTGCTACAGGCGGTTTTGATGATCGATTCGATTTTATAATGACCTCAGATAATATGATCTCTAATCCAAACATTTCTTATGTCAGTAATTCATACAAAGTATATGGCAATAATAATAACCCAAATTGTTATAATTCTGAGATAAACTCTAACGATTGTAGTGGTGTAGATTACAGCCAAAGCATTAGAGATGCACTTTATTTATTTAGCGACCACTTACCTGTAACCTTAGAATTACAAACAAATGAGACCCTATTGAATACTAATAAAGTAACTACAAAAGATCTATACACAATTAAAGGAAGTAATATAGTTTCCACAGAATTACGAATCTTTATTGATCATGCTATTCTAGAGGTTGACGAACTAGAAATTTATAATGTTCTAGGAAAAAAAGTAGCATCATTTAAAGTTTTAGATAGGAATTTAACCACATTAAATGTTTCATACCTAGCAAACGGTATGTATTTTGTGGTTCCTAAACACACAAACGTTGCGCCGTTAAAATTTATTAAAAAATAATTGAGGTATCTTGTATTGAACATATTGCTGTTTTTATTAGCATCTATACATATAAATGCCCAAAACACTATTGATATAAAAGCTGTGTTTGACACAAATACAGATCAAATAAAAATAGAGCAATCTATACAGTACAAAAACACCTCTACAGATACGCTTAGCACTATATACCTTAACGATTGGAACAATAGTTTTTCAACAAAAAGCACTCCTCTTGCAGTGAGATTTGCTGATGAGTATAGTACCAAGTTTCACTTTGCAGAAAATGAAGAAAGAGGCTATACAATAATAACTTCTTTAAACGACTACACTTCAAGCCTAAGTTACGAACGCTTAGAGTCTCATCCGGATGTTTTAAAAATTGATCTCAACACTGCTATTTTACCTAATGAGACTTATACAATCAAGCTAAATTATTTGGTAAAATTACCTAGTAATAAGTTTACACGATATGGTGTTACTTCGTTAAAGGATTACAAATTAAAGTATTGGTACATTACACCTGCTGTTTACGATGGCACTTGGCACTACCAAAGCAATATGAATCTCGATGATCTGTTTGTACCTAAGGCGAATATTAGCATGCAAATAGAGTTTCCAAAGAATTATGTACTTACATCGGAACTTGATCTTGTGAATCAAACTCAAAATACAAATTCTCAAACAGTTTCTTTGTATGGTAGTGATCGGGTAGACAGTAAGTTATTCTTGACCAAATTTCCTTATTACAAGACCATTCAAACAGATAATTTTTCGGTTATTTCCAATTTAACTGAAAAAGATTTACAGCCTTCTAAAAAAGCTATTATCACTGATAAAGTTACTGAATTTATAACGCGTCATTTAGGTGAGTACCCTCACAAAAAGATTATAGTTTCTGAAATTGATTCGAAAAAAGACCCTATATATGGTTTAAATCAATTACCAAGTTTTATACGTCCGTTTCCAAAAAATTTTCAATTTGAATTACAGCTTCTAAAAAGTACTCTTGGAAATTATTTAGATAATATACTATTAATAAATCCTAGAAAAGAGCAATGGTTACGAGATGGTCTTCAAATTTATTACCTAATAAAATATGTTGAAGAGTACTACCCAGATATGAAATTGCTAGGTTCTTTTGCTGATATTTGGGGAGTTCGCTCATTCCACGCCGCAGATCTGAAATTTAACGAACAATACGGTCTCACATATATGCACATGGCTCGAACTAATAGAGATCAACCCTTAACAACTTCTAAGGATTCATTACTTAAATTCAATAAAAACCTAGCCAATAAATATAAAGCAGGTGTAGGTTTAAAATATTTAGACGACTACATTAATGCCGATATTTTAGAGAATACTGTTAAGAATTATTTAAACAACTATAAACTTAAACACACAACACCTCAAACTTTTGAAAATGCATTAAAAGCGAATACAAATAAAGACATCGATTGGTTTTTTAACGATTTTGTAAACACTAACAAAAAGATCGATTTTAAAATCAAAAAAGTTATAAAAACGGAAGATTCTGTCACCTTTACCATTAAGAATAAGCGAAATAATAACATGCCAATTTCGCTATTTACTATTAAGAACGACAGTGTAATTTCAAAACGCTGGATAGACAGTCCTGATCAAGACAAACCAATTACTATACCTAGAAATGGAACGGAAAAATTAGTTTTGAACTACGATAAAACCATTCCTGAGTTTAACTTAAGAGATAACTGGAAATCTCTAAAAGGATTCTTTTCAAACAACAAACCACTACAGCTTAGACTATTTCAAGATGTTGAGGATCCAACTTACACCCAAGTATTTTTGATGCCCTTGTTTGAGTTTAAGAACATTTATGACGGACTAACTATAGGGAGTAAATTTTACAATAAAACCTTATTACGCCGAGGGTTTAATTATAAAATAACCCCAAATTACGGTACAAAGTCTAAATCGTTTACCTTCGCTGGTTCTGTAAACTATACTCAAAATATTGAAAACAAAGATCTTTATGCAGTAACCTATGGTCTTACCGGAAAATACTCCTCATATGCGCCAGATTTGTTTGCTAGAGTTGTAACACCATATTTAACATTTAAATTTAGGGACCATACAGATTATAGATCTAACAAATTTCAAGCCTTGAACTTTAGGTATCTTACAATTAATAAAGATGAAGATGTAAATAATATTATTGAAAATAATGATCCTAATTATAGCGTATTTAATGCACGATATATTAACACAAACCCTGGTTTAATTGATTATTACAAATGGTTTGTCGATTTTCAAGCAGCAAAAGATTTTGGGAAAATATCGTTCAATTACGAATATCGAAAATTATTTGAAAACAACAGACAAATCAATTTAAGATTGTTTACAGGAATATTCTTGTACAACAAAACCTTAAGTGATTCAGATTACTTTAGTTTTGCGCTAGATAGACCTACAGATTATTTATTTGATTATAATTATTTAGGTCGCTCAGAAGCTTCAGGTATCTTTAGTCAACAGATTATTATTGCTGAGGGAGGTTTTAAATCAAAACTCAATACTCCTTATGCTAACAATTGGATGTCAACCGTTAATTTCAGTACAACACTATGGAAATACATTCAAGCATATACCGATTTTGGAGTCGTAAAAAACAAATACAAAAAACTTAAATTTCAATACGATTCGGGAATTAGGGTCAACTTGGTCACAGATTATTTTGAAGTCTATTTTCCAATATTTTCTAATTTAGGTTGGGAAGTTGGACAACCACATTACGACCAAAAGATCAGGTTCTTATTTACCGTTGATCCAAAATCTTTACTAGGACTCTTTAGGAGAAAATGGTATTAATTTTCATGTTTAAATTTTAAAATATTCTTAACAAAAAATCGTTTTTTTGTTATATTTTTTATTATCAGTAAGAAAAACTAGAATTTTTTAAGAATTATTCATTTTATTAACAACCTTCAGCATTGCAAAAACCATAAACTTTAGCTACATTTGCACCACTCAATATCCTAACACATGCAAACAAACCCTGATATTACCAAAAACATGTCTTTCGACGATTTCAAAAGCGAAATTATAAACGATTATACCATTGCCGTAACAAGCAGGGAGTGTAGTTTGTTAGGACGTCGAGAGGTATTAACTGGTAAGGCTAAATTTGGGATATTTGGTGACGGTAAGGAAGTTCCTCAATTAGCATGGGCCAAAGCCTTTAGGGATGGTGATTTTAGATCAGGTTACTACCGCGATCAAACATTTATGATGGCTATTGGCGAGCTAACTATCGAACAGTTTTTCGCTGGTTTATATGCGCATACCGAAATTGAGGCAGATCCTATGAGTGCTGGTAGACAAATGGGTGGTCATTTTGGAACACATAGCCTTGATGAGAATTACAACTGGAAAGATCTTACCAAGCAAAAGAATTCCAGTGCAGACATCTCTCCTACTGCTGGCCAGATGCCGCGTTTATTAGGTTTAGCTCAAGCATCAAAAATTTATAGAAATGTAGAGGGAATCGATACCTCTAAGTTCTCTGTAAATGGTAATGAGGTAGCTTGGGGAACCATTGGTAATGCCAGTACAAGTGAAGGTGTTTTCTTTGAAACCATTAATGCTGCTGGTGTGCTGCAAGTCCCTATGGTTATTAGTATTTGGGATGATGAGTACGGGATCTCGGTGCATGCAAAGCACCAGACAACCAAAGAAAATATTTCGGAAATACTCAAAGGATTCCAACGTGATGAACATGGAAATGGTTACGAGATCATAAGAGTGATGGGATGGGATTATGCAGGATTAGTAAACGCTTTTGAAGAGGCTTCTAAAATAGCCAGAAATGAGCATGTTCCAGTATTAATTCACGTACAAGAACTTACACAGCCTCAAGGTCATTCAACCTCTGGTTCACACGAGCGTTATAAAAGTCCTGAACGATTAACTTGGGAGAGAGAGCATGATTGTATTGTAAAAATGCGAGAATGGATGATCTCTAATAGCATTGCTACCGAAGAAGAATTAACACAAATAGACAAGGATCTAAAGAAAAAAGTACGAGAAGGAAAAAAAGCTGCTTGGTCTGCTTTTATTGCTCCTATTGAAGAAGAACGATCTGAATTAGTCACACTTTTAAATGATCTGGCTGAAACTAGCTCGAATAAAGCTTTCATTCAAAAACTGAGCAACGACTTGCAAGCAATTGATGAACCTATTCGAAAAGAAGTTATTTCAACCGCAAGAAAAGCACTTCGCTATATAACCTTTGAAGACTCTTACGAAAAAGACAACCTTCAAAATTGGATCAATGCGTACTTTAAAATTCATCAACCAAAATACAGTTCACATCTTTACAGTGAATCTTCCCAAAATGCGCTAGCCATCGAAGAAGTACCACCAACATATAGTGACGATGCTACAATGGTTGATGGACGTATTGTAATACGCGATAATTTTGATGCCATTTTTAGCAAATACCCTGAGACCTTAGTATTTGGAGAAGATTCAGGAAATATTGGTGATGTTAACCAAGGTCTTGAAGGACTACAAGAAAAATATGGTGCATTAAGAGTCGCTGATACAGGTATTAGAGAAGCCACTATTTTAGGACAAGGAATAGGAATGGCCATGAGAGGTTTAAGACCTATTGCTGAAATTCAATATCTCGATTATTTAATGTATGCCTTGCAAATTATTAGTGATGATCTGGCTACATTGCATTACAGAACTAAAGGAAAACAAAAAGCACCAATGATTATTAGAACACGTGGCCATAGACTTGAAGGTATTTGGCATTCTGGTTCTCAGTTGGGTGGCATCTTAAATTTGGTTCGTGGTATTCATGTATTAGTACCAAGAAACATGACTAAAGCTGCTGGTTTTTATAATACATTATTAGAAAGCGATCAACCTGCACTTATTATAGAATGTTTAAATGGGTATCGTTTAAAAGAAAAAATGCCTAACAATATTGGAGAATTTAAAACTCCTGTAGGTGTTGTGGAAACTGTAAAAGAAGGAAATGATATTACATTAGTATCTTATGGTTCAACACTACGTATGGTTGAACAAGTAGCTAAAGAACTTCTTGAAGTTGGTATTGACGCCGAAGTGATCGATGTGCAATCACTCATTCCGTTTGATATAAATCAAGACATCTCTAAAAGTCTGGAAAAAACAAACCGTTTATTGATCATTGATGAAGATGTTCCTGGTGGTGCATCTGCTTATATCTTAAACGAGATCATGAACACTCAAGATGCATATCAACACCTAGACAGTCAGCCAAAAACATTAACGGCACAACATCACCGTCCAGCTTATGGAACTGATGGCGATTATTTTTCAAAACCATCTAACGAAGATATTTTTGAAGCTGTTTACAACATTATGCATGAAGTAAACCCAGAAGACTATCCGAAATTGAGATAATCCACTCGGCTTTTCATATCTAATACTTTAAACAAGTTTTCTTATCTTTAAGAGTAAACTACTTTGTTATGCTCACAAAAAACGATAAGGAATTTTATAGAAGTATTATTTTTAGACATTTAGATGGTATTGCAACAGCTACAACTGCTTACACATTACACAAAAAAGGTGTTCTTGAGTTCCTCCTAAAAAATAAAGAGACCACACTAGAAGCATTAACAAGTAAATTCAATGCCAACGATGGACACTTAAACGTTGCTTTGCGTGTTCTGTGTTCACAAGGTTGGCTTGTCCAGCATATAGATAACACAGCAAATACTATTTCTTATACAATCAATGCAAATAGTGAAAAAGCTTTCAATTTGGTGCATTTATATGAAGAACCATTAAAGCTTATTCCCTACGCTTTAAAATTTCCTGAAGAACGTATTGGCTCTGATGCTTTTATTGTTTTAGAACGAATCTTTAAACAATACGAAACCCTCTTTGGATTAAACAACATTGCTGATGATAGTATAGAACGTCAAATACTATGGCATATAGAAGGTGTTATTATTGCCCCTATTATTGTTCTGTTAGGAGTTAATGGACTGTTTCACAAGTACTTTATGGAAGCATCATTTAGAGCTCAGGAATATCACAAAGATCCTGAAAGCTTTAAAAAAATATTAGACTTCTTCGCTTTCTTGGGTTGGTTTAGGAAAAAGAAAGACACCTATCAATTTACAGACAAAGGACTATTTTTTGCAAAACGCGCTTCTGCTTATGGTGTTACTGTTTCATACTTACCAACTTTTGCCAAATTGGAAGATCTAATTTTTGGAGATCCTTTAATCTTAAAGACAAAATCTCCCAATGACACAGAAAAACATGTCCATCGTGAAATGAATGTTTGGGGAAGCGGTGGTGCACATTCCACCTATTTCAAGGTAATTGATGCTATAATTATTGAGCTCTTTAATAAACCCATAGACGAACAACCCAAAGGCATTTTAGATATGGGCTGCGGTAATGGCGCCTTTATTCAGCATATCTTTGATGTGATAGAGCATCAAACCCTAAGAGGAAAACTCTTAGAAGAACACCCGCTATTATTAGTTGGTGCCGATTTTAATAAAGCAGCTTTAAAAGTTACACGAGCTAACCTTATTAAAGCCGATATTTGGGCCAAAGTAATCTGGGGAGATATTGGTAGACCAGACTTACTGGCAAAAGACCTAAAAGAAGACTACAATATTGATTTAAAAGACCTCTTAAACGTAAGAACATTTTTAGATCACAACCGTATTTGGGAGCCTCCAAAAAACATTTTAAAAAGATCAAGTAGCTCAACTGGCGCCTATGTTTCAAACGGAAAACATCTAAACAATAATCTTGTAGAATCTTCTTTAAAAGAACATCTTGAAAAATGGAAACCCTATGTTGAAAAATTTGGTTTGTTAATTATCGAACTACATACCGTCCCCCCAAAATTAATAGCTGAAAATCTGGGAAAAACAGCTGCAACAGCCTATGATGCAACCCATGGTTATTCAGATCAATATATTCTAGAAGTCGGCGTGTTTAACAATGTAGCCAAAGAGGCAGGGCTACACCCTGATGATCGTTATGCAACTAAATTTCCCGATAACGATCTAGCCACAGTAAGCATCAATCTCTTAAAAGGAACTTTATAAAATTGTTTGGCATGAGTTGCAACGTGTTTGTCGAAATAAGTTGTAATCGCTTCAACAATGCACTTGTTTTGCTAAGAGAAACAATAAAAAATTAGACTTATGAAATCTAAAGCAATCATTTTAATAGGCTGTTGCCTTTTATTAACATCGTGTATCGTTAAATCTATTAGACCTTTTTATATTAGTGACGCCACAGAATATCAGGAATACTTAGTAGGCACTTGGACAGACAATAAAAAGAACACTTGGGAAGTCGCATCGTTTAGAGATTTAATGGAAAAAGACAAAAAAGACGGGATTAAACTAAGTACTGAAGATAAAGCTGCTTTCGAAAAATATAAAGATGGTTATATTATTTCATACATTAAAAAGGATAAAAAATCTGAATTTGTAGCAATGCCATTTAAAGTAGATAACCAATTGTTTATAGATTTTATTCCGTTTGATTTTGAAGAGATCAGTAATGACCTGTTAAGTCAGCATTTACTTAAAACTCACTCAGTGGCTAAAGTAGATCGTCAGGAAGATAATACCGTAAAAATTATTTGGCTCGATGAAGGCAGAATAAAGGATCTATTTAAAAAAGACCAACTAAAACTAAAACACGAAAAGGTAGGGCTGGACGAATCGTTTGTATTGACAGCAACATCAGAAGAATTATATAAATTTTTAAAGAAATACAACAGTTCTACCATTAAAAACAAATGGGAAACATCTGAAAAATTTACCTTAACAAGAATCGATGCTCAACCTTAATCCTTATTTTAAAAAACTTAACAACCACAGACCACTAGTTTTTAATCTGGTGCTGTGGTTTTGTGCATTCGTAATTCTTTTGTTTATTTTTTCTAAAGGGCAGAAACCAATAACCGTTGACTATATTTACACTAGCTGCTTTTTAATAAGTGTTGCTATTCCTGTATTAATAAACCTTTACATACTAATTCCGCATCTATTAAAAAAAGAAAAATACCTGTTATACATTATTACCTTCTCAGCTAATCTTTTAGCATTTTCGCAATTACACATCTTATTTTTTGAACCCTTAATAGACGCTCTGTTTCCAAATTATTTCTTTATTTCATACCATTCAAATACTAGGCTAATAGTAATCTACAGCATATTTCTTGTAGCAACAACACTTATAAAACTTTCGGAAGACTGGTTCTACTTTAATGAAGAAGAAAACAAGCTGCTAAAGCAACAAAATATTCAGATACAAACACAATTAAGTACGTTACGCTCACAAATAAATCCGCATTTTCTTTTTAATTCTCTTAATGTGATATATGCTTTAACCATTCAAAAGAAAGAAGGCGTAAAAGATGCTATAGTACAATTATCAGATATTTTAAGGTATATAATCTACGATGCTGACACTCAAAAAGTAAGTCTAGAAGATGAAATAACTCTTATTAAAAATTATCTTGCATTTCAAGAACATAGAGTCCACGAATTAAAAAACATTGAGCTTGACCTAGATATAGAAAATAAAGCTTACACAATCTACCCTATGCTACTACTACCTTTAGTCGAAAACAGCTTTAAACATGGAGTCAAAGGTGATCTAGACAGTACCTTTGCGCATATTTCAATCTTTCAAAAAGGACAATATTTTAAGTTTGAAATAACTAATAACTTAAATAGTGAGAAAGTTTTAGACAACGAGGAGTGTTCTGGTGTTGGCATAGAGAACATAAAGAAAAATCTAGAAATTGTATATCCAGACGCTCATGAACTGACCATAGATGAATCAAACCATATATTTACCGTAACATTAGCCATTACAAATCATGAACATTAATTGCATTATCATAGACGACGAACCTTCTTCTCAAGCTGTTTTAAAAGCTTTTATTAAAGATGTGTCGTTTTTAAAATTAGTGGCCACCTGTAATAATGCTCTAGAAGCAAATGAATTGTTACGTACTGACACCTCCATTCAACTTTTATTTCTGGATATAAATATGCCTAAACTAACTGGTTTAGAGTTTTACAAATCACTGCAATATCCACCAGATGTCATTTTTACAACTGCTTACTCGCAATATGCTGTAGAAGGATTTGAAGTAAACGCGATTGACTACTTATTAAAACCGTTTTCTTTTGAACGTTTTTTATCAGCAGTGAATAAAGTAGCAGCAAAACATGCCAACACAAAAGAAACAGATAAACATTTAATTTTTAAAGCAAATAAGGTACTTTATAAAGTAGTTCCAGACGATATTCTATATATAGAAGCTTTTGGTGACTATGTAAAAATTCATAAACAAGATAGCAATATAATTACCCATAGCACCTTTGCTAAAATACTAGATATATTGCCCTCACAATTTGTACGTTGCCACAAATCGTTTGCGGTTAATTTAAAAAAAATGAATAGCTTAGCAGGAAACACGATTACCATTGGAGACAAAACAGTACCCATTGGACAGACATATAAATCAGATTTTTTAAAATCATTAAACTAACTACATTATGCTTAAAAACAATTTTACCGACTTAGCCTTAGCTATACTACGTATTGGTGTTTCAGGATTAATGCTTACCCATGGTATTCCAAAAATTGAACGTTTATTTGCCGAAACTGTAGAGTTTCCAGACCCATTAGGCATTGGCGCAATGCCATCACTTATTTTGGCACTTATAGGAGAGGTTATAGCACCAGCTCTAATTATTGTTGGTTTTAAAACCAAGATCGCTGCTATTCCAGCAGCCTTAACCATGGCTGTTGCTGCTTTTATTGTACATGCCAGCGATCCATTTGGCACTAAAGAAAAAGCGCTACTTTACCTAGTAGTCTTTATAGTGATCTTTTTAGCTGGACCTGGAAAGTATGCAATTGATAAAGAATAAACCTTCTGAAAATTTATTTTAAATAATGACGCCAAAAGTATTACTAGAAAAATGGGTAGCATTATTTAATGCAGGAAATGCAGAAGCACTTGCAGAGTTATATCATATTGATGCCATTAACCATCAAGTTGCCAATGATCCTATTGAAGGTAAGGATGCTATTAAAGAAATGTTCTCAACCGAATTCAGTACTGCAGACATGACCTGTATTGTTGAGAACATTTTTGAAGATGGCGATTGGGCTATTTTAGAATGGAAAGATCCATTAGGGCTTCGCGGTTGTGGCTTTTTTAAAATAGTAGATGGAAAGATAAAATTTCAGCGTGGTTATTGGGATAAATTATCTTTTTTAAGAATGCATAATCTTCCATTTCCAACAAAGTAACTAACAATCTGAAGCTGAATTAAGAATTCAAAGCACTAATTAATTCATAATTCGCACCATTAACTCACGTAGTAAATCCCCTTGTGGTACAGCATTAGCACCAACACCTTTACTTTTTACATCAAACTCGCGAAGGGTAGCTATAATGCTGCTTACTTTTTTCATCGGGTAATTACGCGCAGCATTGGTATACTCGCTCACAAAATATGGATTGACGCGAAGTTTGGATGCAATATTTCTTGGCGATTTATCATGTAATCCATGCAAGTGTAATAACTGTGAGAAAAAGTTAAACAATAAAGCTACAGTAACCACCATAGGATTGTCCTTAGGGTTGTCTGCAAAATAATTAATGATCTGGTGCACTTTCAATACATTCTTCTCTCCTATTGCCTTCCGTAACTCAAAATTATTATAGTCCTTAGATATCCCTATATTTTCTTCAATAAGCTCGGGCGTTATTTGGTTTCCCGTTGGAATGATCAATTGCAGTTTTTCAAGTTCGTTATTGATCTTACTCAAATCGGTTCCTAAAAACTCAACCAACATTTGTGCAGCTTTAGGTGAAATAGTATAACCTTTAGGCGATAACACACGACGTATCCAATCGGCAACCTGATTTTCATACAGCTTTTTACTTTCGTAAACAACACCAGACTTCTTTACTGTTTTATAGAGCGCTTTACGCTTATCTATCTTTTTATACTTGTAATTCACCACCAATACCGTAGTAGGTTGTGGGTTTTCGGCGTAGGTAACTAATTTTTCAATAGTTCTGGAAAGGTCCTGAGCTTCTTTAACGATCACCACTTGGCGTTCTGCCATCATTGGGTAACGTTTGGCATTTCCAACAATATCGTCTATAGACACATCACGACCATATAGTACCATTTGATTGAACCCTTTCTCTTCTTCAGCAAGTATATTATCTTCAATAAAGTCGGATATCTTATCTATATAGTATGGCTCTTCGCCCATTAAAAAATAGATAGGCTTTATATTGCCATTCTTTATATCGTTTACTAACTGTTTAACTTCGTCCATTGAAAAAAAATCACCAAATTTGTGTAGTGCAAAAACTTAACTTTCCTACATATAGGTTCAGGCTCAAAAATAGCGAAAATAAACCTTACATTTTTGATGTAATTCGCAAAAAATTTATGGTTTTACAACCTGAAGAATGGGTACGTCAACATTGTGTGCATTATTTAATACATGAAAAGAAATATCCTATTTCTCTAATTAATGTTGAAAAAGAATTAAAAGTAAATAACCTTAAAAAACGTTATGATATTGTTGTGTTCAATCCTGATGGTTCTATTCATTTGATTGTAGAATGCAAAGCACCAAAGGTCACTATTACTCAAAGTACTTTCGATCAAATTGCGCGATACAATTTAACCTTAAACGCTACCTATCTCATGGTTACTAATGGATTAAATCATTATTATTGCAGTGTTGATCTAGAAAAAGAACAATATCATTTTTTAAAGGAGATACCTGATTATAAATCGTGAAAATAGCCATCGTCATATTAAACTGGAACGGAAAATCCCTTCTTGAACAATTCTTACCTTCTGTAGTATCGTTTTCAAAAGAAGCAGATATATATGTTGCAGATAATGCTTCAACCGATGATTCGGTAGCTTTTTTAAAAGCTAATTACCCAGAGATTCAACTTATCCAAAACAAGGTTAATGGTGGGTATGCCAAAGGTTACAACGATGCCTTACAACATATTAATGCCGATGTGTTTTGCTTGCTAAATAGCGATGTCGAGGTCACAAAAGGTTGGTTGCAACCAATAATTGAGGTTTACAATAATGATGAAAACACTGCTATTATTCAACCAAAGATTCTGGATCAAAAACAGAAACACCTGTTTGAATATGCAGGCGCTGCTGGTGGTTTTTTAGATAAATTTGGATATCCTTACTGTCGCGGACGTATTTTCAACAGCATTGAAAAGGATGACGGACAGTACAATGATATTACATCTATTTTTTGGGCATCTGGTGCTTGTTTGTTTATTAAGAAGCATGTTTTTCAAACTCTAGAAGGTTTTGACGAAGCATTTTTTGCACATATGGAAGAGATCGATCTCTGCTGGCGAGCAAAAAACTATGGTCATGACATTAAATATGTAGGCTCTTCAACCATCTATCACGTTGGTGGTGCAACTCTTAATAATACTAGTCCTAAAAAAACATTTTTAAATTTCAGAAATAGCTTATATACACTTGTAAAAAATGCAAAGGGTAATGTATTCCATCTGGTATTCACAAGATTAGTTTTGGATGGTATTGCTGGTATACAATTTGCTTTGACATTAAAACCCAAACACACATTTGCTATTATAAAAGCACACTTTTCGTTTTATGGACATTTAAGCACCCTTCTTAAACAACGAAGGTCCTTAAAACAAGGAGCAAAATACTACACAAAAAGAAGCATTGTTTGGTCATACTTTATCGGGAAAAAAAGGGATTTCAAAAGTTTATAACTTAGTTAGTAAAAGTTTTGTTAATACTGGTCTTAGTTGCTGTTTTTTATCTATTTTTATGCAGTTCGTCAAATATAAATTAATTAACAAAGTATCATGAAGAGAATTTTATTGTTAAGCCTGTCTACAATGCTCTTATTAAGCTCGTGTGTATCAAAAAAGGACTATGCCGCACTTGAAGCAAAACAAAAAGAAACACAAGATTTATTAAACTCTGCCACAGTTAAATTAAACGCCTGCTTATCGGATGAAGCTTCGGCAACAGCTCGTGCAAATGCTTTAGAAGAGCGTATTGCAGATTTACGTAAAAATAATGAGAGTCTTATTCAAAGCAATAAAGACTTAACAATGCTTACTGCAAAGGGAGCAGATAATGTTGAAAGAACTTTAGAAAGTATTAAAGAAAAAGATTTAAAGATTACGCGCTTACAAGATGCACTAAACAAAAAAGACAGTGTTACCCTTGCTTTAGTAACAAGTTTAAAGCGTGAAGTAGGAATTAACGATCCAGATATTGAGGTTAATGTAGAAAAAGGAGTTGTATTTATTTCTATTTCTGATAAACTACTATTTAAAAGCGGAAGCTATACTGTAACTTCTAATGCTAAAGATGTTTTAGCAAAAGTAGCTAAGGTTGTTAACGGAAAACCTGATTTTGAATGTATGGTTGAAGGTCATACAGACAGCAAGTCGTATAACAAAGGAGTTTTACAAGATAACTGGGATTTAAGTGTGAAACGTTCTACCTCTATTATTAGAGTATTAGAAGACTTAGGAGTAGAATCTGCCCGTTTAATTGCAGCTGGAAGAAGTTACTATGTTCCTTTAGTTGACAATGACACAGCAGAGAACAGAGCTAAAAACAGACGTACACGTATCGTGATCATGCCTAAAATTGATCAGTTCTACGATATGATCGAAAAAGAAATGAAAAATCTATCTACCGGGAATTAATCCTTAGATTTTTTTGAAACCATAAAAGCTCAACCATGTGTTGAGCTTTTTTTATGTGTATAATTCGAATTTCACTAGTCTAACCACTATATCTCTAACAATCAAAAAGATACTGTTAGGTAATTTATAGTACTGTAATTCAATTTTTGTATTTTCCGCTGATTTTATATTTAACGCAATACATAGATCATGAAAAAACACCTATTTCTAAACCTATTATTACTTCTAGCTTTAACATCATGTAATAATAAAGAGATTGAAATTTCGGATGCTAACTTCAAAAATGCTTTATTAACAACGAATTGCATTGATACAGATGGAGATGGAAAAGCAGATAGTAATATAGACGCAAATAAAGATGGAAAGATACAGTTAGAAGAAGTTGAATCTGTCGAACTCTTAAACGTTAGTTCTCAAAACATAGCATCTCTTGATGGTATTGAAGCTTTTAAAAACCTAAAACGATTAGACTGCTATAAAAATAAATTATCCAGTTTAGATGTTTCCAAAAACAAAAATCTTGAAGTTTTATACTGCTATGACAATGAGTTAAAAGAACTAGATGTATCTAAAAATGAACATCTTCAAAAGTTTGGATGCAGAGGAAACCAATTAACATCCTTAGATTTAAGTAACAACAAACAACTAGTGGCCTTATATTGCTATCAAAATCAGCTTACATACTTAAATATTAAGAACGGAAATAACACAAAGCTAAAGTCGTTATCGGCTAATGATAACCCTCACCTGAAATGCATTTTAGTTGATGATGAAAGTAGTGTGCTTCCTGAGTGTGACGATTCTGGTTATGGTGGATGGTGCAAAGATGAGACTGCTGAGTATAAAGAAAACTGTGACTAAAAGATCTCTAAGCTTCCCTTACCTTCCCTGATAACTTCAGGAGGTTGCACAGAAAAATCAATAATAGTAGACGGTTCGTTACCACCGTAGCCACCGTCAATAACTAAATCTACTAAATTATCCCATTTTTCCAATATCAATTCTGGATCTGTGGTATATTCAATAATTTCATCTTCATCATAAATAGAAGTCGATATTATTGGATTACCTAACTGTCTTACAATTTCTAGAGCAATCGAGTTATCTGGCACCCTTATTCCTACCGTTTTCTTCTTTTTAAAAGCATTAGGCAAACTTTTGGCTCCAGGCAACACAAATGTATAAGCACCAGGAAGGGCGCGCTTTAACACCTTAAATGTAGTTGTATCGATTTGCTTAACATAATCACTTAAATTACTAAGATCATGACAAACAAATGAAAAGTTTGCTTTCTCAAGTTTAACACCCTTAATCTTAGCTACACGCTCTAAGGCCTTAGTATTGGTAATGTCACATCCCAGTCCATAAACTGTATCAGTAGGATAAATGATTAATCCACCCTTTTTTAAAACTGAAACTACTTTTTCAATTTCTCTGGGGTTCGGATTATCTTCATATATTTTTATAAACTCTGCCATTAACTTAAAATATTAAGTTTCGCAAATCTCAGTAATAGCTTTTTAGAACCGCCATTCTCAAAATTAATCTCGGCTTTCATATCGGCCCCCTTACCTTCTATTTTAACCACCTCTCCTTTACCAAACCTTAAATGTTCCACTATATTTCCAACGGCTAATTTACTGTCAAACAGGTTTGTATTTCCACTACTCGACGCCTCTATTTTCTTTAAATTTTTAGGTGGCGTAATTTTAATTCCTTCCGGTTTAGATCTAGTTGATTTCTTTTTAAATTCTATTTTCTTAGCTGGTTTAAATCGTATTTTATTTGGTGGTGTATCCCCAAAAATATCTGGATCTAACATTGGATTAAAACGTCTCTCCTCAGGAGGTGTAAGGATATCTAAATACTGATCATCAATTTCTTCAATAAAACGACTAGGCTCTGCATCAATTAATTTCCCCCAGCGGTAGCGCGTTAATGCATAGGTAAGATAGGCTTGTTTTTCAGCCCTTGTAAGCGCCACATAAAACAAACGTCGCTCCTCCTCAAGTTCACTACGTGTATTCATGCTCATAGCACTAGGAAATAAATCCTCCTCTAATCCAACTATATACACATATGGAAATTCCAATCCTTTAGCTAAATGTATGGTCATTAAAGCCACCCGATTAGCATCACCTTTATCGTTGTCTAGATCTGTTGCGAGAGCTACATCCTCTAAAAACTCTGCTAAAGAACCCGTTGCATCAGCTAATTCCTTTTGACCTTCAACAAAATCTTTCATACCATTAAGCAACTCCTCTATATTTTCCATTCGGGTAACCCCTTCAGGAGTACCATCCTTATTAAACTCACGTATCAAGCCGCTAGCTTTTGTAACATGCTCAGCCAGATCAAAGGCATTTGCCGTTTGATTCATTACCTGAAAACTTTCAATAAGCGTCACAAAATCACGAAGCTTACCCTTTGTTCCAGAATTCATTTTTATATCGATCTTATCAATATTCTGTAACACCTCAAAAATTGAACGCTTATACCCATTAGCCGCAACAATTAACCTGTCTATAGTAGTCTGCCCTATACCTCTTGCCGGAAAATTTATAACCCGCTTTAAAGCTTCTTCATCTGCTGGATTTATCACCAAACGCAAATATGCCAATACATCTTTAATTTCTTTACGCTGGTAAAACGATAAACCTCCATATATTCTATAAGGAATATCACGTTTACGCAAAGCATCCTCAATGGCTCTTGACTGTGCATTTGTTCTATACAACACTGCAAAATCACTGTTTTGCAATTGTTGTTGCATCTTGTTCTCAAAAATAGAACTTGCCACATAACGTCCTTCGTCTCCATCGTTTAACGATCGATGTACCTTGATCTTTCCTCCTTCTTCATTTGCAGTCCAAACCACCTTATCTAGTTTTGTTTGGTTCTTATCAATGATAGAGTTAGCAGCATTTACAATGTTTTTGGTAGAACGGTAATTTTGCTCTAATCGGAACACTTTTACATTATCATAATCACGCTGAAAATTCAAAATGTTATTAATATTTGCGCCTCTAAATGCATAAATACTCTGGGCATCATCACCTACCACACATATATTCTGAAATTTATCAGAAAGAGCTCGTACTATCAAATATTGCGAATGGTTGGTATCTTGATACTCGTCTACCAAAATATACCTAAATCTGTTTTGATATTTTGCCAGAACATCTGGAAAACGTGTTAGCAATTCGTTGGTCTTTAATAGAAGATCATCAAAATCCATTGCTCCTGCCTTGAAGCATCTCTCAACATATTCTTTATAAATATCTCCTAATCTTGGACGGCGAGCCATCGTATCTGCTTCTATAAGCTCAGGATTCTGAAAATAAGCTTTAACGGTAATTAAACTGTTTTTGTATGATGATATCCTGGAATAGACTTGCTTATACTTATACACATCTTTATCCAAGCCTAATTCTTTTATAATTGAAGATATTAAGCGTTGTGAGTCCTGAGTATCATATATAGTAAAATTAGCTGGGTAGCCTAACTTATCGGCTTCAAAACGCAAGATCTTTGCAAATATAGAGTGAAACGTTCCCATCCATAAATTCTTTGCTTCACTGTCACCAACAATGGTAGCAATTCTACTCTTCATTTCTCGAGCAGCTTTGTTTGTAAATGTTAACGATAAAATATTGAACGGGTCTACCCCTTTACTCATTAAATAAGCAATTCTATAAGTAAGTACACGTGTTTTTCCTGATCCTGCACCTGCAATAACAATCATAGGCCCATCCATTTGTAAAGTGGGTGCTAATTGTGCTTCATTTAACTGACTTAAATACTTCTCCAACTTGTTTATTTTAAACCGTGAATTTAGCTAATGTTAGGCGTTTTTTTACATCTTAACTCGAATAATTATAAACAATTATAATAGGTTTATAAGGTTTCTTGAAAATTTAAATATCTTTAAGCCTAAATTTTTACTTCCTATGAAAAAAACGTTGATTTTACTAAGTTTTTCACTATTTACTTTATTTACAATAAACGCTCAAAATGAACGTGTTGAAGGAAAGATAATCAAAAACTTCGGTGAAACATTTGCAGTTAATAACACTGATATTAAAACAGATACCACAGCAAACTTTAAAGTTATATTTGACGTATCTCAGTCCTCAAACGATAAAAGTGTTATTAATAAATACATTGTTACTGCAGCAAGATTTCTAAACATGCATGCTAATGAAGGCATGAACAAAGAACAACTAAAAGTAGCAATGACCATTCATGGTGGTGCTTGGCAAGATGTATTAAATAATGAAGCCTATAAAGAAAAATTTGGTGTTGACAACCCAAACTTAAAACTCATAAATGAACTATCTGAAGCCGGAGCAGAGATCATAATTTGTGGACAAACAGCCGCTTATAGAGGCATAACAAAAGCAAACGCAAATCCAAATGTTAAGTTTGCCTTATCTGCAATGACTGCACTTTTACAATACCAAGACAACGGATATAGATTTATCAAATTTTAACCAACCATATAATTAAATTAAATACAAAATGAAGAAACTATTATTAGCCATTGTAATGTTAACAGGATATGTTGGATTTGCCCAACATGGCATGGATAAAGAAATTAAGGACATTGAGTCTAAAGTTATTGAATGGCGTCGTCATTTTCATCAAAATCCAGAATTATCAAACAGAGAGTTTAAAACAGCCGAAAAGATAGCTGAACATTTACGTTCGTTAGGAATGGAAGTTCAAACAGGAATAGCGCATACAGGAGTTGTAGGTATATTAAAAGGGAATAAGCCTGGTAAAGTTTTAGCACTTCGTGCAGATATTGATGCCTTACCTGTACCTGAAAGAGCAGATCTACCTTTTAAATCTACAGCGAAGGGCGAGTTTAGAGGTGAAGAGGTGCCTGTAATGCATGCCTGTGGTCACGACACTCATACTGCTATTTTAATGGGTGTTGCTGAGATTCTATCAAAAAACAAAAACAAAATCAAAGGAACTATCAAGTTTATTTTTCAACCAGCTGAAGAAGGAGCACCTCCAGGAGAAGAAGGTGGTGCAAAAATGATGGTAGAAGAAGGTGTTCTTAAAAATCCAGATGTAGATGCAATCTTCGGTTTACACATTAGTTCAGGAATGCCAATAAATAATATTGGTTATAAACCAGGTGGTGCTATGGCTGCAGTAAATAGCTTCGAAATCAATGTAAAAGGGAAACAATCACATGGGTCTATGCCTTGGGGTGGTATTGACCCAATTATGGTTAGTGCTAAAATTGTTGATGGTTTACAAACCTTAGTAAGTCGTGAAATGCCATTAACAAATGAAGCTGTAGTACTATCTATTGGTAAAATAAGCAGTGGTGTTCGAAGCAATATCATTCCAGAATCTGCTCAAATGATAGGAACCTTAAGAACACTAGATGAAGGTATGCAAACACAAATACATAAGCGTATGCGCGAAATGGTAAGGGATATTGCTAAAGCTTATCGTGCTGAAGCCACAATTGATATTGATCCTGGATATCCAATTACGCATAATGACGAATCTTTAACTGCTCAAATGCTACCATCATTACAAAAAGCTGCTGGTAAAGAGCATGTACATTTAATGAAAGCAATAACTGGAGCAGAAGATTTCTCTTTCTTCCAAAAAGAAGTTCCTGGCTTATATTTCTTCTTAGGAGGAATGACTCCAGGAAATACAGAGCCTTACCCTCATCACACACCAGATTTTTTCATTGATGAAGGCGGATTATTATTAGGTGTTAAAACATTTATTCAAATGTCTATCGATTATTTAAACGCTAAATAATTACTAGGCAAAATAGTATTTCTACCATAAGAAACTCAATTCTGATATGTGAATTGAGTTTCTTTTTTTTAAATATCTTTACCCAAAACAAGTAAAAACATCTATGCTGGAATTTTTAGAGCAAATTAGTTGGTGGGGCTGGATACTTATAGTTCTAGTTCTAATTGCACTTAGAGATATCATTCAAAAAAAACACACCATAAGTCATAATTACCCAATAATAGGGCATATTCGTTACTTATTCGAAAGTATTGGTCCAGAGATTAGACAATATTTTGTAGCTAATAATAGAGAAGAGCTTCCTTTTAATCGCATTGAGCGCGGTTGGATTTATGCCTCAGCAAAAAAAGAAAACAATTACGAAGGTTTTGGTACCGATAGAGACATTTATTCGCATCAGCATATTTTTATAAACAATGCTATGATGCCTTTCAAAATAGACAAAGGTCACCCAAATGCTATTGATAAATGTTTCTTGCCTTGCGCTAAGGTTATGGGTAGTTATAACAAACGTAAAAAACCCTACCGTCCAGCATCTGTTATTAATGTTTCAGCAATGAGCTTTGGTTCACTTTCTGCAAAAGCTGTTGAATCGCTTAACAATGGTGTAGCATTATCAGGAGCCTATCACAACACAGGAGAGGGTGGTTTATCGCCTTACCATAGCAATGGTGGTGATGTAGTATTTCATTTTGGAACTGGATATTTTGGTGTTCGTGATGTGGATGGCAATTTTTCAATGGATAAAATGAAACAACTTGTTGCTGACAATCCGTTTATAAAAGCCATAGAAATAAAACTTTCACAAGGAGCAAAACCAGGAAAAGGTGGCGTACTTCCTGGTGCTAAGATCACCAAAGAAATTGCTAACATACGTGGTGTTGAAATTGGAAAAGATGTACTTTCACCTCCTAATCATTCAGCATTTTCAAATGTTCAGGAGTTAATAGATTTCATAGAAGATATTGCAGACGCAACAGGATTGCCTGTTGGTATAAAGGCAGCCATTGGAAAGCTTGATGAATGGATAGAACTGGCTGATATCATGAAATCATCTAATAGAGGTCCAGATTTTATTACCGTAGATGGCGGTGAAGGCGGTACAGGAGCGGCACCACCGAGTTTTGCAGATCATGTATCATTACCTTGGGTATATGGCTTTAGCGACCTGTACAAAATGTTTAAAAGCAAGGGCTTAACAGACCGTATTGTTTTCATTGGTAGTGGCAAATTAGGTTTTCCTGCTAAAGCAGCCATGGCTTTTGCTATGGGTGCAGATTGCATTAATGTAGCACGAGAAGCCATGAAGAGTATTGGCTGTATTCAAGCACAAGTATGTCATACCAATCGTTGCCCAAGCGGTGTTGCTACACAGAGTAAATGGTTACAAAGCGGTATAAACGTACCTTTAAAATCGGAACGACTAGCACAGTATTTCAAAACCTTTAGAAAAGAACTGGTAGAAATAACACATGCTGCAGGATACGAACACCCTTGCCAGTTTAAAATGGATGATGTTGATGTAAATGTAGACGATCATAATCTATCGAAAGAACTAGATAAAACTTATAACTACGAAAAAACAAAAGTTCCTTTCACCAATATGCAAGATTTAAAAGATTGCATATATTTGGGAGGAAAACAATCCTCAAACTGTTAAGCCATGGAAGTTGAAAAAATATTTGAAGTCTTTTTATATGCAGTACCTGCTTTAATTACTGGAATGATCGCTTATTATTTTTTTAAAGAACATACCAAAAACGAAGATGGAAGAAGGCGCTTTTTACTACATAAAGACCTTCAAACAAATTCGTTACCTGTTCGCCTTCAAGCTTATGAACGCATGGTATTGTTTCTTGAACGCATCACACCTTCCAAATTACTAATTAGAGTACATCCAACTAGTTCAGATGAAGAAACTTACGAATCTTTACTTGTAGCAACCATTGAGCAGGAGTTTGAGCATAATTTATCGCAACAAATCTATGTAAGCGACGAATGTTGGAACATTATCGTGGCTGCAAAAAACGCCACAATACAGCTAATTAGAAAAGCTGGATTATTAGAAAAAACAGGAACTGCCAATAAGCTAAGAGAAGTTATTTTAACTGAAATGATGGAAAAACGAGCACCAAGCGATGCCGCACTTTCATACATCAAGAAAGAAGTGAGTGACCTTTGGTAATCCTATAACTTCAACTCGTTTGAATCTAAATCTTGATGCTTTTTCTTAGCATAATCAAAACCTTCCTGCCACCATTTAACCATTAACCGTTTACTAAATATCAACGAATTCTCAGTTAGCTTTGTTGGTGTGTAGTATAAATTCAAAGTCACATCTTTATTCTTAGCAGCTAGCTTCCCTATGGTTACATCATGTTTTTCAAGCTGTTCGAGCAAATGCCCAAACAAACTTATCATCAATGAAAACGGATTCTTGCCTAACACCTTATTTCCAACCATATTTTCAGATTCCAGAATCACTGCATCTATCTCGGTAGCTCCTCGCTCAATAGCTTCCCTTATAGGCACTACACAACCCAAACCTCCATCAGCATACTCAAAACCATTAACCGTAGCTAGAGACATAAACGGAATGTAATTACATGATACCCATATCCAGTTACAAAACTCCTCGTAACTACAGTCGTTAATAGATTTATACTCCACCCTATTTTTTGATAAATTAGACACTGTAACCACTACATCTTCTCTCATCGACCGAATTCTATCATATTCCTCTTTTGTAAATTTCCGCTTAATATTACGCTTTAACGCTTTACTTTCACCAAAGGTGCGTTTCATTTTAATAAATTGCCATAATGAATTAATAAAATTAATAGACACAAACTCGCGGTTATCCTTTTTACGCTGCACAAAAGGGCTAACACTAAAAATATCACGTTGTGTTACATTAGTGAAAATTTCACGTACTTTACCTATTTCATTTGCAGCAATATGAGGTACTAATAAGCTTCCTGTTGATGTTCCTAAAAACAAATCGTAATCACGTTTTTGTTCTTCAATAAGATATTGCGCTACACCACCAGCAAAAGCACCTTTACTACCACCACCTGAAATTACCAAGGCTCTCATAAGCTAAATCTATTTAATTCTTAAACCAAAATAACAATTATCGTTGTCATTTTTAACAAAAGAACTATTTTAGTTTTATGAATTCTAATATTCTTCAAACTCCTATAGACTACCTCAAAGGCGTGGGTCCAAATCGCGCAGATCTCCTGCGTAAGGAGTTAGGAATTCATACGTATCAAGATCTTATCAACTTATTTCCAAACAGATATTTAGATCGCACGAAATATTACAAGATCAAGAGTTTACAACGTAATAATGCCGAGGTGCAGATAATTGGGCAAATCACCAGAATACAAGAGGTTACGCAAAAACGCGGCAAACGCTTGGTAGCAACATTTCAAGACGACACAGGAACCATGGAACTCGTTTGGTTTAGAGGCCAGAAATGGATCAAAGAGAACTTAAAAACCAACAAGCCTTATGTTATTTTTGGAAAAACCAACTGGTACAATGGTAAATTTAGCATGCCTCACCCAGACATGGAACTTCAAGAAACACATGAAAAGAATCTGCGTTCTTCCATGCAAGCCATATATCCTTCCACAGAGAAATTGTCGAACAAAGGCATTACCAATCGTGTAATGACCAAAATTATGCAGCAACTATTTCTTGAAACTAAAGGAAATTTTTCAGAAACATTAAACCAAAAACTATTAAAAGACCTTAATCTAATACCAAAAAAAGAGGCTCTTTTCAATGCACATTTTCCAAAGAATCAGGAGCTACTTTCAAGAGCACAATTCAGGTTAAAATTTGAAGAATTATTTTACATACAATTACAATTAATTTTAAAGAATCTTATCCATAAATCAAAAATAAAAGGATTCCCTTTTAAGAAAGTCGGCAATCATTTCAACACATTTTTTAAAGACCATTTACCCTTCGAATTAACCAATGCACAGAAACGAGTTATTAAAGAAATTAGAAATGATCTGGGGAGTAACGCACAAATGAATCGCTTACTACAAGGAGATGTTGGCTCCGGAAAGACGATAGTCGCCCTCATGTCAATGTTTATCGCTATTGACAACGGTTTTCAAGCTTGTTTAATGGCTCCGACTGAAATTTTGTCAGTTCAACACTATAATGGATTAAGTGAATACTGTAAAAGTCTAAATATCAATATAAAACTGTTAACTGGCTCAACTAAAACTTCAAGTAGACGTGAAATTCATGAATCTTTAGAAAATGGCGAGTTAAACATTCTAATTGGCACACATGCTCTACTGGAAGATAAGGTGAAATTTAAAAATTTAGGGCTTGCAATTATTGACGAGCAACACCGATTTGGAGTCGCACAAAGAAGCAAACTTTGGAAAAAGAACAGCTCTCCTCCACACATTTTGGTTATGACAGCAACACCAATTCCTCGCACTCTGGCAATGTCTGTTTATGGCGATCTGGACATCTCGATAATAGACGAATTACCACCAGGCAGAAAGTCAATAAAAACTGTACATCGCTATGACAAAAATCGTTTGAATGTCTTTAAGTTTATTCGCGATGAAATTGCTAAAGGAAGACAGGTCTATATTGTCTACCCTCTTATTCAGGAAAGTTCTGCCATGGATTATAAAGATCTTATGGATGGCTACGAAAGTATTTCGCGAGATTTTCCAATGCCCGAATACCAAATCTCTATTGTTCACGGTAAAATGAAACCTGCCGATAAAGATTTTGAAATGCAACGCTTTATTAAAGGAGAAACGCAAATTATGGTTGCTACAACCGTTATTGAAGTTGGAGTAAATGTCCCTAATGCCTCCGTAATGATCATTGAAAGCGCCGAACGTTTCGGTTTATCACAACTACACCAGTTACGAGGTCGCGTAGGTCGCGGAGCTGAACAAAGCTATTGTATACTGATGACCAGCCATAAATTAAGTAATGATAGTAAAACGCGATTAGAAACCATGGTTCGTACTAATGATGGGTTTGAAATTGCCGAAGTAGACCTAAAACTGCGAGGTCCTGGTGATATTATGGGTACGCAGCAAAGTGGTGTTCTTAATTTAAAGATAGCAGATATTATTAAGGATAAGGATATTTTACAACATGCCAGACATCAGGCGCAACAACTTTTAAAATTAGACCCCTCGTTATCTCACTCTGAAAACAAGGTTATTCTTGAAACCTATAGACAGTTAAGTAAATACAAGAACATCTGGAACTACATTAGCTAAACCTGTTTGAATTTCCTACATAACAAACACTTTATCAGTATTTTAAGTATCTTTAAGAGAATACTAATTCTTCCTTGTTATGTTTTTAAAAAAGCTTATATCCTTAAAAAAATGGTTAGTAGCAGCTTGTCTACTTCTACTGTTTTCATGCGAGACTGATAATGTAAAAAGTGTCGCAGGTCCTGTGACTGCTCAATTTAGTTTAGATCTGTTTGAACAAAACCTTATCGACTATGTTAACTGGGGCGGTGACGCTCCTGTAGGTTGGGCATATGCTATTACCCAAAATGGGCAACTGGTTAGATCGGGTGGTTTTGGAAACGCTGTACAAGAACCTGACGGTACTACAGTGCCCATGACCGCAAATAAAGAGATAAATATCGCCAGTGTGACTAAGTTCTACACAGCTATTGTGGTCATGCAATTACTTGAAGAGCTCAACCTCTCTATTCATACTCTTATAGAACCTTACCTGCCACCTTCATGGATTGTTGGGCCTAATATAGACGATATGACCTTTGCGCATTTATTACGACACGAATCTGGATTAGACACAGGCAACACCGATTTTGACAACACCCTATCGTATGCTGGCATAAAGCAAGCTATAGAAGACGGTGTTGGTGTACCACCACCAGATCAAGCAGACTACGATAATATAAACTTTGCCATCTTTAGAATATTGATCCCATCATTACAAAACCAATTACCAAATGCACCGATAGCTAATTTAGATAGTGACCAAACCACACAAGCTGTTTACAAAAGCTATATGCAAAAAGCACTGTTTGATAAAGTAGGTATGCCCAATGTAGATTTTACCGAAGAGAACAATAACCCAACACGCTATTACAATGTTAATGATATTGCCAATAACGTGTCTGGTATCAATTATGGCGACTGGGATAACAAATCTGGCGGTGGTGGTTATTATATGAGTGTTATAGAAATGGCTGCTGTTAATGCCTTTTTTGAACATTCTAATAGCATTGTTTCAGATAATGCCAGAACCATTATTAAAGACAATTATTTTGGGCTCGATTCGTATTTTGATGGCGATAGCAGGGAGCTACATGGAAAATATTACGGTAAGAATGGAAGTATCTCTAACGATGGCGACCCTACTATAGGACAAGGTGTTTTAACACAAATACAAATGTTTCCTATTAGCGGTGTAGAAATAGCTGTAGCAGTTAATTCTCGTGGTGTTACCTATAAAACAGGTTTTGATGGCTTTTTACGCTCATCCATCAAAGACGCTTATAACGACGCCTGGATAGATCCTTAATACATATAAAAAAGTCCAACCTTTCGGTTGGACTCAAAACAGTACATACTTGTCGTTTTTAATTGATATCTTCTCCTTTGTTAAGTTTATCAATATTAGCCTGCACTCTGCCCTTACTAGCTGCATTAGGCGCATTGTTAAGCGCTATCTTCAAGTGCTTTAAAGCAGCTTTATAGTCGCCCAGAGCCGAATAACCTCTAGCCAAACCATAATGCACTGGCCACGTTCCTTTATTTTCTTTAGCATTCATTTTAAAGACTTCTAAAGCCTTATCTTTCATATTCTGAGCAATTAGTGTTCTACCGTACTGATGACGCTCCAGAACCGATGCTTTATCCATATATCCATCCATTAAAGCCAAAGCCTCTGCCTGTTTTCCCATTTTCATAAGAATACCTGCTTTAATTTGAGTGTTGTTAAATGTTTGCTGACTATAAAATTGTCCAGCAATTGCATTGTTGATCCATCCTAAAGCTTCATTTAGATCGCCTCCATTATTAGATGCATAATTCGCTGCCTGCTCCCATGTTTGACGGTTAAATCCTGGTTGGTTTTGCATTTTCTTTCTAATATCGCTTAGTACAATATTAGCCACATCCATCTCTACTTTAAACGGAATACGCTTTTTTCCCCAGCTTAATACAGCTGTTGCAGAGTTGGCAGTAACATTATTGAAAGTATACGTTAACTGCTCTGTATGTGCGCCATCTTCCATAGCCACATCTACACGTAAAGCATCTTCACTAGGCTCGTAAAAATAACTTCCCCAAGCCGAATTGTTCTTAGAGAAAATAACTGTAGCCTTATTAGCACCGTCTTGAATGATCATGTGCAAACCATACTTTCCAGCAGAAAGCGCTTGCCCTTCAACCGTTACATCGCTAGTAAATTTTATAATGGTATTTTCGTTAGCTCCTGCTCGCCAAGGCGATTCTTTAGCTGTACCAAAGCCCAAGTTATTCATACCATAAGGTACGAGCTTACCCCATATTTCACGACCATTAACACTTGGCCTGGAATAATTAATATAAATTTTAGAAATACCTACCGTTTGCGATACTGATGCCATTTGGCTACCACGTGGTGTATCTAATTGCGCACTGATACTTGGGGTAATACATAACATTGCCACAAACATGGCAACATATGCTAAATAGTCTAATTTTTTCATGAGAATTTTATGTTTGATTGTTGTGTTTTAAAGGTAACCACAAGCACGCGCAATAGATGTTACAGCTTTGTTAATTAACATATGTTTAGAATTCGCTAAACAATAAGCCGAAAGCACATACGTAGAACTACGTATTGGTTCATTAAGAATTTTCTTCTACTTTTATTGAAAAAAATAACTTTCATCATTTATACTTGAATATTAAATGAAAAACATCCAATTTCTTTTCATATGCATATTACTTTTATCATGCAGCAACGACACAAATGAAAATATTGATAATGAAAACCCTATCGATTCAATAGATGAAATTAAAAATGATTGTCCAGGTTGGAGAACGTCAGACTATATTATAGAATCACAAGAAGATCTTGATCAATTTGCTGTATTATTTCCTAATTGCAAAACTTTTCATGGAAACATCGTTTTTGACGAAACCAAAGATTTTAATACAGATGCTTTAAAAAACATAGAACATATTGAAGGTAGCTTAACTTTTATTGGAATTGGAGATGGTTCTTATGATTTAAGCGGTTTCAACAATCTAAAATCAGTGAGTTTAAGTTTTGAATTTAAAAACGCTACTTTAGTTTCGTTTCCTATAAATTTTCAAGCTTTAGAATCGGTTGGGGGAGATTTTAAAATTCATCAAAATTATTACCTTGAATCCATTACTGGTTTTACTAACCTAAGTTTGATTTCAGGTAAATTTGAAATAAGAGATAATCACTCACTTTTGACATTAGGTGACTTCCCTAATCTTGTTCAAGTAGTTCGAGGAGGTATAAATTTCACAAATAACGGTGCACTAAGCTATATTGGCGAATTTGGAGCCTTAACATCAATTAATGGAGCATTCAGAATAGATTTAGACTCCAACAACACATTAACTCAATTCTCAGGTTTCAACGCCTTAACATCTGTAAAAGGAATACTCTTAGGAGGAATGACCGAGGTCAACATTTCCGGATTTAACAATATTGAGGTTATAGATGGCTTTCTAGCATTTGGACAAATTAAAAAAGTTACTGGTTTTGAATCGCTCAAACATATTAATGGTGAACTAAATCTCTTGTCAACTTCTTTTGAAAATTTACAAATCCTAGATAAATTAAATACCATTGACGGTGATTTAAGTATTACTTCGAATCACAATTTGACTAGCTTAGCTGGTTTAGACCAATTAACTTCAATTGGTGGAGATTTTAATATTTATGGAAATGACGCTTTAGTCAATATTTCTGGATCGAATAACATTAACACTCTTAACGGTGCAATCAACATAGAATTGAATGATAACTTAAAAACAATTAGTGGTTTTAACACCATTGAAACTATAAAGGAATTATTAATTTCAAATAGTGGAGCCATAGAGTCTTTGACAGGGTTTAATAGCTTAATGCATATTGAAAACAATCTAATCTTTAATAACACCAATAATCCAGAAGTAGTCATAAATGGTTTTAACAATCTACAAACAGTTGGAGAAAGTCTAAACTTAGCATGGAGCTTTAACCTTGTTGAATTAGAAGGGTTCACCAATTTAACTTCAGTAGGTGGAAGTTTCTTTTTTCAGGGGTCTAGTGGATTAACAAATTTGGATAATTTTTCAAATTTATCTCATGTTGGAGAAACATTTCTAATTCAAAATCACACAAATCTCGAAAACTTAAATGGTTTTGCAAATTTGAATTCAATGGTAAAAGATTTAATTATTCGAGAAAACCCTTCTATTACTGATATTAGTGGGGTTCAAAATATTAATTCAGTGTTAGAATACGTTAGCATTTCCAACAACCCAATGCTCTCTCAATGTGCAATCACATCTGTATGCGAACACTTAAATAATGGGCTAAACCATGTCATTGAAAATAATGCGCCAAATTGCAATAGCAAAGATGAAGTCATCAGTCAATGCGACTAAATTACACATAAAACAGAGTGTAGTCTTCAATCTATATTAGCTTTTTTGTTAAACAATCATCAACACATTATGCCTTATAAGCTTGTTTTGTTAATTTCGCTATAACAGAGCTTAACTTATGGATTTTAGCAACGAACTTTTATTCTTTTTTAGTGCTTTAGGTGCTTTTAACGGGGTGTTATTAAGTCTGTATTTTTTCTTTATAGCAAAACCCAAGAACATTTCCAGCTATTTGTTGGGTGGTTTGTTAGCGGTAATAAGTATTCGTATTGGAAAATCGGTGTTCTATTATTTTAATCCGCAACTATCTAAGTTCTATTTACAAATTGGTTTATCGGCCTGTTTTTTAATTGGACCCTTTTTGTATTTCTATATTAGATCTAAAACAGCCACAACACAAACACCAAAAAGCTGGTTGTTACAGTTGGGTTTATTAGCACTATTAGTTATTGTTTTTGGTATATTATATCCATACGAAACACATCCAGATATCTGGGGCACTTATTTTTTTAAGACCTTGTATTACCAATGGCTCCTGTTTATCATAGCATCGGCATTTTTATTAAAAGATCATTTTAAAAAATTGTTTTCCAGTTCTAGCAAACTAAATTATAATGATAGCTGGATGTTAAGTGTATTTTTTGGCACTACCTTAATTTGGGTAGCTTATTACACCTCATCATACACCTCGTATATTGTTGGCGCCTTATCGTTTTCGTTTGTGCTATACTTATCTGTATTATTGTTGTTTCATAAAAAACGTCAAAGCAACAAAGCAGCTCCTCAGGAAAAGTATGCCAATCAAAAAATATCTACAGAGGAAGCTACTGCATTATTCAACAAAGTAGATAGTTATATAAACACCCAACAAGCCTATAAGAACCCAAATCTAACTTTACCTGAATTAGCAAAACAGTTGCATATACGCACACATTTACTATCACAATTCATCAACGATAATCTAAACAAGAATTTTTCGCAGTTTATAAACGAATACCGCATTGAAGAAGCTAAACGCTTACTAACATCTAACAGTAATTTAAAAATAGAAGTGATCGCAGAGCAATGTGGTTTTAACTCTAACAGCACTTTTTATACAGCTTTTAAAAAGGTTACCAACACCACACCTTCAAAGTTTATAAAGCAATAATAACAGACTTTTTACAGTCCTGATGTATACATTAGGAGTTTTAAACTATAATTCTGTAGTGTATTTAAGTCACCTCATCATAATATTGCAACATCAATTAAAAACACAATATTATATGAAACAACTTATTTATGCAGTGACCTTATTTGTCTCTTTCAACTTGTTTTCGCAATCGGAAACAAGTCTCATACGAGAAACACTTAAAAATTATATTAACGGTACTTCGTACAACAACATTCCGCAAATCAATAAAGCATTTCACGATAGTAGTAACTTGTATTTAGACAATAAAGACAAAGGTTTACGCATTGTTCCTATAGCAACTTATACTTCTTATTTTAAAAATGGAACGCCTGGAACATTTAACGGACGTATTGGAAAAATAATCTCCGTAGATCAATTTGAGAACATTGCATTTGCCAAAGCAGAAATTTTAATGCCAAAACGCAAAATGCAGTTTATAGATATGTTTCTACTAAAAAAACTGGATGGGCAATGGAAAATTATTAGCAAGTCTGCAACGAGCACACAAAGCAATAAACAAGGCGATCGTATTTTGTTTGTAGTATCGAATGCTCATTTTTATAAAGGCACAAAACTTAGAACAGGTAATAGCTTTGCCGAAATTGTAAATGCTTACGACACGTTTTCAAAAGCTGGTTACACTGTAGATTTTGTAAGTCCAGAAGGTGGTGCATTGCCTCTAGCATATATTAACACTTCTAGCACTCTGGAAAAAGAATATTTATACAATCCTGATTTTATGGCTGCTTTAGAAAACACTTTTAAACCTGAGTATCTGGAAGCTAAAAACTATAAAGCAGTACATTACATTGGAGGCGGAAGTGCTATGTTTAACGTACCTTTTAATAAAGCAATACAAACATTAGTAATGCAAGTTTATGAAGAACATAATGGCATCATTTCATCAGTTTGTCATGGTACTGCTGGCATTGTAAACTTAAAGACCAAAGACGGTAACTATTTAGTGAACGGTAAAACCATTAACGGTTACCCTGAAGCTTACGAACGTAAGGAGTCTGAACAATTTAAGTCGTTCCCATTATTGATTCAAAAAGGTATTGAAGATCATGGAGGCACATTTAAATACGCCCCAAGAAACACTGCACATGTAGAAATAGATGGTAGAGTTATTACAGGTCAAAACTACTTATCGTCTAAACCTGTGGCTGAAGCAATAATTAAAATGCTAGAAAAACAATAAACATTACCCTTAAATCTCTATCAAATTTATGAGACAATTATTAAAAGGAGTATTACTGATTATTAGTTCACAACTAATAGGTCAAAATATTGATTCAAGATTAATCGGGATTGAAAAAACTATTGATAATTTGATGAATCAGAATCAAACTATTGGAATGTCAATCTCAATTATTGAAAATGGTAAAACTATCTATTCAAATGGATTTGGATATCGCAACTTAAAGAAAAAACTACCTGTAAATCAAAACACTATATTCCCCATAGGTTCAATCACCAAGCCTTTTACAGCCTCCTTAATTGGAATTTTAAAAAGTAATAAAAAATTAAAACTAACAGATAAACCAAAACAATATATTCCTTATTTACAGTTTTCTACAGACGAGATGAACAATCTAATTAACATCGAAGATTTGCTAGCTCATAGATCTGGAATAGGAGTTGTCGATGCTACACATGTTTTCTTTCCAACGAACAACATTAAAAAGCATATAGAACGCCTCTCATTTTTAAAACCAAACAGTCAAGTACGAGAACAATTTGATTACAGTAATATGGGCTATGCAGTTCTTGGCGAAATTATAGCAAAAATCTCCAGAAAAACTTGGGCTGAAAATTTAAAAGATGAAATCTTCATTCCTTTGGAAATGAATAATTCGAACAGCTCATTGAAAGAACTAAAATTAAGCAATAATCATTCATTGGGTTACGGCCTATCAAAAGGAAATATTATTAGGACTGAATATGAAAATCAATATGAATCATATGCGTCTGGAGCTATAAATAGTTGTGTATATGATCTATCAAATTGGGTAAAAATGTTATTAAACAAAGGGACATATAAAGGAATAGAAATACTTTCAAAGAGTTATTTAGAAAGTAGTTTTAGCGAACACAACATTATTAGAGGAAGTTTTAATTTTGATAGAAAATACAATCTAATAAGTGATACATATGGGTATGGTTGGTTTGTTCATCAATATAAAAATCTATATAGGGTAACACATGAAGGAAACGTTTCAGGTTTTACATCAAGCGTTAACCTCTATCCTTACAAAAATATCGGAATAATCATTTTGGCGAATCAAGGCTCTTCAAACTTGCTTTTAAAAGCAATAAATGATATATTAATTAACCGATTATTAGGGAAAGAAAGAAAGCACTGGAAAAACTACAAAATTCAAATTGGAGAATCTATTGTTCCGCAGTTAGTCTTAAATTCTCCAAAAACCGAGAAAGCTCCAACACACAAGCTAAAAGACTATTGTGGCAAATATTTTTCGAAAGGATACGGTATCGTTGAAATTTTTCTCAAAAATAAAAATCTAATGATTAAATTTCCAACTTTCACAATGTTTTTAGAACATCAAAAACATAACACATTCATCAATAAAGTTAGTCAAATTCATCACCAAAACACTCCATCTTTTTATATTAATTTTCATCCTAATAATGACGGGGAAATAGATAAACTTACAATTGCTTTTTCCGAAAATCCAGAACAATTTTTAAGATTAAAGTAAACATATTTAAAACTTAAAAAAAAAAGATTTTCTTAGATCATTAAAAATATAATTTACTCATTTACCAACTCCCCAACAAACTCGTGAAATTCCTTTTGAAAGCTAAGGTATTTATCGCCAGTTGCAGGTCCGTTAAAGCCTGTATGTATTTTGCGCACTTTACCTTTCTTATCTACATAAATAGACGTTGGATACGACAATACATGGTTTAGCATTGGTAATTTTTCGTTGGCTTTTCCTTTGTCAGAGCTTCCATATTGTGCTAACAAAATTGGATAGTCTATACCAACTGTATTTTGTAAACGTTTAATTCCAGCAAAAGCTTTTTCTTGTGTTTTAGCATACTCAAACGCCAATGCAATAAACTCAACATCTTTATCTTTTAAGGTTTTATACTGCTCTGCATAGTACTTGCTTTCGTCCAGACAGTTAGGACACCATGTTCCCATAACCTGTACAATAACTACCTTGTCTTTAAATCGCTCATCGTTTAAAGACACCATATTTCCTTCAGTATCTGGAAACGAGAATTCTATACTATCGTAACCTTCTTTTAAAAAGGTAAGCGTGTCTTCATGTGGTAATTCGTAAGTAGTATTACGCTTTGCAGTATAGGTTGCTTTATAATGATTACCAGAATAAAAAACACCATTTTTCATGTTATTATCATCTACCTCAGCAGTAAACAAAAAGGCGTGTGCACCGTCAAACACCGAATACTTTAAAACATTACCATCTACCACACCTTCTAAATAGCGGTAATCACCCGTTGTAGTTCTAATGGTTCCTGTTACCTTTTTTCCTTCTTGCTTAAAAATACCTTTAGCTACAAAAGTAGAGCCTTCATCTTCGGTAAAAAGCATTTCCCATACACCTGAAACATCAGTTATTGGTGTTTTAACATTTAAAAACCTTTCGTCACTATCGTGTATAAATTCAACAGGCACTACCCTGTCTAAGCTTTCCTTTATGTATTGTGCATGTTTAATTTGCCCGTTATTAAACACGCCAGCAATATATCCTTCATAAACAGGAAAATGAATGCTTATAGAATCTCCCGAATAACGAACATCGGTCACCTCAATTACCTCTTCGGCATTATAAATTTCAATAGTACCATCATGCTTTACTTTAAAGTTAAAAGGCAATAATTGATTATCCTGCACTTTTAAAGTAGCGCGATAATTACCATGTAGCAGCTTCGTATGTACTTCTTTTTGGCAAGACATTAAAATAATAAAACAAAATAGAGATAGTAGTTTTTGCATGTTGTAGTGTTTTAAATAGGTATTCGAAGAAACAACAAAATACTTACAAAAAAAAGCCCAACCTAAGTTGAGCTTCTTTTTTAACAATGAATAGCACATTTATTTTTTAAGAATCTTTTTCTGGATGGCACGTTGTCCGTCATTGATCTTTAGTATATATAAACCTGCTCTAACATTGTCAATATTGGTTTGTTTACTAAACTTTCCTTTAGCAATTACCTGACCATTGATTGTATATAATTGATAAGAAACAATACGTGTATCATTCATCTTAACCGTCATCGCATTTCCTGTTGTAGATAGTTTTACTGAAAAATCATCCTGTACTGCTACCTGAGATGCTCTAGAAGCTCCCGAACCAATAGTATGTGTTCCAACATCACTAAACGTATTTCTAGAATATGAATCCCATTCTGAAACAGTATAAGTTGTATTAGGACTCAAAATAGTTGGTTTACGACGTTTAGTTACATCTTTAGCAAAATTAGATTTCCCTCCGTTAAAAGTTCCTATAATATCAATAAGTACATTATTTTTAAATAGTCCTACAGGATCATTTCCATTAAAATTAATAACTGTATGCGTTGTTGTAACATCTGCTCTATTTTTTAAGCTATTACTTGCTGAACTATGTGCTAACACAAAGACTTCTCCATCTAACAAATTACCACTTAAGATATAAGCTGAACTCCAACTTCCTGAACCGTTAGTTTGCTTTTTAAGAGAATATTGAGATAAATCTACAACACCTCCAGTGAAATTAGCAATCTCTAATGCTTTATTAAAAGACGATCCCTCAACATATTCAGATAAGAATAATTCTGTAGCACCTCCTGTACTAGAAAGTAATGTTGTAATATTAACCGAATTACTATTTACTGATTCATTCCCAGCTTGATCTTTAGCCTTGATGTTAAAATTATAAGATGTATTTTCATTTAATCCTCCAACTTGATAACTCAACACCACCCCTAAAGAAGCAATCAAAGTATTGTCTTGATACACATCATAACCCTCAACAGCTACATTATCGGTTGATGCATTCCATGATAGATGTACTGTTGTTTCTGTAATATTAGAAGCTACCAAACTAGCAGGCGCTGTTGGCGCTGTACTATCTATAGTTGTAATATTAGTTTCATTACTCTGATTAGACTCATTACCAGCAGCATCAATTGCAGATACTGTAAACGCATAGGATGTAACAACTGTTAACCCATTTACAGTATAATTTGTAGATGTTATTGTATCTACAAGGTTTCCATCTTGAAATATTTTATAGCCTGTAACCGCTACATTATCGGTTGATGCACCCCAAGATAGATCTACCGTTGTTTCTGTGATATTCGAAGCTACTAAACTTGCTGGTACTGTTGGCGCTGTTGTATCTGCTCCAGAACCGCCATCAACTGTATGTGATCCTACATTATCAAATGTATTTGAAGCATACGAGTCCCATTCAGAAGTTGTATAAGTAGTATTAGGACTTAGAATATTAGACTTACGTCTTAAAGTCACATCTTGAGCAAAATTTGCACTTCCACCATTGAAAGTTCCAATAATATCGATAAGCACATCATTTTTGAACAAACCAACAGCATCATTACCGTTAAATATAATTTCACTTCCAGAAGATGTAGCATCAGCTTCGTTTAACAAATTAGAACTTGCTGAACTATGAGCCAAAACAAATACATCACCTTGTACCACAGTACCACTTAAATTGTAACCTGTACTCCAACTTCCTGAACCGTTAGTTTGTTTTTTAATAGTATAGATTGAAAGATCAACAGCACTTCCAGTAAAGTTTGCAACTTCTAATGCTTTATTATAGGATGATCCTTCAACATATTCAGAGAAAAACAGATCGGTAGCATCACCACCACTTCCAACTGCTAAGGTTGTTACAGAAACCGCAGTACTATTTGCAGAACTGTTTCCAGCCTGATCTTTTGCCTTTACTGTAAATGAGTATGTTGTATTAGCAGCTAATCCAGATACATTATAGGTTGTAACTGCTCCAATAGATGCTATTAAAGCATTATCCTGAAATACATCATAACCTGTTACTCCAACATTATCTGTTGCTGCTGTCCATGATAGCACAGTTGCGCTTGAGGTTGTTCCAGAAGCTACTAAATTAGTAGGAACTGTTGGTGCTTCTGTATCAGTACTACCTCCACCAAAACGATCCTCAGCTTGAGGACCTCCCCAAATTTGGGTTGCAAATGCAGGGTTATCTATAAACGGATTTCTATTTCCTTGAATACCTGCTAACACATTATTTCTATTATCTTCAAAAGCATTCACAGGATCTTCAACATTCCACTGTAAAAATAAGTCGATCATATTGGCATCACCTGCTACAGCATTTCCAACACCAACATTAGTTGGCAAACATTGATTTCCATAGCGTAAATACATATACATCATCATTCTAGCAACATCGCCTTTCCATTCATCTCCAGGGTAAAAATCACTAGATGCTGTTATGCCAGCATTACCACTACCATCTGCATACTTTCTATTATTTCTAGTAGAATTCATTTGACCATCGCAGGCACGTAAATGATGTGCATCTGATCCTGGCCCTGTTGTTCCTAGGTTCGGATTTCCTAAAGATTTTGGATACGTATGCTCCCTGTTCCAGTCACCAACATTTCCGCCGTTATCATCTTTACCTCTAGTCCTATCCGTTTTAAAGACTCCATCAGAATCATTATAACCATAGATTAGCAACACTTTAGTAGGGTCTGTTGGATCGAGGTCTGATTGTTTTAACGCATCCCATACACCTGGTGTATAACTTAAGGTTGTAGAGTGTGTTCCTATAATTTTCACACTCAAAGCGTCTTTTAAATTTTGACCTGTTTGATTAAGATTTACATCATTGTAGTATGATGGTACTTGAGCATAGCCCATAAAAATAGCCACAAAAAAGGCTAAAAAACATAGTGTTTTTTTCATAATAAATAGTTGATTTGGGGGTTAATAAGGCGGGCAATTTAGAATTATTTTTAAAAAACACATGAAATAATCGACGAAAGGTAAATCGCTCAAAATTGTACTAATTTTTTTAAACATAAATCTTAAGTCTAAATTTGAATGATACTGGCAATAGTTTATATTTGTCGGTTGATAGAAAACTATAGAAAATGAAGATCTCTTATAATTGGTTAAAGCAATTTATAAATATTGATTGGGACGCTGAAAAAGCTGGTGAGTTACTAACAGATCTAGGTCTGGAAATTGAAGGAATAGAAACATATCAATCGGTTAAAGGCGGATTAGAAGGTGTAGTGATTGGTGAAGTACTAACTTGCGAACAACACCCAAATGCAGATAGGCTAAAAGTAACAACTGTAGATGTAGGTGGTGAATCGCCTCTACACATTGTTTGTGGTGCACCTAATGTGGCTGTAGGACAAAAAGTTCCTGTTGCAACTATAGGCACCACGTTATATACTGAAGAAGGCGAATCGTGGGTTATAAAAAAAGGAAAGATTCGTGGTGAAGAAAGCCATGGAATGATCTGTGCTGAAGATGAGTTAGGATTAGGTAAATCGCACGATGGTATTATGGTACTTGATGATAGCCTAAAGGTAGGAACTGCTGCAGCCGACGTATTTAAAATTGAGAATGACCAAGTATTTGAAATTGGTTTAACCCCAAATAGAGCTGATGCTATGAGTCACTTTGGAACTGCCAGAGACTTAAGAGCTGGCTTAATCCAAAAAGATGTAAATCTTGAATTAATTACACCTTCGGTTAGCGCTTTTCATGTTGATAATCGCGCTTTAAAAATTGATGTAGATGTAAAAAATAAGGCTTTAGCTCCTCGTTATTGTGGTGTCACGATCTCTGGATTAAAAGTTTCAGATTCTCCAGAATGGCTACAACATCGCTTAAAAGCCATTGGTCTTTCTCCAATAAATAACATTGTAGATGCTACCAATTATGTATTGCATGAATTAGGACAGCCGCTTCATGCGTTTGATGCTGCAAAGATCACTGGTAATAAGGTAGTTGTAAAAACACTTAAATCAGGTACTAAATTCACTACTCTTGACGAAGTAGAACGCGAATTACATGAGGATGACCTTATGATATGTGATGCCGAAAAACCTATGTGTATTGCTGGTGTATTTGGAGGCATACACTCTGGTGTTACTGAGGAAACTACAAGCATCTTTTTAGAAAGTGCCTATTTTGATCCTGTAAGTATTAGAAAAACGGCAAAACGTCATGGATTAAATACCGATGCCTCATTTAGGTTTGAACGAGGTATTGATCCTAATATTACAGAATACGCTTTAAAACGTGCAGCTTTATTAATAGTCGATATTGCTGGAGGTGAGATTACAAGTGATGTTATTGATGAATATCCTGTGAAAATTGAAGATTTTCAGGTGCGTTTAAGTTTTGACAATGCCAAACGTTTAATTGGTCAAGAAATACCACGTGAAACTATAAAAAGTATTTTAACTTCTTTAGAGATAAAAGTAAACAACGTTACTGAAGCTGGATTAGGACTAACAGTTCCTGCTTATAGAAATGATGTACAACGTGAAGCAGATGTGATTGAGGAAGTATTACGTGTATACGGTTATAATAACATTAAAACAACCGAGAAACTAAATGCGTCTATATCGAACTCTTCAAAATTTGAAGACCATAAACTACAAAATGTTATAGGAAATCAATTAGTGTCTCAAGGGTTTTATGAAATGATGGCCAATTCATTAACCTCACCAGATTATGCCAAACTAAGTGAGCAATTAAAAGAAGAGCACAATGTTATAATGCTAAATCCTTTAAGCAATGATTTATCTGCCATGCGTCAATCAATGTTATTTTCCGGTTTAGAGGCTATTGCTTATAACATTAACAGAAAACAAAGTGATTTAAAACTCTTTGAATTCGGTAAAACCTATCACGCTTACGCTGAAGATAAACGTGAGGAGCACAAACATTTGACGCTTTTAGTATCTGGAAACCGCGATAGTGAACGTTGGAACACTGAAAATAAACCTAGTGATTTCTTTTATTTAAAAGGAATTGTTCAAGGTATATTTGATCGTTTAGGAATCTCAAGATTAAAAACAAGTCCTGTTAAAAATGATATGTTTAGTGAAGGACTGAGCTTGAGCCTTGGTAAAATGAAATTGGTAGAATTTGGTATCGTAAAGAAGCAGATTTTAAAAACCTTTGGTGTTTCTCAGGATGTATTATTTGCCGACTTTAATTGGGATAAAATTATAGAAGTAGCCAGTAGAAACTCTATAAAATTTAAAGACATTCCAAAATATCCGAAAGTACGACGTGATTTTGCTTTATTACTAGATGAAGATGTTACTTTTCAATCAATTTACACTATTGCCAAGCAAAGCGAAAAGCAATTATTAAAAGAGGTAAATTTATTTGATGTTTATCAAGGTAAAAACTTACCTGAAGGAAAAAAGAGTTATGCTGTAAGTTTTACGCTTCAAGACGAACATAAAACACTTACAGATAAACAAATTGATAAAATAATGAATAAGCTACAAGCGAGTTTTGAAAAACAACTTGGAGCTGAATTACGATAATTATGCATTTTAGAGTTGTACTCCTATTACTGTTTTTGGTTTCCTCTGTCTATTCGGCATCAGCCCAGCATTTAGAGAAACCTACCGATAGCAGTACAACTTGGCATACGTTTAAATATGATGCAAATGCTTCGTGGCGAGGTATTAAACACGCGGTAACAAGACCTTTACACTGGAAAAAAAAGGACTTTACTAAACTGGGAGGTATTGTTTTAGGGACTGTGATCGTGGCAGCTTCAGATAGAGAAACAAGCAATTTTTTTAGAAGACAGGATGACGATTTTCCTCAGCCATTACAAGAATTCGGATTCTATTTTGCAAGCCCGCAAAACTATCTAATGGCAAATGCTGGTCTTTATGGTTTTGGTCTGTTTACTAAAAACGAACAAGTACGAAAAACTGCTGTACTTGTTATCTCATCCTCAATTACTGCAGGTTATATTCAAATTTTTTCAAGAGCACTTATTGGTAGAGCCAGACCTTTTTCGGGAGACGGACCATTTACTTTTAAACCTCTTAAAAGTGAAGAAGACTACGTTTCCTTCCCGTCTGGACATACCGTTTTAGGAATTACTATGGCTCACTCTATTGCAAAACAGTTTGAAAGCCCTTGGGTTAAAGCTGGAATATATGCTGTTGGTAGCATTCCTGCTGCAACGCGATTAATGGATGGTGCTCACTGGTTGAGCGATGTAGTATTTGGTGCTGCGTTAAGCATAGTAGTTGTAGATAGCATTGATAAATATCTATTTGAATCTAATACTTTTGATTATCCTAAAAAGAAAAAATTGGTTTCCTGGAACCTAAAGTTTACTGGAAGTCAAATTGGAGTGGTTGGCACTTTTTAAAAAGCCACCTTAATTTACATAAGATGGCTTTAGATTTTTAGACAATTACTAATTAGTTATATGTTTTACTTAATTTTTCCCAATTCTTATTAGCAACAGACACTAATTTATTGTGATTCTTCTCTGCTAACCATAATTGTTGAGCATCTAGCTCAATGTTGTACAAATACAAAAAGAATTTTCCATTTTTCACAATGAATTTATTAGGATCTGGTCTAAATTTAGCACCAGCATAAACTCCAAAAGCACAGTAACCTCCATATTGCGGTATATAACGATTAGGGTTTTTGTCAAACGTTGCTTTTTGCTCTTTTGAGGTAAAATAATACACCACTTTTTGATGTTCAGATTTATATTGCTTTAATCCTTTTTGCGCTATTCCTAAGTCTAAATAAGACACAGGACTATATCCTTGCAAAGCAATATTACTATTATCGATGTTAAACATTTTTTTGTCTTGAGCTATGGTAGTCAATGAAAATACCATAGCTATCATTAATACTGAAATTTGTTTCATTTTTATATTATTTAAGTTTAAAATTATTCTGATGCACTTAAGGACACTACTAAAAATACTACGGCAGCATTTACCCAATAGTAGTGCGCATCAATGCCTTGAAAGTTCATTAGAAAAGGAAGCGCCATAAATGTGGCCGCTACAACTAAGTCAATGGCTAAATGACCTTGAAATGGAATTGCTCTAAACAAACTCAACTTGTAATCAGTTAAACCACTAACAACTAATACAGCAATTCCTGTAACAACAGAAAACCATAGTGCCATATTTGATGACGCTCCCAGTTCTAAAATAAAAGGCGCTATTATTAGTCCTAATCCCGCAGAATAGTCTGCAACACCATGCAATGTTGGTGTTATAAATCTAAGTGTCATAATTATGCCTTAAAGTATTCTTCCTTAACTACTTCCCCATTAGCATTCCACTCTCTTTTGATTATTTCATGCCAATAAATCTTACTACCGTCCTTCATGTCAAAATCGAAAATAAATTCTGATGCTGAGACATTATTATCTATTAATGTACCTATATGACGTATTCCATTAACGGCTTGAATAGCTCCAGCGAAGCCTTCCATTTTTTCTATCATTTGAGACTTGTTCTGTGTAGTCACACCACTAAAGTCTGAGGTAGTTGCATTCTCTGCAAAATAGTCTTTTACAGCAGCTACAATGGCACCTTGTTTTACCAAGGCATTGATCTCGTTTACTTTTGTTTCTAAATTCATCTTTGTTTTATTAAAATTTAACGATACAAAGATGCTCTAGAACAAAAATTCTATTAGTACAAAAAAGGCGCTAAAAATTGTACTTTTTAGAAAGGTATTCCGTAGGAGTTATATTTGTGTGTTTTTTGAAGAATGTTGAAAAATGATTAGGCTCTTCAAAACCTAAAGCATGAGCAACTTCAAAACTAGAACCACCTTCTTGAAGCATGCTTTTTGCAGTATTTACAAGTTCCAACCTAATAAGTTTTCCTAAAGAGGTATTCATTTTAGATCTTACATTCTTAGATAAAGCCTTGACCGATAAATGCATTTTATTAGCATAAAATTCTAACGAACGCTCTTGAGTGTGATGTAAACGAAGTAATTCTATTATATTTTCCACAAAATGGTCTCGATCTTCAAAACCGAAATCATTTCTAAATTCTACAGGTGTTTTCCCTGTTTGTAGTTTAAACTGTCTGGTAAAATATGCCGCATCTTTAAAACCATGATCATATGATACTTCCTGGATAGTTTTATCTGTAAAAGCTACATTTTTCTTAGTCTCTAATAAACGTTTATTGCTTAGCAATCCCTTAACAGATAATCCAATTTTATCTTTAACTAAAGCTTGAACTTTATATCCATTACCGTTTATCATACTAGCTAAATCTGAGTTCGTTAAATGATTCTTATATTCGGAATCTATTACTTCTTTCACATCAAAAATGATATGGTATTCATCTTTGTTAGCATGAAAAGGATTTTGCCAAAACCATTGTTTCGAAGAGATATCAATAATTTCACTCAAAGACTTAGATAGAATAGTGTCATTTAAATACCTAGAACAATCATCGCAGTCAATTAAATTTATATATCCTAAAGAAACAAGATGTTTAAATAATACACGTACTTCTTTGTTTCTAAATACGTTCTCATCATTAAAAACTATTCTTTTTACTTCAAAATCATCAGACAAGAACTTTATATACTGACCTTTTTCAAGATAAATAATTTTATTCTGCCAGTCGTAGTAATGTTTAAAATCGACTTCTATACTACCATGACCAGAAATGATTTGAAATAGTGAATATTGATTTATAAAATAGACCTTATTAATTTCAGGAAAAAACTTGCTAACCATAATTAAAAGTATTGCAAGTACTTAGTATCTATTTATTTACAAACCTAACAACAACATTAATTTAGATCTTATTATACTTTTTCATAATAGATATTACTTTTTCAATTGGAAGTGATTCAATAATATGTCCATCACGTCCTTCGGTAGTTTCTGCCGTAAATAAAGAGTTTAAAATAGCCTCTTCTGTCGCCTCTATTGTAGCTAGAAATAAAGGTGACATATCATCATTTCTTACTTCTGCTTTTTGTACAACAACAGCGTCACTTTTATATGCAACTAAGTTATCTTTAGCTGTAGATAAAGCAATAACATAATCACCACTTCCGTTTGATGCAATTCCTCCTGTTTTTCCTAAACCTAACATAGCACGTTTAGCCAAACGCTCTAGATTTCTAGCATTTAAAGGTGCATCTGTAATTACGACTATCATGCAGGAACCATCAGCATCATTTAAAATTTTATCTCTATACGGATATTTTTGTAGCTCTTTAGCAATCGGCACCCCATTAATTTCTAATACACCACCAAAATTTGTTTGCACCAAAACACCAACGGTATAACCACCTAAAGATTTTGGCAGCTCTCTAGATGAAGTACCAATTCCGCCTTTATATCCAAAACAAACTGTTCCAGTTCCTGCCCCTACATTTCCTTCTTCAACCTGACCAGATTTTGTATTATTAATAGCTTCCCTAACATCTTGTTCAGTGACATGCCTTCCCCTAATATCATTTAACCAACCATCATTAGTTTCTCCTACAACAGCATTTACCGATCTTACATCTTTATTCTCTCGTTGTTCTAAAGTATAACTTATTAAGCCATTAATGGCTGTGGCAACATTTAATGTATTAGTTAAAATTATAGGAGTTTCTATGTTTCCCAATTCTTTAACTTGTGAATATCCTGCTAATTTTCCAAAGCCATTACCAATATAAATAGCTGCAGGTATTTTTTGTTGAAATATGTTGCCTTGATGTGGTATGATAGCTGTTACTCCTGTACGAACATTATTATCTTTAATCAAAGTTTTATGTCCAACTGTAACGCCCTCAACATCGGTTATGGCATTATTTTTACCAGGTTTTAATACACCTATTTCAATTCCGTAATCGCGTACACGTTTTTGCTGAGCATTTATATTCATAGTAAAGACAAGTAATAATATTGCTGTAATTAATTTAACTTTCATGGTTGTTATTCATTTCAAATTCTATCTCTTTCCTTATTCTATCAATCATAGAAATAGCTCTGTCAATAGTTTCAAGCTTGGTTCTAAACGATAAAATAGCCATACGTATCACAAACTTTCCATTGATTAATGTTGAGCTTAAAAAAATTTCTCCATCCTTATGTATCTCTTGTATCAAGCGTTCATTAAATTCATTTTCATCTGTAGTTGAAGGATACCAGAAATAGCTAACAGAAAGATCAGGTTCTGGTCCTAATTTAAATCCAATCTTTTTGAGTTCTTCTCTAAAATAAGTAGTTAACAATAACTTCTCTTCTAAGCAGGCTTGAAATGGTTCTAGACCATGTAACAAAAGAGGCAACCATAATCGCAACCCTCTAAAGTGCTTTGTTAATTCTGGAGATACATCGGCAGGATTTACGGGGAAGTCTTCATTTATTGCATCTTGCATATAATTAGCTACATAATGATTTGAATGGTACACAGCCTGCTTGTCTTTTACCAACACAGCTCCTAATCCATAAGGTAAGAACAAGCCTTTATGAGGGTCTATAACCAGAGAATCTGCCATTTCCAACCCCTTAAACTTATTTTTTACTTTATCGATCAGCACAAAAAAACCTCCGTAAGCACCATCAATATGGTACCACAAATTATTAGCCTTCGCTATTTCACCTATAGCTTCTAATGGATCTATAGCTCCAGTATCTGTTGTTCCTGCTGAGGCAACAACAACAAATGGATTTAATCCATTGCTTTTATCGACTTGAATTTTATCTTTTAAATCTTCCGCAATTATTTTAGAATTATCATCCAATTCCAAATATCTTATCTGTACATCTTCCAATCCAATAATACGTAAGGCTTTATGAATGCAGTGATGCACTTGCGGACTCATATATATCACGCTTTTTTCTATAATAGCATTTTTAATTCTGTGCTTGTCGCGCGCTGCAGTGAGAGCTATTAAATTTGCAATAGAGCCACCAGAAGTTAAATTACCAACAGAAGTAGAAGGGAAACCAAATATTGATTTCATCCAATCAATAAGGTGATTTTCAATAGTAACACCTCCTGGAGAAGCAAAATACATGCCTGCATATTCATTGGTAATATCTGCCAGATAATCTGCTAATGATGATGCATAAATTCCGCCTCCCGGAATATAGCCCAAATGTCCTCCAGAAGCTGGCTTCATTCCTGTTTCAGCAACTTCAGAAGCATAAATATTTAAAACCTCTTCTATAGAGCGTTTTTCGTTATTTACAGAAAGTCGCTCTGCATTTACCTTTTTAGTTTCAAAAGTTTTAGAGCTATCTAAAGTATTTATAAAATGATTGGTGTAGTTTTTTGTTTTTTCCAAAAAATGATCTCTTTCCTGCTCGGTAGGTTCCAAATTTCCAGAGATGGATTGCAATGCTAAAATTTGTTCTTTTAAATTATTCACTTAGGGTTGGCTTTAAGTTGTAATTTTATAACGAATTCGTCTATTTATCGTTCTAAATGTACATAATTTGATTTGTTTTTTTCGTATCTTTAAGAGACATCTTTAAACACAATAGATTATGGAATCACATTATACCAGAATATATACAGGAAGCATTATAATTGTTCAACTTTTAACCTCTAAACTTGAGGCGGTAAACATTACACCAGTTATTAAAGATCAAAATGAATCTGGACTCGATCCAAAGATTTATGGAGGTCATTTACTTCAAGAAGTCTATGTTCATGAAGACGAACTGGATAAAGCTGTTCCTATAGTTCAAGGAGCATTAGCCGAAATGGAAGCATAAAAAAAGCCACTTTAAAAGTGGCTTTTTTTTATACTGTTACAGTATACATTTTTTCTCGTAATGCTTTTATTTTTGGATCTTGCATATACTCATCAAAGGTTGTAAAGCGATCTATAATTCCATTTGGCGTTAACTCTATCACTCGTGTTGCTACAGTTTGTGCAAACTCATGATCGTGAGTAGAAAACAACACTGTTCCTTTAAAGTTCTTCAACGAATTATTAAAAGCTGTGATACTTTCCAGATCTAAATGGTTTGTAGGTTCGTCTAACATTAAAACGTTAGCGCGAATCATCATCATTCTAGACAACATACATCTTACTTTTTCTCCTCCCGAAAGTACATCGGCTGTCTTAAGTGCCTCTTCTCCACTAAAGATCATTTTCCCTAAAAAGCCTCTAACATACACCTCTTCTCTTTCTTCTTCAGTAGTTGCCCATTGACGCAACCAATCTACAAGTGTAAGTTTATTATCAAAAAAGGCACTGTTATCTAATGGTAAATACGATTGCGTAGTTGTAACTCCCCAAGAAAATTTTCCAGAGTCTGCTGTTTCATTTCCTGCAAGTATTTGATAAAAAGCAGTTGTGGCTCTCGAATCTCTTGAAAACACTACTACCTTATCGCCTTTATTTAGGTTTATATCTATATTTCTAAACAGCACATCTCCATCAATAGATGCCGCTAATCCTTCTACATTAAGAATTTGATCTCCAGCTTCTCTATCTCTTTCAAATATAATTGCCGGATAGCGACGACTAGATGGTTTAATTTCTGACACATTAAGTTTATCGATCATCTTCTTTCTACTTGTAGCTTGTTTTGATTTTGCTACATTCGCAGAGAAACGTCTAATAAACTCCTCTAATTCTTTCTTCTTATCTTCTGCTTTTTTGTTTTGTTGTGCGCGTTGCTTTGCAGCTAATTGAGATGACTCATACCAAAATGTATAGTTCCCAGAAAAGTGATTTATTTTTCCAAAATCTATATCTGAAATATGTGTACAAACAGCATCTAAAAAGTGACGGTCGTGAGATACCACAATAACACAATTATCGTAATTGGCTAAAAAGTTCTCTAACCACGAAATAGTTTCATAATCCAGATCGTTAGTAGGCTCATCCATGATCAGTACATCTGGATTTCCAAAAAGTGCTTGTGCAATCAACACACGTACTTTTTGCTTCCCATCAAGATCTCTCATCAAGGTATAATGTAAATCTTCCTTGATCCCTAAATTTGATAACATTGCTGCTGCATCACTATCGGCATTCCAACCGTTCATTTCTTCAAATTGCACTTGAAGCTCTCCTATCTTTTCTGCATTTTCATCACTATAATCAGCATAAAGTGCATCAATTTCAGATTTGATCTTAAATAAAGGCTTATTACCACGTAATACTGTTTCTAAAACTGGGTACTCATCATATAAACTATGATCCTGTTCAAAAACAGACATTCTCTTTCCAGGCTCTAAATGAACATGACCAGAAGTTGGGTCTTGTTTTCCTGAAAGAATCTTTAAAAAAGTAGATTTTCCAGCACCATTTGCTCCAATAATTCCATAGCAATTACCATTATTAAATGTGGTATTTACCTCATCAAAAAGAACGCGTTTACCAAACTGTACAGATAAGTTAGAAACTGATAACATTTTATTGTGTTTAAATTCGGCGCAAAAGTAGAAAAATCAATCCATACAAGCAATTAAACGCTAGTCATAATAACATTTAACAACGCATTAACAACACTTTTAGCATGCAAAACATACTTTTGTATAGAAATAGGCACCCAAATTTTGGAGACTGTTAAATTTACTATGAAGCAATTAATAGTACCTATATTACTAATCATCACTGTTTTTAGCTGTAAAAATGTGGAAAACAGTTGTGGACAAGCTTACATTGGAGGTGAAATCATTAATCCGAATAATGATTATTTAACCATTTACAATGAAAGTTCCACAGGTGATACTATTTACCTAGATGAAAATAACAGATTTTATCATCATTTTGAAAGCTTAAACCCTGGACTTTATACTATTGTACATGGAGATGAAGCACAGTTTGCTATTGTTGAACCTAACGATAGTTTAATGATTCGTTTAAACACCATTGATTTTGATGAATCATTTGTATACTCTGGTAGAGGCTCTAAGAAAAATAATTATCTTATTAATTTATACTTAGATCTAGATGAAGAAGATCGCGTTGTATCAAAACTCTCTAGGTCTGAAGACATAGAACAAGATGAACTATTAGCTAAACTTGACTCAATGAAGTTAGAAAAATATAATAGCTTAAATAGTTTTATAGAAAGGTATCCTACCTCAGATCTTTTTAAAAAAGTAGGTAAGTTAAGCATCGATTTTAGTAATTATACAAGAAAAGAACTATATCCTTTAAGGCATTATGGGATGAACTCTCCAATTAGTTTAGACTCATTACCTAAAAATTACTATGATTTTAGAAAAAAAATCAATTATAATGATAATGAGTTAACAGAATTCTATCCGTATTACAATTTTCTATTTCCTCATTTTAATAACCTAGCTTCTGAAAAATATTTTAAAGAAACAGGCAAACTAACTTTAGATAGAACTAACGTAGATTATAATTTAAATAAGCTTGAATTAATAAATGATTTAGTGCATAGTGAAGAAATTAAAAACATTTTATTAAAATACTCTACTCGTAACTTTTTATCTAATGCAAAGTCTTTTAATGATTCAGAGCTAGTTTATAACTCGTTTATCGAAAAAAATACAAATGAAGAAAACGAGCAATACATTACAAGCTTATATAGTACTATTAAAAGGCTAAAAGAAGGCAATATACTTCCAGAAGTAGAAATTTTAAATTATAAAAATGAAGTTACTACATTAAATGAAATTACTTCAAAACCTTCTGTTTTATATTTCTGGAGCAACAAGTACAAGGAGCACTTTAAAAACAGTCATTATAAAGTTAAAAACTTACAAGAAGCTTATCCTAATATTGACTTTATTTCTATAAATATAAACTCAAACACTTACAAAGTTTGGAAACGTATTTTAAAACAACATCAATTTGATTATAAGCAAGAGTATCGCTTTAAAAACCCTCAAGCAGCTAGAAAATTGTTAGCCATTCAATACGTTAATAAGGTATTTGTTATTGATGCTAATAGTACGATCATAGCTTCTAATGCTAATATTTTTGATTACAGTATCAATAAGCTCCTTGATAAGATCAAATAAAAAAGGCTACATAAATATGTAACCTTTAGTATTATTCTTTCTTATTTTATAATTAAAGTTCCTTAATTCCCTTTTTTATAATCGGCTAAAAACTTTGCCAATCCAATATCTGTTAATGGATGCTTTAATAATCCTTCAATTGAACTTAAAGGTCCTGTCATAACATCGGCACCAATTTTAGCACAATCAATAACATGCATAGTATGACGTACTGAAGCTGCTAATATTTCTGTACCAAAGCCATAGTTATCAAAAATTTGACGTATTTCAGCAATTAAGTTCAATCCATCTGTAGAGATATCGTCTAAACGCCCAATAAATGGAGATACATATGTAGCTCCAGCCTTTGCAGCCAACAAAGCTTGACCTGGAGAAAACACTAAAGTAACATTTGTTTTAATACCTCTTTCAGAAAAATATTTACACGCTTTAACCCCATCTTTGATCATTGGTAGTTTAATTACTATTTGGTCGTGTAATTCTGCCAAAGCCTCCCCTTCTCTTACCATTCCTTCAAAATCAGTAGAAATTACCTCAGCACTTACGTCACCATCAACAATATTACAAATGTCTACATAGTGTTTCATAATGTTATCATGACCTGTAATACCTTCTTTTGCCATTAAAGATGGATTTGTGGTTACACCATCAAGTATACCCATATCCTGTGCTTCTTTAATCTGATCTAAATTGGCAGTATCAATAAAAAATTTCATCGCTTAAAATTAGTTTTTAGTTGTGTTTAAAATTCGCTGCGAATTTACGATTTATTCTGAACCCAATTCAGAATATTGTTAACATATTAAGGTAAGTTATAAACGGAAGTGCTATAACTTATAATGGTTTAATAATAGTTTTTCGTAAACCTTATCTGGTAGAATACGCTTCAATACAATAGAAAACTTTTGCATAAATGCACCAACCTTGTAGTGTACCTTGGGGTTCTTAGTATTTATGATCTTGAAAATTACCTTTGCCATAATACCAGGATCACTGCCGTGATCTACGTGCTCATTCATTAAACGCAAGGTATTTCCGTAAGGTACTTTATATGGAGAGTTTTCTAACTCAGGAGCGTGATAGCGACCTGCAGCTATATTGGTTGCAAAGTCACCAGGCGCCACGTTGGTCATATGAATATTAAAATCTTTGATCTCCATTCTAAAGGCTTCTGTTAAAATTTCAAAAGCACCTTTACTAGCACTATAGATACCTCTATATGGTAAGCCCATATAACCAGCTATAGATGTAATATTAATTATTAATCCAGAATTTTGCTTACGCATTTGAGGTAATACTGCTTTAATCATATTAATTGGCCCAAAGAAATTTGTTTCAAAATTGTTTTTTATCTCAACCTCTGGAATTTCTTCAATAGGCCCAGTAATACCAACACCTGCATTATTAATTAAAATGTCTAATTGCCCTTCTTTTTTAATTACTTCAGCTACACAATTAATAACACTTTGTTTATTAGTTACATCAAGTGCTACAATAGGAAATTTACTATTAGGGTAATTTTGCGGATTTCTGCTAGTACCGTAAACCTTAAGACCTTTTTCCTGAAGAAATTCTCCAATAGATTTACCAATTCCTGAAGACCCTCCGGTTATCAAAACAACTTTAGACATATATTAATTTTAAAGGGTAAAGTTACTATTTAAAGTTTTCTAGGAAAGTAAAAGGCACAAAAAAAGGCAAGCTACCTACATCACACCGCTACAACCGTCGACCTTTGCTGCGTTCCCGCCCTGGAGGATTAAACAGGAGCTGGTTGTGTAGGACTTGCCGGCTGCAAAGATACAACCATTTAATATTTTCACAATGATTTTTTTAACTTAATTTAAATAAATAACTTGCTCAAAAAATCAATTGCTCCTATGCACACTTTTAAGTTTCTTACAGTCATATTTTTAGCTACATTAATTGGATCTTGTGGTAGTAACTCAGAAAAAACATTACATGATTTTTCTATTAGCTCTAACGCCCAAAAAAATACTATTGCAAATAACCAAACCTTAACCTTATCTATTAATAATCCTAAAAACCACACTATAGAGTCTGTTTCATATAAGCTTAATGGAAAAGCTATCACAGAGTCATTAGACTTAAGTTTAGCTAAACTTGGACATCAAACTATTGAAGCTCTAGTAACCTATAATAATGGGAAACAGCAAAACACGAATTTAAAACTTGTAATTGTCAATAGCACATCACCTAAAATATTTAATTTCGAAGTACTTAATGAATACCCTCACGACATTACTTCCTATACTCAAGGTTTAGAGTTCTATAATGGCGAATTGTATGAAAGCACAGGACAACGAGGTAAATCTAAGCTTAGAAAAGTAGATTATAAAACTGGAGAAGTTTTAGAAAACATCGATCTTTCTCAGGCTTATTTTGGCGAAGGTCTTACTGTTTTAAACAATAACATTTATCAACTTACCTGGCAAAGTGGTATAGGCTTTGTTTACGATGTAAACACATTTGAAAAGAAAAGCAGTTTTAAATATGGAAAAAGTAAAGAAGGTTGGGGACTTTGTAACGACGGAAAGGTCATCTTAAAAAGTGATGGTACTGAAAAAATATGGACACTTAACCCAGAAACTCTTGTAGAACAAGAATACATTCAAGCATTTACCAACAAAGGGAAGATCAGCAATTTGAATGAGTTAGAGTGGATTGATGGAAAAATTTATGCGAATCGCTATCAAAAAAATGGTGTTGCCATTATAAATCCGAAAAATGGTGCTATAGAAGGGGTTATAGACTTTTCATCGCTAAAAGATCAGGTAACACAGCATCCAACTCTAGATGTATTAAACGGTATTGCTTACAATCCTGAAACACAGACAATTTTTGTAACAGGAAAACACTGGGACAAACTATTTGAAGTCAAAATCATTGAAAAGTAATCGTTAAATGCAGATTTTCGAAAAGATTATTGTTGTAAAAAAGGACGATCTAGATGACCTAAACCATGTAAACAATGTACGTTATGTACAATGGATACAGGATGTAGCCAAAGCACATTGGGAGCTTAATACAACTACAGATGTTAGTGATACCTATTTTTGGGTTGTTGTTAGTCATTTTGTAGAATATAAATCATCTGCATTATTAAACGACAATGTGCTATTAAAAACATATGTCACTAAAGCAGAAGGAGTAACATCTACACGTGTAGTAGAGATGTACAACAACAGTACTGGAAAACTTTTAGTAAAAGCCGAAACCGTTTGGTGCCTTATGAATGCAACTACTAAAAAACCCTCCAGAATAACACCCGAAATTGCTAACATCTTTAAATAATATACTAAGTGTTCCATTGTAGCAGTTATATCTTTTAAAACTTAATTAAATATTGACCCTACTTTACTTTTGAATATTACCCAATGAAAGTTTACTTTTACAAAATGAAGCGTCAACTACAACTTTTACTTAGCCTAACTATATTAATATTCTGGAGCTCTTGCAGAAAAGATTTTGAATTTTCTCCAAGCAATGGTACACTTCAATTTTCTAAGGATACCGTTTACTTAGATACTGTTTTTACAAACATTGGTTCTAGCACTTATAATCTAAAAGTATATAATAAGAGTAACAAAGACATTGTAATACCTTCTGTTAGGTTATCACAAGGTCAAAATTCTATGTACAGATTGAATGTTGATGGTATTACTGGTAGTGGTCCACAACAAGGTAAAGAATTTGAAAATATAGAATTACTTGCAAAAGACAGTATGTACATTTTTATAGAAACTACTATTGATATAGAAACTCTGGCGGCTTCAGCGACACAGTTCTTATATACAGATGCTATTGAGTTTGATTCTGGAGAAAATGAACAAAAAGTAGAATTGGTAACACTGGTAAAAGATGCCGTATTTATTTACCCGAATAAAGATGAAACCACTGGTGTTATAGAAACCTTAACCTTTGATGTAGACGGAGATGGCACCGAAGATGAAACCACTATTCAAGGTCGTTTTCTTACTGATACTGAATTAACCTTTACAAATGAAAAACCTTATGTAATATATGGCTACGCTGCTGTAAATAATGGCCACACGTTAACCATTGATGCAGGAGCACGTGTTCATTTTCATGCTAATTCTGGTTTGTTAGTAACTGGAGGAGCCTCTTTAGAAGTTAACGGACTACCAAGTATAGATCAAGATCTCTTAGAAGGTGAAGTTATTTTTGAAGGTGACCGATTAGAACCTGGTTTTGAAGACGTTCCCGGACAATGGCAAACTATTTGGCTATTTAATGGAAGTACAGGCAATACCATCAATCATGCAACTATTAGAAATGGAACAATTGGCGTATTAAGTGATGGAAATTTAGACGATCCTACAAAACTTTCTATTACCAATTCTCAAATCTATAATTCAAGTAATTTTGGGATATTAGGAAGAGGCACATCCATTAATGGTGAAAACATAGTCGTGAATAATTGCGGACAAACATCGTTTGCAGGCACTTATGGAGGCGCTTATAATTTTGTACATTCAACCTTCGCAAACTATTGGAACAATAGCTTTAGGCAATTCCCTGCAGTATTACTTAACAATTTTATTGTAGATCAAGATAATGCTACTTTTACAAATCCTTTAAACGAAGCAAACTTTACAAACTGTATTATCTACGGAAGTGAAAATATAGAAATGGTTCTAGATGAAGACAGCTCAGATAGCTTCAACTTCAAATTCACCAACTGCCTCATAAAATTTGATGATTTTAACGGAACCTTCACTGGTCTGAACTACGACTTTAATAACGTGGCACTCTACGAGAACACTATATTTAATTTGGATCCAGATTTCTTAGATGCCCAAAACAATAAACTAAATATTCCGGAAGGATCACCAGCAGACAATAAAGGAATTATTTTCGGCAACTTAAGTACCGATATATTAAATACAACCAGAGGCGCTATCCCAGATATTGGTGCTTATGAAAGTGTTGTGTTTGAAGAAGAAGAAGATTAAAAAAAAAGCCAGCATATGCTGGCTTTTTAATATTATAAAATTAGTTTTTAGACAGCCTGAGCTTCCCATGAAAATAATGGTCTTCCAGCCATCATATTATAAACTTTCTCTTTTACACTTTCTAATACCTCTTCATTGTCGTGATTCATGATCACTTCGTCAATTAACTCAACAATAGTAGACATATCCTCTTCTTTAAGTCCTCTGGTAGTCACTGCCGCAGTTCCTATTCTAATTCCAGATGTTACAAATGGCGATTTATCATCAAAAGGCACCATGTTCTTATTAACAGTAATATCTGCCTTTCCTAAAGCAGCATCTGCTTCTTTACCTGTAATATTTTTATTTCTAAGGTCGATCAACATCATGTGATTATCTGTACCGTTCGAAATGATCTTATATCCCTTAGACACTAAACCATTAGCCATAGCATCAGCATTTTTCTTCACTTGTAAAATATAATGCATAAACTCATCAGATAAGGCTTCTCCAAAGGCAACTGCTTTAGCAGCAATAGCATGTTCTAATGGACCTCCTTGATTTCCTGGAAATACACCAGAATCTAGAAGAGACGACATCATTTTAGGCTTACCCGATTTTAATGTCAATCCAAAAGGATTCTCAAAATCTTTGCCCATCATGATTAGTCCTCCTCTTGGGCCTCGTAATGTTTTATGCGTTGTCGTTGTTACTATATGACAATGTGGTAACGGATCATTTAAAATACCTTTAGCAATCAATCCAGCAGGATGCGAAATATCGGCCATTAAAATAGCTCCCACACTATCAGCAACTGCTCTAAAACGCGCAAAATCCATATCTCTTGAATATGCAGACGCTCCAGCAATAATCAATTTTGGTTGCTCTTCTTTTGCAATAGCTTCCATCGCATCATAATCTATACGTCCAGAATCTTCTGTGACACCATAAAACACAGGATCATATAATTTACCAGAAAAATTAACTGGTGACCCATGAGTTAAATGACCACCATGCGATAGGTCAAATCCTAAAATTTTATCTCCAGGTTTTAAACATGCTGCAAATACAGCTGTATTAGCTTGACTCCCCGAGTGCGGTTGTACGTTTACATATTCTGCACCAAACAAAGCCTTAGCTCTATCAATGGCAAGTTGTTCTATTTCATCTACCACTTCACAACCTCCATAATAACGCTTTCCCGGATACCCTTCAGCATACTTATTTGTTAAGATTGAACCTGCAGCCTCCATGACTTGGTCACTTACAAAATTCTCAGAAGCTATAAGCTCTAACCCGTGTAATTGGCGTTCTTTTTCGGCTTGAATTAATTCAAAGATTTGTTCGTCGCGTTGCATATAAAATATTTATCGTTAAATTGAAGTCAAAAATACTAAATACATTAGTTTAATACACCAAAAAACATATATTTGAACTAAAATTTATTAAGATATAATCAACATATTTCATATGCCTTTATCCGCTAACAATCCAGATAGAACTTCGTGGCTTCACGTTAACAAAAATTCAGACTTCCCAATTCAGAATATTCCTTTTGGTGTATTTCTAACCAGAGATGATATTATTACTATTGGTACCAGAATTGGAGATACCGCTATCGACCTTGGTGCTTTGCATCAATTAGGGTATTTTGATGGAATTCCTTTAACAGATGATATCTTTTTACAAGATACTCTAAACGATTTTATTGCAGATGGGCGTAAAACCTGGCGATTAGTGCGCAATAGAATTGCAGAGATTTTCGATAGTAATAATGACACGTTAAAAAACAATCTGCAACATAAAGAGATTGTACTATTTCGTCTGGATGAAATTGAAATGCAATTACCCGTTCAGGTTGGTGACTATACCGATTTTTATGCCAGTAAAGAGCATGCCACAAATGTTGGGATTATGTTTCGCGGAAAAGAAAATGCTTTAATGCCTAATTGGTTACACTTACCTGTTGGTTATCATGGTAGAAGTTCTTCTATCATTCCTTCTGGTATTCCAATTCACAGGCCACAAGGACAAACATTACCTGCAGGAGAAACGGCACCTGTATTTGGTCCATCGAAGTTAGTAGATTTTGAATTGGAAATGGCTTTTATAACCACTGATGCCAATGATCTGGGAGAATCAATTCCTATTGAAGAGGCTGAAGAATATATTTTTGGCCTTGTCGTATTTAACGACTGGAGTGCCAGAGACATCCAAAAATGGGAGTACGTACCGTTAGGCCCATTCTTAGGTAAAAACTTTGCTTCATCAATCTCGCCGTGGATCGTTACTTTAGATGCTCTTGAACCGTTTAGGGTTGAAACGCCAAAACAAGATCCTGAACCAATGGAATACTTACAATACCAAGGCAAGAAAAGTTTTGATATAAAATTAGAAGCAGCCATTCAGCCTAAAGACGCTAAAGAAACAGTGGTTAGTAAATCTAACTTTAAATATATGTATTGGAACATGGCACAACAATTAGCGCATCATACCGTAAATGGCTGCCCTGTTAATTCAGGAGATATGATGGGAAGCGGTACTATATCTGGACCAACTGAAGATGCCTATGGTTCAATGCTTGAATTAACATGGCGTGGTGAAAAACCATTACAAATGACTGATGGTACCGAACGAAAGTTTATAAACGATTATGACACGGTTATAATGCGTGGATATTCTGAAAAAGACGGTACAAGAATAGGTTTTGGTGAAGTGAGAACACAATTGCTCCCTGTTTTTAATCAAAAAAAGAATAAATAATTAACAACCTATAAATCAAATTAATAACCCTCAACTTTTAAATAAACTGAGGGTTATTTTTTGTTTTGGCATCATAATTGAAAAACTCATATTATAACCCCATAAAATAAAAGCTTATGAGACAATTATTACTATTTTCATTATTACTTTCAATGCTTGTTTCCTGTGGAGGCAAAAAGCAAATTGAAAAAGCATTATATGCTGGTAATTATGACCATGCAATCTCTAATGCTTTAAAAAAATTAGAATCCAATAAGGACAAAAAAAGAAAGCAACAGTTTATTATTATGCTCGAAGATGCCTATCATAAAGCTGTTGAAAGAGATCTGGCTGCTATTAACAGGTTTAAAAAAGATGGTAACGCCGAGTACTACAAAACTATTTTTGAAATCTATACCAATTTAGATGCGAGGCAAGAAGCCATAAAACCTGTATTACCTTTAAAGGTCAATGGTAGAAATATCACCTTTAATTTTAACAACTATACAGAAGCCATTGTTGATTATAAGTATAAGGTTTCAGATTACTTAGCTGATAAAAGCTTAGATCTATTAGATACAAATAATAAGTTTAAAGCAAAAGAAGCCTATGCTTTACTTGAATATATTGAAAGTATCAACCCGAATTTTGAGGATGTAAGACAGTTAATGGAAGAAGCACATGTAAAGGGAACCGATTTTATTTTAGTTAATATTCAAAATCAAACAAATCAGGTAATACCAAGCAGACTAGAAGATGATCTTTTAGACTTCAATACCTATGGGTTAGATAATTTCTGGACAGTATATCATTCGCAAGATGATGGCATTTCAAATTACGATTATGGTATGCAGTTACAATTAAAAAGAATTAATATTTCTCCTGAAAGGATACTTGAAAGAGAATTTGTTAGAGAAAAAGAAGTTGTAGACGGTTGGGAATATAAACTCGATGAAAACGGTAATGTTGAAAAAGACAGCCTAGGAAACGATATTAAAATAGATAAAATTATTGCTGCTAAATGCAGAGTATTTGAGTTTACCCAAACTAAATCAACACAAATTATAGCAGACGTTGTGTATTCAAACTTAAATACTAACGAATTACTAGACACTTTTACTATTGATAGTGAGTTTATTTTTGAAAATATATATGCCAGAATGAGAGGTGATAAAAGAGCACTAAGAAAAAAGGATAAAGAGTTGCTTTTAGAAAGAAGAGTACACTTCCCTAGTAACGAACAAATGGTTTATGACACTGGAGAAGATTTAAAGTATAAGCTCAAACGAATATTAAACAGATACTCAATAAATAACTAAGATAAAGCGACTTAAAAAAGTCGCTTTATTTTATATAAATGTATTTAAATCTATTGTATTTATGGCGCCATGAGATGCATGAGAAACCACATCAGCATTTTTAATAATCAATAACTGCGGAGATTCATGCATTACCTGAAACTTATAGCCTACTTCATTTGAAACGTCTCTATAGCTAAGCAAATCTAAATAATACAGGTCCAGATCTTTTTCAGTCAACTCGTAATTATCAATAAACTGGTTCATAACCATTCTACTAATACCACATCGTGTTGAGTGCTTAAATATCACCTGTGTTTTGCTTTTAGATTTTTCAGCGATGTAATTTAACTGAGCTATTGTATTTAAAGGAATCCAAGGCAACACCTTTTCTTCTTTAGGTACAGTACTTCCAAATATTTTATTCAATAATCCCATTGCAACTTTTTAATTTTCTAATTACTTGAAAATTTCATAATTCATTAACTAAGTCGAACCAAAACCCAAACCTTACAACTGACGAAAAGTCACATATTCTCAAGGTTTTAAAGACATTTTGTCTTGATTTATCTAATGGTAAGGTATTTGACTTTTGGATAGCAAGAAAGGAAAAATTAACGATATGAACTTAAATAATTATACAATAAAATCGCAAGAAGCTATACAGCAAGCACAACAGCTTGCTCAAAGCTTAAGCCATCAACAAATAGAGAACGAACACCTTTTTAAAGGAATATTAGAAGTAGACGAAAATGTACTTCCTTTTATTTTAAAAAAGCTAAACGTAAATATTTCACTATTAAAACAAATATTGGATAAAGAAATTACATCTTTCTCAAAAGTTTCTGGTAGCGACCTTATGTTATCAAGAGAAGCAGGAAAATCTTTAAATGAAGCTTCAATCATTGCAAAAAAAATGAAAGATGACTTTGTCTCTATAGAACATCTACTCTTGTCAATTTTTAAATCAAAAAGCAAGATCTCTCAAATTTTAAAAGATCAAGGCGTTACAGAAAAAGATCTTAAAGCAAGTATTGAAGAGTTACGAAAAGGAGACAGAGTGACTTCGCAGAGTCAAGAAGACACTTACAACTCATTAAGTAAGTATGCTAAAAACTTAAACCAGCTAGCTAAAGACGGTAAGCTAGATCCTGTAATTGGTCGTGATGAGGAAATAAGACGTATTCTTCAAATTCTATCACGTAGAACCAAGAACAATCCTATTTTAGTTGGAGAACCAGGAACTGGTAAAACAGCTATTGCCGAGGGCTTAGCACATAGAATAATTGACGGCGATATTCCTGAAAATCTAAAAGACAAACAAATTTACGCTTTAGATATGGGAGCACTTATAGCTGGGGCCAAATATAAAGGTGAATTTGAAGAACGTTTAAAAGCTGTTATTAAAGAAGTAACCACTAGTGATGGAGATATCGTACTATTTATTGACGAAATACACACACTTGTTGGTGCAGGCGGAGGTCAAGGCGCAATGGATGCCGCTAACATTTTAAAGCCAGCCTTAGCACGTGGAGAATTAAGAGCTATTGGAGCCACTACATTAGATGAATATCAAAAATATTTTGAGAAAGATAAAGCTCTTGAAAGACGTTTTCAAAAAGTAATGGTAGATGAACCTGATACAGAAAGTGCTATTTCAATTCTTCGTGGTATAAAAGAAAAGTATGAAACACATCACAAAGTACGTATTAAAGATGAAGCTATTATTGGAGCTGTAGAACTATCGAACAGGTATATTACTAATCGTTTCCTTCCAGATAAGGCTATTGATTTAATGGATGAAGCTGCTTCTAAATTACGAATGGAAATCAATTCGAAACCAGAAGAATTGGATGTTTTAGACAGAAAGATCATGCAATTAGAAATTGAAATAGAAGCCATTAAACGTGAAAAGGATGAAGCAAAGTTAAAATCACTTCGTTCAGATTTAGCAAATCTAAAAGAAGAACGCAACGATTTAAATGCGAAATGGAAAAGTGAAAAAGAGGTTGTTGAGAATATTCAAAATACCAAGCAAGATATTGAAAACTATAAGCTGGAAGCTGAACGTGCAGAACGCGATGGTGATTATGGTAAAGTAGCCGAACTACGTTATGGAAAGATCAAAGAAGCACAATCGCAATTAGAAGTTTTCCAAAAACAATTGCAAGCACAACAGGAAACCGCTTTAATAAAAGAAGAAGTAACCTATGATGATATCGCAGAGGTTGTCGCAAAATGGACAGGTATTCCTGTAACAAAAATGATACAAAGTGAACGTGAGAAATTACTAAAACTTGAAGCTGAATTACACAAACGTGTTGTTGGGCAAGAGGAAGCTATTGTGGCCGTAAGTGATGCTGTTCGCAGAAGTCGTGCAGGCTTACAAAACCCTCAAAAGCCAATTGGTACCTTTTTATTTTTAGGAACAACTGGTGTTGGTAAAACCGAACTTGCAAAAGCACTCGCAGAATATTTATTTGATGATGAAAATGCTCTAACTAGAATAGATATGAGCGAATATCAGGAACGTCATGCCGTAAGTAGATTGGTTGGTGCGCCTCCTGGATATGTAGGTTATGATGAAGGAGGGCAATTAACCGAAGCTGTTCGTAGAAAGCCCTACTCGGTAGTATTACTAGACGAAATTGAAAAAGCACATCCAGATACGTTTAATATTTTATTACAAGTATTGGATGAAGGTAGGCTAACAGATAATAAAGGTCGTGTTGCAGATTTTAAAAACACGATTATTATCATGACCTCAAATATGGGAAGTCAAATTATTCAAGAAAAATTTGAGAATATAAAAGACATGGATACTGCTATGGAAGCTGCAAAACTAGATGTACTTGGTTTACTCAAGCAATCTGTACGACCAGAGTTCTTAAATAGAATTGATGATACCATAATGTTTACGCCATTAACAAAAGAGAATATTACAGATATCGTGGGGTTACAGCTTAAAGCGGTTACAAAAATGATTGCGCAACAAGGCATTACATTTGATGCAACACAAGAAGCCATTGCGTATCTAGCTGAAAAAGGATTTAACCCAGAGTATGGAGCGCGCCCTGTGAAACGTGTTATACAAAAAGAAGTGTTAAACAGCTTAAGTAAAGAAATACTATCTGGTAATGTTACTACAGACAGCATTATACTTTTAGATGCCTTTGATGACAAGTTAGTATTTAGAAATCAAGGAGATCTTGTAGAAGAACTGTAACAATATCATTTTTAAACAGTCTTATAATTGGTTGGTTAGTTGAAAAGCAGCGTGATTCTTTAAATAGATGATCGCTGCTTTTCTTTATTAAAATTTAAATTATTATACCAATAGGTATATTTTATATATATTTGTGTTATTATGACCACCAAAGCAGAATTAACATCACAATATATTTTAGAAACTGTGGCTCCCATTTTCAACAAAAATGGTTATGCAGCTACAAGTTTAAGTGATATTACTAAAGCCACAGGTTTGACAAAAGGTGCTATTTATGGTAATTTTAAAAACAAAGAAGAACTGGCAATCGCTGCTTTTAAATACACTATTAAAAATTTATTAAAACGTATTTCAGATCACTTAGAACTGAGTGATTCACCTATACAAAAGCTATTTTTAATTACTGATTTTTATAGAAATTACTATGACTACAGTAAACAATTGGGAGGTTGTCCAGTAATAAATGTAGGCGTCGATGCAAATAATCAGAACTCATTATTATTATCAAAAGTTCGCAATGTTATAGAACGCATTCAGGCTGAAGTAGCAAACATCATTCAAAATGGTATTGATGCAGGAGAGATATCTAAAGATATAAATCCAACACATTTTGCAAAACGATTAGACACTATGATACAAGGTGCCATATTTATGGCCTATACCATGGATGACGAATTTTATCTCAAAGATACTATGATACAAATAGACGAAATTATTCATAACGAATTAAAAATTTAATTTTTTATTTACATCAAAATATACCGATTGGTATATTTTAAAATCAAACACTATGCAAACATTACCAAAACTATTAGAAAGTAAAACTAAGATTCGCTTTCAAGATTGCGACCCATTTAATCATTTAAATAACGGGAATTACATTGATTACTTTATGAATCATCGTGAAGATGAATTAGCAAATATTTACGATTTAGACATCTACAAATTAACTAAAAACACAAAAAAAAGTTGGGTATCTAGTGCCAATCAAATTGTATACTTAAAACCTGCAAATTTGATGGAAACTGTAACCATACAGTCACAATTAATAGGCTTTACTAATTCAAGTTTAAAAGCTGAAATGCGAATGTATAATGAGGAAAAAACAGAACTAAAATCGATTATATGGTGTAGCTTCGTTTATATTGATCTCATAACAAAAAAACGTACAGAGCACTCCAATATTTTATTAGATCTTTTTGAGAATGTGATAAATCCGGTGGGTACAGACCTTTTTGAAGAAAGAATAAAAATGATCAGGGCTAAAAAAGTTTTAAGCTAAAAAAAGCCGCTTATAGCGGCTTTTTTAATGTTTAACTTCTAATTATTAAAATTTCATACCTACACCTAAACCTATAATAAGAGGGTTAATGTCTACCTCAACAGGTAAAACTGTACTTCCATCTGTATTTACGTCTACGTCAGTTTTTAATAATAATTTCTTGATATCAAGGTTTAAGAACCATTTTTCATTTAGATTGTAATCTAAACCTGCTTGGAAAGAGAAACCGAAAGAGTTGTCATAATCCATATCAGATACATCTCCAGACTTAGCATCATAGAAGAATGTATAGTTAATACCAGCTCCTAAATAAGGCTTAATGTCTCCAGCATAGAAGTGATACTGTAAGTTAAGAGTTGGAGGTAATAATCGTACACTACCTAAATCTGCTCCACCTTCTAGCTCAACATCATGCTTAGTTGTTCCTAAAATTAATTCGGCTGCCCAGTTTTTAGTAAAGAAATATGTAAAATCTAATTCAGGTACAAAAGCTGTAGATATATCAACATCTGCGCCAGTTAAATCATCACCTGGAGAAGGAATCACACTAATAATTCTAAAGCGCGCTTGCCACTTATTATAATCTGTATTATCAGTAGTATCCTGTGCATTAATAGTTGTTGTTACACATAATAAAGCTACTATAGCTGTAAAAATTGTTTTTTTCATGATTAATTGTTTAAATTCAGGACAAATTTATCTTCTAAATAATCATTAAAAACTGATTAATGTCATAGTTTGCTATTTTTTTTAGCTCTCATTTTATATTCCTTTATTTTCGCTTGAAAATACTGACTGTTTCTAATAAAATAATAGTAATTTTAATTTACAGAATAGACATATGAAATCAATAAACAGATATATAGATCATACCTTATTAAAACCTACTTCTACAGAAAATGACATAAAACAACTGTGCAAAGAAGCCATAGATTATAATTTTTATTCGGTATGTGTTAACAGCAGTTTTGTTAAACTTGCTAAAGATTGTTTAAATAGCACAAATAGTGTTGCCGTATGTAGTGTTATTGGTTTTCCTTTAGGCGCTATGTCTACCAGTGCCAAAGCCTATGAGGCAAAAGAGGCTATTAACAACGGTGCAACAGAAATTGACATGGTTATTAATATAGGCTTATTAAAAAGCGAACAACATGATGCTGTAAGAGATGATATAAAAGCAGTAAAGAACGCTATTGGTAAAAATATATTAAAGGTAATCCTAGAAATAAGCGAATTAACTAATGATGAAATTATCAAAGCTTGCGAACTTAGCTTAGAGGCCAATGCCGATTTTGTTAAAACCTCAACAGGATTTAGCTCTAGTGGTGCCACACTTGAAGCAGCAAAATTAATGTTAGATACCGTAAATGGAAATGCAAAAGTAAAAGCAAGTGGAGGAATCAGAAATTTTGAAACTGCAAAAAAATATATCGAACTAGGTGTAGATAGACTAGGTGTATCTGCCGGAATAGCCATTGTAGAAGGCCGAGAATCCACATCAGATTATTAATTTAAAGAACAAAGATGAGTGTACATATAGAAGCAAAAAAAGGAGATATTGCCGAAACCATTTTATTACCTGGAGATCCGTTAAGAGCAAAATGGATCGCAGAAACATTTTTTGAGAATCCAGTATGCTTTAATAAAGTAAGAGGCATGTTTGGTTATACCGGAACCTATAATGGAAAACGCGTTTCTGTAATGGGAACTGGTATGGGTGTCCCAAGTATTTCAATATATGCACACGAACTTATTACTGAATATGGTGTTAAAAACCTTATTCGAGTTGGTAGTGCTGGCTCTTACCAAAAAGATGTAAAAATTAGAGATATTGTCTTGGCTATGGCTGCCTCATCCAACTCAGGGCTAAATGAAATTCGTTTTGCTGGTGCTGACTATGCTCCAACAGCAAACTTCGAACTGTTTATTAAAGCCGTAGATGCTGCAAAAGCTAAAGGTATTGATGTAAAAGCAGGAAATATTTTTACAAGTGACGAATTTTATGCTGATGATTTTGAGTCGTATAAAAAATGGTCAAAATTTGGTGTACTTTGTGTTGAAATGGAAAGTGCTGGTTTATATACTATTGCTGCTAAATATGATGTTAAAGCACTAAGTATCTTAACTATTTCAGACTCTTTGGTTACTGGAGAAAGAACCACAAGTAAAGAACGTGAAACTACATTTAAAGATATGATAGAAATAGCTTTAGAGCTCGCATAACTTTTAACACTTATTTTTAAATCAATATCTTCAAACTGTTCTATCTTTGAGCATAACTGACTAAACTATAATTTTATGAAGCATCTACTTATACTTTTTTTTGCTGTATTTATGGCAGCACCATCATTTTCACAGGAAAACGATAATGTAAAAACTACAACATATTATTTTATACGTCATGCAGAAAAAGATAGAAGCGATAAGACCAATAAGAATCCAAATTTAACCCAAGCAGGAATTTTAAGAGCTGCTAAATGGAGTTTGGTATTCGAAAATGTGACGTTTGATGCCATTTACTCTACAGATTATAACCGTACCAAACAAACAGCACAGCCTACCGCTGAAAAAAAAGGATTAGAAGTAAAACTATACGATCCTAGACAACTATATTCTCAAGAATTTGCGCAAGCTACTAAAGGGCAAACAGTATTAGTAGTGGGCCATAGCAATACCACTCCAGCTTTTGTAAATACAATTTTAGGAGAGCGTAAGCACGAGAATATTGATGATAGCAATAATGCTAACTTATATATTGTAACCATTACGCCTAGTGGTGAAAAGTCTGATCTAGTATTGACCATTGATTAGTCAAAATAAATATAAATGAATTTAGATGCTATTCTTTGGGATTATGACGGGACATTAGTTAATTCGGTTCCTAAAAACATCGATATAACCAAGCAAATTTTATTAGAAGTAGCTCCAAGATTAACAGGTGAAAACTTACCCGATTATTTAAAAAGTGAAGCATCATATCATATCGCAAATCATCAGTCAAAAAACTGGCAAGACCTATATATAAACTACTATGGAATGTCTAAAGCAGAAATGCTTGAAGCCGGAACTTTGTGGACAGAATATCAACTCAAAAACACAACACCAGTTACATTGTTTTCTGAAATAAAATCTACTATAGATCAAATTCAGGTACCACAAGGAATTTGTTCTCAAAACTCCTCAGAAAATATACACCGCGTATTGAAACAAAATGATTTAGCACATAAATTTCAGGCAATTGTTGGCTATGATGATATTCCTGATAATGCTCAAAAACCAAATCCTTTTGGTGGTTTGAAGTGTTTAAATTTGTTATACAAAAATTACGAAAACAAAAACATTATATATATAGGTGACCATGAAGGAGATGTTGAATTTGCAAGAAATATTTCTAATACATTAGGTGCAAAAAGTAAAGTTATATCCATTGTTGTAACCTATAGTGGTGCCAATACTAAATCATGGACATATAAACCAGATCTGGAAATTGAAACACCTTCAGATTTACTTAAAATAGTCAATAATTTGTAAGAGTTAAAACACTCTCACTTACTTAACTTTTATATTCTCATTCTCAATTTTAGATAGTAGTGTTAGTTTCCCTTCTACAAATAAAGAATCTAATGCAAAAACGTCCGTTATACTCTTTTCTGGCTTATAGTTATTATAATCAACAAACCTAATTCCGTTTATAAATCGTTCATTATAAGCTTCTCTAAATCGTAGACCTATACCACTGCCCTCTTCATATGAATATGCCAAATAATCTAACTTATAGTTTTCTTTATCAAACCAATATACAAACACGTCTTCAAAATCTTCACCTCCACCTTCTTGATTAAAAAACACCTTGATTTTATAGTAGGTCTTTCCTTTTATTTTTACCTCACCTAAATATTCTTTGTTAACCGCAGCATCATTTAATCCAAAAGGTAATACCGAAAAATAATGTACAGAATTTACCGAAGCAGAGTAACGAGGCACCATAGAATCTGCTACCTTAATTTCTTCTTCATTAATAAATCTTTTAAAACCGTCGTTAAAAAGAATATCTTTAATAGTTCTGATGGAATCTGTAATAACACGCTCAAATTGATATACTCCTTGCTCTCTTGTCGCCTTATAATGCCTTCCTCTAAAATCGAATGATATAATTGAATTTGAATATGTTTCACCTCCCGAAACTTCAATGGCTTTATCTACAATATTTTTTGCATCTGGAGTCACTTCAGTTTTACAAGATACTACTACAAAAAATAAGCTTAGTGTATATATAAATTGTCTCATTTCTACTATTTTTAATCAGCTTTGTCGCAAAACTAAACAATAAATAACAGTATTATAATTAATAAATTTGTGTAGTTTTGGCCTCCATGCAAAAAAACATAAACATACAAAACAAAAAGGCTCGTTTTGAGTACGAAATACTAGATAAATATATTGCTGGTATTGTACTAACTGGAACAGAGATCAAGTCTATTAGACTCAGTAAAGCTTCTATAGCAGAGAGCTTTTGTGAGTTTAATGATCGTGGTGAGCTTTTTGTTGTTAATATGTCTATTGAAGAATATGCTTATGGCAACTATTTAAATCATAAACCAAAAGCGACCCGTAAATTACTACTTAATAAGCGAGAACTTAAAAAGCTTGAAAAAGAGGTTAAAAATGTTGGGCTTACCATTGTACCTTTACGATTGTTCATTAACGAAAATGGATATGCTAAGCTTGAAATAGCACTAGCTAAAGGTAAAAAACTTTACGATAAACGAGAGTCTATTAAAGACAGGGACAATAAGCGAAATCTTGACAGAATCAAGAAAAACTTCAAATAATGGTACTTTAAAAAACCTATTTTTAAAACCCTTATTTTATGAATCCCTTAACGTGACAAACTACTGATAATTCATACTTTCGGGAACTGAATCAAAAAACAAAATATCATAGGCTGTATCGTGTGTTTTATGCTAAAAAACGATCAGTTCTAGTAACATTCAATCAATTTTAAGTAATAATGAAAATGAAGCACTTTTTAAAACTAACACTTGTTGCTTGTGTATTGGTTTTTCAGTCATGCGGTAGTGGCAAAACCAAAGAAGTTGTAGACGTAAATTTTAATGTAAACCTACTAGATAGAAGTAACGACACCTATAAAGTAGAAGTGGTTCCCCCTACTCTTAAAGCCGAAAACAATATTTTTCAATTTGCATCTACGGCTCCAGGAACCTACCAGGTAATGGATATTGGGCGTTACGTAAGTAACTTTAAAGCCTTTGATAAAGACGGAAATGCCTTGACGACAAATAAGGTTTCTACAAATCAATACGAATTAACTTCTCCTGAAAAAATCGCGAAAATCTCTTATGAAATTGCTGAAACCTGGGATACACCTGTAACCGAAAATAAAATATATTTAATGTGCGGTACTTCTATTGAAGATGACCATACACTTATAAATGGGCAAGCTGTATTTGGCTATTTTAAAGGAAAACAGGCAAATCCTCTAAAAATTAAGATCGATTATCCTAATGAATGGAGTATTGGGACTGCTTTAGAAAAAACTGCAGATGGTATCTATACTGCAAATGATTATGATCATGTAGTAGATTCACCAATTTTAATTGGAAACCTAACCAAAGCATCTATGGATGTACAAGGAACCACTGTAGACATCTTTACCTATTCTAAAAAAGGATTGATCAAATCGGAACAAGTATTAGAATCTATGAAAAACATGCTGTTGTCTGCAAGTAGTTTTTTAGGTGGACTTCCAGTAGATAGATATACTTTCTTATTCCATTTTGAAGATGTTACTAATGGTGCCTGGGAACACTCATATAGCTCAGAATACGTTTATAAAGAAGATACATGGGAAAATCTTGAAAAAGCAATTTTGGAAGTCGCAGCTCATGAATTTTTTCATGTTGTAACTCCTTTAAACATTCATAGTGAAATTGTTGATCAGTTTAATTTCATTACACCAGTTCCTTCCAACCATTTATGGCTGTATGAAGGTACTACAGAATGGGCTTCTCATATGATGCTTCTTCGTTCAGGATTAAAATCGTTTGATGATTACCTAAAGACTTTACAACGAAAAGTATTAATAAATACAAAATACTATAATCCCAATATAAGTTTAACCGAACTCGCTCAAACTTCATACACACCTGAAGGACATAAACAATATGGGAATATTTATATGAAAGGAGCACTTGTTGCAGGCTTGTTAGATATTAAACTTTTAGAATTATCTAATGGTGAGCGTGGTTTAAAAGATGTAGTGAACGAGTTTGCTAAAAAGTATGGCCCTAGCAAACCTTTTGAAGATGCAACTTTCTTTGATGAGTTCACAGAAGCTACCTATCCAGAAATTAGAACTTTTTTCAATGATTATGTAATTAACTCTAAAACCTTACCTTTAAAAGCGTATTACAATAAAATAGGTATCGATTTTGACGAAGCCACAGCTACTTTCAGTACAATTGATAATGCTTCTGAAGCTCAGTTGGCATTACGAAAAAAATGGATGCAACCAATTGATTAAATTGCATAAATGAAAACATTAACCACATTAATAGCATGCCTGAGTTTTACTATAATTCAGGCACAAAAGTCTAGTGACTATCTTGAAAAAGTTAACTCTGTAGACAATACAATAGCAACGCTTTATAGTGTTATCTCTGGTGAAAAAGGCGAAGCACGAAACTGGGAACTATTTAAATTTCTATTCCACCCAGATGCAAAATTAATTCCATCTGGACCTAATCAAAAGGGTGAAATAAAAGTGCGTTATATGACTCCAGATGATTATATTAATTCTTCTGGAAAGTGGTTAGTAGAAAACGGTTTTTTTGAAAAAGAACTGCATAGAGAAGTTGATACCTTTGGAAATGTTACTCAAGTGTTTAGCACTTATGAATCTTATAGAAGTAAAAATGATGTAACGCCTTTTATGCGAGGAATAAATAGTATTCAATTGCTCAACGATGGTAACCGTTGGTGGATCGTAAATATTTACTGGACATCAGAGAGGCCTAATAACCCAATTCCAAAACAGTACTTACCGAATTAAAAACCAATCATAATAATGAAATCGCTAAAAATCACAACACTTATAGTAATTGCCCTGATTCAAGTTCAATATGCTGTAGCCCAAGAAAAGACTAAACCTGTATTTAAAGATGGTGAAGCTCAAATAGTTGATGCCTTTAAAGATGCTAGCAAGTGGATTCGCCATGATTTATGGGTAGAAACTACCTTTGATACAGATGGCGATGGAAAATTAGACAGAATGCACGTAAGTGTTACGCGACCAGCTCAAACAGAAACTGAAGGTTTAAAACTTCCTGTCGTGTATGTATCGTCTCCTTATTTTGCTGGTGTAGCAAGTGGTGGAAGTGAATTGTTCTGGGATGTAAAACACGAACTTGGTGAAACAGTAGATCCACCTTTTGATCCAGGTGTAAAACGCCGAGGAGAGCGACCAATTATTTCAAATTCGCATATTAAAACTTGGGTTCCTAGAGGTTATATTGTAGTGCATTCATCGTCTCCAGGAACTGGATTATCTCAGGGTGCTCCAACTGTAGGTGGAAAAAACGAATCGTTAGCACCAAAAGCAGTAATCGATTGGTTATGCGGTCGAGCAACTGGTTATACTGAGGTTAATGGTAGCGAAACTGTAAAGGCCTATTGGTCTACTGGTAAAGTTGGAATGACGGGAACCTCGTATAACGGAACAATTCCTTTAGCAGCAGCTACGACAGGGGTTGAAGGTTTAGAAGCTATTATTCCTATTGCGCCAAATACGTCGTATTATCACTATTATAGATCTAACGGATTAGTACGTTCTCCAGGAGGTTATTTAGGTGAAGATATTGATGTGCTATATAACTTCATTCATAGTGGTGACGAATCGAAACGCGCATACAATAATAAGACCGTTCGTGATACGGAAATGAAAAATGGCATGGATAGAGTAACTGGAGATTATAACGATTTTTGGGCAGGAAGAGATTATCTAAACCAAATGACTCCTATGAAAGCTGCTTTATTAATGTCTCACGGCTTTAACGATTGGAATGTAATGCCAGAGCATAGCTATAGAATCTATAAAAAGGCTAAAGAGATGGGGTTACCAACACAGATCTATTACCACCAAAATGGTCATGGTGGACCACCACCAATAAAAATTATGAACCGTTGGTTTACGCGCTATTTACATGGTATTAAAAATGGTGTTGAAAACGATTCAAAGTCATGGGTTGTTCGTGAAAATGATAAACAAAGTGAGCCTACTCCTTATAAAGATTATCCAAATCCTGACGCTAGTGATGTTACACTTTATTTAAGTAAAGGTGCTCCAAAAGTTGGTGGGTTACAAACAACATCAAGCAATGGCCAAGGAAAAGAAAGTTTAGTAGACAACTATTCATTTAAAGGAAGTGCTTTAGCTCAAGCAGATGAAACAGAACATCGTTTATTATACGTAACTCCTAAATTTACTAAAGATGTGCATATTTCAGGAGTTCCAAAAATAACAGTTTCAGTAGCTAGTAGTAAGCCTGCTGCGAATTTATCTGTTTGGTTAGTATCATTACCTTGGAATAACGGTAGAAGAACAAAAATTACCGATAACATTATTACTCGTGGTTGGGCAGATCCTCAAAACCACAGTTCACTAACAAAAGGAGAACCTTTAAAAAAAGGAAAATTCTATACAGTATCTTTTGACCTGCAACCTGATGATCAAATTATTAAAGCTGGACAACAAATAGGGTTGATGATCTTTTCAAGTGATAAAGAATATACCCTACATCCTGCTCCGGGAACAGAGTTGACTATCGATCTTGATAAAACACAATTAGTAATTCCCGTTGTTGGAGGCAAACAAACTTTAAACAGTGCTTTTGAAAAATAGTATATAATGACTGAGATTGTAATAGCTGAACTCCCAATTCATTTTGAGCGTATGGCACATTTGGCCCATGTTATTTGGCATGAGCATTATACGCCTATTATCGGACAAGCTCAAGTAGAATACATGGTTAATAAGTTTCAGACTGCTGAAGCAATGAAACACCAAGTTGAAAATGGTTTTGAATATTACATCATCAATTTTAATCAAGAAACTATTGGCTACTTGTCTATAAAACATAATGACGATGATCTATTTTTGAGCAAAATATATATTCGCTCTGATCATCGTGGATTAAAAATTGGTAAAACTGCAATGCTATTTGTTGAAAAGAGAGCGCAGGATCTAAGTTGCAAATCTGTATCTCTCACGGTAAATAAATACAACACCAATTCAATTAAAGCCTATGAAAAAGTTGGTTTTGTTAATATGGGAGCTGTACAAAAAGATATTGGCAATGGTTTTATTATGGATGATTATGCCATGAAAAAAACAATTGAAATTCCTGATTAAAACTTCTGCATCAAAATAGCTGTAATAGTTTTTATTCCATCTATATAATTTCCTAAACGAATATTTTCGTTCGGGCTATGCTGATTATTATCAGGATTTACAGTAGGAACACCTACTGCTGGTATCCCCAAAGTAATTACAAACGGTGAAATTGGAATTGATCCTCCCATTGTTCTAATTTGAATAGGGTCTTCTCCAAAAGCATAACGCATGCCTTTTCTTAACCACTCCCCAACTTCGGTATCAAACTCTGTTCTGAAAGCCCCGTATGAGACTTTAGAATTAAAACGTGCCAATTTTTTATAAGTCATTCGTTCGTCTTCCGTAGGTTCTCCTTCTATTAAATGATAGCCTTGTTTTTTAACATGATCACGTACTAATTTAACCATATGATCTCCATTAGTTTCTTTAACCAATCGAATATTCATTTCGGCTATAGCAGTTGCAGGAATAATGGTTCTCGTTTCCTTGCCCACCCAGGCAGCTTCTATACCAAGAATTCCTAAAGCTGGATACTGAATAGCTTCTTGAAAATTATTACCAATATTATCGGTATGTGCTATTCCAAAATCCTTTTGAATTTGTGCTTCATCATCAGGCACTTGCTTTAAAATAGCTTTTACATCATCACTTATGGTAATGCCATCATACCATCCAGGAATAGCTACACGACCATCTTCATGCCACATGGTAGCTAATAGCTGAGATAATTTCATAGCTGGATTGGGAGCATAATTACCATAATTACCACTGTGTAAAGGACTTCTTGGGCCAATCACTTCTAATGAAATTTGTGCAATACCTCGAGCTCCATAACTCAACGTTGGTTGATTTGATAAATGTCTAGGTCCATCAAAAATAACCAGCATATCGGCTGCTAAAGCCTCTTTATTATCCAAAACCGCTTTTGGTAATCTTGGAGACCCTAATTCCTCTTCAAAATCCAAGATCACCTTTAGATTATAATTTGGCAAATAATCATAATCATTTAAAATATCCATGGCTTTCAAAAACATCATGTCTGGACCACGTGCATCAGAAGCTGAACGAGAAAAAATACGCCAATCTCTATTCATATTGCCTTTTAAATTATCCCAAGGAATAATATTCCAACTACCATTAGCATCCTTTTCTTTTAGTACAGGAATATATGGGTCTGGTTGGTGCCATTTAACAGTATCAACTGGTTGACCGTCAATTTGCAAATAAACTAAGACCGTTTTCTTAGCTTTCGGATATTCTCTGGTTGCCAATAAAAGTGGTACTGTTTCGGTTTCTAAACGTTGTGTTTTAAATCCTCTCTTTGCAAATGCCGCCTCACACCATTTTACATTGGGTTCTATTTGCTCTGGGTAATTAGCATCATTAGAAATACTAAAAAACTCTTTCAATTCGTCAAATGAATCCTTAGCATATTGTAGTGATAGTTTATCTAAATCTTGCTTTTGCAATTTTTGAGAAAAACCTGTAGTAATTGATAGACCTAATAATAGAGAAAATAGCTTTTTAATCATGATTGGTTGGTTGTAAGTGAACCACCAAGATATTAAAAATCCAAATCAATTCACATTACTAATTCTTATCTTCTAGAAGTGGTACAAATCTAAAATCTCCCAGTTCGTGTTTTTCAAACTCTTTAGGGCCTTTTCTAATAAATAGTGTCATGGTTTGCACATCATCACCAACAGGAATGACTAAACGGCCTCCAATTTTTAATTGTGCTAACAATGGTTTTGGTACAAATGGCGCTCCAGCAGTTACAATAATACCATCAAAAGGAGCTTCTTCAGGAAGTCCTTTATAGCCATCTCCAAAAATCAACTTTTTTGGCATATATCCTAATTTAGGCAAAAACTTACTCGTTTTTTTAAATAGCGTTTGTTGCCTTTCTATACTATACACCTTAGCGCCAATTTCACACAAAACAGCAGCCTGATATCCACTACCAGTGCCAATCTCCAAAATTTTGTCTCCTTTATTCACTTCTAGTAATTCTGTCTGAAAAGCTACCGTGTAAGGCTGTGAAATAGTTTGATCTGCAGCAATAGGAAACGCCTTATCCTGATAAGCATGGTCTAGAAAACTAGAATCCATAAACAAATGCCTAGGTATGTTACCAATAGCCTGCAATACCTTTTCATCTTTAATGCCTTTTGCTTTAATAACATTAACCAGTTTTTGCCGAAGTCCTTTATGCTTAAATGTATCTTTCAATAGAATGTTGTTTGGCTGCTAAAATTAGCCAAAATGTTAGTCTAAAAAAACTTGATTTTGAATATTTTTTTAAATATGAAAAGCGTAAAAAAACACATAAAAAATCTTATTTTTGTTGAAAACAAAAAACAATGCTAAAAGCAGGAGTACTAGGTGCTGGCCACCTTGGAAAAATTCATTTAAGACTTCTTAATCAATCAGAAAAATATGAACTCGTTGGCTTTTATGATGCTGATGAAACCAATGCCAAAAATGTAGAGGCAGAATTTGGTTATAAATACTTTAATACTATTGAAGCTTTAATTGAAGCTGTAGATATGGTAGATATTGTAACACCAACATTATCGCACTACGATTGTGCGTTACAAGCCATAGCCAAAGGCAAACATATTTTTATAGAAAAGCCTATTACAAATACCATTGAAGAGGCTGAAGAGATTAGGCGGCTTTTAGCAAAAAACAACTTAAGAGGTCAGGTTGGACATGTAGAGCGATTTAATCCTGCATTTATAGCAGTAAAAGATCAGGTGGTAAATCCAATGTTTATTGAAACGCACCGTTTGGCCGAATTCAATCCGCGTGGTACTGATGTTCCTGTGGTTCTTGATCTAATGATCCACGATATTGACATTATTTTAAGTGTGGTCAAATCTAAAGTAAAGCATGTTTCAGCTAGTGGTGTTTCAGTTATTAGTGACACCCCAGATATTGCCAACGCACGTATTGAGTTTGAAAATGGATGTGTTGCTAATTTAACAGCAAGCCGAATTTCATTAAAGAATATGCGAAAAACACGCTTCTTTCAAAAAGATGCGTATATCTCTGTAGATTTCCTTGAAAAGGGTTGTGAAGTAGTTAAAATGAAAGATGCTCCTGAAGTACCTGGCGATTTTGATATGATACTTCAAAATGCTGAAGGCGTAAAAAAACAGATTTATTTCGATAATCCTGAAATTGCAAATAACAATGCAATATTAGACGAATTGGAAACCTTTGCTCATGCTATAAATACCAATACCAAACCAATTGTAACACTTTACGATGGTACTGAAGCGCTTAGAGTTGCGCATCAAATTATAGCATGTTTTTAATTAAAGAACTAATTAACTTTTATACATAAATTTCCCTTATAACTAGGGAGCAAAAAAGAATTATTATATGAAGAACGTAGCAGTAATTGGAGCAGGAACCATGGGAAATGGTATTGCGCACACGTTTGCTCAAAGTGGATTTAAAGTTCAACTAATCGATATTAGTGAGGCAGCTCTTAAAAAAGGCATTGATACTATTGCCAAGAACTTAGACAGAATGGTTGCTAAAGAAAGAATTACCGAAGCTGATAAAAACGAAACTTTAGGCAACATTACTACCTTTACAAGCATTACTGAAGGCGTAGAATATGCAGGTTTAGTTGTTGAGGCTGCTACAGAGAACATCGACCTTAAACTAAATATTTTTAAGCAACTCGATCAAGATTGTCCAGACGATACCATTCTTGCTACTAACACCTCTTCTATTTCTATTACACAAATAGCTGCAGTAACTTCAAGACCAGATATGGTAATAGGAATGCACTTTATGAATCCTGTACCAATAATGAAACTTGTTGAGATTATTAGAGGGTACAACACTAGTAACGAGGTTACAAATACCATTATGGAAATGTCTCGTACCCTTGGTAAAATACCAGTAGAGGTAAACGATTATCCAGGATTTGTTGCTAACAGAATATTAATGCCAATGCTAAACGAGTCTATTGAAACACTTTATAACGGTGTTGCCGGAGTTCAGGAAATAGATACGGTTATGAAACTTGGTATGGCACACCCAATGGGACCATTACAATTGGCTGATTTTATTGGCTTAGATGTATGCTTGTCTATTTTAAATGTTATGTACGACGGATTTAAAAACCCAAAATATGCGCCTTGTCCTTTACTTGTAAATATGGTTAGAGCTGGAAAACTAGGCGTGAAATCTGGTGAAGGATTCTATGATTATTCTGAAAGTAGAAAAGCTGAAAAAGTAGCAAAACAATTTGCATAATACATTTTTGTGGCCAAAATAATTCCTTTTAAAGCAGTACGCCCAACACGAGACAAAGTAAGTCTTGTAGCTTCACGCTCATATCAAACTTATACACAAGCAGAGCGAGAAGCAAGACTAGACTATAATCCTTTTTCGTTTTTGCATATTGTAAATCCTGGTTATAAATACCACTTAGAGTTAAAAGGAAAAGAGCGTTACAATCTGGTAAGGAACAGGTATTTAGAATTTAAAGAGGATAACGTGTTTATTCAGGATGATAAACCTTGTTACTATGTATATAGGATTGTTAACAGAGAAAAACACGTATTCAATGGTATTGTAGCTGCTACTAGCACTCTTGATTATGAAAGCAATATTATTAAAAAGCATGAAGATACTATTGAATATCGAGAAAAAACCTTTAAAAAGTACTTAAAAACAGTGGGGTTTAATGCCGAACCCGTATTGGTTACTTACCCAGACAATACTGTTATAGCAAGCATTATAGCTGAAAAACAAAAGGAAAGAGCCGAATATGAGTTTACTACAACCTACAGAGATACACATTCACTATGGATTGTAGATGATGCAGATTCTATTGATAAAATTAGAAATCAGTTTGAAGCGGTACAACAGCTATATATTGCTGATGGACATCATAGATCGGCTTCGTCAAGCTTACTAGGGAAGGATTTAAAAGAAAAAAATAAAGATCATAAGGGAGACGAACCTTACAACTTTTTTATGAGTTATTTAATTCCTGAATCTGATTTAAGAATCTACGAATTCAATCGCTTAGTAACAGATTTGAACGGACTATCAAAAGAAGCCTTCTTAATTAAGCTAGACACTATGTACCGCATAGAAAATAGGGGTACTACGCTTTACAAACCCACTAAAAAACATCATTTTAGTATGTATTTAGATGGCGAATTTTATTCGCTTTACTTAAGAAAAGATAATTACGACATAAACAATGCACTTGATGCACTAGATACGCAATTACTTTACAGAACCATACTTGAACCAATTTTAGGGATTAATGACATGCGTAATGACCAACGTTTAGATTATTCACATGGTAAAAATGATTTGGTGACCATTAAAAGTAAGGTTGATAGTGGTGAGTTTAAAGTAGGGTTTGGTTTGGTTCCAATTACTATAGATGAGATAAAGTCTATTTCTGATGAAGGACTTACTATGCCACCAAAAAGCACATTTATTGAACCAAAATTAAGAAGTGGTGTAACTATTTATGAATTTTAATATGAGCATTACAAAGAACCTTATCCATATAAAATCACAACTTCCAGAACATGTTACGCTGGTTGCTGTTTCAAAAACCAAGCCTATTAGCGACCTAAAGGAAGCTTATAATGCTGGTCAACGTATTTTTGGTGAGAATAAAATTCAGGAAATGGTTGACAAACAGCCTCAAATGCCTACAGATGTTGATTGGCATATGATAGGACATGTACAACGAAACAAAGTAAAGTATATGGCATCGTTTGTGAGCTTGATTCATGGTGTTGACAATTTTAAACTCCTAAAAGAGATCGACAAACAAGCCTTAAAGCATGATCGTATAATTAATTGCCTGCTACAAATTAAGATCGCCACGGAGGAGTCAAAGTTTGGAATGACCGCAGAAGAAGCGGAAAAAATTTTGTTATCAGAAGCATTTAGTTCACTTAAGAATATAAAGGTTGTAGGCGTTATGGGTATGGCAACATTTACAGATGATCAAACACAATTGCAACAAGAATTCACTTTTTTGAAAAACACTTTCAATAAATTACAAGAAATAAAAACAGAGAATTGTAATCTACAAACCATTTCAATGGGTATGAGTGGTGACTATAAATTAGCCATAGATTGTGGTAGTACCATGGTACGTGTAGGAAGTAGTATATTTGGGGCTAGAAATTATTCAATTTAAAGATATAGAGATATTTACGCAATTTTAGACATAGAAACTACAGGAGGAAAATACAATGAAGAAGGTATTACTGAGATTGCAATCTATAAATTTGATGGTCATACCATAACCGACCAGTTTATTTCACTAATAAACCCAGAAAGAGAAATCCAACCGTTTGTAGTAAACCTTACTGGTATCAATAGTAATATGCTACGAAATGCTCCAAAATTCTATGAGGTTGCCAAGCGTATTGTTGAAATTACCGAAGGTTCTATACTGGTAGCGCATAATGCAAAGTTTGATTACAGAATTCTTAGAACCGAATTTAAACGTTTAGGTTTTGATTTTAGCAAGGAAACCCTTTGTACTGTAGAGTTAGCAAAGGATCTAATTCCAGATCAACCATCATACAGCTTAGGAAAATTAACCAGATCACTTGGTATTCCTGTTAGCGATCGACATCGTGCTGCTGGAGATGCACAAGCTACAGTACAGCTATTTAAAATGCTATTGGCTAAAGATCTTGATAAAAAAATTATACAAGAATCCATTCGTTTAGAGCCTAAATATCAAATGGAACCAAGACTTCTTGATATTATAGAATCGCTACCTTCTATTACAGGAGTTTATTATATGCATAATGCTGAAGGAGAAATTGTATACATAGGTAAAAGTAAAAATATTAGAAAGCGGGTCAATCAACATTTCACTAGCGACAACCCTAAGTCAAAGAAAATGCAACTGCATGTTGCAGCAGTTACTTATGAAGATACTGGTAGCGAATTGGTTGCCCTTTTAAAGGAAAGTGAAGAAATAAAACGCAACAAACCCTTTTTTAACAGAGCATTAAAACGGAATATTTTTTCACATGGCCTATTTAGTTTTACTGATGACAACGGCTATATTAACTTAAAAGTTGGCAGAGTAAACGGCAAAGAAAAACCGATAACCACTTTTTCAAATATGAAAAGTGCAAAAAGCTTTATCTCAAGAGCTACAGAAGAACATAATCTTTGTCAAAAACTAACCGGACTTCACTATACCAGCGGAAACTGTTTTAACTATACAATTAAACAGTGCCTTGGAGCCTGTATTGATGAAGAACACATACACGAATACAACAAACGCGCCATTGAAGTTATAGATTATCACCGTTTTGAAAATCAAAACATGGTTATAATAGACCGTGGACGTGCAGTAGATGAACGTAGTGCTATTTTAATAGAAGATGGTATTTTTAAAGGTTATGGTTTCTATAATTTGAATTATCAAATTACTAACATAGAAGTATTACAATCTATTATCACACCAATGCAGCATAATAGAGATAACCAGCATATCATTCAAACCTATTTAAGGCACAAGCGCAAAAAGCTAAAGATCATCAAGTTAGACACTAATTTAAATAATACTTAAACTTTTCTTACATTTATATAAACCTTTTTTTGAGTAAAAGAACGTGAAAAACAACTGGAGACATAAGCTTCATGAAGTATTATATGAAGCAGATACACCAATGGGGAAGCTCTTCAACATGGTCTTACTTATTGTTATTCTAGCAAGTATTTTATTAGTAATGCTTGAAAGTGTTGATAGCTTTGATGCTAAATACCACGATTTTTTAAACACTGCTGAATGGGTTATTACAATTTTATTCAGTATCGAATATATAGGTCGAATCATTGCTGTTAAAAGGCCCTGGAAATATGTTTTTAGCTTTTATGGTGTTATCGATCTCTTATCTACTATTCCTAAATACTTATCTATTATATTAGTTGGAGGCTCATCACATTCTCTGGTTGCTCTAAGGGCATTAAGATTGATGCGTATTTTCAGAATATTAAAACTGGCACGTTACATTGGAGCATCCACCAACTTTGTTCGCGCATTAAAAGCAAGTAGAGCTAAAATAGCAGTATTCTTATCTTTTGTACTTATACTTTGTATCATATTAGGTACTATTATGTATTTGGTAGAAAGCGATCAGGATAGTGGTTTTAACAGTATCCCGCGAAGCGTATATTGGGCTATTGTAACCCTTACCACAGTAGGTTATGGAGATATTGCTCCTATTACACCTTTAGGGCAATTTATTGCTTCAATAATTATGATCATGGGTTATGGTATTATTGCTATTCCAACAGGAATTGTGTCCTCTGAAATGACAAGATCTAAAAAAGATATCCATACAAATACGCAATCGTGCCCTAATTGTATGGTTGCTACGCATAGAGACAATGCCGAATTTTGTTATAATTGTGGTGAACGATTAAATGATGAATAACTATTTGATTTCTATTGTTGGCCCAACTGCTATTGGGAAAACAGCACTAAGCATAAAACTAGCCCAACATTTTAATACCGAAATTATCTCGGCAGACTCTCGTCAGTTCTTTAAAGAGATGAGCATTGGTACCGCTGCTCCTACTGAAGAAGAATTGTCTCAAGCTAAACATCATTTCATTCATCATAAATCTATTGAAGACAGTTATAGTGTTGGTGCTTTTGAAAAAGATGCTATTCATCTTCTTGAATCACTTTTTAAAACACAGAATGTTGTTATAATGGTAGGTGGTTCTGGACTCTATGTTGATGCTGTTAGTAAAGGGTTGGATAATTTTCCTAAAGTAGATAGTTCTATTAGGAACACATTAAACCAAAAACTAGAGTTAGAAGGAATAGAATCACTTCAGGAACAACTAAAAATATTAGACCCTAAATCTTACAATAACATTGCACTAGATAATCCTCATCGTCTTATACGAGCTTTGGAAATATGTATTGGCACTAAAAAACCTTATTCATCATTTTTAGATCAAGCAAAACCAAAACGAAACTTTAAAACAATTACTATTGGTTTAACAGCCGATAGAGACATTATTTATAATAGGATTAATAAACGTGTAGATATTATGATAGAGCAAGGTTTAGAAGCCGAAGTAAAGTTATTAATTGCACATCAACACCTCAATGCACTTAATACCGTGGGTTATAAAGAATTATTTAAATATTTTAATAACGAATGGTCTTTTGAGTTTGCAGTTTCTGAGATTAAAAAAAATTCGAGACGCTTTGCCAAACGACAACTTACCTGGTGGCGGAAAGATGAAAATGTTAAATGGTTTGATTACACCACTGATATTAAGTATATTATTGAGCATATAACTAAACATTGCTCAACAAATGAAAACCACTAAATTATTACTGTGCTTTTTGGCTTTAATAGTATTTAAAAATGCTGCTGCGCAGAACACTAAATGCTTAAAAGAAATAAATAACCAAATTTGGGCAAACTTTACTAAAGCCTTTGAAACGTCTGACCATAATCTATTTGGAACTCTGCATGCTGAAGATTTTATAAGAGTTAGTGGAAACTCAAAATCTATAAAAGGTAAAACCTCATATATAAACGGTTACCAAAAAAACTGGGAACACAAAAAAAATAAAGAAACTATTTCTTTTAGATTTCTAGAGCGTATCTGTAATGATACAAAAGCATCAGAACGCGGTATATTTAGATTTACCAGAAATCCAGACACACCAGATGCAAGATCATTCTATGGAAAATTCCATGTAATTCACATAAAGACTCAAGATAAATGGCATATACTAGTTGATTATGACTCTAGTGAAAATGAGTCTATCAATTCAGATTCATATAACAATGCTTTTGCCATTGATGATCTTACAAAGTATTAACATAAAAAAGCCAGTTACTTATAACTGGCTTTTTTACAATTAACAACTTAAAAATTAAATTAGTTAAGCTTTTTGGTTCACGACTAATCTGAAGCCTTCTCCGTGAATATTTAAAATTTCAACATTCTCGTCAACTTTTAAATACTTACGCAATTTTGCAATATATACATCCATACTTCTAGATGTAAAATAGTTATCGTCTCTCCATATTTTAGTTAAGGCCAACTCTCGAGGCATTAAATCATTTTCATGAAGTGCCAATAAACGTAATAATTCGTTTTCTTTTGGTGATAATTTAACAGGTTCTCCACCTTTATATCGTAAAAAGCGAAGTTTAGAATTTAAATGAAATTGTCCAATTTCAAACTCAAACTGTTTACTATCTGCGACACTATCTGTAGCTTTACGCTGCATAATAGCCTTAATCTTCATTAATAACACTTCACTATCAAAAGGTTTGTTTAAGTAATCGTCTGCTCCTACTTTATAGCCTTTTAATACATCTTCTTTCATAGCTTTGGCCGTCAAGAAAATAATAGGTACTTCTGTATTCTTTTCACGTATTTCTTTTGCTAAAGTAAATCCGTCTTTATAAGGCATCATGACATCTAAAATGCAAAGATCGTAATCATCTTTTTTAAACTTTTCAAAGCCTTCCATACCATTTTTAGCATGAACAACGTCGTAATCGTTCATTGTTAAGTAGTCTTTTAAAACGGTTCCAAAATTTGGATCGTCTTCAACTAAAAGTATTTTCTTGTTTTGTTCTTCCATAACTATATTATGATATTAATGGTAATTTTATTATAAAGGTACTACCCTTTCCTTTTTCACTTTCTACAGTAACATGACCTTGATGGTCATCTACAATTCTTTTAACATATGCCAGACCTAAACCGTGGCCTTTAACATTATGCACATCACCTGTGTGTTCTCTATAAAACTTTTCGAACACCTTTTTTTGAACGGCTTTTGACATACCGTTACCCTGGTCTTTTATTTTAACTAAAATGTTGTTTCCAACATTTTCTGTATAAACATCTATTTTTGGTTTATCACTAGAATACTTAACAGCATTGTCTAGCATATTAACTATAACGTTAGTAAAATGAGTTTCATTGGCTAAAACTTCAAAACTTTTAGCGTCTAAATGCGTATTAATATAACCATCTCTATTCTCAACTATTAATTCAATATGAGTAATAGCATCATTAATCAAGTCATGCAAATCAACTCTTTCTTTACTAATATTAAGTTCGTTCTTTTCTAGTTTAGATATTCTAAGTACATTTTCAACTTGAGCGTGCATACGCTTATTCTCGTCTTTTATCATTCCCAAATAACGCCTCACTTTTTCCTCATCAACAATTACCTTAGGATTTTTAATAGCATCTAAGGCTAGGTTGATTGTAGCTATTGGCGTCTTAAACTCATGCGTCATATTATTAATAAAATCTGTCTTGATTTGAGATATTTGACGTTGTTTTATTAATTGATACAAAGCACTTGAGTACGCAATTATTATAATAATAGTAAATACTACAGATAATAATGCCATCCCAATAATTGATGAGAAAATAAACTTGTTTCGCTGAGGAAAATTAACATAGAGCTTATAATCACTCTCATCATTATTATCTAGAAAAATTGGCACACCAACAGTTGGGAATTTTTGTAATTCAAAATTGTTCGTTTGTACTTTGGTAGCAAGATCTTTATGATAAATAGCGAATTCAAAATCAACATCTATATCATCCTCTAACAGCTTTTTTCTAAGTAACTTTCTAACTATTCCCTTAGAAACTCTATAATGTATTGGTGTGTTTTGAGCTTCAGCAATAATCTGTGCTTCAAAGGTCTTTTTCATCAACTTGTCTAAAGCAAATATTTTCTGAAAAGATCTTTCTGGGCTTATTGCCATGCCTCCATCTAAGTCGGTATTTTTAAAAACCTGTGTAGAGGTAAAACCTGTATACTTACTAAAATTTAAACTATCTAAACTTATGTCAATGAGCGATGGAATTTTAAAATTCTCTTCTAAAATCCCTGTATTAAATATAACTAATTCGTTTATATCTTCATTCTTCTTATAAACGGTAATGTTTCTTAAATCTGTAGTATCTGGCTGTCCTCCCTTTGCTAATACCTCATTAAGTTTTTCAAAGTACTTGTTGTATTCAATCTCAGCAACTCTATTAGATGTATAGGTTAAAGCCTTCTTTACACTAACAGTAAATTGCTCTTCCTTATTTTTAAAAGTATTATTAATAAAATACGCCTGAACAAAAATTATTCCGACAAGCGACAAACTCATTAATATTACTAAAAGGACGAATAGCTTCTTACTCATCGTTCAAAATTAGTATTTTAACATTTAGATAGAATGGCATTTAACCTTACATTAACACAAATGTTAAAATGTAATATTTAACAGATCGTTTTAAGGATTTTATTGTGGATTTCATCGACTTGCTCTTTGGTCTTCTCAATATCGATATTCTCAATTACAAAGTGTGATAACGCTACCTTTTGAGCATCTGTCCATTGATTTTTAATAATAGCTTCAACTTTTTCTTTTGAAGAACCATCTCTGTCAATTACCCGATTTATTCTTACCTCTATTGGTGCCGTAACTGTAATTATAGCATCAAACGTATGATGAGTTCCATTTTCAAATATGATTGCCGCTTCCTTAATAACGTAATTGGAAGTTTGCTTCGACAGCCATCGCTTAAAGTGTGATGCAACCTTAGGGTGAACAATAGCGTTCATTTTTTGAAGAAGCTCTTTATCATTAAATATTTTATTGGCTATGTAAGGCTTGTTCAATACATTTCCTGAATATGCATCTTTACCGAATAACTGTATTAGCTTGCGCTTAATAACCTTAGAGCGATTCATAAGAGCCTTTGCCTCAACATCAGCAATATAAATGGGTATACCAAGTTCATTAAACATGTTTGCAACAGTCGTTTTTCCGCTACCAATTCCACCTGTTAAACCAATAACTTTAATCGCCATAATTATCTTATTAATATAAACTCTACTCTTTTAACATCAAGCTTAGCAGATTTTACTTGCGATGGTTTCTGAACAATTTGAGGTATTAAAAATGTATTTGCTTGGTTTAAACTATTATAATCACATTCTACAATAAAACTACTTGATGAGATCGCCTTAAAATTGCTTAAACTCGTATAAAACACTACTGGAATACGCTTTGGGTAATAATTGATCTCTATATTACTAGGTACATTTACAACATTTACAGGCACACTAATAGTGCCTTCAGTAAAACGCTCTACATTACCCGTAACTAAAGTTTTAACTTCTGAAAAACTAACACCCTTTGTAGTAACATCAGGCAAATCCAAATTAATATCTTGTTGAATATTATTATTTATATCCTCAAGTTCTAGCTTTTCAGTTTTTACTTCAACTATAGAGTCTAGCAATACTTTGGGACCAATAACCTTAATTGAATCTGGTGTTAATTGAAACTCATCTACCAAGTCATACCCTGGTGTATATGTTATATCTGAATTCAAGGCTAGTGGCACCATCTTAACTGCATTGACATCATATCTAAACAACATGGTGTCTGGCGTAATATTTTCTACACTTACATTAGCATCAAATTGACGAGCAATCCCTAAAAACCCATTTTGCTTGGTCCATACATAATTTGTTTTTGTTTTATTAAGATCCCGAAAATCTATTTCTATTTCCGGATCTATAAAATGGTACTTAAGCTGTTTAAATCCAAAACTAGTCATCGTAATTTTCATGACATTACTAGTGTCGCTTATAATAACATTGCTTTCGGGAACTCCTATTGGTTTTACTTTAAAGGTAAACGTTTGCGTATACCTCACCGATAATTTTGATAAGACAGAAAACAATAATGCTAATATTAAAAATAACAAGAACACATTTAGTTTCTTGCTTTTAAAATAGGAAAGTAATCTCTGCTTTGTATTTGTCACTTTTATACTTTAAAAAATAAATGAGGAAATCTTTCTTCAATGCTCTTTTTTGATATTGTAAGCCTGATGCTCGATTTTAAAAAACCATATCCATAACCAAAAAATTGAATCACTATTGCTAAGATAGCTAATATTGAAACTATTATATTTTTAGTACTTCCTAAAGCCATTAAAAAACTTAATACAAAATATAGTGCATAAAAATAAATTGGCAAATAAATACCAAAACCAATACAAATAATAGCTACAATAAATCCTAAACAAAACATCCCCGGAAACCAATATGTAATCTTTTTTGTATCTGGATGCCATACGTTTAAGATTGGACGCACCGAGCCAAATTTATAGACTTGTTTATAAAATTTAGACCAAGATATTCTTCGCTTGTGATATACAAAAGCTTCTGGAATTAATTTAGTCTCGAAACCTAGTTTCCAGAGTCTTATTGATAGATCTGGGTCTTCTCCTGGATGAATTCTACCAAAGCCTTTTGTAGCTTCGAAAGCTTTTTTAGAAAGCCCCATATTAAAACTTCTGGGTTGAAATTTATTAACACTTGAGCTTTTCCCTCTAATACCTCCCGTGGTAATAAAAGAGGTCATTGAAAAGTTAATTGCCTTTTGAATATTACTAAAAGAACTATGCGCTGCATCTGGACCTCCAAAACAGTCTACAAAATTCTCATTTAGACTCTTTAATGCATTTACAAGGTAAAGTTCGGGCAATACACAATCAGAATCCAATATTATAAAATAACTCCCTTTGGCTCTCTGCATACCATAGTTTCTAGAGTCCCCAGGTCCTGAATTCTCTTTAAAAAAATACGATATGTTTAATTGATTTGAATAAGACTCTACAACCGCTTTAGAGGTAATTGAGGAACCATCCTCAATTATCACTATTTCAAAATTATTATCTCCTTTTAAATTCTTAAAACTCTCTAATAGCTCTTGAGCTTCCTCTGGCCTGTTATAAATAGGAATTATAAATGAAATGTCGCTTGCTTTCATATACACAAAGGTAATTAACCTAATTGGGATAACAACTTAAATTGCACCTATAAAAAAAGCCTCGCAAATACGAGGCTTTTTATTATATCTATTTTAAACTTATCGTTTAATAATTCGTTTTGTTTCAGTAGTACCGTTAATAGTAACTTTCACAAAATAAGTTCCAGTTTGTAATGCAGTCATATCTACTTTTGCATCCATTTTATTTGGCATTTGACGCATAACTTCTTGTCCTAACATGTTATACACAGAGATATTCTCTATAGTATTTTGAGCTTTTACATTTAAGTTATCACTCACTGGGTTAGGATATAATCTAAACTCATTGATTTCTGCTTTCTCAGTACTTAATGACTCAGAAGACCAAATTTTAATAGTAAAATTACCATTAGCAGGTACTGTGGCTTCCCATTGATACACTCTAACATAATAAGTTGTTCCTTCTGTTAAAGTCGTTACTATTTCTTCTGTCGCTCCTGCTCCATTATTATCTTGGCAAATCCCTGAGCTAGATGGAGTAAATGTGCCACAATCATCACTAGTAAATAATTGAAGAACACCATCAAAACCAGGTGTATCTAACGTTATGTTTACTCCAGGTGTTACAGCTTCAAAAGTAAACCAAACATCATCATTTGCTGTAGAAAGTGGAGAACATCCATCAATTCCCGAATTTGAAGCGTTAATAATAGTTCCACTATGAGCTGTAGCCCCAGCAGCAGTAGCAATTTCTACCTCTTGCACTATTACTTGAGCGTTAGCACATTCATCATTACTAGCTCCAGTTATAAAAGTAAAAGGACCTGTCCAGTTACTTTTATCACCTCCACCACAATCAGCTCTAACATAAGCTGCATAAGAATTTCCAGGTGTTAACGATGTAAACGAGTAAGGATTACTTGAAGTGCTAACCACTGTTGGTGTTGCTGGTCCTGTTCCTTCATGTGTTTGCCCAGCCGTTATATCAACTAGCTCAACATCCCATGTAGTTTCTGTACCTCCTGGCCCCTTAGTCCAACTAAAGCTTGCACTCGTAGGCATAATACTAGAGATTGATCCTGAAGATGGTTCCACACAAGTAGGAGTGTCCCTTACTAGTACATCATCTATATACCATTCAGAATGATTCTCACCAATATATCTAAAACCAATATGAATGGTTGAACCTTTAAAAGCGGATAAATCATATGGTCCTCTAATAGTCCAAGCATCTTGTGCATCAGAACTATCTCCTGGTCCATGCAAAGCTACCCAGTTTGCCGAGGCCGCATTTGTTCCATCAAAATCAGTTGCATAATATACACCTACAGTTGCATAAGTAGTATATTGAGTCATTTCATAAAAAGTAAACTCTGGAGAAGAGGGAGCTCCAGCCCCAGTTAAATCTACAGGAGCTATTAACCATTTATCATTAACTCCAGAATAATCGTTAAAAAAAGCTGCTTGATCTCCAAAATTTGCCCCATCAATATCTGGATTGGCTACTCCTGAAGTACTTAATAACCAAGAATTATTAGCAACATCTCCAGATCCAGCTTGATCAAACCACCCAGCAGGAGGAAAAGATCCTTCAAAACTTTCGTCAAGATAGGTTTGTCCATAAAAAGAAAACGACAACATAAGTAGTGTCATTAATAGCGTAATTTTTTTCATATTAATCAATATTTAGTTAAGTTTATATTTTTAGTGATTAAGGAAAATCACGTGCATATTACTATAAATTCATGATTATTAACCCATTAATCGTTGAACTATAAAAAATTTACGGTGAATCGATTTTCGGTGTGTTTTTTAACGATAAAATGTAGTTTAAAATTCTGCTTTATAACCACAAAAAAAGACCATGAATTTACATGGTCTTTTTTAATTTATTTTCAAGTTAATTAAACTACTCTTTCATAAAGGTTTCCATCACTGCATCACTTACTCCCATATTGCTAAAGCCACCATCATTATAAAGATTTTGTAATGTAACACGCTTTGTAAGATCACTAAATAATGACACTGTATAATTTGCACAATCCATTGCTGTAGCATTTCCAAGTGGCGACATTTTATCGGCGTATGCAATAAACCCGTCAAACCCTTTTACACCACTCCCTGCAGTAGTTGGGGTTGGTGATTGAGAGATCGTATTAACGCGAACATTTTTATCTCTTCCAAAGAAATATCCAAAGCTTCTTGCTATACTTTCTAAATAAGCCTTATTATCTGCCATATCATTATAATCTGGGAACACACGTTGTGCAGCCATATAAGTTAAGGCTACAATACTTCCCCATTCGTTCATGGCATCATTTTTATACAATGTTTGCATTACTTTATGAAAAGACATTGCAGAAACATCTGTTCCTTTTTGCGTCCATGAATAATTTTGATCTGTATAGTGTTTTCCTTTTCTAACATTAATTGACATTCCTATTGAATGCAAAACAAAATCTATTTTGCCGCCCAGAATTTCCATTGATTTTTCAATCAGATTTTGCAAATCTTCTTCAGATGTTGCATCTGCTGGAATTATTTGAGATCCTGTTTTTTCTGCCAACTCATTGATCTGCCCCATACGCATTGCTACTGGCGCATTGGTCAATACAAACTCTCCTCCTTCTTCATGAACTCTTTCAGCTGTTTTCCAAGCAATAGAATTTGAATCTAGAGCTCCAAAGATGATTCCTTTTTTTCCTTTTAATAAATTGTATGACATACTAATATTTATTTTTAGTTAGTTTGAAGTAGCAAAGATACTTTTTTAGTTTGAAGACAAAAGCAAGTAGTATTAAGTTTTTTATATTGACAAAACTTATAATAACCCTAATTTAATAATTGCTTAGCATGAGCAATTGCAGACGTTGTCGTTTCTTTTCCTCCTAACATTTGAGCAATTTCTACAATGCGTTCTTCGGTATTTAATTTCATTAAATGCGTAACTGTTTCATTAGCATTATCTGTTTTATAAACCTTATAATGCGCATCTCCTTTAGCTGCTATTTGTGGTAAGTGGGTAATTGTAAAAACTTGCATAGTTCTACTCATTTCTTGCATGATCCCTCCCATTTTATGAGATATTTCTCCAGACACTCCTGTATCTATTTCATCAAACATGATGGTAGGTAATTGTATATATTTAGCAAGGATAGATTTAACTGCTAGCATGATACGAGAAAGTTCACCTCCAGAAGCTGCCTTTTTTAGTTCTTTAAACTCTCCACCTTTATTTGCTGTAAATAAAAATGACAGATCATCTTTTCCATTTACATAAAACTTATCCGAGAGGTCTACAGATATCTCAAAATTAGCATTTGGCATTCCCAACTTCTCTAGTATATCTTTTAGCTGGTTGACTAATACAGGTATGGCTTTTTTTCTACTATTATGAATATTTAAAGCTTGCTTTTCTAATAATACAATAGCTTTTTGAAGCTCAATTTCCTTTTCAGAAATGCTGCTATCAATAGATTCTGTAGCCAAAACTTTTTGAGACAATACATCTCTTAACTCAATAAGTTCTTCTACAGTCTCAAAAGAATGTTTTAACAGCAAATTGTGTAATTTTTGAAGCTTGGCATTCACTTCTTCTAATCTGGCAGGATTAGCTTCTATATCGTCTTGAGCAGCTTCCACTTCACTAAATACATCATCTAATTCAATGAATACACTATTAAGCCTGTTGGAGAGTTCGCTATAATTATTGGATAGATCTGAAAGCTTTTGCAGACTATTTTTTAAACTTGTCATTGCTTGTAAAACTCCAACTTGTTCATCATTCAATAGCTGATAAGACAACTGCAATTCTCCCTTAATTTCTTCAACATTGTTTAAAGCTGTATATTCATCTTCCAACTCACTCAATTCTCCTGACACAAGATTAGCTTCTACTAGTTCGTTTAACAAAAACAGATTATAATCGTATTCTTTAATTGCTTCAGCTTTCTCTTCCTTTAATTTCGCAATGGTTCTAATTAATGAGTTATAAACTTTCAATTCCTTTTTATACTCTTGTAAATTCACTGAGTTATTTGCCAAAGCATCAATGATCTGAAATTGAAAATCGTTATTAGCTAACTCTAAGGTTTGATGTTGAGAATGGATATCAATTAAATGCTCTCCTAAATTTGCCAAAACAGACAGATTCACTGGCGAGTCATTAACAAAGGCACGCGATTTCCCAGAGGGAAGAATTTCTCTTCTTATAATAGTTTCGATCTCATAATCAAGATCTTCATCTTCAAAAAAAGATACTAAATTATAATTAGCTATATTAAAGGTAGCTTCTATAATACACTTTCTTGAAGCATCCTTAATACTTGATAAATCTGCTCGCTTTCCTAAAATTAAGGATAACCCTCCTAATAAAATTGATTTTCCAGCTCCAGTTTCTCCTGTTATAATGGTTAAACCATCATCAAAAGTCACTTGAAGATCATCAATCAAGGCATAGTTTTTTATGGATAGAGTTTTAAGCAATCTTTAGAGATGTTTAAATTTGTATATGTCTTCACAGAAAACGTCACTACAAATTTAGAAGAATAACTATAAATTAAAGACTAGTAATTAATATTACTCCATTTAGTAGAGAAATTTGGAGCCATTTTAGTTAATGATGCTACTAAATCGGTAATACTCACACTTGGGCCGTCTGTAAAGATATCCTCAATCTCATCGGCTTTGGCATCAAAAAAGACACGCAAAATAAACGAACTTGGTCGTCTGTTATTAATTATCTCTAAATCCTGAATCGTTTTTGCCAACTTTTGCTTAGCATTTTTTGCATTAATGTGCATCTCATCTAAACCGCCAATATGATAGTTATACATAGTACTTCTATACTCTTTGTATGTTGGCGATAAGATATTATCGATTAATGTAAACCTTGTTTGTAATCCATCTTCTGGCTTCCATCCTTTAAAGTTTCCTTGTTGTGAATAATTTAAAATAGTTCTAGCTTGTTGAAAATGTGAAGTCCCTCCATTTAGAGCAAAACTATCAGCATCCATCCCTAAAACTATATATATATGATAGGCCAGAACTGAAACTAAATTAGACTGAAATTGGGTTGGATTATAAATAATGTTCTGAAACTCTTGATAGCGGAATGAAAAATCCCTATCGTTAAAATTATAGATAGGAGTACTGTATGACGAGTTATAAATTGGTCTTGATGATCTTATTTGAATTGAACCTTGAAAAACATCATTATTATAACTATTAATAGTTATTACCATACTACAATTAATTCGCTCATTAGGTGCAAAATTCCTGTTGGTCCATTTTGTATTATTAACAAACTCCTTTAACTGTGTTTCCAGCGTTCTAAAAACCTGTACATTTTGATTTCCTGTTAACTGAGCATTTACAACAATTTCACAATTTAACTCTTGAGATACTATCGCCAATGAGTATAAAAAAGAGATTAAAAATAAAAGTTTACGCATGGTATAGTTTTAAAATTTCTTGCATAAGATCTATAGCAACATCTGCCTTAGATTTTAGACCATAGTTAGTACTATTTTCATTCTTATCGATAATTGTCACCTTATTAGTGGCTCCACCAAATCCAGCTCCTTTATCGTTTAACGAATTTAACACAATTAAATCTAAATTTTTAGATTTTAGTTTACCAATTGCATTTTTAAGTTCATTGTTAGTCTCAAGAGCAAAACCTACTAATATTTGTTCTTTTTTGATTTCACCTAACGATCCTAAAATATCTTTGGTCTTTTCTAACTCTAAGGTTAACGAAGAATCTTTCTTTTTTATTTTCTTATCTGCAACAAATTTAGGTCTGTAATCTGCTACAGCAGCAGACAGAATTGCTATATCTGAAGCTTGAAAGTGGTTATGAACAGTGTCATACATTTGTTGCGCACTAGTAACGGGTAAAACCTTTATTAAAGAACTATCTACCTTTTGATGAGTTGGTCCCGTAATCAAAATCACTTTGGCTCCCAAGTTTGCTGCAGCCTTGGCTATTTCAAATCCCATTTTTCCACTAGAATGATTCCCTATAAACCTAACAGGATCTATAGCTTCATATGTTGGGCCAGCAGTAATAAGTACCTGTTTGTTATACAATGGTAATCCAGAAATTATATTGTTCTCTATAAACGCAAGAATGTCTTCTGGTTCTGCCATACGCCCTTCACCTACTAAACCACTAGCTAATTCACCACTAGTAGCTGGAATCATAATATTTCCAAAACTTTCTAATGTACTAATCGAATTTTTAGTAGACTCATGTTTATACATATCTAGATCCATAGCTGGAGCAAAATACACTGGACATTTAGCAGATAAATATGTTGCCAATAACATATTATCGCTATTTCCTGTTGCCATTTTAGATAATGTATTGGCCGTAGCTGGGGCAATAAGAAAGAAATCTGCCCAAAGACCTAGTTCAACATGATTATTCCACATATCATTCTCATCTTCCTCATTAGTAAAAGATGAAATAACTGGATTTTTTGAAAGTGTGGATAAGGTTAAGGGAGTAATAAAATCTTTAGAAGCAGGTGTCATGATCACTTTTACATGCGCACCTGCTTTTATAAATAATCTTACCAATGACGCCGTTTTATAAGCAGCTATACCAGCAGTAATGCCTAATAGTATGTTTTTGCCACTTAAAACAGACATCATTAATTATTCTTGAGTATCAGCCTCAGTATTTCTATAATAAATCTTGTCGTTTAACCATTCTTGAACAGCTAAAGCGTGAGGCTTAGGTAATTTTTCGTAAAACTTAGAAACTTCAATTTGTTCTTTGTTTTCAAAAATTTCTTCTAGACTGTCATTATAAGTTGCAAATTCTTCTAACTTATCGATAAGCTCTTTTCTTATCTCTGTATTAATTTGCTCTGCTCTTCTTGCAATTACAGAAATTGCTTCATAAATATTTTCTGTTGGCGCATCAATTTCGTTACGATTGTACGTCTCAGTATTTACAGGAGCATTTACCTTTTTTAAATCCATCTTTATTAAAATTAACTTTTTGTATTGTACTGTTTTTGAAGATCTAAAAGCTCTTCATTCATTTTATTAGCATCTTCAATATATTCAGACTCTGTGTATTTACTTTTAAAACCATTGCAAAGCTCTAGGGCTTTATTAACACGATCTTCCTTTTTCCATTCTACACTATTAACAGCAAGGTTGTATGCAGAGTCTAGTCTATAAAACATAGCTTTTTCTCTATAGGAAGTACCAGGGTATTCAAATATAAAATTATCGAAAGCTTTTATTGCTGCTTCATAATTTCTATTATGAGGTGCTATAGTATGATACTGTTTCGCTATTTCATAAGCTTTGGTCTCTAACTTAAAATCTAACTCCTGAACCATTTTACTCGCTTCTTCTAAGCGTGTTGAATTTGGATAAGAATTGATGAAATTTTGCAATTTCTCTATAGCTTCTACTGTTTCTTTTTGCTCCTTACTATACTCAGGTGGTAAATGATAGTAGCTTTTAGCTGCTAAAAACGCCATTTCCTCTGCCTTTTCACTTTCAGGATATGAGCTCACAAAACGCTCCATTTGGTAATTAGCTGTATAATAATCACGAGTATTATACAACGCAGTACCATACATAAACATAAGCTTTTGTGCTTGTGGTCTTCCCCTGTATTTAGGAACAATCTGTTCAAACAAACGTAAAGCCTTAGAATATTTACCAGCTTCGAATAAATCTGTTCCTAATTTAAACTTCGCAGCAGTATCATCTGATTTTAAAGCTTTTTGGTACTCACTACAAGAACTGAATGCTATAGCGATAATTAAAATGTAAATAAGTCTTTTCATAAATTTTAAACAGGATGCAAAAATAAGCATTTATAACGTATTTTAAAAACTATAATTTCAAGCTAAAATAAAACGAGATTTCCCTTTAAGATAGGGTTTAAGTAATATTTAACTTTTAAGCGGCTCTATAGTATTAAACAGCTTATAAGCTAACATCATTTTTTCCTAGTTATTGTAATAATATGCTTTTGTAAACTTATAATCTATTCTAGCATCACTTAAAATAAACGAATGTAGTTGATTAACTTCCTGATTGAATCATCATAATAGCTATTTATAACTAACAACTTACTGTTTACAATAGTTTTACAAATCGCTACAAGGTATTTCCAAAATCAGAATCCTTTATTTCTTTGACAAATTAATACTGAGCTATATAGCTTTTGATTTTAGATTTTAATTCTTGAGAAGCAGGTACTAATGGTAATCTTACTGTATCTCGACAGAAACCTAATGCTTCAAAAACAGCTTTAATGCCTGCTGGATTATTTTCGGCAAAAATCAAACTAGTTATTTCCATAAACTTACAATGTATTTGGTAAGCTCCTTTTGAATGCCCTTCTAAACCTAACTGGATCATCTTCGAAAAATCCTTTGGAAATGCCTGTCCAAGAACAGAAATAACACCTGCTCCTCCTGCCAAAGTAGTTCCTAAAGCTAAATCATCATCACCAGAGATCACTAAAAACCCTTCTGGTTTATTTTTAATGAGCTCCAAGTATTGTTGTTGATTATTTCCTGCTTCTTTTACGGCTACAATGTTTTGAAAGTCCTTTGCTAATCTTATTGTTGTGGCAGGCTCCATATTTTTAGCTGTTCTTCCTGGTACATTGTACAATATCACAGGTATAGGACACGCTTCTGATATGGCTTTAAAATGCTGATAAAACCCTTCTTGAGTTGGTTTGCTGTAATAAGGAGCAACAGATAATATAGCTGCAAATTCACTTAAATCGGTATTTTTAATTTCATCAATAACTGCAGCTGTATTGTTTCCGCCAATGCCAAGCACCATAGGTAACCTTCCTTTATTTGCTTTACTTACTGTACTAACAATGTCCTTTTTTTCTTCTTTAGTAATTGTGACACTCTCTCCAGTAGTACCACTAATTACCAAATAATTTGTACCATTCTCAACATTAAAATTTACAATATTAGTAAGTGCTTCATGGTCTACACTTAAATCTTCTTTAAAAGGTGTTACAAGAGCCACGCCTGTGCCTATCAATGCATTCATTCTATATTTTATTAAGTACTTTTAAGTATTTTATTAATTCTTCTTTAAAAATGTCTGTTTCGGTTGGTTTTACATCAATAATAAAATCGTGTAAACGATCGTCATAATTTGAGATTCCAATTTTAAAATTTGCTTTAGATAAGGCTGTTACCAGATTTAACTCTAAATTATCTTCCTTATAAAAACTAATCAGCGCATCAAACTCAGTATTGATAAATTCGTTAAGATCTACATTATCAATTTTACCATTCCATCCAAAGTTTTTTGGATTAAAATAGGTGTCCCAACTACTTGGAGTGAGTTTATCATCGGTTACGAAAGCAACAAACTTGACCTTGTTTTCATGCAAACCAATGTTTTTAAACAGCTTTCGCAATTCATCATAATTACTGTATTCATCAAAATTCAAAACAATACCTACAGCGTCTATTTTTCTATCGTCAACAACAACTTGTCTCGAATTTAATACACTGTTAATATATTTTTGATTTGATTTTTCCTTGAATCGTTTTAAAAACATTTATATTTATGCGTTTATGCAAATGTAGTAAACAAGGTATATATTAGTTACCAAAACTTTCACTTTAACCTTGTTTTTAAGCAGAAATAACAACTTTATAATTAATTGTAAAAGAAATAACAATTTAACTCTATGAATATAAGATTAATACTTCTTGCTGTTGTGCTTCTCTCCCTTAATTCCTGCAAGCAAGAAATGTATCTCACAAAAATTAAAGGAGAAAGAATTGAAATTAATGATTCTATTGAAGGTTTAAAATCTATTGAGGATTTTGTAAAACCTTTTAGAGATCATGTTAATAAAAATCTAGACAGCACGTTAGCCTATGCTATGGCAACCTATACAAAAAATGATGGCGAGCTAAATACCGCTATAGGAAACTTCATGGCAGATGCAGTAAGAGAGTTATCAAACCCTATATTTAATTCCCGAACTGGAAAAAATATTGATATTAGTATTCTAAACCATGGTGGTATACGCTCTATCATTTCACAAGGTAATGTTACAGCCAGAACTGCCTATCAAATTATGCCTTTTGAAAACACTGCTGTTGTTGCAGAGCTTAAAGGAGTTTATGTAAAAGAATTGGTTCAATATTTATTGAATGGTAAGCGAGCTCATCCTATTTCTGGTTTAAGTATTAAAACTGACCAAGATTTTAATCTTATTGAAGCTAAAGTAGGAGGTCATCCAATTGATGATGAGAAAATTTATAATGTTGTAACCCACGATTATTTGTTTAATGGAGGTGGTAATATGAACTTTTTTAAACAAAGTGAAAACAAGCATATTCTGGATTATAAAATTCGCAATATTCTAATTGATTATTTCACAAAGGTTGATACCTTAAACTTAAAAGCAGATAATAGATTTATAAAAATAAAGTAGCACATCATGAAGAGAAGAGATTTTATACAACAAACAGCAGCGGGAGCTACTTTAATTGGGTTAGGCGGTCTATCATTACAATCGTTTTCTCCAATAAACCAAAAACAAATTACCATATTGCATACCAACGATGTTCATAGCCATATAGACCCATTTGGTCCAGATGATGGCAGAAATGCAAATAAAGGTGGTGTTGCTAGAAGAGCAAATCTTGTAGAAAGTATTAGAAAAGAAAATCCGAATACCTTACTTCTTGATGCTGGCGATATTTTTCAAGGCACACCTTATTTTAACTATTATGGAGGCGAGTTAGAATTTAAACTAATGAGCATGTTAAAATATGATGCCGCCACTATTGGAAACCATGATTTCGACAATGGCATCGATGGTCTTTATGCGCAAATTCCTCATGCTAAATTTGAATTTGTTTCGGCTAATTACGACTTCAAAAACACTGTAATGGACACACATGTGAAACCCTATAAGATATTCAATCGCGATGGTATAAAGATTGGGATATTTGGATTAGGAATTGAATTAGACGGTCTTGTTCTTAAACAATTATATAAGGAAACTCAATATATTGATCCTATTGAAATAGCTCAGGATATGAGCAGAATATTAAAAGAAGAAGAGCAGTGCGACCTTATTATTTGTTTATCACATCTTGGATATAATTACAGGAATGAACCAGAAAAAGCATCAGATCTTAAATTAGCCAGAGAGACAAAAGATATCGATCTAATAATTGGCGGACATACCCATACTTTTCTACCAAAACCAACTATTGAAAAGAATGTTGTTGGAAAGAATGTACTGGTTAATCAAGTAGGTTGCTATGGCCTCTATCTTGGAAGGGTAGATTTTTATTTCGATAACGATAAAAACAAAGCTGCCAAAGGAGCATCGATTATAGTTTAGCCATTATAGATTGTAAGTGTTGTGTTTTTAATCGTCTAATTGATTGATTAACACTTACAATTATGAAAAAACACATTCCTTTTGCATTACGAATTATTGTTGCTGTTATTTTAATTCAAACTCTACGGTTTAAATTTACAGCACATCCCGATAGCGTTTATATTTTTGAAACAGTCGGACTGGAACCTTTTGGAAGAATTGCTATAGGTATTCTTGAGCTAATAGCTGGCATTCTATTATTAATCCCTAAAACCATTTGGGCTGGAGCTACACTTACCTTAGGGCTTATAGGTGGAGCTATCATGATGCATTTAACACAACTAGGTATAGAAGTTAAAGATGATGGTGGTGTTTTATTTATTACCGCAGTAGTAACCTTTATTTTAGCAGCTATTATACTATTGATTTACAAAAAAGATATTCCAATATTGGGCAAACAATTTTAAGCCTCTAATTTTTCAAAAGATTCACGGTAGTTTTTCTCTTTTACATAGCTCATACTAGATTGTATATAGAAAAAGTAAAAGCCTAATACTAATAAAATAGAATACACTACACTCAACACATTTCTTTCAGATACGTAAAAATAAGCTATCTGGATAACCTCAGAGAACACAATACAAATGGCACCTAATAAAAGGTTCATGGCTTTTTTAGAATCTCTTCCCAAGTAATTAATAAATGTAGCCGTTAAAAGAATCATTATGGAAGCATTATAAACAACCATTACATAATAATCTAACGATTGAGTTACAAAATAATCACTCTCTAAAAGCACTTGCGACACTAATATTACACTGTATACATCAAGTATTAACAATATAATAATATGAATAGGAAAACGACTAAAAACTTCTTTTAACTGCATTCTCTTTAACACTTCTAGTACTAAAATAAGATATGCAATAATATAAAGTGAATTTCCTCCATAGTAAAGAATATTAGCAACAAACGCAGATTGATTTGCGAAGCTCGAAAAAACGCCCATAAACTCAGATAAAGAATATACTAGTAAAAAATAAAAGAAATAACTTTTCTCATCTCTGGTCTTTAAGCAATAATACACGGTTAGGATAGGAAGTATCAACGACCTAAGTATAATAGCAATTTCTTCCTGATTAAAAATCTGGAAACCAATAAAGCTAATGGTTAGAATAACTATAATCCCTAATAATAGTTTTGTCTTTTGCATATAGATTTGGGGTCTATTTGTGAGACAAATATAACATAATTTTACAATTAATCGATAAAAAAGTGCATTTTATCGATAAAAGCGATTATTTATATTTATTCTAAATAATCATTTGTAAGAACTCTTTTTCATTTATAATAGGAATACTTAAACTTTCTGCCTTAGTACGCTTACTTGGTCCCATTTTATCTCCTGCAACAACATAAGAGGTTTTAGATGAGATAGATGAAGCCACTTTACCGCCATTATCTTCGATAAGCTTCTTTAATTCATTTCTTGACACTTCAACAAATACACCAGACACCACAAAACTTTGTCCTTCTAATTTATTGGTTTGATTTGCTAAAACATCTGCCGATAGTTCTAACTGCACTCCGAAACTTTTTAATCTATTTATGATATCATAGTTTTCCTTAGAGCTAAAAAACTCCACAACACTCTCTGCAATCTTGTCTCCTATTTCATCTACACTTACCAAATCTTCTATACTAGCAAACGATAAAGCGTCAATACTTTTATAATGTTTAGCCAACTTTTTAGCAACGGTTTCTCCAACAAATCGAATTCCTATAGCATATAAGACACGTTCAAATGGAATTTGCTTAGAAGCCTCAATCCCAGCAATAAGATTGTCAGCACTTTTTTCTGCCATGCGCTCTAATGGCAATACATCTTCTTTCTTTAATTCATATAAGTCAGAATAATTTGAAATTAATCCAGCATTAACCAATAAAGCAACGGTTTCTCCTCCAAGTCCTTCAATATCCATTGCTTTTCTAGAAATATAATGCTGAATTCGTCCAATAACTTGCGGATTACAACCATTATAATTCGGACAATAATGTTTAGCATCACCTTCAGTTCTTACCAATTCGGTATCACATTCTGGACAATGTGTAATATAGTTAGTAGGCTGTGAATCTTCTGGACGCTTAGATAAATCAACCGCAATAATCTTAGGGATGATCTCTCCTCCTTTTTCTACAAACACCTCATCATTAACGCGAATATCTAGTTTTTCAATTTGATCTGCATTATGCAAAGACGCGCGTTTAACAATAGTTCCTGCCAACTCAACAGGTTCTAAATTAGCTACAGGAGTAATTGCTCCAGTACGTCCTACTTGATAAGAAATACTATTTAATCGTGTCGATACTTGTTCTGCTTTAAACTTATAAGCCATTGCCCAACGTGGTGCTTTAGCTGTATAACCCAATTCTTGTTGCTGATACAAGCTATTGACCTTAATAACAACACCATCGGTTTCATAAGGCAAATCATGACGCGCAGTATCCCAATAATTCACAAACTCTAAAACCTCATCTATAGAGTTCACTAATTTGGCATCACTAGGCACTTTAAAACCCCAAGCTCTAGCTTTTTCGAGGTTTTCAAATTGGGTTTCAATGCCTGTATTTCTACCTTCAATACTATACAATAAACATTCTAAAGGACGTTTGGCTGTCTCAGCACTATCTTGCAATTTCAAACTTCCTGAAGCTGTATTTCTAGGATTTCGATAAGGTTCTTCTCCAGCTGCAATACGTTCTTCATTCATTTTATTAAAACCATCAAAAGGCAATACTATTTCACCTCGTATATCAAATTTTTCAGGATAGTTCCCTTTTAGCTTTAATGGCACTGTTTTAATGGTTTTAATATTAGTTGTGACATTATCACCCTGAAATCCATCACCTCGTGTCACTGCTCTAACTAATTCTCCTTGCTCATACGTCAAACTTATAGACGCACCATCATACTTTAATTCGCAAGTATATTGAATATCACCATCCACTAACTTTTTGATACGCTTTTCCCAATCCATTAAATCTTCCTTAGAATAACTATTATCTAAAGAATACATGCGATTTTCATGCGCCACAGTCTCAAAATTCTTTGTCACTTCTCCCCCTACTCTTAAACTTGGTGAATTTGCATCATAAAATTCTGGATGCTTAGCTTCCAATTCCTGAAGCTCTTTAAGTTTCATATCGAACTCATAATCAGAAATCGTCGGATTATCTAACGTATAGTAGTTGTAATTATGCTGTCTTAAGTCTTCTCTTAAAGCCTCAATTTGTTCTTTAATTTTCATCTAAAAATGTAAATGGATTGTCTTATATTTAGAGCACAATATACTAAAATGACCATCAAGAAATTATTACTCCTTTCAGTTTTTATTAGCTTTTTATTCACGTGTAAAGAGTCTACTACAATCAAGATTTTCGAAAATCAAATTTTACCTAAACCACAAAAAACCAACCTACAAAAAGGCGCTTTTATTCTGGACGCTTCAGTAGGTATTGAATTTGATAACGACTTCAGTATTTCTGCTAATTTTCTAAAAAATTATATTGAATCTAATAGTGGCATTTCACTTAACTCTAAAGCTAATAGGAATATAAAGTTTATAAAAGACAGCTCCATAATTAATCCTGAATCCTATACGTTAAGTGTCAACCCTTCAGAAATTGAGATCAAATCGGCAACAGATCAAGGTGCATTTTATGCAGCTCAATCATTGCGTCAATTATTACCTGTTGAATTTGAAAATGGTACTTATGCTAAAAATGAAGTTACCGTTCCTTCAATAATAATTGAAGATGCACCGCAATTTAAATACAGAGGTATGCATCTGGATGTTGGTCGACATATGTACTCTGTAGATTTTATAAAAAAATATATAGATGCTTTAGCCCTATTGAAGATGAATACCTTTCATTGGCATTTGACCGAAGATCAAGGTTGGCGTATCGAAATCAAAAAATATCCAAAACTTCAAGAGATTGCTGCATATCGTAGCGAAACTTTGATTGGACATTATAGCGATCAACCCCATCAATTTGATGGTAAACGCTATGGTGGTTATTATACTCAAGAAGAAGTAAAAGACATAGTAGCTTATGCTAAAGAACGTCATGTAACTGTGATTCCAGAAATAGAATTACCAGGACATTCTCAAGCGGCTATTGCAGCCTACCCAGAGTTAGGTTGTACTGGAGAACAAATTGAACCAGCAACAAAATGGGGCGTTTTTGAAGACATTTACTGCCCTAAAGAATCTACATTTGACTTTTTGGAAGATGTGCTCGATGAAGTTATGGAATTATTTCCTAGTGAATACATTCATATTGGCGGTGATGAAGCACCAAAAACTAGATGGAAACATTGTAATAACTGCCAAGTGTTAATACAAAAAGAAGGACTTAAAGATGAACATGAATTACAGAGCTATTTTATATCACGTATTGAAACTTATCTTAACAGTAAAGGCAGACAAATTATTGGTTGGGATGAAATTCTTGAAGGCGGTTTAGCGCCAAATGCAACGGTTATGTCATGGCGTGGTATCAATGGTGCTATTGAAGCTGCTAAACAAAATCATGATGTGATTATGACACCAACATCACATTGCTACTTTGATTATTATCAAAGCGAAAATGAAGATGAACCTTTAGCCATTGGCGGTTTTTTACCTTTAGAAAAAGTATATAGTTTTAATCCAATTCCTGAAGAATTAACTGCTGAAGAAGCAAAACATGTTTTGGGTGCTCAAGGTAATATTTGGACCGAATATATGCCTACTGAAAAACAAGTAGAATATATGATGTTTCCTCGTGTATTAGCCATGAGCGAGATAGGTTGGACACAACCAGATTTAAAAGATTATTCCGATTTTTCAAATCGCGTGGAACAATTTCATAAACGTTTAGATGCTTTAGATATTAATTATGCCAATCATTTTTACGAAGTTGAAGGTGAAATGATTAAAAAGGATTCTACAATTACATACAAACTAAGTGCTCCAACAAACAAACACGACATCTATTATTCTACTAATGGTGAAACTCCAAATAAAATTTACAAAAACCCAATTACAATAGATACTTCTATGACCATTAAAGCTCAAGTTTACGATGCAGCAGTAATAGAAAAAGGAAAACTATTCACCCAACACATCAACTACCACAAAGGTGTTGGCGCTTCGATCAAAATAAATGTAGAACCACACAAATCTTATCCAGGAAGTGGTGCAAATGGCTTGATTAATGGAATTTCTGGAAGCAATAAACGTTATGGTGACAAGGAATGGTTAGGGTTTTGGGGAGATGATGTTGAAATTACTATTGATTTAGGAAAAGAAACTGAAATAAATTCTATAGAAACACGATTTCATAATGGGCAAGGGCAATGGATTTATGCACCAACTGAGATAGAAATAGGATTTGATGCTCATGGACTAGATTCTAAAACTAAAATTCCAATGAGTAATGATATTTTAGTGCCTTTAAAAATTGAGTTAAATGAAAACTCACGAAAAATACATTTAAAAATTAAAAACTACGGAATCATTCCAGAAGGCAAACAAGGAGCAGGACACAAAGCTTGGACCTTTATTGATGAAATAATAATTAATTAACAGCTATTGTCATTCCGCACTGTCCCACTGAGCGCAGTCGAAGTGTGATGCGGAATCCACTTTAAACAACATTTATGACACTAGAAATTTGCGCAAGTAATTACCAATCTGCAATTAACGCTCAAGAAGCAGGTGCTCAACGTATTGAGCTCTGTCAAGAATTAGCTATTGGAGGCATTACTCCCAGTCATGGGCTACTAAAACAAGTGCTAGATACACTAAGTATTCCTGTATTTGTATTGATTCGCCCACGCAGTGGTAATTTTACCTACTCTGAAGCAGAATTCGATATCATGAAACAAAACATCCAGCTTTGTAAAGATCTAGGCGCAAGTGGTATTATCTCTGGAGTTTTAAATCTTGACAATACCATTGATATTGAACGCACTAAAGAATTAGTAGAACTTTCAAATCCGCTGCCTTTCACCTTTCATCGTGCCTTTGATTGGACACCTAAACCAGTGAAAGCCATGTACAGTTTAATGGAGATTGGAGTAGAAAGAATTCTAACTTCTGGCCAACAAACATCAGCAGAAAAAGGTTTGGAATTATTAATAAAACTCAAAGACAAAGCTCAAAACAGAATAACTATTCTTCCTGGAGGAGGCATTAATAGTACCAATGCTTCATTGTTTAAATCCAACGGCTTTAATGAAATTCACGCTTCTGCTTCAACGATTAAAGCAATTTCAGAACAACCTAGAATAAGCATGAACAGCACAAAGTTTTTGAGCGACACCAATATTTACTATTCAGACAAAGAGAATATTCAATCTATTATTCAATCCTTAAATGCATAGATTTATATATATCATAATTTTCAGTTTTGTTTTACTGTCTTGTAGCACAAAAGACGTTAAAACACCAATCACTATTCAACTCCATGATAATTGGGAATTTAAACAAGTAGATAGTACTAAGTGGCATAGAGCAACAATTCCGGGAGAAGTACATTCAGATTTATTAAAAAACGAATTGATTGAAGATCCTTTTATTGGAAACAACGAACACAACTTGCAATGGATATCTGAAACCCATTGGGAATACAAAACACAGTTTTCTTTAGACAACAATATTTTAGACAAAAAACATATTGAACTTAACTTTGAAGGTTTAGACACGTATGCTAAAGTATTCTTGAATGATTCGTTGATACTAAACACCAATAATGCTTTTCGTAGTTGGGAAAAAGAGGTTAAATCACTTTTAAAACCTGAAAACATACTAAAAGTTGTCTTCACAAAACCTTCAGATATTGAAGAAAAAGAGAAAGCTAAATTAGGGTATCAACTTCCTGAAGGCAATCGTATTTTCACGCGAAAAGCACAATTTCAATATGGTTGGGATTGGGGACCAAAACTCAATACCATGGGCATTTGGAGACCTGTTACTTTAACCGCTTCAAATAATTTGAGAATCAAAAACATGTACACAACGAAACGTGAATTAAACGATTCCATAGCTAAAATGTACGTGCATTTAGACTTAATGTATAACACTAGCGGTTATTCATTTGAGGTATTCGTTAATGATTCTCTTATAAAGATATATGATAAAAGCATACAATATTCACCACAAAGTATTCCATTTGAAATAAAAAAACCAAAACTTTGGTGGCCACATAATATAGGTGAACCATACTTATATGATATAAAAGTAGTTGCAAAAAACGGCAACACTATTTTAGATAGCATTTCAAAAAAAATCGGATTAAGAACCATTGAATTAGTTAATGAAAAAGATAGCATTGGAGAATCCTTCTACTTTAAAGTGAACGATGTTCCCGTATACGCAAAGGGTGCTAATTATATACCTCAACACAGCTTTCAAAATCAAGTGAGTAATCAACATTATGAAGATTTGCTGAATGATGTTGTGGATGCCAATATGAACATGCTTCGTGTTTGGGGAGGCGGCATTTATGAAAATGATATTTTTTATGACCTATGTGATGAAAAAGGTATTCTCGTTTGGCAAGATTTTATGTTTGCTTGTGCCATGTATCCTGGAGATGAAGACTTCTTAGAAAATGTTCAAAATGAAGCTACATATAACCTAAAACGTTTGCGCAATCATCCATCCATTGCGCTTTGGTGTGGTAATAACGAAAATAGCGAAGGTTGGCATCGTTGGGGTTGGCAAGCCAATAGAAGTGACGAAGAAAAAGAAGACATTTGGAACAACTATTTAAAGGTTTTTGATTCTATTTTACCAAAAACCGTCAAGCAATTAACAGATATTGATTATTGGGAAAGCTCCCCAAAATATGGTCGTGGCAATCCAAATTACGAATTTGAAGGTGATGCTCACGATTGGTGGATCTGGCATGATGCGTATCCGTTTGAGCATTTAGAACAGCATGTACCACGATTTATGAGTGAGTTTGGTATGCAAGCATTTCCTAGTTATGAAACCATCAAATACATTAATCAATCTGATAGTATTGATATTAGTTCTGAAGGTTTTAAAAATCACCAAAAGCATCATCGTGGTTTTCAATTGATTGAAGAGTATATGCGACGTGATTTTCCTGTACCTACCAAAGCCGAAGATTATGTATATATGAGTCAGTTAGTACAAGTACATGGTATCACTATGGGAATTGAAGCGCATCGTCGTGCTAAACCCTACAATATGGGGACACTATATTGGCAGCTCAACGATTGTTGGCCTTCCATATCTTGGTCAAGTATTGATTATTTTGGCAATTGGAAAGCTTTACATTATAAAGCTAAGCAGAGTTTCGAAAATCTTTTATTATCCTCTACAGTTCATGATAATAAATTAAATATTTACACTATCAATGATGCACTTACAGACATAGATCTAGATTTAAAACTAGAACTTTTAGATTTTAACGGCAATAGTATTTGGTCTGATGTTATAAAAAATATTGCTGAAGCAAATGCTTCACAGCTTATTTTTGCTATGGATTTAGCTAATATAAAATTTGATAAACAAACTACAGTTTTAAGAATTTCGTCTGAAGACAAACAATGGTTAAAGTATTTTGCTAAACCAAAAGATTTAAAGCTGTTGAATCAAGATATTATATGGCAACTCAGTAAAAGTCAAAATGGTTTTGTTATAGAATTATTTAGCGAAACACTTCAAAAAGATGTGTTTTTATATACTGATGTAAAAGGACATTTCTCTGATAATTTTTTCGATTTATTACCTAATGAAACTAAGATTATAGAATTTAAAACAGAAGCTACAACTTTGGATGATTTACAATTTAAATCATTAAATGAATTTATAAATTAAGTCCTTTCTAACTTCAACCACTTAGGTACAGCTTTAGGTTTATAAGCTCTCATTTTTTCGAGTAATGGTTCTACTTCGGTATCTACAATAAGCATTTCATAGTTTTCCATCTTAAGCAAACCTTTAGAAACCATCGTTTCTAACATAGCAATTAAATCATCATAAAACCCATTACTATTTAATAATCCAATTGGTTTTTGATGTAAGCCCAGTTGTGCCCAAGTGATGATTTCAAATAGTTCTTCAAACGTTCCAAAGCCTCCTGGAAGCGTTATAAATCCGTCAGCCAGCTCATGCATTTTTAATTTACGCTGATGCATATTTTCCGTTGTAATTAATTCGTGTAATCCTAAATGTACTACTTCTTTTAGTTTCAAAAACTCAGGAATTACACCAATTACTTTGCCCTTAGAGTTTAAAGCAGCTTCAGCTACTTTTCCCATAACTCCAATTTTTGCAGCACCGTAAACTAGAGTTATATCTTCTTTTGCAAGTACCTCTCCTAATTGAATTGCTTGTTTTAATATAGTAGCATCATTTCCTTCGCTACTACCACAAAATACCGTAATTGATTTTAACTCATTCATATCTTAGTAGCTTTAATCATTCTATCCTTTTGGCTAATATCTTTTCGCAATTCGATATTTTGAAATCCATGTTCTTCTAGCAAACTACATGTTGCATCTCCTAAAAATTCGTTGATCTCAAAAAACAACAATCCTTGATCTTTCAGCACTTTTTTAGACAGCATCGTTATCTCTCTATAAAACAATAAAGCATCATTGTTTTCAACAAATAGTGCCAAATGCGGTTCATACTTTAGTACATTATCTTGCATCATTTCCTTTTCAAGCATTCGCACATAAGGCGGATTAGATACAATTACATCAAATTGCTTATTTTTTAGCTCCTCTTTTAAGTTAAGAATATCTGCTTTAATAAATGTTATATCTGCATCATTTTCTTTTGCATTAGATCTAGCAACATCCAACGCTTCTTCACTAACATCTAAAGCAAATACTTTTGCATTAGGCATATGCTTAGCTAACGAAATAGCAATACAACCACTTCCTGTACCTATATCAAGGATATTTATTTGCTTCTCTTTAGATTCTTCGACAAGCTCAGAATGACATGTAATGATCCAGTCGACCAACTCTTCGGTTTCTGGGCGAGGAATTAAAACACCTTTATCAACTTTGAATGGCAATCCATAAAACTCAGTCTCTCCTAAGATGTATTGAATAGGTTCATAAGTTTTCAATCGCTCAATTACCTCTTGAAATTCATTATAGTTATTCCCCTCTATAAGCTTTTCTTCATTTAACGATACGTCAATACGTTTATAGCCTAAAAAAAACTCAGAAGCGATATAAAAAAATGATGCTATTTCTTCTTGAGGATAATACCCTAAAAGGCTATTTAAAAAGTATTGTTTTAGTGCTTTTAACTGCATTATAAATCTTTTATCATCCAAACTCCACATGAAAAATGCCCTGTATCACCAACTGGTTTATCTAAATGCACAAATCCATCTTTTTCATAAATTGAGATTGCTTTTTTCATTTGAGAAGCCGATTCCAAATAGCACTTGTCATAACCAAAAGCTTTTGCAGCTTCCATACACTTATTAAATACAAGCTTTCCGTAACCTGAACCTCTCGAAGAAGGTGTGAAATATAACTTTTGTAACTCACACACACCATCCATTCCTTTTAAAGGTTTAATGCCTCCTCCTCCAAGAACTTCTCCGTTAACCTCAACAACAAAATAGGCTTCTTTTTCACCTTGGTACGATTCGTACATGGTTGTAGTTTCTTTATCCTCATATGCGGTTCCTACAAGAGGTAGCTCAAACTCTGGAAAAATTGCCTTAATTATCTGTTCTAAAGCTGCATTATCTTGTGGTTGAATTTCTCTTAAAATCATATTATTTGAACCTATTTTTTTAACCTTATTTTTGTTTTGTGAAGATACATAATCTAGAGGCGATTTGAATGAGAAAAAATTAAAAGATAATCCCTTTTCATTTTCAGAAAAATAACCTTTTAAAAGATTAATCATATCATTAATTATATATGACAAAGGGAAAGAAATAATCAAAAGCCCTAAATAATTAGAAGTTAACCATGAACTATATAATGATTCTATTCCTTCGGGCAATGAGGTCATAAAAGAAAAACCAATCATCATAATAAAAGCACATACGAAATAGGCCAGTAAACGGAAAACAAAATTTTTCAATACTATTTGAATTTTCTATAAATATAAATCATAATATTGTCAATTATTAGCATTTCTTGAATCAACACGAAACATACATAAAACGCTGCATTGATATTGCCAAAAATGGATTAGGAACTACGGCCCCAAATCCAATGGTTGGTGCTGTAATTGTTCATGACAACAAGATCATTTCTGAAGGCTACACTTCTCCTTATGGTGGACCACATGCCGAAGTAAATGCTATTAATTCTGTAATAGATAAATCATTACTTAAAGCAGCAACATTATATGTAACTCTGGAACCTTGTTCACACTTTGGAAAAACACCACCTTGTAGTGACCTAATTATCAAACATCAAATTCCAAATGTGGTTATTGGGTGTATTGATGATAATCCTGAAGTCGCTGGTAAAGGCATCAAGAAGCTACGAGATTCGGGATGTAATGTAATAGTTGGTATTCTGGAAAACGAATGTAAAACACATCATAAACGTTTCTTTACCTTTCACAATAAAAAGCGTCCATATATTATTTTAAAATGGGCGCAATCACAGGATGGATTTATTGCGCCTCAAACCAAAGAGGAAAAAAAACCCGTTTGGATTACAAATACTTATTCCAGACAATTGGTGCATAAATGGCGTGCTGAAGAACAAGCTATTTTAGTTGGCACCAATACTGTTGTTGAAGATAATCCTAGTTTAACTACCAGAGATTTTACTGGTAAGAATCCTATTAGAGTGGTAATTGACAAAACAAACCGCTTACCAAAAAATGCTTCAGTTTTTAATGATGCTGCTGAAACCATTATCATTTCAGAAGATAACATTGATTTTAATCAATCTATAGCCATTCAAATTTGTACGCTACTTCATCATAAAGGAATTAACTCTATTATCATTGAAGGAGGTGCTAAAACACTTCAAACTTTTATAGATGAAAACTTATGGGATGAGGCACGAATTTTTACTGGCGATGTATCATTTAAAAATGGCACTAAAACACCATTATTAAAAGGACATCTTGTGTCTGAAACAAATATTATAAACGATACATTAAAAATCTACCATAATGATTAAAACCATCATTTTCGATTTTGGTGATGTATTTATCAACCTTGATAAACCTGCGATAGAAAGAGAACTCTTAAAACTTGGAGTACCTGACATTAGTCTAGATATGCTACATCAAGCTGCTGAATATGAAAAAGGGTTGATCAGTACTGATGAGTTAACGAACTATTTCACAACCAAATTTCCAGATATCTCTGCGACAGATTTTCAAAAAGCTTGGAATGCTATCATTTTAGATTTTCCTGAATACAGATTACAGTTTATTGAAGATTTGGCATCGAAAAATCAATACAAACGCATTCTATTAAGCAACACTAATGAACTACATATTGAACAAGTCATTGAAAATATGAGTTTAGAACGTTATAACCGTTTTAAAGCTTGCTTTCATAAATTTTACTTGTCTCACGAGATACATTTAAGCAAACCAAGTGCAAACATCTATGAATTTGTACTTAATGAAAATAAACTAAATCCTGAAGAGTGTATTTTTATTGATGATACTAAAGAAAATACAGATGCAGCTGCACAACTAGGCATTCATGTTTGGAATAACGATCCAAAAACTCAAGATATCGTAGATTTGTTCACCATTAAAAAAGAACTCTTTTGACATATCTTTTACTAAGCATTTTAGCATCAACAGCATTATTTGTAATCTTTAAACTATTTGAAAGATTTAAAATAAACACTTTACAAGCCATTGTAGTAAACTACATTACGGCTTCTATTAGTGGATTTGTAAGTTACGATGCTACAATAAGCATAGACTACATAACTTCATCTAAATGGTTTGTTGGAGCTATCGCTTTAGGCTTTCTATTCATTACAGTATTTAATTTAATGGCACTTACAGCACAACGCAACGGTTTATCTGTAGCTTCAGTAGCTGGTAAAATGAGCGTAGTAATTCCAGTTATTTTTGGATTTTACGTTTATAATGAAAGTGCTGGTGCCCAAAAAATAATAGGAATAATAATCGCTCTAATTGCTGTGTATTTAACAGCTGTAAAATCGAAATCGACATTTGATTTTAAACAAGGTCTTCTATTGCCTTTTCTTTTATTCTTAGGTTCTGGAGTTATAGACACCTCTATAAAATACCTAGAAACTAAATATGTGGCTTCTAATGGTATCCCAATATTTTCTGCAACTATATTTGGTTTTGCAGCTACTATTGGTGTTCTAATTTTATGTTTTAAAATTTTGAAAAAGAATTTTAAACTAGATAAAAAAAGCATACCAGGTGGAATAGTTTTAGGCGTTGTAAATTATTATTCTATATACTTTTTATTGAAAGCCCTTCAATATGAAGGACTAGAAAGCTCTACCATATTTACAGTTAATAATGTGGCCATAGTAATGATGTCTACCTTATTTGGCTTGCTCTTATTTAAAGAGCACATATCTAAAAAAAATTGGTTTGGTATTACCTTAGCCATTATTTCTATAATCTTAGTGACACTAGCATAATTTGGAACAAAAAGACACTTATAAAACAATTATAGAAGCTTCGCAAGAAGTATTATTTAAAGATAAGAACAGTAAATTCTTTGGCTACGCCTTTCCTGTTATTTCCGAAAGTGACATAAAGCAACATTTAGAAGCTCTAAAAAAACAACATCATTCAGCTAGACATTGGTGTTATGCCTATCAATTAGGAACTGAAAAGATAACTTATCGTGCAAATGATGATGGCGAACCTAGCAATAGTGCTGGACAACCTATTTATGGACAAATACAATCGTTCGGCCTTACAAACGTATTAGTGGTTGTTGTTAGATACTTTGGCGGTGTTAAACTAGGAGTAGGTGGCTTAATTAATGCTTACAAAACATCTGCACAATTAGCATTAGAAAATTCGCAAATAATAGAAAAAACAATTAACGTAGATTACTATATTAAGTTCGATTATAAGAATATGAATAAGGTAATGCGAATTATAAAAGAACGTCAGCTAAAAATTGTTGGTCAAAAACTAGAATTGGATTGCGAAATTCATATTTCAGTCAGAAAAAAAGATTCTAAAGTAATTTTTGATCTTTTTGATCAATTATACGAAATAGAAATAAGGGATTTTATCGATTAATTTTGCAGTTTATCTAAAATAAATTTTGGACATCTGGTTGGTCTGTTCGTTTCCATATTAATAAAAGCCAAAATTGTATTTCCAAGTGTTAAAATTTCGCCCGCTTCATTTGTAATTTCATAATCAAATTCTATGGTAGCAGTCGGCATTTTTTTTAAGATCGTTTTTATTGAAATCACATCATCATAACAAGCAGATTTTTTAAACTTTAACGATAGTGAAATCACCGGAAGCATGATGCCGTCTAGCTCCATCTGCTTATACGACACTCCCATATCGCGTAACCACTCTATCCTACCTATCTCAAAATAGCTTGCATAATTACCGTGATACACCACGCCCATTTGATCTGTTTCACCATATCTAACACGTACATTTGTTTCATGACATTTCATAATAATTATTAAGGCTTTTTAAAAATATTTTTTGTACATTCATGCGGATTTAAACATGGGAAAAAAAAACTAAAAATTCAATAGTATTCGATTTTTTTTTTTAGAATTTTGTTCACATATTTGTCGTGTAGAAAACAAATAAAGAAAACCCAATTTCTTTAATTTCTACTAACCAACTAACTAACTTTAAAATTTTTAATATTTAGCATGAGTGTAACTGCGCAATCGGTATGGAATAACTGTCTAGAATTTATAAAGGATAATATTCAGCCGCAAGCATATAAAACTTGGTTTGAACCAATTGTTGCAGTAAAGCTTTCAGAAAATGCTTTAAGCATTCAAGTTCCTAGTAAATTTTTCTACGAATGGCTTGAAGAACATTATGTGAAAATTTTAAAAGTTGCTCTTACTAAAGAACTAGGAGAGACCGCTAAATTGGTATATGTTATCAAAATGGAGAATACCTATGGTAACAAACAACCTTTTACTGAAAAAATACCAAGTTCAAATAGAACTGCTGTTAAATCTCAAGATGTTGAAGTTCCTTTAAAGAATAAAAGTCCAGAACTTAAAAACCCATTTGTAATTCCAGGAATTAGAAATGTAAAAATTGAGTCTCAGCTTAATCCAAATTATAATTTCGAAAACTTCTTAGAAGGCGACTCTAATAGATTAGCAAGAAATGCTGGTTTAGCTGTTGCTAATAAACCAGGAGGCACATCTTTTAATCCGCTTTTGATTTTTGGTGGTGTTGGTTTAGGAAAAACACATTTGGCACATGCTATTGGTGTAGATATTAAAGACAAGTATCCTGAAAAGACTGTTCTTTACATTTCTGCCGAGAAGTTTACACAACAATATATAGATTCTGTAAAGAAAAATAATAGAAACGATTTTATTCATTTCTACCAGTTAATTGATGTTTTGATTGTTGATGATGTTCAATTCCTGTCTGGAAAATCTGGAACACAAGACGTATTCTTCCACATCTTTAACCACTTACATCAAAATGGAAAACAAGTAATTTTAACTAGTGATAAAGCTCCTGTCGATATGCAAGATATCGAACAACGTTTATTATCTAGATTTAAATGGGGTCTTTCTGCTGAACTTCAAAATCCAAATTTTGAAACCAGAGTATCCATTCTTAAAAACAAACTCTATAGAGATGGTGTTGAAATGCCAGAAGAAATTATAGATTATGTAGCTAAGAATATTAAAACTAATGTTCGTGAACTAGAAGGTGCAATCATTTCATTAATTGCGCAATCATCTTTCAATAAAAAAGAGATCACCATCACTCTAGCTAAGGATATTGTTGAAAAGTTTGTGAAGAATACAAAACGTGAAGTTTCTATTGATTACATTCAAAAAGTAGTGTCTGATTATTTCCAAATGGATGTAGACACATTACAGTCAAAAACAAGAAAACGCCACATTGTACAAGCAAGACAATTAGCTATGTTCTTTGCGAAAAAATTCACAAAAGCATCCCTTGCAAGTATAGGCTCTCAAATAGGCAAAAGAGATCACGCTACAGTTTTACACGCTTGTAAAACGGTTGACAATCTATCTTCAACCGATAAACAATTTAGAAAATACGTAGAAGACCTTTCTAAAAAACTATCACTTTAAAATTTATTAGCGATGACCAAAATTCTAATGGTTTGTTTAGGTAATATTTGCCGCTCACCATTGGCAGAAGGTATTCTAAAAGCTAAACTACCACAAGGCAATTTCTTTGTAGATTCTGCTGGTACCAGTGGATTTCATTCTGGCGAACTTCCTGATCCAAGATCAATTGATGTAGCAAGAAAGCACGGTATTAATATTACAGATCAACGAAGCAGACAATTTACTGTAAGCGATTTTGATGAATTCGATATTATTTTTGCCATGGATTCGTCTAACTATCAAAATATCATAAACCTCGCTCGAAATGAAAAAGACATCTTAAAAGTAAAGCTCATTTTAAACGAATTAGAAAATAGCACTAAAGATGTTCCTGACCCTTATTATGGTGGAGACCAAGGGTTTGAACAGGTGTTTCAATTACTCGATACTGCCTGCGAAAAAATACATAACAAATTGATAACCTAATAGTTATCATTGTTTTCAAAAAAAATGTATTTTTAATTGCTATTAATTTATTTTAACTATGAAGAAGTTTTATTCTGTTATTTGTATCATACTATTTCCCTTCTCTTTAATTTCGCAATCTATCATATTAGAATCCTTTGGTCCTACGTTCAATTACCCTACTAATATTAAAAATGCAGGCGATAGTCGAATGTTTATTTCGGAGCAAGAAGGTTTTATTAAAATTATAAACTCTGATGGTTCTTCCCCTGCGACACCCTTTTTAGATATTGATTCTAAGGTTTATGATAGTTTTATGACCGAATGGGAACGTGGGCTTTTAGGATTTGTATTTCACCCTAATTACTCAAGTAACGGTTACTTTTATGTACATTATGTAGATCAAAGTGGAGACTCAGTAATTTCAAGGTTTTCAGTAAGCGGTAACCCAAATATTGCTGATGCTAGTTCAGAACTTGTTATTTTAAACATTCCACATCCTTATGACGCTCATTATGGTGGTGATCTAGAGTTTGGTCCTGATGGATTTTTATATATTTCTAAAGGTGATGGTGGTAGCTCAGAAGGTGACCCAGAAAACAGATCGCAAAATTTAAATGAATTATTAGGTAAGATTTTAAGAATAGATGTCGATAATACAGATCCTGGAAAAAATTATGCTATTCCAAATTCAAATCCTTTTGCCAATGATGGTGATCCAAATACAAGAGGAGAGATTTGGGCTTATGGCTTTAGGAACCCTTCAAAATTTTCGTTCGACAGCAGTACTGGTGACCTATGGATTGGTGATGTAGGGCAAAAAAAATATGAAGAAATAAATCTTAATGCTGGTAACGCAGGCGGCTTAAATTTTGGATGGCGTTGTTATGAAGGAACAGATACTTTTAATACGTCAGCAGGCTGTCCTCCTATTAACACCATAACTTTTCCAGTAAATCAATATTTAAATATGGCAGACCCTGGTTCTGAACCAGACGGTGCAACAGGTTGTGCTGTTGCAGCTGGTTATATGCATAGAGGTTCAGAAAACACAAACTTAAATGGAAATTTCTTTTTTGGTGATTGGTGCAGTGGTCAAATATTTATGCTAGAAAACAATGGCGGCTCTTGGGATAGGACTGTAATTTCTCCTTCTGTAGTAGGAAGCACCAATTGGGTGGCTTTTGGCCAAGACAACAACAACGAACTTTACGTTTTAAGTAACCCTCTTGGAACAGGGTATATATTTAAGATTAAGCAAAACACACTATCTAGTCCTTCAAGCTCTAACTTAAATTTTAGTTTAGTTCCAAACCCATCCAATAGTGGAAACATTACACTAAACTTTTCTAAATCAATAGATCTTAAAGAGGTTAATACTTATAACCTACAAGGACAATTAATTAAGCAGCTAAGAGTAGGTAAAAATCTAAAATCACAAAAATTAAATTTACACAACATATCATCAGGCTTATACATTATTGAAGTTATCTCTAAAAATGGAAATAAAAACCAAAACAAACTAATTATAAAATAATTAGACTCTTTTCTATAAAACAATAGTATACATATATTTTGTAAATTTAGTCAAATTAGCTATTGTCATGAAAAAGGTAACACTGTGTATATTGATATGTTTAATATACTTAAAAACAAATTCGCAGACTATTGATATTTCAAGTTTTGCGACTGGACTAAGTAAACCTGTAAATATTAAACACGCTGGCGACGAAAGGTTGTTTGTTGTTGAACAAGATGGGTTTATTCAAATAGTAAATAGTGATGGTTCATTAAATTCATCACCCTTTTTAGACATCACCTCACGGGTTATAAATATTGGAGGAATTGGAGACGAAAGAGGTTTTTTAGGTTTAGCGTTTCACCCTAATTACAATACCAATGGTTTCTTTTACGTAAACTACATCAATACTAGCGGGAATACAGTGATCTCAAGGTTTCAAGTTAGTAATAGTGATCCAAATATAGCAGACGAAAATTCAGAATTAATTTTACTAACCATCGATCAACCATATTCAAATCACAATGGAGGTGATATGGCATTTGGTCCAGACGGATATTTATATATCTCTTCAGGAGATGGTGGTTCTAGTGGCGACCCTCAAAATAATGCCCAAAATTTAAATTCATTATTAGGCAAAATTCTTCGAATAGATGTCAATAATGCGTCAGGAGGAAATAACTACGGCATTCCTAATGACAATCCTTTTTTTAACGACGGTGACACAGACACCTTAGATGAAATTTGGGCTTATGGCTTGAGAAACCCATGGAAATTTTCATTTGACAGGCAAACTGGAGATATTTGGATTGGTGATGTTGGTCAAGGCGAATATGAAGAAATTAATATGATCTCTTCCAGCAGTGCTGGAATAAATTATGGTTGGAGGTGTTATGAAGGCAACAATACCTTCAATACAACTGATTGCCCTGATGATAGTACATTAACATTTCCCGTTGGAGTCTACTCACATACTAACAGCGGTAATTTTAAATGCTCAATAACAGGAGGGTATCGCTATAGAGGATCAATGTATCCAAACTTTTATGGTTTGTATTTTTTTGCAGATTACTGCAGTAATGAAATTGGTATACTAGAAGCCTCTGGTAGTAGCTGGAATATGTCATTTAGCCAAGTTTTTGGAGGTAATAATTGGGTAGCTTTTGGCGAAGATAGTAGTGGTGAACTTTATATAGCAGGCATTAGTTCTGGAACCATTTATAGGATAATAGATACAGACCCAAATCAAACATGGTTTCAAGATGCAGATAACGATACTTTTGGGAATCCAGACGTGAGCCAAACTTCAGCAACTCAACCATCTGGTTATGTTGCAAATAACACAGACTGTAATGATAATGACGCTAACATAAATCCTAATGCTACAGATATTCCAGATAATGATATTGATGAAAACTGCGATGGTTTCGATCTAAAAACATGGTACGAAGATGCCGATAGTGATACCTTTGGCAATCCGAATAACAGTCAAACAGCCAATACACAACCAAGTGGATATGTTTTAGATAATACCGATTGTGATGATACCAATGCAAGCATTAATCCTGGAGCGACAGAAATACCAGATAATGGTATTGACGAAAATTGTGACGGTTTAGACAACCAAATATGGTATGAAGATGCCGATAATGACACTTTTGGAAACCCAAATAGTAGTCAACCGGCAAATACCCAACCTGTTGGTTATGTGTCAGACAATACAGATTGTGACGATACAAATGCCAGCATCAATCCTAACGCTGAAGAAATCCCGAATAATGATATTGATGAGAATTGTGATGGGCTCATTGACAACGGTCCAACCAGTTACAATTACATTATGTACCCAAATCCAACCCGAAATGGAAGAGTAATTTTTAGTTTTGAAGAAGATGCTTTACCTAAAGAGATTATATTCTACGATCTTCTTGGAAAACAAGTACTCATAAAAACTAATTTTACAAGTAATATTATTGAAATTTCTACTCAAAATATGGCAAAAGGATTATATCTTGTGTCCGTTTTAAGAGGTGATAATAGAACTTCATTTAAGAAGCTAATTATTTATAGATAGCATGAATTCCAAAGGAAAATTGTACTTAATACCGACTAGATTAGGCGATAATGCTCCACTAGAGGTATTACCTATTTCTGTAAAAAAAATTATTGAACTGGTAGATGATTACATTGTTGAAAATGAAAAAACGGCAAGACGGTTTATAAAAAAAATAAGCGGTTCAAAATCTCAGCAAAATTTAAAGATTCACCTTTTAAACAAATACACAGAATCTAGTGAACTTCCTGGTTATCTTGATGCTTGTTTAGAAGGAAAACCTGTTGGTTTGCTATCTGAGGCAGGTTGCCCTGGAATTGCAGATCCAGGTGCAGATATCGTAAAAATAGCTCATGAAAAAGACATTCAAGTTGTACCTCTGGTAGGTCCATCATCAATACTTCTGGCACTTATGAGCTCTGGAATGAATGGACAGTCTTTTACTTTTAATGGTTATTTGCCTATAGATAAAAGTGAACGTAGGACCACTTTAAAAAAGCTTGAACGTAGATCGTTTGAGCAAAACGAAACACAGATCTTTATTGAAACGCCTTATAGAAATAACAAAATGCTAGAGGAAATATGTGCTTCACTACACCCAAACACCAGAGTTTGCATTGCCTGTGATATTACCTTACCTAGTGAGTATATTAAAACAAAAACAGTTAAGGAATGGAAACACGTAAACGAAGACTTCCACAAAAGACCCGCTATATTTATAATTCACAAAGATTAAAGAAGTGAGGCCTTAGCTTTTTTGTTTGGAACGATGAAAGACGTGTCGTATCCAGAGAATTTTTTCATATAAGCTCTAATAGTTGTTCCGTAAGCATCTGCAAAACCAATAGCGCCATAACTTCTCAGATATTTTTTAACACTTCCTGGGCCAGCTAAATGCGCTGCAGCCAAAATACCCGATTCGGTAACCAATACGCCATCAATGGTCTTGCCAACAAAACGCTTAATATCACGTCTTAAAACCCATTTGTTTCTCGCCGTATTAGCTATAAAAGCCTTTTCTTGAAGTTTCGGGTTGTATAAGAACTCGCTGGTATTGTAGATTCCAATTAATTTTAGCGTGTTTTTACCAAACTGATATTTTCCTAAATAACCAAGTGTATTGACTGTAAAATAGTTACCACGAGACTCCTTAAATGCAAGCGCTTCTTTAAAACCAATAAAAGTTTTTCCAAGACTTGGTGTATCGAAGTTCTGAGGTTTAACTACCTCTTCCTCCATTTCTTGCGGAGCATTATAGCTTAATTCTAATCCTTGAACCGAGTATTTTTCAATATCCAAAGATTCTTTAGTATTTATTGTAACAATAAATGCTGCGAACAGTACTATAGGAATAACCAAATATGCTACTAACCCTTTATACATAGTTTCTAATTTTTTAACTCAGAAATCAATAGATCATGAGCCTAAAATTTGAGCGTGCAAAATTACACTTTTTTTTAATTATTTCAAAATTAATCGTTTAAGTGTATTATCTAATGGTATAATAGATGAAATACAACCTTATTTTTGCTATTAAACTCGATTGTAGGGAGCGGTACTTTTATGGTATTTAACACCGAAAAAATTGTTTTTAAAACAGATGATCTGGTATTAATCTTAGACAAATTTACATCAAAACTCAGATAAAACTGTTTAATTCTATCTTGATTTGTGAACATATTATTAACAGCTTCATTTTCACCAGTTAACATGCCGTCTGCGCCATATCCAACTGCAACATTTAGCCATTTCGGAAGACTGGTTTCTTTAAAAAAAGAGTGAATATTGGCACTTAACCAATAGGTTTGACCATTATAATCTTTAATAATTTCTTCCAAAAAATTACTTCCTAATTTATCTGGTCGTTGCGAAGCATATTTAGTTCTATGAAACGAAAATTTTAAATGAACACGTTGCTCTTCCCAAAGTAATTCTTGACCAACATACAAACCAGTTCCAAGTGCATTTGCGCCTATATCAGACCAAGAAAACCCCCATTCTTTAGAAAACCCGTCGAAAATTTCTACTGCAGTTAAAAAAGTAAACCCTAAAGTTGCACCATATAAAAGTTGGTCTTTTTTTTGAACACCACTCCAGTTTAACACCTCGGCTCCTACTCTTCCAATTTGATACGAACTAAACACATGACCTAATTTGTCCATTTGCTGCCATTCATTCAAATCGTTTATTGTATGGAATTTAGAACGCGGATAATCATTATACCAAAGTGAATTTAACCCAATTAATGAAACTATACCTAAGCTGGCTTCGGTTATGACAACGCCATTTCTTCTGGGAACATTTAAGCTATCACTAGGCTTTAAAAACAAATTAGTTGTGCTTTGTGATTGCCCAATTGTTACTATAAAAAAGAAAAAGATAAAATACTTGAAGCTATTCAAAATTAACGTTTAATCCCCTTTTTTGACAGATAACGATGGTACTCCCTTGCATATTGGTTATGCTGTGAAATTGATTTAGAAAATTTGTGAAATCCAGGTTTATTTACATCAACAACAAAGAAAAAATAGCGATGCTTTTCATAATTCAATACAGCATCTATCGCAGTAATATCTGGCATAGCAATTAAACCAGGTGGTAACCCTTGATTTTTATAAGTGTTATATGGCGATTTTATTTCCTTGTGAACATTTAATACACGCTTTATAACTGTGTTTTTATACTTCGGTAATTTATAAGCAGCAAACTTTAAAGTAGGGTCAGCATCAAGTGTCCATTTATTTTTTAACCTATTCATATATACACCTGCTATTCTAGGCTGTTCACTTCTCTGCTTAGATTCTTCTTGAACAATAGAAGCTAGAGCTATAACTTCATTAGGACTTAAGCCAATTTTTCTTGCTTTATCCAATCTACTATCATTCCAAAAAGCATTATACTCTTTTAACATCTTATCTCTAAAAGCTTCTGCAGATGTATTCCAGAAAAACTCATACGTATTAGGCACATACATACCTAATGCTGTGGCTTCATTAAAACCATTTTTTTGCATAAAATCTTTATCTGTAAAGGCTCTAACTAAAGTTGTGCTATCTGCTTCAATCTGAACTGCAATTCTTCCAGCAAGCAACTCTAAAGAATTTTGGTTATTAAATGATACACGTACAGGAATGTTTTTACTTCTTATAGAATTTATAATATCATTATTGGTCATCCCTTTTTTAATAGCAAACTTTCCAGGTTTGATATTGGTAGTATACTTTTTACGAGAGGCCAAAGCATCAAAGGTTGACATATCTTTTAAAAGTGGTTCTAATAGTGCTCTTACATCATCATAGGTTGCATTAGATTCAATATACACATAGGCTTCATCATTATTAAAACTAGTATTTGGAACAAACATTGCCGAATACACATAATAGGCAAAATAGGCAGCAACCACTAATCCGATAAGCGCAATAGCTAAAAATATCTTTTTAAAGTACATTATTTATTAATTGAAGTAAGTATTCGTTTTTATAGTTTCCATTCACAAGATTCCAATCTTTTTTTAATCCGATCTTTTTAAAACCCTGATTTTCAAAAAGTGTAATGCTAGCCTCATTTTCTTCAGAAATATTACAGTATAGTTGATGTAGGTTCAAATGTTTAAAACAATACTGAATCAACAATTGCAACGCTTCGGTACCAAACCCTTTATGTCTGTTACTTTGGTCTTTAATTAAAACTCCTATGCCTGCACGTTTATTATGAAAATCAAAATCAAAAATGTCTATCAATCCAACCACTACATTGTCATTAGTAACAATTACAAGTCTCAATTGTTTTGCTTCATAAATATCCTTGTGAGCATGTTCCAGATATTGCTTTATCAAAAATCTTGAATAAGGAGTTATGGTATTGCTTATTTCCCAGATCGCTTCATCATTTTCGATTTCGTATACAAAATCAAGATCTTCAGGCTCTAAAGCTCTTAGGTAAATATGCTCCCCTTTTAATGTTACCATTTTACTTTCCCTTTAAAAACCAATGTAGCTGGCCCTATAAGCCATACATCACTAAATCCTTTTTCATTTTTACTAAAAGTTACTTTTAGATCGCCTCCTTTAGTTTTTAGCGTTATAAGGTTCTTTTCTGTCTCTCCGATATAATTCATTGCTATTCCTACTGCAGTTACACCAGTACCACAAGAAAAAGTTTCATCTTCTACTCCTCTCTCATAGGTTCTAACAGCAAAAATATCGTCGGTTATCTTTTCTACAAAATTCACATTTGCTCCTTCATCATTATAAGGTTCGCCATATCTAATAGCCGCTCCTTGATCTTGTATATCAATAGTGTTAATATCCTGCCTTAGCTCTACATGATGTGGTGATCCTGTATCTAAAAACACATGCTTTTTGTATACTTCAACATCAGGAACATCCTGCATTTGCAATTTTACAAAAACATCCTCTACAAACGCATGATGCATGCCATCAATAGCTTCAAAAATTGCTTCATTCTTAATAACACCAATCTCTTTAGCAAATGCTACCAAACAGCGACCACCATTGCCACACATGGTACTTTCATTCCCATCAGAATTATAATAAACCATTCTAAAGTCTACTGTAGGATGATCTTCCAGTAAAATCAATCCATCTGCACCAATACCAAATCGACGATCACAAAGCTGCGCTATCAATTTAGTGTCTTCTTTATCAAAAACATTATTGCGATTATCTATAATCACAAAATCGTTTCCTGTTCCCTGATATTTATAAAATGTATGTGTCATTTCAGCTCACAAAGATAGAAATATTAAACTGTTTTTATTCCTGTTAAATCATCGTTAAAAATGATGCAAAAATTCGTTAAAAGGGTATTTCAAATTCAATATTTTCTTAATTTTAATCGTTACATATCGTATAGTAAAAAACCTTAAACACATAGAATGAAGATAAAAAAGATGTTAACCCTAATTTTTGTTTCTGCCCTTGGCGGTGCATTAACTTTAGGAACCTATAAATTATTTATTGAAAACGATAATCAAGCAGCCAATGAATCAAAAAATGATTCGGCATTTAGCATACCTGTAAGCTATAAACCACTTAATGCTAATTTACCAAAAGGCGAAACAATAGACTTTACAACGGCTGCCGAACAAACCATTAATACGGTTGTTCACGTAAAAAACACAGCCTTAGGTTCAAATAGAATGACCTTTGAAGATCTGTTTTTTGGAAGACGCCAACAACGCCCTCAGGTGGGAACTGGCTCTGGAGTTATTATTTCACCAGACGGACTAATTGCAACCAACAATCACGTTATTGCGGGAGCTCAGGAAATTTCAATTACTTTAAATAACAACAAAACCTATAAAGCTGAACTATTAGGAACAGATGTAAAAACAGATATTGCCTTATTAAAAATTAATGCAGACGAAGAATTACCATATACTACTTTTGGTGATAGTGATACTGCTAAAGTTGGTGAATGGGTATTAGCTGTTGGTAACCCATTTAATTTAACCTCAACAGTTACCGCTGGTATAATTAGTGCAAAATCCAGAGACCTTCAAGGAGGTAATACACAATCGTTTATTCAGACTGATGCTGCTGTAAACCCTGGAAATTCTGGTGGTGCTCTAGTAAATACTAATGGTGAACTTATAGGTATAAATACGGCTATTACTTCACAAACAGGATCGTATATAGGCTACGCTTTTGCAGTACCAAGTAATATTGTTAAAAAGGTAATTGACGATATTATTGAATTTGGTAATGTACAGAATGGCATACTAGGGGTTAGTGGAAGTTCATTAAACTCTGAAAACTCTAAACAACTTGGTGTAGAGGAAACTGAAGGGTTTTATGTAGGTGAAGTTGAAGATGACTCTGGAGCTAAAAAAGCAGGAATTAAAGAAGGAGACATTATCAAACAATTAGATGATGTGAAAATTTCAAAATTTGCAGACCTAACAGGATTTTTAAACACCAAAAATCCAAATGATGTAGTTTATGTAAAACTATTAAGAGATGGTGATGAAAAAACCGTACCAGTAACTTTAGCTAAAGTATCGTCTGTACGTGTAGCCATAATTGGTACTTTAAAAGAACTTTCAAGCAAAGAACTTAAAAAGCATAAACTGGATTATGGTTTAGAGGTTACCAGATTAAGTCCTCGTAATAGTGATGATTGGAAAGCAGACGGTGTAGATGAAGGTAGTATTGTAACCGCTATTAATGGTATTAAAGTAAATTCTGTGAATGATGTAAAAGAAGCTCTGGGTAATTCAGACTACCCATATAAAATAGAAATAGTAAAAAATAATGGTGAAAAAGTAAGTTACCGATTTAGATAGAAAGTTAATTTAACAAACCCAAAAGCCTTCTGCCAACGTTCTGGATTTGAAGGCTTTATTTTTTTAATGAAATTGGCTTCAAAAACGTTTAAAATGTCTTACTTTTGCCGAAAATTCTAGAAGGTAATTTTTAATTAAAATTCTAGAACTCAATAAAAACAACACAAAAACTAAAATCAAAATGAGTTTTAACGAAACTTATGAAAAAGAGTTAGCATTTCAAGCAGATCGTAGAAGGGCTACTGTAGAATTTATTAAAATAGTAAGCGACCTTTGGTACGACAGATCTATTGAGTTAGTACTTTTTAGAAATCCATTGATCGACAGAAATGTTAGTGAGATCTTGAACCTTCATGAATATGCTGGTGAATTTGTACAGAAACCAATTTCTATTTTCGATTCTGTTGAGATCGCTCAAGCCATTAAAACCTTAGACATACCACCAGCTAAATTGGATATTGGTAAATTAACTTACGAATACCATTTAGAAGATGACAAATACAGCAATGCTATTGCGTTTGTTGCAGATAAACTTCAGGATGCTAATAAAAATGGAACTATTAGCCCTAAAGATGTTATCTTATATGGTTTTGGTAGAATTGGTCGTTTAGTTGCTCGTGAATTAATGACCAAAGCTGGAAAAGGAAACCAATTACGCCTTAGAGCCATTGTAACTCGCGGAGCTATTAACGAAACGGTTTTAGAAAAAAGAGCGTCTTTATTACGTAACGATTCTGTTCATGGTGACTTTTTAGGAACTGTAGTTGCAGATGTAGAAAATGAAGCCTTAATTATTAACGGAACTACTGTTAATATTATTTCTGCTAATGCACCAGAAGATATTGATTACACAAAATATGGCATAAACAATGCTTTAGTAATTGACAATACAGGAGCGTTTAGAGATAAAGAAGCTTTAAGTCGTCACCTAGCTTCAAAAGGTGTTGATAAAGTATTATTAACTGCACCAGGTAAAGGTGTACCAAATATAGTTCATGGTGTAAATCAGTTTGAGAATGATCCGGAAAAAGTAGATATTTTCTCGGCAGCATCTTGTACAACAAATGCTATTACACCTATCTTAAAAGCCATAGAAGATTCATTTGGTGTAAAAAGTGGTCACCTAGAAACCATTCATGCCTATACAAACGATCAGAACCTTGTAGATAATATGCATAAGAAATACCGTCGTGGTAGAGCTGCTGCTTTAAACATGGTAATTACTGAAACTGGTGCTGGTAGTGCAGTATCTAAAGCTTTACCAAGTTTAGAAGGTAAATTAACATCTAACGCTATTAGAGTTCCTGTACCTAACGGATCGCTTGCAATTTTAAATCTAGAATTAGAAAATGCTACATCTCTTGATGGAGTGAATGCTGTAATTAAAAAATACGCACTTGAAGGTGATCTAGTAGAGCAAATTAAATACGAACTTAGCGATGAGTTAGTATCTAGTGATATTGTTGGAAGTTCAGCGCCTTCTATTTACGATAGTAAAGCAACCATTGTTCGTAAAGATGGTAAAAATGTATTGCTATACATCTGGTATGATAACGAGTATGGTTATAGCCACCAAGTAATAAGACTTGCAAAGTACATAGCTAAAGTGAGACGTTTCACCTATTATTAATAGTTTTAACATCTAAAATTTAGTTTTATTCGTATATATTTAAGCCTCACAAAATGTGGGGCTTAAAAATTTAATATCTATCTTTACGAATAACGAACCAAATCAAATTAACCACAGAATGAAATTATTCAGAAATATTACTTTATCTCTTCTTTTTGTATTTGCATGTAGTACTATCAATGCACAAGATCAAGAACAAACACAATCTATTAATGAAGGATCAATAAATGATCAATTTGAATTTCTTCTTAGAAAATCTGGAAATTTTAAAGGCACCAACGGACAACCTTATGAGGCTGTAAGACGCAGTATGTTGCTTTCTTTGCAAAAAAACACAAGAGATAGTTTAAATACGGTTAAAGCTACTTTAAATGACACAAGAAAAACAGTAGCAACACAACAAACCGAGATAAACGATTTAAAAACTAATCTTACCAAAACACAAGATACCTTAACCAATACCAATGCTGAAAAAGACAGTATGTCTTTATTAGGAATGCAAATGAGTAAAACTAGCTACAACCTATTAATGTGGTTAATCATTGCGGCGTTATTGGTACTGTTACTAATTTTTATTTTTAAGTTCAAAAACAGTAATACTGTAACCAAAGCAGCTAGAAGTGCACTAGCTGATATAGAAACCGAATTTGAAGAACACCGTCGTGTGGCTTTAGAACGTGAACAAAAAGTACGTCGTCAATTACAAGACGAAATTAATAAGCAAAAAGGATAAAAATGTCACACTTAGCATAGTCGAAGTGTCTCAAAAATCTGTAAATTCGTTTACAGATTTTTTTATTGCACAAACTTTGTCATTCCCAACTCGATTGGGAATCCACTTTTAAGCTAACAATATGACTATAGCAGAAGCCAAATTACAACATCTTGACGATCTTGCTCCTTTATTTGATGGTTATCGTCAGTTTTACAGACAATCCTCAGATCTAGAAACGGCCAAAACCTTTTTAAAAGAACGTATAACTAATAATGAATCGGTAATTTACTTAGCTTATATCGATGACAAAGCTGTTGGCTTTACGCAGTTATACCCTTTGTTTTCTTCGGTATCAATGCAGCCAATGTATTTATTAAACGACCTGTTTGTAGATAGCACAATCAGAAGCAAAGGTGTTGGGCAAGCACTTATTCAAGCGGCTAAAGATTTATGCATAGAAAAGAACTACAAAGGTATAGCTATACAAACAGAAAGCCATAATCCTGCACAGCATTTATACCAACGTGTAGGTTTTAAAATGGATCCTGATCTACACTTATTTTGGACAAATGATTCTGATAAATAAAAAAATTAAACACATAGTGTCCCCTTTTTAATTTCACAAACGTCTTATAGATATATAACAATTAAAAAACTTACAATTATGAAAAATTTTATGATGCTTTTTGTTGGAAAAGAATACGTTGATCTAGGTTTATCTCCTGAAGACATGCAACAACGAATGGAAAAATGGTTTGCTTGGGGCGACAAAATGGAAAAAGCTGGCATTCTTAGAGGTGGTGAAGCTTTAACGCCTCAAATAAGACGTATCGTTGGTAAAAACCGTACTGTAACCGATTTAACTTCGGCTGAAGTAAAAGAGATCGTAGGCGGATTTTATCTTATTCAAGCAAAAGATTTCGATGAAGTACAGGAAGTTGCTAAAGACTTTCCTGATTATGATCTAGGAAACACTGTCGAAATTCGTGAAATTATGGTATTCGATAATTAATGGAATCAAAGTACATAGATCATCTATTTCGTCATCACAGTGGAAAGATGGTCTCTGTACTTACAAGAATATTTGGATTATCACATCTCGAAATTATTGAAGATGCTGTTCAAGACACCTTTATAAAAGCTAGTATATCTTGGCGATATCAACAACCCGAAAACCCTGAAGCATGGTTAAATAAGGCTGCAAAAAATAGGGTTATCGACATCTTACGAAAACTCAAAAAAGAGGAAGCATTTTTACCTGATGTACACCAAGGTACAAACACCATAGCCATTAACAAACTCTTTTTAGAAAGTGAAATCGAAGATGCACAACTTCGAATGATCTTCACAGCTTGCCATCCTAATTTAAATCCAAAAGATCGTATTTCGTTTGCACTAAAAACAGTATCTGGATTTAGCACTAAAGAAATAGCTTCTGCCCTACTAACTAAAGAAGACACTATAAAAAAACGCCTAACTAGAGCGCGAAAAACCATACAAAGTACCAATCTTAAATTTAGCATTCCTCAAGGCAACGAACTACCTGATAGATTGGAAAGTGTTATGGAAGTACTCTACCTTATTTTTAACGAAGGCTTCCACTCTAATAAAAAAGAAGAACTCGTTCGAAAAGATTTGTGTGGAGAAGCCATGCGTTTATGCCAATTGCTCTTAAAAAATAAACATACTAGGTCTTCAGCTAGTTATGCCCTATATGCTTTAATGTGTTTTCATGCCTCTCGATTGGAAGCCAAAACAAATACCAATAATGAATTGCTCGATCTAAAACATCAAGATCGTTCTAAATGGCATTTTCCGCTAATAGAAATTGGGAATATGATGATGAACAAAGCAGTTGAAAACTCAGAGTATTCATGCTATCATTACGAAGCTGCTATAGCTTGCGAACACCTAAAAGCCAAAACTTTTGAAGGTACCAATTGGGAAAAAATACTGTATTGGTACGGGCAATTATATGCATTACAACCTATGCCTTCTCATATACTTACTATGGCTGTGGTGAGCATGCAAGCAAAAGACTTTAAAGCTTCTAAAGCTTATTTAGATCAAGTTACAGCCAACGACTTTGCCAACAGAGAATATTTGTATTATGGGACATTATCAGATTATTATCGTGAAACAAACCACCCTAAAAAAGCCTTGTTTTTTATTGAGCTCGCACTAGAGAATGTAACCAATCGTTTAGAAAAACAATACTTAGAAAAGAAGAAAACTACAATTCAATTGTCATTCTGAACTAAACGCAGTGCAGTGAAGAATCTCTCCCTTGTCATTCTGAACTAAACGTAGTGCAGTGAAGAATCTCTCTCCCTTGTCATTCTGAACTAAACACAGTGCAGCGTAAGAATCTCTCTCTTGTCATTCTGAACTAAACGCAGTGCAGTGAAGAATCTCTCTCTTGTCATTCTGAACTAAACACAGTGCAGTGAAGAATCTCTCCCTTTATAAAAAAATTCCCTCCATTACGGTTTTCCTCACTCATATTATAAATAACAGACGTATTATTATGCATTGATTTTGCATGCAAAAAGACTAACCATTAAAAACACGATTATGAAAAGTAAAAACAATCACATTAAAGGAATTATAGAAAATGGTTTAAAAGAATACGTTCCAAAAAAACATATATCAAAAATAATCAAGCTTGTAGAAAAATCTTCAAACGAATTTAAAGAGATGTTTACATATACAGACGGCATACAAAAAAACGAATTAAATAATTTGTCCATTGATGTTTGGTCTAATGCTAACCCAGATGAGCAATTAGTTTCTTTATCGTACAAAAAAAGAGTTCCCACCGAAACCAGTAAAAGAAGAAAACCAGTAAGATGCGGAGGTGAAAAATGCTATACTATAAAATGGGGCGATAGAACCTATACCATTTGTATTGGTTGGGAAGGGCCATGTAATACTAACATTGTATTTGAATAATATTATTTCTTTAATTAATCTATCTTAATTACGGTTTTCCACATACTTGTTATCTATGACATACATAATTATACATATTTAATTTCTTACAAAAAAAAGAGTATATTTATTATCTAATTTTATTTAAGCTTGAAAATAAGAGTATTCCATATAATTCTAATGCTTGTTGTTCTTTCTTGTGAAAACGAACAATTCAGTATTGAAGAAACTAGTTGTGACAACGGAACATTTGTAGGAACAGTAATTTTATATACTCAAGAAGAAGTAAACACGTTTGGAGCTATGTGTTATACTAAAATAGATGGCTATTTATATATTGGAAAAGATTGGGATCTTGAAAGTGATATTGTAGATCTTACACCATTAAGTAGTTTAACACAAGTTTATCAAGGCACCAATGATTTTGCTGGCATCCGTATTTCAGCAGCTAACTTAACCAATTTACGTGGCCTAGAAAACATAGTATCGACCCCTTCCTTAACTATTACTAATTGTTTTGAATTGCAAAATATATTAGGACTTATAGGTTTACAAGAAATTACTGATATTATAAACGATGAAACTGAAAGTTACCCTGGAAGCCTAACAATTCGAAACAATCCAAAACTAAGTTCTCTTCAAGGGTTAGATAATTTAGTATCTGTTGGCTTTAATGGTGATGAGAATTTTTATACTTTAATAGACTACAATAACTCGTTAGAGGATCTGTCTGGATTAAATAAACTTAAGTTTATTAAAGGGCAAGTTCAAATTAGAGAAAATGGGAGTCTATTAAACCTTGATGGTTTAAACAGCTTAGAATCTATTGACGGTTCTTTAACAATAGGACATAATGTATCTTTAACTAATATTGATGCTTTATCAAACCTTATCGAGGTAAACGGAAAAATATCTACACTAGTTAGACCAAGATGTAATGGATGTTCTCCTGGTTATTCGGGTAATAGGTATTTAAGTAATTTATGTGGGTTACAAAATCTGTTTACAAATGGTGTTTATCAAGATGTTGAAATTTTAGGCAACGAATACAACCCAACTGTTACAGACATTATAAACGGAGATTGTTCATTGTAGAACTTTTAGTAAACGTTCAAGACCAATACTTTTCTTTTAATATTAATAGTTGCATCTTTGCAGCATGCGTATAGACATTATTACTGTATTACCAGAATTATTAAAAAGTCCGTTCGAGGCATCCATTTTAAAACGTGCCATAGAAGCAGGACATGTAGAGGTGTATTTTCATAATTTACGAGACTACACAACCGATAATTATAAGAGTGTAGACGACTACCAATTTGGTGGTGGTGCTGGTATGGTCATGATGGTAGAGCCTATTGATAAATGTATTTCTGGTTTAAAAGCAGAGCGCGATTACGACGAGGTAATCTATATGACTCCAGATGGTGAAACCTTAAACCAAAGTATTGCTAATCAACTCTCATTAAAAGGGAACATCATTATCCTTTGTGGTCATTATAAAGGTGTAGACCAACGTGTACGAGATCATTTCGTAACCAAAGAAATATCTATTGGCGATTATGTATTGTCTGGTGGTGAGTTAGGTGCTGCTGTATTATGCGATGCAGTAATACGTTTAATTCCTGGTGTATTGGGTAACGAAACTTCTGCCCTAACCGATTCGTTTCAGGATGATATGTTAGCGCCACCAATTTATACACGCCCAAGAGACTATAAAGGTTGGAAAGTACCAGATGTACTGTTTAGTGGTAATTTCCCTGAAATAGAAAAGTGGCGAGAAGAACAAGCCTACCAACGCACCAAAGAACGCAGACCAGACTTACTAGACGACTAATAATGAATCCACGTATAGAAACTATTAGCGAAAAGAAACTAGTTGGTCATGCTTTAGAAATGTCTTTAGTAGCCAATAAAACTCAGGAATTGTTTTCTGGCTTTATGCCACAAAAAAAAACAGGTTACAAATACACACTTAGTAATGATGTATTTGAAGTGATGATGTATCCTCATAATCATTTTAAAGTCTTTAATCCAGCCAACACCTTTACTAAATGGGCGACTGTTGAAGTATCAACCTTTAACGACACTCCTGAAAATATGCAACAACTAACTCTTGAAGGTGGATTGTATGCTGTATTTACTTATAAAGGCTTACCAAAGGATTTTGGTGTGTTTATGCAACGTATGTTTACAGAGTGGTTACCACAAAGTGAGTATATACTAGATAACAGACCACATTTTAATGTACTTGGTGAAGCTTATAAAAACAACCATCCCGATTCTGAAGAGGATGTGTATATTCCTATTAAGTTAAAAGCTTAAGTTCCTCACCAATTAACTGATGACATTATAGAAGAATTCCGATATATGAGAAACTATATCCATGAAATCATTCTGTAAGACCAGTCATTTTCTAAGAATATTACTTCTTTTCTTATTAATACTATTAAGTATTCCTTTTAATTATTTAAGCGCTCAGGCTCCAGCAATAGCTTGGGATAAAACAATTGGTGGCACAAATAGAGATGAACTTTACACCTTAGTACAAACCTCAGATAATGGCTTTTTATTAGGTGGCAGATCGAGCTCTAATATTGGCGAAGATAAATCGGAGGATTCACGAGGGTCTTATGATTATTGGATCGTAAAAATTGATGCTAATGGTAACAAACTCTGGGATAAAACCTATGGTGGTACTACATCCGACATACTAAGCTCTATTATAAATACATCAGATGGTGGTTTTTTACTTGGTGGACGTTCCACATCTAATATATCTCCTGACAAAAGTGAAGACTCTAGAGGTAGTTCAGATTACTGGATCATAAAGATTGACGCAAATGGTAATAAGCTCTGGGATAAAACCTATGGTGGTGATCAAGGTGATCTATTATATAAAATTCTTGCAACAACAGATGGCGGCTACTTATTATGTGGTGAATCACAATCAGGTATTTCTGGTGAAAAATCGGATCCATCAAACGATTTTGATTTCTGGGTAGTTAAAATAGATGCAAACGGAAACAAATTATGGGATAAAACTTTTGGTGCAGACGATCGAGAAAGATCTACTACAGCGTCATTAGCATCAGATGGTGGTTTTCTATTAGGTGGATTCTCAAATTCTAATATTTCAGGAGATAAGTCAGAAAATGCAAAAGGTGGTTACGATTACTGGGTAATTAAACTTGATTCTAATGGAAATAAATTATGGGATAAGACTATTGGTGGTAGTACTCAAGATGAATTATATGGACTAGCTTCCACCTCAGATAATGGATTCATTTTAGGAGGAGCTTCAGAAGCTAATATATCAGGAGATAAATCGGAAAACTCAAAAGGGTCATCCGATTATTGGATAGTAAAGATTGATGCTTCAGGAAATATACAATGGGATAAAACTATTGGAAGCAGTGGTTATGATTTTTTAACTAATGTATTACAAAGTACAGATGGTGGATTTATACTATGTGGTTCATCGTCTTCTGATATCTCTGGAGATAAAACGGAAGATTCTCGAGGTAATAGTGATTTTTGGGTTGTAAAAACCAATGCCTCAGGAAATATACAATGGGATAAAACTCTGGGAGGTGACTCAGCAGATACTCCATTTACTTTAGAACAAGCAACAGATGGTGGATATATATCTGGAGGCATTACTCGTTCTTCGGCATCTGGTGATAAAACAGAAGATTCAAGAGGGATACACGATTATTGGGTTATAAAATTGGAAGCTGAAAATCTTTCTGTGAAAAAGTCAACCCTTTCTGAAGCTGTTATAGCTTATCCTGTCCCTTTTAAAGATCAGTTGTTTCTTCAATATCAGTTTAATTTTGAAACAGATATTAGCATTTCGATTTACGATATAAAAGGATCTCTAATAAAGAAAATCTCAAATGAAGCTTATATTACAAATAAGAAGACTACTCTTCCTATAGAAATAAAAAACAGTGAATCAGGTTTGTATATTATTAAAATCACTACTAATAGAGGTACTGTAACTAAAAAAGTAACATTACACTAAAGCAGCTCTTTTTAAGTTGATTGTGAGTAAAAATCAACTCGTAAAAACTTTTCATTTTTAGCTTTCAACTTCTAACTTTTTCATTATCTTTGCAGCCAATTTCGGGTTAACCTCTGGCGATAATCGTGAATGTTGTTTCGAATCAACCATTATAAAAAAGATTAAAATGGAATCTTTAGTAAAATTTGTACAAGACGAATTTGTAACAAGAAAAGACCTTCCAGAATTTGGAGCTGGTGATACTATTACAGTGTATTACGAAATTAAAGAAGGTAACAAAACACGTACACAGTTCTTTAGAGGTGTTGTATTACAACGTAGAGGAACTGGTAGTTCTGAAACATTTACAATTAGAAAAATGTCAGGATCTATTGGTGTAGAGCGTATCTTCCCAGTTAACTTACCAGCTTTACAAAAAATTGAGATCAACAAAAGAGGTAAAGTACGTAGAGCACGTATATTCTACTTTAGAGGTCTTACTGGTAAAAAAGCTAGAATTAAAGAAAGAAGACGCTAAAAACAGTCTACTTTCAAAACCGTATAAAAGCCTTGGAATTTTCCAGGGCTTTTTCATTATTAACAATTGTTAATAAGTGTCGTTTATAAATGGTTGATATCTAAATACTTGAAAAATTTGCATTTTTAAAATCTTGTATTACATTAGCAACAGAGTTAGAGAAAAAATATCATGAAAATTGGTATTTCAATTACTACGGTAATTAACTCTAATTTGGTAAAGTAACGTTCTTTATAGATTGTTTTTTGAGGTTTTGAGACACCATGTGTATGCATGTGTAAGTTGAGAGATCATGATACTTTAAGAAGACTTAAATAATGGTAAGTGGGTAAACAAGAAATTGTATGCTAGCATTTAGTTAAGACACTGGTAAGGTTGAAAGTTTTGGAAGCTAAAAGGAGCGAAAGTGAACTTTAGAAAAAGAAACAATGCTTTAAAGGTTGTAGATTATGCAAATGATGTACAAGTGATAAAGGATCAAGGAAAGCAATTAAACTGGAAACATTTTAGTAATAGGTCAATACATTTTGAAAATTACACTACAAGATGTTTCTGTTGAAATAGTGAAACTTGAATTGAAAAAGGAATAGGAATACGAAAGTTGAACTAATCTGAAGTTAACAGCAATGTTAAATAAGATCACGCAGAACTGTTTCAAAGAAAGCCATGTCAGCATAGATTAATTTCTAAGTGATATGGCTTTTGTTTTTTAAGAATTTTTACTACCCTTTTTTATGATATTCGTAAAAAACAGCGCTTGTTTTATCATATCATTAAATCTTTTATTTCAAATCAACTTCATCACTGAATAAAATGCATCTCACATGCAAATTTTGTATATTCGCAAAACGCAAAAAGAAACCCTTTTAGCGTTATTATTTTTACATACTTCAACCTAAATTATTGCATTCAATGTCAAAAATTATTTATACCAAAACAGACGAAGCACCAGCATTAGCAACCTATTCATTCTTACCAATAGTAAAAGCATTTACAAAATCTTCTGGAATTAATATTGAAACTAAAGATATTTCTCTGGCAGGAAGAATTTTAGCAACCTTTCCAGATTTTTTAAAAGAAGAACAGCGTGTTAATGATGCTCTTGCAGAATTAGGTGAACTTGTAAAAAAGCCAGAAGCTAACATTATTAAATTACCAAATATTAGTGCTTCTATACCACAATTAAAAGCGGCTATCAAAGAATTACAAACACAAGGATACGCTTTACCAAATTATCCTGATGAGCCAGAAAATGACGATCAAAAGGCAATAAAAGCGAGATACGATAAAATTAAAGGAAGCGCTGTAAATCCTGTACTTCGTGAAGGAAACTCAGATAGACGTGCACCAAAAGCTGTTAAGAATTACGCTAAAAAGAATCCACATTCTATGGGAGCTTGGTCATCTGAGTCAAAATCGCATGTAGCAACAATGAGTGCAGGTGATTTTGCACACAACGAACAGTCGATTACAATTCCTGAGGCAACTTCGGTTACCATTCAGCATCTAAATTCTGAAGGAGATGTAACTATTTTAAAAAGCAATCTAGCACTTCAAAAAGGTGAAGTTATTGACGCTACTTTTATGAGTAAAAGTGCATTAACTACTTTCTTAAAAGAGCAAGTTGCTGATTCTAAGGCTAACGATGTATTGTTTTCATTACACATGAAAGCAACTATGATGAAGGTAAGTGATCCTATCATTTTCGGTCATGCAGTAAGAACTTATTTTGCTGACCTATTTGAAAAACATGGCGATACTTTTGAAGAAATTGGTGTAGATGTAAATAACGGTTTTGGAAATTTACTATCAAACCTAAACGAGCTTTCTGATGATAAACGTGCAGAAATTGAAGCTGACATTCAAGTAGCTTTAGAGAATGGTCCAGACTTAGCCATGGTAAATTCAGATAAAGGAATCACCAATTTACATGTCCCTAGTGATGTCATTATTGATGCGTCTATGCCAGCAATGATACGTAACTCCGGACAAATGTGGAATAAGGACGGAAAGTCACAAGATACTAAAGCTGTAATCCCAGACAGCAGTTATTCTGGTGTGTATACAGCAACTATAGATTTTTGTAAAGAACATGGTGCCTTCGATCCTACTACCATGGGAACTGTTCCTAATGTTGGTTTAATGGCCCAAAAAGCTGAAGAATACGGATCACATGATAAAACTTTCGAAATGGCAGCTGATGGAACTGTTCAGGTTGTGGATGCTTCTGGAAATGTATTATTGGAACATAACGTAGAAAAAGGAGATATCTGGCGTATGTGTCAAGTTAAAGATGCTCCTGTTCAGGATTGGGTAAAATTAGCAGTAACTCGTGCTAGAGCGTCTCAAACACCTGCTGTATTTTGGCTAGATAAAAATAGAGCACATGATGCTGAACTTATAAAAAAGGTAAATGCTTATTTACCGAATCATGATACTGAAGGTTTAGATATTAGAATCCTTTCTCCAATTGAAGCTACTAAATTTACTTGTGAGCGAATTAAAGAAGGAAAAGATACAATCTCTGTAACAGGAAACGTGTTACGTGATTACTTAACAGACCTTTTCCCTATTCTTGAAGTTGGAACAAGTGCAAAAATGCTATCTATTGTACCGCTAATGAATGGTGGAGGACTATTTGAAACTGGAGCTGGTGGTTCTGCACCTAAACACGTACAACAATTTGAATCTGAAAATCATTTACGTTGGGATTCCTTAGGTGAGTTCTTAGCCTTAGCTGTATCGTTAGAACATTATGCTGAAGTAAACAACAATGAAAAAGCTAGAGTACTTGGAGAAACATTAGACGAAGCAACAGAAAAGCTCCTTGAAAATAAAAAAGGTCCTTCTAGGAAAGTAAATGAGTTAGATAATAGAGGAAGTCATTTTTACCTGGCAATGTATTGGGCTCAAGAACTAGCGAATCAAGATAAAGATGCTGAGTTAAAGAACTCTTTTGCTCCAGTAGCCGAAGCGTTGACTAATAATGAAGCTGCTATTGTATCTGGTTTAAATGATATACAAGGTGCATCAGTGAACATTGGTGGCTATTACGAACCAAATGAAGATCTAGCTAGTAAAGCTATGCGACCAAATGAAATATTCAATGATATTTTAAATTCATTATAAAATAAACCTAGTTTATTTTTTCAAAAGAGTCAGCTTAATGTCACACTGAGCGTAGTCGAAGTGTCTTCAGGTTGACTCTTTTTTATTTAAAGAATTCAGTTCCTTTATGTAATTTTGTTATATGGATTTTATTAAAACTACCGAGCAAGACTCCAATTTCAATCATCTTGAAAAAATGAGTGTTCGAGAATTGCTTACTAATATTAATGCTGAAGATAAAACAGTTCCGCTTGCTGTTGAAAAAGCGATTCCTTCCATCGAAAAACTTGTCGACCAAATTGTAGAGAAGCTTTCAAATGGAGGTCGCCTATTTTATATCGGTGCGGGAACTAGCGGGCGATTAGGCATTGTAGATGCTTCAGAATGTCCTCCAACTTTCGGTGTGCCTCATGAATTAGTTGTCGGTTTAATTGCTGGTGGTGATTCTGCTATTAGAAAAGCTGTCGAGTTCGCTGAAGATTCAACAACTCAAGGTTGGGAAGATCTAAAATCTCATAATATTAATAAAAATGACGTTGTAGTTGGTATCGCCGCTTCAGGTACAACTCCTTATGTTATTGGAGCTTTAAAAGCTTGCAACGATAACAATATAATTACAGGTTGTATTACATGTAATCATAACAGTCCTTTATCTCAAACAGCTCAATTCCCTATTGAGGTTATTGTTGGACCTGAGTTTGTTACTGGTAGTTCACGTATGAAAGCTGGTACTGCTCAAAAATTAGTTCTTAATATGATTACCACATCTACAATGATCAAATTAGGACGTGTTAAAGGAAACAAAATGGTCGACATGCAATTAAGCAATAATAAGCTTGTCGATCGTGGTACAAAAATGGTTATGAACGAACTTAACATTACAGAAATAGAAGCGAAAAAGTTATTAGATAAATACGAAAGTGTACGCGCTTCAGTAAATGCCTATAAAAGTGGAAAATAATAGAACAGATAGAGAACTTTTAGCAAAAGGTCTAAAAAAAATGGCAGGTGCCCTCATCATGATGTTTGCTGGTCCTACACTATTCTACATCGTTACAACAAATAAAGAAAACTCTTTTTATATTCCTTTATTAATCATAAGTATACTCATTTGCTTCGGAGCGGTCTTTTTAGCGTTTAAAGGCCTACAAACAGTTATGAAAAGTATTTTTGGAAAATAATAAAATAACTCCTTACTAATTAAGTTTTACTCTAGCCTTTGGTGTTGTTGGATTATAGCCAAAAGTATCATCACTAACTTTTATTCCAAGTCTATCCAGAATATAATTAATAATAGCATAATGATGTATCGCATGACTATTTGCCTGAGCTAATATGGCACCCAAAGTATATTCAATAGTAACTTTACCTAAGCCTAGATCGTCACTAACCTCATATGAATTATTAAATTTAGAAAGATCCAAATCTTTTAAGTCATCTATAACGCGTTCAATATTAGTTCTTGCATAAATACAATTTTTATGCATTTCTTCGTCCCTACGTCTATCTGTAAGGTCAATACTTCCAGATTCAATTCCTTCAAGAATACAATCGTAAAAATCCAAAATATGTCTGATATGTGAACCTATACACGAATTATACGGAGGAATACTTGTATCACATAATTGATTGTTTGTAATAGAAGACAATAATGCTAAAGCTTTATTTAATGTGTGAATAGAGGATTGAATAACGATGTTCATATATCTAAAATAGCCAATTAGTTGGAATAAAAAAATTATTCACTTATTAGTCTTATTTAATCCCCGACCTTACAGAATAAAAACAAAAAACCCTTCATTAGTTAATGAAGGGTTTATTAAAAAAGGCGGCGACCTACTCTCCCACGATTGTAGTACCATCGGCGCTAATGGGCTTAACTTCTCTGTTCGGAATGGTAAGAGGTGAGCCCCATTGCTATAACCACCTTAAAAGGTTAGTAATTAGTTTTTAGCTGTTAG
>JASBUG010000028.1 GCA_030148025.1 Flavobacteriaceae bacterium | reverse complement strand
GGTTAAATAATATGTAAAGGTCTCGTTTAAATGATCCGTCGATATTAAACTATTGGCTTCTGTTAAATTAAAATCTGTAAATCCGTCTGTGTCATTATCACACTGACGTAAGGTTACCAGCGGTGTTACCACAGGACGAGGGTTCACCACCAAATCAAAACTCGTAGTGTCATAACAATCGGTATTTAACCTATTCTCTATCCTGGCATAAATGGTCTGAGGATTGCTGCTATTTTGAATAGGCGTAGTTATATCTGTACCCGCTAAACCAGCATCTGCCGCTACCTGACTATTATAAAATGTTACTGCAAAATCTGCCAATAACTGCGTACCTAATACCTCAGCTATTCGAGTAGACAGATCAAAGGTAACTATGCCATCAATATCACTACCACTTAAATCATCATCGCATAATGCATAAGGAGCTACAACATTCGCTGTGGGGGTTTCAAAAATATTGATCAAGAAACTATCTGTAACATAACAATTAGTATTTAGAACATTCTCAACCCTCACAAAAATAGTTTCTGATTGAAATGCCGTTTGATTAGTATATGGCACACTTAACTCATTCACTCTATTATCTGCATCTAATTGATTAGCATAATACGCTACATTAAAATCGCTTGCAGATTGCATTCCAAGAGCTATTGCACTAAGTATTGTAAAATCAAACTCCCAAAATCCATCATTATCATTATCGCAGATCAATTGGTCTGGAATTGTATCAACAGATGGGCTATAAAAAACGTCAATTAAAAAAGAGGTAGTTATAAAACATCCTGTAACGGTATTTGTTAATCTCGCCCAAACAACCTCTTCTCCAAAAGCAACAGTATTTGTGTATAAAGTGGGCATTATACCAGTATTGGCTAAAGCATCTGATTCAGTTGCATGATAAGAAACCACAGTATCAGGTTCACCATTTTGAATAATATTATCGTTTAAAGACAAGTCAAATTGAGCAAATCCATCGTTATCATCATCGCAGATCAAGAGATCGTTTGGTACACCAACGTTTAAACTACTGCTTACTCTTATTTCAAATTGGGTTGTTTCAAAACACCCTGTTGCAGGATTGGATACTCTAACAAATATTGTCTCTGGATTTGATATATTCCGATAATTTGTTGGAATTCTAATAGGGTTATTATCTATTTGAGCATCACTATCGCTAGTATAATATTTTACATTTAAACCTGTTTGGGTTCCTAAAATCACTGCTTCATTTACAGTAAGATCAAATTCTGATTGATCATCAAACGTACCGTCGGTATCACATTGCTCAATATCAATAGATGTTCCAATAGGTGTTTCGATAGATGGTGGTTCATTAAAAGTGGCCGTTCCTCCAAACGTTAATTGAAATCCCGAAGATGTGCTAGACCAATTGTTTATAAATAAATAGTATGTTTCTCCAGAATTCACAGATAAAGGAGCTAAAAAAGCATCTCCAGACCCAGGTCCTTCAGTTGTATCTACAGCACCATTTCCTAACCCTGTAGATCCATCACCAATAAATTGCGTAGAAGAACATCTTACAGCATCTCTTAAATCATTACAAGCAACATCCGGCCCATAAATTGCCCAATCATAATCGTCAGTCCCATTATTTGGTCTAATTACAAATTCAAGATCTCCAGCCGTATCAATAGTGAGTTGTAACCAAACACTTTGGCTTTCTACAGGACCTGTTGGCAAACAAGTAGGATTAGGATTAGTAATAAAATCATTCGCCCCTGGACCTGTAGGAGTATATGTAAAGTTTATACTTCCACAAACAATAGTTGCATTAACACAATCATTTGGTTCTTGAGAATGAATCAAATTAAAAGAAAACAACAAAAACAATAGTAAGACAAGTCTCATTTATCTTTATAATGTATTAGAAACTTGAAATTTAGTAAAATTTATTAAACTCAAAAATCATCGCTTCAATGCAAAATGAGCTTTAAAAGTTTTTACTGAACCATCACTAGGTTCCATATAAGTTACAGTAAACCAATAATCGGCTGCAGGTAAATTGTTTCCATTAAAGGTACCATCCCATCCATTTCCAGTTGGACTTAACTGCTTTAATAATTTACCAAATCTATCATATATAAAAATCTTAGCATTAGGCTGAATTTCTATTCCAGCAATTCTCCAGGTATCATGATAACCATCACCATTAGGCGTAAAATACTTAGGATAGTCCATCACGATTATTGTAGTAATCGCATATCCACAACCGTTTAAATCTCTAACCATGATAACATGCTCTCCTAATGATACATTTTCAAACACATTACTCTCTTGCCATGGCCCATTATCTAAGCTATACTCGTAAGTTCCATTACCTATAGCTTCAACCTCAATTGTATTATTGCTTGAAAACACTAATGACGTTACCGTAGCAGATATTATTGGAGGCGAACTTTCAATGACTATTGTATTTTCTGTTCTTTGACATGCTGTTGCATTATCTGTAACAGTAACACTGTAATTTCCAGCTTGCAATGCCAAATAACTTGAATTTGTTGCTCCTGGAATTGGCACACCATCTAACAACCATTCGAACGTGTAATTTAAAGTCGACAATCCAGTATCTATTAAGGGAGGTCCAACCACCTCTGTTCCATTAGTATTAGTACAAACAACATAATTATCGTTTAAACTAAACTCAGGAAGCAAATCAACATTCAAAGTGAGTTCTGTAGTTGAATAACATGAAATATTAACCGCACTAGTTGCCTCAACCCTAGCATAAATTATTTGAGGGTTAGATATGTTCTCATAAATATTTGTGAGCACATTGGTTCCCTGATCTGCATCTAGTTGAGTAGGATAATATGTAACACTATAAACCAAAGGATCCTGACCATCTAACACAAATACATCCTGGGTTGGAAGATCAAACTGAACGACACCATCATTAGCCCCAAAATCATCACACAAGGTGTAATTAATAGGGATCAAATCTGGATTTGCAGAAGGTGTATTTAACTCTTCAATATTAAATGTTATTGTAGATATCGAACAACCAGTACTTGTATTGGTAATTCTAACAAATATTGGTTGCGGATTAGTAATATTTGTGTAAGGACTTACTAAAGCATTTGCTCCAGAATCTGCATCTCCTTGTGATATGTGATAGGTCACCACAAAACTAGTTGGATCTTGCCCGTTTAGCACTTCTAAAGTTTTTGAATCCAGATCAAATTGATTTACACCATCGGCATTTTCTTCACAAATAAAATAATCGGTTACTGTTGTTGTTTCTGGAAGTGGATTTACAAGAATATCAAAGCTCACCACTGTAAAGCAATTTGTGATATCATTAGTTACTCTCACATAAATTGTTTGGGGAGAACTTGTATTTGTATATGCTGTTGGAGCAGCAATTGCATTGGTTCCTGATTGAGCATCAGTATTACTTTCATAATATGTTGCAGTGACATTTACCTCTCCATTTAAAATGTAAGCCTCATTTAAGGTAAGATCAAAAACTTCTATTTCATCTCCTGGATTATTATCGTCACAAAGTTCTAAATCTGGCGCATCATCTAGTGATTGTGGATTTGGAAGCACATTTAAAACCAGAGTAGTTAATCCAAAACAACCGGTAATATTATCTGTTACTCTAGCATGCACAGTTTGAAAATTCACAGTATTGGTATACGATGAAGCAGGATTAATTACATTGGTATCATTTTGTGCATCCAAGAGTGTTTCAAAATACGTTACAACCCAATCGGGATTCCCCGCAGTAATTTCGACATCTTTTAGTGTGAGATCAAATGCTGTCAAACCATCGGCTGTTGTATCATCACAAGTTTCTAGAGGTGTTGGCGCTATTGGTACTACTTCTGGAAAAACTTCAACACATACTTCATGAGTATATTCGCACCCAAAATCGTCAATCACTCTATACGTATAACAATGTATTCCTGGAGTTGCTGGTTGTACAGTAATAGTATTTCCTACTGTGTTAGTTATTGATGGGTCTGCATCCCAAGATTCACTTGTTATTGTTGGTGTAAATGCATAGTCTGAAGCTAAAAGGCTTTCATCAAAATTCAAAGACCAACTAAAAATAGTCCCATCATCATCTTCTAAATGATCGAGTATTTCTAGAGTCCACTCTCCATCAATAGTAGATCCAACAAAATCATTAAAATCACCCACTGGCAAATATGTTCCTGGCTCAATTGTAGCAGCTGGCGCAGGAGACCCTGATGTCACTGTAGGGCCGTCACTCAAAATAGTCGCTCCCGACATTGAAAAGCAATATTCCCAACCAATACCTGCTCCTGTTCCATCTGTTGTTATTGGATCCCCTAACTGTCTATTAGTTCCTGTTCTATTATGCAATAACACTCGTTGTCCATTAGGGCTTATAGCTGTAATCTCTAGATCTCCAATATATGTATGCTCCATTATAATACAAATACTTTCTAATTGCGAAACATTTGTTAGTGTCTGTCCTTGAAAACACTCCAAATCTAAAGACGATGTAAATGTTACTCCTTGAACATCTCCTAGAGCAGTTTCCTCTCCTCCATTAGCACAATCAGCTACTTGCGTTACAGGATCCGCTTCACCAGTAATAGTTGTGCTTTCCCCCAAACAAAGTGTTGCATCTGCTGGCACAGTAGCACTAAAATCTGGAGTAGACGATACATATACAAATACAGCACTTTTATTTGTGCTTCTACATCCCTGAGGATTTGTATCTGTTATCACCAAATTAACCTGATAAATTCCTTCATTAGCAAAAGCATGTGTTACTGATGCACCAGATGCAGTACTGCCATCATCAAAATCCCAATCGTATGTGGCACCAGTTCCATCGTCCGAAAATGTACCACTTCCATTAAATGTCACAGATTCTCCTTGACAAATTCTAACAACATCGTTTGCATCAAGAGCTGGAATCGTACTATCTATTTGAGAGGTTATAGTTTGACAAGGCTCAAAGCAAGAAATTGTAGCTTCCCAACCTGTATTTGCAGTAACAGCATCGCTCGAAAAAACCACCGTTAAACAGCCATCAGGGTTATCAATACCTCCTAGTGGATCCGTAGAAACTAAAGAAGCGGTAATTACACCAGGCGAAGTTGCTGAAAATGTCCCTAACAAATCGTATGTGGTATCTGGTCCATTATAAATGACCATAAAGTCTACATTAGTTTCTAGATCCCAAGTTGTAAAATCAAGTTGAGTTTGAGCTCCTACTACATCAGGACAAAAGGTATAGGTAAATGATTCATTATTGCCATAATTCCCTATAGCTCCACCAGAATCATAAAATGTTCCCGCACAAGTATCACTCCTCCCGTCACTCATCAAGATTGTCTGTGACGATACAGAGAACGAAACGATAAAAATCAAAAACAAGATAACTTTTTTCATATTATTTATTTTTGAAATTGTGACTTTATGATTATGTAATAATCTGTTTTATCAACTCTATATATTTCATTACTATTAGCGAAGAAATCAAACTGATATTTTAAAGGATTAAACGTTTCCTTTTTAAATCGCTTTCTCCTAAGCTTAGCATTATATTTATTAAAAAGTGACACTTCAGAAAGCAACTTTGTACGTTTAGGGAAGTTTGAGATGCGTTTTACCTCTATTCTGTTTCTAAGTAAATCTTTTAAATGCTTTAATCGCTGCGGATTCTTTATCACCAATTCCTCAAATTGATCTGCAAACACCTCTTTTAAAAGTACCTTTTCCTCATTGCTTAATGGTAGCGCTACATTCGATTTATAAAACACACCTCTAACCAAGGTTTGCTTTGTAGCAGTTTGTGCCTTAAGTTGACATACAAAAAGGAAAGAAAATAAAATGTAAGAATATAGTAATGATTTAGGCATTTATTCGTCAATTAGAATAATGGTTATAAAGTAAGTAATAATTGATAATCTAAACGAATTATCTCCTTAAATTATTACATAAATCGGTTGAAATTAATACTTTGTTAATTCAATCGCTAAAATTTTGGAAATGCTTACCTTTGTGGCTTGTTTAATCTATGACCGATAGAACAGAATAATGAAACTAGAAAGAGAAATAGAAGATTTTGATTCTTTAGGAGATAATCATATTGGCACTGCTGCTAATACACCTTTAAGAGAAGACGCTTTTAAATTGTCTAAAGAAGAGAAAATTGACATCATTAAAGATGATGTTAGACATATTATGGAAACTCTTGGCTTAGACCTATCAGACGATAGTTTGAAAGGTACACCAAACAGAGTTGCGAAAATGTTTGTAAAGGAGATTTTTGGAGGACTTGATCCAGACAAAAAACCAAAAGCTTCAACATTTGAAAACAAATACAAGTATGGTGAAATGCTAGTAGAAAAAAACATTACCGTATATTCTACTTGCGAGCACCACTTATTACCAATAGTAGGTAAAGCACATGTTGCTTACATTTCTAACGGAACGGTTGTTGGTTTATCTAAAATGAATCGTATTGTAGATTATTTTGCAAAACGACCTCAGGTACAAGAACGCTTAACAATTCAAATAGTTAAGGAACTTCAAGAAGTTTTAGGAACTGATGATGTAGCTTGTGTTATAGATGCTAAACATTTATGTGTAAATTCTCGTGGTATTCGCGATATTGAAAGTAGTACTGTAACTAGTGAGTTTGGTGGTAAATTCAAAGAGAAAGAAACAAGAAGAGAATTTTTAGATTACATTAAATTAGACACAAAGTTCTAATAATTGCTCAAAATCAACCAAAAGCTATCTAATCAACATGCAACTTTATAAAAATCAAGAATTAAAGATTTACAATTCATTATCGGGAAAAAAAGAAGTTTTTAAACCTATTAACGAAGGCCATATTGGCATGTATGTATGTGGCCCTACTGTATACAGTAATGTACATTTAGGAAATGTTAGAACATTTATGTCTTTCGATATGGTATTTCGCTACCTAAAACATTTAGGTTATAAAGTTCGCTATGTTAGAAATATTACAGATGCTGGACACTTAGAAAGTGATGCAGACGTTGGAGAAGATAAAATCTCTAAAAAAGCACGTTTAGAGCAAATTGAGCCTATGGAAGTGGTTCAAATGTATACGGTTGATTTTCACAACATTTTAAACACATTAAACTTTTTACCTCCAAGTATTGAACCTACAGCAACAGGACATATCATTGAACAGATAGAGCTAATTAAAAGTATCATAGACAATGGATTTGCTTATGAAGTTAATGGATCGGTATATTTTGACGTTCATAAGTTTAATGAAACTAATGAGTACGGAAAACTCAGCAAGCGAAAGCTAGAAGATCTTATCCATAACACACGAACTCTAGATGGGCAGAGTGATAAAAAAAATCCTCAAGATTTTGCTTTATGGAAAAAAGCTGAACCTGTACACATTATGCGTTGGCCTTCGCCTTGGGGAGATGGTTTCCCTGGATGGCACTTAGAGTGTACAGCTATGAGTACAAAATATCTTGGTGAAACGTTCGATATTCACGGTGGTGGTATGGATCTGAAATTTCCGCATCACGAATGTGAAATCGCTCAAAACGAAGCTGCTATTGGTAAATCGCCAGTTAACTATTGGATGCATGCCAACATGCTTGAATTGAATGGGCAACGTATGGCCAAATCTACTGGCAACACCATTAATCCGCATGAGTTATTGTCTGGCAACAACGACAAGATGAGTAAAGCTTATTCGCCAAATGTTATTCGTTTCTTTATGGCACAGTCATCATACAGAAGTGTTCTTGACCTAACAGATGAAGGCTTAAAAGCTAGCGAAAAAGGATTCCTTAAACTTATGGAAGCCATGAACACCTTGTCTAAACTTCAGGCTTCTGATAATTCTAACGGTTTAGATATCAATTCATGGAAACAAAAGTGTTACGATGCCATGAATGACGATTTTAACTCTCCTGTACTTATCGCAGAATTATTTAATGCTGTAAAGTATATTAATCAAGTTAAAGATGGTAAAGCAGCAATTAACGCTTCAGATTTAGAACTATTAACAAATACGTTGCATGCTTTTGTTTTTGATGTATTAGGTCTCAAGAACTCCGGAAGCTCTGGAGAAGACACTACAGATAAACTTTCAGACACTGTTGAAGTATTAATAAAGCTTAGAGCTGAAGCCAGAGCAAATAAGGATTTTGCATTATCTGATAAAATACGTGATGAATTAGCAGCTATTGGTATTCAGTTAAAAGACGGAAAAGATGGCACTACTTTTTCGACTAACTAAACATGCTTAAGAAAATTTTAATTGCACCTTTTGTTTTTTTGGTAAGAGTTTATCAAACACTTATTTCGCCATTAACACCAGCAACATGCAGATACCAGCCCACATGTTCTCATTATACAGTTGAGGCACTAAAAACGCATGGGCTATTTTATGGTGGTAAACTAGCAATAAAACGTATTTTTAGTTGTCACCCTTGGGGAGGAAGTGGTTATGATCCTGTTCCTGAGAAAAGAGAGAAAAAATAACTTTTTCTAAACAACATCGCTGTAAATAATCCGTTTCAATTACCTATATTTACGTATCAAAACTCAATCATATGCACGCATTACAGATTGTTTGGGATCCAGCAAAGGAAGGTTTAAACATTTTCGGATTTACCATTCATTATTATAGCATGATGTGGATGGCTGCTTTTATTTTAGGCTGGTACATCATGAAAAAGATCTACAAACATGAAAATGAAACTGAAGAAAAACTTGATTCATTATTTATTTACTCTGTTTTAGGTATTATGATTGGTGCTCGTGTTGGCCATGTTGTTTTTTATCAAGCTGAATTAATCACACAAGACCCATTAAGCATTTTTTTACCATTTAAGTTTGCGGGCGGTTTTGAGTTCACTGGCTTCCGTGGCTTAGCAAGTCATGGTGCAGCTATTGGGATGATCATATCTATGTATCTATACAACAAAAAAGTACTTAAAAAGTCGGTTATTTGGATTCTAGATCGTGTAGTGGTTCCGGTTGCTTTAGGAGCTATTTTTGTGCGAATTGGAAATTTTTTCAATTCTGAAATGATAGGTAAGCCTGTTGAAGGCTCTTTACCATGGTCGGTTGTATTTAAGAAAATGGACAATGTTGCTCGTCATCCAGGGCAATTATATGAAGCATTTGGTTATGTTTTTGTATTTATAATTCTTTGGCTTTTATACTGGAAAACCAACAAACGTAAACAATCTGGATTTTTATTTGGTTTATTCTTAGTGCTTTTAATGACGGTTCGATTATTTGTCGAGAACTTTAAAATTGAACAAGTAACAGGACGTGAAGATTGGATAGGCACCTTAAATACTGGTCAAGCACTTAGTATCCCATTTGTTTTAATAGGTGTTTATTTTATGTTCTTTTACAAACCTAAATCGGCTTAGTTGTGAAATTCAACAACCTTATTAAATCCCTAATTGTATTAGCTATAAGTTCTATTTTATTGCTAATTACGTCTTGCAAGGAGGAGCCTAAAAACATAAAACCCATTGAGATCACTTTTAAAAAAGAAGGTGAACTACAACTATACAAAGCTGAAACTGACTCATTAATCGCTAGTTTTGACATTGAAATTGCTGATAACGAATATGAAACTCAGCGTGGTTTAATGGACCGCAAATCTATGGATAATGACAAGGCCATGTTATTCATATTTCCAGATATGCGTATGAGATCGTTCTATATGAAAAGCACACTCATTTCATTAGATATAATTTATCTAGATGCTAACAATACTATTGTAAGTATTCAAAAAAATGCAAAACCCTTAGATGAAACTTCACTACCGTCGGAAGCTCCTGCTCAATACGTTTTAGAAATTAATGGTGGCTTATGTGATCAATTAGATATTACTATTGGTGATACGATGAAGTTTATTAAACTAAATAATTAACTATTAATACATTAATAGTAGTTTTTTTCCTATATTTAGATTCTCCTTAAGAATTAATAAAGTTCAATTAATTCTTTACTTATGAATCTTTTTTTATTCAAAAAAACTAATGATTCAATTTCCGAATCATTAAAAAACACAAAACTTAGAATTTGGTTGGTATTATTTATTGGAATAATAATAATTTTAGTCACACTCATACACCCTAAAATTTGCCTATTTGGTAATAACATTAGCCCTTTTTTACAAAACTTAGGTAAATCTTTTTTTGCGGCCGCTACCATTGCTCTAATACTTAGAGTTCCAACTTTATTAAACGATGTAAACAACTCATCTATCAAACTATTTAAAGATAATAAGTTTTTAAAACGTTTAGACACAGCTGAATTAAAAACACTAAGGGCAGATGCAACAGAAAGTGCTTATTCTAGATCAGCTAATTCAGTTAACATCTCTCTTAAAGAGATTGACACCCAAATTGCTAACCTATTTTTACAACCATATTATAGCTCTTTTAAGATAATTGTTAGATGTAGGTTCATTGAAAATAATTTAATTGAAAAAAAAATCACCACAACTTACACATTAAAGAACCCAAACAAAGAAAAATGCAATGCCTTTGATCACTTAAAGTCAAGAGTGATCTTAAAAAAAATTGATGGGTTTGAAGACAATAAACTTAGAGAAATACTTAAATTTCAGGTAATAAAGGACAATAAGGGTAATTGGGAAAATATTTTAAATTACTTTGGTCTTTCTCACACTAATTATGAAGAAGAATCTTCACCATATAATGTTTTAACCAATATTAAACCAAAAAAAGGAGCAAATACTCAATTAGAATTTGAAAACAATATTCAAATAAAAGTAACTGAAAAAAGAATTGTATCACGTGATGACAACACATATTTATATAGAGTTGTTGGTCCTGTAGAGAAATTTTCAATCAATTATTCTTTTGAAGAATGTGATGTTGATTTAATTGGCAATTGTTTTGGAACTTTTCAAGATACTAAAAACGGGGGGATAAATATTGTCAAAGATAAAAATTCAATCAATATCTCAACTGAAAAATGGTTATTAAATGGTAATGGCATAATAGTTGTACACAACTATAATAAAAGCTGATTAACGATTTTTTAGCTTTTAGTACCTTAAATTTTATTATATTGCAAATAAATAAGTCAATTATTAACTTTAAAATCCCCTTGATATGAAACCATTTACTATTAAATTAATAATGGAAGAAGAAGGATAAACTATAAAATTTATTATAGTATACAGCTTGTCAAAAGTCTTCTATTTTATTTCCGGTTTTAATCATTCATACTTCACACTGGCATAAGCAACCCAATGACGTTGTGTTGCAATAGCTGTGGTTCCCATACCTATATCTTCAACTGTTATTAGATCGTGATCGATACTAGATTCATAGCCTAAAAATGTCCCTGAAAGTGGCTGCTTCTGCAACTCTAAGTTTAACTTATTTGCAAAATCCAGTCCGAAAGGCACTGAATAGCGACCACACCAAACCCATTTATATTCTTTATAATCTTCTTTCTGAACAGTATATTCGGTAAAAGTTTTCACTTTTACGCTAGACAGCTTGTCGACCAAACAGGTATTAATAATTTCCATATCCAATTGACGAGCTTTGTCGGTGCCTTCATCATCTGTTCCAAAAGGTGCAAGATCGCCACTCCATTCCTCATCACCATAATGCACAGCATCGTTTGAAATAACCACAGCCAGATCTTCACCATATATCCAATTATTATCTTTCATAACTTCAGCAACTGCTTTTGATAGATCACCACTAATCTCATCAATAGTTTCATAATTAATATAAGGCACAAGAATTGGTACAATATTTACGTCGCGATTCTTTTTATGTAAAAAAGGCACAATAGCTTCTAATGAATGCTCTAATACCTGCATACTATCGTGTACTATATACGAGTCTTTAGAAAGTTTTCCAATGATCTTTTTATTGACATCAGATACTTTTAAATCGCCATAAGGAGACTGCCAATGCGTATAACTACCAAAAATAATTTTGTCCTGTAGATTATAATTTCTTGCACGATGAGCTACACCAATTAAAATAACATTTTTAGCATTGATTCCTTTTAGAGATTCATGATATAATCTTCCAGCATATTTATAGTCGTCATGCGGGCAAATAGCCGCTTTCCATTTTAAGTCATTCTTTACATCTTCTATTCCTAACCGATTATAAATAGTATCCATTTGCCAACTGTATTGTGCAAAACCAATTGTATCGTGTACGTGGCGTATTTTTTTAGGTTCATTTACTTTATGAGTGTTTTCAATTTTAGATTTGTTCTTGCCACAACTCAATAATAAAAATGGCACAAATAATAAGGCTATTAGCGTTCTCACAGGTTGATAGTTTATGCTTTGAAAGTTACATTATTTTAAACAAAAAAAGCCCTTCCAAAAAAGGAAAGGCTTTAACTTAATATTTATAGTAAAGAATTTATTTCTTCTTTTTATCCATTCTTTTTAAAGTATCATGCATTACTGGCGTTGCAATAAATACCGAAGAATAAGTACCTACTAACACACCAACAATTAATGCGAACAATAATCCTCTTAATGAATCAGCTCCAAAAGCGAACATTGCTAACAACACGACCAATGTTGTTAATGATGTATTTAATGTTCTACTTAAGGTACTATTTAAAGCAGAGTTTACTGTTTTATCAAACTCCCAACTTGTATGCTCGTTTAAGTACTCTCTAATTCTATCAAACACTACCACGGTATCATTTAACGAGTAACCAATTACCGTTAATATTGCGGCAATGAATGCCTGATCGATCTCCATACTAAATGGCATAAATCTCCAAGTAATTGAGAATACACCTAACACAATTAATACATCATGGAACACCGCTGCAACCGCACCAAGAGAGAATTGCCATTTTTTGAATCGTAATAAAATGTATAAGAACACTACTATTAACGACCCTAAGATTGCCCATACAGATGATTTTTTAATATCATCAGCAATTGTTGGACTTACCTTAAACGAATCCATTTTACCAATTTTTCTATCACCAGAACCATCTACAAACTCGTCATAAGTAATACCGTCTGGTAAAAATTGTTTTAAAGACTCAAATAACATGGTCTGTACTTCTTCATCTGCTTCGGCAGAATTTTCATCGATCTTGTATTTTGTAGAGATCTTTAATTGGTTTGGACTACCAATTGTTTTTACTTCTGCACTACCAAAAGCTCCTATTACAGCATCTTTTACTTCTTCAGCATTTTGATCTTGCGCAAAACGAACTTGGTATGTTCTACCTCCAACAAAGTCGATACCTTGATCTAAACCAGTAGTAAATAACGATGCTACACCTCCTGCGATAATAACAGCTGAAATTACATAGGCCATTCTACGCTTCTTCAAGAAGTTAATATTGATATTTCTAAATAACCCTTTAGTTAATCCTGTTGAGAAGTCAAGCTTACCACCTTTATTCACATACCAATCAATTAATAAACGTGTAATAAAGATTGCTGTAAATAATGATGTTAAAATACCAATTAATAATGTGGTTGCGAATCCTTTAATTGGACCTGTACCAAATACAAATAATATTAATGCTGTTAAACCAGTTGTAATGTTAGCATCTAAAATAGAAGATAATGCATTACTAAATCCGTCTTTAATAGCTTCTTTTTGCCCTTTACCTTTATACAATTCTTCACGAATACGCTCGTAAATAAGAACGTTTGCATCTACCGCAATACCAATTGTTAATACAATACCGGCAATACCAGGAAGTGTTAATACAGCTCCTAGTCCAGCAAGGATACCAAATATTAAAATAATGTTTAATAATAAAGCGATATCTGAGAATATTCCTGATTTACCATAGTAAAAGATCATCCAAATTAATACTAATGCTAAAGCGATCATGAACGATTTCATTCCACTATCAATAGCTTCGGCTCCTAATGAAGCTCCTACTTCTGATGCTCTAATAATATCTGCAGAAGCTGGTAATTTACCTGCTCTTAATACATTTGCTAAATCTACTGCTTCATTTAATGTAAATGATCCAGAGATTTCAGAGTTACCACCAGAAATTGCTCCTGTTGACACACCAGGTGCAGAATATACAATATCATCTAAAACAATAGCAATTTGACTACCTTGTGTAAAGGCTCTACCTGTCATTTCTTCCCAAACCTTAGCTCCTTTACCATTCATTTGCATACTTACTGTAGGCAATCCTGCAGGAGAGTAAGATTGACGTGCATCTACAATTACCGATCCACTTAATTCAGGTGTGTTTTCTCTATTTCCTTTAATAGCATAAAGCTCTACTAACTCACTTCCTTTTGGCTGAATTCCCCAAGCAAATTTTACATAACGTTGTTCTGCTGGTAACACACTTCTTACCTCTGGCCTATTTAAATAGTCCATTACAGTTTCTTTGTCCTTAGCTTCAAACATTGCAAGAACAGGCTGTCCTTGTCTACCTGGTGCTCTTATTAGATCGAATAAAGGTCCTAGTGTAGCAACTTCAGTAGAATCTGTAGATGCTTCTCCTAATAGATCATCAATTTGGCTATCTTCAGAATCTTGTGGCTCAACTTCTTCAGCTTCAGGCTTCGCGTCAACAACAGTTTTTAAAGCTTCGTTAGCTTGCCCTAAAAATGAACCTAGCTCTTCTGCTTTATATACATCCCAGAACTCTAATTGTGCTGTACTTTGTAGTAGACTCTTAACACGCTCTATATCTTTCGCTCCTGGTAATTCTACAAGAATACGCCCAGAATTTCCTAAACGTTGAATATTAGGTTGTGTTACACCAAATTTATCGATACGCTTACGTAATACTTCAAATGCAGATACAATAGATTCATCAATTTTAGTTTTTAAAATTGGTTGCACTTCTTCATCAGTCATATTAAAAGTAATCTCCTCGCTTAACGTTCTGTTAGCAAAAATATCTGGAGAGGCTAACTTAGTGTCACCTTTAATAGCATCGAATGCTACAAAGAAATCTTCTAAATATGTACTCTGACTATCTTTTTGTAATTCTTCAGCATCATCTAATGCTTTATTGAATACTGGATCTTTACTATTATTTGCAAGACCTTTTAATATATCTCTTACATTAATTTGAAGTGTAACGTCAATACCTCCTTTAAGGTCAAGACCAAGATTCATAGCCTTGTCTTTTACTTCATTAAAAGTATATTGTGCTACACCAATATTAAACACCTCTACGTTCCCTAAAGAATCTAAGTATCTAACTTCTTCTATGTTTCTTTTAGCATCGTAATCTTGCTCTGTCTCGGCAATTTTACTTACAGCTATTTCTTTTGCACTACTTTCTACTTGGTTTGCCTTAAATGTAAAAGACAACTGGTAAATACTTACCAAACCAAATAAAAGGGCAAATAATTTTACTAGTCCTTTGTTTTGCATCACTAATTTGTTTATTGGGTCAAACTAACCCTGATTTTCAGGAGGAGCAAATATAATTTTTACTCGTAATTTGACAATTAATATTTGGGTTTATATTATTTATTTAAATACGCTTTTCGATTATTTATAAAAAGCATTTATAAATTTTGTGCAATTAAGAATTTTGAATTCTATAATTGACTTTTAAATCTTGTAGTAACAGGAAATACTTAGCTTTTACTAATAGTATTACCCTAAAGAATAAGGTCCAGCTCTAACCTCTGGAATTTTGTAGGAGTTACAACTAAATACAAATCTATTTTGGTTATAGATTTTATAGGCTGTTGTTTCATTTTGCTCATGAAAAGCGAAAGTATTCGACGCTTCGTTGGCAAAAGAATTTGTTTCTATATTTTGTTTATGCTCTCCCTTTGAAGATGATGAAGTGCTTACCCCTTGAATATTAAAATCAGCATCAGAAACTGTATTAATTTCATATACATCGAAATTAAATGAAGCCTTAGGGTCTCCTGAAGGTGCTTGCGAAGAATGCTCTTCATTAAGAGAAATTGCACCAGAATTCGATAAAATTCGCTTTATATCTGAAACCTCAGACGTACTATGGTAAGTAATATTAAACTCGCCATTATCAAATTTGGTAACTTGAATATTAGAAACACCTGCTGCTTCCAACTGGTATTTTATACTCAAAATAGCTTCTTCTACCTCATCATAATCTATAGTATCGCTTTCAAAGTTCAATACTATTTCTTGATTTGGTTTAGATATATGTTGTTGCGTTACAACTCCGCTTAAAAAAGCCAGAATTATAACAACCACAAGTATATACCATTTTTTATTCATGCGCCAAATATATGATTTACCTAAAGATTTGCCAATAGAAATGAGATATTTATATAAAAAAACAAGCGCGAACCGACGGAATGAATATATGTTCGATGAAATAAAAAAAAGCAGTCGTATTAGTTAACTGATATAAGTCATTTTATATATTTTTAACCCCGCTTAGTTTTAACCCAACTAAAAAATGTTACAGCTAATGGTTATTAACTGTAATTTAAGTACATTGAACCACTAAAATTAAAATCAGACACAGAAATGGCGCATTTAACAGATATCGAAATCGCTCAAGCAAATAGTATAACACACATAAACAATATTGCTGAAAAACTAAACATTAGCGAAGACCATCTAGAACACTATGGCAAATACAAAGCCAAACTTCCACTAGAATTAATTAATGAGGAGAAGATAAAGCAGAATAATCTGGTTCTGGTAACTGCTATAACACCTACACCTGCTGGAGAAGGAAAAACCACAGTCTCTATTGGTTTAACCGAAGGGCTTAACAAAATAGGAAAACAAGCTACCGTTGTATTACGTGAGCCTTCATTAGGTCCTGTATTTGGTATTAAGGGAGGAGCTGCTGGAGGAGGTTATTCACAAGTTGTACCGATGGAGGATATCAACCTTCATTTTACAGGAGATTTTAATGCAGTTGAAAAAGCAAACAACTTACTGTCTGCTTTAATTGACAATAATTTACAGAGTAAGACTAGAAATCTAAATATTGATCCTCGTACTATTTTATGGAAACGTGTGATTGATATGAACGATAGAGCTCTTCGTGATATTACAATTGGTCTCGGTGGTACTGCAAACGGAATTCCTCGTCAAGATGGATTTAACATTACGCCTGCTTCAGAGGTTATGGCTATTTTATGTATGGCTACCGATTTTGAAGATCTTAAAAAACGTTTAGGTGATATTTTTGTTGGATTTACTTACGACAAGAAACCAATTTTTGCTCGTGATTTAAATGCAGAAAATGCAATGGCAATCTTATTAAAAGATGCTATTAAACCAAACTTGGTGCAAACTTTAGAAGAGAATCCTGCGATTATTCATGGTGGGCCATTTGCAAACATTGCGCAAGGAACTAACACCATTATTGCAACTAAAATGGGATTATCATTATCAGACTACGTAGTAACTGAAGCTGGTTTTGGTGCTGATCTTGGCGCAGAAAAATTCTTAAATATTAAATCGGCTTATGCTGGATTAAACCCTAAGTGCGTGGTATTAGTTGCTACAGTTAGAGCGTTACGTCATCATGGTGGTGTACAAAAAGAAGATTACAACACGCCTAATCTTGAGGCTGTAAAAGAAGGGTTTAAAAACCTTGAAAAGCACATTGAAAATATTAGAAAATATAACATTGAACCTGTTGTAGCAATTAATGCTTTTATTTCAGATTCTGAAGAAGAGATCAACTATGTAAAAGCGACTTGCGAAAGTTTAGGTGTTCAAGCTGTACTATCTGAAGGTTGGGCTAAAGGCGGTGAAGGCACAAGTAACTTAGCCGAGGCTGTTGTAAATGTAGTTGAAAACAAAGCAACACAATACAAACCATTATACGACTGGAAAAGTCCTGTAAAAGAAAAAATTGAAACAATTGCCCGTGAAATTTATGGAGCTGAAGGTGTTGTTTATGATAGAAAAGCTGAATTAAACCTAAGAAGAATTGATCGTTTAGGGTTTAACGACTTTGCTATTTGTATGGCTAAAACACAAAAATCATTCTCTGACGACGATAAGTTAATTGGAAGACCAACAGGGTTTAAAGTAACTGTTCGTGAAATAGAAATTGCAGCAGGAGCACAATTTATCATTCCTATTTTAGGAAAAATGATGCGTATGCCTGGGTTACCTGCAGTTCCTGCTTCTGAAGGTATGACTATAGATAACGACGGTGTAATTTCTGGACTATCGTAATTGCTAATTACGCCTCATAATAAAACAAAAAAGCCAGCTAATAGCTGGCTTTTTTATATCTATTATTTGAGATTATTATAACTCTAGTAATCCGTTAGTTTTCTTAACACCTTCGGCACTTTCAGCCATGTGTGCTTTTTCAGCTTCGCTTAATTCAATTTCTACAATACTTTCAATACCGTTCTTTCCAAGAATTACAGGCACTCCTATACAAAGATCAGATAACCCATATTCCCCATCTAATAAGGTTGAACAAGGGAACATTTTTTTCTGATCACATGCAATTGCTTGAACCAATCCGCTAACTGCTGCTCCAGGCGCATACCAAGCAGATGTTCCTAATAATTTAGTTAATGTAGCTCCACCAACTTTAGTATCTTCTTTTACTTGATCTAAACGTTCTGCCGATAAGAATTCAGTGACTTTCACACTATTTCTTGTTGCATGAGCTGTTAAAGGCACCATACCTTTATCGCTATGTCCACCAATCACCATTCCGTCAACATCACTAATAGGTGCTCCTAAAGCTTCTGCCAATCTATACTTAAATCTTGCAGAATCAAGTGCTCCACCCATACCAATGATTCTATTTTTTGGTAACCCTGTAGCTTTATGTGCTAAATAAGTCATCGTATCCATAGGATTACTCACTACAATTAAAATTGTGTTTGGCGAATGCTCAATTAAACTAGTAGCAACAGTTTTAACAATTCCTGCGTTAATTCCAATTAACTCTTCACGAGTCATTCCTGGTTTACGAGGAATTCCAGAAGTAATTACACAAATATCACTATTTGCTGTTTTAGAATAATCACTTGTACTTCCAGTTATTTTGGTATCAAAACCGTTTAATGAAGCTGTTTGCATTAAATCCATCGCTTTTCCTTCAGCATAACCTTCTTTAATGTCTAATAAAACCACTTCTGAAGCAAAATTTTTAATCGCTATATACTCGGCACAACTAGCACCTACAGCTCCTGCTCCTACTACTGTTACTTTCATTTCTTTTTCTTATTTAAGTTATAATGTGTTGTTTTTAAGACTGCAAAAATAAGAATAAATATGGGCTAAATAAAAAAAGGCACAAGAATTAATCTTATGCCTTTTTATGTTGTTTTTTTATTCTTTTTATCTAAAGCTAAAAGCTATACCAGCTGAAGCTGTATTATATTCTTGAATTGTATAGTCTGCAAATATTTTAAACCACGCTAAATTTAATCGAGCACCAACTGTACCTCGCATTCCATTTGCATCAAAGTTTAAATCTATAGGGTCTGTAATGTTTTCAGTAATAGGAGCGCCTACAGGATTTCCCGCACCATCTTCAACATTATACGTTAGACTATAATTACCTTTCATTTTTAACGATGATTTCCCATGGTTATAACCTAAACTTCCGTATAGCGTCACAATCTTAAAGTCTAATGACCCAATGGCTTGGACCGTCCATGTTTTCATATCAAAAGCTGCTTCACCATTAGTTACAGATACAGAATCGTCTATACTATCATCATCAATACTGTAGGCCACATCCATTTTGGTAAATGCCGCTAAAATTGAAACACTTAATGGTAAACGGTCAATAGGACCTAAGTACTGCGTGATATCATGTTGTAACCCTAAACCAATTAGGTTAGCTTCTACACTATCATCAAAATTTAATGTTGGCACATAACGCACTTTAATATCTGTTTTAAATGGCAAACCAACACCTACTTGCACCATTGGTGCTGGTACTGCGTTAATTGGCAGATCGTCTGTAATACCACCAGGCATTTCAAAACTTGCTACTTTAAAATTCGTAGTTCCATCTATTGGCACACGCACATCTACGGCAGTATCAGAATTATTATTACCCATTACTGTTGGTAATGAGGTTTCACCATTTGGCAAATCTAAAAACGAATAATCACTAGGAATAAATGCAAACATTTCATCTTTACTTGGCACAAACGATGCATTAGCAGTTATCGTAATATCAAAACCAAGCTTTTTATGGGTTTTACCAGTCGTAAACCAACCACCGTTCATACTATACATTAAACCTTTAACTGCAGGATTAATATAATTTTCGGTAAGCTTACTGGCATCTTCAGCTGCAATTAAAATACTTTCCAGCTCTTGGGAGTAGGTAAAGTGAGTTGTCACAAAAAGCGACAATAATAATGTTAACTTTTTCATATTATAATAAATTTGGGATAGCACAAACATAGGAAAAAGTTAACAAAAAACAACATTTTATCGATATTTTTTTGCGTTTCATCGATTTTTGATGTAAAAAAAAGAGCTCGAAATGTTCACGAACTCTTTTTTAAATTCTAATCTCTATACTAAGTAAAACAAAATAATTTTTAGTGTTTTAAAATTTTTAGTGTTGACTTTTTATTATCTATAAGCAGATTTACAAAATAAACTCCAGGAGCAAAATCTTCTATATCTAAATTAAGTTTTTGTAATCCTTGACGCTTTTGAGTAAACACTATTTGCCCATTTACATTTGCAACATTAGCCTCAATAGATGAATATACATCTCCTAAATCTATAGTAAATTTACCATTACTAGGGTTAGGAAATGCTGAGATACTGTTTTTTAAAACTTCTTTTTTAGTACTTAAAGGATTATGACTAACAAGTCTTGCTAGCATATTACCTACTAAATCATTTGCAACCTCATTAATAATCCAATCTTGATCACTAACAGTAATTACAACACCGCTAGCAGAAGAAATATCATCATAGCAAAAACCAATATAAGTCCCTGCATGCTCTAAGAATTTTTCAATTGAGGATGATGTTGCAGTTCCTGTTAACCCATGAGTTAAACTTACTGTAGACACACTATTAGGAGTCGTTGCAAACCCACCAAGTATATTATAAGCAATTGAACTTCCTCCATTAGATGCAGACCACGCAAAATCTGTACCTAAATCCTGCATAATTGAAGCAAAAGTAATATTTCCTTGCAGTGTAGTCGTATACTCAGATTGAATATAAGCTGCGCCTCCTCCTTGGACATAATCTGTAATAGTCTGTAGCTGTGTTGCATTTAAAGTTATAATAGCAGAAGATACAATAAGTACATCTGTTGTACTTAAATTTGATAATGAATTAAGGGTACTTTGCGGAACAATAGTAGCAGTATGTCCCATTGCTATAGCTCTTGATTGCCATACCAAGTCCATATCATGAGCGACATGTTGAGATTGGCTCTCAATAATAGTAATGTTTTCGGCATTTGTTTGAAAAGTAATTAGGCATAGACATGCCGTTAGAAAAGTTAGGTAAATTTTCTTCATAAAAAGGGATTTTTAATTTGTAAATATATTCTGAAGTAAACATAAGCAAAATACTTCAAAAAATATATTTAATCGCGAAAAAACAACACTTCATCGACAAACAAACTAGTGGCCATAAAAAAAACAGCAGTATTGATACTGAATCAATACTGCTGTCTGTTTCCTCTAATTATCTACTTAGTTATGCATCAATATTTGCATAAATAGCATTCTTTTCAATAAATTCTCTACGAGGTGGTACATCATCACCCATTAACATGGAGAAAATTCTATCGGCTTCACTACCATTTTCAATATTCACCTGACGCAATGTTCTAAATTCAGGATTCATAGTTGTGTCCCAAAGTTGTTCAGCATTCATCTCTCCAAGACCTTTGTAACGTTGTACATTAACACTACCTCCGAAAGATTCTGCAATGGTATCACGCTCGGCATCATTCCACGCATATTGTTTCTTTTGTCCTTTCTTTACTAAATACAATGGCGGTGTTGCAATATACACATGACCATTTTCAATTAGTTCTTTCATATATCTAAAGAAGAACGTTAAAATTAGTGTTGCAATGTGACTACCATCAATATCGGCATCACACATAATAACAATTTTGTGGTAACGCAGTTTTGTCAAGTTTAAAGCTTTACTATCTTCTTCAGTACCAATTGTAACTCCCAGTGCAGTAAAAATGTTCTTGATCTCTTCATTCTCAAACACTTTGTGCTGCATTGCTTTTTCAACATTCAAAATCTTACCTCTAAGTGGCAAAATAGCTTGAAAACCTCTATCCCTACCTTGTTTTGCAGTTCCACCTGCCGAGTCTCCCTCAACAAGGAATACTTCACATTTTGCAGGGTCTTGCTCAGAGCAATCACTTAATTTTCCAGGTAAACCACCAATACTCATTACGGTTTTACGTTGGACCATTTCACGTGCCTTTTGTGCTGCATGACGTGCTTGAGCTGCTAAAATTACTTTTTGAACAATGGTTTTAGCATCTTCTGGATGTTCCTCTAAATAGTCGGTTAACATTTCAGACACCGCTTGACTAACTGAAGCAGATACTTCTCTATTACCTAATTTTGTTTTTGTTTGCCCTTCAAACTGAGGTTCAGCTACTTTTACCGAAATGATTGCTGTTAATCCTTCACGGAAATCATCACCAGAAATATCAAACTTTAGCTTATCAAGCATTCCTGATCCATCAGCATACTTCTTTAAGGTATGTGTTAAACCACGTCTAAAACCAGATAAATGTGTTCCTCCTTCATGAGTGTTAATGTTGTTTACATATGAGTGTAAATTCTCTGCATACGATGTATTATAAACCATAGCCACCTCAACAGGTACACCATTCTTTTCGCCTTCAAATGAAATAACATCTTTCATTAAAGGCTCTCTATTTCCATCTAAAAACTTAACAAACTCTGTTAATCCTTCTTCAGAATAAAAATTTTCTTGTTCAAAATTTCCTTCTTCATCTTTATGACGACGATCTACTAAAGTGATATTTATTCCTTTATTAAGGTATGCCAATTCTCTTAAACGACTAGCTAAAGTGTCGTAATTATACTCAAGAGTTTGTGTAAATATTGTTGGATCTGGTTTAAAAGTTACAATAGTACCAGTTATATCTGTGTTACCAACAGCCTTTACTGGATATAGTGTTTTTCCTCTTTCATACTCTTGCTCCCAAATTTGACCATCTCTATGCACCGATGCTTTTAAATGCTCAGATAAAGCATTTACACAACTTACACCTACACCATGTAAACCACCAGAAACCTTATAAGAATCCTTATCAAATTTACCTCCTGCTCCAATTTTGGTCATTACAACCTCAAGTGCCGAAACGCCTTCTTTTTTATGAAGTCCAACAGGAATACCACGACCATTATCTTCGGTGGTAATAGAGTTATCTTCATTAATAATTACCTTAATAGTATCGCAATGTCCAGCAAGTGCCTCATCTATAGAGTTATCTACAACCTCATATACCAAATGGTGCAAACCTCTTACTCCAACATCTCCAATATACATCGACGGACGCATACGTACGTGCTCCATACCTTCCAGAGCCTGAATACTATCGGCTGAATAGCTATGTTGTTTAGCTTCTTCGCTCATATATTTTTATATTAAATTTTAATTCATCACAAAAAAAAATGACACAAACGTATCATTCTCATTATATACAAATATACCAAATAATAAAGTCCATTTAAAGCGTTTTAAGACATTTATCACATTTTTATTAACAATTTTTAAAAATTAAAAAATCGCTTAAAACAACTAAAAAAGGGCTTAAAATGCATTTTGTCGATTTTTTTAATGCTGTCCTGACGTTAAAACAATAAAAACCTCTTACAGGAGCTTATTTTAAATACATTAAACTAGTAAATCACCTACTCCTGACCCAAAGTTATCGCCAAAAACAATATTGCCATTGTCAAGAAAAACTCCTTTCGCAGTATCATTTTCTATCAACATTCCACCATCAGCATCAATATAATCTAGTAAAGGAGCAATTTGAGCTAAACTTGCAATTCCCACAGTAGACTCTGCCATACAACCAGCCATAACTTTTAAATCTAACTCACGTGCTTTATCAATCATTTTTAATGCAGGTGTAATACCTCCGCATTTCATGAGTTTTATATTGATACCATGAAATCCATCGGCGCATTTCTCTACATCTTCATAGCGCTGACAACTTTCATCAGCAATCACAGGAAGCGCGCATTGTTTTTTTAATATTTTCATTCCTTCCCAATCATCAGCTTTAAGTGGCTGCTCAATAAATTCTACTCCAAGTTTTTTTAGCTCAATAGCATTCTTAAGAGTTTCTTCAACTGACCAAGCACAATTGGCATCAATCCTAAAAACTGCATCAGTTATTTTTCGAAGTTCAGATACAATCTTAACATCATGTTCTGTGCCTAGTTTAATTTTATAAATAGGCCAAGGCGTTTCTAGAATTTTTTGCTTCATTACCTCAATGGTATCTATTCCAATAGTATAATCACTTTGCGGTAATTTTTCTGAATCGTTAGTAAAATAACTCCGTGTTGTTCTACTATGTGACTTAGCATAGAAATCCCAATAGGCACAATTAAGTGCACACAAGGTGAAATAATCGTCTTTTAAGTTCTCTTCTAGTTTTGCCCATAGCTCATTAGGATGCATTCCATAACTATTTTCGATTACTGATTTAGACTTTAAAATTGATTCACCTATCTTCTCTTCTGTAATATTATAGTATGCATAAGGAATGGCCTCACCATAACCAGAATATTCTCCATTTGAAATAGTAACCACAATAGTATCCTGATGGGTTCTTGTAAATCTAGAAATTGTAAAAGGGTGCTTTAACTTAAGCTGAAAATGCTTAGACGTTAGGGTTAGTTTCATGCTATAAAAATAAGAATCTTACCTCAGCTTTAAAACAGAAAACTTATCCCATTTCCAGATCACAAAAGTCACTAATAAAAAAAACCCGTTGAATATTAATAAAAAAATTATGAAAGACATCCAAGTATCAAAATCAGACGTATTTGTAATATAAAATATACTATCACCATCTTTAGCACTGGTAATTAAATGACGTGTTGCCCAATTATTGCCCAAATGTATTCCTATTGGAAAGAACAAAGTTTTCGACTTTAATAAAGCTGTTGCAAACAACAAATGTCCAACTGGTATAGCAACACATAGCATTATTATCATACCCAAATTACTTAATACACCTTCATCAATAACATGAATAAGCGTAAATAAAATTGAGAATACAATATTAGCTACAACAACATTTGAGACCTCAATAGTTTTCTTAAACAGATAACCTCTAAATATTAATTCTTCTGTTGCTACTTGAGGCAAAATAAAATAGAACGCATAAAAAAATGCTAAGTAATCAATAGATGTTGATAATTCAACCGTTTCTCCAAGATATAACACTCTTAACAACCTAGCACCAAAGAAAGCAAAAGCACCAATTAAGATACCTAATGGTAAAAAATATAGATTTCTTAAATTTAACCCGATAGCTTTTAACGGTTTCTTTTCTTTTCTATATAAAATCCAAGTAGCCACAATTAAAAGCAAAGGTGCCGTATAAGGAAAATATTGCTTAAGCACTCCTTTATTAACTAAAACACTTATAATTAATGCTAACCCAAATAATACAATTGCAAAAACAAACCTTGAAGCATTTGAATATTTTCTAAATAAACCTTTCATAATTATTCGTTTTCGATTTGTGGAAACAATCTAGATTTGAGTAATAACTTCACACAAATTAACATGACTACAGATGGAAATAGACCTTTAAACAGATTGAAAAAAAGCCAATTCCAATCTTGTAAGTCTATTCTAGATATTTGCTGAAAAACAAGCTCTCCGTAAGGTTGTGATTCAAAGAAACAGGCATTTACAAAATTTACACCTAAATGAAATCCTAAACCCAACATTATAGATTTTGTTTTGTGAAATGTATATGCCCAGACATATCCTGTAAATCCAGTTATCACAAAAACATAAGCTAAAAGGATATATCTTTCATTGAGTATCCCGTAAGAGAACCAATGGTAGACCCCAAAAATAATGGCAGAAAGCCAAATAGCTTTTGCAGCACCAATTCGTTGAATTAAAATATAAAGAACTGCGCCTCTAAATACTAGATCTTCAGTAAGAGCAGACCTTATATGATAAACAAAGGCATCAAAAATTGTTGCGTAATTAACTATATTAAACTCCCACTCTACTTTTTTAATAATAGTTTCTATATATATGTTGAGCAAAACAATGATTGTAATAATGATAAATCCAATTAAAAATTGAATAACACGTTTTGGGTAAGGAATAATTCCTAAAACTTCAATATTCTTTTTCTCAATAAAGTGTAAGAGCACCCATGAGACTATTATTATGACAAATAATCCTAACATTGTATATGTATTTAAAAAAAGTTAAACGATTAAGCCTTTATAGGCTTTAAAAAAGGAATTGATAAAGGATAATTACACTTTTGTGCATTAAGAGCAGACGAAAGATTCATGGTACTTACTATAATTCCATAAAGAAATACGCCTCCAGTAATAAAAAAGTTAAATCCAGGTAATACAAAGAACAACAATAGCGATACTATTATCATTAAGTTTATAGTGCTATGAAAGTTTACTACTGCCCTACCATGAGCGTCATAAATTTTATTATCATTAGCCTTACTTATCCAAACAAAAAGTGGAATCAACACATTTCCGAAAGGAATGATCAACCCTAAAAAAGGGGTTCCATGAATGAGTAACATCCACTTGCGCTGAATAACTTCCTCATTAGGGTTGTCAAGAACTATTAAATCTTCAACTTTAACATCGAGGCCAACAGCTAATAATTTTACAGTTTGTAAATGAGGTTGCACATCTCCTTTTTCTATACGTTGAATTGTGCGAACACCAACAGATGATTTGTCAGATAGATCTTCTTGAGTATATCCTTTTAGCTTTCGCTGATAAACTAAATTTTCACTTAAGGTTTTATTTTTCATTGTTTGTATTTTGATGACACAAATCTATAATCTATAGTTGGTTTTTAACACGCCATTTAAATGTCATCTATCTGTCAATTACAGTAAATATAGGTGTTTCAAAGTGTAAAACAACAATCATTATTATACTTGTTCAAATCAATATAAAAAAAAGGCCAACATAATGCTGACCCCTTTTTCACTAACTAAATTAAATTCTAATATGCATCTTCATGAACCTTTGCAACCGCTCTACCACTCGGGTCGTTCATATTCTTAAATGCTTCATCCCATTCTAACGCAATTTTAGTGCTACAAGCTACGCTTGGCTCCTGTGGCACACATAATGCCGCTGCATCACTTGGGAAGTGATTTGCAAAAATTGAGCGGTAATAAAACTCTTCTTTATTTGTTGGTGTTTGTATTGGAAACTTATACTTAGCATTTGCCAACTGCTCGTCGGTCACAGTT
>JASBUG010000027.1 GCA_030148025.1 Flavobacteriaceae bacterium | reverse complement strand
CGTTTGCAAATGTGGTTGTACATCACCTTTTTCTATACGCTGAATGGTACGAACACCAACAGATGATTTATCTGAAAGGTCTTCTTGTGTAAATCCTTTTAGTTTTCGTTGATAGACTAAATTTTCACTTAGTGTTTTATTTTTCATCGTTCGTATTTTGATGACACAAATCTATAACCTATTGTTGGTTTTTAACACGTCATTTAAATGTCACCTATCTGTCACTTGCAGTAAATATAGGTGTTTCGAGAGACAATATCACTTTTTAACAAAAATAACTCCGGGTTTACCCTAGGTTTTTTATTTCCCAACTAATACTGATGCACCACATTATGATTAATTAGATATTAGCCATTCGCTATTAATCCATTGTAAACTCAGCAATATGAAAAAAACTACTTCTCTTATTTTATTCTGTTTATTTAACAGCTTTATTATAAATGCGCAAACGGTTAGTATTCCCGATCCAAATTTTGAACAAGCTCTTATTGATCTAAGTATTGATTCAGATGGAATCGTGAATGGTCAAGTTGATTTAGGTGATATTGATTTTATAACAGAACTAGATATCTCAAACAAAAACATTACTAGCATAGAAGGCATTAAATCTTTTTTCGATTTAGAGGTGTTTATATGCGACAACAATAATATTTCAGACATGTCTTTGGTAACATCTTTAGCAAACTTAGAGGACTTATCTTGTGTAGGTAATAACATTTCCATTTTAGATCTGGAAAATGCAACCGCTTTAAAGCATTTAAATTGTGACAATAATCAAATTACAACTCTAAACATATCTGACAGCAATGATTTAATAACTTTACGTTGCAGGTTCAATAACTTAAGTACCCTAAACGCTTCCAACAAGCCAGATTTAACTTCAATACGCTGTAATGACAACAACCTAACTTCGTTAAACTTAAACAATCTTCCTAGTTTAATAGGGCTTCACTGTTATAACAACAATTTAAGTAGTTTAAGCGCTCCTCAAAGCACTAATCTAGCCAGAATAAATTGTTATAACAACTTCAACATGACAAGCTTAGATGTTACAAATAACACAGGACTTCGCTTTTTAACATGTTATGCTAATGATTTATCTAGTTTAGACCTTACACAAAATACTATTTTGGAAGAATTGAACTGTAATTGGAATGAAATAGTTGATTTAGATTTAAGCCAAAACTCAAGCTTAACATACCTTAATTGTAATAATAATAATTTACAAAGCTTAAACGTACAAAATGGCAATAATAGCTTTATGGGAGATCTAGATTTCTTTGCGAGCTCAAACAGCAACCTTATTTGCATTCAAGTAGATAGCCCAACATTCTCTCAAAGCAACTGGAGCAACATTGATGCTCATTCTAGTTTTAACATTATTTGCCAAACTTCTGCTATTCCAGATTCAAATTTTGAACAAGCTCTTATTGACTTAAATATTGACAACAATGGTTTAAATGGAAATATTCTTCATATGGAAGCCGAAGCCGCATCTAGTCTAAGTATTCAAAATAAAAATATTAGCAACCTTAGTGGTATTGAAGTTTTTACAAATATTACATATTTAAACTGTTCAGATAATTCGATCAGCTCAATTGATCTGAGTTCAAATACACTTTTAGAACAACTTATTGTTCAAAACAATTCATTAACTACATTAGACCTTAGTCAAAATACAGCACTTCAAACAATAGATTGTAAAGACAATAACTTAACAGCTTTAGATATTTCGCAAAACACTTTGTTAAGCATTCTAAATTGTGGGAATAATTCTATTTCAGCATTAGACACTTCATCAAACCCTTTACTAACTACTATAATTTGTTCTGCAAACCAATTAACCTCACTCGATTTGAGCTCCAATACTGCTCTGGAACATGTAAACTGCCAAGGCAATAACTTAACATATTTTGATATTAAAAATGGGAATAACACAAACATCATTAGTTTTACTTCATTGGGGAACTTTTCTCTAGATTGCATTCAAGTAGACGATGTGGCTTTCTCAAATGCTAATTGGCCTTTTAAAGATGCAGCAACATCTTATAATACTGATTGTCCTTCCTTAGGAACAAAAGATGTTTTATTCTCTAGCCTTAACTTATATCCTAATCCAGCTACAGATATTGTTTATGTAGAAACAACACCTAATTTTCAAATCACTGAAGTAGAAATATCAGATATTACTGGAAAGATTGTAAACAGAGTTTATGTTGTAGACAATACTATTCCTATAAGTAAACTAACTACAGGCTTATATTTTTTAAAACTTAAAATCGATAACAAATCAATTGTTAAAAAATTGATTATTGAATAACTTTTGGATTGAAACTGCTTTAACTTTATGAAGAGAAATAATTGTATCTTTTATCAGTTAAAAATCTAGTGGTAGATTAAACAGAAAAAACACTCAATACTAGTTTGCTAAAAATCAAAAATATACTTCAGTTTTTATCAATCTCAACAGTTAAAAGAAAATACACCCTCTTGCTAAACTTTATATTTATTTTAAGTTTAGGAGAATGTTCTATTGTAGAGGCTCAAAAGATCACTACCAACTATATAGATAGTGCAATTGCAGAAATCAATCAATACAAAAAGGACATTGATATTGTATCGAAGTATAATGATTTGAGTTGGACTATCTTAAAATCTTCTTCCCCAGAACATGCTGAAGAATTGTATAAATATTGGCTTACCAAAAATACTCCAGACTTAGGGAAAATTAATTTATATAAAGGCTATGCTAGTGCTTTAAACTCTCAAGGCTTAATAGATGAGTCAATTACTTATAAACTTAAAGGCTTAGAACTTTGTAAGGAGATTAATTATACAAAAGGTGAAATTATTTTCAACATCACTTTAAGCAATAGTTACCTCTCAAAAAAGCAACCTCAAAAAGCCTTAGAGTATTTAAATAAAGCTGAAGAATCTGCAATTTCAAATAATATAAAGGAGACTTTATGGGATGTTCATTTACGCAAAGGCTCACTATATGAAATGCTTAATGATACAAAAAAAGCCTCCTTTCATCTAAATAAATCTTGGGATTACATTCTTGAAGAAGAAAGTAATATGGAAAGTGGCATGCATAGAAATAAAGGTTATGCTTTATTTAGCTTTGTCGATTTTTATTCAAAATATAATTTTCCAGTTGAGCTATCCAAGTATACCGAATTGCTTGCTGTTTATTACTCAAAAAAATACATAAACAAAGTACCTCCTGGACACATATCGATACGTAATTTGTTTGAGAAAAATTCTGATGTTACAAGCATCAAGCAGTTTGAGAAAAACTACAGAACAGCTGATAGCCTTAAAAATATAAACACCTTAGTATATTGCTCATTAAATTTAGCACGATTATTTCTTTTAAAAGACAATGCTAAAGAGGCTATAAAGTACCTATCGCATACTGAACAAAAATTACTCCCAAATGAAAACGCTCAACATCTAAAAGAAATATATAAAAGCCTTGTGGAAAGCCATATTGCTAACTCTAATTATCAAAAGGCCTATGACTATAAACTGAAGGAATATGACTTGTACAAAACCATTACCTCTGAAAAAATGCAAGCGAGCATTGCAGAACTTGAGGTAAAGTTTGAAACCGAAAAAAAAGACAAAGAAATTGCAAATCAACAACTTGAGTTGGAGCAAAAGAAAAGTCATTTTAACTTAAGCCTTACTGGAGGTTTACTTGTTCTTATAACTGGTATAGGATTTATTATATACTACAAACAACATCAAAAGCTCAAGACAAAAGAAATTGAAAGTTTAAAAACACAACAGGAACTTGTGAGGTTAGAAGCTTTAATAAATGGTGAGGAAAAAGAGCGTAAGCGTATTGCTCAAGATTTACATGACGGTATTAATGGTGATTTATCAGTTATAAAATTTAAAATAACCTCTATAGACTTAGATAAGTTTGACTCTAATGATAATAGTGAATTTAATACTGCTGTAAATATGTTGGACAACGCTATAGATCAAATAAGACATATATCACACAACTTAACACCTCCTTCTCTTCAAAATTTTAAGCTAGTAGATACCATTAAACAGCACTGCACAAAATTAGAGTCATCGAATGACATAAATATTGATTTTCAAAACTATGGCAACTTTCCTTCTTTAAGTGAAGACCATGAAATTGCCATTTTCAGAATTATTCAGGAAGCTCTAAATAACACTATAAAACATGCTAAAGCTAGTGAAGTTCTTGTTCAAATAAATGCTCATGACGATACTATTGACCTTATAGTAGAAGATAATGGCATTGGCTTTAACCCTAAAAAAAATACAGATGGTATTGGGTTGAAAAATATAAAATCTCGATCTGAGTTTTTAAAAGCTAAACTTCAAATTGACTCTAACAATAATGGCACTACTATAACAATCAATATCAACCTTAAGCAATTAAACAATGATTAAAACCGCTATACTAGACGATCATTTAATGGTTTTAGAAGGTGTACAAGCAATGCTTTCAGAACACTCTGAAATTGATTTGGTTGCAACATTTAGTAAAACCCAAAATTTTCTAGACTTTATAAATAGTGAACACATAAACGTAGTATTACTTGACATTAATTTGTCTGACGCGAATGGTTTAGAACTTTGTCATAAATTAAAACAAGAACAACCTCAACTATCAATAATTGGTTTATCAAATTATGATGACACCAACTTTATTAAGAATATGATGAAGAATGGCGCTAAAGGCTATTTATTAAAAAACACTACACAAAAAGAACTAGTATTAGCTATTAAAACCGTTCATTCTGGAGAGAATTATTTACCCGAAAATTTAAAGCAAAAACTTATAAATGAGAGTTTCGGAATAGCATCAAACCCTTTTATACCTAAATTATCAAGAAGAGAAAAAGAAATACTTAGCTGTATAGCCAGCGAGCTTACCAATCAGGAAATTGCAGATAAATTATTTATAAGCATAAAAACTGTTGAGAGCCATAGAAAAAACCTCTTACAAAAACTAGGTGCGCGTAACACCGCTGGTTTAATAAAAGAGGCTTTTACTAAAGGGCTTTTAAGTTAATAAGCATCATCATGAACCTGAGCTACAGCTCTACCACTAGGTTCGTTCATATTTTTAAATGCTTCATCCCATTCTAATGCTATTTTAGTACTACAAGCTACACTTGGTTCCTGCGGTACGCATTTAGCAGCTGCATCACTCGGGAAGTGTTCAGCAAAAATTGAACGATAGTAAAACTCTTCTTTTGTTGTAGGTGTTTGGATTGGGAACTTATATTTAGCATTTGCTAGTTGTTCGTCAGTAACTGAAGCTTCTACAACTTCTTTCAATGTATCTATCCAACTATAACCTACTCCATCACTAAACTGCTCTTTTTGTCTCCAAGCAACACTTTCTGGTAACATATCTTCAAAGGCTTTTCTAATCACCCACTTTTCCATACGCTCACCATTGATCATTTTATCTTGAGGGTTAATTCGCATTGCCACATCCATAAATTCTTTATCAAGGAAAGGCACACGACCTTCAATGCCCCAAGCAGCTAAACTTTTGTTGGCTCTGTTACAATCGTACATATGTAACTTATCTAGCTTACGCACTGTTTCTTCATGAAACTCTTGTGCATTTGGTGCCTTGTGGAAATATAGATAACCTCCAAATAGTTCATCGGCTCCTTCTCCACTCAATACCATTTTTATTCCCATCGACTTAATTACTCTTGCCATTAAATACATAGGTGTAGATGCTCTTACTGTAGTAATATCATAAGTTTCTAAATTATAGATTACATCCTTTATAGCATCTAACCCTTCCTGAATTGTAAACTTAATTTCGTGATGCACAGTTCCAATATGATCTGCTACTTTTTGAGCCGCAGCCAAATCTGGAGAACCTTCTAATCCAACCGAAAAACTATGCAACTGTGGCCACCAAGCTTCTGTTTTATCGTCTGCTTCAATACGTCTTTGCGCATATTTTTTAGCGATCGCTGAAGTAACAGAAGAATCTAAACCTCCTGATAATAATACACCATAAGGCACATCACTCATTAATTGTCTATGTACTGCATCTTCTAATGCCTGACGCACTTCTTCTATAACTGTTTCATTTTCTTTCACAGCATCAAATTCTGTCCAATCACGTTTATACCATTTTACAAACTCACCATCTTTACTTGACATATAATGTCCTGGAGGAAACAATTCAATTTTTGTACAGTAACCTTCAAGAGCTTTTAACTCTGAAGCAACATAAAAAGTACCGTGTTGATCCCAACCAATATACAATGGAATAATTCCCATGTGATCACGAGCCACAAAGTACTCATCCTTCTCGACATCGTAAATTGCGAAACCGAAAATTCCGTTCATATCGTCAACAAAATCGACACCTTTTTCTTTATATAAGGCTAGAATAACTTCACAGTCACTTTCAGTTTGAAAGCTATACTTTCCTTCAAACTGCTTTCTTAAATCTCTATGATTATATATCTCACCATTTGCTGCTAGCACCAACTTTTTATCTTCACTAAATAATGGCTGTTTTCCAGATGCTGGATCTACAATTGCCAAACGCTCATGCGCTAAAATGGCTTTTTCATCACTATAAATACCACTCCAATCTGGACCACGATGACGTATCTTTTTCGCCATTTCTAAAATTTGAGGTCTGAGTGACTCTGACTTTTGTTTTAAATCGAATGCACATACTATTCCGCACATAATCTTTTTCTTTATTAATTACAGTACAAATATGAATTTAACATTTCATATTATAAACATAAATAATAAAAATGATTTCAATTTAAAACTATAATATTAATTATTACATATAAATGAAATTAAAAGACGTTTATTTAGCAGATTAACAATAAATCTGTAAAGTTTAACAAAACCTTGTATTCTTTACAGTCTCTATTCAATAATTTTAGCACAAATCAAAAACAAATTCAACATGAAAAAATCAACAATCTTCTCAACTTTAGCATTTGCATTTATAATGCTATTATCGACTAATGTAGACGCTCAAAAATTTAGAGGGCTTGACAAAAGTCCTTTAGACATTAGCTCGTCTAAAGACAGATCTGTTAAAGTTATTTACAGTAGACCCCAATTAAAAGGAAGAGATTTAGGCACCTTGATCCCTAATGGTAAAATGTGGCGTACTGGTGCTAATGAAGGAACCGAAATCACTTTTAAAAACAATATGACATTGGGTGGTAAAAGTGTTAAAGCTGGAACATATACTTTAACCACAATACCTGGAGAAAAAGAATGGACTATAGTTCTTAATTCTAACCTTGGTACTTGGGGTGGTAATGCTGGAAAATATAGTAAAGAGGGTGAAGTTGCAAGATTTAAAGCCAAAGCATCTACTAGCAGCGATTCTCTAGAAGCATTCTCCATTGCTTTTGACGATGCTGGTAACATGCACTTAGGTTGGGGAACTTTAAGAGTAGCTGTTACTTTAAACTAACAAAAAACAAGACAACAAATGAAACACCTTGAAAATCAAGGTGTTTTTTTTATTTAAAAAATTGACGCTTAATTTGTAAAGTTTAAACATAGTGCGCGACTTTAAAACCAACTAAATAAAATTTATATAATAACTCATATTAAAATCATTATGAAAAAATCAACAATCTTCTCAACGCTAGCATTTGCATTTATCATGTTATTATCGGTTAACGTAAATGCTCAGAAATTCCCAGGATTAGACAAAAGCCCAATGGATGCTGCCGCTTACCCTAGCAGTTATAAAGTTTCAGATAAAGTTGTAAAAATAGTTTATAGCAGACCTCAATTAAATGGTCGATCTTTAGAAAAATTAGCACCAAATGGAAAGCAATGGAGAGTAGGTGCTAACGAAGCTGCAGAAATAACATTTTACAAAGATGTTACTTTTGGGGGAAAAGCTGTAAAAGCTGGAACCTATACATTATCTGCAATTCCTGGAGATAAAGAATGGACACTAATCTTAAGTTCTGATCTTAATGTTTGGGGATCGTATTTCTATAATGAAGCTAATGATGTTGCCAGAGTTAATGCCAAAGCATCTATGAGTGGTGATTCATTAGAAGCATTTTCTATTATGTTTGATGAAAACGGAACCATGCATATGGGATGGGATAAAGTTAGAGTAGCAGTACCTATGAACTAATATATATTCTTAACTCAAAAAAAGCCTTGAATTATCAAGGCTTTTTTTTATGGAATATTTAAGTACTTGTGCGTTTGTAGAGACACCTTCCACTTAGGGTTCTGCATTACATAATCTACAATAAGAGGCACCACTTTATCACGTTTGCTCCATTCTGGCTGTAAATACAAAATACAATCTTCATTTACCTTAGCCGCTTGTTCTTCTGCAAACTTTAAATCAGATTTATTATATACTATCACCTTAAGTTCATCTGCATTTTCATATACTTCTTTAGTTGGTAATTTTAATTTTTTAGGTGATAAACAAATCCAATCCCATTCTCCAGTAAGTTTATATGCTCCTGAAGTTTCTATATGTGTTTTAGCTCCTTTTTGTTTTAAAAGCTTTGTTAATATACTCATATCCCAGGTTAGAGGCTCTCCACCAGTTACCACAACTGTATCACTATAAGTAAGTGCATTATCTACAATTTGTTTCGTATCGGTTGGCGGATGTAATTCTGCATCCCAGCTCTCTTTAACATCGCACCAATGGCAACCTACATCACAGCCTCCTATTCTAATAAAATAAGCAGCAGTACCTTTATAATACCCTTCGCCTTGAATAGTATAGAATTCCTCCATTAATGGAAGCATCTCTCCTTTATCAACAAGCTCTTGAATTTCTTTTTTCATTGTGCGCAAAGATAGGGATTAAGTTGAGAGTATGAGAGGTAAAATTGCTTTGATTTATACCATAAAACCCATATAATTTTAATTAGGAGTTATAGTTATTTGCATTATTTTTATAAAAAAATTAATCAACCATGACGCGAGAAGAAGTATTTTTCAACCATATTACTGAAGGTAATACATTTAAGGGCGATTATATTACATTAGGTTCAGCTATTTTAGACGAAGAAACCGTTAAGGAAGCCTTTGTAAAAGTTCCTTTAAAAACCATGAACAGACATGGTTTAATAGCCGGAGCCACAGGAACAGGAAAAACCAAAACCCTTCAAGTACTTGCCGAAAACCTAAGTGACCAAGGTATTCCAGTATTACTTATGGATATAAAAGGAGATTTAAGTGGCTTAGCCCAACCTAGTCCTGGTCATCCAAAAATTGATGAGCGTCATGAAAAAATTGGATTACCATTCAACCCAAAGGCGTTTCCTGTAGAGATCATGTCGTTATCAGAACAAGATGGAGTTAGATTACGAGCTACTGTTAGCGAATTTGGTCCTGTTTTAATTTCAAGAATTCTTGATGTTAGTGAAACTCAAGCTGGTATTATTGCCGTTATTTTCAAGTATTGTGATGATCATAAACTACCGCTTCTGGATCTAAAGGACTTTAAAAAAATATTGCAGTACGCTACAGGAGAAGGCAAAAAAGAATTTACTGAAGCTTATGGTCGTATTTCACCAGCTTCAACAGGTGCTATTTTACGTCGTATAGTGGAATTAGAACAACAAGGAGGTGATCTGTTTTTTGGTGAAAAAAGTTTTGAAGTTGAAGATTTAACACGAATCACCAGCGATGGCCGCGGCTATATAAATATTATTCGCCTAACAGACATTCAAGACAAACCTAAACTGTTTTCAACATTTATGTTGAGCTTGCTAGCTGAAATCTATGAAACATTTCCTGAACAAGGAGATTCAGGAAGACCTGAGCTTATTATGTTTATTGACGAAGCACACTTAATTTTTAATGAAGCTTCTAAAGCTTTGTTAAATCAAATAGAAAGTATTGTTAAACTAATACGAAGTAAAGGAATAGGATTGTATTTTGTCACCCAAAATCCGACCGATGTACCAGAAGCTGTGTTAAGTCAGTTAGGATTAAAAGTGCAACATGCCTTAAGAGCTTTTACTGCTAAAGACAGAAAAGCTATAAAGTTAACAGCACAAAACTATCCAGATACTGAGTATTATGACACCGCCGAAGTTTTAACATCACTAGGAATTGGAGAAGCTTTAGTATCTGCATTGGATGAAAAAGGACGTCCTACACCATTAGCCGCAACTATGATGCGTGCTCCTATGAGTAGGATGGATGTGCTTACAAAAACAGAGTTGAATCAACTGTATGACGATTCCAAACTTGTTTTAAAATACAATGAAGAAATAGATCGAGAGAGTGCTTATGAAATGCTTGACGAAAAAATAAAAAAAGCTGAAGCGCTTAAAAAGCATGAAGAAGAGCGACTTGAAAAAGAAAAACAACGTGAACGTGAAACAAAATCAAGAAGAAAAAAATCTAGTGGATACCAACGACAAAATCCAATCGTTAAAGTATTGACAAGTGCTACTTTTATACGTGCAGCTTTCAGCATCTTAAAAAAAGTAATTAAATAACTATATAATAAACCATAACCATTATCAAATGAAATATTCATTTTCAGCCTTAATCTTATTAGCCATTTTATTTACGTCATGTGCAAATGATCCAGATCCATTTTTAGTATCTAAACATAATATTGGAATGCTGAATGACTCTACTCAGGTTAAAGATCTAGATCTTGCTTTCCCAAATGACTCTATAGTAAAGCATGTAAGTGGCGATGAATTTACAGGAAACATTAACGATATAAAGGTATTTGATAAAACTGGCAAGGAACTATTAGTACTTTCACCATCGCAATCGCTAGATTCTACTGCTACTATTAAAACCATTAGAATTATTGACGAACGTTTTAAAACTCCTAAAGGACTTGCAGCTAACAGTACTTTTAAAACTATAAAAGACAATTATAACATATCGAGTATTCAAAACACTTTAAAGAATATTATTGTTTCTATAAACGATATTAATGCTTATGTAACCATTGATAAAAAAGAACTTCCAGCAGAACTTCGATTTGATATGAATTTAAAAATTGAAGCCATCCAGATTCCAGATGATGCTGCCATTAAGAACTTTTTTGTACAGTGGTTTTAGATGAACATCAGTTTTGATTTAGACAGCACTTTAATTCCCAATGGGGATGAGTTTGAAACCGAAAAAAGAAACTTTCTCGGTAAGATACTTGGTGTTGAAAAAATCAGAAAAGGAGCACCAGAATTAATACGCTTGCTTCAAACAGATGGACACTTAATAAACATTTATACAACCTCATTTAGATCAAAAAGAAAGATTCGAAATACGCTTAGATATTACAAAATTGAAGTTACAAGAATTGTAAATCAAACTGAAAACGAAAAAGTTCTCAAGCTAAATAAAATTAATGCCTCAAAGTGTCCTAAATTATTTAATTTTGATTTACATATTGATGACTCTAAAGGAGTTGGATTAGAAGGTGAAAAATTCAACTTCACCACGATAATTGTCTCTCCTTCTAATTTAAATTGGACAAAATATATAGAAAACGAGGTAGATCGAATAATCTTTAAATGAAAAAATACACCATACAAACATCACCTTTTGTAGTTCCAACAACTGACGGTAAACTTATTGAGGAGCATTTTGGTAATGCTACTAATAACAATGCTAATCTAAGCATTGCCCATATGATAGCACCACCAGGTTGGAGTGAGCCGTTTCAAACTCCAGAATTTGACGAATATACTTATATCATCAAGGGTAAAAAACAATTCATTATTGATGGTGACACCGTAGTTTTAGAAAAAGGGCAATCTATAAAAATAGAAAAGAATGTACGCGTTCAATATTCAAATCCGTTTACCGAACCTTGTGAATACATAGCCATTTGCACTCCTGCTTTTTCACTAGATAAAGTACACCGTGAAGACTAAATGAAAAAAGCATTACTCCTTATTTTCATAACAGCAATTAGCTGTAATAGACAAACTATTGATTATAGTAAATTACAAGCATTCTCTGAGCAAGGAAATATTCAAGCGGTTGTTGAGATTCCTGCTGGAACAAATCGTAAAATTGAATTTGACAAGGAAGACCATATTTTTAAAACAGACCAGAGGAACGGTAAGGATAGAATCATTAACTTTTTACCATATCCAGGAAACTATGGATTTATTCCTTCTACAAAATCTAACGTCGAAAAAGGTGGTGATGGTGACGCTCTTGATGTACTAATTCTTAGTGAAAGGCTTGAAACGGGAACTGTTATTGAGATCATTCCTGTTGGCATTTTAAAGTTGATTGACAATAATGAAAAAGATTATAAAATTATTGCAGTCCCTTTGAGCACAACTGAACAAATTATAAAAGTCACTAATTTTGTAGAGCTATCGAGTAATTACCCTGAAGTAAAAACAATAATTGAATCTTGGTTTTTAAATTATGATAAGGAAGACCCTGCATTAATTGAAGGATGGGAAGATGAAACCGAAGCGCTTAACTATATAAAAACATGGCAAGTAAACAACTAAAAAAAGCCACCGAAAAATTATTACCAAAATTAATTGGCTCATACTTAAACGTACTAAGTTACGTCTCGGCTGATTATGCTGCTAATAAAGCACTTCATTTATTTTCAAAACCAAGAAAAGGAAAGTTAAAACCTCAGCATGAAACTTTTTTAAGCACCGCAAACAAAACAGTATTGAATTTTGAAGGTTTTGATATTGCCACCTATAATTGGGAAGGGGTTAAAGAAACTATCTTATTGGTTCATGGTTGGGAAAGCAATGCTGCACGTTGGAAAAGAAAAATTAAACATTTTACCCAAGAAGGTTTTAATATTATTGCTCTTGACGCTCCTGCTCATGGCGCTTCCGGAAGTAAATTGTTTAATGCTCTATTGTATGCTGAATTTATAAATGTAGTCGCAAAAAAATACCAGCCAAAAATAATCATCGGTCATTCGGTTGGTGGTATGGCTTCAGTATTTTTTCAACAAAAACATCAGCTCAACTCTATTGAAAAGATGATTCTTCTTGGAGCGCCGTCAGAGTTTGAAAATGTTTTAAAAGACTATATAAAGCTACTTGGATACAACAAAAAAATTAAATCACATCTAAACCATATTATCCTTAACCGATTTGGAGCAAAGCCAACCGATTTTTCAACCTCTAAATTTGCTAAAGACATTACTGCAAAAGGGTTAATTATACACGATACAAAAGATCCAATAATTCCATATTCAGAAGCTAAATTAATTAATGAAGGGTTTAAAAACAGCCAACTTATTTTCACAAAAGGGCTTGGTCATTCTTTAAACGATAGCTCGGTTTCTAAAAACATTGTAGATTTTATTAAAGCGTAAAGAATATCTTATTTTTGCACTGTAAAGCAATTATATGGACACCAAATTAACACGACTCAATAAATATTTAAGTGAAGCAGGTTATTGCTCAAGAAGAGCTGCAGACAAACTTATAGATGAGGGACGTGTTACCATTAATGGCAAGGTTCCAGAAATGGGTACTAAGGTAACGCCAAATGATATTGTAGCTGTAGATGGTGAAAAAATAAGCAAAAAAAAGGCAGAGCATACTTACCTTGCATTCAATAAACCTGCAGGTATTGTTTGCACTACAGACACACGAGTTGAGAAAGACAACATCATTGACTTTATAAATTATCATAAACGCATTTTCCCAATTGGCCGTTTAGACAAACCCAGTGAAGGCTTAATATTTTTAACCGATGATGGTGATATTGTAAACAAAATACTTCGCGCCAGTAACAATCATGAAAAAGAATATATTGTAACTGTAGATAAACCCATTTCGCAAACCTTTGTTGAACGTATGTCTAATGGTATTCCTATTTTAGACACTGTTACAAAAAAATGTGAGGTTAAAAAGCTAAGTAAATACACTTTTAAAATTGTATTAACACAAGGGTTAAATAGGCAAATACGTAGAATGTGTGAATACTTAAACTATGAGGTTACCAAGTTAAAACGTGTACGTATTATGAATATTGAACTTGATGTTCCTGTAGGTCAATATCGTGAATTTACCAAAGACGAATTGAACACACTTAACACTCTTTTAAGCGACTCTACTAAAACACACAATAAGACTACCGATAACCGTACACAAATAAAACGACAAAACAGACGAAAATGAGTTTACAAATTTCACCCTTTCATTTAGCAATTCCTGTTTGGAATTTAGATACATGCAGAACGTTTTACAGAGATATTCTTGGTTGTGAAGAAGGTAGAAGTAGTGAACAATGGGTAGATTTTAACTTCTTCGGACATCAATTAGTTATTCATTACAAACCAAAATCTGAAGAAGATTTACATACCAATCCTGTTGATGGAAAAAATGTTCCAGTACCACATTTTGGAGTTGTGTTACCTTGGGAGACGTTTCAATTGTTTGCAGAACAACTAAAACAAAAACACATTGATTTTGTAATTGAACCTTATATTCGTTTTGAAGGGGAAGTAGGCGAACAAGCTACCATGTTCTTTTTAGATCCTGCTGGCAACGCTTTAGAGTTTAAGGCCTTTAAAGACATGAATCAGTTATTTGCAAAATAAAAAAGCCTTCCAAAAAATGAAAGGCTTTTTACTATGTTTCAATAACTTTTTTAAGCTTCACTTCGCTCTCTCGCTAATAATGTATTTTTCATTAGCATCGCGATAGTCATTGGTCCTACACCACCAGGAACTGGTGTAATATAACTTGCTTTAGGAGCAACACTTTCAAAATGCACATCTCCTAATAATCTAAATCCGTTTTTCTTGGTAGCATCATCTACACGTGTAATACCAACGTCGATTACTACAACACCGTCTTTTACCATATCGCCTTTTAAGAACTCAGCAACACCAAGAGCCACAACAACAATATCGGCCTCTTTAGTGAACGCTTCTAAGTTTTTAGTACGACTATGCGTTATAGTTACTGTAGCATTACCAACAGTTCTTTTTTGAGACAGTAAAATACTCATTGGACTACCAACAATATGGCTTCTTCCAATTACAACAACATTTTTTCCAGATGTTTCTACATTATAACGTTCTAAAAGCTCCAGAATACCTGCAGGAGTTGCAGGTAAAAAAGTTGGTAAATTAAGTGTCATTTTACCAACATTAGTCGGGTGAAATCCATCAACATCCTTATCAGGATTTACAGCCATTAGCACCTTTTGCTCATCGATGTGTTTTGGCAATGGTAATTGTACAATAAACCCATCGATGTCATTATTAGTATTAAGTTTGTTTATTTCTGACAATAACTCTTCTTCAGAAATAGTGTCCTCTAATCTTACAAGTGTCGAGTTAAACCCAACCTTTTCACAAGCCTTAACTTTTGCATTTACATAGGTTCTACTAGCGCCATCATTTCCTACTAAAATTGCTGCTAAATGAGGTGTTTTTTTTCCTTGCTCTTTTAATTTGGCTACTTCAATAGCAATTTCTTCTTTTATCTCTGCTGATGTTTTTTTACCGTCTAGTAGAATCATAGTTTTTAGTTGTGTTTGTTTTATGTTAATTAACGCATATTTTTCATCATTTGCATCATCTTTTTGCCTCCGCCTCCTTGCATCATTTTCATCATCTTACTCATTTGGTTAAACTGTTTCAGCAACTGGTTTACTTCCTGTACTGAGGTTCCAGATCCTTTACCAATTCGTTTCTTCCTACTGGCATTTAAAATAGAAGGTTTTGCACGTTCTTCAGGAGTCATCGAATGAATAATAGCTTCTATTCCTTTAAAAGCATCATCATCTATATCAATATCTTTCATCATTTTTCCAGCACCAGGTATCATTCCCATAAGGTCTTTCATATTACCCATTTTCTTTACCTGCTGGATTTGCTTTAAGAAATCATCAAAACCAAATTGATTTTTTGCAATCTTCTTTTGAAGTTTCCTTGCTTCTTCTTCATCAAATTGTTCTTGTGCTCTTTCTACTAACGATACAACATCACCCATACCAAGAATACGATCTGCCATACGAGATGGATAGAACACATCTATAGCTTCCATTTTCTCTCCTGTACCAATAAACTTAATTGGTTTATTTACAACAGATTTAATTGAAATGGCAGCACCACCACGAGTATCACCATCTAATTTGGTAAGAATAACACCTTCAAAATTTAAAACATCGTTAAATGCTTTAGCTGTATTAACCGCATCCTGACCCGTCATAGAATCGACCACAAATAAGGTTTCTTGAGGTTGCACGGCTTTATGAATATTTGATATCTCGGTCATCATTGCTTCATCAACAGCTAAACGACCTGCGGTATCTATAATAACCACATTAAACCCATTAGCTTTTGCATGAGCAACACCTGCTTGAGCGATAGCCACAGGATCATTATTACCTCTATCGCTAAAAACCTCAACATTTATCTGCTCACCAACAACGTGTAACTGATCTATCGCTGCTGGACGATATACATCACAAGCTACTAATAAAGGTTTTTTTGTTTTTTTGTTTTTAAGATAATTTGCAAGCTTTCCTGAAAAGGTTGTCTTACCAGACCCTTGCAGACCAGACATTAAAATTACCGAAGGAGAACCTGACAAATTAACTCCAGCAGCTTCACCTCCCATTAATTCAGTAAGTTCGTCTTTAACGATCTTAACCATAAGTTGCCCTGGCTGTAATGTTGTTAATACATTTTGCCCAAGCGCTTTTTCCTTTACTCTATTGGTGAACTCTTTGGCGATCTTGAAGTTTACATCGGCATCTAGAAGTGCTCTACGCACTTCTTTTAAGGTTTCTGCTACATTTACTTCGGTAATACTTCCATGTCCTTTAAGAACGTGAAGTGCTTTATCCAGCTTATCGCTTAAATTATTAAACATATTCTACTTCAAATTTTAAGAAATGCAAATTTAATAATTTGAAGCTTATTATTGAAGTTTCGCAGTATAAAAAAGGGTCGCGATACTCGCAACCCTTTTTAACTAACCAATAACTAAAAACAACTTAAGCTTATTTTACAAGCCAGCTCGTTTTTATGTGTTTATGAACACTCGCGCTCTAAGACCAATTCTGTATTTTCATTAACTAAAACCATACGTTCTGGACCACACTCTACCACAGTCCACTCTTTGTTGAAACCTTCAAATGGGCTATCAATTTGACTAATACTTACAACTACACCGCTTCCGGTTCCAGCCGTGGTCATCCAAGTACCAACTGTCTCATTTCCGGCGGCATCTTTTACCACTAGATTTAAATCATCATTAAAGTAAAAATCGTAAGCACTAAAATCGTCGCTTCCTGCTATTTCAACAGGCACCCAATGACAACCAGGTTCTGATAAATAAGCATCTACTTCTTCTTCTGTACAATCGTCTGAACAATCTTCTACGTATAGCACAACCACAAACAATTTATAATTTGTTGTTCCTGCTAGTGTTACTCTAGCAATAATGGTTTGAGAGTTTGTTGTATTTGAATACTCCGTTGGTAATGCTTCAACATTATTATGAGCATCATCTTCTGTTAAGTGGAATGATATTTCCATATCATCTGTAGGGCATTCTTCAAATACAGTATTTAAGTTAAACACCTCCATACCATCAAAAGAAGTTCCTTCGTCACAAATTTCTATTTCTTTATTTTCAAAACATTCAAATGGATTTTCACAATCCTTTTCAAACTTTAATGTTCTGTATCCAGAATCTGTAGCTTGCTTAAATATTAGTCCTTCTTCATAACAATCTACATATAACCAGTTTCCATCTATTAAATTAAATGTTGCTAGGTTTTCTAGTGACAACTTAAGTCCGTCACCTGTTTCAATTAACGACCAGTCTCCATCTTCTACTTGATCTGGAGTTTCGTAAACTGTAAACCCAAAGCTAGGATCAAAACTAAATGAATAATAAGCTACAAAGTTTCCGTTTTCATCGTAAAGAGCTGATAAAATATTACAATCTAACAGGAACTCTTCCATTTCATACAACTCCATTTCACACTCATCTGCATCATCTTCACACTCTCTTTCAAAAATTATGTAGTTATCATCACGAATAACTTTTATTCTATCATCATCACACTGATATATTTTCCAGTATCCTGACAAGTTACTATATGGTTCTGGCAATTCTAATATTAATTTGATGCCATAATCTGTTAACGATACTTCCCATGTTCCTTCTATTAAAGCATCATTAGCAAGATCTTCAACACTTAATGTACCATCTTCATTGAAAACAAATTTCCCTAAAGTACCATTATCATATAGGTTTGAACCAGAGAACCAGTGACACTCTTTTAGGTACATCTGAATTTCTGATGCACTACAATCTGGCTCATCTTCACATTGTTGTTTTAAAACAATTCTTGTATTATCGGCACCATCAGCATTTTGTCTAATTAACTTAAATCTATCATCATCACATTCTTTTACTAACCACTCTCCATTTAATTCGGCATCAAATTCTGTTAATTCAGAGATTGTTATTACAACACCTTCATCTGTTTCAGAAGTATTCCAGTTACCAGTAATAACACTTGTTCCTGAAGCATTTATTATTTTTAATGCACCATCTTCTTTAAAGAATAAATTGAAAGGTCTAAAATTATCGTCTTCATTATAATAATGAATGTTCCAGTAGCATTCCATTAAATACTCATCAACATCTTCTATTTCACAATCATCATAATCATCGTCATCACACATATCGTCTGCCTCATTAATTACAGCTTCTAATTCTTCATTACTATTTACTTCAACTGTTTCTCCACTACTATATTTCATAGTTACAGGAAAGTTAAGACTTGCTAAAATTGCTTCTTCTGCATCTTCTATTCTATCTAAAAAATCATGTAATTCTTCATCATTTTCAACTTCAACGGTTTCAATTACTTGAAAGGACGTGTTATAAATAGAAAAAGAAATTGGGTATACAAAATCTACACATTCAATAACATCATCGTCATCACTTCCACTACATTCTGACACAAAATTCTCCAATTCCTCTGCATTTTCAATTACTATTTCTGTATGATCACTTAACACAATAGTGATAGGAAACACAAACTCTAATTCATCTTCATCATCACTGAATTCTTCGAATATTTCTCTTATAAGTTCTAAATCTTCATGTGTATTAATTGTTACTGTAATGCTATTAACAATAATAGTAACTGGTAAATTTACAGACATACAATCTGCGCTGTCCATAATATCATCTACTGTACCATCATTAATTGATGTTGACCTCATAAGGGATGCCAAAGGAGAATTTGGGGCAATCACTTTTTCCTGATCAGGCTGTGAAACCTCAGTAACTTCATTCTGGCATGATGTTAGGGCAATGAGGGCAAAAAAGGTAAGTATTAAAGCATTTTTAAATTTCGTCTTCATAATGTAGGTTTTTAATTAACTTCGATTTGCACATAAAACAACTAAACTTTAAAAACTCCTACCTTAGAATTTGTTTTTTTTTATTTTTATGACTCCAAACTACAATAATGGCAAAAGATATACGCGATAATATTTGCGATGAAAATTTATTTTCTTCAGTATTTTCAAAGCATTCAAAAAACCTACATGACTTTTTATATTATAAGTTTGGTGAGGATTTAAACCCTAAAGACAAAGTTCAGGAAGCTTTTATTAAATTATGGGAAAATTGCGGAAAAGTTACCCCAAGCAAAGCCAAGTCGTATTTATTTACTGTTGCCAATAACTTAATGCTTAATGAAGCTGCTCATAAAAAAGTAGTTTTAAAATATCAAAAACTAAAACCCAAAACCCATACCAATGAAACGCCAGAATTTATTTTGGAAGGCAACGAGTATATGGATAAACTGCAAAAAGCAATATCTAATTTAAGTGAAGCACAGCGAACAGCTTTTTTACTTAATAGAATTGAAGGCAAAAAACACAAGGAAATTGCCGAGCTTTTGGACATTTCAACCAAAGCCGTTGAAAAGCGAATTTATGGCGCATTAAAAAAATTAAGAGAAGATATTAAAGAAATTTAGTTTTTAAGGTAGGAGATTTTAAATGTTGTTTGTTATATACGTGTAATTAATATTATGGAACGCGAAGAATTAATAAAAAAATGGTTGGATAATGAGTTAAATTCTCATGAACTTGAAGCTTTTAAAAAGCTTGAAGATTATGACGATTTGATTAAACTATCTAATAGTCTGATGCAATTTAAGGCTCCAGAGTACGATTCTACTCAAGAGCTGCATGACGTATGGCACGCTATTAAGTCTTCAAAATCGACTGTGTCTAAAAAAACACATTGGATGCGTCCATTTATGAGAATAGCAGCTGTATTAGCTTTAGCCCTTTCTGTATATTATTACACCACTACATTAGACACGAGTATTAATACTTTAGCGGCTCAAAAAACATCTATCGAGCTACCAGATGCCTCACAAGTATCACTTAATGCTGCCTCTTCTATAACTTTCAACAAACATGACTGGAAGAAAGAACGCAATGTAACTCTTAATGGTGAAGCATTTTTTAAGGTTGCCAAAGGGTCAACATTTAATGTAACTACAAGTACAGGTACTGTGACAGTTTTAGGTACAGAGTTTAATGTAAAGCAACGCGATAATTACTTTGAAGTTACCTGCTATGAAGGTTCTGTAAAAGTTACCCATAATAGCAACATTGTAATACTTAAACCTGGACATAGCTTTTTAAACATTGATGGGAAATTAATTGCTACTGAAAAAGAAACCTCAATAAATCCGTCATGGATTAATAATGAAAGCTACTTTAAAAGTATGCCTTTCGCTTACGTAATACGTGAGTTTGAAAGGCAATACAATGTTACTATAACCCCTCACAACATAAATCTAAACGAATTATTTACGGGAAGTTTTAGCCATAACAATAAAGAATTGGCAATAAAAACTATAACTTTACCTTTAAACATTGAGTATAGTTTTAAAGACAGTACCACTATAGAATTATCGCGTGACTAGATCAACATTAGTTTTTCTATACATTATCATTTTTACATTTTGCTCTTTAAAAGTTGTTGCTCAAACAACTCATAAGGATTCGATACCTCTTATCTCTTTTTTAAAACAAATAGAAATCAAATATGGTGTATCTTTTTCTTATGCAGACTCAAATCTAGAAGGAAAAAAAATAAGCCCTAAAAACGATGAACGCTCTCTAGACGAACTCATTAAGTATTTAGAACGTAAAACGGACTTGTCTTTTAAGGTATTAGACAACACCATTTTAATTATTAAACCAAAATCACCCAGAAGTTACACTTTGAGTAGCACACAGCAACTCGAGGAAGTTTTGATTACTAATTATTTAACCAAAGGTGTATCGTTAAAAAATGACGGATCAACCAGAATAAAACCCGAATCCTTTGGTATTTTACCAGGACTTATTGAACCAGACGTTTTACAAACCATTCAAGCGCTTCCAGGTGTACAAAGTGTTGACGAACGGGTTTCTAATGTTAATATTAGAGGAGGTACTCACGATCAAAATTTAATATTATGGGATGGTATTAAGATGTATCAATCAGGACATTTTTTTGGTTTAATATCTGCTTTCAATCCTTATTTAACTGAAGAGGTTATTGTTTTAAAAAACGGTTCTAATCCTATATATGGCGATGGTGTATCCAGTGTTATCGATATGCGATCATCTAATACTGTAAGTGATGATATCTCCGGAGGTGGTGGACTTAATTTAATAAATATTGATGGCTACGCTAAAATTCCATTTAACAAAAAAATGGAACTACAAGTCTCGACCCGCCGATCTATAACAGACCTTATTGCAACACCAACATACGACCAATACTTTAAGCGTGTTTTTCAGGATTCAGATCTTACAAATCATCATGGAAGTAACTCTATTTCTAAAGATGAACGTTTTTATTTTTATGATGGTTCCCTAAAATTCATTTATGATATTTCACCAAAAGATAAATTAACTGCTAACTTCTTGCTTGCCAATAATAGTTTAAACTATAATGAAGTAGCTACAACTAGTGAGACTCAAGACGAATTAAATAGCAAACTTAACCAAAGTAACCTTGCTACTTCAGTTGAGTATTCGCGATCATGGAATTCGAGATTCTCAACAGCTATTCAGGTCTACTTATCAAAATACAACCTCGAAGCAACAAACTTCAATGTTTTAAACAATCAGCGATTAATTCAGGAAAATGAAGTTTATGATAATGGTATTAAAACAAAGTTTAACTACATCCTTGATGACAACTTTAACTTAAGTGGCGGTTATCAATTTACTGAAGTAGGTGTAAGCAATTTAGAGGATGTTAATAATCCTTTTTTTAGGAGCTATATAAAAGAAGTTATAAGAACACATTCATTATTCAAAAATCTTGAATTTGAATCTAGTTCAAAAAACACAATTGCTAATATTGGTGTCAGAGCAAATTATTTAGACAAGTTTTCTAAAACTATTATTGAACCTAGATTTAGCTTTAGCCAACGATTTCTAAATTATTTTAGGTTTGAAATATTAGGGGAGCTAAAAAGCCAAAGTACCTCACAAATAATTGATCTTCAAAATGACTTTCTAGGTATAGAAAAACGTCGTTGGGTACTCTCAAATGAAAGCACTATTCCTGTTATTAAAAGTAAACAACTTTCATCTAGCATACGATTTAGTAAAAATGGCTTTATTATTAACGCAGAAGCTTATATAAAAAAAGTAAATGGTATTACTACCAGAAGTCAAGGTTTTCAAAATCAATATCAATTTATACATCCAAATGATGGTATTGGGGATTACTTAGTTAAAGGCATTGATTTTTTAGTTAATAAGCAGTTTAATGACATTAGTGCTTGGTTTAGTTATTCATATAGTAAAAATGATTATCGATTTAAAAATTTAAACCTTAATCAGTCTTTTCCAAATAATGCTGATATAAGACACGCATTAACTTTTGCAGGAACCTATAGCATTGACAAGTTTAAATTTGCTTTAGGTGTTAATTGGCGTACAGGAAAACCATATACCCAACCTGATAACAGCAATCCTATATCTAATAATTTTATTAATTATCAAGCTCCTAACAGCTCAAGATTGGATGATTATTTAAGAGCTGATTTCTCTACAACCTACACTTTTAAAGTTGCAGACAGAACAAACGCTATTGCTGGGTTTTCTATTTGGAATGTTTTAAATAAAAAGAACACTGTCAATACCTATTATATTATAAATGACGAAAACTCGATTTCTCAAATAGACAATTTATCATTAGGTATAACCCCCAACTTTAGTTTCAGATTAAAATTTTAAACTACTATAAAAAATATGAGCCTACTTTAAAAAGCAGGCCCATATTAAGAACTAGATGCTAATTTAGCATCAACCAACCATTATCTTTACTCATTACATAAATTTAATGTAATCTCTCCCGCAACAGGCGATGGTCCAACATCTGCCACTAAGTTTCCACTTGGCGCATATATTTGGAATGTTACTTCACTATCCCAAGCTCCAGATACATATTCCCAAGTTAAAGTACTTGCTCCTGGAGGAACAGTTATTGTATGAGAAGTTGCAGCACCATCTGCCATTCCATAATCTGTAGGAACTCCATCTAGTGTTACTCTTACAGCAGCACCATTCCATCCATCACCATAAGAATCTTGCATATCGATCACCCAATCACCAACTGGAGGTGATGGTAATATACATACAACAGATCCAGTATATACCATTGGAGACGAGAAGAATAACTCTCCTTTTACACTATCTCCAGTATTATTAGTATCGTATACCGTTCCGTCTGACATTGTAATTGCAATTTTAAATAAGAACTGATCGCCACCATCAACAGATGCAACATCCAATCCTAATGCCGCTAGAGCATCGCTTATTCCTACACTAAAACTGTACTCAGGAAATCCGTTTGCATTAGTTGAAAATGAAGAAATGTCTGCAGTTTCAAACAATACTGCTGCTACAGAATCGTCATCTGGTGTATCTGGATCACCATCAGTAGTTCTATCTACAAATTGCACCCACATTTGAACGTTAGACACATCGGCACTTGCAGTTCCTGTTTCAAAAACAAGTTCACCAGTAACACTATATGTAGAACCTGCAATATCTGTTCTATTTATAACACCACCATTATCAACTGTTCTAAAGTAAGCTCCTTTAGTTAGTTCACTAAAAGGTGTCATTCTATTTTTATCCTCGTCTTCACAAGAAGTTACTCCTGCTAGAAGCAAACAAGGCATTACTATATATTTTAATATTCTTTTCATAATTAACATTTTTAAAAGTCTAGATTAGCTGAATTTGTATCCCAAAATACTTTTACTCCCTGATTTGCTTTAGGGTTTACATTTGGATTATTATCAATAGCCACAGAAGGATATTTAAACGATCTTGTAAAAATTCCTGGAGATGATGTTTGAGCTGGCTGAAGGTTTAACGGCATTCCGGTTCTTCTATAGTTATTATAAGCTTCTACCGGATTACCCCAAGATGCAATATATGCCTGAGTCATTATTACATTTAACTTTTCTTCACTTGTGCCTGCTGCATACTCAGCTAAAATATCTGCCACATAATCGTCTACATCAGTTGCAGTTGATGCGAAAGCATTACCTGCAGTATTAGGGTCAAAATTCATTACCTTACTACATGAAGCTCTAATTCCAGCTTCTAACATAGCTGCAGCATCATCTGTAGTTCCTAATGTTAACGCTGCTTCTGCTCTCATGAAATACACAAAAGAAGACATCATTACAGGCTGTATTCCAGCACCTCCCATTCCTGAAGTACGACCAACAGCTGCAAATGAATCGTCATCAAATCTTCCTCCAATTGGGTAAGTTCCCCAAGTTGTTATCTTATCTGAATCTGAAGGTAGTCCTTGCGCATCAAAGTGAATTCTTCCCCAATACCCATTACCTATTGAAGTACAGAAAGGATCTACTCCAGGTGTATAATGCGTTGGGTAACTTTCTGCTAAACAAGGGAAATCAAAAATTCCTTGTGCATCTGCTGCAGGATATTCATCTGTTTGTCTATAGAAATAATAACGCGTTCTAGGGTCTGTACTTGGAAATCCATTTACCATTAGATTCATAAAATACATTGACATGTATTCTCCACTTGGTGTATTTTCATAATTATTAATATACTGTGGATGTCTAACATCTGGTGCAGAGGCATTAGAACCATATACAACTGTAAAATCTTCACTAGCTGAATCTATTAAATCACCATCTGCCAGTAAGCTATTAATTTCGGCTAAGGCAACAGCATCATTAAATGTGCTAGTTCCAGCTAACCTTGTATTGTTATAAATTCTAAGTTTAAGTGTTTTTGCTAATGTAATCCACTTGTCTAAATCTCCGCCATAGAACAAATCTTGACTAATACTAGTTGCTGGCGATGTTTGTAAGTCTGCAATAGCTTCATTCAATAAATTTAAAGCTACGGTATACACCGCTTCATCATCATCTAGAGATGGATCAAAATTTTCGGCACCTTTAAAAGCATCAGTATAAAGTACATCACCAAAATAATCAACAAGCGTTGTTAAGGTGTAAGATTCAAGTATTTTTGCCACACCTGCATGATGTGATAAATTATTCTCTAAGGCCGTAGCTTTAATAACTTGAATATCCATTAAGTGACCTGCATAACTTTGTCTCCATACATCATCAAAATCACTTGGTTCATAAGCGTTTTCATAAAGAGGTCCAAAAGCATGAAGCATTCTAACAATTTCCATTCCCGCTTCAAAACCAGTTCGGTTATCTTCATCTTCTTCTCCAATCCAAGCTGTAAAATTCAGCATCGCTCCATTTAATAACAGATTAATATCTGAAGCATTTGGAGATGCATTATTTGGATCGTCATTTACATTTAAATCTAAAGATTCGCACGCATTTAATGATACTAATAGCGCTAATGCAAATAGATATTTTATATATTTTGTGTTCATAATTTTCTTCTTGTTTTTAAATATTAAAATGATGCTCTAACTGAAATTCCGTAACGTTTAGCCGTAGGACCAGTTAATAAGTCAAATCCTCTTGAGTTACCAACTCCTTCACTGGAAACTGCTGGGTCAAAATTTATTGAATCTGGGAAGTTAAAGGCTTTAAACCATAAGTTATTACCTGTAGCTGTTATAGTAACATCACCAAAAGGTGAATCTTTTAATATTTTTTCAGGGAACTTATAAGACAGCGACACTTCTCTTAATCTTAAATGTGTAGCATCGTATACTTTAAATTCTGTATTTCCCATATTTTCCCAATAATGGTCATTGGCAGAAATTTGAATTGTATTTACAGAACCATCTTGTAATACTCCTGGTGCCACAACTGGAATAGATCTATCAAAATTTGTTTCTCCAGCAAGACCTCTAATAGTAAGTGTATTTGCCGTTGCAGAATACATGTCTCCACCATGAGTATAATCCCATTGCATTCCAAAAGTGAATCCTTTATAAGACACACTGTTTATTAAGGAAGCATGCCAATCTGGGTTTGGATCACCAATAATACCGATCTCATCTTGTAATAAATACAATCCATCTGTTCCTACTATTGGATTTCCGTTCTCATCACGTTGTACTACTTGTCCTTGCATTACATTAAAAGGTTGTCCTTCAATTGCAAAGTTTCCTAAATTAGAAAATGGTCCTGATAAGAATAAAGCACTACCTTCTCCTCCTGGAAGTTCAGTAACCGTACTTTCGTAAGCATCAAAGTTTAAAATAGTATTCCATCTTAAATTATCTGTTACAATTGGCGTCGCATTGATTCCTATTTCAATACCTTCAGTTCTTAGTTTACCAGCATTAATTGCTGTAACTGTATATCCTGTTCCAGGATCTAGGTTCTTATCTAAGATTTGATCTTTCGCTTCTTTTCTATAGATACTTCCCTCAAAACCTATTCGGTTATTTAACGCTTTTAATTCAAGTCCAAACTCAAGCTCTCTTACTAGCTCTGGCTTTAAATTTGGGTTTCCTAATCTGTTAGAAACATTATTAGTATTAACAGGATTTCCATTAGCATCTAGCCAAGATTTTGCTGCTACTGCTAACACATCTCTAGTAACGTATGGTCCTGCAAAGTTTGCCGAACTACCATAACCTATACGCATCTTTAAATAGTTGATTCCATTTGGACTTTTAAGCTCTGGAAATGCTGATGTTGGAATAAACGATAAACTAGCACTTGGATAGAATATTGTATTGTTTCCAGATTCATGAGTAGAAGCCCAGTCGTTTCTTCCTGCTACATTTAAATATGCAAAGTTTTTATATCCAAGTGTTGCAGAACCAAAAACACCATAAACATTTTCTTGCGATCTGAATAAACTTGTTGCATTCTTATCTTCAAAGTTATTTGCAAAGAATTTTCCATATACCAATTGCTTGTCGTATTGAACACTTGAAGAATTAAAAATGTTTCTTCTTGCATTGAATCCAGCATCAACAGACAAGTTGAAATCTTCATTCAAATCCTTAGCCATATTCACTAATAATGAATGATCCCAAATTTTCCCAGTATTTCTAGACTCATAATACAGTCCGTTTGGTAAATAGATACCTCCTTTATTTACTTTAAATGATGCTGTTTCATTATATCCATCAAAACCTGTTCTCCAAGTTGCAGAAATCCAGTCATTAAACTTATATGTACCAGACATAGAAAAGAAAACTCTATCCGTTTTTTCTTGATCGATTTCGTTTACAGCTGTCCAACGAGGGTTTTGTATACTGTTTGTTGTTCTATAGTACACACTTCTGTGTTGGTCGTCTTCCCATGGAAGCCCCATTAAATCGATAGAACGAGGTGTATATAATACATTAGCAAAAATACCAGAACCTCCTGAACTTACATTACTAGATCCAGTACTCGCAGCATTTGGTGGACTCTTTTTGTTTGTATTCACATAATTCATTGTTCCACTAAAAGTGAAATTATTTGACAGTTTTGCCGAACCACCAATACTAAAGTTATTTCTTCTTAAAGTATTGTTTGGTGTAAATCCTTTTTGATCACTATGCGTATAACTTAAACTAAGGTTTGTAGTTTCAGTAGCCTTATTTACATTAATATTATTAACAGCTGTATATCCAGTATTAAAAAAGTTCTCTACACTATTATAAGGCTTATATAAATAGGTAGTGTTTCCTGCAAATTCTGGGAATGAAGCATCAAAAGATCCGCCTCCTTGTTGTACCGAACTATATGCATTTCCTGAATACACGTGTAAAATTTGCTCATATGGTGATGTGAATTCTGCACCCCAGTTACTAAAGGCTTTACCTCTACTGTTTTGCCATCCACCACCATATCTATTTTGATAGTCTGGTAATGCTGAAATTTCCTCAACATAATATGAAGAATTTACAGTCACTTCCATTTTTTTAGCACTTTCTCCACCAGCATTGGTTTTTGTTGTAATTAAAATTACCCCATTTCTACCTTGCTCTCCATATAATACTGTTGCACTTAATCCCTTAAGTACACTTAAATCTGCAATATTATTAGGATCTAGATCTAACAATCTACTTGCTGAGTTGTTACCCGATTCACTAGTTGAAAAAGTACTTGTTTCATTTGACGCATTCGAAAAAGGAACACCATCAACAATAATTAAAGGTTGATTGTCTCCTGTCATTGTTGAAAATCCTCTAATAGTAATATTGGTACCACTACCAGCCATACCACTACCACCTAAAATATCGACTCCTGGAATTTGTCCCGAAAGTGCTCTAGCAACATCCGTTTCTGGACGCTTTGCTATATCTTCACCTTTTAATGTAGTTACTGCATATCCTAGGGCTTTCTTTTCTCGTTTAATACCTTGTGCTGTAACAACTATTTCTTCTAGTTGAGAGGCGTCTTCTTCCATTGTAACATCTACTCTGTCTGAAGCTCCTACGGTAATTTCAACTGTTTTTAGACCCACATAACTAAAAGTTAAGATATCGCCAACACTTGCACTAATTGTATAGTTACCATCAAAATCTGTTTGTGTTCCGTTAGTTGTTCCCTTCACAAGAATATTTACTCCGGGAAGCGGCATACCATACTGATCTGAGATGGTCCCTGAAATTGGTTTCTCCTGTGCAAAGGACGATAAGATTCCTAGAAAAAAAACCATCGCCACTAATTGCATTCTTTTTACTTTCATAAAATTTAAATTATTGAGTTAGAATTAATTTGATTAGCACAACTGAAGAAAGGAAGGCAGTAAGAAATTTGCTGACTAATTCAAATAAATTACTAGAAAATGAAACCAAAGTTTAATGGCTCTTTTTATGTAGTAAGGATTACCACCTTACCTTTACAATTGCAGGTTAAAGAAAGCCAAAAGGCATGTTAAGCAGGTTAGAGCGGATAATACATTACCTCCCCGAATAATCATTACCAAGTTTTTACAAATACCCTTATATGTTACTATAAAATTTAACAAGCTCTTAAGGTTTTTCCTTGCTAAATCATAACATATATAAGTAGCGAGTAGAAGAACAAACCATTAAAACCGTAACGCAACACACTTATTAACAAATGATTATGTTAAAAACGAGCGTTTGTTTTGTTTTTAACTAAAACAATTCATAAAACAATAGTGCATTGCGTTAAATCTTAAAGAAGTGGTTAATATGCGACCGAGAAACAGACAATACTTGATCACAATTTACCTTTTGGAGGAAAAGATTTCAGAATAAAGGCTAAACAGGTTCTTTGAAGTAATAAAAAGAGTCAAAAATGATACTAGGTTATCTTAAAATTTAGCTAACATGTATAAATGACTTTGCAATGAAAGTATCACATCTATAATGATAATGAATCATCATTAAAGACATATCGTTTAATCTTTTAAAATAAAGGGAATTTAATTTCTCTAAAGCAGAAGTAAAAATCAGGTTATGAGTTGCTGCTAATTACGCAACACCTGAGCCTGAAAACAGATTAGTTCCACCGCTGTTTCTGCTATTATTATTAGTGAATGACGAACGATCATTTTCGGTTGGATTATCTTCTTCTTCAATATTGACCATTTCTCGTTTGTGCAATTCTCTATATTGTGAGGGTGTTAAAAGCGTTTCTTTTTTAAAGCATTTATTAAAAGTCACTTTGTTATTATAACCAACCTCGTAAGCAACGTCAATAATATTCATACTTTTTCGCAAATCGTTTTCCAAAATGTGCTTTGCTTCTTTAATGCGATATTGATTGATAAGCTCGAAGAAATTCATATTGAAATGTTCGTTTATAACCTGTGATGTATTATGCCTACTTGTATTTAGTCGTTGAGAAAGCATTTCTAAAGTAAGGTTGTTGATCTTAAATACTTTTTCTTCTTTTAATAAACTTAAAAGATCTTCCTTTAACTCTAATGACAGATCAAAAGTGAGTCCAGATTTTTGATATTTTTCGACACCAGCTGGAATTTTCTCTTTCAATTTTACTGGAGGCACAACAGTATTAAGGTTTAAAACTGGAACCAATGGCTCTTCATTTGGAACAGAAAAGAATAGCATTGGCCTGGAAAAAGCAGTAAATGCAATATATAAAACCAGAGCAGATAACACTACTCCTTGTATATATGACAAATATGGTATATTGGCAATATTTAAAAAAGAGAAACTATATATTAAGTAACTTAAAACATAAATATTAAAAAAGTTACTCATTCTATTTTGCCATACCCTAAACTCGGGTTCTATTGTCTTTTTACTTAAAGATTTGGTATACACGTTTCTAATTAAAATAGCATACACAATTAACGATGTAGATTTTAATATAAATATCAAGTTAGTCCCTGGCATTAAATATTTTTCAAAGTTTAACATCAAAAACAACTTTTCTTCACTTGACAATAAGTAATATGGATATATATATATCAGCAAGAAAAATGAAGGGATTAAATGTAATATGTCATACAACTTAAACCTGTAATTTAACGTGGTTCTTTTAAAATAAAAGTAAAGCAATGGTCCATATAAAAAAGAAAATGTAACAGAGGCAAATAAAGAATGTGGCATTTCAAATCTATAATTACTAAAATACAACCCAAGCTCTGCAATCATTATAGAATGGAAAAACACGAATAACGCAATTAACAAATTGGTAATTCTATTTGCTTTTCTTTGAATATTGAGCATTATAGAAATAAACACTCCAACTACCGAAGTGAAAAAGAAGAATAACACCCAAGGGTTAACCTTAGGCTCATATGCACTCGCTACTTCCTGAAACTGACCCGTCTCTTCAATACTTTCAAACTCATGTTGATTTAAAAAATTTAAATCACCACTTGCCTTTATATATTGCTCTATATGCTCTGTCGCTTTTTCAACTTCTTCGACCTCGGCATATTTTACAGCCTCTGCTTTATGATACTGTATGGAATCTGTTTTTACAATATCTTGTTTTAACTGAACAATAGTTTCTTGAACAATAGAAGATGTTACAGCGCCAAATTCACTATAAGATTTAGCGTCTGTAAAAGTTAGCCTTGACCCGAATACCGTAGTAGTATTTGCTAAAACAATAAATAATAAGGTCAGTCTATTAAATGATATTTTAATTGATGACTTAATTGATTGATGATTTGATTGATTACTTGTTTGATGGTTTTTATAATTTATTGCATATCTGATTAGGATATTTACTACAATAGACTACAAATTCCTCAAGATGTTGCTAAAATATGTATAACCCGATAAGATTTTCCTCTTTTTTTTGATTTTAAGAATCTTTTTAACGTTTTTTTTAGATTTCCAGTAGTGAAAAGCAAACTCAATAAACTCTTTTTTTAAAATAAGATAACTTTATTTCAATGTAAATAGTACGCTGTTACATGTAATCTGTGACGGTGAAGATGCCCAATTAAAAGCAGCCATAGAACACTTACAAAAATTGATTGCAAAAGATTCTCGAGTTGTACCACCAGTTCCTGCTTATCCTGATAAATAATTTAAAAATAATTAAATATATTTGACAATAGAGGAGTAGTATTGCTCCTCTGTTATTTTATACAGTAAAAAAGAATGGCCAAAAAACCCTTTTACTTTTTTATAAGCGTATGTCTATTTATAAGCTTGCATAGTAATGCACAAGAAAAGAAAACCAAAAAAACTTACATAGGCTTTATCTACGGTTTTGGTACACAACAGAGCTTTCCTTTCAAATCAAAAGATTACGATTATAAACCGCAATCATTTAAAGCAGAAATTAATATTAAAATTGCTGAAAGACGAAAATGGGATTTTGAGGTTTTAATAGAACCTGGACTATATGTTTCAAAACATCAACTACTCAATAAGTGGTATGTAAAACCTAGTGATGCTGATAATTATTTAGAACTACGAGATATTTATACACAAGAAAAAACCATTAATGAGTATTCTATTGGAGTTGGTTTTATAGCACGTTATAAACTCTTTAAATCGTTTAGCGCATTTGCTTTAGGAAGTGTTGGTCCGACCCTATTAGACACCTCGTCAGAACGTCTTGATAAGGGTTTTGCATTTTCTGATGTATTTGCTTTAGGTTTTAGTTACGAAACCAAATCCATAATTTTTGATGCTCGTTGTGGTATACGACATGTATCTAACGCTGATCTTAGAGAAAAGAATAACGGTTACAATAATTCATTCATAGAATTTGGATTTAGAATTCCACTAAAAAAACGCGTATCTTTACAAGACAATGTACAAAAGTAAATTATATACTTGGCTATTTAGTACCTCGCTAATTTTTAGTTTAATCTCGTTTTCTAACGCAGATTACACACATAACTTACCTTCAGTACATCTAACAGAGTTAGTTACTTCGCAACAAGGTACAGAAGCCTCCTATCAACTTAGTTTACAAAAAAAACATCGTTTCTTTAAACAACATTCGCATGCGTTTTCTTTTGATCTCTTTTTAAAAGTTGAAAACAAAACTCTTTTAAATAAAGAAACTCAACAAAAAAGTACAGCTCAAACTATTCTTAATTTTTGTGAGCTGTATACACAATTACCTTCAAGCATACTTCCTTTAGAGCAACCTGTTGCTTAAACCAGATACCTCTGGTTAACCTTTAACCAATTTCTAAACACTTTTATTAATCTCCATGATTCATGGAGCAACACATATTCACATGAAATTAAAACGCATACTGCGTCTTTTGGTTTTGGCATTGTTTATTGGGCTTGCTTGTATTTTACCTATACCTATGACATTTGCCAGAAAAGACGACACACCAAAATACTTTGTAGAACAAATAGATCAAAACGAGGAGGAAGAAGACCATGAAATTAAAGAGCTATTCTAAGTTATTTGTCGAAAAATTCGTGCTATATAGCTCATTTTTTTGCTTCTATAAAACAAAAACTGAATATTTAGTACACAGACAAAAACTATTTTATACTAATATGCTAAAAAAAACATCGCTTTTAAACAAGGCATTAGCCTTCATTTTCTTTTTATTAGCCATATTTTTAATTGCTAAATACAAAGCTATTGTTCCTATATTAACCGATTTCACAGAACAGCATATTCAAACCTCAACAGGTGTTATATTAGAAAATCAGATATTTATTTTAGAGTTAACTTTAATATTTTTCATTCTCTTATGTTTGCTAATTACTGTGGTTTTGCTCTTTAATTTACACAAGCGTTTCTTTTATTTTTTTAATAACACTTTTGACTCAAAAAAGCTCAAAAAAACTTTTTATACCGATAAAAAAATAGCTTCTAAAACATATGCCAAACGCGTATTTTTAATTTCTACTTTGTATGCCATTTTAATGCACTTAAAATTGCTGTTAACTGGAGATCCTAAACAAGAAACAATTTTTGAGCATCTAAATTCTCTACTGTTCTTCCTAAGTGCTATAGTGCTTTTTATAACTCTAAAAAACGTTAAAACACTCAAAGCCAAACCTCAAGGATTAAATATTATAAGAACTTGGTTAGTTTTATGTGCAACAGCACTTTTATTTATTTTTCTAGAAGAAATTAGTTACGGACAGCACTTTTTTGGCTGGGAAGCTTCAGGTGTTTTTAAAGAGAACAACTTTCAAAGTGAAACTAATTTACATAATTTCATAAACCCTTTATTCAGGTTCTTATATCCTGCAGCTGGTATAGGAATGTTTACGATACTTTACCTACTATGGTTTTATTATAAAGGGAAAAAGCCGATTTGGCTAGAGTTTTTAACACCACATAAAAACCTCTTTGTACTGGTGTTTTTTATGGCATGTGTAAGTTACATTGGTCATACCGAAACTTTTGAAGAAATGCTTTCGCTTTTTACTTTGTTGTATAGTTTACGCTTATTATTATGGATAAAACGACTTAAAACAGATTCTCCACAAATAGTTAAAGCGTCCACTGTTTAATAATACTACATACGTTCAGGCACATTAATTCCTAATAGGGCAAAAGCATTTTTAATAGTATTGCCAACGGTTTTGGCTAATTGTACTCTAAACACTTTTTCGTTTTGGTTTTGTGCACCAAGTATCGATACGTTTTGGTAGAAAGAGTTAAACTCTTTTACTAAATCGTAAGTATAATTTGCCACTAATGCAGGGCTATGGTTATTAGCCGCATTTTGTATTACCTCTGGAAATAACTGTAATTGTTTAATAAGCTCCTTTTCCTTTGAATGAAGCTCAATCGTTTCAAAAGACGACGTATCGAAATCAGCCTTTCTTAAAATGGCTTGAATTCTTGCATAAGTATATTGAATAAAAGGCCCAGTATTACCTTGAAAATCTACCGATTCTTTTGGGTCGAATAAAATACGTTTTTTAGGATCTACCTTTAATATAAAATACTTTAGCGCTCCTAATCCAATCGTTTTATAGATATTTTCTTTTTCTTCTTCAGAATAGCCATCCAGTTTCCCTAACTCTTGAGATATCTCTTTAGCTGTATCTGCCATCTCAACAATTAGATCGTCGGCATCAACCACAGTTCCTTCTCTACTCTTCATTTTCCCACTAGGAAGATCTACCATTCCATAACTTAAATGATACAGGTTTTCAGCCCATTCAAAGCCTAGTTTTTTAATGATCAAGAATAATACTTTAAAATGATAATCCTGCTCGTTACCAACAGTGTAAACCATCCCTCCTACATCTGGATAATCTTTAATACGCTGAATAGCAGTACCAATATCCTGTGTCATATACACCGCTGTACCATCTGCACGAAGCACAATTTTTTCATCCAAACCATCTTCGGTAAGGTCACACCAAACAGAACCATCTTCTTTCTTAAAGAACACACCAGTTTTTAATCCTTCTGCAACAAATTCTTTTCCTAATAAATAAGTGTCACTTTCGTAATAATAGCAATCAAAATCAACACCTATATTTTTGTAGGTTTCTTCAAAACCATCATACACCCATGAGTTCATCATTTTCCAAAGTGCCACAACTTCTTCATCACCAGCTTCCCATTTACGGAGCATTTCTTGAGCTTCTAATAAAATAGGCGCTTGTTTTTTAGCGTCTTCTTCAGTCGAACCAGAGGCTACTAAATTTTGAATCTCATTTTTATATTCTTGATCAAACTTCACATAGTAATTCCCAACAAGTTTATCTCCTTTTAAACCTGTGCTCTCTGGCGTTTCTCCATTTCCATAACGCTTCCACGCTAACATACTTTTACAAATATGTATACCTCTATCGTTTATGATTTGAGTTTTATAAACAGTTTTCCCAGAAGCCTTCAATATTTCAGAAACACTATAACCTAACAATACATTTCTAACATGACCTAAGTGCAAAGGCTTATTTGTATTAGGCGATGAATACTCAACCATAACAGCCTTATCATCTTTACCAGATACAAAGCCATAGCCAACATTATCCTTGATCTCATTAAAAAAGTCTAGATAAAACGCGTCAGCAATTACAATATTTAAAAAGCCTTTAACAACATTAAAATCCTTTACAGCATCAACATGCTCTACTAAATGCTTACCAAGGTCTTCACCTAATTGCGCAGGATTCATCTTAACCACGCGTAGCATAGGAAATGTTACTACAGTAATATCTCCTTCAAAATCTTTACGTGTTGCCTGAAACTCTACTGTTTCTAATTCGGCATTATATAAAGCTTGAAATGCTTGTTTAATATGATTGGATAAGGTTTCCTGAATTGTCATTATTGCTAAATTTTAAGCTGCAAAGATAAAACTTTTAATAAGGTAATGATACACAGCTATCAAAAAGAATAATGGAAGTTATAGCAATAATTAAGGGTGCTATTTATAGGTTTTCCCTCCAACAACACTAAGCACTACAGCTACTAAACCCAATACCAAAGTAATATATGCATCATTATTGTCTTGAGTTTCTATAGTAACACTTTCAAGAGCCGTAGATGCTTCTGGAGAAATTAAAGCATATACACCATATCCTATTAATACAAGTCCTACTATTAAAAGACTAAATTTCACTGCTTTATTCATAGTGTAGTTTGTTAAGGTTTCTTCAAGATAACAAATAAAATTCAAGGTTTTTAAATTATTTGTATTACGATGAATTTCAGATAATTACGATTAAAATTAAATTAAAAAACAGCTACGATGCATTTCGTCGAGCAAAGTGTAGTTTTTCTATGATTTTTACCGTTTATCGAGAGCAACTTTTTTTTGAAAAAAATATTGTCCCTTTTATCTATTTTTTTCGCATTAAAACCTAATTATTAGGCATTTCGTTCTCTTTTGTCAATTTTTGTTTAGATAAAGAAATGCTATTAATCTCAGTCCCAAAACGATGATTAAATCTACTTTTTGTTGTAAAGCAAGTGTATTGCTTTGTAAAATGTGCTTAATTTTCCTCTCCCTCAAGGTAAGTTTAGGTAGCACAAATATTGTTGTACCTAAAACCACTTATAGTTCATGAAACAGTTAATTACTTTAACTGCATTTTTATTTACTATATTCTCTAGTTTATCGCAAACTAAAGAACAAGATAGTCTTGTCATGCAATTTGCGTTTCAAAAACTAGATTCTACCAAGGTTGACACTTCTATAGAAATTATCAAATCGTTTTACGATTCAAAAGATTATCAAAAAGCATTAGGTTATATTTCGCAAACCGAAAAATTATCAGCCAACCTGCAATACCATAAAGCAACGGCTGAGATAAAATACTACAAAGCACTTATCTATTCGCAAAGAGACGACTACTTTAACGCCTTAGATAACTATAACACATCGCTTAACTTATTCACACAACTCCAAGATTCTTTAGGTATCGCAAAAGTGAATAACAGTATTGGATTAATTGAAATTAAAAGAGGTAACTATAATAAAGGTTTAAGGTATTCTTTATCGGCCATTGATATTTTTGAGGAAAGAAATTTACGTAACGAGTTAAGTTCTGCTTATAACAATTTAGCTGATGCTTATTTTAATACCAATCAAGTTGACAAATCTTTAGAGTTTAATATTAAAGCGCTTCAAATTAGAGAACAGCTTCGTGATAGTTCTGGCATAAAAAACTCAACAAAGAACATTGCTTTACTTTATTCTATGCGTAAGGAGCATAGAAAGGCAATAGAGTATTACGAAAAGTTATTAGCATCCTTAGACCCGCAAAATACGGATGACCAAGTTATACGTGGTCAAGTGTTACCAGATATTGGAGCAGAATATCTTCAGTTTAACGATTTCACTAAAGCTGCTACCTTCTTATTAGAAGGCTTACGTATTAACAGACGAAGCAATAATAAAATTGGTATTGCCAAATCCTTAAATAATCTTGCCAATTTAAACATTAAACAAAATAAGGTAAGACTAGCCGAAGGTCAATTAAATGAGGCCTACAACAACTTAACTAGAGAGGTTAATGATGAACTAGAATTATTAAAGAACTATAAACTTCGTGTAGCGGTTGACTCTATAAAAGGAGACTTTAAAAATGCTTTTAAATGGCAACGTGAATACCATAGTTTAAAAAACACGCTAGACAAAGCAAATGCTGTTACTGTTGTTATAGACGATTCGTTAGAAGACCCAACAGACGATAATACGATAACCTTACCACAAAATCCAATAAATACGGTAACAGATAGTAAAGAATTAAAGCAATTTAAATTTATTGCATACGGATTAGCTGGCGGGCTTTTAATAGTGCTTATTATTCTTATTTATAATTATTTCGCTGGACGAAGTAAAAAGGAATACATTACCGAGTTAGAAGAAAAGAATAAACAATATAAACTTCAAAACGATTCAATTCTGGAGCAAACCAGACATCTGGAAGAAATGAATCAGGTTAAAGATAGACTGTTTTCAATTGTATCGCACGACCTTAAAGACTCAATCACTGGAGTTAAAGCATTTTTAGACTTGTTAAAAGAAGACAGCATCAGTCAAGAAGAGTTTGATGAGTTAATTCCTGAATTAAGTGACAATGCAGATAATGCTGCTGCTTTATTACTAAATTTATTGAACTGGTCTAAATCGCAAATGCAAAACCTAGAGCCAAAACCAGAATTATTTAATATTCAAGATGTATTTAGCGATAAGTTAAGTCTTGTTCAGAAAAAAGCTGAGAAAAAACGTATAGTGCTGTTAGATGAATCAATGAAAGATTTTGTTTATGCTGATAGAAGTATGGTCGAGATCGTTATTCAAAATCTTTTGGCCAATGCTGTAAAATTCTCAAGAGTTGGAGACGTTATTACAGTATCTAACAGAGAAAGAAATGGTAATGTATTAATATGTGTTGAAGATACTGGTGTAGGTATTTCTGAAGAAAATCAGAAAAAACTATTTAAAAATGGAGGTTTCACAACCAGAGGAACAAGTGCAGAAAAAGGAACTGGACTTGGTCTTTCTATATGTAAACAATTAGTAGAACTTAACTACGGAAAAATTTGGGTAGAAAGTGAACAAAACCTTGGTAGTAAATTCTTTGTTGAGCTACCTAAGGCAAAGCCTATTGAATAAACTAAGCTTTAGGTAAAAACACCTCTGCCATCATACATCTGGCACTTCCGCCACCACAAGCTTCAATTGTTTCTAAAGAACTCGATAATATAGTACAATGCGTCTCCAAACGTCTTATTTGATCGCTAGTTAAACAATCATGTGCAGCTTGACTCATTATTACATAAGGTTGCCCTTCTGCTCCAATTACTTGTAGCATATTTCCAGCAAAATTGTTCACTTGTTCCTCTGTAATATCTATGATTTCTTTACCATCTTCCTTTAAATGTTTTATCACATTTTTTCGTTCTTTTTTATCATCTATACTAGACAAACAAACTACAGCAAATGTGTCTCCTAAACACATCATAACATTGGTATGATAAATTGGCGTTCGCTTTCCATTTACAGTTTGATTTGCAGTAAAAACAATTGGAGTAAACTCAAAATCTTCACAAAACTCTATAAACAAGCTTTCATCTGCACGTTGAGATAAGGCGCAATAAGCCTTTCTATTAACTCGGTCTAACAACAAACTACCAGTACCTTCTAAAAACACATCTTCATCCTCAGCACTTGTATAATCAACAATATTATCAATTTTGAAACCTTGTTCTTCTAATAACTCTAACACCTCTTCTCTACGTTCTAGACGTCTGTTTTCAGCAAACATTGGGTATAAACCAACGGTTCCGTTTTCATGAAAAGATACCCAGTTATTAGGAAAATGAGAATCGGGAGTATCTAAACCGTCTTTAGCATTAAACACTACTACGTTTACACCAACACCTCTAAGCCTACTAACAAAAGTATCAAACTCAGTTTGAGCTTCTAATTGCAAATCATCTTGTTGCATTGAAGACATATCTTTTTGATAATGGTTATTTACAGCAGTTTGCTCATTGGCTCTAAAACTTGTTGGTCTAACCATTAAAATAGTATCTGTAATTTGTTTCATCCTTTTCATTTTTACATCTGTAAAATTAGTTACTTACTTTTTTCTACGCCACTTAAATAAAAATATTTTTAAAGATGTAACGTTTCACTAAAAAAGCACTCTTATATTTAATTTAAACACTTGATTAAAAACATTTTACAATAACAAACCAAACTTTTATGCTACACCCAACCAAACACAAATCAAGAATTTTATCACTTGATTTTTTAAGAGGTTTTGCAATTTTAGGTATTCTTATTATGAATATTCAAAGCTTTGCAATGCCAGGAGCTACTTATTTCAATCCAACTGTATATGGCGATCTTACTGGAATAAACAAATGGGTTTGGATTTTCAGTCATATTTTCGCAGATCAAAAATTCATGACCATATTTTCTATTTTATTTGGAGCTGGTGTTATACTTGTTACACAAAATGCTGAAGCCAAAATTGGAAAATCTGCCGCTTTGCATTATAAACGAACTTTTTGGTTATTAGTCATTGGCCTTATTCATGCTCATATTATTTGGCATGGTGATATTTTGGTTCCTTACGCTTTATGTGCTTTGTTTGTGTATCTACTGAGAAAAAAATCGCCAAAGTTTCTTTTAACACTAGGTCTTGTTTTTATTTTGACACATACTATAGTCTATTTAATCTCTGGGTACTATCTCGATCAATTTCCGCAACAAGTTATAGATAACTCAATGGAATTTTGGTCTCCTACAACTGAAAAAATACAGGAAGAGCTAGCTGCATTTAAAGGTTCCATAACAGAACAGATAAGTCATATTTCATCTGAAGCAATAATTATGGAAACCTATATTTTCTTAGCTTTCTTTTTATGGAGAGCTGGAGGTTTAATGCTAGTTGGTATGGCTTTATATAAATGGGGTATTTTAACAGCTAAAAAATCTACTAATTTTTACAAAAAGGGCTTTTTAATTAGTTGGTTAATTGGTCTTCCAATTGTTATTACAGGTATCTATCAAAACTTTAAGTATGATTGGGCTATGGAATTTTCAGCTTATTTTGGAAATCAATTTAATTATATTGGAAGCTTATTTATAGCTTTTGGTTATATATGTTTAGTGATGTGGATCTCAAAATCTGAACGATTCTTAAAATTACAACATAGATTAGCAGCTGTAGGCCAAATGGCACTTACCAATTACATTATGCAATCAATAATTTGTGTGTTTATATTTTATGGTATAGGGTTTGGCCTTATTGGACAAGTAGAACGTATCTGGCAAATAGCAATAATTTTGATTATTTGGATAGTGCAAATAATTTGGTCAAAAGCTTGGTTAAATAACTATAAATTTGGTCCGTTTGAGTGGGCTTGGAGATCACTAACCTATGGTAAAATACAGCCCTTAAAAAAAGAAAAATAAAGGAAAAGTCTAAACACAAATGGTTAAAGTTGTAACGTCTAAAATATTATACAGTCTTTAAGTGGTAATATAACGACTACCTATATGCAACTACTAACTAATTTTAAACTAGCATTATTGCTCTTATCATTATCGCTTTTTTCAAAAGGACCAACACTCAAAGATTATTTAAACGTTGTAAAAAATGGCACAGAGCCTATTGCCTTTGTTGAAAAGCAATTGAAAACTCACGATCTCATTATTTTTGATGACGCCCTGCACAATGCTGTAGAACCTTTTGAATTTTATGAAAGATTATTGTCTTCTAAAAACAACAACATAGAGTATGTTTTTATTGAAGTATTTGGCATTAACACCCAACCACAAATAGATGCTTTCTTAAAAAGCAGCACCAAAGAATTTTCACTTTTAGAAAACGTATTTCAAAATGAATTTAGTGGATATGGTTGGCGCTATCAAACATATTTAGACCTGTTATCTACTATTTGGGATTTAAATCAATCAAAAACAGAACAGCAAAAAATAAAAGTGACAGCTGTAGACCAACCTATTTATTGGGAAGGTATTCATACTAGAGAAGATTATAATCTCTTCCAAAAATCACTAACCGGACGAGATTATTTTATGTATAAGACCATAGTCTCTAAAATGAATAAATTTAAAGATAATACTAAAGGTATTTTTCTGACTAACACAAGACACGCTTATAAGCATATTAAAAACAGTAGTGGAGTTAATTACTGGAATTGCGGTACATTTTTTAATCAATGGCATCCTAATAAAACCTACTCTATTAGAATACATAATGCCATTTTATCTATAACCGGAGAGAAGACATCTAAAGGAAATAATTCTACACAAGGTTTAGACAAGATCTCATATAAATGGATACAAATGGAAAATGGTATTTGGGACGAAGCGTTTCAAAAAAACGACAATAAAGCCGTTGGATTTTCACTTAAAGATAATGCATTTGGCAACGCAACATATACTGGCAATCATATGTTAAAAGCGGCAAAAGAGCAAACCATGTACGATGCTTATGACGGACTTATTTTTTTGGCTCCACTTAATGAGTTACATTTCTCGGCTAAATTTGATTTTATCTATACACCAGAGTTTAAAAAAGAACTAAAACGTAGAATAGAAATTCTTGAAGGAGATAATATTAAAGGCTTTTTATCTGATAATAATGTAAAATCTATTGAAGAGTTTATTGACAATGAATTTATTATACATCCAAAAGTTAAAAACAGCTTAATTAAGCACTAAGTATAGAACAAATAGATTAGATTAGTACGGTATGGATTCTAAGAAGCTTAGTGTTGGCACTTTTATGGGAAACACCCAGAAATTACGTTCGTTATCTGGATTTACCTTATCAAGAACAGATCATAGCGAACATATGAAAGTTCCTAAGCATGAACACGAATACCCATATATTAGTTTACTACTTCATGGTTTGTATCATGAAAAATCTATCGTTTCAGAACACGATATAAAAGCTGGCGCATCGTTGTTTAGACCAAAAGGTTTTGAACATAAAAATGAGATTGGAGCCAACGAAAGTTTATGCTTCAATATTGAAATACAAAAAGATATTATTGATAAAAAACTTCACAAAAAAGCTGAGGGTTATATTCAGTTTGAAAGAAACAATTTGGAAGTAATGAAAATATATTATGCTTTTCAAAATGACTTCTCTGAAGAACTTTTAAATATCGTCCTTGAAGAAAACCTTTATCAATTATTTCAAGAGCAACGTAAAGAATTAACAACTGGAAGAGCCCTTTGGGTAAATAAAGTAAAACAAGAAATAAGATTATCACCTGAAAGAATATATAGTATAGATAGCATAGCCAAAGCTTATCATCTGCACCCTAATTATTTTGTTAGAAAGTTCAAAGAAGCAACAGGTTTTACTTTTGGAGAATTTTTACTACGACAACGTATTTCTAAAAGCATAGATCTTATGTTAAGCACTAATAAAAATCTAACTGAAGTGGCTATAGAATCAGGTTTTTACGATCAGAGTCATTTTATAAGACACTTTAAATCTACCTTTAAAACATCTCCAAGTCATTATAGAAAGACAGTAAAAGGTTAATTCTGTACAATTACAAATCCTCTACTTACAATTACTTTGGCCTTTTAATACCAAATAATTGTTATGAAACTAATTTTCTTCCTAGCTACATTTTGTTTATGCACTATTGCTATATCTCAAAACAAGCATACAAACTATACTTCTGTAGACAGCACTAATTTTAAAAAACTAAACCCATATGCTTTAAGAGGTGAAATGGATGCTGTATTTGAAATGCTAGAACTTGCTGACGACAATAAATTAACTGAAAAACAACAGAAGAAAAAGAAAGGTTATTACAAGCGATTTTTACATAGAACAGAGAATTTTGAATACCATACTAGTGATCCCGAAATTATTGATATGTTCAAACGGTTTCAAAACTATTGGCGATCCATTATTATTGAAAAGGTCGATCAAAAAATTGCTGACAGTTTGTTTAGGAATGAAATGAACCATTTCTTAAAAATGCACTACAAACCAGAATATAGTATTGAACAAATTGACGAAGCATATTATGGGCTATTCCAAAGCTATTTTAAATCAAAGAGCCTGCACGGAATAGCAATGGCAAAAACAGGACACCTTTATGATCTTTATTTGTGGAAAAACGAGAAGGAAAAAGTATATGATATCGATTTACCTGAAGGGCAATCGATCAATGTTCCTGTAGTTTTTATGCGCAATTTTATTAGTAACGGCTGGTCTTATTATACAACGTTTGGGCATAGCTTTAGCGGTGGTTGGGCTACACCTAATAAATTGTTTTGTGTAGAAGAATCTTATGGTCCTAAAGACGAGGAGGAATTTTTGATAAGCTACGTTTCACACGAAGGGCAACATTTTTCAGACTATAAGATCTTTCCAAAATTAAAACAACCAGATCTTGAATACAGAGCCAAATTAACTGAGCTTGCCTTAGCAGAAACCACAACACATGATATTATTGACAAATTTATAGGCAACTCTAAAAACGATACTACTTACGCTCATTCGTTTGCAAATTATATGGTAATATATCATTTATCAAAAGCCATTTTTAAGTCTGATTTTGAATCAGACAAAAAGAAATGGAAAACAGTAAGCGTAAAAAAAATAAATAAAATAGCATTAAAGGTTTTAAGAGAGAATACAAAAAAATTAAAGAGCCTAGGAGCAAATACAGTTGAAGCCTACATTACAACTTTAAAATAGCATAAATTAAATAATGCTCTTTTAAGCATCGAGATAAAACTTTACCTTCGCAATGGTAATATTGTTAAGTTTCATGCTAAAAGTTTTATCTATAATCAGTTTAATAGTAGCTGCTCAAGCTTTTTTTCTTTGCATACATTTTTTTTTCAAGAAAAAGGCTACCAGAATATTAAATAGAATTTTATCCTTTTTATGCTTTGCTTTCGCTCTTTTAACTTTTAACACTTATTTAAGTTTGAGTAAGACCATTGTTGGCAACTCTTTTATTCAAGACATAGCTAATAACGTTATGTGGTTTGTAGGTCCGTGTTTGTATTTATATACTATTTACAAAGACAAAATACCTAATAAAAAAGTCATAGTTTTAAACTTAATGCCCTATGTAATTCCTGCTATAATAGATATATTCTTTAACTGGAACTGGTTCTCTCAAAACATTGTAATAGTAGCATTTATTCAAATGTGTACCTATCTATTCCTATCTATAACATATGTTGTTTCTAACTATTCAAAATCATCTGAATATTATAACTGGATATTACCGTCTTTAGCTGCATTTACAATTTTAGTAGTAGTTAACTTTAGCTTAAGGGTTTTGGGAATGAATGGAATTGAATTGTTATCTAATCCGGCTCGGCAAAGTTTTACTACTTTATTCGTTGTACCTATTTTCTTTTTAGCATATAAAGAAATGAATAGCACAAATGATTTTGGGATTCAACCAAAAAAATATAAAACCACACCTATTTCAAAAGAAAAATCTGAAGCGTATTTATCTACAATCAAATCAGCATTAGAAGACAAAAAAATGTATCTGGACACTTCTTTGAAGCTTTCATCATTTGCTTCGGAAACTGGAATTCCTTCAAAGTATATTTCTCAGCTTATAAATCAGAATTTAAATTTAAGTTTTACCGAATACATTACACAATTACGAATTGAAGACGCTAAATCTCGCCTAAAAGATCCCAAAAAACAACATTTAACCATTTCTGGAATTGCTGAAGAGTCTGGTTTTGCCTCAAGCAGTAGATTTAACCATTTATTCAAGAAACACACGGGTTTAACACCTACTCAATACCAAAAACAAGGGTTGTAAATTTACGCTATATCATGATGTGGCACATACATTATTAGTATAGGTGTGCTATTGCTCATAGTTTTGTTTCATCAATTTTCATCGATTAAAAAACTAAATTATGACACAAGCAAACGTATCTACAAACAAACAGGTAATTACCTTCTTTGTTTTAACCTATGCCCTTTCATGGCTTCTATTTTTTATAGGTCATCAAACCAAAATAATGCCTGTAATTATGTTAGGTATTTGGGCACCGACTTTAGTTTCTATTGGCTTAACTACTTTTTACTTTGGCAGAAAAGGGTTAATACAAATGTTTAACCGTTTTAAACGTACCAACGTAAAATGGTATTATTGGGCGCTATTACTTTTACTCCCAGTATCTATTCATTTTATTGGCAGATCTATTTGGCAACTTATGTATGATGGTTCTATTGATCCCTTTCATCTAAAACCAAAGTACTGGCTAGGTGTAATTATCCCTTCATTTTTAATTGCTGGCTTTGGTGAAGAACTAGGCTGGAGAGGTTTTGCCTTACCAAGGTTACAACGTCATTTCACTACAGTTATGGCTGCAGTTGTTTTAGCAATTGTTCATCTACTATGGCATTTACCAACTTATTGGTTAGGTCAAGGAATGCATAATGTGCCTTTTTTATTCATTTTAGCATTTGTATTTCCTTGGACCTTTATTTTCAATTGGTTCTATAACAAATCTGGAGGTAGTTTAATATTTGCTGTTAGCTTTCATGCCATATCTAATGCTTCGCTTTCAATTGTACGATTTATGCCATTAGATAGTGAAGTACCAATTAAGCCAGAACTATTAACACAAACATCTTTACCTATTGAATTAGGAGGACCTTACTTAGCTGTTTGCGCTGTTTATGCAGTTGTAGCTTTAATAATTGTGTTCAAAGGTAAATTCAATAAAGTAAATACAGATATCCCTTAATTATAAAAAATATAGAATAATGAAACTCAAAATATTTTTAGCACTAGCAGTATTATGTTTTAATAGCTCTGCACAAAAAAAGCAGTCTTTTTCTTCTGATCAATATCTTATAGAATTTGATGCTTCAAATCCAAAATTGGTCAAAGTTGAAGCTCAAATTACACTTACAGATTCGCTTCTTTATATGAGCAAATATGGTCCAATACCAAAACGTTGGCCAAAATATATTAATAACCTTTCTGTATTAAACAACGATGGTAAGCAGATTGATGTTGAATATAGAGATTCAACGATCTGGGTTGTAAAAAATATTGAAAACGGAAATAAGATAAAACTACAGTATGATGTTCTAATTGAGCATGAAAATGATAAATGGCCTGGAGGTGTTGATGGTGTAGCCTTTGTAAGAGATTGGGGAGTTATGGCTTCTGGACGATCGCTCTTTGTAATGAATGGAGATAAAACCAATATTAAAGTTAAATTCATTAAACCTAAAGAGTGGAAAGTTAGTACTCCTTGGAAGAAAAATAACACTGAAGCAGAAACCTATACTGTACCAAACCTTTTGCAGCTTCAAGAATCGTTATTGTTTGCTGGAACTCATACCGAGGTAAATTTAATTCGAAACACCTTCAATTTGAAGTTTGTTCTTGGAGGCGATTCCATTCTTAAAAATAAAAATGAATATACTAAAAGAGCAGGTGCCATATTAGATTATTATATCAAAACCATGGGAGGAATTCCAAAACCAGAACCTGGTGATGACCTATCTCAAGTTATCGTAATTATTAATCCATCTGATCAAATAGATGGTGAAGTTATAGGGAATCATATAAGTTTATTTTTAAATCCAAAAGCAGATATGCAAGGACAAGTAATAGGTTGGTTTTTATTTGCTCATGAATTCTTTCATCTTTGGAATGGTAAAACACTCAGGTTTAAAAGCGTAAAATCAGATTGGTTTAAAGAAGGAATATCCAATTACTATACACTTAAGGCTTTAAATAATACAGGGTTTATTAATGAACAAGCGACTAAAATGGTTCTTAACAACCTATTCTATACACGATATATTAACGATTCTGGTTATCAAAAATTAGCGCCAGCCAATGCAGCTTCGGGTTTTGACAAAGACAATCATTGGGGGCTTATTTATGGTGGTGGATTATTTGCTGGAATTTGTATGGATATGGAGATAAGACATAACTCTAAAAACTCAAAAAGTTTAGATCACATTATGCGCTACTTCTATAATGAGTTTGGAGGTTCTGAAAACACCATTACAAATGATGACATTCTAAAACAGGTTAATCACTTTTCTAATACCAATTTTACAGATTTTATGAATTCTTATATAAAAGGAATAGAAGCTGTACCACTTGCCAATTTTATAAAACATGCTGGTATTAAAGTTGACACAAAAAATGGGCAATTAACATTAACACATATCGAGAGCAAAAGTAAGCTGCAAAAATTGTTGTGGTCAGGCTTTTTAGGTGAGAATTAAATATATAAATACAAACATCCCTTAAACATAAAACATAAAAAATGAAAAAAGTAATAATTTTAGTAATGAGCCTTTTGTTATTCTCTTTTAACCAAAAGAATACAATAGAAGTTAAAACATCCGAAAAACCTACCATATGCATCTTAGGTGGAATTCCTTCAACGAAAGCTGTTTTAGATATGATTCCTGATTCTATTAAAAACTCCTATAACTTCATCTCCTTTAACAGACCAGGGTTTGGAGGAACTGAAAATTCAATATTAACAAAAGAGACATTTATAAGTCTTGCAAAAGAGGCAGGATTAAAAGAAAATGATTTTGGAATTATTGGAATAAGTGGCGGAGCACCAATAGCAATTTTATTGGCGCAAGAATTTAATTTAAAACACTGTGGCGTTATTGGTGGAATGGTTACAGCTAAGGCATATTTTAAATATGCAGATGCAACATCAACCAAAATGATCATGGATATAGCTATGAAACCTTATCCTGAGTTTCAAAATGCAATGTCTAATTTCCCAAATATTGAAGCATTTGTAAAACAAGCTGGGGCTAAAGACAAAGAAACTGCCATAAGAGCCTTTTATGACGAACTAAATTATATTGTATCTAAGGAACTATCAGAATCACTTTCAGATAAATCAATCAATATAGATTGGTGGCATGCTGAAAATGACAAAAATGTTACTTTACAAAGTGCTAAAGAATTTTTAAGCGATTACAAAAACTCCAATTTAAATACAATCCCAAATGCTGATCATGGTGTAAACTCAAAAGAATACATTGAAAAAATAATTACTAATTGGGAATAATCTATAAATGATTCTTTAAGCCAGCTATACAGAAAAGCACTTATGAAGCCTCTCTATTTCTCGTTTATCAATCTATAAATAAGAATAGCTGTACGCTTAGTAAGTGCTTCAATAGTATTTAAGTTTACTGTTTCCTGAGGTGTGTGTGCTCCTGTTCCCATAGTTCCTAAACCATCAAGACAGTCGACATACTCAGCAACAAATGATACATCTGCTGCTCCACGTTTTCCTGGATCATAAGCTTCAACACCACCTTGCTCAAGGTCTAAACTCACTTGATTTAACTTCTTTAAAAGCTCGTGATTTCCTTCAGTTGGTCCCATAGCTGGATAACTATCTATAAACGATACTTTTGCAGAAGTGCGAGGTAAATTATTCTTTACTATCTCGCGCATTTTAGCTCTGGCATTCTCTTTTTGTTCTTCAGAAATAAAACGCAAACCTCCTTCTACTATAGCAGTTTGAGCTACCACATTGGTCTTGCCAAAAGCTGCTCCTTTGGTTAACTCACTATCATAATCAACCTGAGTTCCTCCTAAAAGAATACCTGGATTAAACGTTAAATATTGTTCTCCTTTTACTTTGTTATAAAACTCATTAAGTATTCTAGACATTTCAAAAACAGCACCTGCTCCAACACGATCATTAAATATTCCTGAAGAATGTGCTCGTTTTCCAGAAACTTCCAGTTTCCATCCAGACGAGCCTCTTCTTGCTACAGTAGCATTATTAAAGCCTGTTGATGTTTCAAAACCTAACGCAATATCACTACGCTTTGCTGCATTTATTAAATCTCTTCTACTAATGGTCAACGGCTTTCCTGAAGCCTCTTCATCACCTGTAAAAGCTGCAATAATTTGCGCATCGTCCAGCAAGCCATTTTCTCTTAAGGCCTTTAAAGCATATAAAATAATAACATTGCCACCTTTCATGTCGTTCCCTCCTGGAGCATGTGCAATACTATCATTCACCATTTTGAATTCCTGAAACGGACTATCAGCTTCAAAAACGGTATCTAAATGACCTATTAATAACAGTTTTTTTCCTTTATCTCCAGAAGTTTCGGCAAATAAATGTCCTGAACGATTAACTTCAGACATGTCATACCAAGATGTTTTAAAGCCTATATTCTCAAATGCTTTTCCAAATACATCACCAACTTTTTTAACACCAGCATGATTCATTGTTCCGCTGTTAATGTTTACCACTTCTTTTAGAAACTCTATTGCTTCAGCGTTGTTTATTTCAATGGTTTTTAAGATCTTTTTTTCTTTTCTAGAAAGCTTCTGGGCTTCTACATTGTATCCTGAAAAAACAAATACTAAAAGAAGAATTAATGTGAAAGTGTTGGTTGGTTTCATAATTGGTTGGTTATAGGTTTTTCTTTAATGTTGATGTAACTGCATCTAATACTTCAAAAGCAGTTTCTGCCATTTTGTTGCCTTTAAAATCTAGTAATGGATTCACTTCTACAAATTCAACAGCAGCTACTCTTTTTGTATTGATAAATGAATTAATTATTTCAATTATTTCGTATTGATCAAATCCTTTAGGAACAGGAGTTCCGGTTCCGTATGATATCATATCACAATCCATACTATCTACATCAAATGATATATAAATGTGATCACAATCTTTTAATTTTTCAATAGCTTCATTTAAACAAACCTCTAATCCTCGAAATCGTATTTCTTCTACTCTGTAATTTTTAATTCCAAGTTTTTCTATTTGTTTGTCTTCTGGTTCTTCAGTATCTCTAACTCCAAAATAAATAATATCATCAGGGTGAACTTTTTGTCCGTCACATCCAATATTTTTCATTTGTTCCCAAAGTGATTTTGTGCCTTCTGATACTTCATTAATCTGAAAATCTAAATTATCATCTCCAATTGCTGCCGCTAAAGGCATTCCGTGAATATTCCCCGAAGGTGATGTGTAAGGTGAATGTATATCGGCATGCGCATCAATCCATACAACTCCTAACTTTTTAGAAGGATTAGCAGCTTTAACGCCACTAATGGTTCCTAACGCAGAAGAGTGGTCTCCTGAGAGCACTAAAGGGAAGTTGTTTTCTTTTATATTCCTTTCTACATGATCACTTAATCTTGAACATTGTTGTAATACAAAATCTATACGCTTTGCAAAAGAGTTATTTACCTTATCGTAAATTGACTCATTAGCAGTGTCTACATCTTCAAATTCATAATTATTAAAAAAAGCATTTTTCTGGTTGATTGCTGCAATTTCTATAGCATCTACTCCCATGTCTGATCCTCTGGTTCCTGCACCTATATCAGATCTGTTTTTTATAATTCTGATTGTTTTCATATTAACAAAAAAAGCCATTTTACAAGTATAAAATGGCTATTATTTTTTAGCGGTTTTCAATATCTTTAAATGGCCTTAAGTTTTCACCTATATAAAGTTGTCTTGGTCTACCTATTGGCTCTTTGCGTAAGCGCATTTCTCTCCATTGCGCAATCCATCCAGGTAATCGACCTAATGCAAACATTACGGTAAACATATCAACTGGAATTCCCATTGCTCTATAGATAATTCCCGAATAGAAATCTACATTTGGATACAGTTTACGCTGTACAAAATAATCATCGGTTAATGCTTCTTGTTCAAGCCCCTTAGCTATATCTAAAATTGGATCTTCAACACCAAGATCTCCTAATACTTCATCGGCTGCCTTTTTAATGATTCTAGCTCTTGGATCGAAGTTTTTATATACACGGTGTCCGAATCCCATTAAACGGAATGGATCACTTTTATCCTTAGCCTTAGCCATATATTTTTTTGTATCTCCTCCATCTTCCTTAATAGCCTCTAACATTTCTAATACAGCTTGATTTGCTCCACCATGTAATGGTCCCCATAACGCAGAAATTCCTGCAGATAAAGAAGCAAATAATCCAGCATGAGATGAACCAACAATTCTAACGGTTGACGTAGAACAGTTTTGCTCATGATCGGCATGTAAAATCAATAATTTATTTAATGCTCGTACAATGATATCGTTTTGTACATATTCTTCGTTAGGCTTTTTGAACATCATTTTAAGAACATTCTCAACATAATCCAAGTTACTATCACCGTAATCTAAAGGTAATCCTTGTTGCTTACGCATTGTCCAAGCAACCAATACAGGGAATTTCCCCATGATCTTAACAACAGAATTGTACATAGCTTCTTCAGAATCTACATTTACTGAAGAAGGGTTAAATGCTGTTAATGCACTTGTAAGAGATGATAATACACCCATTGGATGGGCTGTTTTTGGGAATGCATCTACAATCTTTCTAACATCGTCATCAACTACAGACTTAGCTTTAATATCAGCATAAAATTTATCAAGTTGTTCTTTAGTTGGAAGCTCTCCAAAAATTAAAAGATATGCAACTTCTAAGAAGCACGCTTTTTCAGCAAGATCTTCTATAGAATAACCTCTGTATCTTAGTATTCCTTTTTCTCCATCTAAAAACGTAATACCACTTTCACACGAGCCTGTATTTTTATATCCAGGATCTATTGTAATAACTCCTCCAGTGGCGCCTCTTAATGCTTTTACATCTATTGCAACCTCATTCTCTGTACCTGTAACTAATGGCAGTTCGTGTTTTTGACCGTTAACTTCTAACGTGGCAGTATTTGACATATTTTATGAAATTTATATTATGAATTTATTGCTAAAAGCAACCCTACGAAAATACGAAATATCTAAGGATTTTTAAAGGATATAGATAAAGGAATTATTGATATTAATATTAAAAAAAATGATACTAAATAAGAAAGCCATTACTTAAATTGTAATGGCTTAAATTTTAACTATTTCTAAAAGATTATTTTACCTTGAATGCATTTTCCTGAGGGTAGTATCCCACTTGTCCTAACTCTTCTTCAATTCGTAATAACTGGTTGTATTTAGCCATACGGTCACTACGAGACGCTGAACCTGTTTTTATTTGCCCAGTATTCAGTGCAACAGCAAGATCTGCAATTGTGTTATCTTCTGTTTCACCAGAACGGTGAGACATAACTGAAGTATATCCAGCATTATGAGCCATATTCACGGCAGCAATGGTCTCGGTTAATGTACCAATTTGATTTACTTTAATAAGTATAGAGTTAGCAATGTTATTTTCAATTCCTCGAGATAAGCGCTCAACATTTGTAACAAATAGGTCGTCACCAACTAATTGCACCTTGTCTCCAACTTTTTCGGTTAAATACTTCCATCCATCCCAATCATTTTCATCCATTCCATCTTCAATAGATATAATTGGATATTTTTCTACTAATTCGGCTAAATAATCTGCCTGCTCTTTGCTAGAGCGAACTTTACCTGTAGCCCCTTCAAATTTGGTATAGTCATACTTTCCATCAACATAAAACTCGGCAGAAGCACAATCTAATGCAATCATTATTTCGTCTCCTAGTTTATAACCAGCATTTGAAACGGCTTTAGCAATTGTATCAAGTGCATCTTCAGTACCATCTAAAGTAGGTGCAAAACCTCCTTCATCACCAACAGCAGTACTTAAATGTCTATCGTGAAGTACCTTTTTTAAATGATGAAATATTTCACTTCCCATTTGCATAGCATGCCCAAAATTATTTGCTTTTACTGGCATGATCATAAATTCTTGAAATGCTATTGGCGCATCACTATGAGAACCACCGTTAATAATGTTCATCATTGGTACTGGAAGTGTGTTTGCAGAAACCCCTCCAACATATCTGTATAACGGCATACCTAATTCATTAGCAGCAGCTTTAGCGGCAGCCAATGACACGCCAAGAATTGCGTTAGCTCCAAGGTTAGATTTATTAGCAGTTCCGTCAAGTTCGCACATGAATTGATCTATATAATTTTGCTCAAACACAGATACACCTAATAATTCATTAGCAATAACCTCGTTGACATTCTTTACGGCATTCAAAACGCCTTTTCCCATGTAATCATCACCACCATCTCTTAACTCGACAGCTTCATGTTCTCCAGTCGATGCTCCTGATGGTACTGCAGCTCTACCAATAAAACCATTTTCTGTTTCTACATCTACTTCTACTGTAGGATTTCCTCTTGAGTCAAAAATTTGTCTTGCGTGAATATTTATTATGATACTCATAAGTATTTTGCTTTTATTTTAAAGTTCAAATTTACGTTTAAATACTAGCTTCGTAATGTATTTGTTAGATATATTTAAAGTAACATACACTACAACGTTTTAGTAAAATAAAAAAAGGTAACGCTAAAATATTCGTTACCCTTTTATATTATTTAGATTTTATATTCTCAATAAACTGATCGAATAGGTATGTTGAGTCATGTGGTCCAGGGCTAGCCTCTGGATGAAACTGTACAGAAAAACAATTTTTACTTTTCATAGCTAATCCTGCTACAGTATTATCATTTAAATGCATGTGTGTTACTTTTAAATCGTCATGCGCTTCTGCCTCTTCCTTATTTACAGCGAAACCATGATTTTGAGACGTAATTTCACCTTTGCCAGTTTCTAAGTTCTTTACTGGATGATTAATTCCTCTATGTCCATTATGCATTTTATACGTAGACACACCATTAGCTAAAGCAATAACTTGATGTCCTAAACAAATACCAAATAAGGGTAAATCTCTTTTAATAATTTCTTTTGCCAAGGCTTGAGCTTCAACTAAAGGCTCTGGATCTCCAGGTCCGTTAGATAAGAAATAACCATCAGGGTTCCACGCGCTCATATCTTCAAAACTGGCATTATATGGATATACTTTAATATAAGCATCTCGTTTAGCTAGATTACGAAGTATATTTTTCTTAATTCCTATATCTAAAGCCGCTATTTTGTATGTGGCATTTTCGTTTCCGAAAAAATAAGGTTCTTTTGTAGAGACATTAGACGCTAATTCTAAGCCTTCCATATTTGGAATATTCGCTAACTGTTCTTTTAGGCCATCAATATTATCAACTTCTGTAGAAATCACAGCATTCATTGCTCCATTGTCTCTAATGTAGCTAACTAAAGCTCTTGTATCTACATCAGAAATTGCAAATAAATTATTCTTTTCAAAAAATTCTTCAAGAGAACCATCGGCGTCTTCTCGCGAATAATTATAGCTAAAGTTTTTACAAATTAACCCTGCAATTTTAATGGAGTCTGATTCTACTTCGTTGTCATTCACTCCATAATTACCAATATGAGCATTAGTAGTTACCATTAATTGTCCGAAGTAAGATGGGTCTGTAAAAACTTCTTGGTAACCAGTCATTCCTGTGTTGAAGCAAACTTCACCAAAAGCACTTCCTTCTTTACCAATTGCTTTCCCATAAAAGATGGTGCCATCTGCAAGTAAGATAAGCGCCTTTTTACGTGTTTGATATTTCATATAAGTTGTTGTGTTGTAATTCTTGTGCTTACAAGAATAAAGTTTTGCAAAAATAATTCATACAATTGAAATACAAACTATTTTGCAAAAAAAAAGGAGTTAACAATTTAACTCCCTTTTTAATTTTCTTTTTCATTTTAATTTTCCTCACTATAAGTAAGCATTCGTTGAACATCGTAAGGTTTTTTATATGATAGTTTATTATCCTTAGCATATTGTTCAATTTTTTTCACTCTGTCTGAGCTAACCAATCCAAGAATCTTCTTTTTAGAAAATTTGAATGTAGATATATTATCACTTCTTTTTACATAATAAGTGTATTTTTGAACTAGTTTATTATTCTTTCTGTTTACCATAGGGTTAACAGAACCTTCAATAAGTTGAACCCTATAACCTTTCATTAAAGAAAATCCATCTGATTCATAAATTATTTCAAAAACCCTATTATCATTATCGTAGAAATAATTCTTAAATACTTTATTGTTTATTACAAACCTGTCTATATTATTAAAGCTAAATGTAAATAGAGAATCTCTAGAAAACTTAGACTGAAACACATTTTGTTCGATATTCAGGTTTATATTTTTTAAAGAGAACTTTTGATTATCACTTGTAACAATGGCAACATAATTCTCCCATTCAGGAAATAAGTATACAGATCCTTCAACATTTCGTTTTGGGTTTATAAATATTGCAGCAGAACCATATTGACTTTGTGTTGCACTTGCTGCTCTTAATAAAGCTCCGTCGTTTGCTTGCTGAACTCTTGAATTTTCTTGTGCCCATAAAGCACTCACAAATAACATCAAGCTAATTCTAATCAAAAATTTCATAATCTTTTTTTTTCTACTGTAAATTTATTATCAAACTAAATTAAAAAGGATAATAACGATAAAGTTTACCATTTTACCATTACTATACAATAAAACTAAATACTAGTTCTTAGCATTATATTCTAGTACTTTTCTAACATCATCTTCCCTTTTAAACGAAAGTTTATTGTTGTTCACATATTGTATAATTCTTTCTGCTCTTTCTTTATCACCTCCCACTAATTTAAGCACATGCTTCTTCTTTAACTTAAATGGTCTGATTTTATCTCCTTGTTTAAGGAAATAAGAGTGTCTTCTTACGTATCTATCATTTTTTCTATTAACCATTGGATTTGCAGAACTCTCAATTAATTCTACTCTATGCCCTTTCATTACTAAAAACTCTGGTGATTCATAAATCATTTCATAAACTCTATTATCATCATCATAATAGAAGTTTTTGAAAACTCTGTTATTCACTACAAACTTATCTATATTATTAAAGTTGAAAGTAAACAAAGTATCTGCAGAAACACGCGATTCAAACACGTTTCTATCCATATTTAGGTTTATGTTTTTTAACGAAAATCTTTGTTTATCATTTGTAACAATTACTGCATAGTTATCCCAATTTTCAAATAAATAAGAAGTTCCTTCAATTATTTTTTTAGGATTCTTATAAAACGCAGAAGCTCCATAAGAACTCTGTCCAACATTTCCTGCATTAAAAATTGTAGCAGAGGTATTTACATTACTCTGTGCTGTAATTACTCCAAAAGAAAGAGCAATTGCTAAGGTCAAAATCGTTTTCATATTATTTTTTAAAATTTTGGCTAAAAATAGAAAAATACCACAAAAAAGAAGGGTAAACTTTATAAAGTTTACCCTTTTTAACTTAAGTAATATAAATTTTTATATGAATCGCCTCTATTAGTATTTAGTCATTTAAAATAAAAGCAAGCATTTTTTTAAGGTCTCTCTCTTTTCTATATGATAGTTTATTAGCCTTTATATAACGTAAAAGTTTAGCTTCATTATTAGCTCCTACTAATTTTAAAACACTCTTTTTATTTATTCTTAAAGGCTTCATTTTTTTGTTTGAATAATAAAAGTACTTAATTGTCTTCGCTATATTGGGCTTTGCAATACCTGCGCCAGGAGCCTGTTTTGGTTCTGTTAAACTAATAGAAAATGCTTTCAATATGTTAAACTCTTTATTTCTAAAAATGACTTCATAAATATTGTTCTCTCTCTTATCGTTATTGTATAGATCAACAAACTCCCTGTTATCAACAACTATTTTATCAATATGTCGAAAATCAAATACTAAAAGCGAATCAGTGTCTATCTTAGTAAAAAATCTATCCTCTTGAATATTATAGTTTACATTATTTACTGCATAACTTTTACCTTTAATATATACTGTCGCTTTCTTATTCCAATTATCAAACAAGAATGGTGTTCCGTTATATCGATTTGAAAATATAGTTGAACTTTTTAATCTGCTATTTAAAAACCCTAATTGGCTTGAACTAAGTTGTCCTCCTTTCATTAAATCATTATTTACAACTAATATACCAGTACCATTTTGTGCACTTTGGGCTGATAAAATAGTATTGATAAAAACACATACTAATAGCTTAAGGACGTTTTTAATTTTCATAGCGTATTTGTTAGACAATTTTAATCTATAGAAAATTACAAAAAAAAGGCAAACCTTTTTGGTTTGCCTTTTTTAATCTATTTGATAAACTTAAGTCTACTCTTCTTCGTTTGTAGCTTTAGTTTCAGCAACTGGAGCAGCAGGAGCAGCTTTCTTACCACCTCTTCTACTTCTTCTAGTTGTTTTCTTCTTCTCTTTACCTGCGTTATAAATTTCGTTATAATCTACAAGCTCGATCATAGCCATATCAGCGTTATCACCTAGACGATTACCAAGTTTAATAATTCTTGTATAACCTCCTGGACGATCACCAACTTTTGCAGCTACTTCTCTAAACAATTCAGCAACAGCTTCTTTTTGTCTTAAACGACTAAATACAATACGTCTGTTGTGAGTTGTATCTTCCTTTGATTTTGTAATCATTGGTTCAACAAACTGCTTTAACGCTTTTGCTTTAGCTACTGTTGTGTTAATACGTTTATGCTCAATTAATGAACAAGCCATATTAGCTAACATTGCTTTTCTGTGGGCTGTTTTTCTACCTAAATGGTTTACTTTTTTTCCGTGTCTCATGACATTTGTTTTATCATCTTGCTACCAAACCCGATTATATACGAGGAGCAAAATATGATTAATTAATCTTTATCTAATTTATATTTGCTTAAATCCATTCCGAAGTTAAGTCCTTTAACATTTACAAGCTCTTCAAGCTCTGTTAAAGATTTCTTACCAAAGTTACGGAACTTCATTAGGTCATTTTTGTTGAATGATACTAAGTCACCTAAAGTATCAACTTCAGCAGCTTTTAAACAGTTAAGTGCACGAACAGATAAGTCCATATCAATTAACTTAGTTTTTAATAACTGACGCATGTGAAGTGATTCTTCATCATAAGTTTCAGTTTGTGCAATCTCATCAGCTTCTAATGTAATACGCTCATCAGAGAATAACATGAAGTGGTGGATTAATATTTTTGCTGCTTCTGTTAAAGCATCTTGTGGGTTTATTGAACCGTCTGTGTCGATCTCGAAAATTAACTTTTCGTAATCAGTTTTTTGCTCTACACGAAAGTTCTCAACACTATACTTTACATTTTTTATTGGTGTGTAAATAGAATCTGTAAAGATAGTTCCCATTGGTGCTGTAGCTTTTTTGTTTTCTTCAGCAGGAACATATCCTCTACCTTTTTCTATAGTAATTTCCATATTGATGCTTACTTTAGGATCAAGGTTACAGATTACTAGATCTGAATTTAACACTTGGAATCCTGAAATAAACTTCTGGAAGTCTCCAGCAGTAATTTGCTCTTGACCAGAAATTGAAATAGATACAGACTCGTTATCAATTTCATCTATTTGGCGCTTAAAACGAACTTGTTTTAAGTTAAGTATAATTTCTGTTACATCTTCTACTACACCTGCAATTGTAGAGAATTCATGCTCTACACCTTCAATTCTAACCGATGTAATCGCGAATCCTTCTAAAGAAGATAATAAAACTCTTCTTAAAGCATTCCCTACTGTTAATCCGTAACCAGGTTCTAAAGGTCTAAACTCAAATTTACCTTCAGAATCGGTAGAATCGATCATGATTACTTTATCGGGCTTTTGAAAATTTAAAATTGCCATATTTTTCTTCGTTTTAATTGTTATTTGGTTGCGCGGTCTAAAAGTGTGAAGAAAATACTAATACACCCTTTGGCCAAATACCAATATGATTAATTTATTATTTAGAATATAATTCGACGATGAACTGCTCGTTGATGTTCTCTGGAATTTGAACTCTAGCAGGAATAGAAACAAATGTTCCTTCCTTAGTATCGTTATTCCATGTAATCCATTCGTAAACATTGCTTGAACCTGCTAATGCATTTTCAATAGCTTCTAGAGATTTAGATTTTTCTCTAACTGCAACAACATCTCCAGCTTTTAAAGAATAAGATGGTACATTTACGATTTCACCATTTACAGTAATATGTCTGTGAGATACTAATTGTCTTGCACCTCTTCTAGAACGAGATAATCCCATTCTAAATACAACGTTGTCTAATCTAGACTCACATAATTGTAACAATACTTCACCTGTAATTCCAGGAGCTGCAGTTGCCTTTTTAAACATGTTTCTAAATTGACGTTCTAAAATACCGTAAGTGTATTTTGCTTTTTGCTTTTCCATTAACTGGATAGCGTACTCTGATTTCTTCCCACGTCTTCTGTTGTTTCCGTGTTGTCCTGGAGGGTAATTTCTTTTTTCAAAAGATTTATCTTCTCCAAAGATTGCTTCACCGAATTTACGTGCGATCTTAGTTTTAGGACCAGTATATCTTGCCATTTCTAATTTGTTGTGAGAGTAGTTATGAATTCAGGTCTAATTGTTAAATCCTTCGATAACTATTGATCTCTCGTTGTTATACTTAATTATTATAAAACTGAAACGACCTTTATTTTTAATTTAAAGGCACGTTTCAGTAAAATTTTTGCAAATATAAGAGGAATCTTTAAATAATTCTCTTCTATTTATATAGATGTTGAAACTAGTTCAACAAATATTAAACTCTTCTACGTTTTGGAGGTCTACATCCATTATGTGGTGTTGGTGTTACATCAATAATTTCAGTAACTTCTATACCACCATTATGGATTGATCTAATTGCAGATTCTCTACCATTACCTGGACCTTTAACATATACTTTTACTTTCTTTAAACCAGCTTCTTTAGCTACTTCTAAAGCATCTTCTGCTGCTAACTGTGCAGCATAAGGTGTATTTTTCTTAGATCCTCTAAATCCCATTTTACCAGCAGATGACCATGAAATCACGTCACCTTTTTTATTGGTAAGAGATATGATAATGTTATTGAAAGAAGCAGTAATATGTGCTTCTCCCGTAGCTTCTACTATAACTTTACGTTTTTTAGTACTTGACTTTGCCATTGTTTTTTGTTTCTAGTTGTTAGCTTTTAGTTGTTAGAATCCTAAACTTTTACATTTCAAACAGATTCGGTCTAACGTCTAATTACTAATGACTAATGTCTAATTAATTATTATTTAGTTACTTTCTTTTTGTTAGCAACTGTTTTTCTTCTACCTTTTCTAGTTCTTGAGTTGTTCTTAGTACGTTGTCCTCTTAATGGAAGACCCGCTCTATGACGAATACCTCTGTAACATCCAATATCCATTAATCGCTTAATGTTTAATTGCGTTTCAGAACGTAATTCACCCTCAATAGTATATGAACCTACTGCTGCACGAATGTTGCTGATCTCTTCATCAGTCCAATCTGATACTTTAGTACTCTCATCTACTTTAGCAGTAGCTAATATTTCTTTTGCTCTACTTCTACCTACTCCGTAGATATAAGTTAAAGAGATAACTCCTCTTTTGTGTTTTGGTATGTCTACACCTGCAATTCTTGCCATATTTTTTTAGTTTTTAGCTGTTAGCTTTTAGTTGTTAGAATCCTAAACATTTCTATTTCAAACAGATTCATCTAACTACTAATTACTAATGACTCGTGTCTTTTTTAACCTTGTCTTTGTTTGAATCTAGGATTCTTTTTGTTGATTACGTAAAGTCTACCTTTTCTACGCACAATTTTACAATCTGCGCTTCTCTTTTTTACTGATGCTCTTACTTTCATCGTATTAGTATCTATAAGTTATTCTCGCCTTAGATAAATCGTAAGGACTCATTTCTAATTTTACTTTATCTCCTGGTAACAACTTAATATAATGCATACGCATTTTACCAGAAATATGTGCAGTCACAATGTGACCATTTTCTAATTCAACACGAAACATAGCATTAGATAATGCTTCTATAATTGTTCCGTCTTGTTCTATTGCTGCTTGTTTTGCCATAGTATATATATTAAGCTGTTGCTTTTCTATTTTTACCAGTCTTCATCAAGCCATCATAATGTTTATTCAACAAGTATGAATTTACCTGTTGCATTGTGTCGATTGCAACTCCAACCATAATTAATAATGAAGTACCTCCAAAGAATAATGCCCATCCCTGTTGTACGTTCATTAACTTAACAATAAATGCAGGGAACACTGCTATTAAGGCTAAGAATATTGAACCAGGTAATGTTATTTGTGACATTATCTTATCTAAGTATTCAGATGTTTCAGATCCCGGACGTATTCCTGGAATAAATCCACCACTACGTTTCAGGTCATCTGCCATTTTATTTGTTGGTACCGTAATTGCCGTATAGAAATACGTAAATACTATAATTAATAATGCAAATACTATGTTGTACCATAATCCAAAAATATCAGAGAACTGAGCTTGTAGCCATTGTCCAACACTCGAATCTTTCATAAAATCCATTCCACCAATTAAACCAGGTACAAACATAATTGCTTGTGCAAAAATGATTGGCATTACACCTGATGCATTAAGTTTTAAAGGAATGTATTGTCTAGATCCAAAAACATTTTTTTCATATCCACCAGACGCTGTACGTCTAGCATATTGAACTGCAATTTTACGCACTGCCATTACTAACAATACAGAGGCCATAATGATAACCATCCAAATTACAAGTTCAATTAAAATCATAATTAAACCACCATTAGACTCTGTTACTCTAGAAACATATTCTTGAATGAATGATTGTGGTAACGTAGCTATAATACCTACCATAATTAATAACGAAATACCGTTACCAATACCTTTGTCTGTAATTTTTTCACCTAACCACATTGCAAAAATACAACCAGTTACTAAAATAACTATAGACGAGAAGTAGAATAGACCACCTTGACCAAGTAAAAATGCTTCTTGAGGAATACCTAAACTAGGTAAACTTACTAAATAACCAGGTGCTTGAACCATACATATTGCAATAGTTAACCATCGTGTTATTTGAGTAATCTTCTTTTGACCACTAGCACCTTCTTTTTGTAGTTTTTGTAAATAAGGAATTGCAATTCCCATTAACTGCACTACAATCGATGCAGAGATATAAGGCATAATTCCTAATGCAAATACAGAAGCATTAGCAAAAGCTCCTCCTGTAAAAGCGTTAAGTAATCCTAAAAGCCCTTGTTCTGTGTTATCACCTAAGGCTCCTAATTTACTAGCATCTATACCTGGTAGCACTACTTGTGCTCCAAAACGGTATACTAAAAGCATACCTAAGGTTAATATAATACGGTCTTTTAATTCCGTAATTTTCCAAACATTCTTTAAAGTTTCTATTAATTTCATTGTCTAGTTGGGTCTTTTTATAAAGTTACAGCTTCTCCTCCAGCAGCTTCAATAGCAGCTTTTGCTGAAGCAGTAAATTTATGAGCAGATACTTTTAATTTAGCTTTTAATTCTCCTCTTCCTAAAATTTTAACTAGCTCATTTTTGCCAGCTAAACGGAAAGTTACAAATGTATCTAAATCTGCTGTATCTTTTATTTTCTTATCGTCAACCATTTGTTGTAAAGTATCAAGATTAATTCCTTGATATTCTTTACGGTTAATGTTCGTAAAACCAAACTTAGGCACACGTCTTTGAAGTGGCATTTGCCCACCTTCAAAACCAAGTTTTCTAGAATATCCTGAACGAGACTTCGCTCCTTTGTGACCTCTTGTAGCAGTACCACCTTTTCCAGATCCTTGACCGCGACCTACGCGCTTACTGTTATTGTTAACTGAACCTTCTGCAGGTTTTAAATTACTTAAATCCATTTCAGTTTTATTTTTAAGCTTCTTCAACAGAAACTAAATGTTTAACTTTATTAACCATACCAAGGATGTTTGGCGTGGCATCGTGCTCTACAGTTTGACCAATTTTTCTAAGACCAAGAGCTTCTAAAGTTCTTTTTTGTCTTAATGAGCGATTGATCGCACTTTTTTGTTTTGTTACTTTAATCTTTGCCATGATATCCTTAATTATCCGTTAAAAACTTTTTCTAAAGAAATTCCTCGATCTCTGGCAATTGTTCTTGCATCTCTTAATTGTAATAAAGCATCAAATGTTGCTTTTACAACGTTATGAGGGTTTGAAGAACCTTGAGACTTAGATAATACATCATGTACCCCAACTGCTTCTAATACTGTACGTACAGCACCACCAGCAATTACCCCTGTACCAGGAGCGGCAGGAATAATGTTTACTCTAGCTCCACCAAATTTTCCTTTTTGTTCGTGCGGTAATGTTCCTTTTACAAGAGGAATACGAACAAGGTTTTTCTTAGCATCTTCTACTGCTTTTGCAATTGCACTAGCAACATCTTTAGATTTTCCTAAACCATGTCCTACAACACCAGCTTCATCACCAACCACTACGATTGCCGAGAAACCAAATGCTCTACCACCTTTAGTTACTTTTGTAACTCTTTGTACACCAACTAAACGATCTTTAAGATCTAATCCACTTGGTTTTACTAACTCTGCGCTTTTGTATTTCTGATACATAATTTCTTAGAATTTAAGTCCTGCTTCTCTAGCTCCTTCAGCTAATGATTTTACTCTACCATGATATAAATAACCACCTCTATCGAAAGCGATTTTTTCTACCCCTGCCTTTAATGCTTTTTCGGCAACACTTTTACCTACTAATGCAGCAATTTCAGTCTTGGTTCCTTTTGCAGAACTAATGTCTTTATCTCTTGAAGATGCAGCGCTGATTGTTTTACCAGTTACGTCATCTACTATTTGAGCGTAAATCTCTTTATTACTTCTAAAAACAGATAATCTAGGTTGTGTTGCTGTTCCAACAACTATCTTGCGAATTCTGTTTTTAATTCTTTGTCTTCTATCGTTCTTTGATAATGCCATAACTTAATTATTAAGCTGATTTACCTGCTTTTCTTCTAATTTCTTCACCTACAAACTTAACACCTTTTCCTTTGTATGGCTCTGGCTTACGGAAAGAACGAATCTTTGCCGCTACTTGACCTACAAGTTGCTTATCGTGTGAAGTTAACTTAACTATAGGGTTTTTACCTTTTTCTGATATTGTTTCAACCTTTACTTCTGGAGCAATGTTCATTACAATATTATGAGAAAAACCTAAAGCTAGATCAAGTTTATTACCTTGATTACTTGCTCTATATCCTACCCCTACTAATTCAAGTTCTTTAGTGAATCCTTTAGATACACCTTCAACCATATTATTTATTAGTGCTCTGTAAAGACCATGCTTAGCTTTTTGCTCTTTAGTCTCTGCCGAACGCTCAACAATAACATTACCTTCTTCTACCTTAACAGCAATAGCGTCAAACTCTTGCGTTAATTCTCCTAATTTACCTTTAACAGTC
>JASBUG010000046.1 GCA_030148025.1 Flavobacteriaceae bacterium | reverse complement strand
AAGCTGATCCAGATTTTCAAGGCGGTATAACGAATTCATTTAAATATAAGAACCTTGACTTCTCTGCATTTTTCAATTTCTCTTATGGAAATGATGTTTATGTCCAAGGGTTGACATTTACTGATAATTTTAGTTCAGGTTCTTACAATAAAAGTATTGAACTGTTGAATTACTGGAAGCAAGCAGGGGATAATGCTTTTGCTCCAGCGTTAAATAGTCCAACAAGAAATACCTTCCATCAGGCTTCTACGAAGCAATTGCTTGATGGATCTTATTTAAGACTTAAATCAATAACATTTGGCTATAATCTTCCGCCAAGTTTTCTACAACGAACAAAATTGTTTTCGAGCCTAAGAGTTTATTTCTTGGCTCAAAATATTTGGACAATCAAGAGTAAGAACTTCCGCGGAGATCCAGAAATATCCGCTAATGGTGCAAGTAATCTTATCGTAGGTGAAAGCTTCTTTGCTTTGCCGCAGGCAAAGTCATACACCTTTGGAGTAAATATTGGCCTTTAAACACAAAAGATATGAAATTTAAATATTGTATTTTATTTTCTCTAATTACCATTTTATTTTTTGGTTGTGAGAAAGAACTAGACTTAAAGAATCAACAATCATTGTCAAACGAAAGTGTCTTCAAAAGCCCAGGGACCGCTTTAGGCGCTTTGTTGGGTGTGTACAGTACAGCTCAGACATTTGATTTTTATGGAAGTCTTCCACAAGTCATCGGAGATTATATGGGAAATAATGTTGATTTTGTAGGGACTTTTCCAACCTTACAAGATTTAAATAATTTCTCTGCGGTATCTACTAATAGTAATGTGTCAACATTGTGGCAGGTACACTATCAGGTAATTAATAGGGCAAATTCGATTATTGCTAATATTAATAATGTAGATGGATTATCTACTCAACTAAAGGCGCAATATACAGGTGAAGCGAAATTTTTAAGAGCGTTAGCTTACTTTCAATTAGCGAACTTATTTGCGCAGCCTTATCAAGTCAGTGCTGGGTCGAATTTATGTGTGCCTTTAGTTCTGAATGAATTTACAGGGACGATCGATTATCCATCAAGGGCAACTTTAAATCAAATACACACGCAAATTATTAATGACCTAAATGATGCTACAACGACCTTGCCTGTATCTTATGGCGCCGCTGCAGATACTCGTGGTAGGGCAACTAAAGGGGCTGCATTTGGTCTCTTGTCACGTTTGTATTTATATCGTGAAGAATGGCCTAAAGCAGAAGCTGCTGCAAGGAGTACTTTAGCCCAAGGTATTTATAATACGGCCACTGATTATGCATTTTATAGTGGAAATACAAATGAAGATGTTTTTACCATTCAAAACAGCGCAATAGATAATGGAAGGACAGGCTCTGGTGGGTGGGCATCATTTTATAATCCAGCAGCTCGTGGAGGAAGAGGAGATGCTCCTTTTTCACAAGATTTAATTAACGCTTATAATTCAGAGGCTGGAGATAAAAGATTTAATTTGAAAATAACTGGCATA
>JASBUG010000044.1 GCA_030148025.1 Flavobacteriaceae bacterium | reverse complement strand
TTCTTTATCTATCAATTCCTTAAGATGAATTAATGAAATAGGATCTAAACCAGTGGTAGGTTCATCAAGAATTATTAAAGGGCTATCAAACATAAAGGTTAAAATTAGATTTACCTTTTGTTTGGTACCGCCAGACAGTGTTCCTAATTTTTTATTTAAAAAAGGCTCTACTTTAAATAGTTTAATAAGCGCTTCATCTGCATTGGTGTTTCCTCGTAGATCTTTAATCATTCTTATAAGCTCTTTTACCTTTAAGTTGCTAGGGAAGTTGGCAATTTGTGGTAAATAATCAATTTGATTTCTATACGAGGCATTTTTTTTAATATTCTTACCCATTACCTCAATAGTACCTTTGTTAGGAATTACCATTCCTAAAATAGATTTAATTAAAGTGGTTTTTCCTGAGCCATTAGGTCCCAGAACCGCAAAAATACCGCCGTCTTTAATGTCAAGGTCTACACCGCGTAGAACGATATTTTTTTTGAATTGTTTATGTAAATTTTGAATACTTACCATGCTATTTTCTTTATTCTTGGTTTGTCATCAACCAAATTATCTGGTGTAAATACAGGCGAAACTTTTTCAGAAAAATCAATAATATCTATAAATAAGCTTCGTAGTAGAATTATGGTTTCGGGTGTTCTGTTTACTATATAAGAAAACAATTTTACAGGTCTGTAAGGCACATCTCCTACACCATCTTTGTCGAGGTCGTATCCTGTATAATTACTCCAAAAATTACTGTTGAAGCTATTGTCGTTCACCTTACTGTTGTAGGAAATATCAAACGAATTGTACAGAAAATTATTTTCAGTAAAAATATTAGTATAACAAGCACCGCGTACTTTAATGGCCCAACCGTTGTTTATAAAATCGTTGTTTTTATAAGTGATTCTATTGGAGCCTTCTATGTTAATCCCAATAGTGTTTTCCTCAAAAGTATTTCGTACAATTTCGGCATCGTTGATCTCTTTTAATAACATTCCGTATGATGCACTTCCCCAATTTTTTTTGAAGACATTATGAATCATTTTAATTTTCTTTGAAAACATAACTGCTACACCTGCACCATTATTCTCAAAGGTATTATCCTGGTATATATCGTCATTAGAAAACATGAAATGAAGACCATAACGTATGTTGTTTGAGCTTACATTGTTTTTAATGATGCAATCGTCCGAAAATTCCAAGTAAATACCATCTCTAACACGTTGTACAAAATTGTGTTCTATTTGAATGTTTTTACTATACCAAAGTTGTATACCGTTACCAGAGTTGTATTCTTCTTTTGCGTCACCAATTATTTTGTTGTGAAAAACCTTTCCATCTCGAGCTTTTTCAAGATAGATGCCAAAAAACAGTTTTTCTAGAACCACATTTTGAATGACAAAATTCTTAGCTTTTCTTACACGAATTGCGGCATAATCTTCTGTATAACTTGTACCAACATTAATTACAAAAAGGCCATCAACGGTAACATTATCTCCAGTTATGGTAATTACTTCGCCTTTTAACTCGCCGTCAATGACAGGGTAATCTTCACCTATAACTACCAGTGGTTTGTCAATAACAATATTATGCTCTTTATAAGTGCCTTTTTTTACATAAATAGTATCAAAGTCACTGGCCATTTTTACGGCTTCTTTTAATGATTTATTACTGCATGAGCTGCAAACCTCAATAACATTTGCATGAAGAGAAATGCTAAAGAGAAAAACCATAGCCAATATTAGCTTTGTAAAATTGCTCATACCTATTGAAAAATTTTAAAAACGGATTATTAATTTACTGTTTTTTTATCTAATAACTAAAAACTTGGCATTAGCAGTAGCTTCAACCCAATGTTCGTCATCTTTAGGAAAGTCAAATACATCATGTTGTTTCAAACTGTATGCTTTATTATTAATATAAAATGTAATTTCTCCTTCCAGAACAATAATATGGACACCTCTTGGAGAGGTGTGCTTTGGAAATTGACTGCCTTTTTCTAAACTTATTAGCAAAATTTCCTGAGCATCAATGTCTAAAAGTTTTGAGGCATTTAGACCATTAAAAGCAACATTACTTATGGTTCTGTTTATGTTATACATAGTTACTGATTTAAAAATTTGGTTTTAAGAGTTTCCCATGTATATAATTCACCTCCTTTGTCTGCTTGAGCTTTTTCAGCATCTTCTTTATTTTTAAAAGCCGATAAAAATGCACCCATAGGACTTGGGATATTTTCACTTATTAAAAAGGTAGCTGATGTTGCGTCAATTAATTCTTCGGGTTGGGTATAGTTATTAGAAAGGTATAACTTTATCTGTGAGGCGTCGAAGTCTTCCATAAAGTTGAGCATACATTCGGTAGCATCAAACTTATAGACCTTTCCTTTTAAAGTAACCACTTCTGCTGCATGTACTTTATCTACAATGGTCATTTTGCAAAAATGGCATCCGTCTTGACCATAATTTATAGGCTGCGGCCCTACGGCACAGCCTATAAATAATAGTGTTATTGTTAAAGTGAATAGATGTTTTAGTGTTTTCATTTTTTAGTGTTTTTAATATTTGTTTATGTGCTCATTGCTTTTTTATGGTTTTTCTTTCCCATAAGATACGCAATAAAAGAGGCAGCTATACCTAATCCTAAGAATAGGGCACCTAATCTAGGGTAAGAATGTGCTCTAAAATTAAGTATATCTTTCGATCCAAATAAAGGTGGTTGGAATCCCATTATAGAGCCATCTGGATTTGTAAACTTCATAATTGCCTTTGGATCTAGGTTATGACCGTAGTCATGCTCCCATAGATAAAAGTCGTACAATCCAGCTGCACTTAAAACGCACATTAAAATAAACCATCCTAAGAACCATTTATAATTACCTTTAAAGGCAATAAGTAATCCTAAAATTGTGGTTGCAATAATACCTGCTGGAAATATTTTGAACTCTGGAATTGCTTCCGGAATATATTTCATACCAACATAATGGTTCATTAAATTGATATTCTTTATATCATGCGGATGTGCATCAGTAAAATCATTAATATGAATATTCATTCCTAAGGGAATAGGATATTGTGGTGCTTCAAGGGTTATATTCCATAAAGGGAATATAAACAGTGCCAATGGTAAAATGGCAGCTGCTAACATAACTACATTTGACTTTTTCATTTTATTGAAATTTAATATAAACGTGAGTGTTTAGTTTTGTAGAAAAGAAGCAATAAAAAGGCGAGAGCGAAAGTTGCTCTCGCCTTATCAGGAAAATAAACACTAAAACAAAATTCTCCTAACTATTAATCTAATCTTCGCCTAACGACCAAGATAAATCTATATTCGAGTTACGTGGAGATACTCGCACATAACCTTGCATTTCTTGATGCAATGCCGAACAGAAATCTGTACAATAGAATGGCCAAACACCTACTTGCTTAGGTTCCCAAACAAATGTTTCGGTTTGTCCTGGCATAATTAATAATTCTGAGGTATTTGCTCCAATCATACTTACTCCGTGAGGGACATCATAATCCTGTTCTAGGTTAGTGATGTGGAAGTAAACTTTATCGCCAACTTTAATACCTTCAATATTATCTGGAGCAAAGTGACTTCTAATCATTGTCATATAAACATGCACTTCATTTCCATTTCTTACTACCTTAGTATCAGCTTCAGAAAGTGCTGCATACTCGTGTTTGTTTTCTTCTAACTTAAAGATCTTTTTAGATCTTGGTTTAATTAAATCTGCAGGACAACCAGCAGCATAGTGAGGCTCACCAACTGTAGGGAAATCTAATAATAATTCCATTTTTTCTCCTGTAATGTCATATAACTGAGCAGACTGAGTTACCTCTGGACCTGTTGGTAAATAACGGTCTTTAGTAATTTTGTTCATTGCTAGTACATACTTACCAAACGGTTTTTGAGAGTTACCACCTGGAATCATTAAGTGACCTACAGAATAATAAGTTGGCTTTCTATCGATTACTTCCCAAGTTCCTAGTTTCCATTTTACAACCTCAGAAGAGATAAAGAATGTTGTATAAGCATTTCCTTTACCATCAAACTCTGTATGTAATGGGCCTAATCCTGGTTGTTCAACAGTTCCTGCTAATACATCTTCGAATTTTAAAATTGGAATACCATAGGCATCACCATCAAATTTTTCGTTTTCAATAGCATCAATCATTTTGGTGAAAGAGTGTACTGTCAAGTTAGCAGATAATTTACCGTTACCTACAATGTACTCACCAGAAGGGTCAACGTCACAACCGTGTGGAGATTTTGGAGTTGGTAATAAATATACTGCTCCAGGAACTTCTGTTGGGTTTACAACACGAACTTCTTTTTTCATTGTTGAAGTAGCTGTATGAGTGTGCTCATCATATACGTTGTGCGCATAATTAGCTGGCATCATAGTACCACCGCCATTATTTACATACTCTTCAATTTTCTTCCAGTTAATAGCTGCAATAAAATCTTTGTCATTTTGTGAAGCATTAACTTCTAATAAGCTGTGTGCTTCTTCAGAGTTATAGGTTGTGAAGAAGAACCATCCGTGAGATTTTCCACGTCCAGGGTGAGATAAATCATAGTTAAATCCAGGCATCATTACTTGGAATTTCATATCCATTCTACCGTTTTCTGGATCTACACTAATAAAAGATAAAGCCCCTTTAAAGTTTCCTTTATAATCTTTAATAGACATATCTCTTTGAGGTACTGGTACAGAGAAACGTGTTCCTGCTACAACATACTCTGTATTTTCAGTTACAAATGAAGAACTGTGGTTACCAGCACTGTTAGGTACTTCTATAATTTCAGTAGTTTCAAATGTTGTTAAATCAATTTTTGCAATACGAGGTGTATTGTTACCATTGATAAATACGTAACGACCGTCAATTTCACCAGCTGTTTGAGAAATGTCTGGGTGGTGACTATCATCCCAAGGTACAAATCCGTGAGACGTATTCAACATAGGTTTAGTTTCTTCGTTATAACCCCAAGCTTTTTCAGCGTCTTGTGAAAATACTGGAATTACTTTAAATAATCTACCTGAAGGTAATCCGTAAACAGATAGCTGTCCGCTAAATCCACCAGATACGAATGCATAAAACTCATCATGTTCACCTGGCGCTACATATACTTTTTCTGCAGCACTAGATGTCAACGCACCGTTAGATTTTGATGAATCGCTATTGTTACAACTAACAAATGCTATTGTTAGAAAACTTAAGGCAAAACATGCTTTAAAAATATTTTTCATTGTTTTAGGTTTTTAATTTTATAAAAATTTATTGTGGTAATATTACTTTGTCGACTACGTGTACAATACCATTTCCAGCAGGTACACTAGCAATAATTTTTGCACCACCAACGTAAACATCATCTCCTTTAACTTCAACTGTTACGTTTTCATTACTAGCTTGCCCTAGTTTTTTAAACTTTTTAAGGAAGTCTTTAGAGTAGTTTCCTGGTGTTACATGGTGTTTTAAAATAAATGCAAGTTTTGCTTTATTTTCTGGCTTTAATAAGTTTTCAACCGTTCCTTCTGGTAATGCAGCAAACGCTTCATTTGTAGGAGCGAAAACCATTAATGGTCCAGCATTTACTAACGCATTCTCTAAATCTGCAGCTTGTACAGCAGCAACAAGAGTAGAGTGGTCTTTAGATCCAATTGCAATATGCAATACTGTTGGTTTACTTTCATCGTCTTTTACGAAAGCTTGCCCTTTAGTTTTATCCACTTCACTAGTGCTAGGAGTAGTGGATTCAGTAGTTTTTTGAGTGGCCTCATTTTTACAGCTAAATATTAGTGTAACCAATAGCGCACCGATAAAGATTCTTAGGTTAGTTTTCATATTTATTTATTTTAATGTTCTGAAATATTCTAATACAGCTCTGGCTTCGTCTTCAGTTAAGTTTTGATTAGCCATAGGGGAGCCATTAAATTCGATTAGTAATTTTTTAGCTAATGGGTCATTTTTCACCATTCCTTCTGGATCAAGGATCATGTTCATTATCCATTCTGGAGTACGTCTTTCTGTAATGCCATTAGGAGCTGGACCAATAAATTTTTTCCCAACTTTATGGCAGGCAGTACACATTTTTTTGAATACTTCCTCTCCATGAGCAACCATTTTTTGATCTATTTCTGCCGGTAAATCTAGAGACGATATAGGACCTACACCTTTATTTGTTAAATCTATTGTTTGTGACGCTTTAACTGTACTTTTTTTAGTAGTCGCCTTTTTTTCAGTAGGTTGTTTTCTAAGTTTTACTTTAGAAGTTTCCTTTTGCTCTTTTTCTCCACCTCCACAGCTTAAAGCTAAAAGGGTAATTACTAATGTTAAGATTTTTAGTGCTGATTTCATGATTTATTAATTTATGGGACAAAATTAAATTGTTAAGAAGAGTTAAAACATGATAAAAATCATATTTAAGAGGAAAACATCTTTTTTATCTTTACTCCTTTATAATAAACACACCAAAACATGCTCTCAAATTCTTCAAAATATGCTGTGAAGGCAGTATTATATTTGGCGATTCATTCTCATAAAAACAAGAAGATTATGGCAAAAGATATTGCTGAGTCTATTAATGTTCCACAAGCTTATTTAGCAAAATTATTGCAAGAACTTTCTCGGGAGGAAATAATTACTTCTGTAAAAGGTCCGAAAGGCGGCTTTTATTTAAGTGATGACAATAGAAATTTTTCACTAATGGATGTCGTTAATGTTATTGATGGAGATAAAAGGTTGAATTCTTGTGTATTAAGTCTGGAAAAATGTAATGCAGAAAAACCTTGTCCGTTACATAACTTAATTAGTCCATCAAAATCTGTGTTTATGGAAAGTTTACAGAAAAAAAAGATTAAATACTTCTCAAAACAAATAGAGGAAGGAAGTGCTTTCCTGCCTTTGTAATGTCCCTTAAATCTTTTTAAAAACAAGTCGTTTTTCAACTTCATTTACATAATTATTAAATATTATTTAAAATGTTTAAAATGATGCCTATATAATATGTAAAAAGAGTATCAAATTTTAGCAAAAGTTGTATTTTTGACAAAATTTTATCGACTTCATAAAGTCTTAAAAAATATAATGGATAAATATTCCTTTTTAAACGCGGCACATACAGCATATTTTGCTGATTTATACGAACAATATTTAGAAAATCCAGATTCTGTAGAACCTAGCTGGAGAGCATTTTTTCAAGGATACGATTTTGGTAGTGAATCTTATGGACTATCTGGTGAGGTAGTTGAAGGTGTCTCTACGCAAATACCTGAACATGTTCAAAAAGAATTTCAAGTAGTTAAATTAATAGATGCCTATCGTACAAGAGGGCATTTGTTTACCAGAACAAACCCTGTAAGAGAGCGTAGGAAGTATGCGCCAACTTTAGAGATTGAAAATTTTGGGCTATTACAAAGTGATCTTGATACAGTTTTTAATGCAGGTGATATATTAGGTATTGGTCCACAAACACTACGTGAAATACGAAAACATCTGGAAGCAATTTATTGTGAAGCCATAGGTGTTGAGTATATGTATATTAGACACCCAGAAGAGCGTCAATGGATCCAAGATAAGTTAAATAAAAACGATAATCATCCAACCTTTTCCGTAGATCAAAAGAAACATATTTTAAGAAAGTTAAACGAAGCAGTTTCTTTTGAGAACTTTTTACATACTAAGTATGTTGGACAAAAGCGATTTTCGTTAGAAGGTGGTGAATCATTAATTCCTGCTCTTGATGCGCTTATTGAAAAAGCGGCGGCTTATGGAGTTAAAGAGTTTGTTATGGGAATGGCCCACCGTGGGCGTTTAAGCACCTTAACAAATATCTTTGGAAAATCTGCTAAAGATATTTTTAGTGAATTTGATGGTAAAGATTATGAAGAACAGGTTTTTGATGGTGATGTTAAATATCATTTAGGTTGGACAAGTGACCGTGTTACAGATAATGGTAATCAAATAAATTTAAGTATAGCTCCTAACCCTTCACATTTAGAAACTGTTGGTGCAGTTGTAGAAGGCATTACACGAGCTAAACAAGATAAATTCTATCCAGAAGATTTTAGTAAAGTACTTCCTATTGTGGTGCATGGTGATGCAGCAATTGCTGGACAAGGGTTAGTATACGAGGTTGTACAAATGGCTAAACTTGACGGCTATAAAACAAACGGAACTATACATATAGTGGTTAATAACCAAATTGGTTTTACTACTAACTATTTAGATGCGCGTTCTAGTACCTATTGTACAGATGTAGGTAAAGTAACGTTGTCTCCAGTGCTTCATATTAATGCAGATGATGTTGAAGCAGTAGTTCACGGTATGTTATTTGCCCTAGATTTTAGAATGCAGTTTAAGCGTGATGTGTTTATAGATTTATTAGGCTATAGAAAGTATGGACATAACGAAGGAGATGAACCTAAGTTTACCCAACCATTGTTATATAAAGCCATTGCAAAGCACAAAAATCCGAGAGAGATTTATGCCGATAAGTTAATGGCACAAGGTATCATAGATAAGGCTTATGTTACTAAGCTTGAAGCAGACTATAAAAACAGTTTAGAAACAGAACTTGAAGATTCTAGAAAAGAAGACAAAACGGTTATTACACCATTTATGCAGGATGCTTGGAAAGATTTTCCAAGAGTACGAAAAGCAGAAATGTTAGAGGTTGTTGATACAACATATTCTAAAGAGAAACTTACAGAGATTTCTGAAGTCATATCTACTTTACCAGAGGATAAGAAGTTTATTAGAAAAATTCAACGATTGGTAGAGTCAAGAAAGAAAATGTTTGAAGAGGATAAGTTAGATTGGGCTATGGCAGAGCATCTAGCATATGGATCTTTGTTAGAAGAAGGCTTCGATGTTAGAATTTCTGGTCAGGATGTAGAACGAGGAACATTTTCGCATAGACATGCTGTTGTAAAAGTTGAAGATAGCGAGGAAGAAGTAATCTTATTAGATAAGATAAGTGAAGATCAAGGAAACTTCTACATCTATAACTCATTATTATCGGAGTATGGCGTGTTAGGGTTTGATTATGGATATGCTATGGCTAGCCCAAAAACATTAGGTATTTGGGAAGCACAATTTGGAGACTTTAGTAATGGCGCTCAAATAATGATCGATCAATATATTTCTTCTGGAGAAGATAAATGGAAAACGCCAAATGGTATTGTAATGTTATTACCTCATGGTTATGAAGGTCAGGGAGCTGAGCATTCTTCTGCCAGAATGGAGCGCTATTTACAGTTATGTGCTAAAGACAATATGTTTATAGCAGATTGTTCAACTCCAGCAAATATGTTCCATTTATTAAGACGCCAAATGAAAGCCAATTATCGTAAACCATTAGTAGTGTTTACGCCTAAGAGCTTATTGCGACATCCTAGAGTAGTATCTACGGTCGATGAGTTTGCTAACGGGTCATTCCAAATGCTTATTGATGATGTAAATGCTAAAACTAAAAATGTAAAAACACTGGTATTTGTAACAGGTAAATTCTATTACGATTTATTGGAAGAGCAAGAAAAATTAGGTAGAGAAGATGTAGCATTGGTAAGAATTGAGCAATTATTTCCACTACCTATAGAAGACATAAGAAATATCATATCAAAATATTCAAATGCAGATGATATCGTTTGGGCACAAGAAGAACCAAGAAATATGGGAGCTTACGCGCATATGATGATGCATATAGATGAAGCCAGAACATGGCGTGCAGCAACAAGAAGACCTTATGGTGCTCCTGCTGCAGGAAGTTCAACAAGATCAAAACGTCGTCATCAAGAGGTTATTGATTTTGTGTTTGATAAAACAAAAAGTAATCAACGAAAATAAAATAAAACTAAAATAGAACACGATGATTTTAGAAATGAAAGTTCCATCACCAGGAGAATCTATTACTGAGGTTGAAATAGCTGAATGGTTAGTTCAAGATGGCGATTATGTAGAAAAAGATCAAGCCATTGCAGAGGTAGATAGTGATAAAGCAACACTTGAATTACCTGCCGAAGCCAGTGGAACTATTACTTTAAAAGCTGAAGAAGGAGATGCTGTAGCTGTTGGTCAAGTAGTTTGTTTAATTGATACAAGTGCTGCAAAACCTGAAGGAGGAGATCAAGAGGCTCCAGCTAAAGAAGAAAAAGCAGAAGCAGCGCCAAAGCAAGAAGTAAAAACAGAACCAGCAAAAGAAACTTATGCTACTGGAACTGCAAGTCCTGCAGCTAAGAAAATATTGGCAGAAAAAGGCATGGAAGCTTCGACTATTGTTGGCACAGGAAAAGATGGTCGTGTAACAAAAGAAGATGCAATAAAAGCTGTACCATCTATGGGAACTCCAACCGGAGGAAGTAGAGGTACTTCTAGAAGTAAAATGTCGATGTTACGTCGTAAGGTAGCTGAACGTCTAGTTGAGGCAAAAAATACCACTGCCATGTTAACTACTTTTAACGAAGTAGATATGTCGCCAATTTTTGCTTTGCGTAAAGAGCATAAAGAAACCTTTAAAGAAAAGCATGGTGTTGGTTTAGGTTTTATGAGCTTTTTCACATTGGCTGTAGTAAGAGCATTAAAAATGTATCCAGCAGTAAACTCGATGATAGATGGTAAGGAAATGTTGAGTTACGATTTCTGTGACATTAGTATAGCAGTTTCTGGGCCAAAAGGGTTAATGGTGCCAGTTATTAGAAATGCAGAAAACTTAACATTTAGAGGTGTTGAAGCAGAAGTGAAGCGTTTAGCATTACGTGCTCGTGACGGTCAAATAACAGTAGATGAAATGACTGGAGGAACCTTTACGATTTCTAATGGTGGTGTTTTTGGAAGTATGTTATCGACTCCTATTATCAATCCACCTCAGTCTGGTATTTTAGGAATGCATAATATTGTTGAGCGACCAGTTGCCATTGATGGTAAAGTTGAAATTAGACCAATAATGTATGTGGCTTTATCTTACGATCATAGAATCATTGATGGTAGAGAGAGTGTAGGATTCTTAGTTGCTGTTAAAGAAGCATTAGAAAACCCTACTGAATTGCTTATGGATAATAATGTTAAAAAGGCTTTAGAGCTTTAATACTAATTATATCTAAAAAAATAAAAGGACGCATGATATATCATGCGTCCTTTTTCTTCATATTAAACTAACAAAAAGATTAATAGAAATTACTATAATTACTATAGTAACTAATCCAACTAATAAAATCTTATGTAAAAGATTCTCTGTTTCATTCATAAGTATTTTAAGGCAAAAAAGGGGTTGTCAATATTCTTAAAGTTGAAAGCTCCGAGTAACAAAACCCAGAGCCTTCCATAATTCTCCCTAAGAACTAATTAATAGCAGGGTAAATGTCATAAATAAAACAATACCAAACAATACGTAGTTCTACGTATTTTTAAGTTAAAAATGATTCATTTTCTTTAGCAAATAGAAAAAGGCTACTATGTTTAGATTCTAAATTGAATTTTTTAATGATATGACTTTTGTGTTTCTCGACGGTACGGTTAGAAATATTTAGCATTTCGGCTATTTCTTTTGCCGTTTTATTTTGAGCTATAAGCTGAACGATTCTTTTTTCGGAAGGAGTGAGAATACTAAAATCAATATGCGGAGCTTTAGAAAAATGTGCTTCAATTTCTGAACTAAAATACGGAATGCCTTTGTGTACAGATTTTAAACAATTTTCAATTTCGGTTAAAGCCAATTCTTTTAATAAATACCCATAAATATTTAGATCTTTAGCTTGATGATAAAATACATTGTTCTTTTCGAAAGTGATAAGAACAATTTTTGTTTTTACTTTACCATCGCAATGTTTTGCAATTTCAATGCCTGTTAAATGTGGCATCCTTATATCTAATATGGCAATATCTGGTTCTTTTTCTAAAATTAGTTTAAGAGCCTCTTTTCCATCATTAGCACTTCCAATAATTGAATAATTCTTTTCTTCCAAAAAATCTTGAAGCCCCTTTAATACTAATGGGTGATCATCTGCAATTATAATTGATGGATTCATAGAGAGAAGTCTGTTGCTATTAATCTTCGCTAATTATAGCTTAAGATATAAATATTTTTTATTGTAATCTATTATGGCCTTGGATTTTTTAAGTATATCGGCTCCAATAATACCGTTAACGGGTTTAGAGTTATGGTTTATTAAAGCAGTATTTACATGTGTTAAATTAAATAGGACAAGTGAGGTTTTTTTTTGTTTCCATTTGCCAATTTTTACATGATTCTTTTTAGAGACCTTGGTTTCCATATCAATAGCACCAGCTCCCGCTGCCTTAACTTCAGAATCTTCAACTTTAAGATCAAAAGTCTCAATATGATCTATGCCAATGCAAGAATTTGAAGCTCCAGTATCTAATATAAATCGTCCTTTAATACCATTTATAATAGCTTTTATTTCAAAATGGTTAGTCTTGGTAAATTTTAGTTTTACTGAAGTATAACCTTGTTTCTCAAGATTAGTCTTTAAAGATTTTTGCATTGCTATTAATAATTTTGAAAAGCAAAAATAGCACTATAATTAAAACTAAAACAATTACAGCTATATTTATGAGCGAAAAAGTTGACTTTTCTATTTTTGAGAAATCACCATAATATACAAAGGCGCTCCAGTAATAAGGTGATTTTTTGGCATTCGATATAGTATCATCATTTAGGTAAACAAGTTTAGAGCTTTGATTTGCTATTGCTCCTGAATTAGTCTTGCTATAGTTATTGTAAAAGGATTTCATAATTGAAGCAGTAGACATATCATTAATACTCCAAAGGGAGAACAACAAGTTTTTACTACCAGCATATTGAAATCCTCTGGCAATACTCATAGCACCTTCGCCTTTACGCAATATTCCTATGCCAGTTTCGCAGGCACTAAGCACTACTAAATTTGGCTTAAGATTTAAACGATATAACTCATTAAAAGTCATAGTTTCATTATAAAAAGATATAGAAGCAGGTATTGCAAAAGAACCACCTGAAGCATGCGTAGATAAATGCAAAACATCATAATTTGAAGCATGAGTTATAAAGCTTTGTTTGTTAGCATCAGAATGTAAAAACAGCTTGCTATTTATTATGTCTTCAATTGAAGTGGCTTCTTCTACAGAGTGTTTTAACTCTTGATTAGAGCCTTCAAACACAGGGAAAATACCTAACAAAGAGTTTGATTGAGTTGTGATTCCTGAAGAGGTATAGTTATAAATACTGGAGTTGTAAATCACTGTTTTATGTATTCCTAAGAATGGCATTTTAGAATAATTTAGAGCGTTAGTTTCACTTTCTAATAATGTCTCAAAGGGTAAAAAACTAAGAAAGCTATCAGGAATTATAACCAAGTTTTGAGTTGTGGAAGTTGGTTTTAAAAGTTGAAATATTGAAAGTGCACTTTCCTTAAACTTCGGAATATTGTTATTAATTATCGCACTGTTTTCAAACATTTTAATAAAACTTGTAATGCTTGTTTGAGCTACATCAGTCAGTTCAATTTGCTCTATATTAATATTGCTACTTGTAACAGTAAATTTATAGATGAAGCTATTACCATAAAAATACTGTATTAATGTAGCATCTTGTTTGTTTAACTTTTGTTGCAAACTATCTAATGAAAAAGAATATTCTTGTTCACCAGAATATTTTTTAGAAACGAGTTCTCTAGTTTGTTTTATTTGTAAATGTAGCTCACTTAGTTTGTTAGTAATACCAACATTTTCCGTTGTTGGCTTATTTACGAACTCATTGATTAATTGCTCTTGAAATTGTTGCAGTTCCTGTTGCTTAAGTAATAGAGAGTCATTCGGAAAACGTTCTATTAAAGAGAGCTGCTGTTGTTGCTCTTTTAAAACTGTAGATTTATGTTGTTCGGCATATTCTAATGCCTTAACGATATATAGCGAATCTTTTGTTGCTGAAAACACATCGTAACAAACAGAAATACAAGCTTCACTTCTGTTTCTGTTGTTTGTTATGTTTAATAATTTAGACTCTTGAGAGGTGATGTTTTTTGAAAGTAATTGTGATACATGAAAACTCATATCATAATACTGCAACGCTTTTTCAGGTGATGATTGTATAATTGCTAACTGATCAAAAACATCTATAAAAGTATTTTCAGCATAAAGATCATCTGTTGTTATTTGTGCTGGGTCAAGATGAGGTAATAATACTTTAACGGCTTTTTCTAATAAACTTCTTGAACGGTTAATATCTGATAGTAAAAAGTATAGCTGTGCTTCTTCTACGTGTTGCTTTGCTAGATCTCTTGCAGTTTCAATAGCTGATCGAGAATATGACTTTTTTAAGTTGAAATGTTTTAAGGCCTCTTTGTAATTACCTTCTTTTAGATTGGATTTATAGTTTAATTCATGTTGTACATATAAGTGTTTTGAGTTAGGAAGCTGAATGTCATTTTCTAGCAATTTTCTATTACTTGACAATTGTCCAGATTTGATTAAACTCTCCTGTTTAATGCTTTCAAGTTTTAAAATTTGTTCACTTTTAATATTAGGAATTACAAGTGTTTGATCAATTAGCTTTACGACTGAGTTATGCTTATTTAAAACCTGATAAAGAATAGACAAATTAATAATACCAGATATTTGCTGCGATTGATCATTTCGTTGTTTAGCTAAGGAAATGTAATTGTTTATAGTTAATTCGGCATTGGTAAAATCTCCAGCTCTAGTATATAAATTTCCTAAAGGCTTTAAGCAGTATTCAATAATATCATAATCAGATATTTTAGAAAGGTCATTCTTAGAAAATATGCTCCAAGCTTCTTCATAATTGCTTATTGCTTTCGGTGGAATTTTAGAATCTAAATAGTGTCCTTTGTTACATAGTAAAAACACCAATGCCAATTGCTCATCTTTGGTTTTTACTTTTAGTTTTAAATTGGCTTCTGCTTTTTCTAACTCAATTAAGTTAAGGGCATTTTTGTTAGCTATGAAGGTCTCAGTGACTTGATAGATTTGCTCTTCAAGAGTTTGAGAAAAGCTTTTAAACGAAAGCAATAAAATAAAACAAAAGACTAGTCTTTTCATGTGTTAGAATTTCCAAATGGCGTAGAACTGCCAATAATTAAAATCCTTTTCAAAGTTGGTAACATATCTGGCACCTACACTTGGACCTATTCTAGCAAATCCTCCTGTAACCTCAAATAACAAACCTTTTTTAAAACTGGTAAATGAATTTGAAACCTCATTTTTAGATTGTTCTCGGTTTATTACAAAATTGGGTTCAACACCTTCAAAGTCTTCAAGAAGTATCTCTTGATCTTGTTTTTCACTTAAATTAAAATTGGCTTGGATACCAGCGCCTAAACCAATATAATTATTGACATTATATCTAACAAGCACAGGTACTTCCCAATTTACATTCGTAAAATCAGACGATATAGTTTCTCGTCTTAAATGCTGAAAACCTTGCGCTTGTGTGATGATCTCTTCAGATATGCTTGATTGCTTATATGAATTAAGGTTAGTCACCAACTCGACTTGCCAGTACCAACGATACGACTTATAAGGAGATACAGTAGCACCAATAAAGTAACTTTTTGAATCTTCCAGATCTGGATAATAATTGTATCCTGTTTTAGCACCGATAGAGATGCCTGGTAAAAATCTAGTAGTAGAATAATTGGTTATTATAGGTTCGTTTTTATCAAAAATAATAGCCGTTCTACTTTTGGTTTTCTTTTTATGAAAATCTTTAGCAAACTTTATTTTGTATTTCACAAACCCTTTAGTAGAATCGTATTCTTTCACATTTTTTTGTTCGCTTCCTGGTAAATAGATATTCTTAAAAGTGAATATTGCTTGGGTATCTGTAAACGCAGTATCTAAACAACTGTATCGAACTTCTTCTTTTGGACAAATTTCGCACTTAGGATACATGTCTATCACTTCTATAGTAGATTTATCCAGCATTTCTGGAATATCAGTTTCAAGTCGAATGGTTCTAGCAGGACCCTCTCCATTATTCTGAAACTTTATTTTGTACTTAAGGGTTTTATAACGTATAAAACGATAATTCATAAATGTTCCGTTTGATGACATTTTATTTGGATCATGAGAGGTTACAATTTCCATTTCCATATCTTTTACATGGTGATTATCAAAGTTACTGTCTGGAACATAAACACCTCTTACACTAATAATAGCACTTGTATCTTTTAGCATCTCAGGTGTTGTTTTTAGTGTGAAGAACATATGGCGTTCTTCATTAGGCGCCATGTCTTGAAACTCAAAAATCTTTTTGTCTTTATAAATGTCTTTTGAAGTATTTATTGTAGAAGGTAAATCAAGCAATTCTGTTGAATCTTGAAAGATGAAACGTTTAAAATACTCATTCATATTACTTGCTAAAAGTGTTTCATCATCAGTTTTAGCTCTAGAATAAACGACGTCGCTTTCAAATACTTCGGTCTCGTTGTGATACGTTCTTGTATCTGTTAGATCAAAATTGTTGCCATTGTATTGTTGCTCGTTATAGAACAAGAACACTTTACCATTGGTGGTGTAATCTTTTGTGTTTTTATAACTAACAATTAATGCTATTGAATCTTCAGGAATAGGTTCTCTATTTCTTTGTAGTGTAAAAGATTCAGTCATTGACGCTTGATCTTGAGAATCACTACTTATAGTATTTATCTTTATTTTTTTAGGTCTCGTAGTTGGTGGTTTTCCATTATCATAATGATTCGTAACCCAAAGTTTTACATTATAATTACCTGTTTTTTTATAAATGTGCTTCGGGTTTTTTTCTTTGCTAAAAGTGCCATCATCAAACTCCCAATAATAAGAATAGAATGCTTTGGGCGCTCCAGCAATTTGTATTAAAGAAGGTGTTTCGGAAGAAAATACTACTGTATTATTTTCTATGGAAGTATTTATGGTAGCTTTTCTACTTAAAGAGTCTATAACTTGCTCTTGCTGTCCATAAATAGTTAGAAAAAACAAAGAAAATAAGAATGAAAGTAAACGATTCATTTGCTGTGAATTATGTGATTAAATATACAAAAAAGCAGTGGCTAGGGCGAGCCACTACTTTTTCTAACTAACTAAAACATAAATAAAGGTTAAGCATTTTTTAAGGTAAGCCATTAATTAAGGCTATAAGTTCTGCTTCGGTAGCTAAAGAAGTTTCTGCAAACGTAAATGTAATTACATGATCTGCTGCAATAGTTACAGACTTAATAGCGTATCTCCACATTCCATCTTGTTCGGTTACAAAAATGGCATGACACTCTAATCCAATAGGAATTTGTCCATAGTGCTCACTAAATAATCCATCTTCAAAAGTATCTAAAGCCGCAAGTCCAGTATCTTCTCCGTCATATGATAAATACACTGCACTATTTGTGTAATCATATCCTGTTGGAGCTTGCGCCCAAATAGTAGTTTTTGGTCTTGGGTCGCTAAAAAACCTATCAATATTTGTCCAGCCAAATTGTTGTAAAAAAGCGTAATACTCTCCACCTTCAGCAAACACACCACCTTGTCCAGTTGCGTTGTCGGCCGCTCTCCATTCAAGATCACCAGTTTCTGGGTTAATTACACCATCCCAAAGCGTCATTTCGTTATCTGGACCGCCAGTTAAACTTGTTGGAACGCTTAAAATAATATTACAAGTGGTGTCTAATAATTCACCATCTTGAGTAGCTTCAATCATAAACTCACCACCAGAAATTAATAAAGCTCTATCTCCTCCCGGAGTAATACCCATTGTAGGTTTATCTGTTGTAAGCATGTTTCCTCTGTCAAAAACTTCTACATATGTAATATCTACTTGTCCTGTAACGCTATTTCCGTCTAGTGTTAAACAACTTCCTGGGATCGTAATATCTACACCATTTTCTGAAGTGAAAGTGACATTACCGTCTTCGGCATTCATTGTAAATTCTTGTTTTAAATCTTCAAGAGCATTGTCTTGTAAGTTTGCAAATTCTTGAGCAGTTGGCGTTTCAAAAAATACATCTGCGTCGTCTTGTGTTTTACAACTTGTTAATGTTAAAGCTGCTAATAAAGTAAGTCCTAAAATGTTTTTAAACTGTTTCATAATATTCATTTTTTTATTGTTTACATGGTTATATAAAAAGGGGTAAGGTTTTGTTACCCCTTTTTTTTAATATTTTTTATTTACTATAATTTTATAGTTGATAATGTCTCCCTTTGCAACAAGGTTGATAAGCTTTCTAGCCTTAGCTTCAGAACTTGAAAAACCTGATGCTTTTGCCTTTGTACTTTCTACTTCCCAATAGAAATATTTTTTGTTGAAGTCTTCTTTTAGTAGATAATGTTTTACAATCTTTTGTTCTACTATAATATCACCAGCACTTGATAATTTCACCATTTGCTTAGCATGGTCAAGAGACATTGAAGAACCTGAGAAAGTTCCGTTAGCTGTAATTACGTTCCAGATATAAACCGAAGTTACTTCTGCTGTTTCTGTTTTGTAATTTGAAAGTTCATTTAAAGTGGTAGCTTGAACAGTTAAAAAACTTAGAGCTACGATTCCGAATGTTAATACTAATTTTTTCATGATTTCTAATATTTAGTTATAATTCAATTTTTTAATCATTACGACCTTATATCAGCATCACTTAAAATTTGTTACCCTATTTGTTGAAAGTTTTTTTAAATTCGTGAAAACAGACCTCTTGATGAAGTATCAAAAACCACATGAAGATCAGAAGTATATAGACGGATTAGTGCAGAATAATTCTTTTGTGATTCAGAGTATATATAACAAGTTTGCGCCTAAAGTAATTAGTTATATAAAGAAGAATAGTGGTGATGAAACAAATGCTCAAGACATCATTCAGGAAACAATAATTACCATTTACAATCAAGCTAAGGATAAAAAGTTAGTGCTTACTTGTCCTTTTGATGCTTACTTTTTTCTGTTGTGCAAACGTAAATGGTTAAATGAATTGAAAAAAAGAGGAACTAAAGAGGTAACAATTAATGAAGAAGTATTATCTAAGGATGATGATGCTTTTAAACATGCAGAAGAAACTTCTTTATATGATGAAAAATATCATTTGTTTAAAGAGATGTTTAACCAAATAGGAACTGCTTGTAAAGATCTACTTGAGGCAACTTTTAAAATAAAGTCTATGGAAGAAGTTGCTAAAAGTTTAGGAGTCACTTATGCCTACGCAAGAAAGAAAAAATCGTTGTGTATAGGGAAACTAACAGAATTAATTAAAGCGTCGCCAAAGTATAACCAACTTTATAATTAGCACGCCATGAATGAACAAGATTACATATTATTTGAAGCCTACTTAACAGAGTCGCTGTCAAAGGAAGAGTTAGCTTCTTTTGAAGAGAGACTACTTAATGATAAAGACTTTAAAAGCGCTTTTGAATTGTATAAGCAGGTTAATGGATTCTTAGAGCAAGCATATAGTAAAGACGCACAAGAGTTTAAATCGAACTTAGAAACAATTTCAAGTGATTATTTCAATTCTACTTCAAGCCAAAAAGGAAAAGTTGTGTCTTTATGGAAGTATGCTATAGCTGCAAGTGTGGTAATAATTTTTGGACTATTTATGTTTAATAATTTTTCAAACCCAACTTATGGCGACTTTGCAGATTATGGAGAAATTAATTTAACCATAAGAAGTATACAAGGAGATGTAATTAAAGATGCTGAAGATGCTTTTAATAGTAAAGATTTTACCAAAGCAGATAAACTTTTTACAGAGTTATTAGAAGCCGATAGTAATAACACAGAGATACAATATTATAAAGCAATTGCTAATATTGAACTGAGTAACTATAATACCGCAGATACATTATTAGAAAATCTATCTAAAGGGCAATCGGTATATAAACATGATGCGTTATGGTACTTGGCGCTTAGTAAACTTAAGCAAGAGAAGAATGATGAATGCTTGAATATTCTAAAAACTATTCCTGAAGAATCTGAGGTTTACGACAAAGCACAAAAGCTAGTTAAAAAATTAGATTAGAAAACTATAAAATTTAGCCATCAATATTGATGGCTTTTTTATTTTTACGCCATGATAATTACCGATACACATACGCATTTATATAGCGAAGCTTTTGATGAGGATAGAGATGCAATGATGCAACGAGCGCTCGACCTTGGCGTGTCAAGATTCTTCGTGCCTGCAATAGATTCTACATATACAGAATCTATGTATAAGCTAGAAAGCAATTACCCAGAAAATGTGCATTTAATGATGGGCTTACATCCAACTCATGTAAAGGAGAATTACAAGGAGGAATTAGCTCATGTAGAAGAAGAATTATCTAAAAGATCGTTTGTGGCTATTGGCGAAATAGGAATAGATTTGTATTGGGATAAATCTACTTTACCTATACAACAGGAAGCATTTAGACATCAAATTAGATTAGCAAAAAAGCATAAACTACCTATAGTGATACATTGTAGGGAATCATTCGATGAGATTTTTGAAATCCTTGAAGAAGAAAAAGGAGAAGATCTTTTCGGAATTTTTCATTGCTTTACAGGAACGATCGAGCAAGCTCACAAAGCTATATCTTATAATATGAAACTTGGTATTGGTGGTGTCGTGACTTTTAAGAATGGAAAGATCGATAAGTTCCTAGATCAAATAGACTTAAAACATTTGGTATTAGAGACCGATTCACCATACTTAGCACCTGTACCTTATAGAGGAAAACGCAATGAAAGCAGTTATGTAATAAACGTGCTCGAAAAGTTATCATATATATATGGTGTAAGTACAAAAGAAATTGCCGAAATTACCACTGCAAACTCTGAAGCAGTTTTTAATATTTAATAATGTCTAGACCAAAGATACTTTTAATATATACTGGAGGAACAATCGGGATGATCAAAGATTCTGAAACGGGCGCTTTACGATCTTTCGATTTTGATAATCTTTTAATAAGAATTCCAGAACTTAAGCTTTTGGATTGCGATATAGATACAGTGTCGTTTGAAAAGCCTATCGATTCGTCTAATATGGAACCAAAGTATTGGGTACAGATCGCAGACATTATAGAATTGTATTATAACAAATGTGACGGGTTTGTAGTATTACATGGCAGTGATACGATGAGCTATTCTGCTTCGGCATTAAGTTTTCTATTAGAAGATCTTGCGAAGCCAGTAGTGTTTACTGGATCACAATTGCCAATAGGTGATTTGCGCACAGATGCTAAAGAGAATTTAATAACCTCTATTCAGGTAGCTTCATTACAAGAGAAAGGTAAGCCAGTTATTAAGGAAGTGTCGCTATATTTTGAGTATAAACTATATCGAGGAAATCGTACTACAAAAATAAATGCAGAACATTTTGAGGCATTTGCATCATTAAACTATCCTGACTTGGCTGAATCTGGAGTGCATTTAAAAGTAAACAAAGAACATTTGTTTAAACCTAATGCTAGGAAAAAATTAAAAGTGCATAAAGCATTTAATACTAATGTAGCTATTGTAAAGTTGTTTCCTGGTATTTCAAAACAAGTATTGACCTCTATTTTTGAAACCCCAAATTTAGAAGGGGTGGTTTTAGAAACCTATGGAGCTGGAAATACAACTACCGAACAATGGTTTATCGACCTTTTAAAACAAGGTATAAAAAAAGGCATACATATTATTAATGTCACGCAGTGTTCTGGAGGAAGTGTTATTATGGGGCAGTATGAAACCAGTACACAATTAAAAAAGATTGGCGTAATATCGGGTAATGATATGACTACTGAAGCAGCAATTACAAAATTAATGTACTTGCTCAGTAAGAATTTATCGCAGAAAACATTTAAAACAATCTTTGAAACCTCGCTACGCGGAGAGATATCTTAAAATTAACAACCAAAATTTTAGCGTTTAAACTTTTTTTCGTTATTTGAGCCGCTGTAACTAAAAATTAAAGTTATAGAGAGGTGGCCGAGTGGTCGAAGGCGCACGCCTGGAAAGTGTGTATACGTTAAAAGCGTATCGAGGGTTCGAATCCCTTCCTCTCTGCAAAAAGAGCAGGCTGAGGTTTTCTCAAATGAACGCCGTAAACTCTGAAGTAATTTTAATTTTTTAATTACAATTTTTTTATATCTTTAACGCTTTAACTAATAAAATTAAGATCAAGAACAATGAAAAGATTATTTTCTATTCTAGCCATCGCATGTATTATGGCATTCGGAACTGTAAATGCGAGTACAAATGCGAACACTAACACAATTGTAAGTACAATTGTTAGTTCAACTCAAGAAGATGCAGGAGCTGCAACTGAAGAGCTTGGATTTCATCAAGAATTAAAAAAGAGATTTATTGAAGGAGGCCCTGGGTTTATGGGGATTGTATTGCTAGCGTTAATTCTTGGTTTAGCAATCGCTATTGAAAGAATTATCTTTTTAAATCTATCTACTACAAATTCAAAAAAATTAGTACAAAATGTTGAGGATGCTCTTGCATCTGGAGGTGTTGAAGCTGCTAAAGAAGTTTGTAGAAACACAAAAGGACCTGTTGCTTCTATTTTCTACCAAGGATTAGATAGAACCGATGAAGGTATTGAAGCTGCTGAAAAAGCTGTTGTTGCTTACGGTGGTGTACAAATGGGTCAATTAGAGAAAAACGTATCTTGGATATCATTATTTATCGCTCTTGCACCAATGTTAGGGTTCATGGGAACGGTAATTGGTATGATTCAAGCATTCGATAAAATTGAAGCTGCTGGAGATATGCAACCTTCACTTGTTGCAGGTGGTATTAAAGTAGCACTTTTAACAACAGTATTCGGTTTAATTGTTGCAATTATTCTTCAAATTTTCTACAACTATATCATTGCAAAAATTGATGCAATCGTAAACGATATGGAAGATGCATCAATATCTTTAATGGATTTATTGATTAGAAACAAGAAGTAATAATAACTTAAAAGCAAACAATTATGGGATTACATAAAATTTTTAAAATTGTAGCTTTAGCATTGGCTGTTATTGGCATCATTTTTGGTATAATGATTATATCTGGAAATGAAGGTCAGATAGATAATATGATGTATGTAGCTTATGCAGTATTTATTGCTGTTGTTGCATCGGTTGTATTGTTTACTTTAGTTAACACCTTTACTAATCCAGCTGCACTTAAAAGTGCCTTGATGGGCTTAGGTTTCTTTGCACTAGTAGCGTTAGTATGCTACTTTGGTTTAGCAACAGGAGTAGAAACACCATTAAGAGATGGTGAAACGCTTTCTGCCGGTGGATCTAAACTGGTAGGCGCGGGATTATACATGTTCTATGCGTTAATAATTATAGCAAGTGGAACAATGTTATTTACAGGAATTAAAAAAATGATCAAGTAACATGGCAAAACGAGCAGCACCGGAAGTTAATGCGGGCTCTATGGCCGACATTGCTTTCTTACTATTAATATTTTTCTTAGTAACTACAACTATGGAAAAAGACTCAGGAATTAGCCGTAAGCTACCTCCTATGGAAGAGTCTGAAGAAGATGTGGTTATTAAGCAAAAGAATATTTTTACAGTATTATTAAATGGTAAGGACCAATTGCTTGTTGAAGATGAATTAATGGAGTTAAAAGATTTAAGAGCTGCGGCGATTGAATTTTTAGACAATGGTGGATCTACAGATAACGATGGTAATCCTTGTGATTATTGTCAAGGTAAAAAAGATCCAGCTTCATCAGACCATCCAGATAAAGCAATTATTTCCTTAAAGAACGAACGTGAAACATCTTATAAGCGCTACATTTCAGTTCAGAACGAATTGGTAGGAGCTTATAACGATTTGAGAAATAGAAGAGCCTTACAAGTAGGGCCTCAAAGAGGTTTTAGAGACATGAACTTTGTAGAGATGCAAAAGAACTACAAAGATGTTAACTGGCCAGGTAATAAAGAGAAGTTAAAAGAGGTAATAGACCAAATTAAAAAGGAATACCCTCAAAAGCTTTCAGAAGTACAATAATTTAGAATTTAATAACAAACGTATGTCTAAATTTAAAAAGAAAAAAGGAGGCGATTTACCTGCTGTAAACACAGCATCATTACCTGATATCGTATTCATGTTATTATTCTTCTTCATGGTAGCAACTGTAATGAGAGAAGATACTCTTATGATAGAAAATAGACTACCAAGTGCAGATCAAATTGAAAAGCTTGAGAAGAAAAACCTGGTAATGTACATTTACGTAGGTAAACCAAGTAGCCAATATAAAGCAAAATATGGTGATGAAGCTAGAATTCAGTTAAACGATAAGTTTGCCGAAGTTAGTGATATAGCAGCATTTATTTCTGCTGAGCGTGCATCAAAACGTGAAGAAGAAATACCATATTTAACAACATCATTGCGTGTTGATAAAGAAGCTAATATGGGTATAGTTGGTGATATTAAGCAGGAGCTTAGAAAAGTAAATGCCTTAAAAATAAACTACACTACTACACAAGGAGATGTTTCTAATAATGAATAATTAGAAAAAATCTTAATTTGTTAGATAATATAGAAAGCACTCTTAAATAGAGTGCTTTTCTTTTGCGTTATATTTGTTATACATTTAAAACTATGAAACGTTTATTTTCTCTATTTGTAACCTTGTTTGCTGTAACTTACTTATTCGCGCAAGAAACTACTAATGCTATAGCGACTGATAGTTTAGATACATCTTATAAGGAAGATCAATTTTATTTTGGTGTTAGTTATAATGCCTTATCTAAAATGCCAAAGGGCATGTCTCAAAATGGATTTTCCAGTGGATTTCATTTGGGAATAATTAAAGATATGCCAATTAATAAAAAACGCAATTGGGCTATAGGAATTGGATTGGGTTATGCTACTAATTCTATTAATCAAAATTTAAAGATATCTGAAAACCCATCAGGTGGATATACGTACGAACTACTTACAAGCTCTCAGTTTACTAAAAACAAATTTTCGCAACATTTGGTCGAATTACCTTTTGAAATTAGGTGGCGAACCTCTACGGCTAGCACTTATAAATTTTGGAGGGTATACACTGGTGTTAAGTTTGGATATGTATTTGCATCCAATACCAAGTTTAAGGATTCTAACGGGCAAATTAAGAACAACAATATAGAGGATTTTGAGCGCCTACAATATGGGCTAACTTTAAGTGCTGGTTACGATTCATGGAATGCCTATTTATATTACTCTTTAAATCCCGTTTTTAAGAAAGAGGCACAGTTAAGTAATGAAAATTTAGATGTTTCTATATTTAAGGTTGGGATTATGTTTTATCTGTTATAGCCAATAATTAAGCATTATTAATTGAGGGAATAACCCAACAAAAAAACCAACTATTAACTCTGAAGGTGTATGAGCATTTAAGTGCAGTCGAGAAGTCCCTAAAGCACCAACTATAAGGAAGAAAAATGCAATTGATCCATTAATGTTAATGTTATAATGAATACTAATAGCTATAAAAAACATTAAAACACCAGCACCTGCAATTAAATGAATACTTGCCTTATAGTTCAATATCGCCAGAATAAGACAAGAAAGAGTAGATAACAGAATACCAATAAAAAAACAATATAATTCTATTAACTCATTTGGAGGCAATACTTCCTGTACAACAGCAAATATTATGATGCAATTAAGGCCTAATGGCAATATACGCTCTTTGGGAGATTCTAAATAAATGGACTTAACCTTTCCTAATGTTTTTAATAAGAAGAAGATTAATATTGGTAATAATATAGTAAGCAAACCAATTGAAAAAAGTTTAGCTTTTATAAGTTCAATAGGGATATATCTTGGCGATTTCGAAAAAAAGAAAATAGTCCCTAATAATGGCATGAATAAAGGGTGGAAAATAAATGATATGCTTCTTAATACAGCACTCATCCTAAATCTGTTTTCGTAACCGTGCTACTGGAATATCTAATTGTTCTCTGTACTTTGCAACTGTTCTTCTTGCTATAGGATAACCTTTTTCTTTTAACATACCCGCTAATTTTTCATCGGTTAGTGGCTTACGTTTATCTTCATCCTCAATAACGGTTTCCAATATTTTTTTAATCTCTCTAGTCGACACATCTTCACCTTGATCATTTTTCATAGATTCACTAAAGAATTCTTTTATCAACTTGGTACCATAAGGTGTGTCAACATATTTACTGTTGGCCACACGCGATACTGTAGAAACATCCATTTCAATTTCATCAGCAATATCCTTAAGTATCATAGGTTTTAGCTTGCGCTCATCACCAGTTAAAAAGTATTCTTTTTGATAATGCATAATAGCGCTCATTGTTATGAATAAGGTTTGCTGTCGCTGTCTAATGGCTTCAATAAACCACTTTGCTGCATCTAGTTTTTGCTTGATAAACAATACCGCATCTTTTTGTGATTTAGACTTGTCCTTAGACTCTTTATACCCTTTAAGCATGTTGTTGTATTCACGCGAAACATGAAGCTCTGGAGCATTTCGACCGTTAAGAGTTAACTCTAATTCACCGTCAACAATTTTAATAGTAAAATCAGGCACAACATGTTCTACAATACGTGTATTACCTGAGAAAGAACCACCAGGTTTTGGGTTCAAACGTTCAATTTCTAAAATAGCATCTTTAAGTTGTATTTCAGAAATATCGAATTTTTGCAACAGTTTTTTATAGTGCTTTTTAGTAAACTGTTCAAAGGCTTTGTCTATAATGTTCAGTGCTAACTCAACATTAGGGTTTTGTGTTCTTCTGTGTAATTGTATGCTCAAACATTCTTGAAGATCCCGTGCAGCTACACCTGCTGGATCAAGTTGCTGGACAATTCCTAAAACCTCTTCTATTTTTTCTTCGGTGGTATACACATTTTGTGTGAAAGCTAAATCATCCATAATGTCGCTTAGCGAACGGCGTATATACCCACTTTCATCAACACTACCAACCAAGAAATTTGCTATCTGGCTTTCTTCGTCATTAAGTCTAAACGTGTTTAGCTGTGTTTTTAAGTGTTGTGTAAATGAGGTGCCAGATGCATAAGGAATGCTCTTGTCTTCATCATCGGCGCTATAGTTGTTAGCCTGCATCCTGTATTCAGGAATTTCGTCATCACTTAAATATTCATCAACATTTATGTCCTCGGCATTTATAGAATCACTGTCATTGAAATCTTCTTGATTTTCAAAAGAATCTTCAAAATCTTCCGTTTTATCTTTCCCGCTCTCTAGGGCTGGATTTTCTTCTAATTCTTGTTTTAAACGTTGCTCAAATGCTTGTGTAGGCAGCTGAATTAACTTCATCAACTGTATTTGTTGAGGAGATAATTTTTGAGATAATTTAAACTGAAGATACTGTTTAAGCATTGTGTATTTGGGTTTGTATAAAAATAAAAAAAACAATCTACATTCATATAGAACGGAGATTGTTTTATAATTAATATTTTAATTTAAAGAATATTAAAATTCTGCATTTTGTGGCGTTCTAGGATAAGGTATTACGTCTCTAATATTACCCATTCCTGTTGCAAACATTACTAAACGTTCAAAACCTAAACCAAAACCAGAATGTACAGCTGTACCATACTTACGTAAATCTAAGTACCACCATAGCTCTTCTTCAGGAATATCAAGTGCGGCCATTTTTTCTTTTAACACATCTAAACGTTCTTCACGCTGACTTCCTCCAACAATTTCTCCAATTCCAGGGAATAAGATATCCATTGCTCTTACCGTTTTTTCATCCTCATTCAAACGCATATAAAATGCTTTAATGTTTGCTGGGTAATCAAACAAGATCACAGGACACTTAAAGTGTTTTTCAACTAAAAAGCGTTCGTGCTCACTTTGTAAATCTGCTCCCCACTCATTGATCAAGTATTGGAATTTCTTCTTTTTATTAGGTTTAGAATTTCTTAAAATATCGATAGCCTCAGTATAGCTAACACGTTTAAAATTATTATCTACTACAAAACGTAACTTTTCAGTCAATGTCATTTCATTACGCTCTGCCTGAGGTTTTGATTTGTCTTCTTGAATTTGACGTTGTTCTAAAAAGGCTAAATCATCTTTATTGTGTTCTAATATATAACTTAAAACAGATTTCATAAAGTCTTCTGCTAGATCCATGTTGCCTGCCAAATCCATAAAGGCTACTTCTGGTTCTATCATCCAAAATTCTGATAAGTGACGTGATGTATTAGAGTTTTCAGCTCTAAAAGTAGGGCCAAACGTATACACCTTACCAAGAGACATTGCATAGGTTTCCGCTTCTAATTGTCCAGAAACTGTTAGGTTTGATTCTTTACCAAAAAAGTCTTGTGAGTAATCCACATTTCCTTCTTCATTCAATGGTGGATTTTTAGCATCTAAGGTTGAAACCCTGAACATTTCACCAGCACCTTCTGCATCACTACCAGTAATGATAGGCGTATGCATATAATAGAATCCATTTTCATTAAAGTACTTATGAATAGCAAATGATAATGATGAACGTAAACGCATCACTGCACTAAACGTATTTGTTCTAGTACGTAAATGAGCATTGTCTCGTAAAAACTCTAAAGAGTGTTTTTTAGGTTGAATAGGATATGCTTCAGGATCAGAATCTCCTAGAATTTCAATAGAAGATGCTTGAACCTCTACCTTTTGTCCTTTTCCTTGGCTTTCTACTAGCTGTCCTTTAATATGAACAGCAGCTCCAGTAGTAATACGTTTTAAAAGCGCTTCATCAGTATTTTCAAAATCTACAACACACTGAATATTATTAATTGTAGAACCGTCATTAAGAGCTATAAAACGATTTGCTCTAAACGTTCTTACCCAACCTTTAACTTCTACATCTACTAATGTAATTTCCTGTGATAGTAGTTCTGAAACTGTACTTATCTTCATTGCTTTTAATTAAAAAAATATTCCTTGATCTCAATAATCAAGCTGTTTAACAAAAATTTTCCCTGAACTGTCACACTGAGCGTAGTCGAAGTGTCGTTTCAGGATCAAGCTGCAAAGATAAGGGTTTCCGCTAAATTATTTATCGTTGTTTTTATCTTCTTCAGGGATGATTCTAAAGTTTGGTTCTTTAAGCACTTCCTTGTTGGCAATACTTCTTTCTAACGATAATAGAAGAGAAGGTAATAATAGTAAATTGGCTAACATTGCAAACAATAATGTAGCAGAAACTAAAGCACCAAGCGCTACAGTACCACCAAAGTTTGAAATAACAAAAACCGAAAACCCGAAGAACAATACAATAGAGGTGTAGAACATGCTTACGCCTGTTTCACGTAGTGCAGCGTAAACAGATTTTCTAATCTTCCAATGATTGGCTCTTAACTCCTGTCTATACTTAGCTAAAAAGTGAATGGTATCATCTACCGAAATTCCAAAGGCAATACTAAACACTAAAATGGTCGATGGTTTTATCGGAACTCCTAAATAGCCCATTAAACCAGCAGTAATAAGTAGTGGTAACAGGTTAGGAATTAATGAGACAATAATCATTCTAAAAGATCTAAACATATATGCCATGAACAGAGAAATCAATAGAATGGCCAGTGATAATGATAGGATTAAATTATTCACCAAATATTTTGTCCCTTTTTGAAATAAATAAGCTTTCCCGGTAATTGTAACGTCATACCTATCCTTAGGAAAAACTTTAGCAATTTTATTTCGTAAGTCTTCTTCAATACGCTCCATTTTATCGGTGCCTACATCCTTCATAAAGGTGGTGATTCGCGCATACTGCCCAGTACTGTCAACGAAGTTTTTAAGTAGATCAACATCAGAAGTAGAGTTTTTTGCATATGATAAAATAAAACTGTTTTCCTGTGACGTTGGTAATTGATAATATTTTGGATTACCGTTGTAGTAAGCCTGTTTTGAATATTTCACTAAGCTAACTACCGAAATAGGTTGAGATAATTCTGGTGTTTCAATAATGAGTTCTTCTAACTCATTCATACGTTTAAGCGTAGATAATTTCATTACGCCTTTTTTACGCTTAGTGTCTACCATAATCTCTAATGGCATTATACCATTAAACTCTTCTTCGAAAAAACGAATGTCCTGAAAAAACTCAGCTTTTTGAGGCATATCTTCTATAAGGCTGCCTGATATTTTTATTTTGTAAATACCAATAATACTAGCAACAAGCAAAATAAGAGCGGTAACGTAAATGGTTATTTTTCTATGCTTAACCATTTGTTCCATCCAATCTACAAACCTATTGATCCAGCGTTTATTTAAATGCTCAAGATGTTTGTCTTTTGGCATTGGCATAAAGCTGTATATAATTGGAATGATAAGTAAGCAAAGCAGAAAAATTCCTAAAATACTTAACGAGGCTACTGTACCAAATTCTTTTAATAACTTACTTTCAGTAATGATAAAGGTTGCGAAACCAGATGCAGTTGTAACATTAGTCATTAATGTAGCATTACCAATTTTTGTAATAACACGCTGTAATGATTTTGCTTTATTACCATGTTTATTAACCTCATGTTGGTATTTATTGATAAGAAAAATACAGTTAGGTATTCCAATAACAATAATCAACGGTGGTATTAATGCGGTTAAAACAGTTATTTCATACTCAAGCAAACCAATAATTCCGAAGGTCCACATTACACCAATTAATACAACGATCATAGATATAAACGTTGCTCTAAAAGATCTAAAAAAGAAAAAGAATATTATTGAAGTAACTAATAACGCAGCAGTAATGAAAATGCCTATTTCATCAATTATGTTTTGAGAATTTAAGGTACGTATATAAGGCATTCCTGAAACACGTACATCTAAATCATAAGTGTCTTCAAACTCTTCAATACTTGGAATAAGAACATCGGTTATAAAATCTTTTCTAGCTGGTGTGTTTACTATTGATTTTTCTAAGTAAATAGCAGAGCGTATGGTTTTAGTCTCTTTATTGAATAAGAAATTATCGTAGAAAGGATATTTTTTAAACAACTGCTCTTGAAGTTGATCTAATTGTGTTATTGAAGAAATAGAATCTTTAATAAATGGTTCTAGATCAAACTGCTGTTTAGCCGTATTTTTTACTAATTTTTGAAGGTCACTAATAGATACTACGGTTTCAACTTCAGGAATATTTTTGAAGCTGGAAGAAAGATTGTTCCAGGCATTTAAATGTTCAACTGTAAAAAGTGTTGAATCTTTAACACCCAAGACTATTAAATTACCTTCTTCACCAAAGGTTTCTAGAAAGGCGTTATATTCTAAATTTACACTATGCTCATCAGGTAATAAATTGGCTTCGGTATAGGTAAAACGCATTTTATCCCATTGCTTTCCAAAAAGAAATGTAGCAGCAGCTACAACAAGAATAATCCCTATTCTGTTTCTAAGAATTAATCTGGCAATAGCTTCCCAAAAGCCTACTGAAAAAAGTTTTGTCATAGCAAAATTAATGGCTGCAAAGGTAGCTAAAATGTATAGATAAATAAGCTAAAAGCAAGGATTTAACCATTATTTATCAAGGCTAATATTGAAGGTGAATTTCACAGCTATATTATCTTCAAATTTTGGAAGATGATAGGCACCATATCGATAGGCAAAACTTAATCCAAACCCAAGAACAAGCTTATTGATTTCAAGTCCAGATTCAGTAAACCCCTTGTCAAGAGTGCCAAAATTAAGTCCTTGATGACGATGTGGATCTTTCATTGTTCCTAAGGCGTAACGCGAAATTAATACCAGTTCAGGCTTAAACCATGGTGTAATATTAAAAGCGGCAAACCTGTGCTTTAACTGTAGGGTCATAAACTTGTCAGAGAAAAACTCATTAAAGTACATAGTTTCAAAACTGTTAGTACCTGCTACCGAGAAACGATTCATAATTGTTTCCTTGTTTACATTGTTAGGGTAGGCATGATACATGTGTGTTATTGGCGTATTTTCACTTGTCATTCCGGTGGTTAGAACAAATTCAGTGAAAGCACTATTTTTATAATTGAATTTTTGAATAGTTCTAAAATCTACTTTTGAAAAACTAAGATCGCCACCTAAAACATCACCTAAACTTTTAGTGTATTGCAAAGTAAATTTTGGATAACCAGCTTTGGTTTCTTTAATGCCATTTGTGGTGTTTTCATAAATACTAAATGGACTCCATTGGAAAGAAGTTTTAAATAGAGTTAGGTCGTAGCTTGTATATGATGTTTCTGAATTTAAATTGAATCTATACTTATAGGTAGGTGTAATTTTACTGGTCCCGAATTGGGTTTCGGTTAGAATTTTTGGATGTAATTGGTGTTCTATTGAAACGGTTTTAGAGATGTGCTTGTGAAATAATGAAATGTTGATTAATCGAGGTTCGAAAAATTGAAAAAACCGTTTGTCGGTTAAAAAATTTGAGCTTCCTGTTTCTTGGAGATCATCAGTATAAGATAGATTAACCCAAGTATTATGTTTTTTAGAAACTCTATAACCACCTCCAAAGCTATATTTAAAGGTGTGGTCCAGAAACCCGTAAACCGTATATCCTTGTATGCGAAAATTTTCTGAAAACCTTTTATTTGTAACACCTCCTAAACCAGTTCTAAAACCTTCATATTGATTGTACTTAATCAAGTACCTAAGGTCAATATTAATGTATTTAGTAGGAAAATACCCATTTCCTATACTTTTTATTAAGCGGGCTTTTTTTATAGAATCGTTTTCTTTAGAGCTAGAAGATTTTTCAATTTGAGCATAACCTTTATTAAAAGCAAAAGCAACGACTAAAAGTAAGGGCCAAATATATTTCATTAATAGGGCTATATAAATTGTGCTTATATAACATAAAAAAAGCGACTTTAGTGTCGCCTTATTTTAAACTGTCATGATTTCTTTTTCCTTTATGTGGAAAAGGTCATCTATTTTTTTAATATGGTTATCTGTTATGGTTTGTACATCCATTTCAGCATTAGATTGTACGTCTTCAGAAACGTCGTCTAATTTCTTAATATCATTATTAGCATCTTTTCTAGCATTACGAACACCAATTTTAGCATCCTCAGCTTCAGCTTTGGCTTGTTTTGCCAGTTCTCGACGTCGTTCTTCTGTTAAAGGAGGCACATTAATAATGATACTTTCACCATTATTCATAGGATTGAAACCCAAGTTAGCAATCATTATTGCGCGTTCAATTTCTTGAAGCATACTCTTTTCCCAAGGTTGTACAGTAATAGTTCGACCATCTGGAGTATTTACATTTGCAACTTGAGTTAATGGCGTTTGAGAGCCATAATACTCTACCATAACACTACCAAGCATTGCAGGAGTTGCTTTCCCAGCTCTAATATTAACAAATTCTTTTTCTAAATGTTTTATCGCGTTAGTCATTGCTTCTTTAGCAGTGTCTAAAATAAATTGAATGTCTTCGTTCATTTGAAATATTTTTTAGTCTAACAATTCAAAAATTAAGCCAAATAATTACAGGTTTACTGTGGTTCCAATATTTTCTCCAGAAATCACTTTAAGTAAATTACCTCGTGTATTCATGTCGAAAACAATTATAGGAAGCTTATTTTCTTGACTTAAAGTGAAGGCTGTTGTATCCATTACTTTAAGTCCCTTTCTTAATACATCATCAAAACTTATGTTATCAAACTTTACAGCTGTCTCATCTTTTTCAGGATCAGAAGTATAAATACCATCAACACGTGTTCCTTTTAAAATTACATCTGCTTCAATTTCAATAGCTCTTAAAACGGCCGCAGAATCTGTTGTAAAATAAGGATTCCCTGTGCCACAACCAAAAATAACAACACGTCCTTTTTCCAGATGTCGCATTGCTTTTCTTCTAATAAAAGGTTCAGCAACTTCATTAATTTTTATAGCAGTTTGTAATCTAGTAGGAACATCAGCATCTTCTAAGGCACTTTGTAAAGCAAGTCCGTTAATAACTGTAGCTAGCATCCCCATATGGTCACCTTGCACACGATCCATACCATTACTGGCGCCAGCAACACCTCTAAAAATATTACCACCACCTATAACCACAGCGACTTCTACTCCTAAGTTTGTTATTTGTTTGATGTCTTCGGCATATTCTGCTAAACGTACTGGATCTATACCATATTGCCTTTCTCCCATTAAAGCTTCACCAGATAGTTTTAAAAGAATTCTTTTGTATTTCATTATTGAATTTTGATGTGTTGCAAATATAATACACATTTTTATTAAAAATGGTAACTTACGATTTATTAAATTTGATATGGTTATATTTATAAAAAAAATGATGAAGACACTAAAAATTATTGGACTCGCTTTTACTGTTTTAAGTCTTAGCTGTTCATCAAATGACGATGGTCCACCTTCAGGGAATGGTGGAGGAGTAGAGCAACCGCCTCAAGCTTCGTATAGAATTACCTTTGAGCCTAAATTTACAGCAGAATTTCACCCAAATGATTTTCCAGCAAATGCTAGTTTTTCTGCTCCCGTAATTATTGCTCATGATGCTAATCGCCACATGTTTTCTTTGGGTAGTTTAGCTACTCCTGGAATGGAATTATATGCTGAAGAAGGAGATTTTTCTACCTTGGTCAGTGAACATAATCAGGTTGAAGGAGATGCGGAATTACCAAATATTATTACAGGAACTTCTAGTATTGGTCCCGAAGAGGCTAAAGAATTTATAGTAGCTGTGACGCCAGGGACGACGTATATAAGCTTTGTGGCAAAATTATCTCCTAGCCCAGATTGGTTTGTTGGTGTAGATGGGTTTGATTTAATCGATCCTGATAATGGTCTTAAAGATAGAGCAGAAGTAACGTTATTTGCTTTAGATGCTGGAACAGATGCTGGTGACACTTATAATGCTGCAGATTCTCCAGAGTCACTAACAATAAAACAAAAATTAGGACTACCCTTTTCGAGTGATCCCAATGAAACAGGAAAGAACTTAGGAAAACTTATATTTGAAAGAATTGATTCTAACTAAAAAAAAAGCCTCGATTTTAATCGAGGCTTTTTTAGCTTTATAATTAAGGTTTTATTAACCTAAAGTAACACGTTTGAATCCTACAACAGAAACATCTCCGTAAGATTTTACATAATCAGCAACACTTTTCTTTTCATCTTTAATGAAATCTTGATCTAACAAACATTGTTCTTGATCTAAGGTTGTGTTATCTGAAATAAAACGCTCCATTTTTCCTGGTAAGATCTTATCCCAAATTTGTTCTGGTTTACCTTCAGCTTTTAATTGCTCTTTAGCATTTGCTTCAGCTTGAGCTAAAACTTCCTCAGTTAATTGAGACATAGAAATGTATTGAGGTACATTTTTAAGTGTCTTTCCTAAACGAGCAAGCTCTTCATTATCTTTTTCAATTGCAGCTATACGTGCCTCAGTTTCTGAAGCAACATAAGAAGCATCAAAATCTTTATAAGATAAAGTGGTAGCTCCCATTGAAGCAACTTGCATTGCAAGGTCTTTTGTTAGAACGTCTGCATTATCTACAGCATTGTTTAAACCTACTATAGCAGCAATCTTACCTACGTGAGTATAAGAACCTATATAGTTGGCTTCAAATCTTTCAAAAGCAGTGATATCTATTTTTTCACCAATAACTCCGGTTTGCTCGATTAATTTTTCGGCAACAGTCATTCCGCCAAAATCAGCAGCTAAGAAAGACTCTTTGTCATTATGGTTAATAGCAATATCAACAAACTGATTAGCTAGTTCTTTAAATGAATCATTTTTTGCAACGAAATCAGTCTCACATGCTAATACAATAGCAACAGCAGCTGTGTTATCGTTGTTGATTTTTGTAATTGCTACACCTTCAGCAGATTCTCTGTCTGCTCTTTTAGCAGCTACTTTTTGTCCTTTTTTACGAAGAACTTCAATAGCTTTGTCAAAATTACCTTCTGCTTCTACTAGGGCCTTTTTACAGTCCATCATACCAGCTCCGGTAGCATCTCTTAATTTTTTTACGTCTGCAGCGCTTATTTTTGTCATAATTTCTATGATTATTTAATGTAAAAGTCGTTTAATTTTTTTTCAAGAAAAAGAACCAAACGACTTTATAACTTTAATTTAATATAAGTTTATTCTTCTTCTTGTGTTGCAGCAGGAGCAGCAGCTTCGGCTTTAGGTTCTGCTTTTGCAGCAGTATCTTTACCTTCTGCTTTAGCAGATTTTTCAGCTTTTCTTTCGGCTAAACCACCTGCAATTGCATCTGTTACATGCGTTAAAATCTTATCAATTGATTTTGAAGCATCATCGTTTGCTGGTATTACGTAATCTACTTGACGAGGGTCAGAGTTAGTATCAACCATTGCAAAGATTGGAATGTTTAATTTTTGTGCTTCTTTAATCGCGATATGCTCACGCTTAATATCTACAACAAATAAAGCCCCTGGTAAACGAGTCATATCAGAAATTGAACCTAAGTTCTTTTCTAACTTCGCTCTTAAACGGTCAACTTGTAAACGCTCTTTCTTAGAAAGTGTATTGAATGTACCATCTTTTTTCATTCTATCAATAGAAGCCATTTTCTTAACAGCTTTTCTAATAGTAACAAAGTTAGTTAACATTCCACCTGGCCATCTTTCAGTGATGTAAGGCATGTTTACGTTTCCTGCTTTTTCAGAAACTATATCTTTTGCTTGTTTTTTGGTAGCTACAAATAATATTTTTCTACCTGATGCTGCTATTTTTGCTAAAGCCTGAGAAGCTTCGTCTAATTTTGCAGCAGTTTTGTAAAGGTTAATTATATGGATTCCGTTACGTTCCATATAAATATAAGGAGCCATGTTTGGATCCCATTTTCTGGTTAAGTGCCCGAAGTGAACACCACCATCTAGTAATTCTTTTACTTCTACTTTTGCCATTTTGTAATAGTTTACGTTCTGTTGAATTAGCAATGATTAAGTGGTCTTTTTTTAATCGCCTTAATCATTTAGATGCTAAACTAAATCCTGACATTTCTGCCATGGACAACAATAACTGGTTTAAATCTTGTACCAAACTTGATTTGGTATCTTTTTAATTTTTTTCAAATGATGGAGTAATCTGTTAACAGATCTCCAATCAAGTTGAAGATTTTAACGCTTAGAGAACTGGAATTTCTTACGAGCTTTCTTCTGTCCGAATTTCTTACGCTCCACCATTCTTGGGTCTCTTGTTAATAATCCTTCAGGTTTTAAGATGCCTCTGTTTTCTTCATTTAATTCGCACATAGCACGAGATAAAGCTAAACGAACAGCTTCTGCCTGACCTGTAACACCACCACCATATACGTTTACTTTAATATCAAAGTTACCTTCGTTGTTAGTCATTGCTAACGGTTGGTTTACTTTGTATTGTAACGTAGCTGTAGGGAAGTATGTGTTAACATCTTTTTTGTTCACGGTAATGTTTCCTTTTCCTTCTGAAACATATACACGTGCAACAGCCGTTTTTCTACGACCAATTTTGTGAATTACTTCCATTAGTTAACTTCGTTTAAGTTAATTGCTTTTGGTTTTTGAGCTTCGTGAGCATGCTCTGCACCAACAACAACATTTAGATTACGGAATAATGCTGCACCTAATTTGTTTTTAGGCAACATTCCTTTTACTGATTTTTCTACTATTCTTGCTGGATCTTTTCCAAACATTTCTGTAGCAGATAGAGTTCTTTGACCACCTGGGTAACCTGTATGACGCACATAAGTTTTGTCATTCCATTTGTTACCTGTTAAGTTGATTTTTTCAGCATTAATAACAATTACGTTATCTCCGCAATCAACGTGTGGTGTGAAGTTAGGTTTGTGCTTACCTCTTAAAAGTATTGCTACTTTAGAAGCTAAACGACCTAACGTTTGTCCTTCAGCGTCAACCAAAACCCACTCCTTATTTACAGTAGCTTTGTTTGCTGAAATCGTTTTGTAGCTTAATGTATCCACACTAAATTAATTTTTCTAATTAAACATTCCTCTCTCAAAAAGAGTTTGCAAATTTACAATTATATATTTGATTAACAAACACTATAGTGGTTTATTTTAAACACCGATAAACATTGATTTTAAAAGGAATAGTGAGTGCTTTAATATGTTAATCTTTTCTAAAACTAAATTCAATAATCATACTATGGTAGTAAGTTTGAATTGTGAAGTAGAATTTTTGTCATAAATCGTATCAGATTTAAACAAAATTTTACCATTAAACTAATCAAAAACTCAATTGTATGAAACTGCTACAAAACTATCTTGTGGTTGTTTTGCTATTTGCTGTTGCTATTACTTCAGCACAGCAAGATGCATTAACAAAAAAAATCTACACAACTAAAATTATTTCCAGTGAAAAGGCTCCCAATATTGATGGAAAGTTAGATGATGCTATTTGGGATATGGTTGATTGGGGAACTGATTTTGTTGAAAATGAACCAGATGAGAATACGGCTCCAAGTCAGAAAACAAGGTTTAAAATCTTGTATGATGAGAAGTATTTATATGTTGGTTTAAGAGCTTTTGATACTGAGCCAGATAAGATTATTAAACGACTATCCAGAAGAGATGGATTTTTAGGAGACAGAATAAATGTTACAATTGATAGTTATCATGACCTACGTACTGCCTTTATTTTTACAGTCACAGCAGCTGGAGTGAAAGGTGATGAAATTGCAACCGATAATGGTAGCAATGTTGACGATAGTTGGAACCCAATCTGGTATACAAAAGCCAACATTGATGATGAAGGTTGGACAGCTGAAATGAAAATACCTTTTAGTCAACTGCGTTTTGGAGATGCCGATGAACAAGTTTGGGGGTTTAATGTGGCTAGAAGGATTTTTAGAGATAATGAAATGTTACTTTGGGATAGGGTCCCTGTAGATGCTGCTGGTTGGGTAAGCGAAGCAGGAGAACTGCACGGGTTAAAAAATTTAAAACCTCAAAAACAATTAGAAATTCAGCCTTTTACTGTATCGCAGTTAGAAACCTACGAAAAGGAAGCAGGAAATCCTTATAGAGATGGAAGTGATTTTAAATTAAATGGAGGGCTAGATGCTAAGATAGGTGTAACGAACGATTTGACTTTAGATTTAACTGTGAACCCAGATTTTGGGCAAGTTGAAGCTGATCCAGCTGCGATAGCTTTGGATGGTTTTCAGATTTTCTTTAGAGAGCAAAGACCATTTTTTGTAGAGAATAAAAATATTTTTGACTACAGATTTGCAGACAATCGCGACAACGTTTTTTACTCTAGACGAATAGGTAGAAGTCCACAAGGAAGACCTAATACGAGTTCTGGAGAGTATGCAGATGTGCCTCAAAACACTACCATTTTGGGAGCAGCTAAATTTTCTGGAAAAACAAAAAATGGATGGTCTATAGGTGTTTTGGAAAGTGTTACTTCAAGAGAGTTTGCTGAAATTGACAATAACGGAACGACTCGTGAAGAACAAGTTGAGCCACTCACCAATTATTTTGTAGGGAGATTACAAAAAGATTTTAATGATCGAAACACATTTGTAGGAGGGATCTTTACAGCAACTAATAGAATTAATTTACCAGATAATTTAGATTACCTAAGAACAGCTGCTTATACAGGAGGAGTTGATCTTAAGCATCAGTGGAAAAATAGAGAATACTTTATTGGAGGTAATGTAATTTTTAGTCATGTAAAAGGAAGTGAATTAGCTATTGAGGCAACGCAGAGATCGTTAACTCATTTATTTCAACGAGTAGATGCTGGTCATGTGGAAGTTGATCCAACAAGAACATCTTTAACAGGTACAGGAGGAAAAATTGAAGGAGGAAAACAAGGTGGAGGTAATTGGGGTTATGAAGCTGGATTTTTATGGAGATCACCAGAGTTAGAGTTAAATGATATTGGTTTTCAGCGTCAGGCAGACGATATGAAACAATACTTTAATATACGTTATAATACCTTAAAGCCTTTTGGCATTTTTAGAAGAATAAGTGCTGGCTTCAGGCAGTTTACTACTTACGATTTTGATGGTAACTACAACAGAATTCAGTATCAAATAAATGGTAATGCTAATTTTAAAAACAATTGGTGGGTTGATTTTGGAGCTGCTCATAAACCTCGTATTTATACGAATACTATTTTAAGAGGAGGCCCACGTTGGCGTTTTTCAAGAGAGAACTTTGTATTTACTTTTTTTGGAACAGATCGCTCTAAAAAACTAAGCTCAAGAATGGGCTTTGTTTATTCGCAGGCGAAGCAAAATAATTTCTCATTTCTAAATATTGAAGCTGGTATAACATACCAGCCCACAGATGCATTAAAAATATCTTTAGAACCACAGTATAGTAGTAACCCGAGTAAAACACAGTATGTAACCAGTAATGATGTTAATTTTTCACCTATAACTTATAATGGAGATAATAGATATATTTTAGGCACAATAGATAACCAAACGTTAAGTGCAGCAGTGAGGCTAAACTATACAGTAAACCCTAATTTATCTATACAATTTTATGGAGAACCATTTATAAGTAGAGCGAATTTTACCGATTTTAAGTACGTAACCAATCCAACGGCAGAGAATTTATACGATAGGTTCTATCAATATGAAGATACTGAGATTAGTTATAGTAATGGTACTTATTTAGTAGATGAAGATACCGATGGAAATGTAGATTATGACTTTAGAAATCCAGATTTTTCGTTTGTTCAATTTCGCTCTAATCTTGTTGTAAGATGGGAATACATTCCAGGATCAGAATTGTTTTTGGTATGGTCACAAGGTATTACAGGGTTTGTAGATCCTTTAGAACATTTATTTACTGGGTTGGAAAATGGAATTCTAGATCAAAGGCCTGAAAATATATTTTTGGTTAAAGCAACCTATAGATTTGTATTATAAAAAAAGGAGCTGATTACAGCTCCTTTTTTTAATATTACTTTATTCTGGCTTGTAGCTCTGGAATAATGTTTGAGTAGGAACGCAGTATTCTATCCCACTCTTTAAATAGCTCATCACTTTTTACACTGGTCATAGAGATTCCAGATTCTTCACTAACAAGTTTTACTTTAAAAGTTAAAGGATCGTCATTAGTTTGTTTTACAATTATTCTGGTTCTAATAGAGTTTTGCTTAAATGTTTTTAAAGACCAAGCGGTTCTTATATAACCAGTTTCTTTATCTGTCATTTCAATCACATCTATGTAAGATAAAATGATTTGATTGATAAGTTTCCACGCTTTATCTTTTGAAGTAGAATTACAAAGTAACTCGATATCTACATTGGCAATATCTGTTTGTACGGAAGCATCGTAGGCATCATCACGTTTTAATTCTAAATAGTAAGATTTAGGAGGCTTCGGCATATTCTTTTTATTACAGAATTCAATTTTCTCGGTTAAGAAACCTACTTTTTTAACAATTACTGTAATACAATCTTTTGATGGAACAACAATTTCCATACTACCTTTTCCTAAAAGCTTACCATTTACGTAAATCTCAGCATCTGTTTCAGAGCAACCAAAATCAATACGTTTTTTACCAAAGGCATAACTTGAAAGAGATACTAATAAAAAGGAAACTAAAAGGAAGGTTAGTTTTTGCTTCATGATTAAAGGGTTTAATTGGTTAAGACACAAATTTATATATGAAAATTCTTATAAAAACTGTCTTTTGTCATGTTTTGAATATTAAGTGGAGTTTCTATATTTGAGGTGATGAGAAAACTCTTTAAATACATTTGGGATGCAGTCAAAATTGTACTTGTAATTTTGGTTTTATTAGAGGTTTCTTATAGAAGTGATATTATAGATTTTTTTTCAGCGTCATGGAAACACTTAAATAAAGAGGAGCTTATTAAAGAACAAAGAGCAGATTTATTGGTGATTGGAGATTCGTTTTCTGCTAATAATGAAAGTTATGTTTCTTTTTTGCGTAACTATTTTCCTGAAAAAAGTATTTACAATGCATCGCAATCTGGTATAGGGCTTAATGAGGTTAATGTTTTTGCTGAGAGAAGAATAGACGAAGTAAATCCAAAGGCAATTTTATATCAGGTTTATGTTGGTAATGATTTAATTGATATAAAAGCATTAAGGAATTTTAAAAAGGCTTCAATTGCGAGAAGTGCATATTGGGAAGTGTCTAATTATATAACATTTCTAAAATACGCTAATCAACATCTTAATAATTTTAGAAACAGTCCTATTACTCATTTAAAAAAAGAGTCTGATTTCTCATTTAAAAACTATAATGAGCGAACAAAACTATATGCCACTATAGATTCAGGATATTTGCAAAAATCTATAATCATCTCTGGAGATTTTGAAGCTAAATACAGAACTTGGAAGAAGAAATTCAATTCTTTTTTAAATAAAATTCCAGAAGACATATCTGTTTATGTGGTTTTTATTCCTCATTGTGCACAATTAAATGGTTATTATTGTCAAAATTTTGAAACTTTAGGATTTAGTGTTGATAACGTATTTAGTGATTCATACCCTTTTTTTGATCAAGCTAAGAATGATTTTAAAGGTAGGCATATTAAATTTTTAAACCCATTATCCTTTTTAAGATCAAGGGATAATGAAATAAATAGACTTTATTATTCTAACGACCCACACTTTAATTCAAATGGTCATAGAGAGTTGGCCACATACTTAAAAAACTATATTTTTTAATGACTATTTTAGGAATTTCGGCTTTTTTTCATGATTCGGCGGCTGCCATTGTTAAAGATGGAAAATTGATTGCTGCCGCTCAGGAAGAGCGTTTTTCAAGAATAAAGCATGATTCCAATTTTCCTATACAAGCAATTGAATTTTGCTTAAATCAAACTAATATAAGTATAGACAATGTGGACTTAGTGGTATTCTACGAAAAGCCATTTTTAAAATTCGATAGGATATTAAACTCTCTTCAATATAATCCTTTTTTTAGTTTTTCTTTTTTTAGAAAAAGCATTACTAGTTGGGTAAAACAAAAGCTTTGGGTCCCAACAATTATAAAGGACAAGTTGAATTATACAGGAAAAGTTATTTTCTCAAAACATCATGAAGCACATGCGGCAGGAGCTTTTTTTACGTCGCCTTTTAACGAAGCTGCTATTTTAGTTATTGATGGTGTTGGCGAAAAAGCGTGTACTTCTATTTATAGCGGAAGTGGAGATAAAGTTACCTTAATAAAAGAACAACATTATCCACACTCTCTCGGGCTTTTATATTCAGCTTTTACTCAGTATTGCGGGTTTAAAGTGAATTCAGGAGAATATAAACTTATGGGATTAGCACCTTATGGGCAAGCTATATATAAGGATAAAGTTTTGCAGTTAGTAAGTTATAATAGCTCTGGTATTGTAAAATTAGACCTTGAGTATTTTTCCTTTGATAAAGGGAAAAGCACAATAAATAAAAAATTTGAAACACTTTTTGGTAATAAAAGGAGAACTCCTAAAGACAAATTAACTCAGTTTTATAAAGATGTGGCTGCATCTATTCAAGAAGTTTGTGAGGAGATAATCATTGCTTTAGCTAAGCATGTGAAGGAAATTACTAAAAGTGAGTATTTATGTTTAAGTGGTGGTGTGGCTTTAAATTGTAAAGCTAATGGCAAATTACTACAAGAAAAGATATTTAAAGATATTTGGGTGCAACCAGCATCTGGTGATGCTGGAGGCGCTGTAGGTGCTGCTTATATTGGAAATTACCATTATTTGAATCAAGAGAAGATAATGTTAAATAATACACTTAATCAACAAATATATCTTGGACCTGAATACTCTGAAAAGGAAATAGAAGAAACCTTAAAAGTATTAAAGGTCAAATCAAAGAAATATTCAAATAATGATCTAACAGAATTAGTAGCAAATTTTTTAGCCGATAAAAAAATTATTGGTTGGTTTCAAGGTAAAATGGAGTTTGGGCCAAGAGCTTTAGGACATAGGAGTATTTTAGCCTCTCCTTTGTACGCTGATATGAAATCGCATGTCAATTTAAAGATAAAGTTCAGAGAAGGATTTAGGCCTTTTGCACCAATTGTATTGGAAGAGAAAAAAGATGCTTGGTTTTTGAACGCAAAGGAATCTAAATATATGTTGTTTACTTTTGAAAGCGATAAAAAGAAGGAAATCCCATCATGTATACATGAAGACAATTCGGCTAGAGTACAAACACTGGATAAAAAGGACAATCAAATGCTACATCAATTGATAAGTGATTTTGAAACCAAAACTAATTGTCCAGTATTAATTAACACCTCTTTTAATGTAAGGGGAGAACCTATAGTAAATACACCAACAGAGGCACTTAAGTGTTTTTTTCAAACAGGAATGGATGTATTGGTTTTAGAGAATTATGTTGTTATAAAGAATGATAATCAAACACCACATCATTCATTAATTAAAAAACAGGAATTTCATGAAGATTAATCAATTTCTTTTTGGAGTATTACACAAGGCAAAGCAAACAAAAAAGCAGAGGCAGTTTGGAGTTTTAATTATTGCTGTAATACTTATAGTTCTTTTTTTCTCTTTAAAAAAGGCTGACTTTAATGTGGTTTCTGAAAAAGATGGCTGGCTAATTGTCATTACTGGCTTGATTGCTGTTTTTTCTATTCTAAAACCTATTGTATTATTTCCGGTACTTTGGGTATGGTTTTTAATTGGTGATTTTATCGGGATAATTATGTCTTACGTATTATTAAGTATTATTTACTTTTTTGTATTTTCACCTGTAGCTTTTATTATGAATTTTTTTACAAAAAATAAATATGAAGCTAAATGGCATATACCTCAGAATGATATTAACTACGAAGAGTTAAAGTAGATACCATGAATAAAAAAAGCATATTCATTGCATTTTTAAAGTTCTTAATTCAACAAAAGAAATATTGGTTGATCCCAATTATTGTTGTCATGATTATTCTTGGGGCACTTATTTTATTTGCAGAGAATTCTGTGTTGTCACCTTTTGTATATTCACTATTTTAAAGCATTTTTAATAGTTTCGAATATTTCTTTTGCAACTAGTTTATTAGCGTACTCTCCTGTATGACAGAAATCGGTATAGATAGGGTTTTTACTGTTATTAAATACATGACTAATATCTTTAAATGATGAATTTTGTGTAAATGATGTATCCTGTAAAATTTTTTGATAGGCTATTTCAAATAACCTCTTATAATGATCATTCTGATTGATGATATTTTTTTCGAAATCTGACAGATTTGTTTTAGTGAAGATTACAGGTTGTAAGAAGTTAAATACTTTAAATTTATAGTGTTTTTTTAACGAATGAGTAAGCTCAATATTTTGTTTAAAATTGTCAACTATTTTTTTCGGAAGATTTCTTATAATGTCTTGCGTATTGATAGGCTCGGGTTCAAAAATTTTATGCTGAATAAAATTAACAAAGCGCTTTATATTACTGGACAAATATAAAGATCTAATTTGCTTAGATTTATTGAACATTATTTCATACTCGTAAATACGATTTTTTGCCCCTAAAGGAACTCTTGTTGAACCACTAATATATGGGACATTAACTTCATTCACACCATCGTAGAATATTACAAGATCTGGGATATTGTTCTTTAAAAGTTCCTGTTGAAGAAGAATATTTTCTGTGTTCCTAGAATAACCAAAACTGCCAAAATTGATTATTTCAATATTTTTATTAGGGAATTGTTTATCAATTAATTTAGATAGTTCAGAAGGGATAGTATAAAAATCTCTAGCACCAACGCCATACATGGTTGATCCTCCGAAGCAAAATATTTTAAAAGGCGTACTATCAACTTGTTTAGGTTGGAAAGTTTTTCTACGACCAAAGCTATCTATAGTATTGTGTTTACCTTTAAAGGATTTAAGTTTATAGCTTAAAAAAGGAGCCCATTCTAATTCTAAGTTTAAAGCTTCTTTTTGTATTTCTTCTCCAATTTTTTTGTCTGTATAAATACCGGAAGCAATTATGTTATTTAGTTTTTTATCTGGTGTGATATGGTCTTTAATGAAAAATATTATAGACAAACTAAATTCTAAAATGAAAAATAGAAAGATTGTTTTACAGATAATATTATATAAACGCACTACTACTTTTTTCATTAGAGATTTTTAAATGAGTTGTTTATTTTGAGATAGAGAAGATATAGTTTTTTTCGAAATAAACTCGTTTTTTTAATTTGAGATTGACATTTAGTCCGTTAGATGAAGCTAAGGTTTTTATATGTTTAATGTTGCAATCTTCAGATAAAATCATTAACACTTCATTGCTTGAAATAAAAGCATCAATTGTTTTAAACAGCACCTTAAAATACTCAAAGTTTTCACCACAAAACCAAGCTTCTTCTTTATGGTTTTTTGGAGCTTTTGGATAATAAGGCGGATTGATTATGATATAATCGAAATGTTGTTTTGGAATATCTTTAAAAAGATCAGAGAGTATTGTGGTAACAGCCAAATTGTTTTTTTCTGAGGCTTCTTTCAAAGCATTAATAGCAATAGGATTGATGTCTGAAGCTGTAACTTTAGCACCTTTAGAAGCTGCAAATAAAGAGATAATGCCCGAACCACAACCTAACTCTAAAAAGGTTTTGTTCTTTAAGTCAAGAGGCTTTATAAAGTTTAATAAGATTTTGGTACTAAAAGTAAATCGAGGAGGAAAAACGTCTGGGTAAATAACAACGTCTATTTGGTCATAGCTATATTTTCTAGGTTTAGAAAAGTACCAGTCAAACCATGGTTTGAAAAAGGTGAATATTAACCGTTTAATTATTGCTCTCATATTATTCAGAATAAAACCCTTCAATTTCGGGCTGTCTATATTTCCAGAGCTTATGAAGTGCTTTTATTTCATAAGGAAATTTATAAAATCCATATTTAAATCGGTAACCAGAAACAAGTTTAAGTAGTTGTTTTTTATAGCCTTTTATTCTAAAATCTGAAGCTGTTGGATAATAGCCATTCAAAACTGTTTCAAAATTTTTAATAGTATCTATCATATATGGTTTAAGCCAAGGCGTTAAGGGGTTTTTACGTAAATCGAATTTTTCCCAACTAGGAGCAATCCATTCTTCTAAATTTTTTGGAAACGAAAATCCAGCATCAATAATTTGTTGATAGAGCTCAGACCCTTCTGTAGGGACAGGACTGTACAGATAGATGATAATTTCGGCGTTTGGATTTATTGTCTTAATCTCTTTAATAAAATTAATATCCCATAAAATTTGTTCGTAAACTTTAGTTTCCGTTTCAGCAGGCATCCCTAAAACAAAAGACAATTCTGGAATAATATCTACACGTTTCATACGAGCCACAAATTCTTTAATCATGGAACCGGTTTGTGTGCCGCCTTTATTCATTTGTTTAAGCACTTCATCATTTCCTGTTTCAGCACCCAAAAAAATCATTTTGCAACCAGCTTTTTGCATCAAAAGTAAATCTTCATCCGAATATTTGTTAATAGTATCTATACGCCCTTCACCCCACCATTGTATACCTTGGTTGAGCATGAGTTTAGAAAATTCTACGACACGTTTTCTTGAAGTAAAAAAGTTATTATCATGAAACTCTATAGCATCAATACCATAGTTGTCTTTGAAATACATGATGTCGTTAAATATATTTTGAGCCGATTTTCCCTTCCATCTAGCATTATATATAGGAACCACAGCACAAAACGAACAGGTAAAGGGGCAACCCATACTTGAGTGATAAGCTAGGGTTTTGTTTCCCATAAATGTTTTAGAAAGATAGTTTTTAAGTGGATAAAAACTGTTTAAATAATCATAAGGTAGATTAGGTAAAGTATCTTGATCTAATAAAGCTTCAGTAGCTGTTTTTATGAGTTGCTTATTCTCTTTAAAGATGAGGTTTTTTATTTGGTGTAAGGTGTCATTTTGATCATTTTCTAAGGCTTTTATCAAGCTTGGAAAAGCTATATCTCCTGGGCCATTAATAATGTAATCTACATAACCTGAATTTATAGAAACTTTATACTGATTTGAAGCAAAATAACCACCCCAAATAGTAGTAGTATATGGAAACAATTCTTTAATTTTTCTTGTAAAAGGGATAGCTTGTTTAAGTTGAGGCCCAGGCATTACAGTCACACAGAAATATTTAAAGTCGCCTGTTTTAAAATAAGATATGATGGTTTGCCACGGATCATTTTCTAAGTTCCCATCAACAAAAACATAGTTGTATTTTTCATGTATAGAAGCACCTACTTGAAGTATAGAATTTGGAATTCTATGTTTAGCATTAGCACTTCTAGGGTTAAATAAAAGAATCTTGTTCATATTAAAACGCACTACAACATCTACTGCAAGAGGGTAGAAGTCCACCATTATTTATTAAATCTAATCTAAATTGCTTAAGAACACTAGAGTTCCAAACTTCTTTTAAAGATTGGTCATATATATTTCCTAAGGAAAGGTTATAACATCGACCATGTGCAGGAATAACACTTCCGTCAGATTTTATCATGATATTGGTGAAAATATCATTGCACATTTTCCCAATGATCTTTTCTGGTTTATGATAAAATTCAATGAGTTTTTCTTTTGAAGTTATTTCTGGCGAAAAATCTATTGGAAAATTATATTGACTTTGTTTTATACGTTCTATTTCGTTCCATAAAGTGTCTAAATCAAAGGCTTCAATATTTATTTCATCAACGTTAGAAGCCGTAGCTGGATAGATATGCGCCCAATTTTTATTATGAACATCGGCAATATGTTGTGGTGTAAAATTGGTGTGCATAAAGCCTATTTGCTTTAAAGGGTAGGTTTTAAAAAAATCTAAAAAGTCTTTTAAATACCCAATATTCCATTCAGTTATCACGCAAAATATAGAAATGGAAGCGTCTGGGCGTAATCTATAAACTTCGCGAATACCTTCAACTGCCTTTTGAAATGATTTCTTGTGTCCTCTAATGTCGTTGTGAATTGTTTCAGGGCCATCTAAAGAAATGTAAATATCAGACGTTTTATGTTTAACTATAGCTGCGGCTTTTTGTTTTAAAGTAAGTGCATTAGTTGTAATTGCAGTTTTAATATTTTTTGAGTTAGCATAATCTAAGGAAGCTTCCAGATGAGGATACACCAAAGGCTCTGTAAATCCATAACCTAATTTAGATTTAGGATAGTGAATAGCCATCTGATCAATAATTTTTTTAATAAGCTCTAATGGCATATTTAAAGGATGAGTACCAACTAGATTTTGCGCAAAATTAGTGTCCATGTTTTTGGTGCCAACATCGCACATTTTACAATGTAAGTTACATACATTATTAACGCCAAGAACAATCCATTCTGGAGAGAATAGGTAGTTTTTAGGAAAATATTTTTTGTTGAGACTTTTTATTGTAGATAAACTCATGCTAAGACACTCTTTGTTTTAAAAGCCATGATTTTATATACCATTTATTAAAAATGGAATTATGTTTAAAAATAACATTAAGATACTTCATGCCTTGATTTAAATCGTTAACAGAGAAAAAATACTTAGCTATTTTGAAATTTAAAAAATTTGTAGCTAACAGATGCAATTTACGAGTCATTTTTTTATCGTGATAAAGATTGTTATATGTTTTAAGGGCGTCCAACATATGAATGACATCAAAGTTTTTTGTGTAATTACCTTTATGCCTTCTCATGAGAGTTAAAGGGTTATCTAAATAGTATATGTTATGTAATAAACTAACTTTTATATAATAATCATGTTGTCCTTCTACAATGTCTTCATCAAATAGACCTATATCATTAATTAATGAAGAACGCATAGTAAACACTGGAAAAGCCAAAATATCTCCCATGATTAGCTCTTTCGTAATGTTCTTATAAAAATTCCTCTGATAGTTGTAATATGGAGGAGTTGGTGAATTAACATCTGAAAAGAAATGTCTTAAATTATGAAACATAAAAACAACTTCAGGATGGTTTTTAAATACATTGTAAGTTTCTTGTAGCTTATCTTTTAGCCAAATGTCATCAGAATCTAAAATAGATATTAACTCACCAGTGGCATTTTGCAAACCAATATTTCTCAATATACTAGGTGTTCCTGTGTGCTTGTTTTTTATATACTGAATTTTATTTGAACTCTTCTTTTTGTAGGTGTTAACTATATCTTCAGTATTATCAGTAGATCCGTCGTCTATTATGATCAATTCGTAATTTTGATAGCTTTGATCTAAAACACTCTGTATAGTCTCTCCAATTAAATCAGCACGATTATATGTTATGGTTATAATACTAAATTTCATGATTATCTAAATTAATAATAGAGGTGTAGATATTAGTATTATGATGTATGTGATGAGAAATAGACATGACTGTAAGACCATTGTTTTTGGCAAAGGTTCTTATATATTTCAACACTTTTTTTTCAGTAGTCTCATCCAAATTACTAGTAGCTTCATCAAGAATGAGTATTTCAGAAGGATTCATAAGTGCCCGAGCTATAGCTAAACGTTGTAATTGCCCACCAGATAAGATATTGCCATCAACTCCTATATAAGTATGTAATCCTTTAGGTAGTTTATCTATAACGATATCTAATTCTAAGGCGTTTAAAATATCTTGTAATTTATTACTATCGTAAGGCTCTTTTGAAAGCAAAATATTATCTAAAATACTGCCTTCATATATAAAAGGTTTTTGGGTTAAATACGAGATGAGCTTAAAGTAATTATATTTATTATTCTGATCTATTAATTGCTTGTCAAGATAAATTTCTCCAGAATCAATATTTATAAGTTTTGCAATAATATTCAATAAGGTGGTTTTTCCAACTCCAGACTTACCTGTAACACCAATATAATCTCCTTTGTTAATTGTTAGGTTAAAGTCTTTAAAAAGAAAATGAGGCATTTCATATGCAAAAGACAAATTTTTAATTGTAATAGAAGATGTAAAATTAAGCGATTTTGTAGAGGGATTAACTTTAGGAATGGCGGCCAATTTGTGTTTTAAAATATCAATAGAGTATATATGGGAATTAAAGTTTGTAAAACTCATATTTAATTTATTGATTGAAGGGATTGCCTTAAAAAGCAATGCAGCAAATAAAGATAAAAAAGCGATGATTTCAACTTCTACAGAAAAGAATTGTAAAAATATATAAATGCTACAGAGTATAAGAATCATAATAACTTCTGTTTGTTTACTTGTATTCATTCTTATAGCATGTAATAGCGCGTAATTTTTATTTAGTTGTGTATTCGAATTTTTAAAACGCTTTATAAATGAATCTTGTAAACCAGGAGATTTAATTGATAAAAAACCATTAATTAAATTAGTAAGATTATTAAGATTTGTTTCATAATCTTTGTCCCTAGTATCATTGATTTTTTTGAGGACACTATGATTGTAACGTTTAAAAATCCATAACGTAGTCCCTAATAAAAGAGTAATAACCAGAGAAGGAATAGGATAATAAAGCAAGCTAATAGACAAAATCACAAGAAGTAACAAAAATTCAGAAAAGATAGCACTAATAGACAGTAAAATGTTGGTTACAAAATCATTGCTAATAAAAATAATATCTTTTATCATAGATGATTTCTTCTGTTTTTTAAATGCAGCATAGTTTCCTAAAATATAGTGCTTAGCTAACAAAATAGAATATTCAGAACTAAGTTGATATGCTATTTTTGCCTGTCTTTTATTTAAGAAAATAGAGAGGTAGTTTTTAATTAAAAAAAAAGATAAAACAGCAAGAGCCAGATAGGGTTTGTATTTTGCTGGAATTTCTAAAGAAAAAATGTTAATCAAGTATTCAGGATCTAAAAAAGAAATAATCAGAGGGATTAACAAAAACAAAGAAAAAATATCTAAAACCAATAAAATTACAGAGGAAATTAAAAAGAAAACTGCTCTTTTTCTGTAGTGTATCGGAATTAATTGCAAAGCATTATTGACATGACTATATAAAGGAACCATCAAGTTAAGGGCTTATTTAAATGCATAAATTGCCTTGTCATACAATTTTTCATAGGCTGTTAAACAATCTTTTTTTGAATGCAACAAGATACGTTTTTTAACTTGAGATTGTAGTAAAAAATAGGCACAAGCATCGGTCATTTCTATATCAGAATTGCACACTTTCCAATGTGCTGAGCTTTTTGAAGCACCAACATTTTTAGATACTATTTTCATTCCGGAAAAATGAGCTTCTGAAAACACCAATCCAAAAGATTCATAGTCACTCGTGTGAAGTAAAATACGTGATTTACTCATTTTTTTTAATACAGTTTCTCTTGAAACTAAACCAGTTAACGTAACATTGTTTTGCAACTTAAGTTTATCAATTTTGTTTTGCAGATGAGAATGTAAAATGCCGCTTCCTAATATTTCAGCTTTTATCTCAGGATATATTTTTTTTAAATCAAAAATTATATTGATAAAAGATTCATAGTTTTTTACCTTATTTAAAGAACCAACACCCAAAATATCTATTGAGCTTGTATCAATTTCAGGAAATTCATCAGGCTCAATAAACCAAGGGATAATTTGAGATGGTAAACCAAGCGTTGTTTTAATATCGTTCATATGATTTTCAGACAGCGATACTAAGATTGTTCTTTGAGGGTTAAGTAATCTATAAAACAGAGGCTTTTTTACACTCTCTTGTCCCATTATAGTTGTTATATGAGGAAGCTTATGCTTAGAAGCAAATTTTTGCCCAATGAGAGAGCACTCACCTATCCAAAAACTATGGATTGTTGATATTGGGTTTTCACAATGTATTTTTTTTAAAGTTTTTAGAGCCGTATACCAAGTATAAGGCTTTTTGTGAATTTTATTTTTTCCCATGAGTGGAATCACTTCTATACTATTCCAGTTATATTTTATATTTGAAAAAGGATACTGAAAAGCAATAATGGTCATCTTATAATTTGGAAGTGATTTTCTGAGACTTTTCAAAAACACTTGTAAAGCAGGAATAGCTGTAGAATCCTTTTCTGATGTTGCAAATCCAGGAGTTAAAAAAACAATATGTGGAATAAATTTTCTTTCCATTAAAATTATAATGACAAATTACATTAATTTTTATCATTAACTATTTTATATAACTCCCATCCATTATCTAAACTATTAATTAGAGTTAAATTATAATGTTTATTGGCATAATCCCAATTAATCATAGGGTTTTTATTATTCCATTGCTGTTCAAATTTTTTATAATTAAATAGAATAAGGTCGTCTTTCTCAAAATTTGTATAGAGATCTAAAAACATGTTTTTATAATCAAATAAAAGGCCTCTTCCTTGTAAGGCAATATCTATATCAAAACTATATAAAGTGTTATTTTGATATGGTGACATTAAAGCAAAGAGTTCTTTTTCTAAAGTAACTCTTTTTATTATAGGTTTAAATGAAAAATAAATAAGAGATATCTGAATAAATAAAATTGTGACTATGCATAAATATTGATAAATAGGGGTTTTAAGTAGAAATATTGCTTTTAAAAAAACAGGGTAACATATAATGAGAATTAAAGGGAAAGATAAAAGTAAAAAACGCTTATTTTGAAATGGGATGCCTGCTAAGAATATTGCATAAACAGCTATGCTAATAACAAATAAACGTATCCAAGTACTTTTAAAAATCTCTTTTTTTATAAAAACTAATAATGGTAAGCCTAAGAAAAAATAAGAAGGATGAAAAAGGTTATAAAAACTATAAACTATATTAGGAGTTGTATAACTCTGAAACCCATCTGGGGTAGTAAACTCTGAAAGAAATAAATGTTTAAAACTCCAACTTGTAATCCAATTGTGATTCAAAAATTCAGTAGCATTATTACTCCTAATGTATAGGTGTGGATATGAAAGAATACCTATAATGAATACTATTGGAAGTAAATGGAAATAAAAGTGTTTATGTTTAAAGAATTTGGGGAGTAAATAGATAAACAAAGGACATATCACTACACCCGAGGCATAGCGTGTCATAATAGCCGAAATTGCAAAAATTGCAGCAATATATAAATGCTTTATATGTTTTTCTTTTGTGTATAAAATACCTTGATAAAATGTCAACACAATGAAGCAAGTGGCAAGCATGTCACTCATAATGCTCACGCCTACTTTAAAAACATAAGGAGCTCCTGCAAAAAACAAGATAACATAAATAAATATGTAATTTTTAGTATCATAAACAAGTGATATTATTTTTTTTAAATATACAAGACAAATACCAATGGAAGTAACACTAATCAGCTGTAGTACAAATACCTCATTCTTCAATAAAAGGCTAAAAATACTTCCTATAAGAGGGTAGTAAACAGGCCAAAAATAATCGCCTGGGTCTTCACCATTTTTAAAAAAGGAAACGAAAGCTTTAGTATATCTCAAGTATTCATAAGCATCTTGACCATAAAGACCATCAAAGCCTAAAACGAGCAATATGGTTATTAATGTAATGGTTAAAATAAAAAAAACAATAAGATTAAGATATTGCTTCAAATTTCTCGAAATATTTAAAAACTAAAGGTAACAAGTTAATTGAAAAGACAATATCAATATTAGAAATATCTGTTTTTAAAAACTATCCAAGAAAAAGGGGAGTCTTTTTTAAATAGCTTACTTAAAAAACTACGAGTAGGATGATATAATGTTTGAAATGAGCTAATGTCGTTTTTAGAATGATGAAAATAATGTTCAGTCATTTCAGGAAAGCCCAACTCTTTATAATAGTTTTCGGTGCGTTGTTTTGCACTTTTTATTTCAGAAGTATCATAAAACGGAGAATCTATAATATGAATTTCTCCTTGAGGTTTTAAAAATGTTTTGAGTTTGCTAAATAAGAGCCTGAAATCAGGGAAATATTGTACGCAAGCATTTAAAGTGATAATGTCAAACTTTGAATCAAGAGTTAAATTAATTTCAAAAATATTACCATAAGCAAACTGTAAATTATCTTGCTTAAATACTCTGGAGGCTTGCTCTAATTCCGACACATTTAAATCTAACCCTAATACATTATTTTGAGTTGAGGCAGTTGCAATTGCATTGGAAAACCAACCATTACCACATCCTAAATCTAAAATAGTGAGTGGAGTGTTTTTTTTATTTAAATAGGATAAAAAACGTCTAGTAGATTGTTGACGTAATTCCCACTCGTTACTCAACTTATGGTTTTTAAGAAAGGGTAAAGTCGCAACTTCACTATCTGTAAGAATGCGTTGTTCTTTGTCTCTAACCTTCGTATAAAGGTCAGAAAACTCTAGGCTTTTCTCACTCAAATAATATACGTTATTTACTTTTTGAAAGACATCTAAATTCATCTTGATCATCTAAATAATTTCATGCCTCCAAAAGCAAGAACAGATTTCATTTTTAATTTTAAAGCCCTAAGAGCATTTTTATCATCACTTAAATAATGTTTGTGATAATTTACTTCATTTACAATATGTTTTACAGCATAGTCGTAGTACTTTCTTGAAAAGGTTCTTTTAAAATCAATATCTCTATCGGTTGAAGTAGCCCAATTAGGCTGATGTGTAATGCGATCTTCTATCTCATTATAAAGACTTGTTCCTTTGATAGGATAGGTTACAGTTATTGTAAAATGTGTTGGATTAGCATCTTTTAAGTACGTAATCGTTTTTTTTATATCTAATTCCTGTTCTCCAGGATAACCAACCATAATGAACGTGCCTGTTTCAATACCTAATGCATTGGTTTTTTGTATGGCTGTTTTAACAGTTTCAACATCCACACGTCTGTCCATGGCATCAATAATAGTTTGCGAGCCACTTTCGGCACCAATCCAAATTCTAAAACATCCAGCTTCTTTTAAAAGTTGAAGTACTTTATCATTTAAACGTTCTGCTCTAGTGATGCATTCAAATGGAACTTTTACACCTTGTTCCAAAACTTCATTGTGAAAACTTTCGATCCATTTATGACTTACAGTAAATACATCATCAACAAACCAAATACTATCTGGATTATACGTGTCTTTTAATAATTTAAGCTCTTCAACCACTAATTTGGCAGGTCGCCTTCTATAACTTTGTCCGTAAACAGCAGTACTGCACCATTTGCAGGTATAAGGACAACCTCTTTGTGTGCTCACAGTCATAGAGTTTTTACCGTGATATTTTTTCCAAGTATCCAAATAGTTGTTTATTGAAATAGCACTTCTGTTTGGAAGCGGAAGTTCTGAAAGGTCTTTTAATTTTTTTCTAGGAGCAGTTTTTATTAATTCTTCTTGATTGTTTAAATAAGCAATACCTGTTATTTTACTAAAATCGGAATTATCTGCAATAGCTTGATAGAGTTCTAATGTTGTTTGTTCACCTTCGCCTATGACTAAAAAATCTGCTTCTTGAGATAAGTAGTTTTTACAATTGTAAGTGACATCTGGACCTCCTAATATAATTTTTGTGTCATTTAGATTGACATCAGATCTTATGGCCTTAATTAATTTAATCACATTAATTTTAGTCATTAAATTGGTGTAAATAGCAACAGCTTTTGGTTGTTTGTTCTTTATAAAGGTAAGTTGCTTTTCAAAAGAAGAAAATGTACTATCAAACACATAATTCTTAACACTATGATTATTTAAATAAGCTGAAATATACAATAAACCCAAAGGTGCATAAGGCTTCATGATTTGCTGTTCCTTAGCATCTTCATATAAGTAATATGCATGTGTTAAAACAATACTCATTGTTTTTCAAGTTCAATTAAAAAATGATCAGCATACTTAGAAAACTTCGAAAAACATAATAGTTTTTCAAGCATTAATAAGATATGAAAAACACCTGTTTTAGTTAAAATGGATGCTTCCATATAGGATGGTGGAATTGCTAAACCAATAGGTTTTATTTTAACTGCCCGAAATTTATTTTGAGTTAAATTAATAATGTCATCAGGGTTGTAATACCATGTGTTTACCTTTACACCATCTACATTTACCGGAACACTTTTATTAGTATTTCTTCTTATACTTTTTTGACGTTCCCCTTTTAATCTAAAATAGAAACGCTCCCACAGACAATGCTTTGGCATAATTACTAAGATTAACTTTGCATTGTCATTAAGCAATTTGGATGCTTTTGAAAAAAAAGAAGATAGTTCTTGAGGCGAAAGACAATTAAGACCACCAAAATTTGAAAAAATCACATCAAAAGGATGTTTGATAGAAGTGTTGTCTAGTGAATTAATGTCTTGAACCTTGAACTTTAAATTTTTAATGCCTTTTTTAGAGTTGGCTACTGTAATCATTTGTTCCGAAATGTCTGTAGCAAGAATATTATGACCTAAGTTGGCCATATGTAAGGCATCTTCACCAGTACCACAATTAAGTTCTAAAATTGAAAGAAGCTTTTTAGGGCGAAAAATATCATGAACATTTTTATAAACCCTTTGTCTTTGCGCTTTACCTATTTTGGAAAAGGTAAATACATTATCATAATGCTTTGAAGCTATATCAAAATCACTAGTCATTAGTATGCGCCATTTGTTTTAACATCTGCTTATCTATAAAAGATGAAGGAATGTAATAAAGTGATAATAACAACAAACGAAACTCTGATTTATTTAAGGCAAAAGGCGTTTTTAAAAGTCTTTTTGCGAATTGCTTCGCTTGACTAATTCTAAACTCTTTATGAACATAACGTTGTAGCTTCCTGTAAAATTTTGTGCTGTAAGTACCCTTAAACATCATTGCTAAATCGTCAGAATCTGTCCAATTGGCTTTTAACTTTAAATCATCTTTTACCTTGTCATAAAACTTAGTTCCAGGAAGCGGGTATGATACAGATACACCAATGTTGTCTGGAACTAGTTCTTTGATCATGTCTATGGTTTTGTATATGTCTTCTTTAGTTTCACCCAAATACCCAAATTGAATAAAAAAGGCAACGCGCACTCGTTTCTCTTGTAAAAGTTTTGTAGCCCGATAAATCTGTTCAACCTGAGTACCTTTGTCCATAGCGTCCAGAATTTTCTGTGAACCACTTTCGGCACCAATCCATACTTCTTCTAATCCACTTTGCGCCAAAGCATCAATAGTATCTTCTTTTAATAAAAGATCAACACGACTTTGAATAAAATAAGAAATAGATAAATTTTCAGCTTTAAGTTCTGTATTGAATTCTTGAACCCAATTAGGTTTTAGCCCAAAAATGTCATCACACATCCAAAAACGTTCTACATTGTATGTATTTGAAAGATGTTTTATGAGTTTAACAATATATTGTGGTGAATGCGAATTGTAACGATTTCCATAAATAGGTTTAGCACACCAATTGCATTTGTATGGACACCCTCTGGTAGTAGCTATATTTAAAGTAAAAGGTTGTTTGCCTTGTTTCCAAATATGCTTATAAGCATCAATATCTATTAAATCCCAAGCAGGTAGAGGTAATTCATCTAAATCCTTTAAAACTACTCGAGGGGCAGTAGTTATTATATCTTCTTCAGATTTAAAAATAATACCTTTAATATTGTTGATAGCAGTATTATTTTCATAATTATCAATTACTTCTTTTAAAGTAATTTCTCCTTCTCCTTTAATAATAATATCTGCTCCAGCATCTAAATATTTTTCATAATGGTCTGTTGAATCTGAACTATTTACAATGATTTTGCAATCTAATGATTTGGCAATGGCAATCATCTTAAATGCAGCTTCTCGCATATTAGTAAGACACATTTTAGTGAGATAATTAAACCCATCATCAAACAGTACAAAATACTTGGGTTTGTGAGTACTTAAATAGGGAGAAATTTTATGAGGATCTTCTAATAAATTTGTGTCAAATAAATCAACTGAATAACCATTTTCTCTTAAATATGAGGCTGCATAAATAGTTCCTAAAGGAGGGTAAGGTGTTTTATTTTTCCATTGCTTAGGATCGAACCTATAGAAGTATGAATGAGAGAATACAATATCAAGCATGTTCTTCAATTAGTTTATTTTTCACAGAAGATTCTAGTTCTTTATATTTAATTTGCCATTGATCTAAAACTCTCTTTTGAAAGTTTTGAGGGTGATGTTTTGATACATTTTTTGTGGATTTCATGGCAACTTTAAAGTCTTCTTTATTCAAGTAATTAAACTTTTTATTCCATTTTTTTAATGTGAATTTTCGAAATAGATTATCTATTGTATTTCCTATGGGTAAGTTTAAAAGCGCTTGAAGTAATAAGGTTAAAAAAGGCTTTTTTATATCTCTAACTTCAGAAAGATCTTTCTTTGGTAAATTCATAAAGTAGTTATCGACCCACTTATTTTTTTCTATAAAGTTATTAGAAGCATTTTTTCCGGTTACTGGAATAAGTGTTGCAATTTCAGTAGCTGTAAATCTGTTTTGCTCAGAAATAGTGAGGTTGTTATTACCAACAAAATAATTAACACAGAAAAACTTTTTAGAATTTAAAAGGAAAATCTTTTTATAAAGTATTAGAAAAGTTCTAGCCACCCAAAGTCTATTTGGAGTAGTGATGATAAAGAAGTCAAAATCACCATTTTCATCATAATACCCTTTAGATAAAGCCCCAGAAATGCTTACACTTTCTACAAAAGGGAATTTAGAAATAAACCTTCCAGAATTTAAAGCTTTAGGTAGAACACTTTTAGCTTTGATGTTTCCACTAATTCTCCTGTTTACAACATCAATATCGTCTTCAATGTAATAAAATTGTTTAAACTCATAAATAATACCTTGATTGCAAAGACTGTCAATTTCACTATTTAAATCAGACTCTTTACCATACGAATAGAGTAGTAACTCTTCCTTAGTAAGAGGGTATTTAAATACGGCAAAGTAGGCAAGTGTTTTTAGTACTTCCATGTATGGTATAGGTAAATATTGGTTTTTTCTTAATGTGCTTCCAGCCAATTGTCTCCACTATCAAAGTCAACATCTAGTGGTACAGCTAGACTATAAGCGTTCTCCATTTCATGTTTTATTAATGATTTCATTGCGTCTAATTCAGGTTTATAAACGTCAAAAACCAATTCATCATGTACTTGGAGTAACATTTTAGTTTTATAATTACCTTCGTTAAGTTTATTGTGAATATTAATCATAGCAATTTTAATAATATCAGCTGCGCTTCCTTGTATTGGGGCATTTACTGCATTTCGCTCTGCAGCACCACGTACAACAGCGTTACGCGAATTGATGTCTTTTAAGTAGCGACGTCTTCCTAAAACTGTTTCTACATAACCATTATCACGCGCAAAATCTACTTGTGTGCTTATATAGGCGCGAAGTTTAGGATACGTAGCATAATAAGTATCAATAAGTTCTTTAGCCTCAGTACGATTTAGATCTGTTTGATTACTTAATCCAAAGGCAGATACACCATAGATAATTCCAAAATTGACTGTTTTGGCATTGCTACGTTGTTCGCGTGTAACTTCATTTAAAGGCACATTAAACACTTTTGCTGCTGTAGAGGCATGAATGTCTTCACCATTTTTAAAGGCATTAATCATGGTTTCTTCTTTACTTAATGCTGCTATAACACGTAATTCTATTTGAGAGTAATCGGCAGCAAGCAAGGTATAGTCCTTATTTCTCGGGATAAAAGCTTTACGTACTTGTCTTCCGCGTTCTGTACGTATAGGAATGTTCTGTAAATTAGGGTTGTTACTACTTAAACGTCCAGTAGCTGCAACGGTTTGCATATAATCTGTATGTACACGCCCTGTTTGCTCTAAAACCTGTGTTGGTAATGCATCAACATAAGTACTTTTTAGTTTAGATAAGCCCCTAAAATCCAATATATTTTGAATAATCTCATGGTCTTTTGCCAAATAGCTCAACACATCTTCGGCTGTAGAGTATTGCCCGGTTTTGGTTTTTTTAGGCTTGTCTACAAGCTTCATTTTTTCAAACAGAATAACACCTAATTGTTTTGGGGAAGCAATATTGAATTCTTCTCCGGCAGCGTCATAGATTTTAGCTTTTAAAGCCTCAATATCATTAGTTAATTCTTCTGAAAGCGAATTAAGAAATTCTTTATCTAGATTAATGCCTTCAAGTTCCATTGATGCTAGCACTTTTACCAAAGGAATTTCTAAATCGTCAAATAACTTTTTAGTATTGGCCTCTTTAAGTTCGCCTTGAAAGTGCTCTTTTAACTGTAGTGTAATGTCAGCGTCTTCAACAGCGTATTCGGTTTGCTTGTCTAAAGGTACGTCACGCATCGATAATTGATTCTTCCCTTTTTTCCCAATTAGCTCTGTAATAGAAATTGGCGTGTAATTTAAATAGGTTTCCGAAAGAACGTCCATATTATGACGCATATCTGGATTGATCAAGTAATGAGCAATCATAGTATCGAAAAATTTACCTTTTACTTCAATACCATATTTAGCAAGAACTTTAATATCGTATTTTAAATTCTGACCAATTTTTTCAATATGCTCAGCTTCAAAGAATGGACGTAATTGCTCAATAAGTTGTTGTGCTTCGGCCTTATCTTCTGGAAATGGAATATAAAAACCCTTACCAGCTTCCCATGAGAAAGCAATACCAACTAGTTCTGCTACAATTGGATTGATGCCAGTTGTTTCGGTATCAAAACAAACCGAGGATTGTTGCATAAGTTGTTTTAAGAACAAATCCATAGCAAGTCCAGATGCGACACTTTGATAGAAATGAGAGGTGTTCTCAGATGACTTTCTTCCAAATGAGGTATCAGCTTCGGGTGTTACTTCGTCCGAACCTCCAAACAGTGAAAACTGACCAGCTCCAGCAGTTGTAGTTGATTTAGGTTTAGGCTTTTCTGTTTTGACTTCAGTAATAGTTCCAGCCTCTTCTGAGGGCTGTACGGCAAATGTTTTTAATAGATTCTCTGTTAAACGACGAAACTCAAGTTCAATAAAAATCTCTTTAACCTTATCTATATCTGGAGTATTAAGTTCAAAATCTTTCTCGTCAAATTCTACAGGCACATCAAGTAGAATCCGCGCCAGCTTCTTTGATAATAGTCCGAGTTCGGCATTAGCTTCTACTTTCTCCCTCATTTTGCCTTTTAGCTCATGCGTGTTTGCTAAAAGACCTTCCATACTTCCATATTGAGCTAAAAACTTTTTAGCGGTTTTATCACCCACACCAGGAAGTCCAGGGATATTATCAACAGCATCACCTTTCATGCCTAAAAAGTCAATGACTTGTTCTGGGTGTTCTATTTCAAAGTTTTCTTGAACCTCTTTAATACCCCAAGTTTCATAGCCTCCTCCAAATCGAGGGCGATACATAAATATATTTTCGCTAACCAATTGAGCAAAATCTTTATCTGGAGTAACCATAAAAGTCTGGTAACCTTGTTTTTCAGCTTGTTTTGCAAGGGTTCCAATAACATCATCAGCCTCGTAGCCTTCTTTCACCATGATAGGAATATGCATAGCCTTGAGTATTTTTTCTATATACGGAACGGCTATTTTAATGGCTTCAGGGGTTTCATCCCTGTTTGCCTTATATTCTGGGAACATTTCTATACGATCTATACTCCCTCCTTTATCAAAACACACAGCTAAATGATCTGGGCGTTCACGTTTTATTACATCTAGGAGAGAATTGGTAAATCCTAAAATTGCTGAAGTATCTAACCCTTTGGAATTAATCCTTGGGTTTTTAATAAAAGCATAATACCCTCTAAAGATTAACGCATAGGCGTCTAATAAAAATAAACGTTTTTGTTCTGCCATTTTATGTTTTGTTGAAGTTTATAAAACTACAAAACTTATAGCGGAATTTAAATTAATAAGCTTGTACTATTTCTTAACAACTTTTTTTATAGCAGTAAAGTCGCTATAGCGTAATTTAAGCAGATAAGTTCCTTGATTTAAAACATCAAAGTTTATATACTCATTAGATTGTGACCTATGAATAAATTTCCCTTTAAGGTCATATAATTCAAGTTGTTCTGGAAGTATTTTACTGGTGATATGAATAAGGGTAGCAGACGGGTTTGGAGCTACAATTATAGTGTCGTCAAGCAATATCTCATCGCTTTCTAATGTATAATCTAAGGAAACACTATCGTTGTTAAGGTTTTGAGATACTGACTTTGGTTCAGTAGATTGTGCCTGTACAGTACTTATTACAAGAAATAGGCTTAGGGCTAAGAGCTTTTGTATCATTAAAGATAGGAGTGTGCATTAATCAATATGTTGTCAAAAATAAAAAAAAGAGTTGAACATTGTTCAACTCTTTTAGCTATTTATTATTTCGTTAAAATTATATTTTAACTCATTACAGAAGCATTACGCTTTAACTGTAAGCTTTTTATGTAAGCCTTAACGCTAATGATATCGTTACTCTTCTTAAAGTTAAGGTCTAAATTTTGTGTCTTTGGATTAATGCTAATTACGTCTACTTTCTTAATAGTAACTTCTTGCTTAATAGAAGTTGTAATCTCAGTTTTAACTTCATTAGTTTCAACTTTAGTATCGTTTTGCGCAGTTGCGAAAAAAGGAACGATTAAAAATGCTATTACTATTAATACTTTGTTCATGACTTGGGGTTTGTTTCTGAAGCAAAGTAAAGACACATAGGAAGTTATGGTTGTAAATTTTTGATGAAATGCAGATAAATCGGGGTTATTCGGGCGATTCTGTTTAAAATATCGATGAAATGCACGTTTTTTTTAATTTCAACGGATTATTTTTTTGCACTTTATAGATAAAATTTGCTTTTCGTCTTTTTAAAACACCCATTATATAAGGGTTTCAAGCGTTTTTAGTCTAGATGAAGTACAATTTTCACGGATGAAATGTTGTAAGAAAATATTTCAGATTTAAAAAATGAAAAGGGATTATTCATAATAGTCGAATAATCCCTTCTTTTATATTTTGAATATAACGTTATTTCTTATTGTAGAAATCGGATTTAATATTGACATTTTCATTATTCTGGAATTTTGTCATACTAAAGCCTTCATGAATTGAATAATATCCTGTTTCTCCTTTCTTGTTAATAGCAATATAGGCTACCTGTACATTTTTATAATTACTGTTTGGCTTATCAATAATACGCATTATAGCTTCTTCACAAGCTTCCTGAGGTGTTTTTCCTTGACGCATAAGTTCTACGACTAAAAAACTACCAACGGTTTTTACTACTTCTTCTCCCATTCCTGTAGCAACTGCAGCGCCAATTTCGTTATCTACAAATAATCCTGAACCTATAATAGGAGAGTCGCCAACACGTCCTGCCATTTTATAAGCTAGTCCGCTTGTAGTACAAGCGCCAGAGATATCTCCATTTTCATCCATAGCTAACATGCCAATAGTATCGTGGTTTTCAATATTGATAATTGGTTTATATTCTTTCTCTTCTAACCATTTCTCCCATTCTTTTTTAGATTTTTCGGTTAGAAGGTTTTCACGTTTCATTCCAGATTCAACAGCAAACTGTTCGGCACCTTTACCAGCTAGCATTACATGAGGCGTATCTTCCATTACTTTTTTAGCTACAGAAATAGCATGCGTAATATTTTGCATATAAACCACAGAACCGCAATTACCATGTTTGTCCATAATACTAGCATCTAGTGTTACATTGCCATCTCTATCTGGTCGTCCACCTTTACCAACAGTTTGGTTGCTTTCATCTTCTTCTTCAATGTTGCATCCTTTTTCTAAAGCACTAAGTATTCCTTCTCCATTTTGTAAAGCTTCACCTGCTGTAGCCACTGCTCTTTTTACATCCCAGGTAGCAATAACTATAGGTAGTGATGCTTTTTCGGGAGCAGCTGTTGGTTTTGGCTCTTCAGATTTTATTTCTCCACAGCTTGATAATGTGCTTCCTACTGCAATTCCCACGCCTGTTAATGAAGCATTTTTTATAAAGTTCCTACGTTTCATAGTTATTTTGATTTTGGTTGGTTAGTCATTTTAAATATAATTTCACCACCATTCATTATATCATGATGGTGTAAAAGCGTTCCTTCTATAAGTTTACCATTAACAGAAACACTTTCTACAAATACATTGTCCTTACTTTGATTGGAGGCCTTAATTGTTAGAGCTTTTCCATTGCTTAAGTGAATTTTGGCTTCTTTAACTAAGGGACTTCCTAAAGCATAGTTAGGAGATCCTGGAGTTACAGGATAAAATCCTAAACTGCTGAATATATACCAAGCACTCATTTGTCCTGCATCATCATTACCACATAAGCCATCTTCTTTATTGCCATACATGGTTTCCATGATCATTCTTACACGTTCTTGAGTTTTGTATGGTTTGTCAGTCCAATTATATAAGTAAGGAATATGATGCCCAGGTTCGTTACCATGTACATAATTACCAATAATGCCATCTCTGGTAATATCCTCGTTTTTTGAAATATACTTGTCGTCAAGTTGCATGGTGAATAGCGAATCTAAATGTTGACTAAAACGTTCTTTTCCGCCCATCATATCTATCATTTTCGTTATATCCTGCGGCACATAAAGACCATAATTCCATGCATTGCCTTCAATGAAACCCTGACCATGAGTATCTAATGGATCAAAATCTTTTCTAAAAGTACCATCAGATAATTTTGGACGCATATAGCCAATTGATGGATCATATACATTGTTATAATATTCAGCTCTTTCTAAAAATTCGGTTTCAGTTTTACCATCAGAAACTTGACGAGCCATTTGCGCAATACACCAATCGTTATACGCTAACTCTAATGTTTTTGATACTGATGAATGGCTTTTGTCGTCTGGAACATATTTATAATCTATATAATCGCCTAATCCATCAAAATACCTCACATTCGCTGTGTTTACTGAAGCTTGTAAAGCGCGATTGTGATCGAAATCACCAACATTTTTTGCCATAGCATCAGCAATAACCGAAGTAGCATGATAGCCTATCATACACCAATTTTCGTTGGCATAATGACTCCAAATAGGCAACATATTATGAACACTTTCATCATGATGTGCTAGCATCGACTTGATCATGTCATTGTTTCTGTCAGGTTCAATAATGTTGAATAATGGATGTAACGCACGATATGTGTCCCATAGTGAAAAGATAGAGTAATTAGTAAATCCATCAGAAGTATGAATGTTTTGATCTAAACCTCTATATTGTCCATCTACATCTTCATAAATTATTGGCGTAAGCATAGTATGATATAAGGCTGAATAGAAGGTTTTTTTATCGTCTTCCGTTAATGTTTGAGCCTCAATAACCGAAAGTTCCTTATTCCATTTTTGCTCAGTATCTTCTTTTACTTTATTAAAATCCCAATGCGGAATTTCAGTTTTTAAATTTTTTAAAGCACCATTTGTGCTTACAGAGGATAGTGCAAACTTGATCTTTATTTGTTCGTTTTCTTCAGTGTCAAAATTAAAGTAAGCTCTTATGTCTTTTCCTGCCATTTCAGGAAAGTTTTCTGTTTCATTAAAGCGCCTGTAGAATCCATTATAGGTTTCCTTGTTGTACTTTTTATGACCATAACTTTTAAAAGGTTTTGAGAATGTCATTGCAAAAAACACCTTTTTTGTTCTAGCCCAACCTTTGGTTTGACGATAGCCAGTTACTAAAGTGTCATTTTCAACACGTATAAAAGTCCACACATTTTTATTGTCGTGATGATAGACATTGTACACCATATCTAAAATTATATGTGAATCGCTGGATTTAGGAAAAGTATATTGATGAAATCCAACACGTTCAGAAGCAGTTAATTCAGCATTAATATTATAATCGTCTAGCTGAACTTGATAATAGCCAGGAGATGCTTTTTCATTTTCATGCGAGAATTTTGAATAAAAACCTTTATTTCCTTCCTCAGTTTTTATTGGATCTAAAACAAGTTTTCCAGTAGTTGGCATCACCAAAAAATCACCAAGATCTGAATGTCCAGTACCACTAAAGTTTGTATGTGTAAAACCAATAATGGTCGAATCTGCATATTGATAGCCTGAACAATATTCATAGGTTCTTTTATTATAAGAACCATCGTCTTTAAACATAACTTGAAAGTTGGTCTGCGGACTTAATTGTACCATTCCAAAAGGGGCTGTAGCACCAGGAAAGGTGTGTCCCATATTTTTAGTACCAATAAAAGGATTGACATACTCAGCATAACTCTTTAATGATGAGGTTTCTTCATTTTGTGTTGAGGTTGAGTCCTCCTTTTTGCAGCTTAGAATAACTAGAAGAACAATTATAGTGAAATACTTATGCATGATGAACGGTCTTTTTAAAGTTTCTATACCCAAAATAAAGTATATAAGCATAACAGGCTATTATAAAGAATAAAGCACTTTTAAAGCCTATAATATCTGTGAAATAACCATATAAAGGCGGAATTAAAGCACCACCAACAATAGCTGTACATAATAGACCAGAAGCTTTTGGCTTGAGCTCGCCTAAACCATCAATTGATAGAGTAAAAATAGTAGGGAACATAATAGAATTAAATAAACCAACAGCCAAAATACTCCACATACTTACTAAACCTGTGGTGCTAATAGATGTAACTATTAGAATAATAGCACATGTAGCAAAAATCCCTAGTACTTTTCCTGGTTTCATAATTTTGGTTAGATAGGATCCTACAAAACGACCTATCATTGCTCCAGACCAGTAAAAGGTAACAAATACACCAACTATAGCTTTATTGTCGTTATCTGTTAATCCAGAATTTAAGATTCCTTCTGCTATAGATGTCATTAATCCATTTTCTTTAATAACAGAAACCAGATTCATGTCTAAAAAGTAGTTAACCAAGTAACTGCCAATGGCAACTTCGGCACCAACATAAAAGAAAATACCTAAAACACCTAATACCAAGTTTTTGTTTTTTAAAGCATCTGAATATGTTCCAGTAGATCTTTCATTTATTAATGCTGGGAGCTTAGCAAATAAAAAAATTAAAGCAATAAGGCCAATAAAAAGAGCTAAACCTAAAAATGGCAATTGTACAGCTGAAGCTTCAGATGCTAAATAAGTTTCTTTTGCAGTTTCAGATAGTGAGGCGATCTCATCTTCGGTTTTAATAGTGTCACTTAAAATAAATAAGGCGCCAACTGCTGGTGCAATAGCTGTTCCTAAAGAATTAAAAGCTTGTGATAAATTTAGTCGACTAGAAGCTCCTTCTTCGCTTCCAAGCACAGCAACGAATGGATTTGCAGCTACTTGTAAAATCGTCATTCCGCCAGCAAGAATGAAGTATGCTAGCATAAAAATACCAAACACTCGAAAAGAAGCAGCAGGATAAAACAATAAACAGCCTGTTGCCATCGTTAGTAATCCTAAAATAATACCTTTTTTGTACCCAATTTTAGATAAAATGTAACTTGCTGGGATTGATAGCAAGAAATAAGCTCCAAAAAATGCAAATTGAACTAAACCTGCTTGAAAATAGGTGAGGGTAAATAATTCTCTTAGTCTAGGGATTAATGAATCTACCAAAACAGTTATAAATCCCCAAAGGAAGAATAAGGTTGTTAGTAAAATAAATGAAGAGCGATAGGATTTTTGTTGGTTCATATAGTTAGTTAATAGTGATTTCTTGTCCAAATTGTAGACGATAACCGTTGTTGTCATAAATGGCAAATTCGCGCATGCCATATTCAAAATTTTCTATTGGATAGCAAACATCTACCTTATCTTTTAAAATTTGCCATATCACGTCTACATCATCGGTGCTTATAAATAAACTTCCGGTCATATAAGTTTCAGGGTGCTTGTTTTTATATAAACGAGCCGAAAACATAATAGACACATCGTCTTTAATTACTATGGCCCAATCATTATTACTCCTGTCTAAACATTTAAAATCAAGTATGGTTTCATAGAATGAAATGGTCTCGTCCATATTTTCTACTTCTAGCAACGGAATTAAATTATTAAAAGGCATAATATTTATTTTATTGTAATCTCGTCTACAAATAACCAGCTCCTTCCATCATGTTGGTATCCTAGGTGCCATTCAGGAAGTTTTCCTAATTTCTTTGCTACTATTTTTACATAACGATACTTACTACTTGGTTGTTTGAATTCTACGGTTTCAATATTAACGTCTTCAGATTTAGTGATCTTTTCAAATTTGTAATTGCCTAATGATGTAAATGATTTACCATCATTAGAAACTAAACACTCAACTTGAGTTGGGTAAAAGATCCAGGAACGTTGATCTTTTAAAAAGTTAACAGAAATAGAGGTTACTGGTTTTGATTTTCCAAGATCTACGACAGCAACTACATCACTATCAAAATACCCTTGCCATGTTCCAGTTCTAAAATCTCTAGCCCCTTTAATACCATCAATTAGTGCATCATTTCCTCCAGCATTGTACTGATTGGCATATTCGGTTTCTAATGTAATGCTGAGGTTAGGATCTATTTTATAAAATTCAGTTGTGACCTCAGAACTTTTTATGCCATTTTTTTCGGCATATACAGTTAGTGAAATAGGTTCAGAAATAGAAATCGGTTCTTTGTATTTAGTAAATGCCTGATCATTTAATTGATAATAAATGTGGGCATCTTTATCAACATTTTCTAATGTAATTTCGGTTTGACCCTTAAATGCCACATCTCCTTTAGCAATAAATGGTGTAGGTGTAATTAAGTGTTCGGTAATGGCTGTAATAGGTTCTTGCCCTTCTTTAGTGCCCCAGTTTGAAGGCTCATTTGTCATTTCAAACTCTAAAGAGCCGCCATTAATAATGTCGCTATGATTGATAAATGTATGTTCTAAAGTTTGCCCATTAAGAACGGCGTTTTTGATATATATATTAGTGTCACTAAGGTTGTTTGCTGTAATGGTAAACTGCTTTCCGTTTTCTAAATTAATAGTTGCTTTGTCAAATAATGGAGTTCCGATAATATATTGGTTAGACCCTGGAGTTACCGAATAAAACCCCATGGAACTTAAAATATACCATGCGCTCATTTGGCCACAATCTTCATTTCCCGAAATTCCATCAGGTGTATTTTGATATAATTCGGTTAAAATTTGATGCACCTTTTCTTGTGTTTTATGAGGTTTATTTACAAAATTGTACAAATACGCCATATGATGACTAGGTTCATTACCATGAGCGTATTGGCCAATTAAACCTGTAATATCTGCTTGATTACGACCTGAAGTTTCAGCTTCAGCTACAAACAATTTATCTAGATTGGCTTCTAGCTTGTCTTTTCCCCCTAAAAGGGTTATAAAACCTGAAATATCCTGAGGCACATAAAAACTATATTGCCATGAGTTAGCTTCGGTATAATTGAAGTTTACTTCATAAGGATCGAAAGGCGCAAACCAGGTGTTACGAAAACGACCGCGCATGAATTGTGATTCAGGATCAAATATATTTTTGTAATACTGCGCACGTTCTGAGTATAGTTTATAATCGTCTTTTTTTCCTAAAGACTTAGCCATTTGAGCTATGGTCCAATCATCGTAAGCGTATTCAAGTGTTTTGGATACCGATTCGCTTTCCATTTCTACAGGAATATAGCCAAGCTTCTTATATGATTCTAGTCCAAGTTTGTCTTGCATTGCGCTATGCTTCATAGCTTCAAAAGCAAGATTTACATCGTAATCTTTTATGCCTTTTAAATAGGCATCAGCAATAACGGGTACCGCATGATACCCGATCATACAACCAGTATAACAACCAGATAAATCCCAAATAGGCATAATGCCGCCTTCTTTATATTTGGCTAAAAAGGTGTTGATGAAATCATTGGTTCTGTCTTGTTCGATAATAGTATAGAGTGGATGTGTAGCTCTGTAAGTGTCCCAAAGAGAAAACACGGTATAATAGTCAAAGTCTTTGGTTTCATGTATTTTTAAATCCATACCTCGATAGCGTCCATCTACATCCTGATATAAATTAGGAGCAATCATAGTATGATACATGGAAGTATAAAAATTTGTTTTATAATCTTTACTATCACTTTCAACAACTATTTTTTCAAGTTGTTTTTCCCAGGTGTCCTGAGCGTTAATCATCACCTCCTGAAATGCTTTATTACCTATTTCTTGTTCCCAATTATTTTTAGCACCATTTTCATCGATAGGACTAATTCCAATTGTAATTTCTACAATTTCATTATTAGGATTGTCCAATTCAATAGCTGCGATTTTACTTTTATATTTAAAATTTTTAGTTACTGGAACTCCGTCTTGAGAATAATGAATTGATTTTATTGGATGCGAAAAGTGAATGTCGTAAAATAAACGTTGATCGGTTGCCCAAGCTTTAGAATGCCTGTGTCCTTTAATATTATTTTTATCGACTTGCTGAATTTTATAATCTAATAACTCATCACGATGATCTAGATCTAAAATAACAATTTGGTTTTCAGCTGATGGAAAAGTATACCTGTGCATTCCACTTCGTTTAGAAACAGTCAATTCTACATCTATATTAGTAGAATCAAGATGTACTTTGTAATAACCAGGTTCGGCAATTTCATTGTCATGCGAAAAATAATCACCATAGCCTTTTTCTTTAGCAGATCCATTATTAAAATTAACTTCATTGGTAGGCATGAGCAGGATGTCTCCATAGTCACTTACACCAGTTCCACTTAGGTGTGTATGCGAAAAACCATAGATATAATTATCACTATAATGGTAGCCCGAACAACCATCCCAACCATCTAGTCGTGTATCAGGACTTAATTGCATCATGCCAAAAGGCATTGTTGCTCCAGGATAGGTGTGTCCATGACCTCCTGTGCCTATAAATGGGTTAACATAATTTATTAAAGAAGTGTCTTTTTTTGCTGGTGTAAGGTTGGTGCTTTTAGAACAACTTAATAGTAAACAAAAGACAAAAAGGGAGAGTAGTGTTTTTTTCATAAGTGGATTAGCTAATGAAGCAGAAAGATAGTAAATCTTAACTTATAGTTAAATAAGTTTTAACAATCATTCTCTAGTTGTAAAATGCTGTATATTTGATAAAATTGCCTTATGATTCGTTGGATAGTATTTATTTTAATTTTTGGGATAATTGATATTTATGCTTTTCAAGCTGTAAAGACCACATTTAGAAATAAATGGATCAATATTGCTTATTTGATCATCTCTATTATTATTCTGGGAAACTTTATTTACCAGTTAGCGACGTTAGATCGTAGTTCTGGAATCAATACCAGTGTTAATCTTGCCATTGGACTATTCTTAACCTTATATATACCAAAGATTGTTGTAATGATAATGATGTTTGGAGAAGACATTATTAGAGTGCCTCAGGCTATGTATCGTTATTTTTCTACAGGTGGCACAGCAGAATCTTCTGGTTATATGCCGTCAAGAAGAGCGTTTGTAAGTCAGTTAGCCTTAGGCTTAGCGGCCATTCCTTTTGGGTCATTCTTATACGGAATGGTAAAAGGGCGATATAACTTTAAAGTATTAAAATACACCCTTCATTTTGAGGATCTGCCAGAAGCTTTCGATGGTTATCGATTAACACAAATAAGCGATATACATAGCGGGAGTTTTGATAATAAAGAGAAACTGGAATATGCTGTTAGTTTGATCAATGAACAGAAGTCTGATGCCATTCTATTTACAGGCGATATGGTAAATAATATGGCTAAAGAAATGTTGCCATGGAAGCAAACATTTTCAAAACTGAGTGCTAAAGATGGAATGTATTCAGTTTTAGGAAATCATGATTATGGCGATTATGTAAGTTGGGATTCTAACCAAGCTAAAAAGGAAAATCTAGAAGAATTAGAAGGTATTCAAAAAGAACTTGGATTTGATTTATTAAAGAACGAAAGTCGTTTTATTGAAAAAAACGGCGAACGTATTGCCATTGTTGGAGTTGAGAATTGGGGAAAAGGATTTAAGCAAAAAGGGGACTTAAAAAAAGCGTCGGAACATGTAGAAGCTAACGATTTTAAAATACTATTAAGTCATGACCCTTCACATTGGCAACATCAGGTTATTGATGATGATTACCACTATCATTTAACCTTAAGCGGTCATACACATGGTATGCAATTTGGTATAGAAATTCCTGGTTGGATAAAATGGAGCCCTGTAAAATGGCGCTATAAGTATTGGGCTGGTATATATGAAGAAAAAAAGCAATTTATAAATGTAAATAGAGGATTTGGTGTTCTGGCATTTCCTGGTCGTGTAGGTATTTGGCCTGAAATAACTGTAATAGAGCTTAAAAAAGGCGTAAATAATGCCTAATTGCAAGGAAATGTTATATTTGTAATACCACATTTGATTAAAAGCTTTAAAGTATGTCAAAGTTTGGAGAATTAATAGATGTTAACATTCCTGTTCTGTTAGATTTCTTTACAGAATGGAATGAACAATCTGTGTCAATGCATGCGGTTTTAAGAGATGTAGCGGCTGCTCTTGGAGATAAGGCAAAAGTTATAAAGATTGATGTTGATAAAAACAAAGACTTAGCCGATGCCCTACGTATTAAAGGATTGCCAACACTTATTATTTACAAAAATGGTGAAATGAAATGGCGCCAAAGTGGTGAGCAAGATGCTAATACATTAATTGGCCTTATTCAGGAATACGTTTAAACAAATATCCTTTTCTGCTAAAGTGTTCTAAAACTTTAGGCAATGCGTATTGCATGTTTTTTGCAGCTTTTTTACTATCATGAAACACAACAATACTTCCCGAAGTAGTATTGTCAATAACGTTTTTTAAGCATTTTTCTTTTGAAACTGACTGATCCCAATCTATAGATAGTACACTCCACATCACAATTTTGTAATGATTTTTTTTGAGCGCTTTTATTTGATTTGGTTTGATTTGCCCATAAGGCGGACGAAATAATTTAGTGCCTTTTATATTTTGAAGCTCAAAAGTATTATTACAAGTGGAAATGTTATCTATATAGTCTTCTGTTCTAGTTTTCCAGCCTTTAACATGGTTTTGTGTATGATTGCCAATACCATGACCTTGCTGTAATATTTTCTGAAATATTTTAGGATGGTCCTCTACATTTTTTCCAATACAAAAAAACGTTGCTTGTGCATTGTATTGCCTTAATTGATCAAGTGTCCATTCTGTGATTTCAGGTGTAGGCCCATCATCAAAGGTTAAGTAAATAGTTTTCTCAGCATTAGAAGGGATATCCCAAACTAAGCTTGGAAATAATGATCTAACCACTTGCGGAGTGGTTGTTGGGGTAAAATTCATTTACTATTCTAGACTGTCCTGTATTACCGAGTTTGAATCACTTGGAATATCTCTTTCCGTTCTTTCCGTTGGCTCTGGTGCTTCCCCTGTAAATAAACGAATAAAGTTATTGTACTTTTCCATTTCAGCTTCCACAAACTGCTTGTCTTCGTATATCATTAAAACATCAACTAGACCTCTATATCTTCCAATATCAGTAGAAATCTCTTCAATTAACTGACTTTGCTTTTCTTCACTCAATAAACTATAATACGTAAGGCTTTCTTGATATTTTTTAGAAACATCTTTATATAGTTTTCTAGCTTTGTCATTGGCTTTAACTTCATAATAAGCACCTATATATGGTTCTAAAAGAGTATAATATCCAAAGACATCGACAGGCATTTTTTCCATAGCCAGATCTGCGATTTCTTCAGCTTTGTCTAGTTTTTCTTCATTGATTAAAGTTTCAATTAAGCGTGCCAGATTACCACGGTAAGAAATTCCATTTTTTCTGGTTTCAACATCGTGATAAATATCGCCGCCACTATTACCCCAATCCCAGGCTTTAACTTTTTCGTACATCAAGTCACTATCAATACGTCCCATGTCAAAAGGATTTGCCTGATCAACAGGTGTTTTAATAGGTACAAGTTTATAACAAAGTCCATCCAACTGTAAGTAATCTTTCATCCAGATATAATCGTCGTCACCAAAAGCACCTCCAGTAAAATAGATTGGACGTTCCCAATTATTATTTGCTACAATATCTAGCATTAATAATCGGTTTTTAGGTAATGAATTACCTTTAACACGTATGTCTATAAAAGGTTCTATTTTTTCAGCGTCTTTCTCTTTTACAATACCGTGTTTAAGAACCGAAGCTTTATCAACCGGAATTCTAATGTTTCTAGTAAGAAGATAATTTTCATTGAGATCTTGGTCTCTCATTATGTTAATATCATACCCTCTTTGTTGCGCTATATATTTAAACTTCGCCCTAGGATTGTCGCTCGTTATAAAATTTAAAACCTCTTTAATATCGATAGCAATAGAGTCTGGTACAGCTTGTTCTATTCGCATGACATCGCGTGTACCATATTTGTATTGATCATGAGTTAATTGAGATGGTATAGGGTCGCTTTCATAAGCTTTACGCTTCATTTGGTCAATGTACCAATCGGTTTGAAACAAGCTTGTGTTTACTACTCTAACATCAGTTCTTACACCTTCAATTTCTTGTAAATACCACAAAGGGAATGTGTCATTATCTCCAATGGTAAATAAAATGGCATTAGGCGCACAAGACTCTAAGTATTTGCGTGCCATGGATAAGGCAGTCTTTTTTCCTGAACGATCGTGATCATCCCAGTTATTTGCAGCTAATATACCTGGTACTAATATTAAGCAAGCAAGTGTAATGGCTGGTGCTAATAATTTTTGTTTGCTGTATTTGCTTAGCATATCGTAAAGTGCATATGCTCCAAAACCTATCCATAATGCAAATACATAAAAAGAACCAACTACCGAATAATCTCGCTCACGAGGTTCAAACGGGCGCACATTGGTGTATACTTGAATGGCAATTCCAGTAAATAAGAAAAATACCAGCATTACCCAAAATAGTTTTTTGTCTGTATTAAATAAAAAGAACAAGCCAATAAGCCCTAAAATAAGAGGGAGAAAATAATAGGTGTTACGCCCTTTATTGTTTAAGACGTCACTTGGTAAATTGTCTTGAGACATATCTAAGTGTATCTCATCAATAAATTTAACGCCACTTATCCAATTCCCATGCATATCGTATTTACCTTGAATATCGTCCTGTCTTCCGGTAAAGTTCCACATAAAGTAGCGCCAATACATATATCCTAATTGATACTCTAGCATATAGGCAATATTATTCCCTAAAGATGGTTTTTCAATATTTAAGAACGACTGGCCGTATTGACGAAGAAAATTACTGTACTGTTCATAGTCAATTTCACCATTATTTACTCGGGTAATAAAATCTGAAACCAAGGCTCTTACCTGATTGTTCATTTGATGCTCTGGCTTTATCTTAAAATCAAGAAATCCAGTATACATCATATAATTATCTGCATGCTCTGGGCTCCACATTCTAGGTAAAATAGAAGCGTGCTCTGAGTTAAAATTATATTCAGCGTTCTTATAATCGTTTACAATAACATATTTGCCTTTTTCATAGTCCTTTTCATATTTAGGCTTGGCATCTCTATAAGGGTTGTTGTTATCGGCACCAGAATATTGTTCTGTAAACTGAGGGCCATAAAATAAATATGTTTTAGGGTACTGCTCTAAGTTATAATATGCTAGAAGCTCTCTTGCACTAGAAGGGTTGTTTTCGTTTATAACCACATTTGCATTAGCTCGTATAGGCAGCATTAACCAGCTAGAAAAGCCAAGAATTACAAATGTGATACATAAAATAGCTGTGTTTATTAATTTATATTGTTTTGCACGAGTGTATTTTAATCCGAAATAAATGGCAGCGATCAAAATTAAAACAGCAATAATGGACCCAGAGTTAAAAGGTAATCCAATGCTGTTAACAAAGAATATTTCTAAAGCACTAAAAAATCTTAAAATATTAGGAGCTAATAATTTAAATATGAATAACAAAATGGCAACCACTGCTACATTAGCCACAATAAAGTTCTTGATCGTTATGGTTTTATAATTTTTAAAGAAATAGATCAAACCAATGGCAGGAATGGTTAATAATCCCATAAAGTGAACTCCAAAAGAGAGGCCAACAATAAATGAAATTAATACAAGCCATTTATTTCCTCTAGGCTTATCCATATCTTGTTCCCATCGTAAACCCAGATAGAACATTATTGCCATAATAAGCGTTGCCATAGCATACACTTCGGTTTCTACGGCATTAAACCAAAAAGAATCAGTAAATGTAAATGCTAAACTTCCAACTAATGAAGCACCAAGAATTGCTTGCCCTTGTACAGCGTTAATAGTATCTGATTTAACAACTAATTTGCGTAATAAAATAGAGATTGACCAGAACATAAATAATATGGTAAACGCACTGGCAGCAGCACTCATCATATTAAGCATTAAGCCAATTTGAGTAGGATCGGTGGCAAAAATTGAAAAGAATGCACCCATCATTTGAAACAAAGGAGCTCCTGGTGGGTGGCCAACTTGTAGCTTAGAGGAGGTTAGTATATATTCTCCAGCATCCCAAAAACTTACGGTTGGTTCTACCGTTAAACTATATGTTATAAAGGCTATTAGAAAAGCTAACCAACCTAAAATGGTATTCCATTTTTTAAAGTTGAAATGTGTCATAGTTATTAGTTGTTACTGTTGGCGAATTTAACAATAAATACATTACAGCTAAATATTTTTAAGTAAACGTTAAGGCAATTAAATTATTTTCTTAAAAAAATGCTTGCGCAAACAAAACTTTGTTATAAATTTGCAACCTCAAATGAGATAATGGCCTATGGTGTAACTGGCAACACGTCTGGTTTTGGTCCAGAAGAGTCTAGGTTCGAGCCCTAGTAGGCCAACAAAAATCCAACTTTTTAAGTTGGATTTTTTGTTTCTATAAACTTGATTTAATGTTGATTGAAGTCGGTTTAATCAATTCAAAGAATATAAAGATGTAAGAAGGTAAGAGATATTTAGCAAAATGAACCATGAAACCTTTGTTAAAATCAATTAAAATGTCGTATATTTGCACCGTTGTAAGAAAAAGAATCAGTGAGGGGACGAGAAGTCCCCTCTTTTTATACTAAAAAATGTTTAAAAATACAGTTCAAGCATTATTAGATTCAGCTCTTAAAGAAAGAGACGATTTATTTTTATTGAGTTTTGATATTACCAGTGGTAATGCCATTAAAATAGTAATTGATGGTGATAATGGTGTTTTAGTTGAAGACTGTATGTTTATTAGTAGAGCGATCGAGCACAATTTAGATAGAGAAGAAGAAGATTTTTCTCTTGAAGTGGCTTCGGCAGGAGCAGCCTCTCCATTTACTCATGTTAGACAGTATAAAAAGAATATTGGTAGATTATTGGAAGTTAAAGCTGTAGAGAATCAAAAATTCGAAGCTACGTTAACACAAACCAATGATGAAGGCATTACTTTAGAATGGAAAGCTAGAGAGCCTAAGCCAGTTGGAAAAGGAAAGGTAACAGTATTAAAAACGGTAACCTTGCCTTATGAAGATATTAAAGAAGCAAAAGTGAAGATAAAATTTTAATCCAGAATAATTATGGAAAATCTTGCGTTAATTGAGTCATTTTCAGAATTTAAGGACGATAAACTAATTGATCGTGTAACCTTAATGGCTATTTTAGAAGATGTATTTAGAAATGCGTTAAAGAAAAAATTTGGTGATGATGATAATTTCGATATCATTATTAACCCAGATAAAGGAGATTTAGAAATTTGGAGAAATCGTATTGTTGTTGCCGATGGTGAAGTAGAAGACGATAATCAAGAGATTTCACTATCTGAAGCACAAAAAATCGAGCCAGATTTTGAAGTTGGCGAAGATGTGTCAGAAGAAGTGAAATTAATAGACTTGGGTCGTAGAGCAATTTTGGCTTTACGTCAAAACTTAATTTCTAAAATTCATGAACACGATAACACAAACATATATAAGCAGTTTAAAGATTTAATTGGAGAGATTTACACTGCAGAGGTACACCATATCCGTCATAGAGCCATTATCTTGTTAGACGATGAAGGGAATGAGATCATATTACCAAAGGATAGACAGATTCCTTCAGACTTCTTTAGAAAGGGAGAGAATGTAAGAGGTGTTATTGAAAGTGTTGAGTTAAAAGGAAACAAGCCAACAATTATAATGTCTAGAACTGCACCAGCATTTTTAGAGAAGCTATTCGAGCAAGAAATCCCTGAAGTATTTGATGGGTTGATCACTGTTAAGAATGTGGTTAGAATTCCTGGTGAAAAAGCAAAAGTAGCTGTAGATTCTTATGATGATAGAATAGACCCTGTTGGTGCTTGTGTTGGTATGAAAGGATCAAGAATACATGGTATTGTAAGAGAATTGGGTAATGAAAACATTGACGTGATTAACTACACTAATAATCTACAACTATTTATAACAAGAGCATTAAGTCCAGCTAGAGTTACATCTATAAAGATTGACGAAGAAGGAAAGCGTGCAGAAGTAATGTTAAAGCCAGAAGAAGTAAGTAAGGCTATTGGTAGAGGAGGTCATAACATTCGTTTAGCAGGGCAACTTACTGGTTACGAGATCGATGTATTTAGAGAAGGTGTTGAAGAAGATGTTGAACTTTCTGAATTCTCTGATGAAATCGATTCATGGATAATAGAAGAATTGGCTAAGGTTGGTCTAGATACTGCTAAAAGTGTTTTAGAGCAGGATGTAGATGATCTAGTGAAACGAACAGACCTTGAGGAGGAAACAATTTTAGAGGTTGTTAGAATTCTAAAAGAAGAGTTCGAAGATTAAAAATTTATTATATATTAGGTGAGTAAACAAAGAACCTCTTATCAGGTTTAAATTTTCACCAAACTTGTAAATACAAAACCCAAGCAGCAAAGTGCTGTTGGACTATTTTAAAGGCAATTTATGGCTGAAACAATTAGATTAAATAAAGTACTAAGGGAGTTAAATATCTCTATTGATCGTGCGGTTGATTTTTTAGAAACCAAAGGCATAGAGATAGAGAAGCGCCCTACTACAAAAATTACTTCAGAGGTATACGAAATTCTTTCTGGTGAATTTCAAACCGATGCAAGTAAAAAGGTGGCCTCTAAGGAAGTTAGTGAAGCAAAGCTAAAAGAAAAAGAAGCCTTGCGTTTAGAGCGTGAGCGTGAGATAGAGGAAAAGCTTCAAAAAGAAGAAGCTGCAAGAAAAGAAGTTGTAAAAGCCAAAACAACACTTAAAGGGCCAAAACAAGTTGGTAAAATTGACCTCGATCAATCTCAAAAGAAAGAGGAGGTAAAAGAAGAAGAACCTGTACCAGTAAAAGAGGAAGTAAAAGAAGTTGAAACTCCTAAAAAAGTAGAAGTTGAAGCTCCTGTTAAAAAAGAAATTCCTAAAAAGGTTGTTCAAGAGGAGACTCCTGTTAAAAAGGAAACTCCTAAAAAGGTTGTTCAAGAGGAAGCGCCTAAAAAAGTAGAAACTCCAAAGGTTGAAAAAAAGACTGAAGAAGATGAAGCGCCAAAAGAGGAAAAAGTTACTACCAAATACCAAAAACTTTCAGGACCTAAAGCAACTGGTCAAAAAATAGATCTTTCTCAATTCAATAAGCCAAAGAAAAAGAAAGAAGAAAAGAAACCTGATGCTAATGCAGATGCTAAGAAAAAACGTCGTCGTATTAGCAAAGTAGGTAACAATCAAGGTGGAGGTCATAGACCAGGAGGTCAGCAAAGAGGCGGTCAGAACAGAGGAGGAAATAACAAAGGTAGAGGGCAAAGAAGACCTCAAATTGTTAAAGAAGAGCCTAGTGCTGAAGAAGTACAAAAGCAAGTTCGTGAAACTTTAGAGAAACTTCAAGGTAAATCGAATAAAGGTAAAGGAGCTAAATATCGTAGAGATAAGAGAGATCAACACCGTCAGCAAACCGAAAAAGACCTTGAACAAGCTGCAGCAGAAAGTAAAATATTAAAAGTTACAGAATTTGTTACCGCAAGTGAAGTTGCAACGATGATGAATGTTTCTGTAACTCAAATTATTTCGGCATGTATGTCACTTGGTATGATGGTGACAATGAATCAAAGATTAGATGCCGAAACTTTATCAATAGTTGCAGATGAGTTTGGTTATAAAGTAGAATTTGTAACTGCCGACATTGAAGAATCTATTGAAGAAGTTGAAGATAAGCCAGAAGATTTAAAAGAACGTGCTCCAATTGTTACAGTAATGGGACATGTTGATCATGGTAAAACTTCGCTTTTAGATTATATACGTAAAGAAAACGTAATTGCTGGAGAGTCTGGAGGTATCACCCAGCACATTGGAGCTTATGGTGTAACTTTAGAGTCTGGCCAAAAAATAGCGTTTTTAGATACACCTGGTCACGAGGCCTTTACAGCAATGCGTGCTCGTGGAGCTCAGGTAACAGATATTGCAATTATTGTGGCTGCTGCAGATGATGATATTATGCCGCAAACAAAAGAGGCAATTTCACATGCGCAAGCTGCAGGAGTTCCAATTGTTTTTGCTATAAATAAAATTGACTTACCTGCTGCAAATCCTGATAAGATTAAAGAAGGACTTGCTAATATGAATTTATTAGTTGAAGATTGGGGTGGTAAAGTTCAATCTCATGATATTTCAGCTAAACAAGGAACAGGTGTTAAAGAACTACTAGAAAAAGTACTGCTTGAGGCAGAATTATTAGAGCTGAAAGCAAACCCTGATAAGCCTGCTGTAGGAACTGTAGTTGAGGCTTTCTTAGATAAGGGTAGAGGTTATGTGTCTACAATTTTAGTACAAGCTGGAACTTTGAGAGTGGGTGATTATGTATTGGCAGGGAAAAATAGTGGAAAAATAAAAGCTATGCATGACGAAAGAGGTCATGATGTTGCTGAAGCTGGACCTTCAACGCCAGTATCAATTTTAGGATTAGATGGTGCACCACAAGCAGGTGATAAGTTTAATGTATTCAAAGATGAACGTGAAGCGAAGCAAATTGCAGCTAAGCGTACTCAATTACAACGTGAGCAATCAGTAAGAACACAACGTCATATCACGCTTGACGAGATTGGACGTCGTATTGCTTTAGGTGACTTTAAAGAATTAAATATTATACTTAAAGGTGATGTGGATGGTTCTGTTGAAGCATTAACAGATTCTTTCCAGAAATTATCTACTGAAGAAATTCAAGTAAATATCATACATAAAGGTGTTGGAGCTATTACTGAAAGTGATGTGTTGTTAGCGTCGGCTTCAGATGCGATTATTATTGGATTTAATGTACGTCCAATGGGTAATGCTCGTCAAATAGCCGATAAAGAAGAAATCGATATTAGAACATATTCGATAATCTATGATGCTATTAACGATCTTAAAGATGCAATGGAAGGTATGTTATCTCCAGAGTTTAAAGAAGAGATAACAGGTACAGCAGAGATTAGAGAAATATTTAAAGTATCTAAAATTGGTAGTATCGCAGGATGTATGGTTACTAACGGTAAAATATTTAGAAACTCAGGCATCCGTTTAATACGCGAGGGCGTGGTAGTTTATACAGGTGAGTTGGCATCATTAAAACGATTTAAAGATGATGTTAAAGAAGTATCTAAAGGATACGATTGCGGTATGCAGATTAAGAACTACAACGATATCAAGGAGGGTGATGTTTTAGAAGCTTTCCAAGAAGTAGCAGTAAAAAAGAAATTAAAATAAATAGTTTCGAAATAAAAAAAGGCGATCAATTTGATCGCCTTTTTTTATTTTATATTAATCTTGATTTATTCCTTTTTTGGCTTAAATATAAAAGAGCTGCTAAATTCTTTTTTAATTCTCATTAAGGCACGATCTGCTTCAATGCGAGTTTTAAATTTACCTACCCATATTTTATAATTTGGTGTTTGAAATTTCATGTCCGCTTTCCATTCTGAAAAAACTTTTCTGAAGTCGGTTCTGGCTTTTTCTGCACCTGCTCTATTACCATTATATATTTGAATTCTATAATTAACCTTTGTGCTGTTTACCTGTTTTTTTAGGTCTAAAAGTTTATTTATGTTTCTGTCTTGATTTACAGTTACTGTGCCCTCTTGAGCGTATGAATTTTGCTGGAAAAACAGCGAAAAAACTATAAGATATAATGAATATTTAAGGCTTGATTTAAGCATATTGTATGTAATTTAGTGCAAATGTAAAGTATATAAACTTAATCATTCATATTTTTATTATTTAGAATCCGTATAAATTAGCAATTAACACTTATCTAACATTTCTAAAATCGAGTTTAAATGTTACTTTTGTGCGAGATTTTTATAACCGAATATTGTTCTATTTGTATGAAAAAATCGTACCAAAGTATAGAAGGTAATTCAACTAACGATATGAAACAGGTGATACACCGTAATTTAACCCATAGATTTCTACTTACTGGGTTATTATTTTTACTGACTCTTTCAACCTCATTATTGGCGCAGGAAGGTGATCCTGCAAAAGGAAAGACATTGTTTAATACCAATTGTGCTGCATGTCATAATCTAGATAGAGCTATGACTGGGCCTGCACTACGTCATGTAGAGCAAAGATTGGCAGACGATCAGGGGCTTGATAGAGAATGGCTTGCTGCTTGGATAAGAAATAGTGCTGCAATGATTAAGGATGGCGATGCTTATGCTGTTAAGATCTATGCAGATTATAAAAATGCTGCAATGACAGCTTTTCCACAGTTAAGCGATCAAGATATTAGTGATATTTTAGCATATACTGCTCAAGAAAAAGCAGCACCTGCTGCTGATGCTGGTGGAGGTGTAGTGGTTGATCCAGCTCAACAATCGGGTGGAATTTCTAATGAATTGATTCTTGGGGCTTTAGCAATACTTTTTGTGTTGTTAGGTCTTGGGTTGATAATGGTTAACAGAACGCTACGTCGTTTTGCTGCTGCAAATAATGTGGAGATAGCTGAAGAAGCGCAAAGAAAATCACTTTGGAAAGCTTTTGTTCAAAACCAGTTCTTAATGCTAGTTGTGGCGATATTCTTCTTGTTATCTAGTGCGTATTTTGCTTATGGGTATTTTATGCAATTAGGTGTAGATCAAGGATATCAACCTGTACAGCCAATTCATTTCTCACATAAAATTCACGCAGGAGATAATAAGATAGATTGTAAATTCTGTCACTCTGCGGCAAGAACAAGTAAAACATCAGGTATTCCTTCATTAAATGTATGTATGAATTGCCATAAATCAATTTTTGAATACAATGGTGAAACTACTGCAGAGTATACCAAAGAGTTTTATGATGGTGAGATCAAGAAGTTGTATGATGCTGTTGGATGGGATGATGCAGAGCAGGAGTATACTGGAGAAACAAAGCCTGTAAAATGGATACGTGTACATAACCTTCCGGATTTTGCTTACTACAATCACTCACAGCACGTTACTGTTGCTGGGATAGAGTGTCAAACCTGTCATGGACCAGTTGAAGAGATGGAAGTGTTATATCAGCATGCACCTTTAACTATGGGATGGTGTGTGAACTGTCATAGAGAAACAAATGTAAAAGTTAAGGATAACGGATATTACGAGAAAATACACGAAGAGTTATCTAAAAAATATGGTGTTGAACAACTAACTGCAGCTCAAATGGGTGGGTTAGAATGTGGAAAATGTCATTACTAAAATATTAAAGAAGTTAATTCAATTATAATATGTCATCAAACAAGAAATACTGGAAAAGTGTTGAGGAGCTAAATCAAGACAATGGCTCTATGGTTGAGGCGCTAAAGCACAAAGAATTTGTGCAGGAGATTCCTGTGGATGAATTTTTAGGAGATAAAGATACTCTTGAAACATCTTCAACTACACGTCGTGATTTCTTAAAATACGTTGGGTTTAGTACAGCTGCAGCATCTTTAGCTGCTTGTGAAGGTCCAGTTAAGAAAGCGATTCCTTACGTAGTGCAACCAGATCAAATTATTCCTGGTGTTGCAAACTATTATGCAACAGCGATTGCAAACGGACATGATTTTGCAAGTATCTTAGTAAAGACACGTGAAGGGCGACCAATAAAAATTGAGAACAACGACTTAGCGACTACAAATGGAAGTGCTAATGCCAGAGTGAATGCTTCGGTGTTAGATCTTTATGATAGCTTGAGAGTTGGTTGGCCAATTAAAAATGGTGAAGATAGTTCGTGGGTAGAGTTTGAAGAAGATACAACAGCACAATTAAATGCATTGAAAAATGCTGGAAAAGAAATTGTATTGTTAACACAAACATTTGCAAGTCCTTCAACGTCAAAATTAATTTCTGAGTTTAAAGAAAAATATGGTAATGTTCGTCATGTAGTATACGATGCAATATCTGAGTCTGCTGCTGTAGAAGCTTACCAAAACACATATGGAGAGCGTGGTTTAGCTAACTACGATTTCTCAAAAGCTAGCACTATCGTTTCTGTTGGTGCCGATTTCTTGGGCGACTGGCAAGGAGGCGGATTTGACACTGCATATGCTAAAGGACGTATTCCAGACCATGGAAAAATGTCTCGCCATATTCAGTTTGAGTCTAACATGAGTTTAACAGGTGCAAATGCAGATAAGCGTGTGCCGTTAACTCCTAGTGAGCAGAAAGTTGCATTGGCTAAAATTTACGGTAAGGTAACAGGTGCATCTGTTTCTGGAAGCTTACCAGCACATATAGAAGAAGCTGTTAATGGCGCTGCTTCAGAGCTTTTAAAAGCGGGGAGTAATGCTGTATTAGTTTCTGGTATACAAGATGTAAATGCACAAACAGTAGTGTTTGCTATTAACGAAGCTTTAGCAAGTAAAGCGTTCGACCCATCTACTCCTATTAAAACAAGACAAGGTGATGATAAAGCAGTAGCTAAATTAGTTGCTGACATGAATGCAGGAACTGTTGGAGCTTTAATTATGAGCGGTGTCAACCCAATGTATACATTACCAAACGCAGCAGATTTTGAAGCTGGTTTGGCAAATGTTGACTTATCGGTTGCATTTTCAATGAAAGAAGATGAAACATCTTCATTAGTACAATATATCGCTGCAGCACCTCACTATTTAGAAGCTTGGGGTGATGTAGAAATGAAAAAAGGACATTATGCATTGGCACAGCCTGCAATTCGTCCTTTATTTGATACAAAACAATTTCAGGAAGCATTATTGATGTGGAATGGTAATTCATCAACGTATCATGATTATATAAAAGATAACTGGAATACAAATATTTTAAATGGTGGTTCTTGGAATCAAGCCTTACACGATGGTGTGTTTGTTGGTGCAGGTGCTGCTGTTGAAGATACAGCCGATACTGAAGAGGTAGGAACTGCTATAGATGCAAGTGCTGCAGCAAGAGCGTTGGCTTCTGCATCATCTAATGGATTTGAGTTAACAATATACTCTAAAACAGGAATGGGTGATGGGCAACAAGCAAATAATCCTTGGCTACAAGAGTTCCCAGATCCGTTATCAAGAATTACATGGGATAACTATTTAACAATCTCTGAAGCAGATGCTCAAGAATTAGGATTAGCTCTTGAAGCAAGTAACTTCTTTGTAACAAGTAGTCACGATGCAACAGGAGGTTTAAATGGTAAATATGCTAATATTACTGCTAACGGTGTTACAGTTACAGCTCCTGTTATAATTCAACCAGGTCAGGCAAAAGGAACAGTGGGACTTTCGTTTGGTTACGGTAGAACATTAGGATTAAAATCTGAAATGCAAACTGGTGTAAATGCATATCCATTATATGCTAACTTTAATAATGTTCAGGATGTAACAATTGAGGTTGCAGAAGGAAGACATGAATTTGCTTCTGTGCAATTGCACAATACCTTAATGGGACGTGGTGATATTATTAAGGAGACATCTTTAGAGATCTTTAATACTAAAGATGCTAAAGAATGGAACCCTATGCCAATGGTTGCCTTAGATCACAAAATGACACCTGTTACAGATCCTTCTGTAGATCTTTGGGATGAGTTTGATCGCTCAATAGGGCATCACTTTAACTTATCTATAGACTTAAACGCGTGTACAGGATGTGGTGCTTGTGTGATTGCTTGTCATGCTGAAAATAACGTACCTGTAGTAGGTAAAGAAGAAATACGTCGTAGCCGTGATATGCACTGGTTACGTATAGATAGATACTACTCTTCTGAAGAATCATTTGAAGGTGATAACGAGAAGAAAGATAATATTAAAGGACTAGGAAGCTCATTAAGTAGTTTTGGTGAAATGGAAAGCCCATCAGCCAATCCTCAAGTAGCCTTCCAGCCAATTATGTGTCAGCACTGTAATCACGCACCTTGTGAGACTGTATGTCCAGTAGCTGCTACATCTCACGGTCGTCAAGGTCAAAACCATATGGCGTATAACCGTTGTGTAGGTACACGTTATTGTGCAAACAACTGTCCTTATAAAGTACGTCGTTTCAACTGGTTCTTATATAACGATAATGATGAGTTCGATTACTATATGAATGATGATTTAGGTCGTATGGTAATTAACCCAGATGTTACAGTAAGATCTCGTGGTGTGATGGAGAAATGTTCTATGTGTATTCAAATGACACAGAAAACAGTTCTTGATGCTAAGCGTGATGGTAGAGAAGTAAAACCAAACGAGTTTAAAACAGCATGTTCTGCAGCTTGTAGTAGTGGAGCTATGGTGTTTGGAGATATCAACGATAAGAAGAGTGACATTGCAGCACTTAAAGATGATAAAAGAGCGTATCACTTACTTGAGCATGTAGGTACAAAACCAAACGTGGTATACCAAGTGAAAGTAAGAAATACAAACGAAGCATAAATAAATTAATTAAGAAACAATTATAAAAGGATTATGGCGTCTCATTACGAAGCACCTATTAGAAGACCTTTAGTTACAGGCGAAAAATCGTATCACGATGTTACTGTAGATGTAGCAAGACCTGTAGAAGGAAAAGCCAATAAACAATGGTGGATAGTTTTCTCTATTTCACTAGTAGCTTTCCTTTGGGGATTAGGATGTATCATTTATACAATATCAACAGGTATTGGTACTTGGGGATTAAACAAAACCGTAGGATGGGCTTGGGATATTACCAACTTCGTATGGTGGGTAGGTATTGGTCACGCAGGAACACTAATTTCTGCTGTACTTTTACTTTTCCGTCAAAAATGGAGAATGGCAATTAACCGTTCGGCAGAAGCCATGACTATCTTCTCGGTAGTTCAGGCAGGTTTGTTCCCAATTATTCACATGGGTCGTCCATGGTTAGGTTATTGGGTATTACCTATTCCAAACCAATTCGGTTCTTTATGGGTTAACTTTAACTCACCACTACTTTGGGATGTATTTGCGATCTCTACATACCTATCGGTATCGTTAGTATTCTGGTGGACAGGATTATTGCCTGATTTCGCAATGATTCGTGATAGAGCTGTGAAGCCTTTCCAAAAGAAGATTTATTCGTTGTTATCTTTCGGTTGGTCAGGTCGTGCTAAAGATTGGCAACGTTTTGAAGAAGTATCATTGGTACTTGCAGGTTTAGCAACACCATTAGTACTTTCTGTACATACCATTGTATCGTTTGACTTCGCAACATCGGTAATTCCAGGATGGCATACAACTATATTCCCTCCTTATTTCGTTGCTGGAGCGATCTTCTCAGGATTTGCAATGGTAAACACGCTTCTTATTATTATGAGAAAAGTGTGTAACCTTGAAGATTATATTACAGTACAGCACATCGAGTTAATGAACATTGTAATCATGATTACTGGTTCTATCGTAGGTGTGGCATATATTACCGAGTTATTTATAGCATGGTATTCTGGAGTAGAGTATGAGCAGTATGCGTTCTTAAACAGAGCAACAGGACCTTATGCTTGGGCATATTGGGCAATGATGACCTGTAACGTATTCTCACCACAGTTCATGTGGTTCAAGAAATTAAGAACTAGTATTATGTTCTCGTTCTTTATCTCTATTGTAGTAAACATAGGAATGTGGTTCGAGCGTTTTGTAATTATTGTAACATCGTTACACCGTGATTACTTACCATCGTCTTGGTCTATGTTCTCACCAACGTTTGTTGATATTGGAATTTTTATCGGTACAATTGGATTCTTCTTTGTATTATTCTTATTGTACTCTAGAACATTCCCGGTAATTGCACAGGCAGAGGTAAAAACGATTTTAAAATCTTCAGGAGAGCGTTATAAAAAGATTAGAGAAGCTGGAAACAGTCTTGTAGGTACAGGAGCTGATGAAAGAACGTCTGGAGATAAATCTAAAAATTCAAAAAACTAAGATAGCATATGGAGTCTTCAAAAGTAATTCACGCTATTTATACAGATGATGATGTATTAATGTCGGCTGTTAAGAAAGTTAAAGCTGCAAAACATCATATAGAAGAAATTTATACACCTTTTCCAGTTCACGGGCTAGATAAGGCAATGGGATTAGCGCCTACAAGAATTGCAATTACAGCATTTATGTACGGATGTGTTGGTTTAACTGTGGCAATTGTAATGATGAATTACATTATGATTGAAGATTGGCCACAAAACATTGGTGGTAAACCAAGTTTTAGCTACATCGAGAATATGCCAGCTTTTGTGCCAATTATGTTTGAGCTAACAGTATTCTTTGCGGCACACTTAATGGTAATTACGTTTTACTTACGTAGTAGAATGTGGCCATTTAAAAAAGCTGAGAACCCAGATCCTAGAACAACAGATGATCACTTTTTAATGGAGATCCCAGTTCATGGAAACGAAAATGAATTAGAAACGCTTCTTGCAGAAACAGGAGCAGTTGAAATTAATATTGTAGATAAAGAAGCACATTAGTATGAAAGGCTTAGTTAAAATATTAGTATTAGTGGTAATGGTAAGTTCTGTAGCGTCTTGTAAAAAAGACTCAAGACCAAACTATCAGTTCTTTCCAAACATGTATGAATCTCCAAGCTATGAAACTTATGGAGCTTACGAGATCTTTCCAGGAGAGCAGTCAGCAATGTTACCAGTAGAAGGAACTATTGCAAGGGGATATTCATTATTCGATTATGGAAGTTCTAACGAAGAGTTTGAGCGTGCTAAATTAGAATTAGTAAGTCCGTTAGACTCTGCACAAGTAGATTTTGCAAGAGGAAAAGAGCTGTATGATATTTATTGTGGTATTTGCCATGGTAATAAAGGGAATGGACAAGGAAATTTAGTAAAGCGCGAAAAGATTTTAGGAATACCTAGCTATGACGATGCTGGTCGAGATATTAAAGAAGGTGGTATTTACCACACTATTTATTACGGAAAGAATGCTATGGGGTCATATGCAAACCAATTGAATGAAGAAGAGCGTTGGCAGGTAGTAGCATATGTGCTAAGATTAAAAGCAGATTTAACAAAATAAGATTTAGATAAAGTTATATATCGATATGTATACGTTTTCAAATAGATTAAAAATAGTTTCTCTTATCCTAGTTATCGTAGGAGCAGGATTATGGATGACAAGTTATATGTCTTCACATGTAACTGTAGAGGAAGTAAAAACGATGTTGGCTGAAGAATCTTCACATGGTGGAGGTCACGGTGAAGCAACAAGTCATGCTGCAACAACAACCGATGCACATGGAGACACATCTCATGATGTTGCTGCAGACGACCATGGTGATGAGCATGCAGAGCATGTGAAGCATCAAATTCATAATAGACCATATGCTGCATTGTATGTGGCGGCCTTCTTTTTCTTCATGATTGCCTTAGGTGTATTAGCATTTTACGGAATTCAATATGCATCGCAAGCTGGATGGTCTCCAGTATTGTTTAGGGTAATGGAAGCAATAACGTATTACGTATTACCTGGTGGGTTATTAGTATTAGCTGTAGCTATGTTTGCAGGAGATCATATTTTTGTTTGGATGAACCCTGAAATGACTGATCCTACTAGTGACAAATTTGATGCTTTAGTAGCTGGAAAATCAGGATGGTTAAATAAAACAGGATTCTTTATCCGTGGTTTGATCTTCTTAGCAGGATGGAGCTTCTATAGATACATTTCTAGAAAATTTTCTTTAGCTCAAGATACAGCTGAAGATAACAGAAACTTTAAAAAATCATTTAGATGGGCAGCAGGATTCTTAGTATTCTATATTTATACAGAATCAATGATGTCTTGGGACTGGATCATGAGTGTTGATCCTCACTGGTTCTCTACATTATTTGGATGGTATGTATTTGCAAGTATGTTTGTAAGTGGTATTACAGTTATTGCTTTAATTACATTATACCTAAAATCTAAAGGCTTAATGGAATTTGTTAACGATAGTCACATGCATGATCTTGCTAAGTTTATGTTCGCTATTAGTATTTTCTGGACATACTTATGGTTCTCACAATTTATGTTGATTTGGTATGCTGATATACCAGAAGAGGTAACATACTTTGTAACAAGAATAGAAGATTATAAACTACCATTCTTTGGAATGCTTGCATTGAACTTTATATTCCCATTCTTAGTATTAATGAATAGTGATTATAAACGTATTCCTTGGTTTATTGTAATGGCAGGTATTGCTATTTTGGTAGGACACTATATAGATGTATACAATATGATCATGCCTGCAACAGTAGGTGACAGATGGGGCTTTGGAATGGCTGAATTTGGAGCGATATTCTTTTTCTTAGGATTATTTATGTTAGTGGTATTCCACGCATTATCTAAGGCACCATTATTGGCAAAAGGAAATCCATTTATTAAGGAAAGTGAACATTTCCATTATTAATTTTTAAAATAAAGACGAAGAATAACAATGACTGCTTTATTAACAATTATAGTTTTAGTATTTATTACAATTGCCATTTGGCAAATGGTAAAGATCTTTGATTTAGCAAATGCTAATAATGAGAATTCTCAAATTGCCAATGACAAGGATAATAGAGTTAATGGATATTTAATGTTAGGGTTTTTAGCCTTCATTTACGTTATCACTATTGTATGTGTTGTAAAATGGGGTGATTTACCTTTGTTGTCTAACTCTGCATCAGAGCATGGACCACAAATTGACAACTTAATGATCATTTCTTTGGTTATTATTTTTATTGTTCAAACTATTACTCAGTTTTTACTGCACTACTTCGCCTTTAAGTATAAAGGAGAAAAAGGTAAAAAAGCATTTTTCTATGCTGATAACGATAAATTAGAATTCATCTGGACTATCATTCCTGTTATTACATTAGCTGGATTAATTATTTATGGTTTATTTACATGGTCTGAGATCATGAATGTAAATGAAGATGATGATCCGTTAGTAATTGAGTTATATGCACAGCAATTTAACTGGAAAGCAAGATATGGTGGTGCAGATAATACTTTAGGTAAAGCCAATGTAAGACTGATCGATCTTGATAAAGCAAATATCTTAGGATTGGATGAATCTGACCCTAATGCACAAGACGATATCATAACAACCGAATTACATTTACCTGTTGGGAAGCCAGTATTGTTTAAGATGCGTTCGCAAGATGTATTACACTCTGCTTATATGCCACACTTTAGAGCACAAATGAACTGTGTTCCTGGTATGATCACTCAGTTTGGGTTTACACCTACAGTTACAACTGCTGAAATGAGACAAACACCAGAGATGGCAGATAAGGTAGCCAACATTAATAGAATAAGAACTGAAAAGAGCAAAGAGCTTGTTGCTAAAGGTGAAGAGCCATTAGAGCGTTACGAATTTGATTATGTTTTAATTTGTAATAAAATTTGTGGAAAGTCACATTACAACATGCAAATGAAAATTATTGTTGAATCTCAAGAAGATTATGAAGCTTGGTTAAAAGAACAGAAGATCTTCAAGAATTCATTAGTTCAAAATTAATTATAACTTAACAAAAAGAATAAAACTTATATAGATTATGTCAGCACACGCAGATACTCACGATCACGACGATCACGGACATCATCATAAAGAAACTTTTGTAACTAAGTACATCTTTAGTCAGGATCATAAAATGATCGCTAAGCAGTACCTAATCACTGGTACTATTATGGGTGTTATAGGTGTAATAATGTCATTAATGATTCGTATGCAAATTGCATGGCCAGAAGAGCCAAATGTAATTTTTGAAGCATTATTAGGTAAATGGGCACCAGGTGGAGTTATGGATGCAGATATTTACTTGGCATTAGTTACTATTCACGGTACAATCATGGTATTCTTTGTACTTACCGCTGGTTTATCAGGAACATTTAGTAACCTTTTAATCCCGTTACAAATTGGTGCGCGAGATATGGCCTCAGGATTCCTTAACATGGTATCTTACTGGTTGTTCTTTTTATCGAGTGTAGTCATGGTTATTTCATTATTTGTTGAGGCTGGACCAGCAGCAGCAGGTTGGACGATCTATCCACCATTAAGTGCATTACCATTAGCACAAGGTGGTTCTGGAGCAGGTATGACCTTATGGTTAGTGTCTATGGCAATATTTATTGCATCTTCGTTACTTGGATCACTTAACTACATTGTTACGGTATTAAACCTTAGAACTAAGGGGATGACAATGACAAGATTACCATTAACAATTTGGGCGTTCTTTGTAACTGCTATTATTGGTGTGGTATCGTTCCCAGTATTATTATCTGCAGCTTTATTACTAATAATGGATAGAAGTTTTGGAACATCATTCTTCTTATCAGATATATTTATACAAGGTGAAGTATTACATTACCAAGGTGGTTCACCAGTATTATTTGAACATTTATTCTGGTTCTTAGGTCACCCTGAAGTATATATTGTATTATTACCAGCATTAGGTATTACTTCAGAGATTATTGCAACAAACTCACGTAAGCCAATCTTTGGTTACCGTGCCATGGTTGCATCGATCTTAGCAATTGCATTCTTATCGACAATTGTATGGGGTCACCATATGTTCGTATCAGGAATGAACCCATTCTTAGGATCAGTATTTACATTTACAACCCTATTAATTGCTATTCCATCAGCGGTAAAAGCATTTAACTATATAACAACCCTCTGGAAAGGTAACTTGCAGTTTAACCCTGCGATGTTATTCTCTATCGGGTTAGTCTCTACATTCATTACAGGAGGTTTAACAGGGATTATCTTAGGAGATAGTGCTCTTGATATTAACGTTCACGATACGTATTTCGTAGTGGCTCACTTCCACTTAGTAATGGGTATTTCTGCATTGTACGGTATGTTTGCCGGAATCTATCACTGGTTCCCTAAAATGTTTGGTCGTATGATGAACAAGAACCTTGGATATATTCACTTCTGGGTAACAGCTATTTGTGCATATGGTGTATTCTTCCCAATGCACTTTATTGGAATGGCTGGATTACCGCGTCGTTATTATACAAATAGTAACTTCCCGTTATTTGATGACTTATCTAATGTAAATGTTGTAATTACAATATTTGCTTTAATTGGTGGAGCATTCCAAATCGTATTCTTATGGAACTTCTTCTATAGTATTTTCTATGGTAAGAAAACTGTACAAAACCCATGGAAATCTAATACACTTGAGTGGACTGCACCAGTAGAGCATATGCATGGTAACTGGCCAGGAGAAATCCCTCATGTTCACCGTTGGGCTTACGACTATAGTAAACCTGGACATGATGAAGATTTTGTACCGCAAAATATACCACTGAAAGAAGGTGAAGAAGAACTTCAACACTAGATTTAAAATAGTTATATAATATATTTAAAGCCTCTCTTTTTAGAGAGGCTTTTTAATTATATTTGATGTATGAACGAAAACCTGGACCCAACAAGCGATAACTTTTCATCTGAAGAACGTGATATTGAAAAAGCCTTAAGGCCTTTGTCATTTCATGATTTTACAGGACAAGATCAGGTATTAGAAAATCTTAAGGTTTTTGTTGAAGCTTCAAATATGCGAGGTGATGCTTTAGATCATACGTTGTTTCACGGTCCTCCAGGATTAGGTAAAACAACCTTAGCGCATATTTTATCAAATGAGTTAGGTGTTGGTATTAAGGTAACATCTGGACCTGTATTAGATAAACCAGGAGATTTAGCAGGATTACTTACTAATCTTGATGATAGAGACGTACTATTTATTGATGAAATACATCGATTAAGTCCTATTGTAGAAGAGTATTTGTATTCGGCTATGGAAGATTTCAAGATAGATATCATGATTGAAACTGGGCCAAATGCTAGAACAGTCCAAATCAACTTAAATCCATTTACCTTAGTTGGTGCTACAACGCGCTCAGGCCTATTAACTGCACCAATGCGTGCGCGTTTCGGTATTAGTAGTCGGCTTCAATATTATGATACCGAATTACTATCAACCATTGTTCAAAGAAGTGCAGGGATTTTAAATGTGCCAATCTCTATGGAAGCAGCTATTGAAATTGCAGGAAGAAGTAGAGGTACCCCAAGAATAGCAAACGCACTTTTACGACGTGTTCGTGATTTCGCTCAAATAAAGGGTAATGGAAACATTGATATCGAGATTGCAAAATTCAGTTTAAAAGCACTAAATGTAGATGCTCATGGTCTAGATGAAATGGATAATAAAATATTAACCACCATCATCGATAAGTTTAAAGGCGGTCCAGTTGGTATCACTACTTTGGCTACAGCAGTAAGTGAAAGTGCCGAAACTATTGAAGAAGTGTATGAACCTTTTTTAATTCAACAAGGATTCATAATGCGTACTCCAAGAGGACGTGAAGTTACAGAGCAAGCCTATAAACATTTAGGTAGAATAAAAGGAGGGACACAAGGAGGCCTGTTCTAATGTCTAAATATAAATATCCAAATAGGGTTCCTTTTTATAAATTTTTATTAAAGTCTTCTTCCATTGCCAAAAACCCAATTCCATTTCATAACGAAACATTTAATACTTATGGTGATACCATTTCGATAAAGTCACCGTTTTATGGCTATATAGTACTTACCCGAGATGCAGCTATTGCAAAACACATTCTTCAAAAGAAACATAAAGTATATCATAAGTCAAAAATTCAAACTAAGTACTTATCAAAATATGTTGGGTATGGATTATTGACATCCAATGATGAGTATTGGTTACAGCAAAGGCGTTTAATACAGCCAGCGTTTCATAAAGAGAAAATTAAAAATCTCGTTGACATTATTAATGCTACAGTTAATGAACAGGTTGATTTAATAAAGCCTGAAACTGCAATTGATCTGTATCCAATTATGAATGAGTTGGCTTTTGAAGTCGTTGCCAAATCGTTATTTAATTTTTCAGCAGAAAAAGAAACACTAAAAAGGCTTCAGTTTATAATTGCAAGACTGCAAGAGTTTATTGTAAAGGAACTGCGGCAGCCATTCACTAAATTGTGGTATTGGCTAAAGGGAGATGTTCGCTATCATATGAAATTGGTTAAGGAAAGTCGCGAGATCATCAATAGTATTATTGATCAAAGACGTGCATCTAATAAGCAACATGATGACCTATTGGATATGCTACTTCATGCCCAATATGAAGATGGTACATCAATGACAAATGATCAACTTATAGATGAAATATTAATACTCTTTGTTGCAGGTCATGAAACCACAGCCAATGCGTTGACCTTTACTTTAAAACTCATTGCGCAGCATAATGAAGTTTTAAAGAAAGTAGAAGCTGAAGTAGAACAACTGTCTCAGCAACAAGTGTCTCCTTTACAAGAACTATCACAATTAAATTATATAAAATGCTGTGTTGAAGAAAGTATGCGTTTGTATCCACCAGCGTGGATAACAGATCGTGTAAATGTGGAAGATGATGACATGGGAAACTATAATTTAAAGAAGGGAACAATAGTAGGCGCATCAATATTTGAGATTCATCGAAATAAAGAGTATTGGAGCAATTCTGAACAGTTTAAACCAGATCGATTTCTAGAAGAGAATAGGAAAAAGATATTGCCCTATTATATGCCATTTGGAGCTGGACCTAGATTATGTATAGGTAATAATTTTGCGATGTACGAAATGATGTTGGTAGTAAAAGCAATTGTAAAGAGGTTTATTATTTCAACTGATGACAATGAAATTAAAATGAATCCTTTAATAACATTGAAACCAATTGGAGTAAAAATAAGTTTGGAAGAACGCTAATTTTGTAAACTCATTAGACATGAAAAAAAGCATCATCATATGTATTATCATCATTCTGGGTTGTAATAAACCAAAAGAATCAGCTAAAAAAGATATAAAAAGTGTAGCAAGAGAATTGATGATGTCCGCTAAAAATTGTGCTTTAATAACTATAGATACATTAGGCAATGCAAACGCACGCGCTATGGATCCTTTTCAGCCTGAAGATAACTTTACGGTGTGGATGGCTACAAATCCAAAAAGTAGAAAAGTAGTTGATATAAAGAATAACCCAAAGGTAACATTGTATTATTTTGATAAGGAAACGGCAGGCTATGTAACTATACAAGGAGAAGCACAACTCGTAAATTCTCAAGAAGAAAAAGATAGGTTTTGGAAAGACGAATGGAAAAACTTTTATAAGAATAGAACGACCGATTATTTGTTGATTAAAGTTGTTCCGAAAAAACTAAATGTAATAAGTGAAAAACATAATATTTTAGGAGATTCCATTACCTGGGGTTCACCAGAACTATTGTTTAACTAGATTATATATGCTTAATAGTATTACAGAACATACGAATCTTATTAAAACCGAAGCCAAACGCCTCGGCTTTCTGTCCTGTGGTGTTAGTAGAGCCGAATTTTTAGAAGAGGAAGCTCCGAGATTAGAAAAATGGTTGAACCAAAACATGCATGGAGAAATGCGTTATATGGAAAACCATTTTGATAAACGTTTAGATCCAACAAAATTGGTTGAAGGTTCAAAAAGTGTGGTGTCTTTACTATTGAATTACTATCCTTCAGAATTTCAAAAGGATGATAATGCACCAAAGATTAGTAAATATGCTTACGGTACTGATTATCATTTTGTAATTAAAGACAAGCTTAAACAATTACTAGAGTACATTCAGGAAAACATTGGTGAAGTGGGTGGACGAGCGTTTGTAGATTCAGCTCCAGTTTTAGATAAAGCATGGGCTGCAAAATCTGGTTTAGGTTGGATTGGTAAGCATAGTAACTTATTAAGTCAACAAGTAGGTTCATTTTATTTTATTGCCGAATTGATAATTGATTTGGAACTGGATTACGATACCCCAACCACAGATCATTGTGGTACATGTACAGCATGTATTGATGCTTGCCCAACAAAAGCCATTGTTGAGCCTTATGTGGTAGATGGTAGTAAATGCATTTCATACTTTACAATAGAGCTTAAAGAAAACATTCCAAACGATTTTAAAGGACAGTTTGATAACTGGATGTTTGGTTGCGATGTATGTCAGGATGTATGTCCATGGAACCGTTTTTCTAAATCACATAATGAACCACTATTTGATCCGCATCCAGAATTACTTTCAATGACCAGACAAGATTGGGAAGAGATCACAAAAGAGACCTTTAATAAAGTGTTTAAAAAATCGGCAGTAAAAAGAACCAAATATTCAGGATTAGTGAGGAACATAAAATTCTTAAAAGAATAGCTAATAAGTTTCTCTATTAACAACAACATCTTACCTTTGTAGGTTCATAACTAACTAACTTAAACATGAGTAAGGAAAGTAAGCGTAGAGAAGCATTAGTATATCATGCACGTCCAAATCCAGGAAAAATAAAAGTTGTTCCAACAAAAAAGTATGCCACACAAAGAGACCTGTCTTTAGCATACTCACCTGGAGTAGCAGAACCTTGTTTAGAAATTGAAAAAGATAAGGCTAACGCCTATAAATATACTACCAAAGGAAATCTTGTTGCGGTTATCTCTAATGGTACGGCCGTTCTTGGACTTGGAAATATTGGCCCAGAAGCTTCTAAGCCTGTTATGGAAGGGAAAGGCTTACTATTTAAAATATTTGCTGATATAGATGTATTCGATATTGAGGTAGATACCGAAAATGTAGAAGAGTTTATTCAAACCGTAAAAAATATAGCACCTACTTTTGGTGGAATTAATCTTGAAGATATCAAAGCTCCTGAAGCTTTCGAAATTGAAAAGCGTTTAAAAGAAGAACTCGATATTCCAGTAATGCACGATGATCAGCATGGGACAGCTATTATTTCGGCTGCTGCATTGTTGAATGCCTTAGAGATTACAGAGAAAAAGATTGAAGATGTTAAGATTGTTATAAGTGGTGCTGGAGCTGCTGCTATTTCATGTACAAGATTGTATCAATCGTTTGGAGCCCAACGTGAAAACATTGTAATGTTAGATAGCAAAGGGGTTATTAGAAAAGATAGAGAGAACCTAACGGCACAAAAAGCAGAATTTGCTACAACCAGAAATATCGATACATTAGATCAAGCAATGGTAAATGCCGATGTATTTATTGGTCTTTCGATGGCAAATGTTGTTAGTCCAGATATGTTAAAATCTATGGCTAAAGATCCTATTGTCTTTGCTATGGCAAATCCAGATCCTGAAATTGCTTACCAGTTAGCTATAGACACCAGAGATGATATTATTATGGCTACTGGTCGTAGTGATCATCCTAATCAAGTGAATAATGTACTTGGATTTCCATTTATTTTTAGAGGTGCTTTAGATGTTCGCGCTACATCTATAAACGAAGAAATGAAAAAGGCGGCAGTAGTTGCATTGGCGCAATTGGCTAAAGAACCAGTGCCAGAGCAAGTTAATGTTGCCTACGGAGAAACAAGACTTACATTCGGTAAAGATTATATAATTCCTAAACCTTTTGATCCTAGATTAATTGGTGTTGTGCCGCCTGCAGTGGCCAAAGCAGCCATAGAAAGTGGTGTAGCTACAGAGCCTATAGAAGATTGGGATAAATATGAAGAAAACCTTTTACAACGATTAGGAGGCGATAATAAACTAGTACGTTTAATGCATAGTCGTGCTAAATTAGACCCAAAACGTGTTGTGTTTGCAGAAGCCGATCAATTAACAGTATTGAAAGCTGCACAAATAGTTCATGACGAAGGAATTGCAAAACCTATTCTTCTGGGAAGACGTGATAAAATTGAGCAATTAAAAGAAGAGATAGAGTTTGATGCCGAAGTGCCAATAATTGATCCAAAATCAGATGAGCAAGAACCTAAAAAGAATGCTTATGCTGAAGTATATTGGGAGCGTCGTAAGCGAAGAGGAATAACACTACTCAATGCTAAGAAATTAATGCGCGAGCGTAACTATTTTGCGGCTATGATGGTGAATGAAGGAGATGCAGATGCTCTTATTTCAGGTTTCTCAAGAAACTATCCAACGGTAGTGAAACCAATGTTAGAATTAATTGGTTTAGATAAAGGAGCAACAAGAATTGCAACGACAAACTTGTTAATGACAGAAAGAGGTCCGTTATTTTTAAGTGATACATCCATCAATATTGATCCTACATCAAAAGACTTAGCCAAAATAGCGCAAATGACAGCTACCACGGTAAAAATGTTTGGATTAGAACCAGTAATGGCTATGATATCATACTCAAATTTTGGTTCTTCGGATAATGATAGAGCTTCTAAAGTACGAGAAGCAGTATCTTATATGCATAGGTTTTACCCAAGCTTAATTGTAGATGGTGAATTGCAAACAGATTTCGCATTAAATAACGAAATGCGACAGGCAACCTTCCCGTTTTCTAAGTTAGCTGGACGAAAAGTTAATACCTTGATCTTTCCAAATCTAGATTCGGCCAATATTACTTATAAGCTCTTAAAAGAGCTTAATAAAGCAGAAAATATTGGGCCAATTATGATGGGATTAAAGAAACCTGCTCATATTCTTCAATTAGACGCTAGTGTAGATGAAATTGTAAATATGACGGCAATTGCAGTAATTGACGCTCAAAAAAAGCAGAAAAGGGCTTAAAAGCTAGGATTTTCGGTTGGATTCTTCCGTTATAATGTATAATAAATTTATTACATTTGGAACGATAACAAAACCCCAATCGATGATTACACATATTCAAGGAAGACTTACTGAAAAAAATCCTACAGATGTCGTTATAGATTGTAATGGTGTTGGTTATCTTTTAAATATTTCGTTGCATACATATTCTCAAATTCCTGATGAGGAAAATTTGAAGTTATATACGCATCTTCAAGTTAAAGAAGACTCTCATACATTATATGGATTTTCTTCACTAGGAGAACGAAAAATATTCAGACTGCTTATTTCAGTAAGTGGTATTGGTGCAAGTACAGCAAGAACAATGTTGTCTTCACTAACACCAAAGCAAGTTAGAGAAGCAATTGCAATGGAAGATGTGGCTTTAATACAGTCGGTTAAAGGTATTGGACTTAAAACGGCACAACGTGTAATAATAGAACTTAAAGATAAGGTCTTGAAGGTCTATGATATTGATGAGGGAATTGCCTTGTCAAGCAATACAAATAAAGATGAAGCGTTATCTGCTTTAGAAGTTCTTGGTTTTGCAAAAAAACAAGCCGAACGCGTTGTAGATAAGATTTCAGCTAATGACCAAGATGCTACTGTAGAAGCTATTATTAAAGAAGCCTTAAAAAAATTATAATTGATTTGAAAGCTACCAACAATAATTTTTACAAATCTACTAAAACATTAATGCTTACAGGCATGATGTTGCTGTTCTGTTTAGTGTCCTTTGCACAACAAACAACGGTTAAAGATTCAACAAGTACTACCTTTTCTTTTGGGAAATTGCAAATGCCAAATCCTAATAGCATTATTTCAAAATATACTTACGACCCTTTAACAGATAGATATATTTATACCGAAAGCTTAGGGAAATTTAATATTAACTATCCAATCATCCTTACTCCAGAAGAGTTTAGAAGGCTAGTAGCACAAGAAAACTTAAGGAATTACTATAAAGAAAAGATCGATGCTTATGATGGTAAAAAGGATGGGTTAGATGAAGCAAAAAAGAACCTTATTCCAGAGTTATATGTAAACTCCGATTTTTTTGAAAGTGTCTTTGGAGGAAATACAATTGAAGTAATTCCATCTGGTTTTGTTGAAATGGATCTAGGGATATTATATTCAAAACAAGACAATCCGTCATTTTCACCTAGAAATAGAAGTAATTTCACTTTCGATTTTGATCAACGTATTGAGCTAAGTTTATTAGGTAAGGTTGGAACACGATTACAGGTAACGGCCAATTATAATACACAATCAACTTTCGATTTTCAAAATCAAATAAAATTAGAATACACACCAACTGAAGATGACATTATCCAAAAAATTGAAGTAGGTAATGTAAGTATGCCTTTAAACAGTTCGTTAATTACAGGTGCACAAAGTCTTTTTGGTGTTAAAACAGAATTACAATTTGGTAAAACCAAAATTACTGGAGTTTTCTCTGAGCAAAAATCTCAAACGAGAACTGTAGTAGCACAAGGAGGTGGTACATTACAAGATTTTGAGTTCTTTGGTTTGGATTATGATGAGAATAGACACTTCTTCTTAGCACAATATTTTAGAGACATTTATGACGAGGCGTTAAAAACCTATCCATATATTAATAACAAAGGATTACAAATTACAAGAGCTGAAGTTTGGGTGACTAATAGAAGCAACCAAACAGATGATGTTAGGAACATTGTAGCTTTTCAGGAGTTAGGAGAATCAGACCCAACTAAAATAGGATCGGCTGTAACAATTACTGCTGGACCAGGTGCTTTTCCAGACAACGGAAATAATGCCTATGATCCAACTAATATAGGTGGACCAGGATCGCAAATTACAGATGCAGTTAGAGATATAGCTACAGTTCAAGCAGGTATTTTAGTGCCAAGTGTTAATGAAGGTTTTGATTATGGTAAATTAGAAAATGCCAGAAAATTAAGAGAAGGAACAGAGTATACATTAAATACCCAATTAGGATACATTTCTTTAAATCAACGTTTACAAAATGATGAGATTCTAGCGGTAGCCTTTCAGTTTACTGTTGGTGATCAGGTATATCAAGTTGGTGAATTTGCCAATGATGGAGTAGATGCTACAGATGTGTCTGTAGACCCAGGAACAGGTAATTCTATTGTTAATAATAAAGGGCTTTTGCTTAAAATGCTAAAAAGTACCGTGACCAATGTAGATCAGCCAGTTTGGGATTTGATGATGAAGAACATCTATAACACAGGTGCTTTTAATTTAGACAGAGAAGAATTTAAGTTAAATGTATTCTATACTGAAACATCACCTTTAAACTATATTACTCCTGTTGATGGCACAACATTCCCAATTTTTGATAATAATTCACTAGATCCAGGAGACGACGGTGCAATTGAAGAAGTGCCTTTAATACGTTTATTTAACTTAGATAAGTTAAATTATAATAATGATCCGCAATTTAAAGGCGATGGATTTTTCGATTTTGTGCCAGGAATTACAGTGATTCCTCAAAACGGGAAAATTGTATTCACTAAAGTAGAGCCATTTGGTAAGTACTTATTCGATATTCTTTCTGACGATATCACAGAGAATTACGACAATACTTCTACATATAACCTGAATCAGGCAAAATATGTTTATGACAAATTATATAAGTCTACTAAAACTATTGCGCGAGAAGATGGCGAGAAAAACAAATTCCAAATAAAAGGACGTTATAAAGCAGCTGGAGGTTCTGGTGGAATTCCTATTGGAGCATTTAATGTACCTCGTGGTTCTGTTAAGGTTACAGCTGGTGGACGTGTATTGGTTGAAGGTGTTGACTATACAGTTAATTACCAGATGGGAACAGTTCAAATATTAGATCCATCACTCCAAGCTTCTAATACGCCAATTCAAGTATCAGTAGAAAACAATGCTGTGTTTGGTCAACAAACCAGACGTTTTACAGGGTTGAATATTGAGCATCAGTTTAATGAGAATTTTGTTTTGGGTGGAACCTTTTTAAATTTAAATGAGCGCCCGATTACGCAAAAAGCAACGTATAATTCAGAGCCAATAAACAATACTATTTTTGGAGTTAATGGTAATTTCTCTACAGAAGTGCCATTTTTAACAAGACTGGCAAATAAATTACCAAATATTGATACCGATGTGCCTTCTAACCTTTCAGTTAGAGGGGAGTTTGCATATTTATTACCTGGAGCACCAAAGGGTGCAGATTTTCAAGGTGAAGCAACTTCGTATGTCGATGATTTTGAAGGAACTCAAAACTCTATTGATCTGTTGTCGCCTATTTCGTGGTTCTTATCAAGTAGACCAAAAGAACTTGGTCGCTCGTATGCTGAAGGGCCAGAAGATGGAAATGGTGTTCAGAACGGATTTGATAGAGCTCATTTAAATTGGTATACGGTAGATCCTATTTTCTATAGTAATAGAAGACCTGCAGGTATTAGCGATGATGATGTTTCAGATCTGTATACAAGACGTATTTTTATTGAAGAGATCTTTCCTCAAATAGATATTGTACAAGGGCAAACAACTGTTATTAATCCTTTAGATTTAGTATACTATCCAGGTGAAAGAGGGGCTTATAATATGGACCCAAGTGCTACAGATAATACATTATCTAATCCACTAGACTCTTGGGCAGGTATTACGAGACAAATAACATCAACAGACTTTGAACAAGCTAATGTTGAATATGTAGAGTTTTGGTTATTAGATCCGTTTTTAGATAATCCTACAAATCCAGGAGGGAAACTTACTTTAAACCTTGGAAACATTTCGGAAGATATCTTGAAGGATGGTAAAAAACAATATGAAAACGGATTGGACGAATCGGGTGATATTAGTGGTTTGCCTCAAACAGTTTGGGGAAGTGTAGTTCCACAAAATCAATCGTTAATCTATGCGTTCTCAAGTTTAGGAGCACAACGAACAAACCAAGATGTTGGATATGATGGTTATGATGATGCAGAAGAAGCCACTGTGTTTACAGATTTTGCAGGTCAGGAAGATCCAACTAAAGATAATTATACATACTTCTTAAATACAACGGGTAATATTTTTGAACGTTATAAAGAATATAACGGGTTACAAGGTAACTCTCCAGACACCTTTACTGAAACCAATAGAGGTTCTACTACACAACCTGATGTAGAAGATATTAACCGTGATAATACTATGAATACCATAGACAGTTATTACGAATATGAATTAGATATTACACCTGCATCATTATTAAATGCAAATAACGAATTAATTGTTGATAGAAAAGAACGCTCTGTAACTTTACCAAACGGAGATCAAGCAACTACCAAATGGTATCAGTTTAGAATCCCATTAACGGCTTATACCAATGAAATTGGTGGTATTTCAGACTTTAGATCTATTCGTTTTATGCGTATGTATTTAAAAGAATTTTCTCAAAATACAGTATTACGTTTTGGAACTCTAGATCTTGTTCGTAGTGATTGGAGACGCTATTTACTTAGTTTAGACCCAACTGATAACAACGTTGAGGATGATGGTACAGATTTTAGTGTTGGAATTATTGGGATTCAGGAAAATAATGATAGATATGTGTCGCCTCCAGGTGTTGAGCGTGAACAATTAAATAATAACAATACACTTGTTAGACAAAATGAGCAATCACTTGTTGTAAATGCTTGTAAACTCGAACCAGATGATTCAAGAGCTGTTTATAAGAACATAAGTGTAGATATGCGTCAATTTAAAAAACTGAGAATGTTCCTTCATGCAGAAGATGGAACTGCATCAGGGTTAGGCGATGGACAAGCTGTTGGTTTTATTAGAATGGGTAATGATTTTACGCAAAACTATTACCAAATTGAAATACCTTTAGTTAAGTCGGCTTCGGGAGCATTGAGTCCTACTGCAGTATGGCCAACAGATAATGAAATAAATCTTCCTATAGAAGTACTAGCAAAAATAAAAGCTTTAGGTATTTCTAATGGATCGCTTGGAAATGTAAACCCAACATTTTATGATGTCATTGACAATCAATTGGTAGATACACCAATAATCGACCCTACCACTACACCAATAGGAATTGGTCAGCAACGTGTTGCTATAAAAGGAAATCCAAACTTTGGAGATATTAGAACCCTTATGGTAGGGATCAAGAACCAGCATGATTCTGATATTTGTGCAGAAGTATGGTTTAATGAATTGCGTTTATCTGATATGGATAACGAAGGTGGTTGGGCAGCCGTAGTAAGTATGGATTCTAATATTGCAGATTTTATGGATATTAGTGCCACTGGAAGAAGAAGTACAACAGGATTTGGTACTATTGAGCAAGGGCCAAATGAAAGAAGTCGTGAAGACGTTAAGCAATACGATGTTGTTACCAATATTAATATTGGACAATTACTTCCAAAGAAATGGGGATTACAAATTCCGTTCAACTATGGTCAAAGTGAAGAGTTAATTACACCAGAATATGATCAGCAGTATAAAGACATTAAATTAGATGATCGTTTAGATGCTGCAACTACTACTGCTGAAAGAGATATTATTAGAGAACAATCTGAAGATTATACCAAGCGTCAAAGTATTAACTTTATAGGTGTTAGGAAGCAAAGAACAGGTGAAGCAAAACCTAGATTTTACGATGTTGAAAATTTAACGTTCAATTATTCATATAATAAGGTAGAACATAGAGATTATGAAATTGAAAATTCGTTAGACCAAAACGTAAGAGTAGGAGCAAATTATAATTTTAGTTTTAATCCAATTAAAATAGAGCCATTTAAAAAGAATGACTCGTTGTTTAATGGAAAGTACTGGAGAATATTAAAAGATTTCAATTTTAATCTTTTACCATCAAGTATATCTATAAATACAGACTTTATAAGACAGTTCAATAGACAGAAATTCAGAGATATTGATCTGGGAGGTGGCAATATTGGTCTTGAAGAATTATATAGAAGAAATTACACTTTCGATTTTCAATACAATATTAATTACAACTTAACAGATGCTTTAAGTTTAAATTTTGCAGCATCAAATAATAATATTGTTCGTAATTATTTTATTGACGATAATTTAAATGGGGCACAAGATCCAGATAAAAATGTATGGGATGGTTTCTTTGATGTTGGTGACCCAAACAGGCAGTTCCAACAGTTAGGAATAAATTATGAGTTACCATTAAATAAAATTCCAGCTTTAAGCTTTTTAAGAGCAACTTATGCATATACTGGTGATTTCCAATGGCAAAAAGGGTCAGACCTTTACGGTGATTTAACTATAGATGGGGAAACTTATAATCTTGGAAACTCTGTTGCAAATGCGAATACGCATACCTTAACATCAAATCTAGATATGAATAATTTCTATCGTTATATTGGTTTGGTAAGAAAACGAAATACTGCAGCAAATGGATCTGCAAAAGGAGTTCCTAATACCTCTGGACAAGCAGGGAGTCAGTCTAAGTCAAAGAAAAATGGTCTTTATAATGCATTTGTTGATGTATTAACTAGTGTAAAAAGAATTCAAGTTAATTACTCTGAAAAGAACGGTACCTTCTTACCAGGATATTTACCAACCCCTGGCTTTATTGGCACTATGAAACCGTCATTCGGTTATACTTTTGGTAGCCAAAGAGATGTACGTCACCTTGCTGCTAGAAAAGGATGGTTAACTGTGTTTCAGGATTTTAATCAGCAATATGCCGAGAATCAAAACAAGGTTTTAACCTTTTCTGCGGCTGTAGAGCCTACCAGAGATTTAAAAATTGATTTAACTGGAGGAAGAAATTATGCTACAAATCTAACAGAGAATTTTAATACTACAGACACCAATGGTGACGGCTATAGTGACACCTATAATTCATTGATAAGAAATTCTTTTGGAAACTTTAATATATCAACATTACTAATTAAAACGGCCTTTAGTAGCAGCGATGAAAGTGGGTCGCAGGCATTTGACGATTTTAGAGCAAATAGATTAATTATTGCACGTAGATTGGCACAAAATGCTGGTGTGGATTTTTCAAATCCAGCCAATTTTGAAAATGGTGATGTTAATGGGTTCCCACTTGGATTTGGAAAAAATAATCAAGCTGTATTATTACCTGCATTTTTAGCAGCTTATTCTGGTAAGGATGCAGATAAAGTTAAACTAGGTGCTTTTAGAGATGTTCCAATTCCAAACTGGAATTTAAAATATACTGGACTTATGAGAATAGGTTGGTTTAAAAAGCGTTTTAGACGATTCTCAATTTCTCATGGCTATAACTCAACATATACCATTAACCAATTTAGATCGAACTTAGATTATAATGCTTTTGACAGAACAGCAGATTATGCAGCGCAAAATCCAAACGTTATAGATCAGGCAGGAAACTATAAAAACAAAACATTATTTAGTAATGTAAACCTTGTTGAAGAGTTTAGTCCTTTAATTAAGGTAGATTTTGAAATGAAGAATTCTATGAAGATTCTTGCTGAAATAAGAAAAGATAGAATGCTTTCGTTAAGTTTCGATAACAACTTGCTTACAGAAATTAAGGGTAGCGAATATGTAATAGGTTTAGGGTATAGAATAAAAGATGTTAGAATAAGATCAAAACTAGCTGGACCTAGACAAACAATAAAGAGTGATCTAAATATGAAGGCAGATATATCTATTAGAGATAGCAAGACCATAATAAGGTACCTTGACCTTGATAACAATCAAGTTACTTCGGGTCAAACCATTTGGGGACTAAAATACTCTGCAGATTATGCGTTTAGTAAAAACTTAACTGGGATATTTTATTTTGATTATTCTTTCTCTGAATATGCTATCTCAACAGCATTCCCACAAACATCAATAAGATCTGGATTAACATTAAGATATAATTTTGGAAATTAATTAAAAAACTAACATATTTACCAAAAATTAAATTATGAATATTCCAGCTGAATTAAAATACACTAAAGATCACGAATGGGTGAGCATTGATGGTGATGTTATTACCATAGGAATTACTGATTTCGCTCAAGGCGAGTTAGGAGATATTGTTTATGTTGAAGTTGAAACTGTAGATGAGACACTAGATGCCGAAGAGGTATTTGGAACTGTTGAAGCAGTTAAAACAGTATCCGATTTATTTTTACCAGTTTCTGGTGAAATTATAGAGTTTAATGAAGCTCTTGAAGATGAGCCTGAAACCGTAAATTCTGATCCTTATGGAGCAGGATGGATGATCAAAGTTAAATGTTCAGACACTTCGCAACTAGACGATCTATTATCAGCAGACGATTATAAGGCGTTAATTAGTGCTTAATAAAACAACATGGCTTCTAGCGGCATTTGGTTATACAGCTACACTTGGTGTAGTTTGCTTATTACCTAATGATGGCTTGCCTTATTTTGGTACTAATTTCGAAGACAAAATTTACCATTTATTAGCGTATAGTTTATTGTGTTTTTTATGGTACAAAGCCCTTACATTCATAAATAATAAACGCGCTATTGTTTTATCTCTTGTTTTCTCGATAATATATGGTATAGTTATTGAGGTATTACAAGGAAAGCTTACTGAAACTAGAGACGCTTCAATTACAGATATTGTAGCAAACAGTATAGGAGTATTAATTGTTTCTCTTATTTTAACAATAAGAAATAAAACAATCGTTAAAAAAATATAAACCCTTGCTTTTTTAGCAAATTATTGGTTATTTTACCAATCTTGAAAAACAATAATTATGGAACCTAAAAAGAATCCTAATGCAGATGTGAAAAGAAACAGCTCAGTGTATTTTGCTGTTGGTCTTTTATTGATGTTATTAATCACTAATTATTCTATTAATTACAAAACCTATGACAAAGAAGCTATTGATATAGGTCAGTTATCAATGGATGAATTAGATGAAGAAGAAATTCCAATTACAGAACAAATTCAAACACCTCCACCACCTCCACCGCCACCAGCTGCGCCTGAAGTGATAGAAATTGTTGAGGATGAAGAGGAAATTGAAGAAACAGTAATTGAATCTACAGAAACAGATGAAGAAGAAGAGATCGTTGAGGTTGAAGAAGTAGAAGTAGAAGAAGTAGAAGAAGATGTAGAGGTTCCTTTTGCAGTTATTGAAAATGTACCTGTATTCCCTGGTTGTGAAAAAGGAAGCAACGACCAGAAAAGAAAGTGTATGTCTGAAAAGATTACAAAGTTTGTACAAAAGAAATTTAATACTGACTTAGCTGGTGATCTTGGATTAACAGGAAGACAGCGTATTAGTGTAGTTTTTAAAATTGATAAAAGTGGAAACGTAACTGGAGTACGTTCAAGAGCACCGCATCCAAGACTGGAGAAAGAAGCTGCTCGTGTAATTAATTTACTACCTAAAATGAAACCTGGTAAGCAAAGAGGAAAAGCAGTAATTGTACCTTATTCTTTACCAATTATATTCCAAGTTCAAGACTAATAAAATAAAGCATATATTTTAAGATCCCGTTACAAATGTAACGGGATTTTTTTTTGGTATGTTTCTTGTGATGTATCCATAACATTAACATTTTAAAACAATAATTATGGAAACAAAAAAGAATCCGAAAGCAGATGTACGTCGGAACAGTTCAATCTACTTTGCTGTTGGTCTTGCACTAATGTTGTTAGTTGTAAACTATTCAATCAATTACAAAACGTATAACAAAGGTAATATTGATATTGGTCAGGTATTGATAGTTGAACCACCTGAAGAAGAGATCCCAATTACAAGACACAAAGAGAAACTTCCACCGCCGCCTCCAGTTGCACCTGAAGAATTTGAAGTTGCTGATGATGAAGAGGATATTGAAGAGACGGTAATTGAATCTACAGAAGATAATGAAGATGATCCTATTATAGATATTGAGGATGTTCAAGTAGAAGAGGAAGAAGAAGATGTTCCTGTTCCTTTCGCTTTTATTGAAAGTGTACCAGAATTTCCAGGTTGTGAACGTAAAAAAAACAATACTGAAAAAAGAAAGTGTATGTCTGAGAAGATCAATAAGATGGTACAGCGAAAATTCAATACAGAATTAGCAAGTGAATTAGGACTGTCTGGTAAACAACGCATAAGCGTAATGTTTAAAATAGATAAGCAAGGAAATGTTATAGGTGTACAATCCAGAGCACCACATCCAAGGTTAGAAAGAGAAGCCGAAAGAGTAATAAATCTATTACCAAAAATGAAACCAGGTAAACAGCGTGGAGAATCAGTAATTGTATCTTATTCCTTGCCAATTATCTTCCAAGTACAAAACTAAATTGTAAAGTATTAAATATCAAACCCGTTGCCATTGGCAACGGGTTTTTTGGTATGTTTCTTGTGCTTAATTCATAACATTAACATTTTAAAACAATAATTATGAACTTTTCTAAGAAAGGTCACAAGTTCGTTGGTCAGAACGAACAAGCGGCCAAGGCATCGAAACATGATGTAAATTTACAAAAAAACACAACCCTCTACTTTCAGGTTGGGTTGATTTTAACACTTCTAGCGGTTTATGGATTATTTGAAATGAACTTTCAAATAAAGGACATTATTATTCCTACACAATCTTATGATATTGAAGATAATGTCTACGTTAACTATGTTCCAGAGCCAATTCCAGAACCACTAATAGAGCAGAAAACAAAATCAGTAAAACGACAGCCGCTTTTGGCAATAAACCTAAAACCTGTTGATGATAATACACCCATAGTGCAAAAGTCTCCAATAATACAAAATCCAGTAAAACCTACGTCTTTAATACCAATACCATCTTCTCCTAGTCCTAAAAAGAAAGAGACAAACAATACGTTTTCTGTTTTTGGTGTAGAACAAGTACCAATTTATCCTGGATGCGAAGATTTATCAACTAATGATGAACGACGAAAGTGTATGTCTGAAAAAATTGGAAAGCTAATCAGTAGAAAATTCAATTCAGATATAGCTGCTGATTTAGGTTTGAATGGTAAACAACGTATTGCAGTACAATTTAAAATAGATCAACTAGGAAATGTAACGGAAATAAAAGCTAGAGCACCTCATGATAAACTAGAAAAAGAAGCGGTTAAAGTAATAAATAAAATACCGCAAATGATTCCCGGAAAACAAAGCAATAAAAATGTTGCAGTAATTTATAGTTTGCCAATTGTACTTAAAGTACATTAGGGTACAATTACCTTTATGAAAAACCGTTATCAGAAAGAGATAACGGTTTTTTTATAACTAACCTTAAAAATAGTATCTTTCACCAACAAAACTATGTCTTGATTATAATGAAGAGAACACTTCTACTTGTTTTAAGCTTTTTTACATTAACCCTTTCAGCCCAAGAGATTTCCAATTATGAAAAACCACCAGTTTTTCCTAAGTGTTCAGACAAGCCAGTAGATAGTTTAGCAAACTGTTTTATAAAAGAACTAAGGCAATTTGTATATGCCAATTTTAAAACACCAAACATAGTAGATCAAGACAATTACCAAGGTGATGTTTATGTGTTGTTTGAAGTTACTGTCGAAGGAACATTCAAAGTAGTATATACAGATGCAACTTATAATGAATTAAAAACTGCTATTAACGATGTTTTTAACAAGCTTCCAAAAATAACTCCAGCAACTTATAATGGACGTCCAATTTTTAAGCAATATTCGTATAAACTAGCTATTCCTATAACAGATCCAGAAGAAGAAACTGAATCATCTCAATTAGAAAAAATAGATGAGATTTCTAGTTTAGAAAAACAGGTAAAGCAAGAATATGATAATTTAAATAAAACTATTAAACCTTACGAAGACAAAGAGTATAATAGTACTTTAAATGTACCTTTTACGCATAGTAGTTATTCACGTTTTGATAGAAGCATGAATTTAGTTGGTACTAATAGTCATACGGCGTCAAAGCCATTTATGTATAATGACGTGTCTAAATATTATGATGTTAAAGCACAAAAAGATGCCTTAAAAAAAGGATCTGATTCATGGTGGCAACAAAAATTATTTGATGAGCATTTGGTGCAACTTCAAGGGAATAATTACTGGTTTACTATAGACCCTATTTTTGATCTACAGGTTGGAAAAGATTTTGAGGCAGACTTCAATTCTACATATAATAATACACGAGGGTTTTATGTACAAGGAGGCTTAGGAAAGCAACTTAGTTTTTCGGCTTCAGTTTATGAAAGTCAAGGGCGTTTTGCGCAATACTTCAATCAATATGCCGAAAGTTTAAAAGGTTTTGGTCCAGATCCAGCGATCATTCCTGGACGAGGAATAGCAAAACGATTTAAAACAGATTCTTACGATTACCCTGTTGCTGAAGCGTACTTGTCGTATTCTCCAGCTAAGTTTATAAACATACAATTTGGGCATGGGAAAAATTTTATTGGTGATGGTTACAGATCTTTACTTCTTGGTGATGTAGCGAGTCCTTCGCCATTTTTAAAGTTAAGCACTAATTTTTGGAAGATTAAATATACTAATACATGGATGTGGTTAAAAGATGTTCGCCCTGAAGCAACTCAAGACAAAGCATTTTTAACAAAGTATATGGCAAACCATTATTTAAGTTGGAATGTATCAAAACGTTTTAATTTAGGATTGTTTGAATCTGTACTTTGGACAAATTCTAACGATCGTGGATTTGATATTAATTATTTAAATCCAATCATATTTTATCGTGCTATTGAGTTTGAAACAGGCCAAGGTGCTGGTAACGCTATCATGGGAGCTACAGCTAAATATAAGTTTAGTGATAATGTTAATGTATATGGACAGTTTGTGTTGGATGAATTTTCCTTAGGAGATATTAAAGGTGGAGAAAAGAGTTGGAAAAACAAATATGGCTACCAAATAGGAGTGAAGTATTACAATGCCTTTAAAGTTGATAATCTGTTTCTTCAATTTGAATACAATCGTGTGCGTCCTTATACCTATTCGCATAATACCATTGTGTTAAACTATGGTCATAACAATCAATCTATGGCGCATCTTTGGGGAGCTAACTTTAGTGAAGCCATTGTGGTTGGACGCTATAATTACAAACGTTGGTTTGCTGATGCAAAATTAGTATTTGGGTCTAAAGGGTTTGATTACAATAATGGAACAGATAATTCTAGTTATGGAGGTGATATTTACCGTGATTATAATGAGCGTCCTTTTGATACAGGCGTTGAAGTTGGACAAGGCATAAAAGCCAATATTTTTCACGCAGAATTACAATCTGGATATCTCGTAAACCCCGTAACTAATTTAAAACTATTTGCCTATTTGAGTTATAGAAATTTCGATCCGAATGCTACAACAGTTTCAACTTTTAAAAACGATACGCTTTGGCTAAGTTTTGGGTTGAGAACCGATTTATTTAACTGGTATTTCGATTTTTAATTCTTAGTTAAGCTTTTATAAATAGCTCTTCTAATCTTTTCTGAATTTATAAACGCCCAACTATAATTTAGATCGTCATACTTTTTGGTAATAGCGGTATTGCCAACAACTTCGGTTTCTGTTTTACCCTTGTCTATCTCGGCTTGTACTTTAGCTCTTAAATCTTTAAGCATGTTTAAGAAACTTTTGTACTCTGCTTTATTTGATAGACTGCCATGACCAGGAATAATTTTAGTATCATCATCAATTAATATCAAGGCACTTTTTACAGCGTTTATATAACCATCTATACTACCGCCAGAGTTGACATCGATATAAGGATAACGCTTATGAAAGTAAGTGTCTCCAGTATGTAATACGTTACTTTCTGTAAAATATAATAAGGCGTCACCATCGGTATGAGCATTATCAATATGAAAAAGAGCAACCTTTTCTCCATTAATATGAACACTCATTTTATCATTAAAAGTAATAACTGGTAACGCGTCTTTGGGATTCATACTCCCATCACGTTTAGGACTATTTTCTAAACGTTTTCTAACATTATCGTGAGCAATTATAGTCGCTCCAGCTTTGGCCATATTTTCGTTTCCGCCAGTGTGATCACCATGATGGTGTGTGTTTACTAAGAATGAAATAGGCTTGTCGCTTAGTTTTTTAATAGCGGCTAATATTTTTGGTGTTAACCTTGCAAATTGATCATCTATAACAAATACACCATCTTCGCCAACAGATACGCCAATGTTCCCACCTTGTCCGATAAGCATATATATGTTATCAGTTATCGAAATAGTTTTAATAGTTACTTCGTTTGATTGCGCATTTAACAACAAAGACATCGTAACTAAAGTCCCAAAGAGAATATGCTGTAGTGTTTTCATGGTTGGTGTTATTTAAAATAAGAGTCCTTTAAAGATACTAAAACTTACAAGATGCTCAGTAAAAAGGGAATTACTTATGTTTTAATTGCTCAAATGTAATTTTAAAGTATCTTTGCAAGCGCAAAACTGTAGGTTAAATTTATCCATGTCAGAGGTTTCAAATTCTTCTATTCCAAAGACTTCAGTAGTTTCTGATTTTAAAGAGATTACAAAAATGCGCCTGTCTTTAAGCGTCGTATTTTCATCGATAGCAGGATATTTGCTAGGCGCAGATACTGTTAGTTTCTATACCTTACTATTATTGGCCTTTGGAGGATATTTTATGGTAGGTGCTTCAAATGCCTATAATCAAATTATAGAAAAAGATCTGGATGCATTAATGAAGCGCACAAAGAACAGACCGATTCCATCAGGAAGGATGTCGGTAAAAGCTGCTTTTATTCTTGCTACAATTTTCACCATTCTTGGTGTTACAGTACTATATATTATTAATCCACAAACAGCTATGTTTGGCGCGATTTCAATTTTTCTGTATACAAGTGCCTATACACCTCTAAAAACCAAAACACCGTTATCAGTGTTTGTTGGGGCTATTCCAGGAGCAATCCCGTTTATGTTAGGTTGGGTAGCAGCAACAGATGATTTTGGTATTGAACCCGGAACATTATTTATGTTGCAGTTTTTTTGGCAATTTCCACATTTTTGGGCTATAGGGTGGTTTTTACATGACGACTATCAAAAGGCAGGATTTAATATGTTGCCAACAGGAAAAAGAGATAAAGCAACAGCAGTACAGACAATTTTATACACAGTTTGGACCATTATAGTATCTATTATTCCAGTATTTGGTTTTACAGGCGATTTACAATTAACCATAGTTGGAGCAATAGTAGTGTTTTTAGCAGGACTAATTATGCTTTACTATGCGATACAGTTATTCAAAAAAATGACAGCAGTTGCTGCAAGGCAATTAATGTTGGCAAGTGTGCTATATATAACACTCGTACAAATTATATATGTACTAGATAAATTTATTAGATAATATGGATTTAACTCAAGGAACAGCAAAAGAAAAGAATAACAGGGCAAAGAAGATGATGCTGTGGTTTGGTATTGTATCATTGATCATGTCTTTTGGAGGCCTAACTAGTGCCTTTATAGTAAGTAGCTCGAGAGAGGATTGGTTAAAAGATTTCCAGTTGCCTCCAGCATTTACTATTAGCTTGGTAATTATACTTATAAGTAGTGTTACATTTTTTATGGCTAAAAGAGCCTTAAAAAAAGATAACAGATCACTTACAACCATACTCTTAATATCGACCTTTGTATTAGGTGTTGCATTTGTTGTAAGTCAGGTAAATGGATTTAATGAAATTATTGCTTTGGGCTATAACTTTACAGGACCTACCAGTAATGTCACGATGTCTTATATATATGTTATTGCATTTGCACATATAGTGCACGTAATTGCTGGGTTAATTTGCATCTTGGTAGTAATTTATAATCATTTTAAACAACGTTATAATTCACAGAATATGCTAGGTTTAGAATTGGCGGCTACTTTTTGGCATTTTATTGATATTTTGTGGGTATACTTGTTTTTGTTTTTATATTTCTATAGATAGAAAATTTGATTATTTTTGTGCAATTCTAAAAAATAAAAAACTTTTATGGATCAAACAGTTGTAAGTACTGGAACTGAAGGAAAAACTTGGGGAGGAGGCAATAAGCCTTTAAAAGCAAGTTATGGTAAAATGATGATGTGGTTTTTCATCGTTTCTGATGCATTAACTTTCTCAGGCTTTTTAGCAGCCTATGGATTTTCTAGGTTTAAATTTATAGACTCTTGGCCTATTGCTGATGAAGTGTTTACGCACATTCCATTTTTTCATGGAAGCTACCCTATGATTTATGTAGCATTCATGACCTTTATCCTTATTATGTCTTCTGTAACAATGGTACTTGCTGTTGATGCAGGTCATCAAATGAAAAAAGCCAAGGTAACTTGGTACATGTTCCTAACTATTATTGGAGGTTTAATTTTCGTTGGATCTCAAGCTTGGGAATGGGCAACGTTTATTAAAGGAGATTATGGTGCTGTACAAACAACAGGAGGTAATATTCTTCAGTTTGTTGATACCGAAGGACACCGAGTAGCAATACGTGATTTTGCTGTTATTGATGATCATAAAGAACGTGTTCAAGATGAACGTAAAAAGGGAATTTGGTTTACAAGCGAAACAGCATTACCAACTTATACTGTTGAAGAAGTAATCAAAGGATTGGAAACTCACGATAACGTATTGATCCGTACTCAAATTCTTAATGAAGAAGGTGAGAAAACAGTACTGTCTAGAGGAGAGTCTTTAAAACTTCTTAAGGACAATGGTAAAATGGTAGTTGAAGGAGCTAACCTATATGTTAACGAATATGGTTCACCTTTATTTGCTGACTTCTTTTTCTTTATAACAGGATTCCACGGATTCCACGTATTTTCTGGAGTGGTTATTAATATTATCATTTTCTTTAATGTAATATTAGGAACTTATGAAAGAAGAAAGAACTACGAAATGGTTGAAAAAGTTGGACTTTATTGGCACTTTGTAGATTTAGTTTGGGTATTTGTATTTACATTCTTCTACCTAGTTTAATTATAGATAATTCAATTTAAAATGGCAGGACACGCACATAAATTAGAAATATTAAGAGGCTTAATAAAGTTTAAGTCTAATACACAAAAAATTTGGGGAGTTTTAATATTATTATCTATAGTGACAGCTGTAGAAGTAGTACTTGGTATTTATAAGCCAGAGGTTTTAATGGGACAAGTATTTGGCATGAAAGCTCTAAACTGGATATTTATTATCCTTACCATTGTTAAGGCATATTATATTACTTGGGATTTCATGCATATGAGAGACGAAACGAAAGCATTACGTCGTGTTGTTGTATGGACTGGAGTATTTTTAATTTGCTATTTAATATTTATCCTATTAGAAGAAGGAGGTTATGTTTTTGATGTTTATAAAACAGGATACATTAAACACGATTTTTAATAAACTATAATTAGCACTGAGCATCGTCGAAGTGTTAAAAACAATATCTAAAGACGGTTTTTAAAACCGTCTTTTTTATTTTTGCACCATGGAAAAAAAGAGCACAAAAAAAACAATCATTCTTTCAGTTTTGTTTTTTCTTCCAGTTATGTTTTTACTGTTTTTATACCCTTCGAAGCATAACTATAATGCCCTAGATATAGTTGCAGAGAATGTTGCAAAAACATCTGATTTTGTAGATCAAGATAATAACCAGGTGTTTCTTCAGGATAATATTACAGTACTTGGTTTCTTTGGGAACAATGCTATGGCAAAAGCAACTGTTGCATCAAATTTAAAAGAGCTTATATACGAAAAGTTCAAAGGCTTTAAGCGTTTTCAGGTTTTGGTGTTAGTGCCGGAAGGCTCTGAAGAACAAGTTAATTTATTAAGGAAAGAGCTATTAAAATATGACGAGCTAAAATACTGGCAGTTTGCTTTCGGCCATCCTATGGATATAGAAAAAGTGTTTGCTAGTTTAAGTACTAAAAGTGTTCTGGATAGTAATTATGCCTCCAATCATGTTTTTATAGTTGACAAAGAAAGAAATCAAAGAGGAAGGATCGATGATAGAACAGATAAAGAGCTAGAAAAGAATGCGCCTGTTTATGGTATGAGTTCTTATAACGGGATTAAAGTTGCAGAACTTAAAAATAAAATGAGTGAGGATATGCGCATTTTATTTACTGAATACAGACAAAAAAGAAAAGGTAATTTTAACTCTTCAACCAGAAGAGCTGATGATTTAAAAACAAATGAGCAAGAAAACTAATTATTCTTATATAGGGATAGCACTAATAATATTAGTGTTTGGAATTATTTTTATTCCCAGAATTGTAGATCGTGTATCTAATAACGATATAACAAGAGAAGAAAGCAGAAGTAAAAAAGCTAGCACTCAAATTTCAGACAATGAGCCTTTAGCTTTTATTGAAATTAATGGAGAGGCTAAAAAAGTACCATCGTTTAGCTTTACAGATCAGAACGGAAAAACGATAACTAATAAAGACTATGAAGGAAAGGTATATTTAGTAGAATTTTTCTTTACAACCTGCCCTACAATATGCCCAAGAATGAGTAGAAATTTAGTTCAAATTCAAAATAACTTTAAAGGATTTGAAAACTTTGGCGTTGCTTCTTTTACCATTAATCCAGATCATGATACACCAGAAGTACTTAAAGAGTATGCCGAAAAATACGGAATGACCAATCCTAATTGGCACTTAATGACAGGTGATATAGATGTTATTTACGAATTAGCAAATCAAGGATTTAATTTATATACTGCTCAAGATGAAGATGCTGCTGGAGGCTTTGAACATTCGGGAAATTTTGCCCTAATAGATAAGAATGGGTTTATTCGTTCAAGAAAAGATGCTTTTGGAAATCCTAAAATTTATTACAAAGGAATTATCAGTGAAGAAGAGAAGTATGATGAAGATGGTGATGAAGAAGAGATTAGTATTTTAAAAGAAGATATAGCAAAACTATTGAAAGAGTAATAGTATTATGAATAAGGAAGCTTTGCAAGAAGAAAAGAAATATAATAAATGGATAGTAATCCTGTCTGTAGTTATTCCGCTAGTAGTGGCTGCATTGTTTGGGATTAAAATACCAAATGTAGAACCTCTAACATTTTTACCTCCTATCTATGCAACTATTAATGGATTAACAGCTGTTATTTTATTGATGGCGTTATGGGCTGTTAAAAATAAAAAAATAGCATTGCATGAAAGGTTAATGAAAACAGCAATTTTGTTTTCTGTAGCATTTTTAGTGATGTATGTTGCCTATCATATGACTAGCGATTCCACCAAGTTTGGAGGCGAAGGATCTATTAAATATGTTTATTATTTTGTGCTTATCACACATATTGTGTTATCTGTAGTTGTCATTCCTTTTGTTTTAATAACATATGTTCGTGCTATTACTAAGAGTTTTGAAAGGCATAAAAAAATAGCTAGAATCACATTTCCACTTTGGTTATATGTAGCCATTTCTGGTGTTATTGTTTATATCATGATCTCTCCTTACTATAGTTGAATATGAACTTAAAAACATACATAGCATTATTCATTTTATTCTTTGTCGCAATACAAGTTGATGCACAATGCGCTATGTGTAGAGCAGTTTTAGAAAGTGAAGAAGGACAAGGAGCAGCCGAAGGAATCAATAATGGCATTATATACTTAATGATGATTCCTTATGTATTAATTGGAGGATTAGGGTATTTTATTTACAGAAAACTGAGGCAAAAGTAGTTTTTTAACATTTTATTAGGATTTAGCTTGTAACAAATACAGACTTTAGCAGTCTAATTGTTGTTATATCTTAAATAAATAACACTAACTATGCTGAAAATAAACCAACTACACAAGTCCTATCCCATAGGAGACTCTAGTTTACACGTATTAAAAGGTATAGATTTACATGTGGAAAGCGGTGAGATGGTTGCCATTATGGGGTCATCTGGATCTGGAAAATCTACGCTATTGAACATTATTGGAATGTTGGATGAAGCAGATTCTGGTGAATACACCCTTGATAATGTTGAGATTAAAAATCTAACCGAAAAAAAGGCGGCAGTTTATAGAAATAAGTTTTTAGGATTTATTTTTCAGTCGTTCAACTTGATCAATTACAAAAATGCACTTGAAAACGTAGCACTACCGTTGTATTATCAAGGCTTAAATAGAAAACAACGCCAGGAAAAAGGAAAATTTCATTTAGAAAAAGTAGGTCTATTAGAATGGGCAGAACACTTACCTAGTGAACTATCTGGTGGTCAAAAACAACGTGTAGCGATAGCCAGAGCTTTAGCTGCCGACCCAAAATTACTTCTAGCCGATGAGCCAACAGGAGCTTTAGATACCAAAACATCGTACGAAATTATGGAATTCCTTCAGCAACTAAATGACGAAGGAAAGACACTTTTAATTGTTACTCACGAAGAAGACATTGCTGAAATGTGTAAACGTGTAGTGCGATTACGTGATGGAATTATTATGGAAGATAAAAAAGTAGAACAAGTAAGAGCATCGCAATATGTTTGATCTAGATCTTTGGCGCGAAATATTTCAGAGTATAAATAAGAATAGAACAAGAAGTATACTTGCTGGGTTTACTGTAGCGTTTGCGATTATGTTATTTGCTATTCTTTTTGGTATTGCAAATGGGTTGCAAAACACCTTTACTGAAGCCTTTGTTGATGATGCCAACAATGCTATTTTTATTAGAGCAGGTCGTACAACAAAAGCATATAAAGGGTTACAAGCGGGAAGACAAATCCAGTTTAAAAATGAAGATTTCGATTATATAAAAGATGACTTTGCAGACGGTATTGAATATATCACAGCTAGAATTTATAAAGGTGTAGATGCGTCTTTTAGAAATGAAAAAAACAACTATACAGTTAGAGCGGTACATCCAGATCATCAATATCTAGAGAATACCATAATGAAAGAAGGACGCTATATAAATCAACGAGATTTAGAAGAGCGCACTAAAGTTGTTGTTATAGGAAGACTTGTAGAGGAAGATCTATTTCTTAAAACTAAGGCTCTTGGAAAATATATCAATCTAAGCGGTATTCAGTATAAAATAGTTGGTGTATTTACTGATAAAGGAGGCGATAATGAAGAACGATTAATCTATATGCCTGTTTCAACAGCACAACAAGTATATGGTAATAATGATCATTTAGATCAAATCAACCTTACCTATAAACCAACTATGAATCATGATCAGGCTATTAGTTTTGGTCTTGGCATAGAGAAAAAGTTAAAACAACGTTTTACTGTTGCTAAAAGTGATCAACGAGCCATAAGAGTTTTTAATATGGCGAGTCAAACCAAAGGTGTAAATCAAATGATGACAGGTCTTGGAGTGATCATTTTGGTCATAGGATTTGGAACCCTAATTGCAGGAATTGTTGGAATTAGTAACATTATGATTTTTGTGGTACGTGAGCGTACCAAAGAAATAGGAATTAGAAAAGCGCTTGGAGCAAAACCTGTGGCTATTGTTAGAATGATTCTTATTGAGTCTATAATCGTAACAGCGTTAGCTGGGTACTTAGGGCTTTTAATAGGTATGGGTGTGTTAGAATGGGTAGGTCCTAGCCTAGAAGAGTTTTTCATTAAAGATCCTGCAGTGAGTACTTCTCTTGTAATAGGAGCAACAGTAACTCTAATTATAGCAGGTTCACTTGCTGGATATTTACCAGCAAAGAGAGCGTCAAGAATAAAACCAATTGTTGCACTTAGAGCAGATTAATTATGATTAGATTTTTATTTGACAGAGACACGTGGCAAGAGGTTTGGGATAGCCTTAGTAAAAATAAATTACGATCTATTCTAACTATGGTTGGAGTATGGTGGGGAATCTTACTTCTTATAGGCTTATTAGGTTCTGCTAAAGGAATTGAAAACTCATTTAACCGCTTATTTGGAGATTTTGCAACTAATAGTGTATTTATTTGGGGGCAAAGTACAAGCAAACCTTTTAAAGGATTTCAAGAAGGTAAACGAGTAAGATTATCGTTATCTGATGCAAAGCGAGTAGAGGAGAATGTTGAAGGGATAGAATTTGTAGTGCCTAGAAACCAAAGTCAAGGATTTGTGTCTAGAAATATGTTGTCTGGAAATTATAGTATAGCTGGAGATTATCCATTACTAGATTTTGTTCAAAAAAAGAAATTGATCCACGGTCGTTTTATTAATCAAAACGACATAGATGACAACAAGAAAGTTGCTGTTATTTCAGAAGATATTTACAAACAAATTTTTGAAAAGGATGAAGCAGCCGTTGGAGAGCTTATAGAAATAAACGGTATGAATTTTAGCGTTATTGGAATTTTTGAAGAAGGTAATGTTAATATGGGTCCATCTAGTGATATTCATATACCGTTTTCAACATTTCAACAAATCTATAACCAGGGAGAAGAAATTGGGTGGATGATGATTACTGGAAGGCCAGAGTTTGATATTAAGCAAATTGAGGCTGATGCTAAATTGCTATTAAAAAACATGAATAAAATTCACCCTGATGATAAGAGAGCCTTTGGTAGTTTTAATTTGGGTGATGCGTTCGGGAGAATGACAGGCTTTTTAAAAGGAATGCAGTTTTTAACATGGTTTGTTGGAATAGCAACATTAATAGCAGGAGTATTTGCTATTGGAGGCATTCTGTTAATTACAGTAAAGGAACGAACTAAAGAAATTGGTGTTCGTCGTGCCTTAGGAGCAACCCCTTTTGAGATTAAACGCCAAATTGTAGTTGAAGCTGTATTTATAACCATTATTGCAGGATTAGGAGGCATCATATCGGGTGGATGGATATTAATACTCCTGGATAAATCCTTCGGACAAGGAGATGAAGCAGTTTTAGTAAATGCTTCAGTAACAATTTCAGTAGTGTTTATAGCATTAACAATATTAGTCGTTCTAGGAACATTAATAGGCCTTATTCCGGCATTTAAAGCAACAAGTATAAAACCAATAGAAGCATTAAGAGAAGAATAAAAAACCAACAAGTAAAAAATGAAAAAATCAGTAAAAATTATTATTGGAATAGTATTAGTAGTATTACTCCTATTTGTATTAAAATATTTTAAAGATTCTAACTCTGAAGCGGTAGTAGATTATAAAGTAGAAGAGCCATTTCATACTTCAATAGATAGAAAAGTGGTCGCTACTGGTAAGTTAAACCCAGAAGAAGAAATAGAATTAAAGCCTCAAGTATCTGGTATCGTAGATGAGATTTTAGTAGAAGAGGGAGATATTGTTAGAAAGGGCGATCTTATTGCTAAAATTAGAGTAGTACCAAACGAGCAAAGTTTGGTAAGCGCTAGAAGTAGAATTAAAACAGCACAATTATCTAAAGATAATGCACAAGTATTATTTAATAGAAATAAGGCACTTTTTGAAAAAGGAGTAATCTCTAAACAAGACTTTGAGAATAGTGAATTATCGTTGAATCAGGCTAATGAAAACTTAGCACAAGCTCAAAATGATTATCAGATTATTCGTCAAGGATCATTATCTGGCGGAAGTTCTGCAAACACAAATATTATTGCACAAATACCAGGAACTATTTTACAAATTCCAGTTCGTGAAGGAGATCAGGTAATTCAAAGTAATAATTTCAATGCAGGAACTACCATAGCAACTATTGCAGATATGAGTAAAATGATTTTTGAAGGGAAAGTTGATGAAGCTGAAGTTGGGAAGATCGATGAAGGAATCGATATTAAAGTAATTTTAGGAGCAATTAATGAAAAAGAATTTCCTGCAAAATTAACCTTTGTAGCTCCTAAAGGAGTAGAAGAAAGTGGTGCAGTACAGTTTACTATTAAAGCTGATGTAACTGTAGAGCCGTCTACAAAAATTAGAGCTGGATATAGTGCAAATGCTGAAATTGAAATTGAAAGCAAGGATAGTGTTTTAGTAATTAAAGAATCATTATTACAGTTTAACAGAATTACAGAAGAACCATTTGTTGAAATTCAGCAAGAAGACGGAAAGTTTAAAAAAGTAGATGTTGAAACAGGAATCTCTGATGGTATCAACATTGAAATTCTAGAAGGCGTTAAAGAAGGCGATAAAATAAAGGTTTGGAATAAAGCTAAAGAAGATAATAACGACGACGAAGATTAATAATATGCGATTATATATAAAACAAATAGTAACTGTTGTTGCACTTTTTGTTGGTGTTATTTCAACAGCTCAAAACAAAGTTTGGACACTTCAAGAATGCGTTACACATGCATTAGAAAATAACATCACTGTTGTTAGGGGAGAAAATACTTTGAAAATAAATGAGGAAGATATAAAAGGAGCTAAAGGAAATTTTTTACCATCTGTAAACGCTAGTCTTTCTCAAAGTATGAGCTTAGGGCAATCTCAAGTATTTACAGGATCGTTTGTAGATAGAACAAGTCATTCAACAGGCGTTAGCTTAGGAGTATCTCAAAGTGTTTTTAACGGATTCAGAAATATTTACCAACGTGATTTAGCCGAATTAAATTTAGAAACAAATAAATTAAGGCTTAATAATATTAGAGATGACATTTCTTTAAATGTGGTAAATGCTTATCTTAATGTATTGTTTAATAAAGAAAACTTAGAAACTGCTAAAGCTCAGGTGGAATTTTCTCAGAAGCAAGTAAATCAAACAAAAGATTTGGTTGAAGCCGGCACACAGCCAAGAGCAAATATTTATGATGCAGAAGCTACATTAAGTAGTGATATTCAAAGGTTAACTGTAGCAGAAAATAATTTCAACTTAGCATTACTTTCATTATCCCAATTATTACAAATACCATATGATGGATTTAATGTTGAAATTATTGAAGTAGATAAACCAGCAGCTTTATTAATGTATAAAGACATTAAGCCTATATTGAATTATGCAATGGAGAATAGAAATGAAATTAAAGTTGCAAAAAAGAATATAGAAGTATCTCAGTTAAATACTAAGATCTCTGAAAGTGGTTATCTGCCTTCTGTAAATTTTAGTTATGGATTTGGAACAAATGCATTCTATTCAAATTTAACTCAGAATGAGGACGCTTTATTTCAGCAGTTAAATGATAATAAAGGGCATAGTTTTAGTTTAAGTGTTGGAATACCTATTTTCTCAAGATTTCAGAACAAAACATCTGTAGCTAAATCAAAAATATCTGAGGAGAATTCTAAGCTAGACCTACAACAGGCAAAGTTAAATTTAGAATCAGTAATTCAAAGAGCTTTTACAGATGCTCAAGCAGCTCTTAAAACATATATAGCGGCGCAAAAATCGTTAGAATCTCAAGAGTTGGCATTTAGTAACTCTCAAGACCGTTATAATTTAGGGTCTATGAATTCTTTCGACCTTGAACAAGCAAGAATACGATTAATAAATGCGCAATCGTCTTTAATAAACGCTAAGTATGATTTTGTTTTTAAAACAAAAATTTTAGACTTTTACATCGGAAAGAAAATTACCTTGTAAAGTTGACATACATACTTAACATAGAAACAGCAACTACAAATTGCTCAGTCTCTCTTTCTAAAGAAGGAGAGACTTTTGTTTTAAAAGAAGATTATAATAATAATTATTCGCATGCAGAGAGGTTGCATGTGTATATTGATGAGGTTTTAAAAGAGGCAAATATCTCGATTAAAGATCTACATGCTGTTGCCATTAGTAAAGGCCCTGGATCTTACACAGGACTAAGAATAGGTGTTTCTGCAGCAAAGGGATTGTGTTATGCTTTAAACATTCCATTAATTGCTATTCCTACTTTAGAGGTGCTAGCGCAACAAATTAACGAGAAACACGCGGTTATTGTGCCAATGCTTGATGCCAGAAGAATGGAAGTGTATTCTGCAGTGTTTGATGCTAATTATAATCAAATAAGAGAAACACAAGCAGAAATATTAGATGAGAGCTCTTTTAAAGCATATTTAGATGCAGGCAACGTATTTTTTATAGGGAGTGGAGTAGAAAAAACAAAACACCTTATAAATCATTCTAATGCTGTGTTTATTGAAGACAAACTGCCATCAGCTAATGATATGAGTAAATTGGCGTTTGAAAAGTATAAAAAAAGCGACATTGAAGATGTCGCCTATTTTGAACCGTATTATTTAAAAGATTTTATAGCAATTAAATCGAAAAAGATTTAAGCATCTTTTTTAATTTCAACAGTGTGCGGATATGGTATTTCAATACCAGCATTGTCTAATGCTAGTTTACATTCTTCTGTAATGCCAAAATATACATCCCAATAATTTTCTACAGAAGACCAAGGTCTAACGGCAAAGTTTACAGAGCTATCTGCCAATTCAGATACATTTACTGTTGGGGCAGGATCACTTAACACCTTAGTATTTGAAGTCAAAACAGTCATTAATACATCTTTAGTTTGTTTAATATCTGCATCGTAGCTAACACCAATAGTAAGGTCTACTCTTAATTTACCTTCTGTAGAGTAATTAGTGATATTTCCGTTAGATAGCGCTCCATTAGGAATGATTACAAGCTTATTTGTAGGTGTGTTGATCAAAGTTGTAAAAATTTGAATTTCTTTTACAACACCCAACTCTCCTTGGGCTTCTATTAAATCACCAACTTTAAAAGGCTTGAATATCATAATAAGTGCACCACCTGCAAAATTAGAAAGCGAGCCTTGTAATGCTAAACCTATAGCTAAACCAGCGGCACCAATTATAGCAGCAAATGAGGTTGTTTCAACACCTAATTTTGCAGCGACCATTACAAAAAGCAAAACTTTTAAAGTCCATCCTAAAAGATTAGAAAGAAATTTTTGAAGCGTTTCATCTACGTTTTGCTTCTTCATTATTCGTTTGGTCATTTTAGTTAAAAGACCAATAATGAAGAGCCCAATAATTAAAATTACTAAGGCAGTTATAATTTTTGGAGAATATTCAATAATTAGTTCCCAAATGTTGTTAAGGTATTCCATAATTTTAATTTAAAGTTATTAAAGAAAAAGGAGCGCTATAATAGCTAAAATAGCTGGAACAGCTTGAATGTAAAATAGTTTGACCTTTCTTGTACTATACGACCCATAAACTCCAGCAATGGTCACACAAATCAAGAAAAAAAGAATGAAATTAAAATTGTTGTTAATAAGAGCATATAATAATCCTCCTGATAAAAACCCATTGTAAAGCCCCTGATTGGCAGCTAAAACCTTTGTGTCTTCTGCAAACTGTTTTGATTTTAAACCAAAAGCTTTGATTCCTTTAGGTGTTGTCCATAAAAACATTTCAAGAATCAAAAAGTAAAAATGCTCTATTATAACGATTGATGTTAATATGATTGCAACAGTATTCATGGCTATTCCTTAATAAGCATAATAGCTTTATCAACTTCTGAAACAGGTAATTTACAAGCTTTATTAACACATACATAAATAAATGTTTCATCTTCAACATACCTATTCTTTAATAAAGGAAGCTCATTCTCTGAAGTGCTTCCTATTAGCATTATGTTTGGTAAATAGGTTTGATTAAGAGTTTTAATTTTTTCATGAGCATCTTTACCAACAATAGCAACCTCATAGTATTTATTGGTATAATTAAGCATAAGATCTAGCCAATTTGAAAACCCAGAGGGATACTGTGTTATTTCTGGAGTGACATTATTAAGCATCGATTTTGCAGTTTTAGCATAGGCTTCATTGTCAAAGAAATGCGATAACTTAAACAAATTTTTAGCCATTATAGAATTGCTGGCAGGAATAACATTGTCACGATATTCAACATTTCTAGTAACTAAAGATGTATCTTCATTTGAAGTGAAAAAGAACATTTTATTGACATCATCAAAGAAATGATCAAAAGCATAGTTTGTTAAATTTCTAGCGTTTGTCAACCATTTTTCATCCAAAGAATTTTCATATAGCGAAATAAAAGCCTCTATGGTTGCAGCATAATCTTCCAAATAACCATTAATGGTGCTCTTACCTACTTTGTAATTATGGTAAAGTCCGCCGTCTTCCTTAATCTGTTTATTTATTATGAAATTCCCATTTTTAATGGCGCTATCCAAAAATTTAGAGTCGTTAAATACACGATAAGCATCAGCATAACCTTTTATCATTAAGGCATTCCATGAGGTGAGAACCTTATCATCCAATCTAGGACGTGATCTTTTTGCTCTTTCCTCTAGAAGTAATAACTTCCATTTTGCCAATTTTTTAGATAATTCGTTTTGATCAAGACCATGATCGTTCGCAATTTCTGTATCAGACTTGTCTCTTATTAAAACATAGTTATCATGTTCCCAAAAGCCATAGTCATTAATATTAAAATAATCTTCAAAAATGACATAATCTTCTTTTAATAAAGATTGCAGCTCAGGTTTTGTCCAAACATAATAAGCCCCTTCTTCTAGTTCTCCATCTTCGGTATCACTATCGGCATCTAATGATGAGTAAAATGTACCATCAGTATTTGTTAATTCACGTTCAACAAATTCAAGGGTTTCATACACCACAGATTTATACAATGGGTTTTTTGTGATGAGATAGGCATCACTATATAAACTTACTAGTTGTGCGTTGTCATAAAGCATTTTCTCAAAGTGAGGCACATGCCATTTTGTATCTACAGCATAGCGTGAAAAACCACCACCAATTTGATCGTATACACCACCGTATGCAATTTTGGTTAAGCTTAGGTTTACATATTCTTGAAGTTCTTCGTCATTATTCTGGTAGGCTTCTCGAAGTAAAAAATGAAGGTTATTTGGCATCATAAATTTTGGCGCCCTATTGATGCCTCCTTTATCATTGTCAAAGTTTTTAGACCATTTAGAAATAGCTTCAGTAATAAACGCTTGTTCAAAATTAGCCTCATTAGTATTTAATGATACAATGTCTAGCGATTTGATACCTTCTTCAAGTTTATCAGCATATTCTACCAATTTTTCTGGAGTGTCTCTATAAACCTCAGAGATCTGGTTTAAAACTCTAATCCATTGCTCTTTTTTAAAATAAGTACCACCCCAAACAGGTCGTCCATCTGGAAGTGCAATAGCATTTAATGGCCAGCCACCACCGCCAGTAATTAATTGAACAGCATTCATGTATACTTGATCTACATCTGGACGTTCTTCTCTATCAACTTTAATGTTAATAAAGTTATCATTCATTATTTTGGCCACCAATGAATCTTCAAAACTCTCACGCTCCATAACATGACACCAATGACACGCAGCATAACCAATACTTATTAAAATAAGCTTGTTTTTTTCCTTGGCTTCTTTTAAAGTGCCATCATTCCAAGGTTTCCAATTCACTGGATTATGAGCATGTTGAAGCAGATACGGACTAGTTTCATTGATCAGATCATTAGTAAATTCATGAGTCATTTGTTCCGAAGTTTCACTCTTACAACTTAAAAGTGTAATAGTTATTAGTAAAAAGAAAAATATACGTGTATGCATAAGTCCAAAAATACGGAAAATGGAAATAAAAAAGCGTTCAATTATTTTGAACGCTTTATAAAATATTGTTTTAAAAAGATCTATCCGTTTATGGCCTCAACCGTTTCAACTTTACCTTTAAGCATTTCCTTTAGCATATTTTCAATACCATTTTTTAATGTAAAGGTTGACGACGGACAACCACTACAAGCACCTTGTAAAATTACACGAACGCGTTTTGTATTCTCATCGTAAGAATCAAATTGAATATTTCCTCCGTCACTTGCAACGGCAGGCTTAACATACTCTTCAAGAATATTTACAATTTCTTTTGAAGTATCATCAAGTGATTCAAATTCAGTTTCTTTCGCTGCTTCTGTATTTTTCTTAAGTTCTGGAGCATTGTCTAATACAATGTCTTTTCCGTTTTCAACATAGCTTTTAATAAATTCTCTCAACTCTATAGTGATGTCGTTCCACTCTGCTATGTCATACTTTGTTATAGACACATAGTTCTTATCTATAAATACATTTTTCACAAATGGAAAATGAAAGAGTTCTGTGGCAAAAGGAGATGATTTAGCTTCGTCTATAGAAGTGTACTCTAACATAAAAGGGGTTAAATTTTTGTTAGCTACAAATTTTAAAACCGCAGGATTAGGGGTGCTTTCTGCATAAATGGTCACTGCTGTTTTTTTGGGTGTTTCAGCCGACTCTACAACAATGCCTCCCTCGTTTAAATAGTTTTGAATTTGTTCTTTTACTTCATTTTGCACATCTTTCCATTCAACAATATTAAATCGTTCAATGGCTATAAAATTGCTAGAAATGTATATTTTCTTTACAAATGGTAAATAAAATAACTGTTGGGCAAGAGGTGAAGCTTTAGCCTCGTCTATATTGTTAAACTCAAAACTCTCGTACTTTGTTAAAAAGGAAGTAGTTTCAAATTTTATAATTGTTGGGTTGTTTGTTTCCTGTATTGAAACCTCAATTTTTTTCATTACAACTATTTTTTGCAAAAATAATAAAAGAAACAAGGAGTTATGTATATATTTGGAATACATTAACCTTATTTCGCTGTGAAAAGAATCTTGCAATTTGCCTTTATATTGTGTTTTGCAATAGAAGGATACGGACAAATACTGAGTATTAATGATGCTACAGACCCAGAATCTAGTTTTGGTCCTGAACAATTAGTAGAAGACGTTTTAATTTCTAGCACCTGTACAACCGTAAATAATTTTTCCTTTCAAGTAAATGGCACTCCAACCGATACAAACACTAAGAGTTATGGCTTTTTTAGAAGACCTCCAGGAAGCACATTTCCGTTTGCTGAAGGTGTTGTGTTAACTACAGGAAGAGCCTATGAAGCTGGAAATACTGTTGTTGCTTCTCCTCCCGGTTCACCACATCCAGATTTTCAAAACGGACAACCTGGAGATGCTGATTTAGAAGCGGAATTTGCTTCTAACCCTAGGTTTACAGATACGTACGATGCCACTTATATCAAGTTCGATTTTGTACCATTGGTAGATGAGATTAGCTTTAGATTTATTATGGCATCTGAAGAGTACGATGGAAGTACTGAATGTAATTATGCAGATGGTTTTGCTTTTTTATTACGGGAAGTAGGAGCACCAACATATACCAATTTAGCAGTATTACCAGATGGAATAACTCCAGTAAGTGTCACTAATATTAATGATGCAGCTCTATGTAGAGCAAATACAGCTTTTTTTGAAGGATATAACGTAGGCGATACAAATTATGGAGGAAGAACGGTTGCGTTAACAGCAACGGCAACTGTAACTCCAAATGTCACCTATGAAATAAAATTGGTAGTAGCAGATGAAGGTGATTCTGCTTGGGACTCTGCTATTTTTCTAGAAGCAGGAAGTTTTAATATAGGTGGCGATCTTGGAGATGATTATACGGTTGCCAGCGGAAATCCTGGATGTGATGGTACTGCAGTAACTCTAGATGCTACTATAGGAGTGCCAGGAACAACATATAAATGGTTCTTTAACGGTGGCGAAATTGCCGGAGCTACGGGTCCAACATACGATGCCTTGGTAGACGGTACATATGGCGTTGAAGCTACAGTCCCTGGTGGATGTAATGCAGTAGACGAAATAGAGATTGAATTTACAACACCTCCAGTTATTGACGCTCCTCCAGAGAATATTGTAATATGTGAAACGGATGGTGATTTAATAGAGGTTTTTGACTTTACAGCAAATGAAGCTCTGGTATTAGGAAGTCAAGTTGCTGCAGATTTCCCAATTAGCTTTCATGCTAATCAAACCGATGCCGAAACAAATCAGAACCCTTTAACAATTCCGTATAGTAATACATTGCAGTACGAAACAATTTGGGTTAGAATTGCTGATGCTACGCAAACCTGTTTTGAAGTGGCGAGTTTTAATATTGAGGTACAACAAGTGCCCACAGCGAATGTTGTAGCTCCTTATGCGTTATGTGATGATGATTTAAGTGGTAGTGATATTGATGGCATAGTTACCTTTGATCTGTCTACTCGAGTAGCTGAGGTATTAGGCACGCAGTTATTGGCAGATTTTGCAGTAACATTTTATAATAGTCAGGGAGCGGCAGATGCTGGTTTAGCGGGTACAGATATAACTACGCCCATTCAAAATAGCAGCAATCCTCAGACCATTTATGCCAGGATAGAGAATAGGTTAAATACCGATTGTTATGATACTACGAGTTTTGATTTGGTGGTGAATCCTCGTCCTGTGGTAACACCGCTGGTAACCTTACGTCAGTGTGATAATGACACAGACGGATTTACAGATTTTAATTTAACAGAAGCCAATAGTTTAATATCGACGGATCATTTAAACGAGACCTTTACATATTATTTAACC
>JASBUG010000043.1 GCA_030148025.1 Flavobacteriaceae bacterium | reverse complement strand
TGTTACCGGAGTAGTAGAACCACAATCGTCTTTAGCATTGATGTTTATGGTAATGACTTGTCCGTCGCCACACTGATCAGCAGTTAGTAATCCATAAGCTGGAGTTGTATCATATTCTACCATGGCATTACATCCGCCTGTAGCATTCATTGCATTAAGCGCGTCTATCCAAGCCTCGAACTTAGTTGTAGGATCTTCACATGCATCTGTGGTAACATCTGTTGGTTTAGGATCTAAAGCTAATGTAGGAGGGGTAATAGTTATGTTTTGTACACAAGTAGTTCCAAAAGGAACGCCATCAAATAGTATGGTGTACGTTCTTGTGAAATTTGCGCCATCACAAATGTCGGTATCGCCTACATCATTATGTGTCATTGTAACCGTTGCTCCACAGGATTCAATACCTGTAAATACGTTGGCAGGATCCGTAAAAGCAACTGGAACTGTACAATCCTCCTCGTTTATATCACTAAGATTACAGGTTGCAGTTTGAGTACAGGGTAGTAGTATCGCTGTTTCAGTATCTACATCGGAGAAAACATCTTCACCAATTGGATTAACAGTGGTTTTTCCTTTAGCAAAGGCTACATTTGTTACGGACTCCGCAGTAATATCTGCGGCCGTAATAGTATATGAACCGGTAAATATCCAAGTCTCTCCAGTTTCAAGAATACCATCTCCATCATCGCCAGTGTAAGTGTTGAGATCTCCTATTATTTTATCATCTGTGACTACAACATCTGAAATATCTGCGGATCCAGCATCGAGCGTAACGGCATATTGGTAATTTATAATATCTCCAACCATAGAATAAGGGCTTCCCGAGGTAATGGTTTTATCTATAAGTAAATCAGAAGGCGTTACACAAGTCCCATTTTGAGTTACATGATTATATACAAAAGTGTATTCTTCTAAAGTATTAGTATTTGTAAAGATTAATATATAATTACCAGCTTTTATTGTGTCAACAAAATACTCATCTCCAACACCTCCTACTAATGGTTGACCTGCAGCAATAGTATGACCTGTACCTTCAGGGGCGGGTTCTAAGTTAAATATACTACTGTTTCCAGATGCTTGTAAAGAATAGGTGTTTGGTCCCATGTTATCTATCAATGTAATTGAAAAATAGCTGTTACTGGAATTACAATTTTGACCAGTGATTATGTCTTGAAAAATGACACTAAGTTCTCCATCGTCTGAAGTTTGCCCACAGCCAATAGCTTCTGCTATGTCATAATTTCCTGGACAATCTCCTGGGTCATGAGGAACTCCTGAAGAAAATATAAGAGTAATTGGTGATGAACCTCCGTTAGCGCCTCCATCATCTCCAATGAAACTATAGGTGACTCCATTTATTTCAAAAGAACCTCCAGAACAATCGTTAGGATTACCTCCTATTAATGTTCCTCCCATACGTACGACAAAGTCACAAGCGACATTTTGGTCGTCACTCATATTTCCAGCATCAAATTCAAAAGTAATTGCTAAATCACCGCTAGTATGATTAATACATTGATAGTTGTTTGGACATTGTGCATTTGTATAGAAAAGCCCTAAGAAGAATAAAGTAATAAATAATAAGAACTGTTTTTTGGCTTTAAGAGGTGGAAATGAGCTCAAGTTCTTTTTTAATAATAGTTGAAACGAGTTAATAGTAATGTTTTCCATAATGTTATTTTTTACAACACATTAAGGTTATGTCAACAGGAAATAGAGGCCAAATATTAATATATAAGGACTAAAAAACTATATAGCTAAACCAAGCTATTTGTTTAGGGAAGGAAATTGGTTTAATAGCAATTAATCACTTTTTTATCTGCATAACTAAGTGAGTTGTATGCATGAAAGAATGAGGACTGAAAAATAAATGCTATTAACCAAAATTTGAAACACCAGATTAGGTTTTTCAAGTATGTCTCTCAAATATAGGTAATTACATTCTAAAAAGCAAAAAATATTAGACGCTGTTAGTCAATTGCAATCTCTTCATTAACCTTGAGATTAAAACGCTTTCTAAATAGCCAAACGCCTAAATATAGAAATGGTGTGTCTATAGCAGCGATCATCACTTTAAATAAGAATCCTGCAATCAAAAGACCTGCAAACAAATTCCATTCTATTTCACCAAAACTACAAAGCAGGAACAGTACAGTAAACGTATCTACAAACTGTGATAGAAAGGTTGAAAAATTATTACGTAACCATAGGTGTTTCCCTTTGGTTAATCGTTTCCAGAAATGATAGATTTGAATATCTATAAACTGAGCAAACAAATAAGCCATCATACTTGCAAGTACCGCAATAGCTGTACTACCAAATACAGTAGTATACATGGCGTCTTTTACAGGTGACCATTCCGTAGCAGGAACTATATTAGCAACATACACAATTAACATTGAAAAGAATGAGGCAAAAATTCCAGTGACTACTACCTGGTTGGCTTTCTTTTTACCATAGATCTCGCTAATTAGATCGGTAATTAAAAAGGTTATAGGATATGGTAAAATACCCACCGATATTTCAAAAAGTTTGGTTCCAAATATTTCAACGTCAAAAGGATGCCAATAAAAAAATTTCTTAAAAATAAGATTTGAAACCACTAACGACGTAATGAATAAAGCTGCCAAAAGCATGTATATGCGCTGTGCAAGAAGTTTGTCTTTTGGTGTCATTAGTTTTGTTTTTGTCAGTTCGAGTGTTCTGCAAAGCAGAATTTATCGAGAACTTAAAATTGTGAATAAATACGTTTCCTAAATCTAAAGTAATAAAATTTGTTTTAGTTATTTTGCCATTGCTTATGAATCAACCACAACAAGTATATATATCACTGGGGAGTAATAAAGGAGATCGTTTTAAACATCTTCAAGATGCTATTGATCTTATTCATTTAAAGATTGGCACTATTAAGATCATTTCTAAAGTGTATAATACACCTGCGTTTGGTTTTGAAAGTGACGATTTTTATAATGCTTGTGTGTTGGTAGAAACCTATTTGCGACCTGTTAAGGTCATGCAAACCTTATTGAAGATTGAAAAGAGCTTAGGTAGAACCCGAAATAAAAAAGAAGGCTATGAAGCGAGGACTATTGATCTGGACATTATTTTAATTGATAGCGAGATTGTAGATACTAAAACACTTCAAGTGCCTCACCCTGAAATGCAAAAACGACGTTTTGTTTTGCGTCCTTTAAATAATATTGCACCTAAAGCAACGCATCCGGTTTTAAATAAAACTATTAATGAACTTTTGGAGGCATGTGAAGATAAAAGTGAACTGGAAGGCATAAATATTTGGTTGAAAAACCCAAATAAGTCGTTCAACTTTTCCAAATATAATTATATAGCTATTGAGGGAAATATTGGCGCGGGTAAAACAAGTTTGACCACAATGATGGCGAGAGATTTTAATGCAAAACTGATCTTAGAGCGCTTTGCAGATAATCCATTTTTGCCAAAATTCTACGAAGAACCACAGCGTTATGCTTTTACTTTAGAAATGTCATTTCTGGCTGATCGTTATCAGCAAATTAGTGATGATTTGTCGCAGTTAGACTTGTTTAAAGATTTTATAGTAAGTGATTATGATGTGTTTAAATCGCTTATTTTTTCAAAGATCACTTTGCCTGAAGACGAATTCAAGTTATATAGGAAGCTTTTCTATTTAATGTATAAGGATATTGCGAAGCCAGAACTGTATGTGTATTTATATCAAAATACTGAGCGTTTACAAGCCAATATCAAGAAACGCGGTCGTGACTACGAGCAAAATATTGAAGATGAATATCTAGAAAAGATCAATTCTGGATATTTAGAGTTTTTAAAAAGTCAAACAGATATTAATGTCAAGATTATTGATATTTCAGATCTTGATTTTGTGAAAAATAGAGAGGATTACCTAATCATACTTAATGAAATAGCCTCTGCTTAATTTTAATGATTTTGAAATTGTAGTTATAAATTGTTGGCTGTAGTATTTTAATTTATTTTCTCTATAAAATCCAATGTATTTAAATCATAGTCAGAATGCTCGAATTTTTTGTAGATAAATTTCGCATTTTTTCTTTTAATTTTTATGAAGTTGCCATTTTTGAGTTTGGGAGAAAAAATAAAATTGTTACCGTATAATTGAATCGGATTATTAACTATAATGTTGTTTTTAAGAAAATAAACAAAGTAAGATCCTTCAGCATATTGAAATTGGTCATATGATGGAACCAAAACTCCACTAGATATATAACCAACGCTTCTTATATAATAATGAGTATCAGTTATCAGAATTTCATCCCATTTTTTACAATTAAACATTACATCAAAGTCATATGTAGAGTTAATCTTTAAAGCAGATAAATCTATGAAATGCTTATTGAAAGTTGTAGTTAAACAAGTATCCGAAAGAAAATTATTGCTAAGAAATTTATAGCTAAAACTCAAAAAAAAGTAGAGCAGAAAACCTATAAATATTTTGAAAACAACTTTTGACTTCATTAAGGGATATAAGTTTGTGATTTAGCGTGAATCAACTTCACTGATAAACGAAGTTAGAATTTTCAAAGATATAAACCTTAAAACACTTGGTATAATGTTGTAATAATACGGCCTTTATTGTCTTCTAGAATATACTCTACCAATTGTTTTTGGTCTTTAACTTTAAGGTTAAAAGGCGCCTCTAGTAAATTAACCCCACTGTTTTGTTTTAGTCTAATACCTTGTCCAGAAATGATATCCTTGTTTGGAGTAAAGTAGCCCATAGGTATATGTTCGGTCAGGATAACATATTTATAGACTTCTAATTTTTTTACAATGTTTTGTATTTCTGTATTAGATAAATGCTGTAACACTTGTCTTAATATGATACAATCTCCAGATGGAAGAGCGTCTTTTGCAATATCTAAACAGTAAAACTCTAAGTTATCTTCTTTATATAGGTTTTTGTTTCTGTTAATAAGGCTTTCAACAATATCAATGGCAATATATTTTTTGGCATACTTGGTTAAATGTTTGCCAATATTAAAATCGCCGCAGCCTAAATCGCAAACTACCAATGGTGTTGTGAAAGCATCTAGAAATGCAATTAAAGCATTTAAATAAGGGTCTATAATTTTTGGGTCATGTGAGCCTGTTCCAGAATAAAAATCGAACCCCTTACCTCCCCAAAGTTTCATGTCGTAAATCTGGTTCATTACATCTTTGGTAGGCCAAGGTTGCTTTTTCACTTATTTTGTGTTTTATGAGAGCTTGCCAAACAAATCCCAAAGTACCACACCACAACTTACAGAGATGTTTAGTGAATGTTTGGTTCCATATTGCGGAATTTCAATAACCCTATCACTTGCACTTACCACATCTTGTTGCACACCTTTTACTTCATTGCCAAAAACCACAGCATAAGTAGTATCTTTTTCTGGAGTGAAATCGTTTAGCATAGTAGCGTTTTCGGCTTGTTCAATACTAATGATTTTAATTTTTAAATCTTTCAATTTTTCAATTAGTGTTAACGTATCTTCAACATATTCCCAATCTACCGTTTCGGTACTTCCAAGAGCTGTTTTATGAATGTCTTTATGTGGTGGCTTAGCAGTAATACCACATAAATAGATCTTTTCAATCAAGAAGGCGTCACTGGTTCTAAATACACTCCCAATATTGTTGAGGCTACGAATATTATCTAATACAACAATTAATCTTGTTTTGGTAGATTGTTTAAATTCTTCAACACTTAATCGGTCTAGTTCACTGTTCTTTAACTTGCGCATAGGCTATGAAATGTCATATTGAGTGTAGTCGAAATATCTTTAAGTAATAGATTCTTCACTTTGTTCAGAATGACAATTAAGTTCATTTATATTATTAACAATTGTAGATAACTTAAAGTATAATGACTTCAAAAAAAATCAAATATTGGTTACATTAGCATTCTTGCTATTGCTGCAAAAATAAGATAAATTAAACAGGAAACCATTGGCTAAAAAAACAAAAAAAGTAACCCCATTAATGCAACAATACAATGCTATAAAAGCGAAGTATCCTGATGCGATGTTACTTTTTAGAGTAGGTGATTTTTACGAAACGTTTGGAGAAGATGCGGTTAAAGCATCAAAAATATTAGGAATCATTCTAACCAAACGAGGTGCAGGAAGTGAAAGTGAAACGGAGTTAGCTGGATTTCCACACCACTCAATAAATACCTATTTGCCAAAACTGGTGAAAGCAGGTGAGCGCGTAGCAATTTGTGATCAGTTAGAAGATCCTAAACAAACCAAGAAGATTGTAAAACGTGGTGTGACCGAATTGGTAACACCAGGTGTGGCACTAAATGATGAAGTATTACATGCTAAATCAAATAACTTTTTGGCATCGGTATACTTCGGAAAATATATAGGCGTGTCTTTTTTAGATGTATCAACAGGTGAGTTTTTAACATCGCAAGGAAATGCCGAGTATATCGATAAGCTTTTGCAGAATTTTAGTCCGAGTGAAATTCTTATAGAAAAACAAAAACGCACCAAGTTTAATGAAGTTTTTGGAAGCAATTATCATACATTTTATTTAGAAGACTGGGTGTATCAAGACGATTATGCTAATGAAACTCTTTGTAAGCATTTCGAAACATCTACTTTAAAAGGATTTGGAATTGCAGATTTATATGAAGGTATTGTAGCCTCTGGTTCTATTTTACATTATCTAGCCGAAACCCAACATAACAAATTGCAGCATATTGCAAGTATCAATCGTATTGCTGAAGATGCATATGTGTGGATGGACAGATTCACTATTAGAAATCTGGAATTATACCATTCTACAAATGCTAATGCAGTCACCTTATTGGATGTTATTGACAAAACAACCTCGCCAATGGGAGGGCGTACACTTAAACGTTGGTTGGCTTTACCGCTTAAGGATGTTGAGAAAATTAAGAGTAGGCATGAGGTGGTTCAGTATTTTATTAATGACGAAATAGTACACCAAAAAATACAGCATCAAATAAAGCAAATAGGTGACATTGAACGTTTAATTTCTAAAGTGGCTACTGCTAAAGTAAGTCCGCGTGAAGTGATCCAGCTTAAAAATTCTCTAGAAGCCATTGTGCCAATTAAGGCTTTAGCATCTAATTGCGATAATGATGCACTTAAGGTGATTGGTGATAATATACAAGGTTGTGATGTGCTTCGAGAGAAGATTAAGGAAACTTTAAATGAAGATGCGCCTGTTAATATTCTAAAAGGAAATACGATTTCATCAGACTTCTCTTCCGAATTGAAAGAGCTGAGAGAGCTAGCTTTTTCTGGAAAGGATTATTTAGATACAATGCTAGAGCGTGAAAGCGAACGTACTGGTATTCCATCGTTAAAAATAGCGTCCAATAATGTATTTGGCTATTATATTGAAGTCCGAAATACGCATAGAGATAAAGTTCCTGAAGAATGGATACGTAAACAAACTTTAGTTAATGCAGAGCGTTATATAACTGAAGAATTAAAAGAATACGAAGCGAAGATTCTAGGTGCTGAAGAACGTATTCTAGCGATAGAGCAACAATTATTTGCAGAATTGGTGGGTTGGATGAACCAATACATTAAACCGGTTCAACAAAATGCTCAGTTAGTTGGTAATCTTGATTGTTTATGTGGGTTCACACAGTTGGCAAAGGATAATAATTATATATATCCAACTATTGATGATTCGTTTGATTTGGACATCAAAAATGGACGTCATCCAGTTATTGAAAAGCAATTACCATTAGGTGAAGCGTATATTGCTAATGATGTATTTTTAGATAGGACCGCGCAACAAATTATCATGATCACTGGACCAAACATGTCTGGTAAATCGGCAATTTTACGTCAAACAGCTTTGATTGTACTGTTAGCTCAGATAGGAAGTTTTGTGCCTGCTGAATCTGCGCGTATTGGGTTGGTTGATAAAATATTTACAAGGGTAGGAGCGAGTGATAATATTTCTATGGGTGAATCTACTTTTATGGTAGAAATGAACGAAACTGCTTCTATTTTGAACAATATTTCTGAAAGAAGTTTGGTGCTTCTTGATGAAATTGGAAGAGGAACGAGTACCTATGATGGTATTTCCATAGCTTGGGCCATTAGTGAATATTTGCATGAGCATCCTTCAAAAGCAAAAACCTTATTTGCGACGCATTACCATGAGCTTAACGAAATGACCGAAACATTCGAGCGCATTAAAAACTTTAATGTGTCTGTAAAAGAGCTGAAAGACAATGTGTTGTTTTTAAGAAAACTGGTAGAAGGAGGCAGTGAGCATAGTTTTGGTATTCATGTAGCAAAAATGGCAGGAATGCCACAACAGGTAATTCATCGCGCCAATAAAATTTTAAAGCGCTTAGAGAAATCGCATTCAAGTGAAGAGCTTACCGATAAAGTAAAATCTATAAATGATGAAATGCAACTTAGCTTTTTTAATTTGGATGATCCTCTATTAGAAGAGATTAAGGATGAAATATTACATACAGATATTAATACCTTAACACCGGTTGAAGCATTGATGAAGCTCAATGAAATTAAACGCATGTTGCAAAAGAAAAAGAGAGCTTAAAAAAATATCTTCTTTTTTTTGAAAAAGCCTTTGCTATTATAAGAAATGTATTAAATTTGCATCCGCAATCACGAGATTGTAACGTTCATTTAAATTGCGAAAGTAGCTCAGGGGTAGAGCATCACCTTGCCAAGGTGAGGGTCGCGGGTTCAAATCCCGTCTTTCGCTCTACACTGTTAAAATATACCAAGTTGCTGAAGTGGTGGAATTGGTAGACACGTTGGACTTAAAATCCAATGGCCATTATGGCCGTGCGGGTTCAAGTCCCGCCTTCAGTACAGATAAAAAGCCAAGACGTAAGTCTTGGCTTTTTTGTTTTCAAAAACTAATAGTGAGTAATCTCTACTTATTTTTTAGTAGTGTGGTTTTTAAATAATCAGGGCATATATATTTATTGATCATATACTTTGTAATTGGCTTTAAAGTTTTTCCTGTTTCTGGATGTAAACCTAAGGCGGTAAAATATTCCAATTCTTTCTTGTTATTTTTTCCATACCATATTTTCACAGTACCATCTGAATTAAAAAATAAACTATTACAATCAACAGTTATTTTTTTAAAATATTTAATTCGTTCAGATTTATATAATTTAAGCTGATTTAAATGGTATTTTTTAGTATCAAACTTTACTTCAACATATTCAGTATTTTGCCATATCATCCATCTAGTTTTATTATTTAAAATGTAGATTGTTGTAATGACTATTACTGTTAAAACAGACATTCCTATTATTGCTATCTGTTTCCATTTATTAAAAGCAGAAACTGAGGTTACCCAAGCAAATAGTTTTTTGTTTTTTGGCTTTACTATTATTGTAGTTCTAGATTCCTCTTCGTTTTTATAAACTATGTCTTCTTTATAACTAGTAAGATTTTCATTTTTTAAATTTGTGGCGCTATACTTTTTATAAGGTCTGGGTTGATAATCTATAAATAATGCTATTAGTTCAAGAGCATAATGAGATGCTATTGAGCCTATTTCTTGTTTTAGAAATCTACATATTGGTTTTAGCTTCGCAGTATCAAAAGTCTGTATTTTTCTCTTTATAAAGTCAAAATCATTAACCCCGAAAAAATTTTTCAATATCAGTTTATCTTCTGCTGATAAATCTGTATCAATTATATTAAGACACAACTTTTTAATATTAGCTGGAGTTAACTTATAGATTTCACCTCTTATATTTCTGGATTCTTTATCCTTTAAATATTTACTTCTTACTGCTTCAGAATAAGTTTCTACAGTTTTTACATTAGGATTTTTATGGATTTTATCGGATTTCATCAGATTAATCGGAATATTTGGATTCTTTTTAATTACAAACTCTCTTCTCAACATAAATTTGCTCCAGAATCAAATCAAGTCATTTAAAAAACAGAACTCGACTTTATATTTTGATTCTATTCTGAAATCTTTTTTGTGGTTTTCTAAAGCCAATTTGGGAAGTAGCTTACCAACTGCAATCAAGATTTCAACTTTCCAAAAATTGAGATAGACGTCTTTTCTCACCCTGTGTAAATCTTACACAATTGCTTATTCGGGAGAGTCCCGAACAGCATGAACTATATCAATTTTTAAAAAAATAAAATGAAGAAATTATTTTTTATAATGCTTGTGGGTTTCCACATTATAGGGTTTCAATCCTGCACTCCCGAGAGTTTAACTGAAAATACAACACAAGGTTGTTGCGGAGATGAAATACCGCCACCACCACCGCCACCACCTGGAGGCGGAGGAAATGGTGGAGGGTAAATAAAATCTCACAAATAATTAATACTTTAGAGGGATGAAAATCAAATATTTAACATCCCTCTTTTTTTGTGTTTGTTTTCTAAATAATATAAATAAACATTTAAATGCTCAAGCCAAAGTAGATAGTACTAATCTATATTATAACGCTATTTATTTTCCTCATAAAAATGATATATCTATTTATCATGCAACAGCTTTTTTTGAAAAAGAAGCTCTTAAGTTAATAGATAAAAAAGATACTTTAAAAGCTATACGTACATATCAATACTTGATTTCTGGCTATTTAAAAACTGAAAAAGTATTTGAAAGTGAAGTTGCTGCTGTAAACGCATTTATGCTTTTAGACAATATGTCATTAGATTCAATCGTGAGAGTTAAAAAAACCAGGATATCTAATCAATTAGGAAGAATTTATAGAAGAATTAAAGATTATGATAGTTCCATAGATTATTATAATATTTCTCTTGAGTTAGCTGAAGGCATTCTCGATAGTATTTCAGCTCTAAATAACCTATCAACAATTTATATAGATTTAAAAAATTACAATAAAGCAGCTAGTACTGCTGAATCCTGTTATAATAAAATTCTAAAACTAAATAATCATGACAAGAAAAACACTGTCTTAGATAATCTAGGTTATGCCCAATCCAAACTCAAAACTCCTGGTGCTCTTGAAAAAATGCAGCTGGCATTAAGTAGTAGATTGAAAGTAAATGATCTTAATGGCATATTCACTAGTTACGAACATATTACCAATTACTATATTGACACAAAGAATAGGGAAATGGCTTTGCATTATATGAACAAGGCACTTGCCATTTCAGATTCTATGAATTCTCCAGATTCTAGGTATAAAGCTCTTCAACTCTTTGGTACACTCTATGACAATAATCATGTAAATGAACTTATTCACTTGGGAGATAGTTTACATGCAGACAGATATTCTAACCAAAGTAAATATGCCGCTAAAAAATACAGTCTTGAAAAATCTGAAAAGGAAGCAGTACAAAATAAACTTCTAGCAGAAGAACGCCAAAATGAAAAGGTGCTTGCAATAATTGGAATTGGAGTCATGCTTTTTGCTTCAATCATCCTATTCTTCTATTATAAACAACGAAATAAAATTGCAAAAACTAAAGAGCGTCATAAAACCGAGCAAAAACTCTCTAAAAAAGTGCATGACGAAGTTGGCAATGACGTGTTTTATTTAATGACGCAAATACAATCTAGTCCGCAAAAATTTTTAGACAAAAATGGATTAAAAATTCTGGATGGATTAAATGACATCTATAGTAAAGCCAGAGATATTTCAAAAGACTATACGAGTGTTAATACTGGATCTGTATTTAATGAAGAACTACTAACGTTATTAAACTCTTACGGAACTACTCAAACCAAAATAATAACCAGTAAAATAGAACCTGATTTTTGGCAATCTGTTTCAAAAGACAAAAAAGAACAACTATATAGAGTATTACAAGAATTACTTACCAATATGAAAAAACATAGTGACGCTACGCTTGTTGCTATTACGTTTTTAAAACAGAATCGAAATATCATAGTAAAGTATGCCGATAATGGTAAGGGCGCACTAAAAAGTGAATTAAAGACTAACAGTGGTTTGTATAATGTGGAAAACCGCATAGAGTCTATTAATGGAACAATTACTTTTGATACTAGTCCCAATAACGGATTTAAAGCTGAATTAACATTTATGGCCTAGAGTATGACATTTACAAAAGTTTTAATTGCGGAAGATATCGATATTAGTAATGAAGGAATTGCATCTAAGCTTTCAGCTTTAGATATTGCTCAAGTTGAACAATCCCAATCCTGTGATAATGCTTTATTAAAAATAAAAAGAGCTCTTCATGATGGCGAACCTTTCCAATTACTAATTAGCGATCTGTCATTTGTTAGTCATACACCAGAACCTAAGTTAACTTCGGGACAAGAACTTATAACCGAAGTAAAACGTATACAACCCAACATTAAAACCATTGCTTTTTCGGTTTGGAATAAGCAACAAATAATTAAAGAACTTATTGAAGACATAAAAGCCGATGCATATATATGTAAAGGACTTAATGGATTTAAAGAACTTACAAAAGCCATTAATGCTTTGGCTAAAAACGAAACTTATATTTGCCCAATTGCAACAGCATCTCTGCAGCGAAAAAATGTTTTTGAGCTTACCGAGTACGAAAAGCAAATTTTACAACTCACAGCAAAAGGCTTTAAACAACAAGATATTAGCGATTATTTTAAATCTAAAAATATTACACCTAATAGTAGGCGTTCTATAGAAGACCATTTAAGTAAGCTTCGCGATAATTTTAATGCTTCTACCACACCACAACTCATTTATCTCGCCCAGAGTTTAGAGCTTATTTAATTATTTCTTTCCAATTATTTTTTGCTTTCGTGGATTTCCACAAGGGATTGAATTATAACAGTTTTATGTTTGACTTGTTAAACTTAAAATTATTTGATTATGGCAAAAACAGCACCATTTCACAGTATTAATTCAAGTGTACATCATAATAATACGAAATGTACAGAAGGTAATAACATTGAAAGAGAAAATAGGAGAAGCGGCACAGGAGGAAAACCATTATGTAGTCATTGCTTAAGACTATAATTTAAATTTATTTAGCTATGGCAAAGAAAACTGTACCAGTAAGACCACATAGGAGATCAAAACCTTCTCCAACACCTAGACCTAACCCAAATAAGCCTAAACCAGGTCCAAAGCCAGTCCCTGTGAAACCACATAGAAGGAAACCCCCTAAATAAAGAAAAACAAATAAGTATGGGCTTCAGATATCAGAAACGAGTTAAACTAGGAAAAGGTTTTGGGCTTAATATAAGTAAGTCTGGAATATCACCAAGTTATAGAACAAAAAGAGGATCAGTAAGTTCTAAAGGATATTCAGTTAGAACTGGAATTCCTGGATTAACATATAGAAAAACATTTTCAAAATCATCAAAGAGCGGCTGCTTAGTTACAATAGGTCTCTTTTTCAGTTTTACTCTTTTTTCATTAATGCTTAAAATATAAACAAATGGGTTATAGAAGAGGTTATTACAAAAAAGATGGCACTTACGTTCAAGGCCATTATGTTAACTCAAGAAAGAAGTTAAAATACTCAATGAAAAATAAGAAAGGTGGTTGCTTGTCACTCATTCTTTGGCTTTTTATTTTGTCTATTAATATCTCTTGTTCAGATGAATCAGATTGCATTAGTAAAAAATGCTCAGACTTCTCAACTCAATCTGAAGCTCAAGCAGTATTTAATAGTGATAATAGTTGTTATGAAAATTTAGACGCAGACAATGATGGAATTGCTTGCGAAAACCTTCCAAATTAAACAAATATGATAACAACAGAATTAAAAAGTCATTTTTTAAGATTGTATCAAATAGCATTCTCTGATGATAATTTTGATGTACTCGAAATTCAAATGCTTTACAAGTTCGCAGAAGAAAGAGGTATTACAAAAGAACAATTAAATTCTTTATTACTACAACCTTCTCATGAAACTAAAATACCTGAAACATTAGAAGAAAAAATTGAGTACTTATATGATTTAGCTACTATGATTTGGGCTGACAACATTGTAACTGAAGATGAAAAAAACACCTTAAGAAAATACTGTTTGAAGTTTGGTTTTTATGAAGAGAATATTGAGGAACTTACAGAATTTTTGTTAGAGCACTCTAAAAACAAATTACCTAAAGAACAATTATTTAAATTAATAAACGAATAATTATGAGTCCTTTAAAAAAAATATTTAAGGTAAAACAAAAGGAGAAACAGAATGGATATATAGAGCCAGAGAAGAATGATGAAAAAGTTAAATTAACTTTTTTTGAAAGCGGATATGGTTCTTCTAAACAAGCAGAAGGAGATCATAGAATATTCAAAGCATGTCTTGAAGATGTCTATATGGATTACAAAGGAAAATGTCGTGAAAATGAAAAACTTCAAAAGGAATTAAAAGCACCTTATGTAGCTGAAAAAGGTAAATATTTAATTGAATTAAAGAAGAGAAAAACTGCATTAGGTCTATTAGAAGAATCTATTAAAACGTCAGAAGAAAAAATATTAGAGTTTAAAAACGATATGGTTGAAGTTAAAAGAGATCCTGAAAAATACGGCCTTATTGTAGACAAGAAGCCAAAAGCACAGTTTTATTTAGGATTAATTGTCTTGATCCCAATTACTTTTTATTTGTTAGTTTTTTATATGTCAGCATCTTTCTCAGCTTTTTTCAAAAACTTTGATACAGATGAATTAACCTCCGCAATTTTTGATGGGAAAGCTCTTAGTAAAGCAATTGAGGATGGGTGGCTAGAAGGTGTTTTTATTGCAACAATTCCATTTGCTTTCATGGGGTTAGGTTATTTAATTCATATGTTTCAAAAACACAAGAACTGGATGTCTTATCTGAAAATTGGAGTACTGTTTGTTGTAACATTTATCTTTGATGCCATCTTAGCTTATCAAATAGAAAAGAAAATTTATGAAATTCAAAAAACTCCGGATTCACCAATTTTTGATTTAAAGATTGCTTTCTCATCAGCAGAATTTTGGGGGATAATTTTTGCTGGATTCATTGTATATATAATTTGGGGATTAGTCTTTGATTTTATTATGAAGGAGTATGATAATTTCGATAAGATAAAATCTTTTATAAAATCTAAAACCGAAGATATAAAGAATTATGAGATTAATATTTCCAAACTATTACAGAAAACCAATCCTATTAAAGAAGAGATTTCAGGGATCGAGGGAAAAATAAATGACCTTCAACGTACTATCGATGGATTTGTTTTTTCTAATAAGCACTATTTAACATTTCATACAGAATATGTAAAAGGATGGTTTTTAGCTGTTGCAGATAATTTTGATTCTCTCAAACGGCGAGAAGAAATATTATCTAAATGTCAAGAAGAAGAGTTGAAGCATCTTCAAAAGCACAGTATAGACAACGAGGATTACGAAGGACGGTTATATAAACTAGTAAATTGAATATGATGAAACAAAGCCTATCACTTCTAGTATTAATAATTCTATTTTCTTGTAAAGAAGATAAAAAAGAAGAAACAACTATTATAGAAGAAGTATCTACGCATAATGTAGTTAAACTGTCGTCCAAAAGACCTAATTTAAACATTAGTATTTTACTTGATCTGTCAGATAGGATCAATCCTGAAAAGTATCCCAATTCAGCTATGGAATACTTTGAAAGAGATTTAGGGTATATACATTCTATTGTTGAAAGTTTTGAGTTTCATTTAAGAAATAAAAGAAGTATAAAAATAAATGACCATATTCAACTATATATTGATCCTGAACCAGCTGACAAAAGCATAAATGAAAAAATAATGTCTCTAAATTTGACATTTACCAAAGACAATGCTAAAAAAAGTTATATCGAAAACACCTCAAATCTTTATGATAGTATAAGCAGACAGATATATCACTCGGCTATTAAGGATAATAATTATGTAGGGTCAAATATTTGGGGTTTCTTCAAATCAAATGTTAGAGATTTTTGTATTGAAGAAAATCACAGAAACATATTAATTGTTTTAACAGATGGTTATTTGTATCATAAAGAATCAATTATTAAAGAAGGAAATTTGACTTCATATTTGAGACCTCAGGATATTAGAAGGTTTAAACTAACTAAATCAGATTGGAAGGAAAAAATTCAATCAAAAAAATATGGTTTCTTGAGTACTCAAAATGATCTGAAAGATTTAGAAATCATGGTTCTTGGGGTTAATCCAGACCCCAAAAACCCTTATGAACAAGATGTTATAATTGAGTATTGGAGTAATTGGTTAAAAAAAATGAATGTTAAAAACTATGAAATCAAAACAGCTTTACTTCCTGCCAATATGAATGAAATTATTCGAGAACATATCCTTAATGAATAATCATTAATATGATTGTAAATAAAAAGAATAGTAGAACTAAATATCATATTTTCAAACAAAACGTTTTTTCAATACTAAACAGTAATATAATTGTTGCAAAAATTATATATGGAATAATAATCATTAATATTATATCTATAATACTTGAATCTTATCATGAAATTAACAGCTCATTTGGTTTCTTATTTAAAATAATTGAATATTCATCGATTACTATTTTCACTCTTGAATATTTACTTAGACTATGGGCTTCTGACTTAGATCCTAAATATGTTGGAAGCACAATTCAAAAAAGAATAAAGTTCTCTTTTTCGAAATTAGGAATAATTGACCTATTAGCTATTATCCCTTTTTATTTGCCTTATATTTTCAAATTTGATCTAAGAATTATTCGAATATTAAGACTATTAAGGCTTTTGAGAGTTTTAAAACTTACTAGATATTCTAAATCCTTAAAGACCATATATCATGTTTATAAAGACACGCGATCAGATTTAATAATAACAATTTTCATGACTTTTATTTTGTTATTGTTTTCTTCCACTTTAATGTATTTTGTTGAAAACGAGTATCAGCCTGAAAAGTTTAAAAGTATTGGTCATTCTTTTTGGTGGGCGGTTGCAACTTTAACTACTGTAGGATACGGTGATGTTTATCCAATAACCCCATTAGGAAAAATATTAAGTGGTATTATAGCAATAATTGGAATAGGAATAGTAGCATTACCAACAGGGATAATAAGCTCTTCTTTTATTAGTCAAATTAAGAAAAGTAAAGATATTATCAGCTGTCCGAATTGTAAAAAACAAACAAATCATTAGAGACATTTAACTAAAAATACCTATGAAATTATTAAAGCATCATATCTTAATAATAGTAATTACATTTTTCGTTGTTAATATACATGCTCAAAAAGTATATGTTACCAAAACTGGAGAAAAATACCATAAAAGTAATTGCAGATATCTTAAACAGTCTAAAAAAGAAATAAAGTTAAAAGATGCTGTTAATACTGGTTATGAAGCCTGCAAAGTATGTAAACCTGTAAAAAAAGTAACAGTTAATAATAATTCTACCCGATCAACCACTACAACTAAAAGTACAGCAACACAATGTACAGGAAGAACAAAATCTGGGAAGCGGTGTAAACGTAAAACGAAAAGCGCTAATGGTAGGTGTTATCAGCATTAAAACTATTGTGCTATTTCTATTAAAAAATATTTAACCTAAAAGATAGACTTGTTGTACGAAGATGTGTTTTTTCGTTTAAAAACGTAAATATGTTTTTTGCCCTCATGTTGTGTACTAATGTAGAATCGAGGTAATGCCTTTCGAAGAAGAACAGTTTTTTTGGAATCTTGGCCAATGATAAATGCATTAATGTCTAGTTTTTTTCTTTTATCTATATGTCCTTCAGACCTGTCTTCTTTACTTTCAAGGATGAATTTTTTGCTGTCAGGCACCTGAAAAAAAAGTAATTCATTGCCATCATCTAAGTCAAAAACATTTTTGAGAGGCATAAACGCTATCTTTCGTTTTGCGGTTTCATAAAATTCCTCTAGTAATTCTGGTGTAGCTGCTTGAGGTCTCATGTTATAAGCTTTAGTATGGTTTATATAATTTCTTATATATAAGGAATGATCTATCCCATTTATTTTTTTCATAAACTTTTCAGGGTGAGATATGGAATCTAATCGCAATGCATTATTATAGACTCTACCATTAAGAGCAAATATTTCGTTTTTAGATCTTTTAAAAAGCAATAGCAGCTCAATGGAGTCTTTATTCGAAACATTTCTTACCCAATAACCAATGTTTACAGATCTAAAAGTATTAGCATACAAACTTTTGTTATCATTAAAATATTTATCTGTTTTAGAGAATTTTGGATTATAACCATCTATTGTAGGGAAAGTGACAAAATAGAAGGCATAACCATAAGCAGGAATTTCTTTGTTGTCTTTTTGATTTAAGTTGTCAAGATAAATATAAGTTTCTTCAATTGTCTTTGGGTTATTTATTGTTGCATCGTTTTGTTGCGATGTATGCTGCTTAAAGCGTCTAAAAGGGGTGCTGGAAATTAAAGGTGTTGAGTTAGTGTCTACTTTAAACTGAATATATTCTTCAACTTGTTTGATACGCAGTTGATAAAAATTCTCATGATTAAATTCGGTATAATACTTTTCGTTAACGATTGAGTTTGTACTAGCCAAATTATTTTTTTTATAGATTGGATACAAATCCGAGCATCCTAAATTTATAATTATGAAAAGAATAAAGAAGCAATGATATAAGAATTTTGTTTTCATAATGTTATTGAAATTTCGGCTTGTAATTATAATCTACTCCTAGAGCAAATCTTCTGTTAAGAGATCTAGTATGGAATGGAGAAATTGAAATATGATAATGAATTAGGTTTTGTATATCTGTATAAATGGGCTCGTATATTGAGCCGCTAATAAATATGGAATTTTTTAATCCCAATTTGTATTGGTATCGTGCTTGATTAAAGAACTGTTCTTTTTTTATGATATATGGCAGATGATCTATTTTTAATAAACTCCCAACTTCATATAGGTTTATTTGGTATCCAGTGTAATTATCAAATCTTAAAATGAGATCAGTAATTAAAGTATTATCTTTTTTAAAATAAAAGCCCAATTGTCCGCCTCCTGTCCAATATCTGTCTTTGGCATCTCCAAGTGGTATGAAATCAAAAGGAGGACCATCATTGTAGTAGTGAAACATAAATTGATTAGTCGAAAACGAAAGCGTTCCTATTCTTTGATTTCTTGAATGATTAATGCCGTTAATAAAGATAGTTCCAATTGAGAGAGAATAGTCAAGCGGGTCAAATAGCGCACTAGCATCTGAATTAACATTAACAAAATAAGGTTTTCCTGTAGGAAGATTTCCATTAGCATAACCAATCATTGATGTTAAACTGTTGCGAATTTCTATATGTATTTTTGAATTATTTGAATTTTGTGTTGATGAGCCTAACCCACCTCGAAAAAATTCAACATGACTCTGGCCACCAATTAATATGTCAAAATCTTTACCATTATTTATCTTTCTTAGGAAACCTATATTTGCAAACAACCTTAGAGAGCTACTATATGTTTTTCCAAGGTCTAAGGAAAACCCAAAGGAATATCCTATGGCAGTATTTTGGTTTTGTAATACATCTTTTCTATAATCTCGTAATTGAGAACTTATATCGTTTATTAAGTAATCCGATTGAGAAAAAGATGAAGTACAATTAATAAAAACAAACAGCAGTACTGAACAACATTGTTTCATATGCATATTAATTTGAATGAATAACTTCGTTGTTCTTAGAGAGGACGTAAAGCTAACAGTTTTAATTGTAATTTCCTAATTTATAGATTGTTACATTTTTATATAGAAGATAAAAGTAAAAGATGATTGGGTAAAGAATCTAAAAAGTTAGAGGTAAGTTAGCTGCATTAATAGATAGTATTAATATTTTTAAAAGTTTATTATTACGGTTTAAATAGGATAATGTAATCTACAATGAAAAGCCAAGACAAAATCTTGGCTTTTTTGTTTAAAAATATTGCTTGGTTAGTTCACTATTTAATTATCTGTAGTTTGCAAATTTTCAATGGTCTTTAATATTTGTAGTTTATCTTCTTCTAAGTTGTTCGCGATTTTTCTAAAGAACGTTTGTCTGTCTTCAGGATAGTGTAATTCGTAGTTAGCTGGTACACCAGTATTTTCATAAATAGTACCATTAAGGTCTTTGTATATTTCGTTAGATATTGAAAAGAGCCAACCATTTGGCAACCGTTTTTCTAAAGCATCAGATGTGGCGCCAGTAGTATGCGAACCAATTCTAGTAACATGAGGCAGTTCTAATGATGCCATAGCAAACATTTCTGCTGCGCTACCAGTTTGCTGAGAAATAAGAAGATAAACAGGGTTTAAATATGCATTTGAAGACGCATTTAAGTAAATAGGAACCTCTGGCGAATAATTATGACTGTAAAATGCACTTTTGGTTGCTATTTTTTTACGTCTATCATTAAAATGGCGTAAAATCTCTAAGCTTACGGCATCTTGCCCGCCACCATTAAATCTCACATCTACTATCATGAGTTTTGTGTCTTTAAGATCATTCATGACAGTGTTCATTAATGTAGTAACACCTTTACGTTCTTTTTCAATATAATCGCTTTCAGGTATTTTATTAAAAGTTTCAATATAAGCATCAACATATCCATGTTCTTTTATAAAAGTCTCTGGTATTTTCAGATCGGCATATAACCACATTGATTTTATTTGAAGATATCCAATAGTGTCATTTAAAGTTCCCCATTGCATTAGCCAAGAATCTTTCGTTAGATTTTTTTCTATAAAGGTATTACCAATCATTTCGGCTATTTGAAAATCACCATATTCTGGAAGTGTTTCAGTAATTTCAGAATCTTGATTTAAGCTTTCAATTTGCTTATAAACATCGTCGGTGGCTTCAAGATATGTGTGGTTATCATTCATCTCATTTAAAATATCATCAAGCACCATATAAAGTTCGACGTTAGAGGTTTGGGCATTAATTTTAGAACGATATTTTGAATATAAATAACTCCAGTTCAATTGGTTGAGTTCAAAAAAGGCATAATGTTTTTCAATAGTTTTTGCAAAAACTTCAAAATTAAATACTGGATCGTTCTTTTGCTGTTCGTTTAAGATTGAGTTACATAATTTTGGTGTGGTATGTAAGCGTTGGTAATAATAGAGACTTGTTCCTTTTTTAGTGATGAGGGTGTCATTTTTTATCTGAATATCTGTGCTGAATTTAGAAAGATCACCTTGTTTATAAGGAGTACAGGAAATTTCGGTACTGTTATAAAGTGTATAGCTGTCTTTTTTTATAAACAAAATATTTCCGTAGCCAATAGACTCCCAATATCCATCTAGACTATTTTCTGTATTATCATTACAGGAGAAAAGAATGAAGAAACTCAATATATAAACACAGTATTTCATTATGTGTGGGTTTTAAATTAATGAGCTACAAGTTTACCACTAGAAAAATTACTTTTCTTGGAAAATATTGCAATGATTCTTATATGTCATAGGACTAACGCCAACGTACTTTTTAAAATAGTTTGAAAAGTGGCTTTGATCATAGAATCCTAGATCTAGAGCTATGTGTACTAAAGAAACATCGTTAAGAATTAATTTTTTTGCCTTTTCTGTTTTTTGCAAAAGAATGTACTCAAAAGGTGAAATACCTACCTGTTTTTTAAACCACCTTGTAAATTGAAACTTGGTCATTCCTATAGTTTTTGATAAGGTGTCTAGTGATAGTTTATTTGATATTTCCTGATCTATAAACTGTTTTATCTCATCTATATCATTAGATTTTTCTAAAGAGTGAAAAGGCTTATAACTGCCATGAGTTGTTGCGAGTTTAAAAATGGAATGCTGTAAATTTTGTTGTATTACTTGGGTTGAGCTAGTATTTATTTTAGCTACAATGGCTTTGAACAAGCTATATAGTTTATAATCGCAAATAACCTTGTTCTCGAATGAAACAGCATCATTGCTAAGGTATTTCCATAGAGAAGGGTTTATATAAAAGCTTGTTAGACTGTATGTAGAATTGCCAACTAAATTGTTTTGATGCACTTCAAAAGGATGCGAAATAATAAGTGAACCTGCAGGAGCAATTACATTATTTTCACCAAAAAAGCCTTCTTCTACTATCGAAATACAATAGGTGTCATGGTAATGCATTGGGAATTCGTGCTTTGAGCTATTTACTTGCAAGAACTCCATATTATCCCAAAAGTCTAAACGCTTTTTTATTTCCAAACTGTAAATAATTTACTTTAAGGATGTGTTTTTAAGTAAAATGTTTCACATGTAAACATAAAAACTACTAAATAAGTGCCAAAAACAAACCCTTATACGATGTGTCTTAAACACATCCGGATAAGGGTTTTTACTAATTCAGTTAACGTTTTTTACTATTTCATCTTTAATGATATTATTAGATCAAATTTATCCTTAATAACATTATCGCCTAGATTATCGAAAAATGATCCTGAGCCATATTTAACACCAAATAGAGTACGATCTATAGATATATTAGCCTTTAGGATATTATTGATAATCTGGGCTGGAAATGAAATTTCATGAGATTGATCTTTAATAGTCATTGTTCCAGTTATATTAAAAAGATTATTTGTTTTTTTGGCAGTAGTTATTTTAAAACTAGCTTCAGGGTAGGTTTGTGTGTCAAAGAAGTCGCTATTCTTTAAATGACCTGCTAGATCAGCTTTATCATCACCGCCATCATCCTCTTCTTCTTCCTCCTCATCACCATCATCCATTAATTCTGCGACTTTAATAGACTCCATGTTTGTAATAAAGGATCCGCCTGTTAGCTCTCCGTTTTTAAAAACGAGATAACCTTCTTTTAAATCTATATTTCCACTATGATGCCCAAATAACTTGTAGCCTTTCCAAAGTATATCACTTTCAGTTATATTAATTTCTTTTTTACCATTATAGTCAATGCTTTCAGAAGCCTTAGCCTTTTGAGTTATATTTGTTTCTTGTGTTGTGTTGTTTTTACAAGCTATTATTGTAAATAGTAGTATGCAAACTACTGTTAATTTTAAATTTTGTTGTTTCATGTTTATAATTTTTAAGTTTGATGATCTTTTAGTGCTTAAATTTTTTTTAAAAATGTTTTTCACCTGAAAATTCCATGGCTTCACCTTTACCAAAGCCGAAACTAATTCCAAAAGTTACGAATCGCCCTCTCTGGCTATGAGAAGATCTATAAAAATTTACCTGATTTGTAGCAGACTGTCGTCTACGAGAAGCAAAGACATCACGAACACTTAAATTTGCATTTAGTTTTCCTTTAAACATCTTTTTACGTACACCTAGATCCATGAATAAATTATCATCTATTGTACTTTGGATATCTTTATACTTTGATCTATAGTTTCCTGTTAATTCAACTGTAAAATCAGCTGGAAGTTTTAATTTACTTGTCATACGAGATGACCATTGGTTTCCTGTAAAGTCGAAATTCATCGATTTAAACTGCCCTTGACGATTAAAATAGTTGTAATTAAAATCGGCAGTTAGGGTTATCCAGTTGGTTGGAGAGTATTTTGTGTTTACTTCAATTCCTGTAGCTTTATTTGTTCCTACATTTTCTGGTTTTGATGTAGTAACATTATTATCAAACGTGATAATATCTTCTATAACATCGTCAGTATCTCTATAAAACACTCCAAAATTTAATGAACCATTTTCAAACTTTAAAATACTTGTAATCTCATACGAATCTGTATACTCTGGATCTAGGTTTGGGTTACCAGTAGATAGGTTGAAATTATCTCTAAATGATACGAACGGATTTAAATCCCAAAGTCGTGGTCTAAAAATTCGTCTTGAATATCCAGCTTGTAACGAGAAATCTTCGGTTAGTTTATATGATGTATGTACACTTGGAAATAGGTCTGTGTATTTCCTGTCATTTCTCTCATTTGTGTTTTGCAGGAACGTTTTTAAAATGGTATGCTCTAGTCGCAATCCTGCTTTTATTCCAAACTTAGCTCCTTCGTACGCAAAGGTTCCGTAAGCACCAAGAACATCTTGATTATAATCGAAAACATTGCTAAAATTTTGATTTACCTCCCAAGCACCATTTATAAAATCACTCACAACATAGTCATTAGACACATCATCTATAACATATTGAGCTCCTGTTTCAAGTGTATATATTTCAGAAAAAGGATGCGTATAATCTAACTTAAAAGTGTATTCGTTTTCTTTAAATTCAGTTTGTGCTATCTGTTGTGCATCATTATTTACTCCAGAAATAGTCATATCAGTGAAGTTTGATGTTTTGTCTTTTCCAAATGAACTCCCTAAAGCACTAAACATTAAATTACGATCTTTTTGATCTTCAAAATCTTTTTTATACTGCAACTCATATTGCCATTTTGGATTCGTTGCTGTGGTAACTTCCTCTCTTCTCCATGAATCTGTAACAGTATTATTGTTATCTAAAAAGTGATAATCTTGTATAGCATCTTCATCTTCATTTTCAAAAGCGTAGTTACCAGATAAGGTAATAACGTTTAGGTCATTAATATGATAATCTGTTCCTAAAATTAAATTAAAGAATTCTTCATTTTTATCACTATCACCAGTTGTAGTCAATGTTGTTCCTGTAGCTTTATTTAAACTTAAAGAGTTACTTTCTCTTGGAAAAGTTCGTTTACCATAACCTATTTGACTAAACAGATTGAACTTTTCGGTACGCCTATTCAAACTTAGCCCAACACTATGATTGTTAGGTATTCCTGTGTTTAAAGTAATTCCTCCATTGAGTCCGCGCTTTTCAGATTTTTTCATAATAATATTTATGATTCCTGATGTTCCTGACGCTTCATACTTTGCCGAAGGATTTGTAATTACCTCAATACTTTCTATCATATCTGCAGTAATACTTCCTAACGCATTTCCTTCTTCTCTAGCCAATACTGAAGGTTTCCCATTAATAAGAATTTGAACTCCTTCACTACCACGTAAACTTATGGCTCCTTCAATATTCACATTTACTGACGGTACGTTGTTTAATACTTCTAAGGCGCTAGCACCAGTACTACTTAGGTCTGTGCCAACATTAAACACTCGTTTATCAAGCTTAAACACTGTTTGCGATTTTTCGGCCCTCACAACAACTTCATCTAATTGTGCCGAGTCTTCTGATAGTATAATATTCCCTAGATCGATTGTGTTTTTTGAAATTGTAAACTCTTCAATAGTTTTTGTTTTAAAACCAATAAAGCTTATTTCTATATAAAAATCTTTCGCTGCGGTAGTAACCTTAAAAGCTCCTTTTTCAGTTGAAGTAGTTCCTGTAATTGCTTTTTTAGTGTTTGCATCTGCAATTAATACCGTTGCAAATTCAACAGGTAAATTATTCCCAGCTTCAAGAATAGTTCCTATTATCTTTAACTCTTTGTTTTGAGCACTTATAGTGGTAATTGATATAAGAACAAACGTAACTGCTAGACAAAATCGTTTCATTTTCATAGTAATATTTTATTACCACAAATGTCTTTTAGTTAATGAAGAGCAAAAAAACTTTTCTGCAAACAACCTAACAAAACCTTCGAACAACACTTATTAGCTTCACACTTAAAAACAAGTTGATTAGTAGTGTACTATTGCCGTTAACAGATAAAAATGAGATATTTAATTACTATGGCGTAAATTTGAACCATGAAAATGTCGAAGCTACAAAGGCATACCAAAGAATTTGTATTTCAAGCACTTGTGCTTACCGTGCTTTTTGTAATAAAGTCTTTTGACAGACATAGTTCATTTAGTTTATCGCAAGTGGTGTTTTTCACCTTTTATGCTTCTTTGGCATTTGTAATAAACTATCTTTTAATTCCTAGATTTTTATACAAAAAGAAGTATTTACTATTTAGTTTTATTCTTTTAGCGCTTTTCATTGTAGCTTATCTAGTTGAAGAACTTATTTTGGAGAAGCTTTTCTTTAATGATGAACGAGCAGAACATGTTTCAAACGTATTTTATACATTACTGGATATTTTGCCAATAGTTTTGGTGATGGTTGGCTTTAAATTTGCTTGGGATGCTTTACATAAGCAGCAACAAGTTGAGAGTTTACAATCTAACATCAAGGAAAGTGAATTGCGCTTTTTAAAGTCTCAGATTAATCCTCATTTTCTATTTAACAACTTAAACAATTTGTATTCTTATGCTATTGAACAATCTTCTAAAACACCGTCAATTATTTTAGAATTGTCTTCGGTTTTAAGATATATGTTATACGATTGTAAAGAGGATTTTGTCCCATTGTCAAAAGAAATTGAGCACTTAAAACACTTTACCGCTTTAAATGAATTACAGGTTGAAAACAGAGGATCTGTATCCTTTAATTCTGAAGTTACTTCAGATAATTTTGTTGTAGCCCCTTTAATCTTGAATGTATTTATTGAAAACGCTTTCAAACACAGTACTGCTAGTCAAAGTTCAGATATTACAATTGACATTAAAATTACAGTTGATGAAGATGGATTGTTAAATTTTAGCTGCACAAATAGTTTTTTAGATGTTGCTAATAATCAAAATCTTTCAAGAGGAATTGGTTTAGATAATGTAAAAAAACGCTTAAAATTATTATATCCTAATTGTCATACATTAACTATAAATACTGGTAACAACCAGTACGAAGTAGCGCTATCATTACAATTAAAAACTAAGAAGTAATATGTTAAGAGCTTGCATCATTATTGAAGACCAACCTCCTGCGCAACGTATTTTACAAAAATACATTCAGGATATTGGTTCTTTGGAGCTAAAAGCTACTTTTAATAATGCAATTGATGCAATTCCTTATTTACAGAGTAATAGTGTTGACATTATATTTCTTGATATTCATTTACCTAAAATATCTGGGATGGATTTTTTAAAAACCTTAAAAAAATCACCTCAAATCATTCTTACCACTGCCTTTTCAGATTATGCTATTGAAAGTTATGAATATAATGTGGTTGACTATCTTTTAAAACCATTCTCATTTCAACGTTTTGTCCAGGCTGTTTCAAAAAGTGCTGGGTTATCAAATAAAGCTAAACAAATTAATGATAATAAAAAACAAGTTTTAGATGAGGTGTTTTTTATAAAATCTGGATACGAATTATTTAAAGTAAACGCAAGTAATATCATATATATAAAATCTGATTCAGATTATACCGAAATAGTAACTTCACAGAAAACATATTTAAGTTCAGATGCTCTAAAAAAATGGCTTCAAAAATTAGATAATACATTTTGTCAAATACATAAATCGCACATTATTAATATCACTTATTTAGAAAAGGTGTCTGCGAACCAAGTGTATTTAAAAAATGATTACGTTGTACCTATTGGTCGTGCATTTAAAGAAGAGTTTATAAAAAATTACTTAAAGGAAAAGTAACACCTATTCTTTATTTGATCTTTTCACGCCAAGAAATACAAACCATATTATAAAGAGCAGTTCACCCATAGTTAATACTTCAAAATAAATTAATAGGTTGTTTGCTTGTGGGAATAAAATGTCTATAAGTGATGCTAGTAAATAACCTATTCCAGCTAGATAAAGCAATATCATTATAACTTTAGGGAATAGCTTAGATTCATGAGTTAAATTGGCTAAAGGAAATAACCAAAGTCCCCAAAAAATCATAGATATAGAGGTTATACTATCATAGTCGTTAATACTTTGAGCTATTAAGTCTTCTTGTCCAGACAAATTTAAAATGGCGATTTGGTTTATTTCGTTATACATGGTTATAGGAACACTTACTAATGCTAATACAACCATTAATATAGCTTGATCTCTATTAGTGTTTTCAAAAAGTTTATACAACAAAAGTGGTATGATAATAAAAAAGAGTTGTACTACTAATCTTAAAGTGATTCCTAGTCTAAATAATGTTTCATTGGTAATAATGTTGTTATAGGTTGCACTCATATCACCGTAGTCTATTAAAGTAGATGGAATATAAATAATACTAAACATACCTGTTAAAGCCCAAAGAAGGTATGAGATTCTTAAAATGCTTACTGTTCTTTTTTGATTGAAATTGCTCATTTTGATTTATGATTTTTCTTTAAGACTGAATTGATTGCTTTTTGTTACTGTATGTTGTTGTTTTTCTGATGGTTAATTTTTTGTTTTGTGAGTTTTTTAAAAATAGCAAGTTGATATTTTTTAACAGAAATTAATGTTCGTATATCAAGAAGTACATTAATGATTATTAGAAATGAAAAGCCTTATTCAAACGAATAAGGCTTTTGTAATTTGTTACGGTACGGTTATTTTTAAGGTGCTTGCCTTTTAAATGTTAATCCAGCCATATTTAAACTCACTACTTTTCCGTTTTCTGTTTTAAAAACAGCTGCCATTCCGCTACCTGGAATAAGTTCAAAACGAAAACTGTTCTTTTCAGTAAAAGGTTCAGCAGGAGGGCTTTCTAATATTCCCATAGATGCAACTGGCTTACCATTTTTAATAGTAAGTTTAAAAGTGCCTAAGGAGTTACTATGATAAGTTCCAGCATATTCTTTTAAAGGTAGATCAAGGTTCCATGCTCTCTTAGCACGCTTTTCTTTATCTAAAACGTTTTTCTCAGTTCCTTTTACAATCCTGTTTTTATATTCTTGTAGTTTAGTATCGTAATATTCTTCGAGATCTTTACGACCAGCATAATAATCGTAAATATACCCTTCAATCAATCCTGTAGCTATTAAACCAATATTTCCACTATTAGCAAAAATCGAAAGACCTACATGGTGTTCTGGCATAAAGGAAACCTTGGCATGAGTTCCAGGGAAACCACCATAATGGTGTATTAAGGTATCACCGTGTGGTGTTTTAGCTATATTCCATCCATAACCGTAAGCATATCGTTTTAACCCGAAAAAGGTACGATCTTGTTTTGCATGTGGTTGCTGACTAAATTCTATTACGTCTTTTGGAAAAACTTGCTTTCTATTTAACTTTCCATCGTTTAATTGTGCTAATAAAAATTTAGACATATCTCTTGGTGTAGAAATAAGACCACCGGCTGCATGCATGATGCGATCTTGTTTTTTAAGCTCTAATGCACTTAAGTCACCTTCTGCATTAATGACATCGTAAGGTTGTGCATCTTTCCACTTATATTTATCGACATCAGACATATTTGCTGAGGTGTTGTTCATTCCTAATGGGTCAAGAACTTGCTCTTTTACTACAGTTTTCCAACTTTTTCCTAATTCTCTTTCCAATATCAATTCAATAATATTATATCCTAAATTGGAGTATTTAAAAGTGCCATATCCAGATCTAGGGTCTACTCTTGTATAATCTATAAAGTTTTTAGTCAAACTTTCGTAAGTATACTCACCCGAGTAGGCTGTTTTAAAAGTAATGTTGTTGTTCTCTAATCCAGAAGTATGATATAAAAGGTCACGTAAGTTCACTTTATCGGCATTTAATTCTGGTTTAAAATTTGCCTCTGGAAAATAAGATGCTATGGACCTGTCCAGATCTAAAATACCTTGCTCTTCCAATTGTAACATAGCTAGTGCTGTAAACGATTTTGTAGATGAGGCAATGTAGAAATTGGTTTCAGCTGTTACAGGAAGCTGTTTTTCATAATTGGCATAACCATAGTAGCCTTCAAATACCATTTGATTATTATTCACTACTGAAATCCCCATTCCAAACTTAATATTAAGCTCTTTAATGACTTTATTAATATAGCCGTCTAGTTTATTACTAAGTTCTAAAGAAGGAGTATAGTCTGTAACCATTGACTGTCCGTTGCAAGCAAAAGTGCTCATTGAAATACATAATAAAAGAATGTACGTTTTAAAAAGTGTTTTCATGTTGATTGATTTTTAATTTGAAGCGAATTAACATTGAGATTATAAACTCTGAAAATAAAAGGCAGCAATGCAGAAATTTTGTCTTTAAAGGCGATGTTATATTCTTCATTCGCCATTTGGAACCAAAAAGTGGCTGTTTGTGACAAATACTAATTGATGTTATGTATATGGTCTATATTTGATACATGCTAACACGTAGAAAAATATTAATAGGCCTTCTTGAGGTTTTAGTACTTTGGGTATTATGTTGGACCTATTTTTTCCCATTCTTAAAGGGTGCAGAGGATTATGTTTTTATTTATCCGTTTAACCTTAAAGATGGTAGTCTTTATTGGGGAATTAGTAAGGGAATTTTGATGACTACACTACTTTTTTTTGGAAATATTTATTATGCTATTCCTAGGTTTTTAAAACGAAAGAAAATAAAAACCTATTTATTAGTTCTAGTAATATTGTTTTTTGGTCTTTTGCCTTTAGAAGAAGGAGTTGAAGAAATAATAAAATATTTTTATAATCTCCCAGATAACTTCGAAGCTTTATATGGAGCAGATTATGATAATCTTCCAATGCGCCGTAGTCTAGCATTTCCTCATATATTACGAAATACGGGATTTTTAGCATTGTCTTTTGGATATAGATATTTTAAGGATTGGCAGCATTTATTAAAAAAGCAAACACGAGAGCAAACGTTATTAGCAGAAAAAACTAAAGTTGAACTTAATTTTTTAAAATCTCAGGTCAACCCACACTTTTTATTTAATTCCTTAAATAATATTTATGCGATTACCGAGCGTAATAATGATAGTGAAGCTTCAGAAGCAATTACAAAGCTGTCTAACTTAATGCGGTTTATGATATACGATTCTCAAGCCGAATTTATCAACCTTAAGGAGGAGGTGAAGTATATTCAGGATTATATCGAAATTCAGCAATTACGATATGCCGATGAGGAAGTAATTGTAAATTTAAAAGTGAATGGAGATTTACATAAGTCGAAGGTAAGTCCGTTTATGTTAATTCCTTTTGTTGAAAATGCTTTTAAATATGGTGTAGCTATTCACCAGAGTAGTATTATAAAAATTGGTATTTCTGTAGAGGAAGATAAATTACATTTTAATGTGAGGAATAAAATTTTAAATACTACCAGTAATCATGTGTATTCTGGAATAGGAATTGACAATGTTAAGAAGCGACTAGAATTGGTATATCCAGATAAGTATCATCTGGATATTCAAAAAGATAATGAATGCTTTGATGTAAATTTACGTATACAATTACAGTAATGAGTTTGAAATGTGTGATTATAGATGATGAACCAGCGGCTATTGAGGTGCTATCTCAATTTGTAGACCGTACACCCAATTTAAATTTGGTGAAATCGTTTAGAGATCCGTTAGAAGCTTTGAGTTTCTTAAAGCAGAACACAATCGACCTTATATTTGTAGATATAAATATGCCAACGCTTACTGGTATTGAACTGGTTAAGATCTTAACTAATCCGCCATTAATTGTTTTTACAACAGCCTATTCAGAATACGCGCTTGAAAGTTATGACTATAATGCTGTAGATTATTTGCTTAAGCCTATTTCTTACGATCGCTTTTTGGTGAGCATTAATAAAGCTCAAAATAGATTAAACAATACTGGAGCAGCAATACCTAACTCTAGGAATGAAGCTAGTATAAACGAAGATGTTGTGTATTTGAAAAGTGGTCCAAAAACACATAGAGTATCTTTAGATAGTATTGAATATCTTGAAAAAGACGGACATTATATTACGTTTCATACTACCGGTAAAAAAGTAGTAGTGCGTTTAAGTATGAAAGATGTATTTGAGGTTATTCCTAAAGAAGCATTTAGGCAGGTTCATAAGTCATTTATTGTTTCCGTATCACGAGTTAATGTAATAGAAAGGCACCGTTTAAAGATTGGAGATGTTTATATTCCAATTGGTAAAACTTTTAGGAAAGAAACACAAGAATACTTCGAGTCTTAAAAAACTATGAAAAATTCTCTGAATGCTGTTGACGCTTCTTGATCTTTTCATTCATTTCTTTAAGCCATTCTAAATGTTGTTTAATTCGATTACGACGGTCGTCAACTACTTTTTTGATCTCGTCTCGAATTTTTTGTTTTTCAATTTTTTCAACCTTTCTGTTGGCTTCCTTCTGTAGTCTTTGTTTTTGCTTTTTCTTTTGGCGGCGAGCTTCTAATAAGTCTGGAGCAATTGCATAAAGCCACATCGCACCAAAAAATAAGGCCATTGCTATAAGCATTTTTAAACCATCTGCCATAATCGTAATATTTAGATTCTACAATTTAGGTTGTACTAATGATAGTGTGGGATGGATTTTTCTAATTAAAAAAGCAATTTTATTTACCTAAATATACGAAAAATACACAAAATGAACTAATTAGGTGTTTAGCTAAAATGCTTTTCTAAAAAGTTGCTTATAATGTTAGATAATCTATAATGCTAGAAACAGCGCCTTTGTTTTTAGAGATATAATCTGAATTAGCTTTTCCTGCTTTTAATCTCAAATCAGGATCGTGAATTAGGTCGTTCATTTTGATGTTAAACTCCTTTTGGTTATTGATAGTGAAGAGTCCACCGTTGGTCTTCATTTCATGAGCTTCTGGAAAATTATCATAATTATTCCCAATAATTATCGGAATACCAAATACAGCTGGTTCTAAGGTGTTATGTAAGCCAGTGTTTCCTAATGCACCACCAACATATGCAATGTCAGCATAGCTATAAATTTTAGATAGTATACCAATGGTGTCTGCAATAAACACATCAGCTTTTTTAAGGTCAACATCTTCTTTTTTAGAAAACAAAACAACATCTTTTTTTAATTTGGACACCAAACTGTGTATTTGTTGAGGTTTGATATTATGCGGAGCGATAATAAATTTGGTATCAGTAGTGCAATTGTTTATGTATTCAATAAGTAGCTTCTCTCCTTCGGGCCAAGTGCTACCAGCAACTACGCACAGTTTTTGATCTTTAAAAGTTTCAATAAAATCTAAAGAGTTGTCAATATTTAGTTGGTTTGATACCCTGTCAAATCGTGTGTCCCCAGATACAGAAACGTTGGTGTAATCAATAGATTTTAAAAGTGTTTCAGACGTTTTATTTTGAACAAAAATATGATCAAAGGCAAATAAATATGGTTGCATCCATTTGCCATAAGGTTTAAAGAAACTTTGATCATTTCTAAATAACGCAGAGATCAGAATAGCTTTGATATTTCTGTGTTTTATCTCATTTAAATAATTAGGCCAAAACTCATATTTTACAAATACAATTAATTCAGGATGGATAAGATCTAAAAATTGTTTAGCATTTTTAGTAGTATCTAAAGGCAGATATACAACAACATCGGCAATTGGTGTGTTTTTTCTAATCTCATAACCTGAGGGTGAAAAAAAGCTTAAAACTATTTTATGAGTATGATATTGTGATCGTATTTTTTCAAAAACTGGAAGTCCTTGTTCATATTCCCCTAATGATGCACAATGAAACCAAATAACGTTATCGTTAGATTTAATTTTAGATCTTAACGTATTAAAGGTCAATGCTCTCCCTGTAACTCCTTTTTGTAATTTATTATTAAAAGGCGCTATAAGCTTTAAGTGAAAAGCGGCAATATGGGTGAGTATGTTGTAAAGACTTTTCAAAGTAAATTCTATTGGGCTAAAATACATTTCTTTATCTTAAATTCATTGGCTTGCACAAATGAATTTTGTATTTTCGCTTACTATAAAACAAAAGCATATTGTTTTGTAAACTTCGCAAAAAATCAAAATGAAAAAAATACAAATGGTTGACCTAAAGGGTCAATACGAAGAGATAAAGGAGACTATCAATGCATCAGTCTTAAATGTCATTGAATCTACAGCATTTATTAATGGCCCCGAAGTTCATAATTTTCAAAAAAACTTAGAAGATTATTTAGATGTAAAACATGTTATTCCATGTGCTAATGGAACAGATGCCTTACAAATTGCTATGATGGGATTAGGTCTTGAACCTGGAGATGAGGTCATCACTGCCGATTTTACTTTTGCTGCTACTGTAGAAGTAATTGCCTTGTTAAGATTAACACCAGTTTTAGTTGATGTTGAGCCTGATACATTTAATATAGATATCGATGCTATAAAAAAAGCAATAACCCCTAAGACCAAAGCAATAGTTCCTGTGCATTTATTTGGACAATGTGCTAATATGGATGCTATTATGGAGATAGCAAACGAGCATAATTTATTTGTTATTGAAGATAATGCACAAGCAATAGGCGCTACCTATACTTCTGGTAATGGGACAAAAGCAAAAGCTGGTACTATTGGACATGTTGCCTCAACATCTTTCTTTCCGTCTAAGAACTTAGGATGTTATGGTGATGGAGGCGCAATTTTTACTAATGACGATGAGCTAGCACATACCATTAGAGGTATTGTAAATCATGGTATGTACAGACGTTATTATCATGATGTAGTAGGGGTGAATTCACGATTAGATTCTATTCAGGCAACCATTTTAAATACAAAGCTATCAAGGTTAGATGAATATAACAACCGAAGAAAAGAAGCTGCGAGAAAATATGATGAAGCATTTAAAGGCCAAGAGCATATTGTAACGCCTTTTAGAAACGGTGCAGATGATAATCATGTATTTCATCAATATACATTAAAGGTTAAGAATACTAATCGAGACGCTTTAGTTCAGCATTTAAATGAAAATGGTATTCCATGTGGTGTATATTACCCTGTGCCATTACATAATCAAAAAGCATATCAAGATGAGCGCTATAATGAAGCCGATTTTACCGTTACAAATCAGTTGGTAAAAGAGGTAATTTCGCTACCAATGCACACCGAATTAGATGATGAGCAAATAGCGTTTATAACTAATACCATAATAGAGTTTGTGAATGGCTAAAATTCTTGTAACAGGAGGACTTGGTTTTATTGGCTCTCATACGGTAGTTGAACTTCAAGATGAAGGTTTTGAAGTTGTAATAATTGATGACCTTTCAAATTCATCTATAGATACCTTAGAAAGAATTACTTCCATTACAGGTGTTCAACCTGTTTTTGAACAGATAGATCTTAAAGAAAAGAACAAGGTTATAGATTTTTTTAACAGACATAACGATGTAAAAGGAGTCATACATTTTGCAGCGAGTAAAGCTGTTGGCGAAAGTGTTGAGCAGCCTTTAAAATATTATGAGAATAATATTAATACATTGGTTTATGTATTACAGGAATTACAAAAATTAGAAACCTCAAACTTTATTTTTAGTTCTTCTTGTACAGTATATGGTCAGGCGGATGAATTGCCAATTACAGAAAATGCACCAGTTAAAATGGCAGAATCACCATATGGGAATACTAAACAAATTGGTGAAGAGATCATTCAAGACAGTTGTAGGGTAAATGAAAACTTTAACGCCATTGCGTTGCGTTATTTTAACCCTATAGGAGCGCACGAGACAGCAAACATTGGGGAGCTTCCTATAGGAGTGCCTCAAAATCTGGTGCCTTTTATTACTCAAACAGCTATTGGTATTAGAGAGCAATTATCGGTGTTTGGAGATGATTATCCAACATCTGATGGCACCTGTATTCGTGATTATATTCATGTTGTAGATTTGGCAAAAGCTCATGTAGTAGCGCTTCAGCGTTTAATTGGCAGAAATAATAAGGAGAATTACGAAACATTTAATATAGGGACAGGAAAGGGAAGTACTGTTCTGGAGGTAATTAAATCGTTTGAAAAAGTTTCAGGTGAAAAACTTAATTATAAAATTGCTGAACGTCGTGCTGGAGATATTATTGCTGCTTATGCTGATACCTCAAAGGCTAATAATGAACTAGGCTGGAAAGCAGAGTTAACTCTGGATGATGCTATGGCATCAGCATGGAAATGGGAGCAAAATATACGTAAAGTCTCTTCTTAAATTTTCATTGTTTATTCCTGTATTGTTGGGTATAAAATTCATAAATTAGAGGTTTAATAATTTAAATTTATAACCAACCAACTCATGAAAAGAATACTTTTTCTTCTAGCTGTGTTACTGTCTTTTGGTATTACAGCTCAAAATACGTATTTACATTGTGGTAAATTAATTGATACTAAGAATGGTAAAGTTCTTAAGAACAAAACCATTGTAGTTTCTGGAAAAAAAATAACAGCCATTGCAGATGGATTTATTATTCCTAAGAGTCAAGATGACGCAATTATCGATTTAAAAAACAAAACCGTAATGCCTGGTCTTATCGATATGCATGTTCATATTGAAGGCGAGTCCAATCCTAGAGCCTATATGGATCGTTTTACAAAAAATGAAGCTGATGTTGCCTTTGGAGCACTTAAATATGCTGAAAAAACACTTATGGCTGGATTTACAACGGTTAGAGACCTTGGTGGCTCCGGAATAAATATTTCTATGCGTAATGCTATCGCTAAAGGAGAGGTAGTAGGTCCAAGGATTTTTACTGCAGGAAAAGCCATAGGAACAACTGGTGGTCATGCAGACCCTACCAATGGATTTAAAAACAGTTTAAAAGGAGACCCAGGACCAAAAGAAGGCGTGATAAATAGTGTTGATGATGCTCGAAAAGCAGTGCGTCAACGTTATAAAGATGGTGCAGATAATATTAAGATTACCGCTACTGGAGGGGTTTTAAGCATGGCTAAAAATGGTCAAAATCCTCAATTTACATTAGAAGAGGTAAAAGCTATTTGTGAAGCTGCTAAAGATTATGGTATGATCGTAGCAGCACATGCACATGGTGATGAAGGTATGCAAAGAGCAGTAATTGGAGGTGTAACAACTATTGAGCATGGAACATTAATGAGTGAGGAAACTATGGATCTAATGGTAAAGCATGGTACGTATTATGTGCCAACTATTATTGCTGGGAAAAAAGTGGTTGAAAAAGCTAAAATTAAAGGATATTTCCCTGCGATTATAGTGCCTAAAGCTTTAGAAATTGGACCAAAAATTCAAGAAACTTTTGGGAAGGCCTATAAAAAGGGAGTTAAAATAGCGTTTGGCACAGATGCAGGAGTGTTTAATCATGGTGAAAATGGAGAAGAATTCATGTATATGGTAGAAGCAGGAATGCCAGCGATGGAAGCTATTCAATCTGCAACTATAACCAACGCCGATGTATTAGAAATGGATAATGAATTAGGGCAAATCGCTAAAGGATTTATTGCTGATATTATTGCTACCGATGAGGACCCAACTAGAAACATTAAAACAATGGCAACAGGTGTATCGTTTGTAATGAAAGAAGGAAAGATCTATAAAAACTAATTTTTCAAGAAAAAGTAATAAAAAAAGCCTCAGTAAAATTTGCTGAGGCTTTTTTGTTTTTTAAGCTTCTGGATCTGATTATTTTTTTCTGTTTTTAAAACTACTCCAAAGTATAATGATCATTCCAAAAGTGACAGACATGTCAGCAACATTAAAAATACCAGTTCTAAAAACACCTCCAAGATCAATATGAAGAAAGTCTGTAACTTCTCCATACATAAATCTGTCAAATACATTAGCAATACCACCACCAACTACGCAGGCAAAACCTATTAGTGATGATCGATCCATGCTTTTATCTCTAAACATATGAGCAAGAACAAACCCTAATACAAGAGCTGGTAATATTAATAGAACAAAAAGCTTGACAGTTGGGTTTAGATCACCACCCATGCCTAAAAAAGCTCCGTCATTTTCAACGTTATGAAGTGTTAAATAGTCGCCTATAATATTAGTTCTGCTACCAGCAACTACCTTAGCTCTAATAATTACTTTCGAGATCTGGTCTGCTGCAATATTAGCAATTACCAATAAAATTATAGATGCTGAGCGAGTGAGTTTCATCTAAGCTTGTGTTTCTAATGTAGCAGAAGCTGTTTGCGCTTCTCTATTTATTTTTTTCACTAAGCCTTGTAATACTTTGCCAGGACCTACTTCGGTAAACAATGTAGCACCATCTGCTAACATTTGTTGAATAGACTGTGTCCAACGTACTGGGGCAGTTAATTGCGAAATTAAATTGGTTTTGATCTCATTTTCATCAGTTATTGCAGCTGCAGTAACATTTTGATATATAGGACAGTTCGGTTTGTTGAATGTTGTACCTTCAATTGCTGCAGCAAGTTCTTCTCTGGCAGGTTCCATTAAAGGAGAATGAAAAGCACCACCAACAGGTAATACTAAAGCACGACGAGCACCTTCAGCTTTTAGGGTTTCGCAAGCCGCATTTATCGCGTCAATTTCTCCCGAGATAACCAATTGTCCAGGACAATTATAATTAGCTGCAACTACAGTTCCTGGAGTAGTTTCACAAACTTTTTCAACAATGTTATCATCAAGGCCTAAAACGGCAGCCATAGTGCTTGGTTGTAGCTCACAAGCCTTTTGCATAGCTTGTGCACGCTGAGATACTAATCTTAATCCGTCTTCAAAATTTAAGGTGCCGTTAGCTACTAGAGCTGAAAATTCACCTAAGGAGTGTCCTGCAACCATATCTGGCTTAAAACTATCTCCCAAAGTTTTAGCTAATATTACTGAGTGTAAAAAGATAGCTGGTTGTGTTACTTTTGTTTGTTTTAGATCTTCGGCAGATCCTTCAAACATAATATCTGTAATTGAAAACCCAAGAATATCGTTTGCGTTTTCAAATAATTCTTGAGCTAATGGAGAATTCTCATATAGATCAAGACCCATTCCAGAAAATTGGGCACCCTGACCAGGAAAAATAAATGCGTTCATATTGCGTTAATTAATTGCTGCAAAAATAGGAATATTTATCTTCTTTTATAGGTTATAAAAGAAAATGCATATTGGTGTTTTTCGTCTTTATCATGAAACTCATTATGTGTTTCTTTCCAGATAGTAGTATCTATTTCAGGAAAGAAAGTATCTGCTTCAAAACTATGATGTACTCTTGTAAGCTCAATAGTATTTGCAAATAACATTGCTTGCTTATAAATTTCACCGCCACCAATAATATAAGGTTGAGTATCGCTATCACAAGCTTCAATAGCACTGGCTAACGAGTTAACAGTTATAACACCATCAGGAACGTTATAATTTGCTTGTCTTGTAATAACAATGTGAGTTCTATTTGGTAAAGGCTTCGGGAAACTTTCAAATGTTTTACGTCCCATAATGATATGATGTCCATTAGTGAGATTTTTAAATCGTTTGAGGTCATCACTTAAATGCCAGATAAGGTCGTTGTCTTTTCCTATGGCATTATTTTCGGCTGCTGCTACTATTATTGTCAGGTCTTTAGTTTTTGGTGTTGTTTGTTGCACAGGTTTGGTTTCAGACTTTACGGTGTTGTAGGCTTCACTTTGCGCCATTAGCTTTTCTTCTTTTAGAAATCCTTTTTTTAATTGTTCGATACGTTGTTGTTGTTTAGCAACAAGCTTATCTAGTTCGGCTTTCTCCCAATCTTTACCCATAAATTTATGAGTAACAAACACATTGAATGTATGATAAAGCAATAGAAATAACCATCCAAGAATAGCAAATACAAACCAATCGGTTTCTAGTATTTTGAAATCCTTTCCAAAGCCAAGAACAATATTAAAAAGAATTAAAAACAGCGCACCTATAAGAAAAACAACAAAATGAATGTATAAACGTTTTTTCTGTCTAATACGTTTTTGAGCATTTTGAATAAGTTCCAACTGCTCTTTATCTATTTGTGGTGTTTGTTTTTTTTTACCGAACATGTGTAATACGCAAGAATAAGTCTAAAATTAAGATTTTTTCGCTCGTCTTTTCAACTTCCTTAGCTCTTTTTTAGACAATTTTTTATTCTCTACTTTAAATACAATAGGAAGGGAATAAGGTACAATAACTGGTTTTCCTCTTTGAATTCCTGGGTTTTCAAATTTTGGAATAAGACCAATAACTCTTATAGCTTCTTTTTCGAGTTCTGGATGCGGAGCTCTAGATCTAATATCTACAATGTCTCCTTTAGTGTTTATTTTAAATACGACGTTAACCCTTACAATACCTTCTGGCAAACCGAGTGATTGTGCAATGCTTATATTGTAATTTTTTCTAATTAGTGAGACAATCTTTTCATTCATGCACTTTTTTAAAGAGATATTGTCTGAAAATTTCTTACAGCCTTTGTATACCGGAACATGTTCAATAACTTCAAAAGAGGCTTCTTTCGATTCATTTATAGGTGTCTCCTCATTGCTATGTTGTGCAAAAGCTTGAACATAAAAGATTAGGGCAAATAGAGCTACAGAATATTTCATGAGATATGTTATTAAATAGCAACAACACCTTTAATATGTGGATGTGGATCATAATCAACCAAAGTGAAATCTTCAAACGTAAAATCGAAGATATCTTTAACTTCTGGGTTTAAGATCATTTTAGGTAATGGTCTTGTATCACGAGATAATTGTAATTCCAGTTGCTCATAATGGTTGCTATAGATATGAGCATCACCAAAGGTGTGAATAAATTCGCCAGCTTCATAACCACAAACCTGAGCCATCATCATAGTGAAAAGAGCATAAGAAGCGATGTTAAAGGGTACTCCTAAAAAAATGTCGGCACTACGTTGGTAAAGTTGACAAGACAACTTACCATCGGCAACATAAAATTGAAAGAACGCGTGGCAAGGAGGTAAAGCGGCTTTACCATTAGCTACATTTTCACTAAACGACACAGAAGTGTCTGGTAATACCGAAGGATTCCAAGCCGAAACCAACATACGTCGGCTATCAGGGTTACTCTTTAAAGTTTCAATAACTTCTTTTATCTGGTCAATCTCATCACTATTCCAGTTACGCCATTGGTGACCATAAACAGGCCCTAAATTGCCATTTTCATCGGCCCATTCATTCCAAATTCTAACGCCATTCTCAGTAAGATAGTTAATATTAGTATCGCCTTTTAAAAACCAAAGAAGCTCGTATATAATTGATTTTAAATGCAATTTTTTGGTAGTAACCATAGGAAATCCTTCACTAAGATCGAAACGCATTTGATGTCCAAATACGCTTTTTGTACCAGTACCAGTACGATCTGCCTTTTCATTACCATTTTCTAATACATGTTTTACCAGGTCCAAATATTGCTTCATAATCTCCTTAGTTTTTGAATGAAATAAAAGTAAAAAAAAGCTCTAAACAGAAACATTTAGAGCTTATAATTATATTAAAAGTTATTAACGACTTAGCCAATGATCATTCCAGCAATGGTAGCCGAAATTAATGAAGCCAATGTTCCTCCAATTAAGGCCTTCATTCCAAACTGAGAAAGTGTCTTTCTTTGTCCAGGAGCCAGAGAGCCAATACCACCTATTTGTATTCCTATAGAGGCAAAATTGGCAAAACCACATAACATATACGTGGCCATAATAACTGATTTATTATAGGTTAAATGTGTTGCACTAGCTGCATTTTTAAGATCGGCTAATTGTATATAACCTACAAATTCACTAGCTGCTAATTTTATTCCTAATAATTGTCCCATTAGTGCCATGTCCTCGCCAGCAATACCAATAAGCCACATTAATGGCGCAAAGGTATAGCCCAAAATTAACTCGAGCGATAAGCTTTGGTAAGAAGTGTTAGCAGCAATCCAATCGTTAAGTGTTGTAAGATCACCAACCCAACCTAGAATTCCGTTAATCATTGCAATAAATGCCACAAATACTAGCAGCATTGCACCAACATTAACGGCTAATCGTAATCCTTCGGTAGTACCATTAGCAATAGCGTCAAGAATATTTGTTCCTATTTTTTCTGAAGAAACTTTTACATCGGTATTAATATCCTCTGTTTGTGGATATAATATTTTTGAAATTACTATAGCTCCAGGTGCTGCCATAACAGAAGCTGCTAAAAGATGTTTTGCAAACTGAAGTCTTAACGCAGGATCATCGCCTCCTAAAAAGCCAATGTATGCTGCCAATACGGCTCCAGCAACCGTTGCCATTCCACCGATCATAACCAGAAGCATTTCAGATTTGTTCATTTTTTCTAAATAGGCTTTAATCAGTAGTGGTGCTTCTGTTTGACCTAAAAATATATTTCCAGCGACACTTAAACTTTCTGCACCGGAAATTTTAAGCAATTTGGTTAATAGCCATCCGAAAGCCTTAACAAGTTTTTGGATGATGCCTAAATAAAATAGTACCGAGGTTAAAGCTGAGAAAAATATAATGGTTGGAAGTACCTGAAATGCAAAAATAAATCCAAAGGTATCCATGTCTACTACAAGTCCTTCAAATAAGAATTGACTACCAGCTCTGGTGAAATCTAAAACACTCACAAATACTTGCCCAACTGCTTCAAACCCTCTTTTAACAAAATCAACTTTTAAAACTCCAATAGCGATAAGCAATTGAAATATTAAGCCAATACCAACGGTTCGCCAGTTAATGGCTTTTTTGTTACTGCTAAATAAAAACGCAATAAAAATAAGAGAGATCATTCCCAGAACTCCTCTCCATATACTCGTGAAGGAAACACCTTGACTTGGTATGATAGTATCATTCGAGTTAGTAACTGCAACAGTTGTTGCTTCTTCAATAACTTTAGGAGCTACAAAACGATAAGTAATATCTTTTTCTGTAAATACTAATGTAGAATCGGTATGCTCGGTAATTTTATAGCGTCTTATAGTATCGTTAGGTTGTGTATAATAAAATACTAAAAGATTATTTTGATGAATATAATCGCCTGCAGCTTTTAAGTTGTTTTTTGCTTCTAAAGAATAGTTGAATTCTCCTTTGTTTAGAGAGAGTATATCCAGTGTTTGATTAATACTAAATAACTGTTCTCCCGAATTATTTTCGATGGCTTCAAACTGCCATTGTTTCTCTAGGTTTTGTGCTAACATTGAGGTTAACCCAAAAAAAATAGCTGCAATAGCTAGGAAACTTTTTCTCATCTGTATAATTTTTATTGACACCAATCGCTAGATTTAGCTAGATGTTTTTTAAATATCTGATAAATTAAATGCAGAGCAAGATACGCATTTATTTTATTATGATTGATGGATTAAAAAGAACTATCGTTTAGAAATTTCATCTCTAATTCTGGCAGCAGTTTCGTAGTCTTCATTAGCAACTGCCTGATCTAACATATTGTGAAGTTCTTCCAGTGTTTTTCCTTTAAAATTGTCTTGTCCGGCAGAAGTTTCTATCTCTTCAGCTAAAACTTCATCCATTAATATATTATCGCTTTGATGCTCTTCTTCTCTTTTCGGATTTACTTTTAAATAAATACCTGCTTTATCTAAAATGTTTTTATACGTAAAAATAGGAGCTTGAAAACGCAACGCTAAAGCAATGGCATCACTGGTTCTTGCGTCAATGATCTCTTCAATTTTATCACGTTCACAAATCAAGCTTGAGTAGAATACACCGTCTACCAGTTTATGAATAATAACTTGTTTTACAACAATATCAAATCTGTCAGAAAAATTCTTAAAAAGGTCATGAGTTAAAGGTCTTGGAGGCTTTATTTCTTTTTCTAAAGCAATGGCGATAGACTGTGCTTCAAATGCTCCAATAACGATAGGTAATTTGCGGTCGCCATCTACTTCACTCAAAATAAGCGCATAAGCACCATTTTGGGTTTGACTATATGAAATACCTTTTATATTAAGACGAACTAAACTCATAATTATTAAAACACAAAGAACTGTTTAAATTTAGACTTTACCAACTGCAAAAGGCATATTGAGCCTTTTTTTCGTTCAATGATATAAATTCAACAGACGATCAGCAGGTTTACTGAATTTAAGCAGTTCTTTATTAGTTACAAGTTAAAAAAATTATGCGTTTTGAGCCTTAAATTCTTTTAATTTTTCTATCAATTGCGGTACAACTTCAAACGCATCACCAACAACGCCATAATCTGCAGCCTTAAAGAACGGTGCTTCAGGATCTGAATTGATAACTACTTTTACTTTTGAAGCATTAACTCCAGCCAAATGTTGGATTGCTCCCGAAATACCTACGGCAATATATAAGTTTGAAGCTACAGGCTTTCCTGTTTGTCCAACGTGCTCGCTATGCGGTCTCCAACCTAAGTCAGACACTGGTTTAGAACAAGCGGTAGCAGCACCTAAAACTTCGGCCAACTCTTCGATCATTCCCCAGTTCTCAGGCCCTTTTAAACCACGACCACCTGAAACCACAATATCTGCATCTGCTATAGATACCTTATCTGTAGCTTTATCAACAGATTGTACAGCAATGTTTGAAGTAGCTAGACTAGGAGAAAATTCTTCAACAGCAGCAGCTCCTGAATTTTCAACCAAGCCAAAAGCATTACTGGAAAGACCAACTATTTTTACATCGGTATTTATCTCGGTTATATTGAACGCTTTATTTGTGAAAGCAGTACGTTTTACAGCAAATGGTGATGTGCTTACAGGTGCCTCAACTACATTAGTAGCATAGCCTGCATTTAAACCAACTGCTAATAATGGTGCTAGATATTTACTATCTGCAGTAGAGCTTACTACAATTACTTTTGCAGCTTCTTTTTCAGCAGCTTGTTTTATGGCATCTGCATAAACTTTTGCATCAAAATTTTCAGCATTTGCTATGTTTAGTACTTTGTCTACACCATACTTACCTAATTCTGAAGCATCGCTAGTATTAAAAGTGACAGCCGTAACGGTAGTTCCCATTTGTGTCGCTACTGCTTTTGCATATGAAGCAACTTCTAGAGCGGCTTTTTTAAATTTTCCTTGTTCTGATTCTGTATATACTAAAACTGACATGTGTCTTTTTTTGAAGGTGATTAAATTACTTTAGCTTCGTTGTGAAGTAAACTTACTAATTCGTCCAGGTTGTCTGCAGCAACTAATTTAACAGCTCCTTTTGGTGCTGGTTTTTCAAATTTCACTGAAGCAGTTTCGGCAGTAGCATCAACTGGATCGACTACAGTTAAAGGTTTTTTACGTGCCATCATAATTCCTCTCATATTTGGAATACGTAGGTCGCTTTCTTCAACTAACCCTTTTTGGCCTCCAACAATTAATGGAAGTGTTGTTGAAACAGTTTCTTTACCACCATCAATTTCTCTGGTAACGGTTGCATTGGCACCTTCTATATCTAAACCAATACAGTTATTTACAAAATTAGCATCGGTTAAAGCAGCTAACATACCAGGAACCATACCTCCATTATAATCTATCGATTCACGACCAGCAATAACCAGATCGTAACCACCGTCTTGAACCACTTTAGTCAACTGTTTTGCAACAGCAAACCCATCAGTAGCAGCGGTGTTAACTCTTATAGCAGTATCAGCACCAATAGCTAAAGCTTTTCTAAGAGTAGGTTCTGTTTCTGCTCCACCAACATTTACTACATCTACAGAAGCTCCTTGTTTTTCTTTAAACCACATAGCCCTGGTAAGTCCAAATTCATCATTAGGATTAATTACAAACTGTACGCCGTTTGCATCAAATTTCGTGTCATCTTCAGTAAAATTAATCTTTGAAGTTGTGTCTGGCACATGACTAATACATACCAATATTTTCATCTCGCTTTTTTGATTATTTATGTAAAAATTTTTGAGGTTACGAAGGTAATCAAAATATTAATAATTTCCTATGCATGCATAATAAATTTTTAACCCAAAAGTTCACTTATAATTTTATAGGAATTGTTATTTTTGCTGTTCTTATAAAATGTATTAAATGAAAACAATTCAGTTTAGAGAAGCCGTTTGTGAAGCGATGAGTGAAGAGATGCGTCGAGATGAAACCATCTATTTAATGGGAGAGGAAGTTGCCGAGTATAATGGGGCATATAAGGCTTCAAAAGGAATGTTAGACGAATTTGGTGCTAAGCGTGTTATTGATACTCCAATTGCAGAACTTGGGTTTGCTGGTATAGCAGTTGGGTCTACAATGACAGGTAACAGACCTATTGTTGAGTTTATGACTTTCAACTTCTCTTTAGTAGGAATTGATCAGATTATAAATAACGCAGCAAAGATTAGACAAATGTCTGGAGGACAGTTTAAATGTCCAATAGTATTTAGAGGTCCAACAGCTTCAGCTGGACAATTAGCGGCAACGCACTCTCAAGCTTTTGAAAGTTGGTATGCTAACTGTCCAGGGTTAAAGGTAGTGGTGCCATCTAATCCGTATGATGCAAAAGGCTTATTAAAAGCAGCTATTAGAGATGACGATCCTGTGATTTTTATGGAGTCTGAACAAATGTACGGTGACAAAGGTGAAGTTCCTGAAGGAGAATACGTGTTACCTATTGGAGTTGCAGATGTTAAACGTGAAGGAAACGATGTTACCATAGTATCGTTTGGAAAGATTATAAAAGAGGCATATAAAGCTGCAGACGAATTGGAAAAAGAAGGTGTTTCTTGTGAAATTATCGATTTGCGTACAGTACGTCCTTTAGATATTGATACAATTTTGGAGTCTGTAAAGAAAACAAACAGATTGGTAATATTGGAAGAAGCGTGGCCTTTTGGTAATGTGTCTACAGAAATTACATATCAAGTTCAAGAGAAAGCGTTTGATTATCTGGATGCACCAATTCAAAAAATAAATACAGCAGATACACCAGCACCATATTCACCAGTATTGTTGGCAGAGTGGTTGCCAAATAGTAATGATGTTGTAAAAGCAGTAAAAAAGGTACTGTATAAATAAAATAAATACATATTTTTACGTTATATAAACTTCATTAGCACGATTGTTGATGAAGTTTTTTATTAATATGAAGTACACCATATCTCATTTCTTAATCGTATTCTTTTTAGGACTTAACCTAATGTTCGCACAAACCAAGATAAGCGGTCATGTGTTTGATGTGAATAATGAACCTGTTTCTTTCGCAAACATTGTATTTAAAAACTCATCAGAAGGATGTATCACTAACGAAAATGGTCGTTTTTATTTAGAGTCTGATGAAACCTGGGATGCTATTGTAATTTCATTTATAGGTTACGAGACTCAGGAAATTGCGCTAGCTAAAAAAGTAAACTATGATCTAAAGATCATTTTAAAAGAAGAAGCAGCGCAATTAGATGCTGTTGTTCTGGTTTCTGGAAAACAGCCAAAAAAGAATAACCCTGCGATCGATATTTTACGAAAAGTATGGCAACATAAACGCAAAAATGGCTTAAAGCAATTTAAGCAATACGAGTTTGATAAATATGAAAAAGTAGAGTTTGATATCAATACTATAGATAGCGCATTGATCAAGAGTCGACTTTTTAAGGGAATGGAATTTGTATTCGATCAGGTAGATACATCGAGAGTTACCGGAAAGACCTATTTACCAATGTTTATTAACGAAGCAGCTTCAACGGTATATGGAGATAACCTAATTAATAAAGAAAAGGAAGTTCTAAAAGGAAATAAGAATTCAGGATTTAGCGATAATCAGGTAATTATTGACTTCGTTGATGATTTGTATTCCGATTTTAATGTCTATGATAATTACCTTAAGTTTTTCGATAAGAGCTTTGTAAGTCCGTTGTCAAGAACAGGTATTAATACGTACAACTATGTCTTGTCTGATAGTGCCTTTATAGATAATAAATGGTGCTACAATATTATTTATTATCCAAGACGAAAGAATGAGCTTACCTTTAAAGGCGATTTTTGGGTAGCAGATACAACATACGCCATTAAAGACATCAACCTTCAAGCTACAAAAAGTGCCAATATAAATTGGGTAAAAGAAATTTATATAGAACAAGAGTTTGAAGTGCTTAACGATTCACTTTTCTTGGTGAAGCGCGATTATATGTTGTCAGATTTTGCGTTTAATAAAAAGGAGAAATCCCGAGGCATTTATGGTAAGCGTACCACTTTGTTTAATAACTATAAGTTTGATATTCCAAAAGAGAAAAAGTTTTATGATGAAGAAGTATACTATTACGATAAGGATGTATACGACAGAGACGATGCTTTTTGGGATAAGAACAGGCTTGAGAAATTAAATAAAGACGAGCGAGGTGTTTATAAAATGTTGGACACTTTAAAAACTGTAAAAAAGTTCAAGCGTCTTTATAATTTAGGAAGTATTTTGTCCTCAGGTTATATTGAATTTAACAGCTTGCCTTTGGATTACGGGCCTATATTTTCAACTTTTGGATTTAATGAAGTGGAAGGGATGCGTTTACGCACAGGTGGACGTACCTATTTTGGCAGAAACGATATTTGGCGTTTAGAAGGGTTTTTAGCTTATGGCTTTAAGGATAATAAGTTTAAATATGGTATATCTGGGAAGTGGTTACTTGATAAAAAATCACGACTTATAATTTCTGGAGGGAACAGGCGAGATGTAGAGCAAATTGGCGCTAGTCTAACTACATCAACCGATGTTTTAGGACGTAGTTTGGCATCGTCTTCGGTAGTTGGAACAGGAAGTAACGATAAGTTAACCAATATAAACCTAACAAGTGCGGCAATAGAAATGGAACCTTGGCGAAATTTTGTAATGCGCTTAGGTGGAAATTACCGTACGCTAGCGTCTGCGTCACCAACATTTAGTTTAGATTATTTTGATGGTAATGGCGATATTCAATCAACAGTAAAGCAATACGAAACAACCTTTTCGATGTCGTATTTTCCAGGACGAAAAATGACAGGATTTGGTGTAGAACGTCGTGAAGCGAATGACGATTTTCCAAGAGTGTTTGCTCAAATAAGTCTGGGTAATAAGAACATGTTTAATAGTGATTTTGATTATACTAAATTACAATTCTCATATTTGCAACCATGGCAAATTGGTGGTTTTGGTCGTTTAACTTCTACTATTGAAGTCGGTAAAACCATAGGTGAAGTACCACTAGGACTGTTAAGTGTCGTTCCTGGGAATCAATCCTATTTTTCAATATATAATACTTTTTCACAGTTAGACTTTTACGAGTTTGTAACAGATACTTATGCGTCGCTACATCTGGAGCATAATTTTAACGGACGCTTATTCTCAAGAATTCCATTATTACGAAAACTAAACTTACGTGAAATAGTAAGTGTTCGCGGTGTTTGGGGAGACATTTCAGACGAGAACAGAGCCATTAATGCTTCGGGATTATTGTATCAGGCGCCTAACGATGAGATCTATTGGGAATATAGCTTAGGTGTAGGTAATATATTTAAGATATTCCGATTGGACTTTAACTTCAGAGGAAATTATTTAGATAATCCTGGTGCCCGCAAATTTGGAGTTACAGGAACTTTTGGATTCCATTTTTAATATTTCTGAACAGTATTTTTTTATAACCTTAAGCATATTTCTATTTTTACTACAATAGAAGTTTATGCGTTACAAAGAATATAATGTGAATAGAGTGCTAGAAAAGTGTATTCAGCTTTTCTGGGTTAATGGTTTTAGAGGCTGTTCAGTAAAAGATATCGTTGAGGTTACAGGTGTTAATAGGTTTTCACTATATCATGAGTTTGTAGACAAAAACGGAATCCTCTATAATGCACTGCAGTTATACCGGGAACGTTATTGTGAAGATAAATTCAATATTCTTAAAGAAACGGGACAGCCTAATGAGCTCTTGACCAAATTTTATTTGAGTTTTTTAGCAGAAGAGAACATACACCCAGGCTGCTTCTTTATTCATATTGGTACCGAATTGGCTGATACTGATGAGCGCATAAAAATATTAGTGAAGTCTTACCTCGATGAAATTGAAGGGCTCATTTATCAATTGCTAAAACAAGATGCATCAACAAAACATGCCAAATTTTATGCAAGACATTTAACAGGTTTGTTTTGTACTAGTATGAGCTTTTGTCTTATCCATACCAAAGAAGAACGTTTACAGTATATATCTAACGGAATAGATGTTATTTTAAATAAATATAATAGTTATGCCACAAGCACTTAATCAAACGTACGATGAGTTGGTATATAAAGCCCAGTCATTGTTTTGGGAACAGGGTTATAAAGGGGTGAATGCTCAAGAATTGGCAGATCATTTAGATGTGAGTGTATCTACCATTTACAATAAGTATACAAAGGATATGTTGTTTATGGATTCTATTACCTATTACATGAATACTTATTCCGATCCTTTTTTAAGTCAGTTAAGAGCCTCAACCGAAGGATTGATCTCTTTAAAAGGTTTCTTTTATGCACTTATTGATGCCTTATTAGATAAAACATTTCCAAGAAGTTGCCTTATGGTGAACACAGTGGTAGAAATGCGTAATGAAAACCAAGAAGTAATCGACCTTTATAAAAAGTATTTTGATGCTTTGGTGAATAGTTACAAAGTGGTTTTAGATAAAGCTATAGAACTTGGGCAGATACAACACCCTGAAAAGAAAGAGGAATATGCACAATTTCTATTAGGAGTAATCTTTAGTTTAAGCATTTTGTATAAGATTAACGATAAAGAAAGTCTTCAAAACTTTATTGATGAACGTCTGTCATTTATAGTATAAAACTATTTCTGAACGCTATTTTTTATTCAGCATAGATACTAAAATACTTTTGTCATAGAATGTTTAACCTAAAAATTAGAAACCATGATAGAAGTAGTAGTAAGCAAACAAATTAATGTAAAAGCAGATAGTGCTTGGAACAAATTATCATCATTTAGAGGAATAGAAGAAATCTCTCCAATAGAAAGATCTGTAACCGAAGGTAAAGGCGAAGGAGCCAAACGTACTTGTTATATGCCTGATGGAGCAGCCATTCACGAAATATTAAACAAGGTAGATAATGAAGCTATGGAAATGCAGTATCAAATTACTGAAGGACCATTTCCAGTTACTGGATATCTAAGCACTATTAAGGTTGAAGGTATTGGTGATAGCAGCTGTAAAGTAACTTGGGGATGTGAGTTTAATACTCCTGAAGAACATCAAGAATCTATGTCACAGCTATTCGGTGGATTTTACGATGTGATCATCTCTAATTTAGAGACTGCTTTAAAGAATTAATACCACGCGTTGATTAGATATATTAAAAAGCTTCCTTAAAAAGGAAGCTTTTTTGATTACGTTTCTAAAAAAGCTCTTACCTAAAAGGCGTAGGTTTTACTGTAATACTGTTAGTGGTTATCTCTTTACCACTAAAGAAATTGAAAACCATATTGCCTACTTCTGGTGAAGCCATATATAAATCGTGACCAGCATTTTCTATAATAACATGATGCCCATTCTTAAACGATTTAGAGATGTTTTTTGCAGATGAAACATAGGTTCGTCCATCTAAGGTGCCACTCAATAATAAAGCGTCTACTTTGTTGTTCTTTAATTCTCTAAAGGCTTCTGGAAGCATTGGGAATTTAAGCGTCTCCATCCATTCAAATAAAAGCATATTAATGGCATTACCGTACAATGTTTCATTAACCTGAGCTTCTACTTTTTTCTTACGTTGTTTTGATATACCACTTTGTAAATCCATTGCTAAAGACATTGGCTTAACATAATTTAAGTAACTTCTTAAAAAGTTAATTCGCGATGCAATATCAGTATAATCACCGTTATACATTTTGGTGTATAATTTTGGAAGGTTTCTAGAGTCCGACGGGTTTTTTAAATACAAACCTGCTACAGCTAACTGTAGCTCGTAATACGAAAAACTTGCTGTTTGCGTTTCTCCTCTTCTGTTTTTAAAAGTGGCAGTTACAGGTTCTTTTTTTACTCTTTCGTGTACTGCAATTATTTTTTCTTTAAGGTTAGGGTATTTTTGTTCGGTACCATAATTATCGCTAGCTCTTTTACATATGTCATCTACAAATGCTTCAGTATTAGCAGGTAATTTTATAGTTTCGTTTGGACCTTCTAAACTTGCCAGTACCATACGGTCAATATTAGATTCAAATAAACGGATATATTCAAAAGCCAAATGAGAACCATAACTAATGCCCCAAAGAGAAATTTTATCGACACCTAAGGCTTTTCTTAAAGCATCAATATCTTTTGCACTTTCTGTAGTGTTGTAAGCGTTAAGATCGTGCGTTTCTTTCCAGGAAGCAACACATTTGCTTAGGGTTTCAGTTGTTTTAGTAACATAGTCGTCTTTATGATAAGCTTTTTTAGGATCAAAGCTCATTTTATAACCGCATTTTTCAAAGTGATCTGACAGACCTGTACCACGCTGATCAAAAGCAATAACATCGGCAACTTCTCTCAGTTTCATAAATAGCTCAAAACGCTTGCCTTTTGCTGTACCTGTTCCTGAACCTCCTGGTCCACCCGCTAGATAAACAATAGGATTTCCTGGGTTTGGGTTGGTGCTTTTAAAACGAATGAATGATAATTCAATATGTTTTGAGTTTGGGTTGTTTCTATTTTCAGGAACCTTAAAGGTGCCTATTTCAGCGGAGACAGTATCTTTTGCATTCGATATAAATTCTGTTGGTTTTAAAGTTAGTTCTTGCGCCAATAAAGTAAATGGCAATAGTAGAAGAATTAGGTGTAATTGTTTTTTCATAGTTATTGATTGATGTTTTAATAATGGAGCAAATAAAAATGAAATTGTTACACTTTTTCAACCAAGATTATTGGGTTTTTTTAGATAATATAAAGTCTTTGTTTTTTAACAGTTTAGTTAACGGTTTTGTGTGTGATTTAGTTGCATGATTAATACAATTATTTGTACACGTTGTTGGTACTTGTTTTTATTTAGAACACTTTGTAATTTTAATTAGCTTCCATTTACTTTTCTCGAGAAGAAATTGATAGTATAAACAATCTGATCTGTTGGATGAGACTTTGCCTAAAGTTCGTTCATATTTATCCAAATTAAACTCAGAGTCATAAGAGTCGTTATAAAACATCACTTGAAATTTAGTGGTATCATTTAGTACAAGATGTTTCCAATCCTCTTTTTGAACCTCAGTACAAGGTGTCGCATATGTTCCAACATATTTACAATCTGGTAATGGAAATTCAATTCTCGATAATTGAAAGTCCTTGTTTAAGGAGAAATTTTTCAAGAATTTTTGAAAATTCTCTGCTTGAGGAGAATCCGAAATATTGTTAGCAACAGAGTTAACTTTTTTTTGTGTTCCACAAGAAAAAGCAATAATCAGTATTAGTATTTTAGTTAAGTTTTTCAAATAGCATACAACTTAAGTATATGATGTCATTTTGATACTGAAACAAGTTCAGCATAAATGCTTTTAAACAAATTACTCCCCAGGCTTATAGGTTTTTTTAGCACGCTTTTCAACATCGTCTCTATAGTAAGCAACATCTTTAAACTGTATGTCGGCATAGCGTTGCGCTTGGTCATCAAAATGCGGTGAGTTAGGGTCACCACTTTGTCCGCCAGCAAGCATCGATTTTGCTTTTACTTTATCTCCAAACTCCACCACAGCTACAAAACTGTTTCCAGAAGTACCATAAATACGTTTAGTGTCTTTTCCTGTTCTAGCACCATAAGAGGCTAAAGCACCCCAACGCCCAGAAGCTAACCCAACAGGAATACTTGGTTTTGTGTCGTCAAACTGTTGGCGAATTTCACCATCATTTCTTTGATAACGGTTATACTCACCCCAAGGTGTTTCCCAGGTTCCAAAATCTGCTTTTAAATTGGCAACAGCAGTTTCAAAAACTTCTATACGTTCTTTAAATGATGCTGTTTTGCTCATATATTCAAAACGCTGATTTCGGTTCATACGTTTGTTGTTATCAGTTCTTGGAATTTTATTAGATTCATAATAGGCATTTAAATAGAACTGCGTTAAGGTCATGGCAACAGATTCTGTGTTTACTTTAAAGTCCCAGCTCTTTAATATCTCTATAGCTTGTTTTGCATCTTCACTTTTTAGGTTTTCACTATTGGTAGCATCTATTAATCCGCTAATTAACATATCTGCCCCTGGTAAATAAGGGTCGTAAGCTAATTCAATTAAAGAATCCAATGTTAAATTTTCGGCCTTTTGCAATAATGGGATAGCATGAATACCTCTAAAGTTCTCTGGAAACGAAGTCATATACACAGGATAATCTTCTTTCTTAGGGCTATACTCGTCGGCACTTGTAAAAGGTGTAGAATTACAATTCTGTATCCAACCGTTTGGAGGGTTGTGTACAAAAATATTGTCTTTTAAAGCGTGTAACCCTTGCCAATCGGTTTCAGGATTACTACCATCTACAGGATTGGTATAATCGAACTTTTCATTTCGTTTTGGAATAAAATTCCCATGGTAATACGCGATTGTTCCATCAGCATCTGCATACACAGTATTATTTGAAGAGTTGGTGCGAATATCCATCATCTTATAAAACTCTTCATGGTTTGATTTTTTGGTTCTGGTGAACGATTGTTCTAATGCTTTTACAGGACTCCACATTAAAGCAGTCGATACCCATTTGTCACCATTAGCATGTGTTACAGGACCATGATGTGTGCGATACATCATAAAGGTTTTATCCTGTAAATTGTCTCCTGATTTATAGTTGAGCGTTACTTCAATGGAATCTATAGGTCTTAATTCTTCTCCGTATCTATAAGACGTTTTAGTACCATCTTTTACAATTGTTTCTTCAAACTCATCAATAATATCTGTTCCTGTGGATGTATGCATCCAACCTGTTTTTTCATTGAACCCTTGGTATACAAAAAACTGTCCCCAGGTAACTGCACCGTAAGCATTCAATCCCTCTTCACTAACTACATGCACTTCGCCTCTAAAAAAGAATGACGTATGCGGATTTATGAGTAACATAGCATCACCCGATTTTGTTTTAGAACCAGCAATGGCAAATCCGTTAGAACCTCTAGGTTCATTATCGTTTAATCGAATAAGGCCATTATCAACCATCGCCATATCATTTGAATCACCATAAAACGCTTTTATTTTTCTAGTAGAAACACGCTCAATGTCACCACCAATAGAGCCTTCGCTAAAATACATTGGCATCCATGGTTCAAAACGGGTTAATAGTTTTGGCGTGACTTCAGGATGTGTGTCGAGATAATAATTAATGCCATCTGCAAAAGCAATGCATAGATCTTGTAACCATTTTGGACTGTTATTGTAATGAGCAATGGCTTCTTCTTTAGTCATATACAAACGTGCACGTAAATCGCTGTATAATGATTTTTCACCTTCTACTTCAGCAAGTCTTCCAATAGCCCAAATATAGTTGCGTTCTACACGATTAAAATCGTCTTCACATTGTGCATAGAGTAACCCAAATACAGCATCTGCATCTGTCTTCCCATAAATATGAGGCACACCAAAATCGTCCCTTATAATTTCTACATTATCGGCATGTTGCTGCCAGCGTTTTTGTTCTTCGGTAAGTTTATTTTCTTGTTTACAGCTTACGAATACTATAAGAATACATAGAGTGATGAAGCGCTTCATAATTTAGTGGTTTTTTTGGTTGGTATTGTAATTGGTTGATAGTGTTCTGTTAAGAAGAACCGAAGTTACTTTAAATTCTTACAAAAACAAATAGAAAATATTGGGTAAAGTAAAAAGGTTGCGTACCTTTGCACTCCCAAAAAAGGAAGTAAATATGAGCAAGAAAAAAGCAGTAACTTTTGATGTATTAATTGAAATACCAAAAGGAAGTAGAAATAAATATGAATACGATTTTGTGTTAAACAAAATTAGATTCGACCGTATGTTGTTCTCATCTATGATGTACCCTGGAGATTATGGATTTGTGCCAGAAACTTTAGCATTAGATGGTGATCCATTAGATGTATTAGTGCTAGGTGCAGAACCAACATTCCCTATGTGTGTTATGGAAGTGAGACCAATAGGAGTATTCCACATGACAGATGAAAAGGGACCAGATGAAAAAATTATATGTGTGTCTGTTAACGATCCATTTTGGAATAAGGTAAACGACTTGAGTGAATTAAATCCACACAGATTAAAAGAGATTGAGCATTTCTTTGAAGTATATAAAGATCTAGAAGAGAAGAAAGTTGATGTTGGTGGTTGGGGTAACTCTGAAGAGGCGATCAAGATCTATCATAAATGTGTGCAACGTTATGAAGAAAGCGACCACAAAAAAAATAGAACGTTTACTATTTAAAGGTCAAAAAAATAATTGTTAAAAAGCCGCTTTTATAATCTTAAAAGCGGCTTTTTTTATCTCGTAAATTTTTCTACTTTTAGCGGAATCTTAAAATAAACTAAATAAATAACTAACAAATGGAATTATTAGTAACATTATTACCTGCTTTTGGTGTTTTGGCTTTACTATTCGTTTTTGCAAAAAACGCTTGGGTATCTAAACAAGAGGTTGGTGACGAAAAAATGGCACGTATTGCCAAAAATATTGCAGATGGTGCAATGTCTTTCTTAAAAGCAGAATACAAGATATTAGCTGTATTTGTAGTGGCAGTAGCTATCTTATTATATTTTAAAGGAGAGTCTGAAGCTGGTTCTAACGGAATGGTAGCAGTATCGTTTATTGTTGGAGCAATTTGTTCAGCTTTAGCTGGATTTATAGGAATGAAGGTTGCAACCAAAGCTAACGTTCGTACCACAAATGCAGCAAGACAATCTTTAGGAAAAGCATTAGAAGTAGCATTTGCTGGTGGTGCTGTAATGGGATTAGGTGTTGTTGGTCTTGGTGTTCTTGGTTTAAGTGGGCTATTTGTTTTATATAGCGGACAAGGATGGGAGATTACAGAAATACTTAATGTATTATCTGGATTCTCATTAGGAGCGTCATCTATTGCATTGTTTGCACGTGTAGGCGGTGGTATCTATACAAAGGCTGCTGATGTTGGAGCAGACCTTGTAGGTAAAGTTGAAGCTGGTATTCCTGAAGATCACCCATTAAACCCTGCAACCATTGCAGATAACGTTGGTGATAACGTAGGTGATGTTGCTGGTATGGGAGCTGACCTTTTCGAGTCTTATGTAGGTTCTATTATTGGTACAATGGTTCTTGGAGCGTTAATTGTAACGCCTGATTTTGATGGATTAGGAGCTGTATACTTACCATTAGCTTTAGCTGCTGTTGGAATTGTAATGTCTATTATAGGAACGTTCTTTGTAAGAGTAAAAGAAGGAGGATCTCCTCATGCTGCACTAAACATTGGAGAATTTGGATCTGCTGGATTAATGTTAGTAGCATCATATTTTTTAATAAACGGATTTATTCCAGCTGAAGCTACAGATCAATTAGCATTTGGTAGTATGGGAGTGTTCTATGCAACTATTGCTGGTTTAGTAGCTGGTTTAGCTGTTGGAAAAGTAACAGAATATTATACAGGAACTGGTACAAAACCAGTGAACTCAATTGTAAAGCAATCTGAAACAGGATCTGCTACAAATATTATTGCTGGATTAGGTGTAGGTATGATGTCTACTGCGATTCCAATTATTTTAATTGCTGGTGCTATTTTAGTATCTCATCATTTTGCTGGATTATATGGTATTGCAATTGCTGCAGTAGGGATGTTAGCAAATACAGGAATCCAGTTAGCAGTAGATGCTTACGGACCAATTTCTGATAACGCTGGTGGTATTGCTGAGATGAGTGAATTACCAAGTGAAGTACGTGAGCGCACAGATAAACTTGATGCGGTAGGAAACACAACTGCTGCAATTGGTAAAGGATTTGCTATTGCATCTGCAGCATTAACAGCGTTAGCATTATTTGCTGCCTTTATGAAAACTGCAGGAGTAACCGCTATTGATGTGTCTCAGCCAAAAATCATGGCAGGATTATTAGTAGGAGGTATGTTACCGTTTGTATTCTCTGCATTGTCGATGAATGCCGTAGGTCGTGCAGCCATGGCAATGATCGAAGAGGTGCGTCGTCAGTTTAGAGATATTCCAGCTTTAAAAGCTGCATTAGAAGTAATGGTGAAGAATGACTCTGATATGTCTAAAGCTTCTGAAGCAGATAGAAAAATATTTGATGCTGCTGATGGTATTGCTGAATATGATAAGTGTGTAGAGATTTCTACAAGAGCATCTATTAAAGAGATGGTTGTCCCTGGAGTATTAGCAATTGTTGTTCCAGTAGCTGTTGGATTTATTGGAGGTGCTGAAATGTTAGGAGGATTACTTGCAGGTGTTACAACTTGTGGTGTACTTATGGCAATCTTCCAATCGAATGCTGGAGGTGCATGGGATAATGCTAAGAAAATGATTGAAGAACAAGGTAGAAAAGGTACAGATGCTCATAAAGCTGCTGTAGTTGGTGATACTGTTGGAGATCCGTTTAAAGATACGTCTGGACCATCATTAAATATTTTATTAAAGCTTATGTCGGTTGTAGCATTGGTAATTGCACCAAGTATTGCTATAACTGGAGACAGTGCTTATGCTGTTGAAGACAATGTGAAAGTTTGGATTGATGAAGACGGGAAAAAGCATGAATTAAAAGGAGATGTAGCTATGTTTACTGAAGAGAAAGGAAATATTTCTAAAGAAGTAAAAGTAAATATGGAAAAGAATGATGATGGAACTGTTAAGGCTACGGTTACAACTTCTATAACTAAAGATGGTGAAACAACTACTGAAGATAAAATTTTTGAAGGTACTGAAGAAGAAGTGAAAGCTAAAATTGAAGCTATGGATGAAGTAGATGTGAAGATGGAAATAAAGGGAAAGAAAAAAACTATAAAAGTAACTAAGGGAGTAGAAGAAGAAAACTAGAAAATTCTTTATTACATAAACATAAAAACCACGCCATAGGCGTGGTTTTTATGTTTAATACATTTTATGTAGATTTCCATTAAGGTAGTTTAAATTATCAATAAATGAGTAAACAAGTATTAAAAGAGTATCATAGTTATTCAGTTAGAAATGCAAAACCTGAAGAGTTTAAAAGAATAGGTGAATTATTGGTAGACGTTTATTCTGCTCTAAAAGGCTTTCCAGATATGAAAGAGCAACCTCAATATTATGATATGCTCAGGAATGTTGGGCAATTAACCAGCAACAAGAATATTGAATTACTAGCGGCAGTTTCTAAACATGGTAAAATTGGAGGTGCAGTTGTTTTTTTTAACGACATGAAAGATTATGGTTCAGGAGGAACTGCAACGCAAGAAAAAAATGCTTGTGGGTTTAGGTTGCTTGGAGTAGATCCAAAGACAAGAGGTTTGGGTATAGGTAAGTTACTTACAGAGTTTTGTTTAGAAAAGGGAAGGAAGAGCAATTGTGAAACTATGGTAATTCATACTACAAACGCTATGAAAGTTGCATGGAGTATGTATGAACGTTTGGGTTTTAAAAGGGCTGATGACCTTGATTTTATGCAAGGACAACTTCCAGTATTTGGTTTTCGGTTGAACTTAAAGTAATAGTTAATAGAAGTGATTCAACTAAACAAAAACAGCTATTAGAACCTTCTAATAGCTGTTAAAAAAGAGAGTTTATATTTTTAATTCTTTTTAGGTCGTTCTCTATTCATTTCTGTATAATCAATTTCGTTTGGACCTACGCCTAATAAATGTTCACTAAAATAGTCGGCTTTCATCCAGAAAAAGTATTCAGACATGCTTCCATAACCATGACGTTGTGTTGGAAACAAGAAGAAGTCAAATCGTTTATTTGCTTTTACTAGTGCATTGGCCATTTTAATGGTACCTGCAGGGTGTACATTATTGTCAATATCACCAGTAGTTAGCATTAAATGCCCTTTAAGGTTTTTAGCTAAGGTCTGGTTTTTATCGATCATATACTTATACTTAATATTACCATCGGCATCTTTTTCTTCTTTAATACCATGATGTGTTTCACTCCACCAGCTATTATAAACTGTATTATCATGGTTTCCTGATGACGATACAGCAGCTTTAAAGAAATCTGGATACACTAACATAGCGGCAGTAGACATAAATCCGCCTCCAGAATGACCAAAAATTCCAACTTTATCAATATCAATAAAACTGTATTTGTCAGCCAATTGTTCTGCAACATATTTCTTATCGGCTAAACCATAATCTCTTAGATTACCATATCCATAAGTGTGATACCATTTTGAACGCGCTGGATGACCACCTCTGTTACCAAGTGTAATAACTATAAAACCAACTTGAGCCATACGATCTGTTCTGTTCATTCTTGCAGAGAATGATTTGTTTACAGCCTCAGTTTGTGGTCCAGGATAAACGTACTCGATTAATGGATACTTTTTATTCTCATCAAAATCAAAAGGTTTGTACATCACACCATAAATGTCTGTAATCCCATCATCTGCTTTCATTTTAAATGGCTCAGGAAATTTATAACCTGTAGCCATAAGCTGTGAAAGATCGGCTTCTTCCAAACTCATAATAACCGAACCATTGTTGTTGCGCAATTCAGATTTAGGAACGGTGTTTACTCTAGAATAATTACTAACAAAATACTTATGAGAATCAGATAAATTGGTTCTTGTATTATAATCACCGGCGTTTAAACCTCTAAATCCAGTTCCGTTCAAGTTGATTTTATACATATGCTCATAATATGGATCTATGTTTTTATCAACTCCATTTGCCGTAAAGTATATGATGCGTTCTTTTTCGTCTATACCTAAATAAGAATCCACATGAAATTCACCATTAGTAACTTGTCGTTTTAACTTTCCATTGGCATCAAATAAGTAGAAATGTCCCCAACCATCACGTTCAGACCAATGTAATATTTCAGATTCATTATTAATTAATGCAATACCTTTACCGCGGTTTTCAATGTAAACATTAGAATGTTCTTCGATTAATAGTTTGGATGTCCCAGTGTTAATATCTGCAACGTGAATATCAAGACGTTTACGATCACGACTTACCGTATAGTAGTATAATTTATTCTTTTTAGAAATAATTAAACGCGGTTTATGCTTACTCGGATCTGATTTTTTATATCTATGAGAATATACTCCAACACTTTGCTGAACTGTAGTGTCTAATTGTACATTGGTTACCTCTTTTGAAGGAATGTCAAACACCATTAAGTTTGTTTTGTAGAACTCTTGTTCTCCAGCCATATGGTATTTGTAAGTTTCTAAAGTAGGACGCTCTTTTGCGGCTGAATTGATAACCCAAAGATCTTTAATATGCCTAGAATCGGTACGTTGATATACGAATTTTTTTGAGTCATGAGACCAATATCCCCAAATGGCTTTCCTGTCGTCTTTCTTCTTTTCTTTATCAATATTGGTTTGGCCTCTTCCACTACCACCATAGCTAAAGTTTTCTTCACCATCTTTGGTCCATTGATGCTCTACAATAGTCGTGTCTTTTTCATCTTCAATGGCTTTCAAGAAATTTTCTTTATCCATCCAATAAAGATTGTGTCTTTTAGAAAATAGAACAATAGAGCTGTCTGGAGCAATATTAGCCCATCGTTTTTCATTATCCTCTTTCTTTTTGTTGCTGATAATAGTAAGGCCATTACCACCCAAACGGTATTCTAGATGGTATACTTTTTTCTCCATTTTCGGCTTTTTCTTCTTTGCTTTTTTAGCTTTTGTAGAATCGGTTGTTACTTCTTTTTTCTTTTTGTCGTCTTCAGCTTCAACTTCTTCTGAAGATGTAACATAAAAGCGAATGGCTGTTTCATTCTTTACGAATTCGAAATCAAATCGTGGTAAATGTTTAGCCTCGTAAGGATCTTTAGTGATCTCTGAAAGCCATTTTGCCATTTTAGCATTGTCAAAAAGTTTGGTTCTTGTACGCCTGTCTGGATCAACAATATAATAGTTTGATCCTTCTGTAGTTTTGTATTGGTACCAAAAACGATTTCCATTTTGTAACCAATTAGGTCTAACGGTTGTAGAATGAACTAATTTTCCCAGGTTTTTAGGGGAGTATTTTGCAGCAAGCCTATAATTAGGTTTAGGTGTTTGATTGTCATTTGTGTCTTGAGCAAAAATGATAGCAGTGCTTAGAAAAAAACTAAGCAGAAATATGGTTTTTCTCATAATTTTGGTTGAAAATTTATGCGTATTTTAGTTAGTGCGACTAAAGTACTAAATACAACCTTAAAAAACTGTTAACGAATTTTTTAAAAGAGAAATTTGAAAATAATAACTAGAAATAAAGGTGACTTCTAAAATAACCCGTGAATTTCGGCATCTATTTTATTAATGATGCTCCCAAGATCTTCAGGATTGTCTACAAAGTCGAGGTTATCAACATCAATAATTAAAAGCTTTCCTTTATTATAACCATGAATCCAGGCTTCATAGCGCTCATTTAAACGACTTAAATAATCAATGCTAATCGAATTCTCATAATCACGACCACGTTTGTGAATTTGAGCCACTAAATTAGGAATAGAACTACGAAGGTAAATTAGCAGATCTGGGCCTTGGACAAAAGATTCCATTAACTCAAATAATGATGAGTAGTTCTCGAAGTCACGATTGGTCATTAAGCCCATGGCATGCAGATTGGGCGCGAAAATATGAGCATCTTCATAAATGGTACGATCTTGAATAATATCTTTACCACTTTGACGAATTTGATTTACCTGACGAAAACGGCTATTTAAGAAATACACTTGTAAGTTGAAACTCCAACGTTCCATTTGATTGTAAAAATCGTCCAGATAAGGATTGTCTACAACATCTTCTAGTTGAGCTTCCCATTTATAATGTTTTGCAAGTAATTTTGTGAGCGTAGTTTTTCCTGCGCCTATATTTCCGGCAATAGCAACGTGCATAGTGTTAATTCGTTATTAGTTGGTAGCGGTAAAGAAATTTACCGTCGTAAATATACAAGGTTTCATCGGTTACTAAAAACTGTTTTATTAACAATTCTGGTAGTTCTATAGAAAGGTGTTTGCCAGAGTTATTTGCTTTATAAAACAAGCTGTTTTCTTTTAAAAAGAACAATTCATTTCCTGAAGCTTTAATAGAAGTGTAACCAGGGTTTTTGTTTTTAGACAATAAGCTTCCAAAATAATTATAGGTATAAATAAACTGGTCTGTTAGTAGCCATGAATAATTATAATTGCTTTCTAAGGCTAGAATATTACCATCTATTGGTAATGTAGTTACTCTGGTTTTATGGGTTAGATAATCAAATAGTTCTAGCTGTCTAGTAGTTTCGTTAAATAGCCAAACGGTATTGTCACCACCAGTAGATACATGGCTTATAATTCTAAAAGGCTGAATTTCGTTAAAATTAACTTTGGTGATTTCTGCTAACCGATTGTCTAAAATAACAATCGAATTAAAATCTTTGTAAAAGACATTAATTTTTAAAGGGTTAAAGGCATTTACAGAGTTTATCTCACCCAGTTGTAAATTAGCGTAAGTAAGTATCGTTTCTTTTTTTTTGATGTTTAGTTCACCATTTGTAACTTGATATAGGGAACCGTAATTGTCAATTTGAACCAAGTGACCAACATTTAGATTGGTTTTAGTTATAAAACTAGCTTTTATACTTGATTGAGACCAAGTGCTTAGTGTGATAAAAACCAGAATGTACTTAACGATTTGCATGTGGTTTTAAAACTACAAAAATCAAATCATATTATATGTATTAGCAAATTAATTTGTATCCAAAACCTCTAACGTTCACTATTTGAATAGTGTCATCTTGGTTAAGCTTTTTGCGTAATTTGGTAATAAAAACATCCATACTTCGTGCGCTAAAAAAATCATCATTTCCCCAAAGTTTATTTAGAATTAAAGATCGCTCTAAAACCTCATTTTTGTTTTTAATTAAGTGAAATAATAAATGCGCTTCACGATGTGTTAATTGTGTGGTGTTATCTTGAAAAGTGAGTAGCTGTTTAGGGAAATCGAAAGTATAAGCACCTATTTTTAGTATTTCTGCAGTGCTTTGAACTTTTTTTCTATTGAGTAAATTATTAATTCTCACAATAAGTTCTTCCATACTGAAGGGCTTTTTTAAATAGTCGTTCCCTCCAATAGAAAAGCCTTCAACCACATCTTGAGTTTGAGATTTTGCAGTTAAAAATATAATAGGAATAGTGTCGTCTTCCAACCTAATTTCTTTGGCTAAGGTAAATCCGTCTTTTTTTGGCATCATTACATCCAGTACTAATAACTCTGGTTGTACTGTTTTGTATAATTTATAAGCTTCTTCACCATTCATGGCAAGATGTACCTTAAAATTACGAGTTTCTAAGCTCTCTTTAATGATCATTCCCAATGAAGGCTCGTCTTCGGCTAGAATTATGTTAATTGGTTCCTGCATTTGGCAACAAAATTTTAAAGTTTGTATTACTGTTATTTAGATTCACCTGAATAGAACCACCATGTTTTTCTATTATCTTTTTGGTATAATATAAGCCAATGCCAAATCCTTTTATATCGTGAGTATTTCCTTTAGGAACACGATAGAATTTTTCAAAGATTCTATTTGCTTGAGCTTTCGTTAAAATAGTGCCATCGTCGGTAATATCTATTTCAATTCCTTTTTTAGATTCTGTAATATCTATTGTTATATTATCGCCGCCATATTTAATAGCATTATCAATTATATTACTTATAGCATTTTCAAAATGAAAAATATCGATACTTGCATTAATAGTAGTTTTTGACGAATCAAATTTTAATGTTTTACCATTAATCGTCATTGTGTATTTGTCTACTAAGGCGTAGAACAGATCAATAAGGTTAACGTCTTCTCTTTTTAGATCTAGTTTTTCGCTGTCTAATGTAGCGGTTTCAAGCAGTTTTTCTACCATTATGTTCAACTTGGTAAGTTGATTGCTTGACATGTCTAAATAGTTTTTGGTTTTTTCTTTATCGTTAATACCATCAAAGTCTTTAATACTTTCCAGAGCAACACTAATAGTTGCTATAGGTGTTTTAAACTCATGAGTGATATTGCTTATTAAGTCATTTTTAACCTCGGCCAATTGTTTTTGATGTTTAATAATATTTAATAAATAGAATAAACAACTTATTACAACCAGAATTAATAAGGTTGAAATTAGAATACCAGAAAAACTACGTTTTAAAATCTCTTTTGTTGTATTTGAAAAAGTAGCAATTAATTTGTTTGGTCGAGGTAGTAAGGCCGATTTTGAAGTTGTATATAATTCTGCATTAGAAACAATGGTATTGTATACAGAATCCAAACCTGTCATATTTGTATATAAATGTAATTCATGCTCAAAATTTAGTTTTTTATTGCTTTTTTCTATTTTAAAAAATGAATCGATTTCTTGCAGTTTTATAGAGTCATTTGCTAACGAAATAATAACTTTTGAAGTTAGATCTTTAAAGCTGTCGGCTAAAAGCGAATCGTGTAGTTTGCCGTTAAAACTAAATTTATACTTTTTATCCTCGAAAAATTCCTTGTTGTGTGTATGACTTAATTGATCGAAAATAGAATCTGCTTTCACACCTTTAATTACCTTAATACCTCCAATATCTTCTAACTCTAGGCTATCTAAATTATTAAAATCGTATCTAGAAATGTTAAACTTACGTATAATACTATCTATTTGATCATTTGTAGCAATGCCAACTGTATCGGTAGTCGCTTTAAAAGAAAATCCAATGGTGTTTTGTTCTGCTAGAGAGGTGTAATACTTCTCTACAGAATTGTCCAAACTTGTTTGAACATCATTTACAAGTTGTTGTTTATTGGTAAGATAGTTTTTGTAATTCCAGTACACTTGTATACTTATAGTGCCTAGAATTACAAATACAATTACATATAGAATTAAGCGATATCGTTTATCATTCATAGGTCAAAAGTAAATGTTAAAATACTATAAAACCAATCGCTTAACACACGTTAACATTAGTTAACTGTAAAAAAAGAAAGCGTGTAGCATCTTTGCTTTGTAAAATCATAACAAACACAATCATGAATAAGATTATTAAATTTTTTGCTGTTGTTATTACAGTATTAGTAACCAACGTACTTAGTGCACAAGATTTCCAAGGGATTGCAACTTATAAATCTAAGCGCCAAATGAATTTTCAAATGGATAGTACTAAAGTAAGTTCAGAAATGCAAGAACGCATGATGGCAATGATGAAAAAGCAGTTTGAGAAAACATTTTTGCTGTCTTTTAGTAAAGAAGAATCTGTTTTTAAAGAAGAAGAACAGTTAGAAGCACCACAGGCTGCTAACGTGCGAATTGTTATTGCAGGTGCAGGTGGAGGTTCAGATGTATTATATAAGAATACTAAAGAAGACCGATATGCAAATCAAAATGAATCGTTTGGAAAGATGTTCTTGATCAATGACAAATTGAGAAAGCACGATTGGCAATTAGGAAGCGAAACCAAAAACATTGGGAATTATACGTGTTATAAAGCAACACTTACCAGAGAGCGTCCGGTTGAATTAGATGGTATGCCAGATCCTGAAGATGAAGATAAAGAGCCAGAAATGGAAGAGTATACAGTAACGGCTTGGTATACACCTCAAATACCTGTAAGTAATGGTCCGAGAAATTATCATGGTTTACCAGGATTGATCCTTGAAATAAATGATGGTTCTGAAACTATTATCTGTAGCAAAATTGTAATGAATCCTAAAGAAAAATTAAAAATAGTTGAGCCAACAAAAGGGAAAAAGGTTACTCAGGAAGAGTTCAACAAAATCATGGAGAAAAAGCAAAAAGAAATGCGCGAACGCTTTAGAAATGAAAGACATGATGACGATGGGAATAGCGTAAGGATTAGAGTGCGAGGGTAATTTAACATAGCACTAATTAAACCTAATAGATTATTTAAAGTCTAACGTTTATTAAAAGTATGTACTTTTAATGGTAACACTTAAAGACTTTTTATAATGAAATCGATTTCTATTAGATTAATTGCTAATTGTTTACTTCTTTTTTCAACAGTCACTTGGGCTCAAGAGTTTCAAGGTAAGGCTTATTACTTTTCAAAAACCAGTTTAGACATGAACAATTTTGGTGGAAGACAAATGAGCGAGGACATGAAAAAACAGATAGCCGAAAGAATGAAGAGCATGTTTGAAAAAACCTTTGTGCTTACATTTAATAAAGAAGCGTCTATTTATAAAGAAGAAGAAAAACTGGAGGCTCCAGGTCAAAGCGGAAGAGGTTTTAGAATGATGATGGGGAGTTTTACTCCTGGAGCTCAATATAAAAACGTAAAAAACAAAAGTTTGCTGCAGGAACAGGAGTTTTTTGGAAAAGAGTTTTTAATAAAAGACGAGCTAAAAGCATTGGAATGGAAACTGGAAAGCGAAACCAAGCAAATTGGAAAGTATCTGTGTATGAAGGCAACTGCTGTTAAAAAAGTAGACGAGTTCGATTTTACGAATGTACGTCGAAGAGGAAGACAGGATGAAGAAAAGGAAAAAGATACTACACAGGCGCAAGATCAAACCAAAGAAATTGAAGTTCCTAAGGAGATTAAAATAACAGCATGGTACACACCACAGATTCCAATTAATCAAGGACCTGGAGAATATTGGGGATTGCCAGGGCTAATCTTAGAAGTAAATGCAGGGAGAACAACCATTTTATGCTCAAAGATCATTATGAATCCTTCAGAAAAAGAAGTCATTGAAATCCCATCAAAAGGAAAAGAAGTAACCAAAGAAGAATACAATACTATTGTAAAAAAGAAAACAGAAGAAATGCGCGAAATGTATAGAGGTAGAGGAGGACGAAGAGGTATAAGGCATCGCGGATAATTCAAAAATCAATTAAAAATCAAATCGAACAGATGAAACAAATAATTACTACTATTATTCTATTAGTAGCAGGAACTACTTTTGCACAAATTAAAGTTGAAGGCGTTGTAAAAGATAGTATTGGAGCTCCTTTAGAATTGGCAAATGTAATTGCAATCAATCAGGAAACAAAAGCTTTGGATTCCTATGGTATTACTAATGATCAAGGACGATATAAGTTAAATTTAAAGAGCAATGTGTCGTACAAACTTCAGGTAAGTTATATAGGTATGAAGTCGCATGAAGAACTTATATCTACAAAAACAGATGATCTTTCTAAAGACTTTACCATGTTTCCAGATAATGCCTTAGATGCTGTAGAACTCACCTATGAAATGCCCGTTTCGGTAAAGGGAGATACATTGGTATATAATGCCGATTCGTTTAAAGATGGTTCTGAAAAGAAATTGGAAGACGTGTTGAAGAAGCTTCCAGGTGTTGAAATAAATGATGATGGTCAAATTGAGGTAGAAGGAAAAGAAGTGAGTAAGGTCATGGTTGAAGGTAAAGATTTCTTTGATGGTGATACTAAATTGGCTACTAAGAATATTCCAGCAGATGCACTTGATAAAGTACAAGTATTAAAGAACTATGATGAGGTTGGGCAGTTACGTAATGTGAGAAGTAATGAAGATAATATTGCTATAAATATCAAACTTAAAGAAGGGAAAAAGAACTTTTGGTTTGGTGAGGTTACGGCAGGAGCTGGACCAGATGAGCGTTACTTGGTACATCCAAAATTGTTTTATTACAGTCCGAAATACAGTGTTAATATTATTACAGATTTTAATAATATAGGTGAAGTGCCTTTTACAGCGATGGATTATTTTAATTTCACGGGTGGCTTTAGAGGCATTAATAGAAATAGTGGTACTAACTTTAATGTGTCGTCAAGCGATATGGGCTTTTTAACGATGCAAAACAATCGTGCAAAATCTATTGACACAAAATTTGGAGCTGCCAATTTTAGTGTGTCACCAACAAAGAAGTGGGATTTAAGTGGATTCGGAATTTATTCTGGTACCAAAACCGATATGCAACAAAACAGCTCACGAGTATATGCGCTATCTGAAGACGGAACCGTTATTTCTCCAGATGAAACAACAGAAAGTGCTACCAATCAAAAAAGAGACCTTGGATTGTTAAAACTGAGTTCGAGCTATAAGCCTAATGCTAATAATCATTTTGATTACGACATATTTGGAAGGCTTTCTAAACAAAATGAATTTAAAGACTTCTATTCATCAGTATTGAGTAATATTGATGAAGCACAGGAACAGAATCCGTTTAGTATTCAACAAAACGCTAACTATTATTATACGCTTAATGAGAAAAATATTTTTGCATTAGAAGCACAGCACTTATGGCAGGATGAAGACCCGTTTTACAATGCAGCTTTAGAAAGGTTTGGAAGTGGTGACGAACCATTTAAATTAGCGGATGTATTAGGGTTAGATAATACACAATCTGGATACGATGTAGCTCAAGAAAAGCGTATAAAAACAAATAGATTGGATGCAAAATTAGATTACTGGTATGTGTTAAATCAAAAAAGTAATATCAATTTTACTTTCGGAACACTATTTAGCAGACAGAAGTTCAATTCAGAGATTTATCAAATACTAGATAACGGATCAAATTATGAGTTGAATAGTACTGCTGGCGATGTAGTAAATAATATAACCTACAATTTTAGTGATGTGTATTTAGGCGCTCATTATAGAGTGAAAACAGGTAAGTTTACCTTAACTCCTGGATTTACGGTTCATAGTTATTCAACAAAGAACCGACAATTTGGTATGGAGACAAACGATGATTTTTTTAGAATTTTACCAGATTTTGATATGCGTATTCAGTTTAAGAAAAGTGAAAGCCTGAATTTTAATTACCGTATGCAAACAAGTTTTACAGACGTAAATCAGTTGGCTGAAGGCTTTGTGTTTAATAACTATAACTCATTATTCCAGGGGAATAAAGATTTAGAAACATCGTTATCTCATAACCTGAATTTAAATTATTTCAGCTTTAACATGTTTAATTATACCAATGTGTTTGCAACCATTAATTATAATAAACGCATTGACCAAATTCGATCTAGATCGGTATTTTTACCAAACACAACCAATCGTGTATCAACACCGTTTAATTCTAATTTTGCTGATGAATCACTAATGGTTAGAGGTCGATTTGAACGTAATTTTGGAAAAATAAAAACATCCATAGGAGGTAATTTTACCTATAGTAAGTTCAATCAATTTGTAAACAACGAGCAAAATGTTAATGAATCTTTCACGCAATCGTATAGAACTAGAATAAGTACCAATTTTAGAAAAGCACCAAATTTTGATTTTGGGTATAATTTAACTGTTAACAATTATGATCAAGGTGCAGGTAGTAACAAGTTCTATACACATAGGCCGTATATTAATATGGATGCTTACATCTTAAAAAGTTTTTCGTTTAATGCAGACTATTCGTTCTATAATTACAGAAGCGGTGGCAAAACACTGAATAATTATAGCTTCTTAGATGCAAGTTTGTCATACCAGAAAAAAGATAGTAAATGGGAATATAAAGTTGGGGTAACCAATGTGTTAGATACGGGTTCTTTAAATCAGGATAGTTCTAATTCTTTATATACAAGTACTAGCGAATATTTTATACAACCTAGATACGCAGTCTTTAGTTTAAAGTACGATTTATAAAACTCGTTAGTTTTTGTTTTGTGTAATCCAAAAACTATAATATATTTGCGACCGCTTTGGGGAGATACTCAAGCGGCCAACGAGGACAGACTGTAAATCTGTTGGTTTTTACCTTCGCAGGTTCGAATCCTGCTCTCCCCACGAATAAGCACAAAGTCTGCATGAAAATGCAGACTTTTTTTGTTTCAAGAAGTCCAAAGCTTGCTTTAGGATTTTGAAGAAATAAAAAAAGCAATGCGCTAGCATTGACTTTGTATTTTCAGCGCGTGGTATGCAGGATCTACAATCCTGTCTAAAAGAGTGCCTTTAATTTCTTCTAAGCGTTTTTTTGCAGGATCACCGAACGTAGTGAGTAATCCGTAGCATTGACTTTGTATTTTCAGCACGAGGCATGCAGGATCTACAATCCTACTTATTAATATTTCATTTCCTTTTTTCTAACCATTTCATAATAAGTAAACTGTACTAGTTAACGCAATCATAATTTGCAAATAACCTAAACAACACATTGTGGTTTTAAATTATCGTTTAGTAAGAACGTACTTAAATGATAGCAAATAAAACAATAAAAAGAGAGGTAGATATTGTTGTGATCTCCGATGTGCATTTGGGCACTTTTGGGTGTCAAGCTACCGAGCTTTTAAACTATTTACAGAGCATTTCTCCAAAAACAGTAGTGTTAAATGGTGATATTATCGATATCTGGCAATTTAAAAAGCGTTATTGGCCAAAAGAACACATGCGTGTTATTAAGCACTTTATTGAGTGGATAGGGAATGATGTAACTGTATATTATGTTACAGGCAATCACGATGAGATGTTACGCAAGTTTGTTGGGTTTAAAATGAACTCTTTTCAAATCGTTAATAAAGTAGTGCTAACTATAGGTGAAAAGAAAGCATGGTTTTTTCATGGCGATGTGTTTGATGTAACCATGCAGCATTCAAAATGGTTGGCCAAACTTGGGGCTATTGGTTATGATATCCTTATCATGATTAATAGTTTGGTAAATAGAATTAGTAGGTTCTTTGGTAAAGGCAGAATATCTCTCTCAAAAAAGATCAAAGACAGTGTGAAAAGCGCGGTAAAATTCATTAATAATTTCGAAGAAACAGCTGCAGATATTGCTGTTGAAAATGGATTTGATTATGTGGTTTGCGGACATATACATCAACCAACTATAAAAACGTACAGTAATAGTCACGGAAGTGTTGACTATTTAAATTCAGGTGATTGGGTAGAAAATTTAACAGCTTTAGAGTGTGTAAACAGTGAGTGGCGTATTTATAAATATGATGAAGACGATTTTGTGGATGAGTCAAACCAAGATCAAGGAATTGATGTGATAGAGAAAAGCAATAAAGAACTCTTTAATGAACTATTAGCAGATTTTAACCTAACAAGGCATATATGAAAATACTTTACGCAATTCAAGGTACGGGGAATGGACATATAAGTCGTGCTAAAGAAATAATTCCGGCATTAAATAGCAGAGTGCAAGTACATGTGTTAGTAAGTGGTACGCAATCTGAAATTGAGTTACCATTTCCAGTTAAATATCGTTTTAAGGGAATAAGTTTCGTATTTGGAAAACGAGGAGGGATAGATTACTGGAAAACTTTGAGAACAAATAATATTTTTAGAGTTATTAAAGAAATAAGAAGTTGTAGAATTAAATCGTACGATTTAGTGATCAACGATTTTGAACCTATATCGGCTTGGGCATGTTATTTAAATAGGAAGATCAATTGCGTATCCTTAAGCCATCAAAGTGCTTTGTTATCACCAAATGTTCCCAAGCCAAAACAAAAAAGTGTTATTGGTAATTTAATTTTAAAGTATTACGCTCCAACACCTATTAGATACGGATTTCATTTTAAGAGTTATGATAAAAAAATGTTTCCTGCCATTATTAGAAAAGACATTCGTAAACAAAGTATTAAAGAGAAGAATTATTATGTAGTGTATTTACCTGCTTATAGTGATGAACGCATAATAAAAGTGTTGTCTAAGATCAAAAATGTAAAATGGAGAGTGTTTTCAAAACACGCTGAAACGTTGTATAGAAAAGGGAATGTACAGATAAGGCCTATTTGTAATAAATCGTTCGAGCAGAGTATGGCATGGAGTAAAGGTGTGATCTGTGGTGCAGGTTTTGAAACACCTGCCGAAGCATTGTTCTTTAAAAAGAAACTATTAGTCGTGCCTATGAAGGGTCAATATGAGCAAGCCTATAATGCAGCCGGATTAAAAGCATTGGGTGTAAAAGTATTAAAGAATTTTAATGAGAATAAAGTTGATAAAATAAAAAAATGGGTAGCAAGTGAAAACATAGTAGATATTGATTTTCCTGATACTACACAGTTTATTATTGACGAGATCATTACCAATCACATTATAGCAACTGAATTGTCTGAGAAATTATTACAGAATATTTAGGCGGTTCGTTTAACGCTTTGTATAACCGTGCGTTACGGGTTAATAGTTATTCGGCTTAGAACTGATTTTAGTAATTCTGAGTGGATTCGCTTGAGTCTACCCTGAGCGCAGTCGAAGGGTGGTCGAATCCGTTATAATTGCGGTTATATATTGTTGCCATAGTATTTTTTTAGTATATAGGTCCATCAAATTTCACAATCGTAGTGTCACTTTCCACAATAAAATCAACCCAATGGTCAAGTGAACCACCATTCGTATAATATCCGCCACCACTAATTTCCTTTTTTCCATTTACACGAGTGAAAGTCAACGAATAAGCTCCATCAGTTTTATTTTTCCGCATAGATAGAAATTTCGTCACGCTTTCATTCGGTTCAATTCGGTCAATTTTTATCACGTCCAATCTTTCAGTCGTTGTAAATTCAACATTTGTTATAGGTTCATTTGAGTCATTTTTAATTTTCACCTCAATTCCATTTTCTTTGAACATAAAACACGAATTAAAAGTCAGAATTATCAATATTGCGAGCAGTTTTTTCATATTGTGGGCAATGTCAAGCTAAAGATTGTTTTAATTGTGTTTAGCGATAGTTAATCGAAATTAGTTGTTTTTTCTTACAAAGTCAATATTAGTTTCATGATTAAAATGTTAAAAAGTTGATTCTGAGTTTTTTTTGGTAGATAAAACCATTGGTTTTTATGTTGTGTTTGTATATTAGACATCATATTTATTACAACCAAACAATTTAAAAATGAAAAGAACTACTCAAATAATAATGGCTATCATGCTATTATTTTCAGTTATTGCTGGTGCTCAGGATAAAAACCCAGTAATAGAAGGGATGATTAAAGAAGCCAACGATAACTCACAATTAGAAAGATTAGCCCACGAGCTTTTAGATGTTATTGGACCACGACTTGTAGGAACACCACAAATGGAACATGCAAGTAAATGGGCAATAAATCAATATAAAGAATGGGGAATAGACGCACGAAAGGAAAACTATGGTACTTGGCGTGGTTGGGAACGAGGTATCACGCATATTGATATGGTTTCACCACGAGTACAATCGTTAGATGGTACGCAATTGGCATGGAACCCTGGCACTTCAAGTAAAGGTGTAACTGCTGAAGCTGTTGTATTACCAAGCAACATTGCAAATGCTGATGCTTTTAAAGAATGGTTGCCATCCGTAAAAGGAAAGTTTGTACTTATTTCTATGAATCAACCAACAGGACGTCCAGATTATAATTGGGAAGAATTTGCTACAGAAGAGTCTTTTGCCAAAATGAAGGATGATAGACGAGTGCAAACTGAAGAATGGAGAGCAAATATTAAAAGATCTGGCTATACAAGTCGTACAATAATTGCTGCATTGGAAGAAGCAGGAGCAGCAGGAATAATCTCTTGTAATTGGTCTAGAGGTTTTGGCGTAAATAAAATATTTAGTGCTAGAACCAAGAACATACCAGCTGTAGATATGGAACTGGAAGATTATACAATGCTTTATAGAATGGCAGAATATGGTAACAAGCCTGTTGTGAAAATAGTTGCTGAATCTAAAGAACTCGGGGAAGTGCCAACCTTTAATACTATTGGAGAAATTAAAGGAACAGAAAAACCAGATGAATATGTTATGTTATCAGCACATTTTGATTCTTGGGATGGTGGTACTGGAGCTACCGATAATGGTACTGGAACATTAGTGATGTTGGAAGCTATGCGTATTTTAAAGAAAATATATCCTAACCCAAAACGAACTATTTTAGTTGGGCATTGGGGAAGTGAAGAGCAAGGATTAAATGGTTCCAGAGCTTTTGTTGAAGATCATCCAGAGATCGTAAAAAACGTACAAGCATTATTTAACCAAGATAATGGTACAGGACGTGTTGTAAATATTTCAGGATCTGGATTTTTACACGCTTACGACTATTTAGGACGTTGGTTACATGCTGTACCAAAAAGCATTACAAAACACATAGAAACCAGATTTCCGGGAAGTCCAAGTAGAGGAGGAACAGACCATGCGTCGTTTTTAGCTGCTGGTGCACCTGCATTTAATTTAAGTGCTTTAAACTGGTCGTACTGGGACTATACATGGCATACAAACCGTGATACATACGATAAGATAGTTTTTGATGATCTAAGAAATAATGCTATTCTAACGGCTATTTTAGTTTATATGGCATCTGAAGATCCAGAAAGAGTCTCAAATGAAAGAATGGAAATGCCAATTAATCCAGGAACTGGAGAACGCCGCGAATGGCCCGCTCAAAGATCTCCAAATAGAAAAGGTGGTCAATAAAAAAACAAAAACCTCAAAGTGTAACTTTGAGGTTTTCTTTTATTCTTAAAGGCTTTCTATAAGCCAAATTCAGCTTTTACCTTATCAACATAATCCAGCTTTTCCCAAGTGAATAGCTCAACATCTATAGTTTTACTTTCACCATTAGGTTGAGTGAATGTTTTGGAAATCACTTCATTTTTACGTCCCATGTGTCCGTAAGCAGCAGTTTCGCTATACATAGGTTGACGTAGCTTTAAACGTTCTTCAATTGCAGCAGGACGCATATCGAAAATTTGAGATACTTTTTCTGCAATTTCACCATCAGTCATATTAAAAGGACATGTACCATAAGTATCAATAAATATCCCCATAGGTTCTACAACACCAATAGCATAACTTACTTGTACCAATACTTCGTTGCAAACACCAGCAGCAACTAGGTTTTTAGCAATATGGCGAGTAGCATAAGCAGCACTTCTGTCAACTTTACTAGGGTCTTTTCCAGAGAAAGCACCACCACCATGAGCACCTTTTCCGCCATAGGTGTCAACAATTATTTTTCGTCCTGTTAGTCCTGTGTCTCCATGAGGCCCTCCAATTACAAATTTTCCTGTTGGGTTAATATGATATTTTATATCATCATTAAATAACGCTTGAATAGATTCTGGTAACTTAGCAACGACACGTGGAATTAATATCTCTACAATATCCTTTCTGATCTTAGCAAGCATTTCTTCATCCGAACCAAAATCGTCATGCTGAGTTGAAACGACTATAGCATCTATGCGCTGAGGTACATTGTCATCGCTATACTCGATAGTTACTTGACTTTTAGAGTCTGGTCTTAAATAAGTGATGTCCTTGTTTTCTCTACGTAGTTCAGCAAGTTCAATTAAAATTAAATGTGCTAAATCTAAAGCTAAAGGCATATAGTTACTAGTCTCTCTAGTTGCATAGCCAAACATCATTCCTTGGTCACCAGCACCTTGTTCTTCTTTGTTTTCACGATCTACGCCACGGTTAATGTCATCAGATTGCTCATGAATGGCAGAAAACACACCACAAGAATTACCGTCAAACATATATTCTCCTTTGGTGTAACCTATTTTATTAATAGTCTCACGTGCAATTTTTTGAACATCTAAATATGTAGAAGACTTCACTTCTCCTGCAAGTACTACTTGTCCTGTAGTTACTAAAGTTTCGCAAGCTACTTTAGAGTCTTTGTCAAATGCTAAAAAATTATCTATTAGTGCATCACTAATCTGGTCAGCTACTTTATCTGGGTGTCCTTCTGATACACTTTCCGATGTAAATAAATACGACATATGTATTCTTTTAAGTTTTTAAAAATCGAAAAATTTGTAATTGCTTGGGTCGCTAGAGAAGTATAAAAATTACTGCTTTAGCATTTTTTTACGAGGTTGCAATCAGATCAAATTTTTCCTCTTAATTCAGGAGCAAATGTAATTATTCTAGATTAACTAAAAAATGGTTTTAGCACAAATTGAGTTTGAATAGAAAAAAAATCTAAAAATGCATTTTGATACCTCTGATTTCTGAAAAAAAATCTATTCATAGCGCTTAGCTATTTGAGTAAAGTTTAATCTTTATGTAATTCGTAATTATTCTGAAAAGTCTATAGTACAATTTTCTAAAACATAAATATATTCATCGTCTTCTTTTACTAAAAATAGGGTGCCTGTAACGGTAACAATGTCATCGGTTCTAAATTTTGATTTTTTGTTTTGAAACTCCGCAAGCTCAATAACTGTCTCAGGGCCAACACCAGTGCAAAAAAAGCAATTTTCGAATGGAAATCTTGAGAGCATGTACCACATAGATTCTGCGCCTAAGTCTAAAAAATAACCTTTAACGGTAATTTTTTTTCCTTCAATATCTTTTAGTGACATTGTTTTTGTATTGTCACTTTTGTTAGGAGAAATTTCTTTGCGATACACAGTAGATAACTCTTTCCAAGTTGTTTTTTTTTGACTAAAAACACTAGTGTAAAATAAAGTAAAAAGCAAAAGAAACAATACAGATTTAACTTTCATGACTAATAATTTTTGAAATGTCCATTTTAAATATTGGGCGTATAGCTATTATAGTAGCTATTACAATGAGACCAAATATAAACAATAATAATACCAAAATATCTTGCTGATAGTCTAATAAATATAGCTGTTGTTTATAAGTGTTTTTAATAGCAGAAAATATTGCTTGAAGCCCAAAACTAGCTAATAGAAGTCCAACAATGAAACTAAAAACCCCAACTAACACACCTTCTGCAAAAACAAGTAATATAAGTTTGTTTCTACTGGCGCCATAGGTTCTAATTAAGGCTAATTCTTTAGCACGTTCTTTAACCATTCTATATAAGCTTACAAACATGCTTATTCCAGATACTAGGAAAATAGAAAATGCTATCCATGTAATAGCTTTAGTACCTATTGTGGTGAATTTAAATAGTTTGTCTAGTTGATATTTCGGTAAAGCCGCTTGAAAAGGTGTACTCTTATTAATGCTTCGTGGTAAAGTTAGCAATCCTCTTTTATTGCCAAATTTAATTAGCATAGCGGTAATTTCTTCATTGTCATGATTATGGTTGTGATCTCCGTCTTCGTCTTCATGCATATGCCAAATACTTTCTAAATCTGTTAGAATTAACCTGTCAATTACATTTTGAGTAGGCTTTAAAATTCCAACAACTTTTAACGGGTGATCGTCATGACTTTCAATAGCATCTTCAATCATACCATGCGAACTATAAAACGTATCTCCTACAGCTAAGTTTAAGTTTTCTGCTACGGCATTACCAATTACAACGTCGTAGCTAGCTTTAAATAAATTACCAGTTTCTATTTCTGTTTTATGTAAGTCTATAAAGCTAGTTGTAGTAACAACAATTTTATAGCCTTTATAATTATCACCTATTGAAATAGGAATAGCGTCTTTTATATACTTGTGGGTTGCTATTTTTTTTGCTTCATTATATGCTATGTTTCCCGTTGGGTTATCAACATGCAATACTGCCGAAAGCACTAGTTGTAAAGGACTTCCTTTAGCGCCAACAACCATATCAACACCATTTAAACTTTGATTTAATTGTGATTCAAAAACCTTGTTTAATTGTTTTACACCAAGAAGTAAACCAATACTTAAAGAAAGTATTAAAACCGTTAAAAAAGTTTGTAACGGTTTAGTGATAATATTTTTATAGCTTAACTTTATTATGTTCATAAAACAAGAGTGTTTGAAAATGAACTTTTTATACGATTATCATGAGTAATGATAATTAAATTAGCATTCGATAGTTTTGCTTGAGTCTTTAAAAGATTAATAACTAGCTCACTATTTTCATCATCCAAACTAGACGTAGGTTCATCAGCAAGAATAATATTTGGCTTATGAATTACACCTAAAGCAATACCTAAGCGTTGTAGTTGCCCAGTACTTAGGGTATTTGGTTTTTGATTTTTTACAGAAACCAAATCCAGTTGAGTTAGCATGCCCTCAATTGCTTCTCTTTGCTCATTAATACCACTAAAGTATAATCTGGCTTGCAAGTTTTCATAAACAGTTAATGATGAAATTGCAATGGTATTCTGAAAAATAAGACCAATATTTTCTCCCCTAAAGGCATCTAGCTTTTTAGTATTTATCTTGGTGATATCTTTCTCGTTAATAATTATTGAGCCTTCATCAGGACTTAAAATCCCTGCTAGTAAATGTAAAAGAGTGGTTTTACCAATCCCAGATTTACCAAGAATTAACAAAGACTGATCATCGTTTAGTTCAATATCAGGAAAACTAAATGAAGATTCTTTAGTATAAGAAAATGTTACATCTACGGTCTTAAGCATAAGAGCTAAAAAGAGAACAAATATAATAAGTTAAGATGCTTAAAGTAAAAATATTAATAAAAGATTTGCATATTAAAATGCAATTGCTATATCTTTGAACCATCAAATGAAAAAGCAAATTTTAAATATCGTTTCAATTATTGTCGTGGTGATTATTTCACAACGATAGGGGAATGGTATTATAAATTTTAAAATATAAATTGAAAGCCTTCCCGAAACGGAAGGCTTTTTCAGTTTAAATAATTAAATGAATATAAAAATAAACATAACAGTCATTATTATTTGTGTTGTTGTCATTATTAGCTCAGGCTAATTGATGCAGACTGCTATTGTATAACGAAGCCTGTGTCAATTTTTGATACAGGCTTTTTTTATGAATTTTAAAATATTGAACATCATAAAATAAAATATTTAAACAATTGAAAATCAATAAGTTAAATTAAATGAAAAACCAATGAATTTAAACAAAAGTAATATCCTGAACATTAAGACATTAAGTGATGAGTTAATTTCGAAATGCCAATTAAAATAATAATGAATAAACTGAATAAATATAGTAGCAGATTAACACAAGATGAATCGCAACCAGCATCACAAGCTATGTTGTATGCAGTAGGCTTAACCGATGACGACATGCATAAAGCGCAAGTTGGTATTGCAAGTACTGGTTATGATGGAAATCCGTGTAATATGCACCTAAATGGGTTAGCTGGAGAAGTTAAAATCGAATGTAAAATTGCTGGATTAGTAGGACTTGGATTTAACACCATTGGTGTTAGTGATGGTATTTCTATGGGAACATCAGGAATGAATTATTCTTTAGCTTCCAGAGATATTATTGCAGACTCTATCGAAACCGTTATGCATGCACAAAGTTATGACGCATTAGTTTCTGTAGTAGGATGTGATAAAAATATGCCTGGAGCAGTTATAGCAATGTTGCGATTAAACAGACCATCAATTATGATGTATGGCGGAACTATTGCTTCAGGAAATTATAAAGGAAGAAAACTAAATATTGTATCTGCTTTTGAAGCTTTAGGACAAAAAGTTGCAGGAGAAATTGATGAAGACGAATATAAAGAAATTATAAGAAGAGCAATTCCAGGAGCAGGAGCTTGTGGTGGTATGTATACTGCTAACACTATGGCTTCAGCAATAGAATGTATGGGGTTTGCATTGCCTTATAATTCCTCAATTCCTGCCGAAAATCCTAATAAAAAATCAGAATCAGAAAGAACAGCTTTAGCTATTAAAAACTTGCTAGAGTTAGATTTAAAGCCTCTAGATATTATTTCTAAAAAATCGATTGAAAATGCTGTAGCATTAGTAAATGCTTTAGGTGGTTCTACAAATGCTGTATTACACTTTTTAGCTATTGCCCGAGCTGCGAATATCGATTTTAATTTAGAGGATTTTCAACGTGTAAGTGATAGAACACCTCTAATTGCAGACTTAAAACCTTCGGGTAAATATTTAATGGAAGATGTTCATGGTGTTGGTGGTACGCCAGCAGTGATGAAGTACTTATTAGATAATGGGTATTTGCATGGTGATTGTTTAACGGTAACAGGGAAGACTCTTGCTGAAAATTTAAAAGATGTAGAGCCATTAACATTTGAAGGCGATCAAGATGTGATCTTCCCAAAAGATAAGGCATTAAAAACTTCAGGAAACATTCAAATACTCTATGGTAATCTAGCTTCTGAAGGTGCGGTTGCTAAAATATCAGGAAAAGAAGGTTTGCTATTTGAAGGAAAAGCTGTGGTGTATGATGGAGAACAAGCAGCAAATACAGGAATATCTAATGGTGAAGTAGAAAAAGGCGATGTAGTGGTAATCCGTTATGTAGGCCCTAAAGGAGGTCCTGGAATGCCTGAAATGTTAAAACCAACATCACTAATTATGGGAGCAGGTTTAGGTAAATCTGTAGCGTTAATTACAGATGGTCGTTTCTCAGGAGGAACTCACGGATTTGTAGTAGGGCATATTACACCTGAAGCACAATCTGGAGGAACTATTGGGCTACTACAAACTGGAGATAAAATAAGGATTAGTGCAGAAGATAACTCTATTAATGTGTTGCTTTCTGATGAAGAACTAGCAGAAAGAAGAGCTAACTGTACGATACCAGAATTAAAACACAAAAAAGGAATATTATATAAATACGCAAGAACCGTATCATCAGCATCTAAAGGATGTGTAACTGATGAATTCTAGTTCCCTTGAAAAAGGGAATCTAATACAAAACAGATATTATGGAAACACAAACAGTAACAAAAAGAGAGAATCAAGCTCATGCTAAAGAACGTATCACAGGTTGCGAAGCAATTGTGAGATGTTTACTAGAAGAAGGCGTTGATATTCTTTATGGCTACCCAGGAGGAGCCATAATGCCAGTTTATGATGAGTTGTTTAAGTATCAGGATAAAATTCATCACGTTCTTACGCGTCACGAACAAGGTGCTACTCATGCTGCCCAAGGTTATGCACGTATTTCTGGAAAAGTTGGTGTTGCTATGGCGACTTCAGGACCAGGAGCAACAAATCTAATAACAGGAATTGCCGATGCGCAGATCGATTCTACACCAATGGTGTGTATTACAGGACAAGTACCATCACATCTATTAGGTAGTGACGCATTTCAGGAAACCGATATTGTTGGTATTTCTACACCTGTAACCAAATGGAATCATCAAATTACAAATGCTGAAGAGATTCCTGAGGTTATGGCTAAGGCATTTTACATTGCTAAAAGTGGACGTCCAGGACCTGTACTAGTTGATATAACTAAAGATGCACAATTTCAAGAATTTGATTTTGAATATAAGAAGTGTGAAGGCGTAAGGAGTTACAAACCTGTTCCTAAAGTTGACGATTCAAAATTAGCTGAAGCTGCAGAACTTATTAATAATGCTAAAAAACCAATGATTGTTTGGGGACAAGGTGTTATTCTTGGTGAAGCCGAAGAAGAATTTAAGGCGGTTATTGAAAAAGCTGGAATTCCTTCTGCGTGGACTATCCTAGGGGCTTCTGCTATTCCATCATCACACCCGTTAAATGTTGGGATGGTTGGAATGCATGGTAATTATGCGCCAAATGTATTAACAAATGAATGTGATGTGCTTATTGCTATAGGAATGCGATTTGACGATCGTGTAACAGGAAAACTAGACGAATATGCGACTCAGGCAAAAGTGATTCATTTTGAAATTGATCCTGCCGAAATCGATAAAAATGTAAAAACTGATGTGGCTGTTTTAGGAGATGCTAAAGAAAGTTTAGCAAAATTATTACCACTGCTAAATGCAAATTCACATCAAGATTGGCACAATCGTTTTAAAGAATTGTATCAAGTTGAGTTTGAAAAAGTAATCAAAAACGATATTCATCCAACCAAAGAAGGTTTGACGATGGGTGAAGTTTTAAAAGAAATAAATATCCAAAGCAAAGGAGAAGCTGCAATAGTTTCAGATGTTGGTCAGCATCAAATGATTGCTTGTCGTTATGCCGAATTCAACAAGAGTAAAAGTAACATTACTTCTGGTGGATTAGGAACTATGGGATTTGCGCTACCTGCTGCTATTGGAGCAAAAATGGCCGCTCCAGAGCGTGAAGTTGTAGCAATAATTGGAGATGGTGGTTACCAAATGACGATTCAAGAATTGGGTACCATTTTACAAACCAGAGTTCCTGTAAAAATAGTGGTGTTAAATAATGAGTTTTTAGGAATGGTGCGTCAATGGCAGCAGTTATTTTTTGATAAGCGATATGCTTCTACTGAAATGACAAATCCAGACTTTGTTACTATTGCTAAAGGATATCATATACCTGCGAAACGTGTTACAAAACGTGAAGAATTAGCTGAAGCTGTAAAAGAAATGATTGCTTCAGAAGATGCGTACTTCCTTGAAGTATGTGTTGAAAAAGAAGATTGTGTATTCCCAATGGTACCTGCAGGAGCTGCAGTATCAGATATAAGATTAGAGTAATTATGAGTCAAGAATTAAAACAATATACCATTTCGGTTTATACCGAAAATAATATAGGATTGTTGAATAGGATATCTGCAATCTTTCAGCGTCGACACATTAATATCGAGAGCATGAATATTTCCGAATCGGAAATAGAAGGCGTATCGCGTTTTACAATTGTGGTCAATATGAGCGAGGACAATGTGAAGAAGATCATTGGTCAAATAGAAAAGCAGATAGAAGTCATAAAAGCTTATTATCATACTGATGATGATACAATCTATCAGGAATCATGTATGTTCAAGATCAAATCTGATCTATTGTTTGAAGAACGTCAAATCCAGAATATTATTAAAGATAGCGACGCTAAAATTGTCACTGTAAATCGTGAGTTTTTCGTATTAGAAAAATCTGGAAGACGTCATGAAATACAACAATTACACAGAGATTTAAGTGCCTACGGCATTATGCAGTTTGTGCGTTCTGGACGTATCGCTGTAACTAAAGATGAAATGAAAATTACCGAAATGCTTGCCGCATTTCAAAACTAATACTAATTAAGATTAAAAACATGGCAAATTATTTTAACACACTTTCATTAGGACAAAAATTAGATCAATTGTCGAAGTGTAGATTTATGGAATCATCAGAATTTGAAGATGGTGTAAATGCTTTAATAGGAAAGAAAATTGTAATAGTTGGATGTGGTGCACAAGGGCTAAACCAAGGATTAAATATGAGAGATTCTGGTTTAGATATTTCGTATGCTTTACGTCAACAAGCAATCGATGAGCAACGTCAGTCATATAAAAATGCAACGTCTCATGGTTTTAATGTTGGAACTTATGATGAGCTAATACCAAGTGCAGATTTGGTACTGAATCTTACACCAGATAAGCAGCACTCTAATGTGGTAGATACTGTAATGCCTTTAATGAAACACGGTGCAACCTTATCATATTCTCACGGATTTAATATCGTAGAAGAAGGAAAGCAAATTAGAGAAGATATTACAGTAATCATGGTAGCACCTAAGTGTCCTGGTACTGAAGTTCGTGAAGAATATTTACGCGGATTTGGTGTGCCAACACTAACAGCTGTACATCCTGAAAACGACCCTGAAGGAAAAGGTTGGGCACAAGCTAAAGCGTATGCTGCTGCAACTGGTGGACATAAAGCAGGTGTTTTAGAATCTTCGTTTGTTGCTGAGGTTAAAAGTGATTTAATGGGAGAGCAAACTATTCTTTGTGGTGTGTTACAAACAGCTTCTATTTTGTGTTTCGATAAAATGGTAGAAGAGGGTGTTAATCCTAATTATGCTGCTAAATTGATTCAGTATGGTTGGGAAGTAATTACTGAAGCTTTAAAGCAAGGTGGAATTACAAATATGATGGATCGTCTTGATAATCCTTCTAAGATTAAAGCATACCAATTATCAGAAGAGTTAAGAACAATCATGCGTCCATTATTCGATAAGCATATGGATGATATTATGTCTGGTCATTTCTCAAAAACAATGATGGAAGATTGGGCTAATGATGATGTCAACTTACTTAAATGGAGAGCAGCAACTGGAGAAACTGCTTTCGAAAAAACTGAAGCAACTTCAGATCATATTTCTGAACAAGAATATTTCGATAATGGTGTACTAATGGTAGCTTTTGTTAGAGCAGGAGTAGAGTTAGCATTTGATACCATGGTGAGTTCAGGAATCATTGAAGAGTCTGCATATTACGAGTCACTTCATGAGTTGCCTCTAATTGCAAACACAGTAGCTAGAAAGAAATTGTTTGAAATGAATCGTATTATTTCTGACACTGCTGAGTATGGTTGTTATCTATTTGATCATGCTGCAAAACCATTATTGACAGATTTCATGAAAACGGTTTCAACAGATGTTATTGGTAAGCCATTTGCATCAAATAACTCAGTAGATAATTTAGAGCTAATCGAAGTGAATGATGCTATCAGAAATCATCCTATCGAAGCTACAGGTAAAGTATTGCGTCAGGCAATGACAGCAATGAAGCAAATAAAAACTGAAACCGCAGAACCTGTACTGTCATAAAAATTGTCATTCCGACAGAGCGAGATATAACGAGCGACGAGGAATCTCAAAATATGAAAATCATTAATGAAAGTAAACACGACATATTTTCCAAGTATAAAGGCTATCGAAGCTGCATCCGAAAATTTAAAGGATGTGGCTTTGGTAACGCCATTAATGGCTAACTTACAATATTCAAAACGTTACGATTGTAATGTCTTTTTTAAACGAGAAGATTTGCAGTCTGTACGTTCGTACAAAATTAGAGGCGCATATAATAAAATCTCTTCTCTAACGCCTCAAGAATTAGACAAAGGAATTGTTTGTGCTAGTGCTGGAAATCATGCGCAAGGTGTAGCCTTATCGTGTAAACTTTTAAAAATTCATGGAACCATTTTTATGCCTTCTCCAACACCAAATCAAAAGGTTGAGCAGGTAAAAATGTTTGGTGAAAATTATATAGATATTGTTTTGGAAGGCGATACGTTTGACGATTCTTATCATGCTGCTATGGCAGAATGTGAACGCCAAAACAAAATATTTATTCATCCTTTTAATGACGAAAAAGTTATAGAAGGGCAAGGAACTGTTGGATTAGAGATTATAGATCAAGCACATCATCCAATACATTATGTGTTTATACCTGTTGGTGGTGGCGGACTCGCTTCTGGTCTGTCAACAGTATTTAAACAGTTATCGCCTCAAACCAAAATTATTGGTGTCGAACCTGAAGGTGCACCTTCAATGAAAACCTCGATTAAGGAGGGAAAAGTTGTGCAATTAAATGAAATAGAAAAGTTTGTAGATGGTGCTGCAGTACGTCGTGTAGGTGACAAAACTTTTGCAATATGTAATGAGTTGTTAGATGATATGGTTACTGTACCAGAAGGTAAAGTTTGTGAAACCATACTTGAACTTTATAACAAAGATGCGATTGTTGTAGAGCCTGCAGGAGCATTGAGTATTGCAGCATTAGAGCAGTATGAGGATGTTGTAAAAGGTAAAAATGTAATTTGTGTAGTTAGCGGAAGCAACAACGATATTACACGAACTGCCGAAATAAAAGAACGTGCGTTATTACATGCAAACCTAAAACACTACTTCATCATCACATTTCCGCAACGCGCAGGTGCATTGAGAGAATTTGTGGTTGATATTTTAGGACCAAATGATGACATCACTCATTTTGAGTATACCAAAAAAACCAATCGTGAAAATGGTGCAGCAGTGGTTGGTGTACGCTTAAAATCGCCATCAGATTTAGAGCCTCTTATTGCTAAAATGAGAGCGCATAACTTCTTTGGGGAATACCTTAATGATAAGCCGGAATTGATACAATTGTTAGTTTAAGTTTGTTCCAAATTGAAAAAACTAGCCTATTTAAAGCTCAAATAAAAAATAATTCATAGTTTTACACCCATGAATTCACAGAAAAATAAAATACGTACACTTTCTCCCGAGTTGCGCTGTCGTCAAGACCGCCGCTGCTAATACTTCTATGCAGTAAAGAAAGCACTTGTAAACGTTATTTTATTTTAATTCATTTTGTACACATCCAATTACATTACATCTTTAATCACAGTTATTTTTTTAAATAACAGGATTGTTGTACGCCGCTATTTCCCGCGTCGCCCGTAAGGGTACGTATTTCTTTTTTGGAACCTAGGTGAGTCCGGTTCCCTTTCCATTCAAACAAATCAGAAGTTTTTAATTAAAAAGTAAGTTGATAATGCAGGTCATTATTGCAAATAAAACACATAGTAAATATGTGCAAATCATCTGTAAAACCATTGCAGATGCTGCGCAGGTGAGAGGTACAGGGATTGCCAAAAGACAACCTGAATATGTCATTGAAAAAATGGAAGCAGGTAATGCTGTAATTGCTTTGGAAGGTGACGTATTCGCTGGTTTTTGCTATATAGAATCCTGGAGTCACGGAAAGTTTGTAGCCAATTCCGGGTTAATAGTGCACCCAGATTTTAGAGGACAAGGCTTAGCGAAGCAAATCAAAAAGAAAATCTTCGAGCATTCCAGAGCTAAGTTTCCAAATGCCAAAGTGTTTAGTATTACTACTGGTTTAGCAGTGATGAAACTAAACAGTAATCTAGGGTATCAACCAGTGACATTTTCAGAGTTGACTAATGATCAGTCGTTTTGGAAAGGCTGTCAAACCTGTAAAAATTATGATGTGCTACAACGAACTAATCAAAGCATGTGTTTATGCACTGGGATGTTGTTCGACCCAAATTCAAAAGAAACCAAAAAAAGTAAAAAAGTAAAAGAGAAGGTTTTTAAAAGATTAAAAAGAATCAAGCAAACCTTATTCTTAAAAAAGAAATAAAATGAGTGATTCAAAAAAATTAGTATTAGCATATAGTGGCGGATTAGATACTTCGTATTGTGCCGTGTCCTTTTCAAAGCAAGGATTTGATGTGCATGCCGTAAGTGTAAATACTGGAGGTTTTACCCAAGAAGAAATTAAAAATATTGAAGAAAAAGCCTATGCCATGGGTGTTACCACCTATCAAAATATTGATGCAATTGACATCTATTATGATAAAGTGGTGAAGTATTTAATATATGGTAATGTATTAAAGAATAATACCTATCCATTATCGGTAAGTGCAGAAAGAATTATACAAGCTATCGAGATCATTGAATATGCAAAAAGTATTGGAGCAAAATATATTGCGCATGGAAGTACAGGAGCAGGGAATGATCAGGTAAGGTTTGATCTCATTTTTCAAACTTTGGCTCCCGAAATTGAGATTTTAACACCTATTAGAGACAACGCATTAACAAGACAAGAAGAGATCGATTATTTAGTAGCAAATGGTGTTGATATGTCCTGGGAAAAGGCTAAATATTCTATTAATAAAGGACTTTGGGGAACGAGTGTTGGTGGTGAAGAAACCCTAACCTCATATCAGGCACTTCCGGAAGAAGCATATCCATCGCAACTGGAAAAGGAAGGTAGCGAAAAAGTGACCTTAACTTTTTCAAAAGGAGAACTAGTAGCTGTTAATGGCAAACAAGATAGCGCTGTGATCAACATAGAAAAACTAAATGATCTAGCCTCTGCTTACGCTATCGGTAGAGGTATTCATGTTGGAGATACTATTGTTGGGATTAAAGGAAGAGTAGGTTTTGAAGCCGCTGCTGCTACCATCATTATTAAGGCGCATCATTTATTAGAGAAGCACACGCTTACTAAGTGGCAGTTACAACATAAAGACTATATGGCCAATTGGTATGGAACGCATTTGCATGAAGGACTGTTCTTAGATCCTGTAATGAGAGATCTGGAAGCCTTTTTAGAAAATGGACAGAAGCAAGTGTCAGGAGATGTCATCGTGACCTTAAAACCGTATCACTTTTCTTTAGATGGTATCAAATCAGATAACGATTTAATGTCGGCTAAGTTTGGTAGTTATGGTGAAGAGAACAAAGGATGGACAGCCGATGACGCCAAAGGATTTATAAAAATATATGGGAATCAAAGCAAAATTTATCAAAGCGTAAATAATGACCCTCATTGAGGGGTTAATTATTGAAATGGCAGTTGAGTGGAGTAGAAACCACATCAAAAAATTAAAGAATAATGAGTAATAAAATTCAAATAGGAATAATAGGAGGCGCAGGTTATACTGCTGGAGAACTAATTAGATTGCTAATCCATCATCAAAAAGTAGAGATCGATTTTGTGTTCAGTACCTCTAATGCTGGGAACAAAGTCAGTGTTGTACATCAAGATCTAGTTGGAAGCACAAATTTGTATTTTACGGATACCATCAATGCAGAAGTAGATGTGCTTTTTCTGTGTTTAGGACATGGGAACTCCAAAGCATTTTTACAACAAAACGAATTTTCTTCGAATACTAAAATTATTGATCTAAGTAATGATTTTAGGTTAACTCTCGATGCTAATTTTGAAGGGAAAGAGTTTATCTACGGCCTACCAGAACTTCAAAAAGAGAACATTAAAAGCGCAAAATATATTGCAAACCCAGGATGCTTTGCTACTGCATTGCAGTTGGCAATATTGCCATTAGCAGCTAATGAGTTGATAAATGACGATGTACACATCAACGCGGTAACCGGAGCTACTGGAGCAGGAACGTCCTTGTCTAAAACCACACATTTTACTTGGAGAGATAATAACTTTTCGTATTACAAGCCATTTACACATCAGCATTTAGGTGAGATCAATCAAACTGTGAAGCAGTTGCAAGCTGACTTTAGCTCGGACATCAACTTTATGCCAAACAGAGGGAATTTTTCCAGAGGGATTTACGCGACAGTTTATACCAAGTTTGAAGCAAGTTTAGAAGAGGCAATTGAGATTTATGAGAGCTTTTATAAAGATGCTGTTTTCACTTTTGTGACAGATCAGGAAGTACACTTAAAACAAGTGGTTAATACAAACAAATGTTTAATTCATTTGCATAAACACGATAATAAGTTGTTGATCACAAGTGCCATTGATAACCTTTTAAAGGGAGCTTCTGGACAAGCCATTCATAATTTGAATTTAATGTATGGGTTTGAAGAAACGGAAGGATTACAACTTAAAGCCAATTATTTTTAAAATAGATTGTCATTCCGCATTTGATGCGGAATCCACAACTAAGAAATGATAATTAATAGATTCCTGCTTTTGCAGGAATGACTAAAATAAAAATATGAAAATAGCCATAATAGGAACAGGAAACTTAGGAAAATCGATCGCAAAAGGATTGATTACTTCCAACGCTATCACAACGTTATATTTAACAAAGCGTCATTTAAAATCGATTGCAGAGTTTGAAGGTTATAACGGAGTGATCTTAACTTCAGATAATGCTGAAGCTGTTAAAAATTCAGATATCATAATTTTTGCGGTTCAACCATCGCATTTTGAAGGAATATTAAAGGATGTTGCACCACTTTTAACCGAGAAGCATGTGCTGATCTCAACTATTACGGGCTTTTCTATTGCTAAAATGGAAGCCATTGTTGGTAAAGAGACTTTTGTGATCAGGGCGATGCCAAATACTGCCATTGCTGTTGGTAAATCAATGACCTGTTTGTGTAGCAATGGTAATGGTGAACAACGTATCAAAATAGCTGAGGCTATTTTTAACCGATTAGGAACTACTATAGCTATTCCAGAAAATCAAATGCAGGCGGCAACGGTAGTTTGTGCTAGCGGAATTGCCTTCTGGATGCGATTGATCAGAGCGACTACCCAAGCGGCTATTCAATTAGGTTTTGAAGCTAATGAAGCTCAGGAATTAGCAATGCATACCTGTGAAGGTGCAGCCAATTTATTGATTACAACAGGTAATCATCCAGAACAGGAAATAGATAAGGTAACCACACCAAAAGGATGTACTATCGAGGGCTTGAATGAAATGGAACATAAGGGATTGAGCTCTTCATTAATTCAAGGAATGGTAACCTCATTCAATAAGATCAACACCATAAAAACAGAGCAGTTATGAGTCTATTCAATGTATATCCATTATTCGACATTACTCCCGTAAAAGGAGACGACATATATGTCTATGACCAAAATGGAACGCAATATTTAGATCTTTACGGTGGTCATGCGGTGATTTCCATTGGGCATTCGCACCCAAAATATGTGCAAAATGTTAGTGAGCAGGTTAGTACACTAGGATTTTATAGTAACTCCATTCAAAATCCATTACAAACTCAGTTAGCAGAAGAGATTATAGAGCAATCAGGTTGCAAAGACTATCAATTGTTTTTGTGTAATTCTGGTGCTGAAGCCAATGAAAATGCATTAAAATTAGCATCATTTCATACAGGAAGGAAAAAAGTAATGTCCTTTACAAATTCTTTTCATGGCAGAACATCTGCTGCGGTAGCTGCTACCGATAACCCTAAAATTGTAGCACCAATAAATGCACAACAAAAAGTAGAATTTGTTGAGTTTGGAGACCTGGAGGCTGCTGAAAAAGTATTGTCTAAAGAAGATGTTTGCGCGGTTATTGTTGAGGTGATTCAGGGTATTGGTGGTTTAGACGAAGCTAGTACCGAATTTTACCAAGGCTTAAGTAAACTTTGTAAGCATTACGAGACGCTTTTTATTGCAGATGAAATTCAATGTGGATTTGGGAGAACGGGAGATTTTTTCGCTTTTCAAAAGCATGAGATCACTCCAGATATCATTTCCATGGCAAAAGGAATGGGTAACGGATTTCCGGTTGGAGGCATTTTAATTCATCCAAATATTAAGGCATCTTTCGGATTATTGGGAACCACTTTTGGAGGAAATCATTTAGCATGTGCAGCGTCTTTAGCTGTTTTAGAGGTGCTTAAAGAAGATGGTTTGCTAAACCATACCAAAGAAATGTCTGCCTATTTTCAGGAGGCGGCATCTGCTATTCCACAAATAAAAGCCGTAAAAGGAAGAGGATTAATGTTAGGATTGGAATTTGACTTTCCAATTACGGAGCTAAGAAAGAATCTTATTTTCAAGCATCACATTTTCACTGGCAGTGCAAAGAATCCGAACTTGCTTAGAATTTTACCACCACTAACTATTCAAAAAGAGCATGTTGATATGTTTATTGAAGCACTTAAAAAAGAAATAGTATAAACTGTCATTCTGAATTTATTTCAGAATCACATAATGAGAAGCTGAAACAAGTTCAGCTTGACAAGAAGAATAAAATGATAAAATTGAACAAATGAAGTATTATATCGACATAGATAATATTCAAAATGTCCCTAAAATTATCGAGGAGGCCATAGAATTAAAAAAGAAGCCATACAGTTTTAAGAGTTTAGGAACCAATAAAACATTGGTGATGTTGTTCTTTAATTCCAGTTTAAGAACAAGATTAAGTACGGAAAAGGCTGCCAAAAATCTGGGAATGGATGTCATGATCCTTAATGTAAATGATGCCTGGAACTTGGAGTATGAAGATGGAACTGTAATGAATTTAAATACGGCCGAACATGTTAAGGAAGCGGCTCAGGTGATCTCTCAATATGCAGATGTTATTGCTATTAGAGCTTTTCCATCCTTGACCGATAAGGAAAAAGATAAGTCAGAGTTTGTTATAAACAGCTTTAAAAGATACGCGTCTGTTCCTATTGTTAATATGGAAAGTGCTATGGCGCATCCTTTACAAGCATTAACAGATGCGATCACTATTGAAGAGCTGAAACAAAAAGACAAACCGAAAGTAGTGTTGTCTTGGGCACCACACCCAAAAGCATTGCCGCATGCTGTAGCCAATTCTTTTGTAAGCATGATGAAGGAGTTAGATGTAGATCTAAGTATTACGCATCCTGAAGGTTATGATTTGGATACTGAAATAGTAAAGGACATTCCAGTATATCACGATCAAAATGAAGCTTTAAAAGACGCCGATTTTGTATATGTGAAGAATTGGAGCAGTTATTCAGAGTATGGAAAGGTGCTTTCTAAAGATGCAAATTGGATGATGACCAAAGAAAAATTAGGAAAAGCTAAGTTTATGCATTGCCTGCCGGTAAGACGAAATATGGTGGTTGAAGATGCAGTTTTAGATAGTGAGCAGTCTGTAGTGATTGAACAAGCAAATAATAGAACATTTGCAGCTCAAGTGGTATTGAAGAAAATATTAGAAAATTTAAAATAAACGTCATTCTGAATTTATTTCAGAATCACATAATGAGAAGCTGAAACAAGTTCAGCTTGACAAGGAAATGGAAACATTAAAGATCATAAAAATAGGTGGCAACGTTATAGATAATGTGGAAGCATTAGAATCTTTTCTTAAAGGTTTTGCGACCATTCAGGGATCAAAAATATTGGTTCATGGTGGTGGTAAGTTAGCGACAAAACTTGCCAATCAAATGAACCTTCCTGTAAAAATGACCAATGGCAGACGAATTACTGATGCTAATACCTTAGACATAATAACCATGGTCTATGCTGGAAAGATCAACAAGAACATTGTAGCAAAATTACAATCGTATCAATGCAACTCGGTAGGTTTTTCGGGAGCTGATGGAAATACGATCGTGTCTAATAAACGTCCTGTCGATCCTATTGATTTTGGTTATGTAGGTGATGTGAAATTGGTAAACACAGAAACCGTAGATATATTGTTAAAAGGTAATGTGACGCCAGTGTTTTGTGCAATAACTCATGATGAAAACGGACAATTGCTTAACACCAATGCCGATACAATTGCTTCGGAATTGGCGATAGGGTTTTCAAAACTTTATAAGACGCAATTGTACTATTGCTTTGAAAAAAATGGGGTTCTGTTAGATATTGAGAATGATGATTCGGTAGTTGAAAATATCGATTCGGAAATCTATAAAGCACTAAAGGAAGATGGGGTTATTGCAGATGGAATGCTACCAAAATTAGACAATTGCTTTCATGCCATCTCTCATAATGTTGAAAAAGTATGTATAGGAAAACCTGAAATGCTTTTTGATGAAAACACAAAACACACAACGATACAATGAACATAGAAAAATTAACCACAGAAGCAATAGAACTGCTTAAAAGCCTTATTGAAACACCATCGATGTCTTCAGAAGAGGATCAAACTGCGGCGTTGATTGAAAACTGGTTTGAGAGATATGAAATGCCTTATCAAAGAACCAAAAACAACGTTTGGGCAACCAACAAATTTTTTGATGAAAGCAAACCAACACTGCTGTTGAACTCACATCACGACACAGTAAGACCAAACAAAGGTTATACAAAAGACCCTTTTAAAGCTATTGTAGAGGACGGAAAATTATTTGGCTTAGGTAGTAATGATGCTGGTGGTTGCTTGGTGTCTTTAATAGCGACTTTTACCTATTTCTATGATAAAGAAGATCTAAGCTATAACTTGGTTATTGTTGCTTCAGCCGAAGAGGAGAGTAGTGGTCCAGATGGATTAAATAGTATGCTGGCGGTAATCCCACATGTTGATGTGGCCATAGTTGGTGAACCTACCTTGATGCATCTGGCAGTGGCCGAAAAAGGATTAGTGGTTTTTGATGCTAAAGTAAAAGGAACGCCTGGACATGCGGCGCATCCTAATCCTGATAATGCCTTGTATAATTCCATTGAGGTATTACAGTGGTTTAAAGATTATAGCTTTGACAGACCATCAAAAGCTCTTGGAGATGTTAAGATGACGGTGACGCAGATCAATGCTGGAAAACAGCATAATGCCATTCCAGCTGAGGTGGATCTAGTAATAGATGTAAGAGTGAATGATGCGTATTCTAATCAGGAAATCGCTGATATTTTGCAACAAGAATCTCCTTGCTCAACGATAACGCCACGAAACTTAAGGTTGAATTCTTCCTCAATTCCGGTGGATCACGAATTGGTAAAAGCAGGTGTTGCTATGGGAAGAGAAACCTATGGGTCGCCAACGCTATCAGATCAAGCATGTTTAACCTGTCCGTCTTTAAAATTAGGTCCAGGAGATAGCACGCGATCACATACGGCAGATGAATTTATTTATTTAGCAGAAATAGAGGAAGGAATAAAGATATACATTGAATTACTTAATAGGGTTATTGTTTAGTAATTCTGTAATTCCTGCGTAGGCAGGAATCCACAACAATAAAAACAAAGATTAAATAGATTTCCGCGAAGCGGCAATGATAAAAAAGTAGAAATATGAAACTTTGGGATAAAGGATTTTCGGTAGATCAACACATTGAGAACTTTACGGTTGGCAATGACAGAGAAATTGATTTGCATATTGCAAAATATGATATACAAGCGTCTTTAGCACACGCTAAAATGTTGAGGAATATTAATATTATCTCTTCTGAAGAATTGCAACAATTAGAGGAAGGACTCGATATTCTTAAAAAACAAATAGACGAGGGGTCTTTCGTGATCGAAGATCAGTTTGAGGATGTGCATTCTAAAATAGAAGCTGAACTCACGCAAATGTGTGGGGATGTTGGAAAAAAGATTCATACAGCACGTTCCAGAAACGATCAGGTTTTAGTGGCGTGTCAGTTGTATTATAAAGAGAATCTGTCTCAAATTAAAGCCTTGACTAAAGCGTTCTTTGATACGCTTTTGGTTTTGGCCGAAACACACAAAGACAAATTATTACCAGGATATACCCACTTGCAGGTAGCAATGCCTTCTTCTTTCGGGTTGTGGTTGTCTGCTTATGCCGAAATTTTGGTTGATGATGTTCATTTGCTTGATGCCGCTCAAAAAATGGTAGACCAAAACCCTCTTGGTTCAGCTGCTGGATATGGAAGCTCTTTTCCAATCGATAGAGAATTTACCACTAAAGAACTTGACTTTAGTACTCTAAAGTATAACGTGGTTGCTGCACAAATGTCTAGAGGAAAAAGTGAACGAACCATTGCTGCAGTTCTGGGGAGTTTAGCAAACACCTTGTCTAGATTTGCTATGGACATTTGTTTGTATATGAGTCAGAATTTTGACTTTATAGCATTCCCGGATGAGCTCACAACAGGAAGCAGTATTATGCCCCATAAAAAGAATCCGGATGTGTTTGAATTAATTAGAGGAAAGAGTAATAAAGTTCAGGCGTTGCAAACAGAAATGGTCCTGATAACAAACAATTTACCAAGTGGTTATCATAGAGATTATCAGTTGCTAAAGGAAAACATGATCGCTGCCATTGAAGAAATGAAAAGCATTTTATTTATTTTCAATTTCTCTATGCAACAAATGCAAGCCAAGGAAGTGGATTTAAATGATGAGAAATATAAATATCTATTTACGGTAGACAGCATTAATAATCTAGTAGTAGAAGGACAGACCTTTAGGGGAGCTTATCAAGCTATTGGCGGACAAGTTCAGGCTGGAACCTACAAAGCAGATACAGGTAAAAAACACTCACATATTGGGAGTATTCATAACTTATGTTTAAAAGATATTAAAGCGAAGTTTCCGAAATAATTGTTGTTTGGTAATAAAAGTTTTTTGTGTAGCTAATTAGAATTGATGGAAACCGTACCTTAGTCAAAGGTTAAAACGATTTAGGTTTTTGACCAAGTACTATCGTTCTAAAAACAGCTAAAGTCTATGAAAGGCATATATTTTCTAATCCCACCAGAAACACATCCTTTGGATATTATTGGGCCGGCTCAATTGTTTTATGAGTGCAAGGAATTTGGCGCAGATATAGATCTTTATTTTGTGTCGAGTACCATGGATGATGAGGTTGTTAGTACCATTGGACTTGGTTTTTCGAGGTTGACAAGCTATAAATCATTTGAACTAACCACTGAAGATATTTTAATTGTCCCCGGAATTAAGTTTTCACTATTAAATAATGCTTCCTTTAAAAAGGAAAGTCATGAGTTTTATAATTGGCTTAAAAGGCAATATGATAAGGGAGCAACGGTGGTTTCCGTTTGTACAGGAGCCTTCATATTAGCTGATGCAGGCTTGTTAAAAGGTAAAAAGGCCACAACACATTGGAAGACGTTTGATCTGTTTGAGAAAAAATTTCCTGAAACCGAATTATTAAAGAATAGGTTGTTTGTTGAAAACGAGCGTATATATACCAGTGCAGGGATGCTTTCAGGTATCGACCTATGTCTGTACCTCGTAGAAAAGGAGTACGGTATTAAGTTTGCTATTGAAGTAGCTAAGGAAGTGGTTATGTATTTAAGACGGGGAGATTCTGATCCGCAGTTAAGTATCTTTCTTCAGTATAGAAATCATTTAGACGCAAGGATTCATGATGCGCAAGATTATATTTCTAAAAATTTAGAACAGGCTGTTACCATAGAAGATATTGCTGAAGCTGTAAATATGAGTGGTAGAAATTTAACCCGTCTCTTTAAAAAAACAACAGGGATCACCATTGGAGATTATCAAACAAAACTTCGAGTTGAACAATCTGTCCATCTTTTAGCAGAAGGTTATACAAAAGAATATGTGGCAGAAAAATGCGGACTTAAAAGCACAAATCAGCTTAGGACTTTACTTAAAAGATATCAGGATGTAATCCCTGTTAATTCTAGTGTTTAAGTGGGTTTGTCCGGATTCTGAGTATACTTGTCCTATTACTGCATGTGATGAACATCTACTTTTGCTGAAAAACAGAAGTAAGATGAAAAAACAATTATTAATACTTGTAGTCACTCTTTGTATGCTTACCAATTATGCACAACAAACCGAAACAGAAAAACACTATGTATGTCCACCATGTAATTCCGATTGCCATGATAAGACCTACAACAAAAAAGGGATATGCGATGTATGCAATATGCCTTTAATCGAACTTACCAAAGAACTCGCTTCAAACAATAGGGTAAAGAAAATTGCTTTTTACCTCCAATCTGGAGTTGAGGTCTTAGATTTTGCGGGCCCACTTGAAGTATTTGCATATGCAGGTTACGAGGTGTTTACGGTGTCTAAAACCAAAGATCCAATTATCTCGCAAGGTGTATTAAAAGTAGTTCCGGACTATAGTATTGAAAATGCACCAAAAGCAGATATGCTAGCCTTTTTTGGAGGTAACGCCAGTGTAGCATATAAGGATAAAAAAGTAATAGATTGGGTAAAAGCGCAAACAGATATTGCCTATTATTTTTCGGTATGTACAGGAGCTTTTGTTTTAGCAGAAGCAGGAATGCTCGATGGTAAAACAGCCACTACGTTTCATAATGCACTTGACGGATTAGAAAGAAATTACCCGAAAATTGACGTAAAACGTGATGCGCGTTTTGTAGATAATGGTACTGTAATTACCACTGCAGGCGTGTCTGCAGGAATCGATGGTGCTTTGCATATGGTAGCAAGACTTCAAGGAATTGAGCGTGCTAAAGAAGTAGCGTTTTATATGGAGTACGATAAGTGGAAACCTGGAGAAGGATTGATCCTTACCGAAAACAATCCGTACCAAAAGAACAAATAAGATATTCGAAAGTGTGTAACATTGTTGAAAGTCATGCCGTCTTAGTATAAAATAAAATCAATCATGATAAAACACATTTTAGGCGGTATGCTGCTATTTAGCATGCACTTGTGCTTAGCGCAAAACACAATCGATTCATTAGATCAATACATTCCAAAACAAATGAAGCACTTCGAAGTTCCGGGACTCGGAATTGCAGTAGTGCAGGATGGTAAAGTGATCTACTCCAAAGGCTTTGGAACAAAAACAATTAACAAAAACGAGTCAGTAGACAACAACACACTTTTTGCGATTGGTTCCATTTCAAAATCGTTTACACCTGTAGCGTTGGCAATGTTGGTAGACGAAGGGAAACTACATTGGGATGATAAGGTGGTTACCTATTTGCCATATTTTGAATTATACGATCCTTATGTAACACAAAATTTCACGATTCGTGATCTGTTAACACATCGTAGTGGTTTAAAAGATGTAAGTGGCGGAACACTTTGGTACCATTCTAACTTTTCAAGAGAAGAGATCGTTAGGCGATTAAAACACTTAAAACCAGAAACTGGTTATCGTGAGAAACCCGCTTACCAAAATACCATGTTTATTGTGGCTTCAAAAGTAGTAGAAGCTGTTATAGACGGTTCTTGGGACGACTTTATTCGCAATCGAATATTCAAGCCATTAAATATGGAAGGTACTGCAATCACCCAAGCAGATAGAAAAAAAAGTAATAATATAACTCAGCCACATATTAAGGATAAAGCCTTTAAGCTAATTGCGGTGAAACAAGAAAAGCTTGATAATATGGCTCCGGCTGGATCGTTCTATGCTTCTGCTAGTGATATGGCAAAGTATATGAATTTCATGTTGAACAACGGTGTGGTAGGTAAAGACACCCTTGTAAGACCACGTACTTTTAGAGAGATTATTACACCTCAGTTTCATTATAAGGTGTCAAGGTTGCACAACGAGTTTACCTCTTATGGTTTTGGTTGGTGGATAACACCAAAGAATGGGAATAAAATTATCGACCATTCTGGTGGTATCGATGGTATGAGTGCGAATTGCTTGATGGTAAAGAATAAAAAATTCGGAGTAATTGTACTAACAAATACTTCTGCTAGTTGGTTGGCATCGTCTTTAATGTACGATGTGGCAGGAAGCTATTTAAAAGACAAAGACTATAAAGATTTCACCGAATTACTTTATGATTTCTTCCCTAAAAAAGACAGTATTGTAGCGTCTAACCGTAAAGAAGCAAGAGGAAAGCAAATTACCAACACAAAACCGTCTCTTGATATGGCGGCTTATACAGGCACATTTACCGATGCTATGTACGGTAATATATCGATAATACAAGAAGGTGACCATTATCGCATAACTTTTGAACATACGCCACTATTTACAGGTGTACTTAAGCATTGGCATTTCGATACCTTTGAAATTGTCTGGGACGACCCAAGGGTTACAGATGGTCTACTTACGTTTGAGTTTAATGGCAAAAGAGAAATTACCGGTTTTAAACTTGACCAACCCAGTCTATTAGATGTAGACTTTAGCGAATTAGATATTAAAAAGAAGAATTAAAAAAAGCGCCATAATTGGCGCTTTTTTAGCAGTTATTTCAAATCTGAAATTGAATTGATGTAAGGGGTGTTCGATTCAAATAATTCTGTGATAATGTGTTGTGAGTCAGCTGGCGTTACCGCTCTAAAATAATTTAATAGATCGTCGGTGGTCGCGTATCGATCTTTGTTAAAATTAGAATCGAATGCATTCCAGTCCGATACAAAACGTTGCAATGCAAGATTAACATTGTTTTCGCCTATTTTTTCTTGAAGAACGTACATATTTATAACACCTTTATTATAATATACATAGCTTTGCTTTTCAACTAGAGATAGAGAAGGTTCTTCACCGTCTTCTTTAGCTTTTCCTTTTAAATAGGTTTCTAATTCCCCTTCAAGGAATTGCAGGACTTTGTCTTCACCATATTTTTGTTTCAATACCATAATGGCAGAGTATTGTGCTAATGTTTCCAAAACCATAAGTCTTCCTTGTACATTGGCTGCAACTACCTGTAAGCCCCACCATTGGTGCGCCAATTCGTGAGCAGTAATATAAAATGCCATGTCTACATCGGTTTCATCATCGATATCTAACATAAATCCGAGTGCTTCGGAAAAAGGAACAGCCGTAGGAAAGGATTGTGCAAATTCTGCATAACGCGGAAATTCCATAATACGCATTTGTTCATAAGGATAAGGTCCAAAATTAGTAGTGAAATAATCAAAAGACATTTTCATCGATTCCATCATGCGATCCAGATTGTATTGATGCCCTTTATGATAATAAATCTCCAGATCAACTGGTTTTGATGTACTATTTGTAGGTGTCCAAACATCTTTTTCTACTTCATATCGTGCCGATACAATTGAGTAGAAGTTGATCATGCGTTCTTCCATTTTGTATTGATAGTAACTACGGTTATTCTCAGTCCATTGGTTAATTAAGGCTCCAGGAGCAATGGCCGTTTGATCTAAATCGGTGCCAATTACTATTTCAAAATTGATGTTGTAACCATCATCTCCATTAATACCATTTTTAAGTTCTATAGTATTGGTTTTACTGGCCATTCCTTTTCGAGACGGTAGACCCATGTCTTCTCGATCACCTGTATCTCGTAATTCGTATTTAGAGTTATAGCCTAAAGAAGGAAAGTCTTGATTGTTGAAAAAAGTACCATTATTAATCACTTTGGTGCTAAATTCTCTGTTCTCGAATCCTGAGGTTATAAAACTTTGTTTAAAGTTCATTTTTATAGATGCACCAGGTTGTAATGGCTTGTTTAAAGAGTATATGTAATAGCCATAGTTTTCATATTGAACATCTACTGTAGCACCGCCACTAAGATCTACTGAATCCAGAGTTATATTATCTTCAATTAGCTTCTGAACATGAATTTCGTTAATGGCATGATCATGAGGATTGGTAAGTGTATAATATCCTTCGGCTGTATAATCACGTGTTTTAGGATATAGCTCCACTTTTAAATTTACATCAGTTATTTTTGGTTGAGGTAGGTACTCAAATTGTTTTAAATCCTGTTCGTATCCTGCTCTAAATATTAACTGTTCCGAATCTGCCCAATAGGTGTTTAAAATATTGGTGTTGTAATAAATAAAACTCCCAATAAGAACAAAGACAACAAACGCCACAGACGTGGCTCTTGCTAATGGTTTAGTAAAACGATGTTTACTTTGTTTCCAACGTTTTACAAAATTAGTTTCTGTACCTCTAACGGTGAAGATGGAAGTAACAATAAATAAGATAAAACAAAACACAAACCAATACGATTTAAGCCACAAAAATGGTTTTAAAAAGTGTCCATACCCATTCATATGTGAGTACACGCCAATGTTTGTGCCTCCAAAACTGTATAAATTATGATCGTAACCTAATAGCGGTAATGCGACAATAGTTATAAAAGATATCATTACTAAAACATAGGCGACAAATTTTTTGTTTACTAAGACGTGAATAAAAAACGATAAAACCGTAAATAATGATAAGAAAGGCAAAAAATCTCCAAAAAAGCTCATAAAATAATGCCCAAGATCAAAATGATAATAGCCGCTAAAGGCTTGAAAGAGTATACCAGCGATAATTACTGATAGCATTAATACCATATAAATTAAATTAAGACCTATGAACTTTCCCGCTAAATTGATAAAGTCTGAGCTAGGTAGTGCATCATAGATTAAATTAAGTTTGATGCTACGCTCTTTCCAAATTAATTCACCCGAATAAAATATCATGACGATGATGAAGAAGTAGCCCGACATTTCCATGAGCTCCTCTACTATAAAATAGGTAGCAGGATAACTATCTACCCCGTAAACAGTTCCTAAACTTATAGAGTTAACAAAAATGATTACCATGGCACAGATAATAATTGCCCAAAAAGAAACTTCTTTTAATATAGATTTGAAATAGAATAAACTATGCTGTAATAGTTGTGTGCACTGTGCTTTTAAGCCTTTGCCAATGGTGAAACTAGGTAGTATTTTGTCAAAATTTGGGCTGACATTAATTGGTGTTTCTGTTTTGTTTCTCTTTTTTGAAGCGCTGGTTTTTACTACGTTATAATTAAAACGTCTATAGCCAAATACTAAGATCAATACACCAACAGCTACCCAAAACAGTTTGCTGTAGAACAACACATATGTAAATGGTATCAATTGAGAATTTAGCTGAGCAGTACTCCACGTATCTGTCATTACAGAAAGTGTGTTAAGGGAAAACGGATCTAAAATGGCGCCCAGAAATTCGTTTTTAATACCTCGTGTAAGCATGAATAATACAAATATGAACAGCCCTTGAGTGTATACCACGATCAGTTTTCGACTTAAAGAGCCGCTAATAAAAAATAGTGCAGCTCCAAAGAATAAGATAGGAATAACAACCGTAAAAAAAGGTTGAATATAAGTTACAAGATTAAAAACTACTTGATCGTCAGGGTTTCGCCATGGCATAAATTGGCCAAGAGCATTTCCCCATATCATTGATGAAAACACAAAAAGTAAGATCACAAACGACCCTAAAAAACGTCCTAATAAATAGTCTCTTTTTTTAATCGGGTTTACAAACATGAGCGACTCTATGTTATATTCAAAATCGCGTAATATGGGCACACCCATAATTAAGGAAGCAATGATCATGGTAATACCAGTAAGCGCACCCATAGTTTTTGCGATAATAATAGGCGCATTCTTTTTTACAGGTCCTAGATCAACGCCACCATAAATAAAGTCAACGGCAACAATTGAGAATAGAAACAAAAAAATAAAGAAAACATAAGTGTCCAGACGTTTGAGTCTGTATCCAATTTCAAATTTAAATATAGAATACCACATGTGTATGTTGTTTTAAGATTGATGGTTAATTGTTGTTATTTAGCTGTGTGAAATACACATCCTCTAAACTTGCTGGAACAGCTATAAATCCATTTCCAGGATCAGTATCGCTTAGTATGTTTATTACGGGTTTTCCTAAAAATAGTTTGTCCGAAATGGTAGTGTATTGTTGTTTGTAGTGTTCAAGCTCTTCTTTTTTGATAGTTTTTTGGTACACTTTCCCTTCAATGTTATCAATTACATCTAAAGGCTTTCCTTTTAGTAGAAGCTGACCTTGATTAATAATAGCCATATTGGTGCATAGCTCTTTTACATCATCCACAATATGGGTTGATAAAATAACTACGGTATTTTCTCCAAGTTCACATAGGAGATTGTAAAATCGATTGCGTTCCATTGGGTCTAACCCAGCAGTAGGCTCATCTACAATTAATAATTTTGGGTTGGTTAGTAAAGCTTGTGCAATTCCAAAACGTTGTTTCATACCACCCGAAAAACCTCCAAGATTGTGCTTGCGTTTTTCATATAGGTTGGTTTTGTGCAGTAAAGCCTTTACCAGCTCATTACGTTCACCTTTGTTGGTAATGCCTTTTAAAACTGCCAAATGATCTAGTAATACTTGGGCCGAAATGCGAGGGTATAAGCCAAATTGTTGCGGCAAATAACCTAACACTTTTCTAAGCTCATGCTTTTGTGTTAATACATTAAGATCGCCTAGCGTAATACTACCAGTATCGGCATCTTGTAAAGTAGCAATGGTACGCATTAAGGTTGATTTTCCAGCACCGTTTGGACCTAGTAAGCCAAACATTCCTGTTGGGATGTCTAGCGAAATGTCCTGTAGTGCTTTTACACCATTGCCATAGGTTTTTGATAAATTGTTAATTGATAGTGTCATTATTTTGAATTTAGAGTAAGATTGGTTTTAACTGGGCTCAAGGCTTGTATTGCAGCTGAACTGTGCTTTAAATCTGATTGCGATGTTAGCAGTACTAACATGAAAATGAGTTTGCAAATAAGTTTGATGAGTAGTGCCATAGTATGGTATTGAAATAGTTGTTGTTAACTGTTCGTTTTTAATGATTGTGGTGCAAACGTAGAAGCATTATACAGTCGGTACTAATTAGTGGGACAAACGCTGTTCTACTAGTGACACAAAGCTTATAAGTGGCAAGAAAGTTACTTGGTCACACAATATTGATGCTTTGACGACAGGTAATGTATGTTTGTCAACTTCTTTGGAGGGGTCGTTTTATTCAATTAGTTTTGGGTATGGAATCATTTTTTAGACGCTATAAACGAATTATAATAGCCTTAGTTCTCAGCTTAGTTTTTATGTTTGGAGGAGAGGTTTGTATGGCATATAACTTACATTTTACAGGGCTGTTATTTATAGTAGTTTCTGTGCTTATTATAGCGTATACCTTATTTTTCTGGATCTTAAGCAGAAAAACTAAAGAACCTTTTTCGCAACCTTGGACTGCTATAGAGCGTATAGTAGCACCAATATTAAGCGGTGCCTTATGTATTTCTGGAATCATTGAATCTAACCCAGATAAACCCGATTTTAAAGCGGTGTTTATCCTTGTTTTGGTATACACAGTAATTTATGTAGCTGTCCAGATCTGGAATTATTACCGTCAAAAAAAGGGTGCTGCAAAACTGTCTAGATCTTTTATTAATAAGCTGATATTTTGGTGTTTTGCCATAGGTGTTGGGCGTATTATTATTCTAATCGAAGAGTATGGTGATACCGATGCCTTAGTAATTGTCGCTATATTTTATTTTCCATTATTGTTTTTTGTAATAGCCCGTTGGGTATTGTTGCAAATGAAGGCGATTATCAATCTGAAAAACGAAAAAGCTAAAACCGAACTGTTGCATCTAAAAAGTCAGGTGAATCCGCATTTCTTTTTTAATACCCTAAACAATCTATACGGATTGGTGGGAACCGATACCGAAAAAGCGCAAGCGCTTATTTTAAAATTGTCCGACATGATGCGTTATAGCATTTATGAAGGCGATAAAGAGTTTGTGACCTTAGAAGAGGAAGCTGAGTATTTACAACAGTATATTGAGCTCCATCAAATGCGTTACCGTAAGAGCATCGATGTGCAGTTTAATGTTGATATTCAAGAAGGTCATACCGTGATGCCATTATTGTTTTTAATACTTTTGGAAAACGCCTTTAAACATGGTGTTGAAAATTTAAGAGCCAATGCTTACGTGCATGCCAGCTTAAAAACTGAAAATGGGAATATCTCATTTGAGATTGAAAACAATTTTGATCCTGAGATAAAGGAACAACCAGGAATAGGTTTACAGAATTTAAAACGCCGATTAGAACTGGGCTACCCTAAAACGCATAGCTTAGTACTTAATGAAAACCTAGGCGTGTATAAGGCACAATTAATATTGACACAAAAATGATCAAATATTTAATTATAGATGACGAATATGTAGCCCACGATATTATTAAGGGCTATTGCGACCTGCTTCCTAATTTGGAATTGGCAAAACATTGTTATGATGCTTTAGAAGCTTTTGAATATTTGAATAAACATAGTGTAGACCTTATTTTTCTTGACCTCAATATGCCAAAACTAAAAGGGTTCGATTTTTTAAAAACCCTAAGCGCGCCACCAAAAGTGATTGTCACTACAGCTTATAAAGAATATGCTCTGGAAGGCTACGAGCTTAACATTGCCGATTATTTACTAAAACCTTTTGGTTTTGAACGATTTTTAAAAGCAGTAAATAAAGCCTTTAGTACAGCAACACCGCAAGCGGTAACTCCTACTGCAGTACAACCACAAGCACAACGATTGTTTTTAAAGAGCAATAAAACTTATATACAAGTATTGGTGGGCGATATACTGTATGTGGAAGCTTCAGGTAATTATACCAAGGTAGTTTGTAAAGACGACACCATAAGCATACGCCAACCGTTTAGCGATTTGCTCACGCAATTACCTGCCGACCAGTTTTTACAAGTGCATAAGTCGTTTGCAGTGGCTACGGCGCATATTAAGAGTATAGAAGGTAACAGGATCAAAATAGAGACTCATATTGTACCTGTTGGAAAAATGTATAAAACCAATCTTAGTAAACTACTAAATGGTTTATAGTATATAGTTAAAAGCGTAAATTTTCGGCATATTTATAAGCAGAACCTGTGTTAAGTAAAACCACAGTCTCATTGTTTTTTATCCAATTTTTGACTTTTAATTTTTTATAAGCCATCCAAACAGCTGCTCCTTCTGGAGCTAGAAATAACCCTTCTGTTTTTGCAAATTCATTTAGTCCAGCTATTATTTCTTTATCAGATATAGAAACAGCAGTCCCATTGCTATCATATATAGTTTTCATAACCAATCTATCTCCAAAAGGCTTTGGAACTCTTAATCCATTGGCAATGGTTGTGGCTGGATTGAAGTGTGGAGATATTGTATGTATCCCTTTTTTAAATGATTGAATTACAGGATCGCAACCAGAACCCTGAACAGCAACCATACGTGTAGGAATATTGTCAATCCATCCCAATTCTTTTAACTCATTAAAAGCTTTCCAAATACCAATTAAACCTGTTCCTCCACCTGTTGGATAGATAATTACATCAGGCAATTTCCAGTCTAGTTGTTCGGCAATTTCATAACCCATGGTTTTTTTTCCTTCAATTCTAAAAGGTTCCTTTAAAGTAGAAACGTCAAACCAAGTGCCATCATTATCATGTGTCATCATAGCTGCCGCATCAGCAATAGTTCCTTTAACTAGTGTAACCTTAGCGCCCATTATTTTGCAGTCTAACTGAAACGTTTCCGGAGTGGCTTCAGGCATATAAATATGAGCTTTAATACCTGCTTTGGCACAATAAGCTGCCAGAGCACTTCCAGCATTCCCTGCCGTTGGTATACATATTTCCTTAACGCCAAGTTCTTTTGCTTTACTAACTGCCATACCAATGCCTCGTGCTTTAAATGATCCTGTTGGGTTTCCAGATTCGTCCTTTAAAAATAAGTGTGACTGATCATAGTTAGACTCTAATTGCGACAGGTTTATTAAAGGTGTAAACCCTTCGCCTAAATGTATGCGGTTGTTCTCCTTTTCAATGGGAAGCATCTCATAATATCGCCACATGTTTTTTGGCCTGTTAATTAACGCGTTTTTGCTAAATGAACCATTAATAGTATATCTGGATAATAGCGGTTGGTTGTCTTTTTGGCAAAATGTATTGATATGATTTTTACTGTACACTTCCCCGCAGTTATCACATTGAAGGTCTTTAAAAAAGGAATTAGCCATCTGTTTTTTGTTTTTTAAAGCTACTATTTTAATGGATTGTGACACAGTTGTTTATGTGTTATATGTGTATATTTATAGTCGAAAAAACTTTTATTTTAATCATTTATAATGGATTCAACGGTTGATGATATAGATTTAAAATTAATAGCTGCTTTAAAGAAAAATTCTAGACTTTCAATTGCAGAGTTGGGACGAATAATTAATCTCTCACCTTCAGCCACACGAGGGCGTCTACAAAAAATGGAGGATCTAGGTGTGATTAACGGTTATGGTGTAAACTTAGATTATAAACTACTAGGTTATGATATTGAGGCATTTATTTTAATAAAGGTCTTTCATGGAAAGCTAAAAGAGTTCTTAAACATTATAAATGATTTTCCAGAAGTTATTGAAGCTCATAGAATAACAGGAAACTTAAATGTGCATTTAAGAGTGCTTTCAAGAAACCAGATACACCTTCAAAAAATAATTGATAAACTTATATTTTACGGCGATACAAATACCTTTTTAATGCTGTCTGAAATACAGAAAACCAATTCGTAATAAAAAAGCAACAGAAATCCTGTTGCTTTTTGCCTTAAGGGAGTAGTTTAAGGTTAATGGTGATTACTATTTATATATAATGCTCTTAGAAGTGTCAGTTTTCTTTAGCTTAAATCTTAACGGATTCCAATTTTCAATCTGTGGTTGCACTGTGTTATCACTGAAGAAAAGAATTTCTTTGCCTTCTCTTACTTTATATGCAGTATGTTTAAAAGAAAATTCTTTTTTCTGACAATCAGAATATAAACTTTGAATTTCGGGAACATTATCATAGGAAACGATCCATTTTATATTTTTGATGCCTTTTATTTTTTCGCTAACCTTTTTATGGTTTTTGTTTTCATAATAATTCATATAAAGACTGTTAGCTTTTAAATAGTATGGCGGGTCAAAATAAAAAACTGTGTTTTCGTTATTAGCCTCTTCTTGAATTTTGTCTATTAATTTAATGGCATCTTTTTTATAAAGGCGAATGTCTTTTTTTCGAGAAGCAATTGATCTAATTCTTGCAATTAAATCTTCTTTATTAAATCTACAGTCCATCAAATAATCACCTTCTTGGTTTATTCCGCCCATTACACCAGCTTTTATTATACCTGAGCGATTTGTGCGATTTAAGTAAAAAGTTGAAAAGCCTAGTTCTAGTAAATCTACATTGTTTTTATTGAATTGGATGCTACGTTGCTTTCTCCATTCATCAATATTGAATTCTGCATTTTCGATTAATTCACAAAGTTGATTCGTTTTGTTTAAAACCGAATGCCAAAAAGCATAGATAGATCTATCTTTATCATTAATGGTTATCTTATCTACAAAGCCTTCCATTAACAAGAAAAGGGCTACAGAGGCACCACCAGAATACGGCTCAACATAGTGACCATTAATGTTATTGTCTATGCAAATCTTTGCAATAAAAGCAGAAAGCTTATTTTTCCCTCCAGGGTATCTTAATGGTGAATATAACATCATTTTGACTTAACTGCTTAATTGTTTATTTCTTTGTTCCATAATATTATAAAAAACTCTTGTAGATTATCCCATTTTATCTTTAAGTCATTCGGACTAGGTTGCGTTTTGTATGAGTGAACATATTCGTGAAAGTTATCAATTGCAAATATAGTCTCCTCTTTTTTCCCTGACCCTACTTTATTTATGCTGTTAAATTCATTTTTATTATACCCTTTTTCGATTAAGTCTTTTACAATCCATGAAATTTTTTTCCCAATTGTATCATTTCTCTTAAATAATCTTCCATTTTTTTTTGCATAATAATCAATAGATATTTCTAAAAATACTCTAAAAAGTACTCCAACCGCATTTGGAACTGTTTTTTTGGAATTGTCTAACAATAGGTTGTCTCTGAGCTCTCTATAAATGTTATTGATTTTGGGCTCAGTAATAGTTAGGTGGCAACTTTTAGGGATTAAATGATTTCTTGAAGTTGACTTTGGAAAAATCTTTACAACAGTAGTATCTGAAATTTCAGTAGATTTTTCTCCAAATAAGTTCTCTTTAGTATTTGCTTGAATAATTTTCTCTACTTTTTTTGAATCATTAGTTTCAATAGATTGTAAATATTCATCTTTAGCTGAATTTTTATTAAGTGTTCTAGAATCAACTTTTTTTGAGTTATCAAGAGTTTTTTTCTGTAAAACATTTAGAATAATTACTTTTAGCTTTTTTGGAAAATTTTCATCTTCAAACTCTAAATTACCATTGCCATTAATTTTAAAGCCATATAATTTATGAGCTGGAGAACTGTCGATTATTCTAAATAAAGTGGTAACAAAACCTTTTCCTAAAACTTTTTCTTTCATTGGTTCAGGAATATCAAGTTTTTTAATAAGCTTAATTACGCCTATTCTAAATAATTCTTTACTAGAAGCTCTTCCTCGTCGAGCTTTAAAATTATCCCTTTCAGCTTGACCCCAAGCTACTTCAAAGTTGTTATTGTTATGTTTTCTGTCTACATAACGTAGAGCTTGTTCTATATTATTAGTTGTGATGCAGTCAAGTTCAAAATCCTCATTAATTGGAGTTTTATTAATTTTTTGAAAGAAGTCCCTGATTTTGTTATTACTTGTTAGGCTAGGATTAGTTATTAATTTATAGGCAGTTATTCTTCTGTTTCCTTCAATTACAATATTCTTACCTTCTAATTCTAATACTACGAGTTTTTCTATTTGAGGTAAGTCAGTGTCTTTTATTATTGACTTGGCAAGTTCAATTATTTTGAAATCTTTTTTCGAGACGAAATAGTCAATTAGTTCATTTTCATTTTGCTTAAAGTATTTGTCTGGAAACCTAGCATTTTCATCCCAAAGATTTAGGTCTTTGAGCCTAATTTTTTTTGTTTTAAGGATCATGTGATAAATCAAAAATTAATTTCAACATTACACGTTTTTCTACAAACCATTTTACGGAAATCCTCAATGGAGGCATTTTTTTATGTTAAATTTTCAGTTTTATTTCTGCCAGCTGTAACAGTCTGGGTATTAACACCTCTTTATATCGAATAACTAGCTATACCACCTAAGCCATAACATGAGCACTCGCATCATGATTAGGGCATAACATAGTACACTAACTAAAAAAGAATTAAATGAGGAAACAATTACTCTTGTTGGGCATGCTGCTTGCCCTTACCTCTTGCAGCACACCTCGAAAACTATTAAGTGTTGATGAGGTGTTTAGTAAACGCTTCGAACATAAAATGATATCGAGCGGTCCAAACTTCCCCGATTTTTACAGTAAAAAGGACAGTATGGATCTGTTTCTGGTAGCTTTACACGAACAAATACCTGTCACTACTTTTCAAAATAAAGCAGGTTGGTCTAATAAAGAACTAGAAACCAATACGCAATTCTTGATAGATAAGAACTGGTTGGTAGATAGTGAAGGGTTAAAACCTACCGTATTTATTGCTACCGATACCCAAGGCAAAAGCTTGTTTAGTTATAGCACACCTGTAGCTTTAGAGATATTTCGCTCTATAGAGGAGGAGCTGCATACTATTAAAAATATGTACAGTACTACCGCACTGTCTAAAAAGCACAGTTTTGAAGAGCTGTCGTTTTTTATATTGAGTAATGTCTTGCTGGATAATTGGCAAATTAATAATGTAGAAAGCGAATTTTTAAAAACCGATGAGCGCCCACAACGCCACGGAAAGAATTATTACTATGCCATTATGGAAAATGCCAACTACCCAAAAGAAGATTTTGGTATTTATGGCAACCAATACAATTCGGTTAACGATAGTACAGCCATTGCTATTTATGGGAACAACCGTAACGAAGGAAGCAAGCAATTAAAAGATAAGATATACTTTGCAGGTTTATTGCAAGAAGCACCACGTATTAATAAAGCCGATAATGCTATTTTAGATAGTATGGCCGAGTATTACAAACCCAAATTAATGCGTGTTTTGGTAAAGAACAGCGAGTATATTATAAACGTGTATGAGAAATCGGGTTACGACCAGGAAATTAGTTTTGAAGAATTCTTTATTTGGTGGTATCATTTTATTTATACCCAAGCTACCGATATGCTGGCCGATGAAGGCTTGCTGAAAATTCCCGATAGTGGTAACTTCTTTTATATAGTAGAACAATAACAAAAGCGCACTTTGTACAAAGTGCGCTTCTCAATTAATGACCTGCTATTAATCTAAATAGAAAAAAATTTAAATTATGGTCGATTGTCCTAAATGAATATTAGTAAAGTTCAAATTTGAATCTTCAGGGTTATTGATATAATCTTCAATAAAGTCGCCTACTTTCGAGGTCGTAATATTATCGTATTTGGTATTTAGATCTGGCGTGGTAATATGTAGTTTTAACGATTTTTCCACCGCTGTTCTAATGGTATTGGCTTCGTTATACAATTCAAAATGATCTAATAACATAGCTGCCGATAAAATAGAGGCCACAGGATTGGCAATGCCTTTACCAGTTGCCTGAGGGAAACTACCGTGAATAGGCTCGAACATACTGTGTTTGTCACCTACAGATGCCGAAGCTAATAGCCCTATAGAACCACCAATAACACTGGCTTCATCACTAATAATATCGCCAAACATGTTTTCGGTTAGTATCACGTCAAACTGTTTTGGGTTTAATATCATTTGCATAGCAGCATTATCTACAAATAAGAAATCCAACTCTACATCTGGATAGCTTTTTGCAACCTCACCAACTACTTTTCGCCATAAGCGAGAACTTTCCAATACATTGGCCTTATCGACCAAAGTTACCTTGTTGCGTCGCGATTTGGCCGCTTTAAATGCTAAGTGTGTAATACGTTCAATTTCATGACGTGTATATTCGCAAAGGTCTGATGCCGTATTGCCATCGTCGCTTAATTGTTTTTTACCAAAATAGATGCCTCCTGTTAATTCGCGGTAAATACTAATGTCGGTGTCCTTTATAATGTCTTGCTTTAATGGTGATTTATCCAATAAAGTATCGTAAGCTTTTACAGGACGAATATTGGCATATAAGCCGCATTCTTTACGCAGTTTTAAAAGCCCTTGTTCTGGTCGTATTTTGGCCGATGGGTCGTTATCGTATTTTGGATGCCCAATAGCACCAAATAAAATAGCATCATGACTTTTACAAATATCTAAAGTGCTTTCTGGTAATGGATCGCCATGCTTATCGATAGCAATAGCACCAACAGGTGCATAAGTGAATTTAAAATTATGATCATACTCCATAGCTATGGCCTTTAGTACCTTTACTGCCTGATCGGTAACTTCTGGACCAATACCGTCTCCCGGTAAAACTGCAATGTTCAAATTCATACTAATATATTTTTTGAGCTTCGAAAGCTTCAATTTCTGTTTTTTTACTTAATAAATAATCAATGTCGTCGTACCCATTGATCATACATGTTTTTTTATACGGATCGATGTCGAAACTTTCCTGAAGGTCGCTTCCTTTTACTGAAATGGTTTGCGTTTCAAGATTTACTTCTAACTCTGTATTTGGGTTGCTCTCGATAGCCGTAAACAAGTCGCTTAAAAATGCTTCTGAAACCTGTACAGGAAGTAATCCATTATTAAGAGCATTGCCTTTAAAAATGTCTGCAAAGAAACTAGACACAATAACTTTAAAACCGTAACCAACTAATGCCCAGGCAGCATGTTCGCGACTGGATCCACATCCAAAATTATCGCCAGCAACCATGATACTTCCAGAATAAATAGAATTATTCATAACGAAGCTTTCGTTTGGCGAACCATCTTTATTAAATCGCCAATCTCTAAAAACATTATCGCCAAATCCTTGTTTGTCTGTGGCTTTTAAAAAGCGTGCAGGAATGATCTGGTCGGTATCAACATTGGCAATGTTTAACGGAATCGCCTGCGATGTTAATGTTGTAAACTTTTCCATATTAATTTGCCAGTTCTAAAGGTTCAACTTCTTTTGTAATGTCTACGATCTTACCTGCTACTGCAGTAGCAGCAGCCATTAATGGACTTGCTAAAATAGTGCGCGATCCTTGACCTTGGCGTCCTTCAAAGTTTCTATTGGATGTCGATACACAATATTCACCTTGAGGAATTTTATCGTCATTCATAGCTAAACATGCAGAGCATCCTGGTTGTCGTAATTGAAAACCTGCATTTTCAAATACATCTTTTAAACCTTCCGAAATTATTTGAGCTTCCACTTGTTTACTTCCCGGAACTAACCAAGCAGTAACATTAGGTGCTTTTTGCTTGCCTTTTACATAGTTGGCAGCAACTCTAAAATCTTCGATACGAGAATTGGTACAGCTTCCAATAAACACATAGTTAATAGGTTTGTTTACCATAGAATCGCCTGCTTCAAAGTCCATATATTGTAACGACTTTTTAAAGGAGGCATCCTCTTCGGTTGGAATAGATTCAGTGATCTTGATTCCCATTCCTGGATTGGTTCCAAAGGTGACCATTGGTTCGATATCTTCAGCGTCAAACTCATATTCTTTATCAAATACAGCACCTTCGTCGGTAGGAAGTGTTTTCCAGTAAGCTACTTTCTTGTCGAACTCTTCTCCTTGAGGCGCAAACTCACGTCCTTTAATATATTCGAAAGTAGTGTTGTCTGGAGCGATCATACCACCGCGAGCACCCATTTCAATACTCATATTGCAAACGGTCATGCGTCCTTCCATACTCATGTTTTCAAATACATCGCCAGCATATTCACAGAAATATCCAGTACCAGAGTTAGTGCCTAGTTTAGAAATGATATACAGTATCACATCTTTAGGAAGTACGCCTTTTTTAAGTGTACCATTTACAGTAACACGTAGGCTTTTTGGTTTGGTTAATAGCAAACACTGACTCGCAAATACTTGTGCTACTTGACTTGTTCCAATACCAAAAGCAATGGTTCCAAAAGCACCATGCGTTGAGGTGTGGCTATCACCACATACCATGGTCATTCCTGGTTGTGTGATCCCTAATTCGGGCGCCATAACATGTACAATACCATTGTACTTGTGTCCAAGTTCGTAAAGGGTAATGTTGTTCTTTTTGCAATTTTCAGATAGTTGTGCTAATTGGTTTCTGGATAGCTCATCCTTAACTGGTAAATGCTGATCGACGGTTGGCGTGTTATGATCGGCAGTAGCAACAATTTGATCTGGTCTAAAAACAGGAATTCCGCGTTCTTCCAATTCTTTGAAAGCCTGCGGACTTGTAACCTCGTGTATTAAATGTTTATCTATATATAAAACTTGGGGTCCGTCTTGGACCGAATCGACGACATGTGCGTCCCAAACTTTATCGAATAATGTTTTCTTCATATATATGTACCGCTTTTTGCGGTTGTCTTTTTTTATTAAGCTCTTACGATCTCTCTGTAAACGTTACTGGTTTCAATAATCTGATGGATGTCGTTGTCGTTGATCTCTTTTTTCTTGTCCGCAAAGCTCAGGAAGTTTGCATAAACTTCGTCTAATTGTAATTTGGTTAATTCGTAACCCACATTTTTCGCTCTATAAGCCAAAGCAGCACGACCACTTCTTGCTGTTAAAACAATAGCCGATTCTGTAACACCTACATCTTTAGGGTCGATGATCTCGTAAGTTTCACGATTCTTGATCACACCATCTTGATGAATTCCAGAACTATGCGCAAAGGCATTAGCGCCTACAATAGCTTTGTTAGGTTGCGTATATATACCCATACTGTCTGATACTAACTGGCTAACACCATATAGCATTTCGGTTTGAATATTTGTGTCTAAGTTTAAGTAAGGGTGCTGTTTTAAGATCATTACTACTTCTTCAAGAGCAGTGTTTCCTGCACGCTCACCAATACCATTAATAGTACATTCTATTTGACGTGCACCATTAATGACCCCTTCAATAGAGTTAGCGGTAGCTAAACCTAGATCGTTATGACAATGACAAGATAATATAGCCTTGTCAATACCCTTTACATTTTCCTTTAAGTATTTAATTTTTGCACCATATTCATGAGGCAAGCAATATCCAGTAGTATCAGGAATATTTAAAACCGTTGCGCCTGCTTTGATGACTGCTTCACAAACTTGCGCTAAATAATCATTATCGGTTCTACCGGCATCTTCGGCGTAAAACTCTACATCGTCTACAAACGATTTTGCATAGGTTACTGCAGCAACAGCACGTTCTATAATATCTTCTCTAGTAGATTTAAACTTGTGTTTGATATGAGAGTCAGATGTTCCTATTCCTGTATGAATTCTAGGCCTCTTAGCATATTGTAAGGCCTCTGCAGCAACTTTAATGTCGTTTTGAACAGATCTTGTGAGTCCACAAACTGTAGCATTTTTTACAATTTTAGAGATCGCTTCAACCGATTTAAAATCCCCTGGACTAGATACTGGAAATCCAGCTTCAATAATATCTACACCCAGTTGATCCAGTTGTTCTGCAATGATTACCTTTTGTTTGGTATTTAACTTACAACCAGGAACCTGTTCGCCATCGCGAAGTGTGGTGTCGAAAATTTGAACGTTCGTATTAGACATTTCTTAAAATATATTTTCTTATTGTAATGCGAATTTATATTTTGGAGTTATCAAAGCGAGTATTTGAACTTAATATTTTACGATGTTTAACAACTGTTAGTTGATTTTAATTAATTGATAATCAATATATTGAATTGAAATTTAAACTATGACTAAAGAGCAAAAAGATAATTTGTTTGTACTAATAAAGTCACTGTCAAAATCTGAAAAAAGACAGTTTAAACTTTATGTGGGTCGTTTGGGTGTAAATGAAGATTCTAAATTCCTGCAGTTGTTCAATATTTTGGAGAAGCTACAAGCTTATGATGAGGCAGCTATTTTAAAAAGTGGTATTGTAAAAAAGCAACAGTTGTCCAATCTTAAAGCGCATTTGTATAAACAGATATTAATTAGCCTGCGTTTAAATCCTTCTCATCAAAATGTAAGAACCCAATTAAGAGAACAATTGGATTTTGCAACCATTTTATATCATAAAGGGCTATATAAACAGAGCTTGAAGATCTTAGATAAGGCTAAAGCCCTTGCTATTGCTAATGAAGAAAAGAATATTGCTTACGAGATCATTGAGCTTGAAAAAGTTATAGAATCGCAATATATTACCAGAAGTATTAGTAGTCGTGCCGATGAATTAACTATTCAGGCAAAAGATTTAAACAGGCAAAATTTGTTAGCCAGTAAGCTTTCAAACTTGTCACTTCAACTTTACGGATTGTTCTTAAAAACGGGATATGTAAAAAATGATGATGAGTACAACAGGGTAACCAAATACTTTAACGATCGTTTACCGGAATACGATATAAATGAACTGGGATTTAGAGAAAAGCTGTGGCTTTATAAATCGTATTTATGGTATAGTTTCTTAACTCAGGATTTTCGGTCTTGTTATAAATATTCCAAAAAATGGGTAGAGCTGTTTCATGAGCATCCAGCCATGATAAAACTAAACCCTGTGTTTTTTTTAAGAGGAAATCAATACTTGTTGGAAGCGCTATTTTATATTAAACATCATGAAAAATTTAAGGAAGCCTTAAATAAACTTGAAAATATTACACAAGAAGATTGGTTTCCAAAAGACGACAATGTAGAAAGTTTAACCTTTTTGTATGTCTACTCCAATAAGTTCAATCTTCATTTTATGGAAGGTAGTTTTCGTGAAGGCTTACCATTGGTAAGTGAAGTTTTAGAGGGTATTCAAAAACATAGAAGCCGAATTGATGAGCATCATATTATGGTGTTCTATTATAAAATTGCAAGCCTTTATTTTGGAATAGGAGAAAATAGGAAATGTATTGAGTTTCTGGATAAGATTATTAGTAACAGATCATTGCAAATGCGAGAAGATCTGTTATGCTTTTCGCGAATATTGAATTTAGTGGCGCATTATGAAGCTGGATTAGATTATAATTTGGAGTCGCTCATAAAAAGCACGTATAAATTTTTGATCAAAATGGAAGATTTGTACGAGGTACAAAAAGAGATGATCAAGTTTTTAAGAGGATTAGGTGATATTTATCCACACCAAATAAAAGGAGAGTTTAAAAAGCTACATAAAAAACTCAAAGAATTTGAAGATCATCCTTATGAACGTCGTGCATTTTTATATTTGGATGTGATTTCTTGGCTCGAAAGTAAAATAGAAAATAAATCGGTTGATTTAATAATTAGAGAAAAATTTCAGGAATTAAATCAAAAAAAATAAAAAATACCGAAAAAAATTTTGTATTTACGTTTTTATAATTGAATATTTGCACTCACAAAGTTCACACACGTATTGAAATGTTATCAAGAAAGGTGGAGGGAATAGACCCGATGAAGCCTTAGCAACCCTTTATGCTTTTAAAGAAGGTGCTAAATTCTACCCAGTTCTGAAAATTGTTTTCAGAATTATTTTGGATAGATAACACATGAGATTTTTAAAAATCACCACATTTCTTAATAACATTTTTTTTGCAGATCGCGAATATTGATGCGTTCGAGCTTAAAGGGAAATGTTGTTTTGAAAGAAGAATTATTACATATAAAAATTGCCAATTACTTAACCTTAAGCGGTGTTGTTATTGAAGAGCTAGATTTAAGTTATCAGCTCTTTGGTAAAGAGCTAGGTACAGCACCAATTATTTTAGTGAATCACGCGCTAACAGGAAATAGCAATGTAGCTGGAAGTACTGGTTGGTGGAAAGATCTAATTGGAGAACAAAAAGTTATAAATACCAATACCTATACTGTTCTCTGTTTTAATATTCCTGGAAATGGGTATGACGGGTTTGTTATTGAAAATTATAAGGGTTTTGTAGCGCGTGATATCGCTAAGTTGTTTTTAATAGGTTTAAAAGAGTTAAAAATCGATAAACTCTTTGCCATCATAGGAGGATCTCTTGGTGGAGGGATCGCTTGGGAAATGGCAGTGTTACAACCAGACATTACAGAGCATTTAATTCCTGTTGCATCCGATTGGAAAGCTACCGATTGGCTTATTGCGAATTGTCAAATTCAAGAACAATTCTTAACCAATTCTAATAACCCTGTTCATGATGCAAGAATGCATGCTATGCTGTGTTATAGAACTCCAGAATCGTTTAAAGAACGTTTTCAGCGTAGTAAAAATGACGCTCTTGAAATTTTTAATGTCGAAAGTTGGTTACTACATCATGGAAAAAAGTTGCAGGAACGTTTTCAGTTATCAGCTTATAAGTTGATGAATCAATTATTAAAAACGATTGATGTTACTAAAGATAGGGATGCCAATTTTAAGGTATTAGATACCATAAAGGCGAAGATTCATATCGTAGGAGTCGATTCAGATTTGTTCTTTACTGCAGAAGAAAATAGAGATACACAAAAACAATTGGCATTAACACATCCTCATGTAACATACCACGAAATTAATTCGGTTCATGGGCATGATGCCTTTTTAATAGAATACAAACAATTAGAAAAAATCATTGAAGGCATCTTTAAACCAGATGCAAATCAAAAACGCATGAAAATATTAAAGTTTGGAGGGAAATCGCTAGCCAACGGTAGAGGATTAGATAGAGTAATATCTATTATTGAAGATAAGGTGAATGATGGCGAACGAATAGCTGTTGTAGTTTCAGCAAGAGGAAAAGCAACAGATGAATTAGAAGCTATTTTAGAAAAAGCAGTTAAAAATGAAACGTACCAAGAGCAGTTAGAAGCTTTTAAAAATTATCAATTAGAAATATCTAATAAAGTAGATTTTTCTAGTGAATTCTCAACGCTAGATAAGTTGTTTGAAGGCGTGAAGCTCTTAGGTGATTATAGCAAAAAAATAAAGGATGAAGTATTGGCGCAAGGTGAGTTGTTGTCTATTAAACTTATTGAACAACTTCTAAAAGATAAAGGTGTTAATGCGAATGCAACAGATGCGAGGCAACTTATTAAAACCGATGAAAACTTTGGTGACGCACAACCGTTAACAAAGTTATCGAAAGAAAATATTCGTAAGCATTTTGAAACCTATAATGGAACTACAGTAAATATTGTCAGTGGTTTTATAGCTTCTAATGTTAAAAACGAAACTACAACCTTAGGTCGTAACGGAAGTAATTACACAGCCTCTTTATTGGCTAATTATTTAGATGCCGAAGAACTGCAAAACTATACGCACGTAAATGGTATTTATACGGCGAATCCAGACTTGGTTAAAAATGCTAAAAAAATTGAAGAGCTATCGTTTAATGAAGCTAACGAACTAGCCAATTTTGGAGCAACAGTATTACATGCTAAAACGATTATTCCATTATTAGAAAAGAATATATCATTAAGAATACTAAATACATTCAATCCTGAAGATAAAGGCACTTTAATAACAGCTAGAAGTAGTTCAGAGGGTATAAAATCTTTGTCCGTTCTCGATAATGTAGCTTTAATAAATCTTGAAGGTCGTGGATTATTAGGAAGAGTAGGTGTAGATGCACGAATTTTTAGAGCCTTGAGTAACCATAATATTAGTGTAAGTATCATTTCTCAAGGCTCTTCCGAAAGGGGAATTGGTTTGGTGATTGCTGCCGATAGAGCCTCAGAAGCAGTCATTGCATTAGAGCGCGAATTCGAGAACGATTTCTATTCTAAGGATGTAAACAATATTGAAATTGTAGATGATGTATCAGTGATTTCAATAATAGGCCAAGATCTAAGTACGTTCCATAAGCCATTTAATACACTTATAAGAAACCAGATTGTTCCATTATTATTCAATAATACGGTGTCTGGGAAGAATGTGAGTTTGGTAGTAAAAAAGCATGAACTGCATAAAGCTTTGAATGTAATTCATGGTGAGATCTTCGGAATATCAAAAAAGATCAATTTAGCCATTTTTGGCCATGGATTAGTTGGTGGAACGTTGATCGATCAGATCATATCTTCTGCAGATGATATTGAAAAACGTAAAGGTGTTAAGCTGAATATTTTTGCAATTGCTAATTCTAAAAAGGTCTTGCTTAATGAGGATGGAATAAACTCTAACTGGAACGATAAAATTAATAACGGACAAGCTTATTCTATTGATGATATTATAGCCTATGCAGATGAGCATCATCTGGAAAATTTAATTGCTATTGATAATACAGCGAGTAAAGATTTTGTAGAGAATTATACTAAGTTGGTTGATCATGGATTCGACTTAGTGTCCTCAAATAAAATTGCGAATACAATTGATCTAAACTTTTATAAGGAACTGCGTTTGCATCTTGATAAACACCAAAAGCGTTACTTGTATGAAACCAATGTTGGTGCAGGTTTACCTTTAATAGACACCATTAAGCTATTACATCTTTCAGGTGAAAATATCACACGTATTCGTGGTGTGTTTTCAGGGTCGTTAAGTTATTTGTTTAATAATTTTTCGGTGAGCGATAAACCATTTTCTGAAGTATTGCAAGAAGCGGTTGATAAAGGATTTACAGAACCAGATCCTAGAGAAGATCTATGTGGAAATGATGTGGCTCGTAAATTACTAATCTTAGCAAGAGAATTAGATTTACATAACGAGATAGATGATGTAAATATTCAAAATCTTATTCCAGAAGCGTTACGAAATATTGAAGCATCTGAGTTTTTAAAATCTTTCGAACAGATGAATGCCGAATATCAAAGCGTGAAAGATAACCAAGAACCAGATCATGTGTTGCGCTATATTGGCGATCTCTATGGGAATCTAGCAGACGAACAAGGAGCTAAGCTTGATGTAAAATTAGTATCTGTGCCTAAAAGTTCACCTTTAGGTGCATTAAAAGGTTCCGATTCTATTTTTGAAATATACACTGAATCTTATGGTGAACAACCTTTAGTAATTCAAGGTGCTGGTGCTGGAGCACAAGTAACTGCAAGAGGTGTTTTTGGAGATATATTAAGATTAGTAGATACAAACCTTGAAAAGTAAAATAGGTTATTTCTGAATTTCAGAATCCAATAAAAGAAAAATTAATGAGTACTTACAATAAAGAAACAGAAGCAATAAGAACCCAAATAGATCGTTCACAATTTTTAGAACACACAAGCCCTTTGTACCTAACCTCAAGTTTTGTCTTTGAAGATGCTGAAGATATGCGAGCTTCTTTTACAGAAGAGAAGCAGCGTAATATTTACAGTCGTTTTACAAATCCAAATACCTCCGAGTTTGTGGAAAAGGTATGCAAATTAGAAGGCGCTGAAGATGGGTATGCCTTTGCTACAGGAATGGCCGCTGTTTTCTCCACATTGGCGGCCTTATTGGAGAGTGGTGATCATATAGTGTCGGCTCAATCGGTGTTTGGATCTACACATACCTTATTCACAAAATATTTGCCTAAATGGAATATCAGTACAAGTTACTTTAAAGTAGATGAGGTTGATACAATTGAAAGTTTAATTACTTCAAAAACTAAAATATTATATGCTGAATCACCAACAAATCCTGCTGTAGACATTTTAGATCTGGAATTATTGGGAAAAATTGCTAAGAAACATAATTTGATATTGGTGATTGACAATTGTTTTGCGACACCATATTTACAACAGCCTATTAAGTTTGGAGCAGATGTGGTGATTCATTCCGCTACGAAGTTAATGGACGGACAAGGACGTGTCTTAGGTGGTGTAGCAGTTGGTAGAGCAGATTTAATTCGTGAGATCTATTTATTCTCGCGTAATACTGGGCCAGCATTATCGCCTTTTAATGCGTGGACATTGTCTAAAAGTTTAGAAACCTTAACAGTAAGAGTAGATAAACATTGCGAAAATGCACTTAAAGTAGCTCAGTTTTTAGAAGCACATGACAAGGTGAATTGGGTGAAATACCCATTTTTAAAATCACATCCACAATACGAAGTAGCAAAAAAACAAATGCTAAAAGGTGGAAACATTGTGGCTTTTGAAATTAAAGGAGGTGTAGAAGCAGGACGTAAATTTTTAGATGCTATTAAGTTGTGTTCATTATCTGCTAATCTTGGAGATACCAGAACTATTGTTACACATCCAGCATCTACTACGCATAGTAAATTAAGTGAAGCCGATAGGTTAGAGGTGAGTATTACAGATGGTTTAGTTCGCGTGTCTGTTGGTTTAGAGCATGTGGAAGATGTAATTAATGATTTAAATCAGGCATTGGAAAGTTAGGTATTTGCACGGATTAATGTTTATATTCGTGCTATGCTTTCCGCAAAAACAAAATATGGCTTAAAGGCTTTAACATATATGGCAAAACAGGAGAATAGATCGCCTGTTCAAATTGCAGCCATAGCTGAGAGTGAAAATATTTCACAAAAGTATCTTGAGAGTATATTATTAACACTCAGAAAAGCAGGCTTTTTAGGATCTAAAAAAGGTAAAGGTGGTGGTTACTATTTACTCAAAGATCCTAAAGATATTATGATGGTAGAAGTAATGCGTGTATTAGAAGGACCTATTGCTATGGTGCCATGTGTAAGCTTGAACTTTTATGAAAAATGTGATGATTGTCCAGATGAAACGGCATGTTCTGTACATAAATTAATGATAGAAGTAAGAGATAGCACGTTAAACATCTTCAATAATAAGTCATTAGCCGATTTAATATCATAAAATATCTTAAAAACCTTTGATTATTAAAATTTTATAATACATTTGCATCATTAACCTAGTAATCCGATAGGGTAATAGTAATTAAAAAAATAATGATCCTAGATAGTGTTTTAAATACAAGAACAAAATCAACTGTATCTAAAAAAGGTACAAGTGAAAAAATTAAGCGTAGTGTTGTGAAAACCCTTAGTTGGCGGGCTGTTGGCACCATAGATACGATTTTAATTTCATGGTTGCTAACTGGAGCCTTGACCTTGGCGCTATCAATAGGAGCAGTAGAATTAATAACAAAAATGATTCTGTATTTCGTTCATGAACGTGTATGGAATTCAATTAAATGGGGGAAATAATGAGCCTTGAATTACAAAAGATTAATGAAGAGTTAGCCAATAAATCACCACAAGAAATTGTAGAGTGGGCAATAACTAATGCGAAAAATCCAGTAGTGACGACGAACTTTAGACCTTATGAGGCTGCTATTTTACACGCAGTTGCATCTGTAAAAAAAGATATTAAAGTAATTTGGTGTGATACAGGTTATAATACACCTAATACGTATAAACATGCTAATGAAATTATAGAACAACTAGATCTTAATGTGAAGTTGTATGTGCCAAAACAAACGTCTGCTTACCGTGATGCGGTGTTAGGAATTCCAGATATAGATGATCCAAAACACAAACTATTTACAGAGCAAGTAAAACTAGAACCATTTAAACGAGCAATGACTGAACACCAGCCTGATGTGTGGTTTACAAACCTGCGTAAAGGACAAACTAATTTTAGAGACAGTATCGATATTGTATCGCAAGCTGCAGATGGAACTTTAAAGGTGAGTCCTTTCTATCATTATTCAGATGAAGAATTAGATGCTTATTTAGAAGAAAACAATTTACCAAACGAATTCAAATATTTTGACCCAACAAAAGTGTTGTCTAATCGCGAATGCGGACTTCACGCCTAAAACTACTTATATGACAAATACAGCACATATCAATCCGTTAGAGAATGAAGCTATTTATATTATCCGAGAAGTAGCTGCACAGTTCGAAAATCCTGTGTTACTGTTTTCGGGAGGAAAGGATTCTATAACCTTAGTACGCTTAGCTCAAAAAGCGTTTTATCCAGCAAAAATTCCGTTCCCTCTAATGCATATAGATACTGGTCACAACTTTCCTGAAACCATTGAATTTAGAGATAATCTTGTCAAGGAATTAGGGTTAGAATTAATTGTAAGGAATGTTCAAGACTCCATAGATCAAGGTAAAGTGAAGGAAGAGTCAGGAAAGTATGCCAGTAGAAATTCATTACAAACTACCACACTTTTAGATGCTATTGAAGAATTTAAATTCGATGCTTGTATTGGTGGCGCACGTCGTGATGAGGAAAAAGCTAGAGCTAAAGAACGCATTTTTTCTGTTCGTGATGACTTTGGTCAATGGGATGAAAAAAATCAGAGACCAGAACTATTCGATATGCTTAATGGTGAAATTGAATTAGGACAAAACGTACGTGTGTTTCCAATTTCTAATTGGACGGAATTAGATGTATGGTCGTATATCGAAAAAGAAGATATCGATATTCCGTCTATTTACTTTGCGCATACCAGACCAACATTTATTCGTGATGGACTTATTTGGTCTACTAATGATGATGTGGTATATCGTGAAGAAGATGAATTGGTTGAAGAGCGTATGGTGCGTTTTAGAACTGTTGGCGATATGAGCTGTACAGCAGCAGTATTGTCTAGCGCAACAGATATTTCAACAGTAGTTCAAGAGATCAGGGATTCAAGTATTTCAGAACGTGGTGCTAGGATAGACGATAAGCGCTCTGAAGCAGCTATGGAAAAACGAAAACAGCAAGGGTATTTCTAAGTAAAATTCAAACAACATAACAATATTAAAATAACATGATCTGAGGTCGTGCAGGATAATCCTTGTCTTAGATCACTTAAAAAGTAAAATCATGGATGTATTAAAAATAGCAACGGCAGGTAGTGTAGACGATGGTAAAAGTACTTTGATAGGACGTCTACTTTATGATACAAAATCCTTAACGAACGATAAATTAGAAGCTATTGAAAGAGCAAGTAAGCAAAAGGGATTTGATTATTTGGACTTCTCTTTCGCAACCGATGGACTAGTAGCCGAACGTGAACAAGGGATAACCATAGATGTGGCTCATATCTATTTTTCAACAAATACAAAAAGTTACATTATTGCAGATACTCCTGGGCATGTAGAGTATACCAGAAACATGGTTACAGGAGCATCTACTTCTCAAGCGGCCATTGTTTTAATAGATGCCAGAAAAGGTGTAATAGAGCAAACCAATCGTCACTTTTTTATCAATAATCTGTTACGCGTTAAAGATGTGATAGTAGCTATTAATAAGATGGATTTGGTTGATTTTTCTGAAGAAACATACAACAATATCAAAGCAGATTTTGAAGCACTAATGGAAAAAAGAGATTATCAGGATCAACGAATTACGTTTATCCCTGTAAGTGCTTTAAAAGGTGATAATGTTGTTCATGGCTCAGATAATATGCCATGGTATAACGGGCAAACTTTAATTGAGCATTTGGAGCAATTAAAAACCGAAGATATTTATAATACTGGAACACCACGCTTTCCAGTACAATATGTAGTACGCCCTAAAACAAACGAATTTCATGATTTTAGAGGTTATGCAGGAAAAGTTTATGGAGGTGACTTAAGTGTTGGTGATGATGTGGTTGTATTACCATCACAAACAAAATCTAAGATCAAGGAGATCTATGCTTACGACAAAACTTTTGATACTGCATCCAGACGATCATCGGTTACAATCACTCTTGAAAATGATATTAATGTAAGCCGTGGTGATATGATCGTAAAAGAAAATGATCTGCCAACTATAGAAAAACAATTTACAGCTACTATATGTTGGATGGATGCAAAGCAATTAACTAGTGGAGCTAAGTATCTATTACAGCATGGAGTTAATAAGGTGTTGGCAAGAGTAGAGAATATTCATCATAAGATCAATCCAGATTATTCTGGTATAAGTACTGATGCGCAAAGTTTAGGAATGAACGATATCGCTTCGGTAAGCTTTAAGTTAAACAGACCAATTTTTTATGATGCGTTTAAAGAGCATCGTACGAATGGCTCGTTCATATTAATCGATTCCCAATCAAATAATACTGTGGGAGCAGGATTTATTCAATAGTACATAACAACAAAACACTAAACCTCTTATGCATTTAGAGGAAAAATTGATATGCAAAGTTTTAGAACAGAAATTGAAAACCCTGTAGTAGAAAAGGACATCATCGAATTAGAACAAAAAATTCGATTGTTTAAAGAAGGACATTTAAACGAAGAGCGCTTTAGAAGTTTACGTTTAGCACGTGGTGTGTATGGACAACGTCAGTTTGGGGTGCAAATGATTCGCATCAAATTACCATATGGCAAAGTAACTAGTAAACAGTTACTGCGAATTGCAGATGTGTCTGATGAGTACTCAACAGGAAGATTACATATTACCACCAGGCAAGATATACAAATACATTATGTAAGTCTTGATAGAACACCTGAACTTTGGGCAGAGCTAGAAAAAGACGATGTTACTTTGCGTGAAGCCTGTGGTAATACAGTAAGAAATGTGACGGCTAGCGCTACAGCTGGGATTGATATTAATGAACCTTTCGATGTATCACCTTATGCACATGCAGTATTTCAGTTCTTTTTACGAAATCCAGTGTGCCAAGAAATGGGACGAAAATTTAAAATTTCATTTTCTTCCTCAGATACAGATACAGCTTTAAGTTATATTCATGACCTTGGATTTATTCCTAAAATTCAGAATGGTCAACGCGGATTTAAAGTGATGCTTGGTGGTGGATTGGGATCTCAACCTAGACATGCTGATGTATTGTTTGAGTTTTTACCAACTAATAAAATTATTCCGGTAACCGAAAGTGTATTACGAATTTTTGATCGCCATGGAGAACGTGCAAAACGTTTAAAAGCACGAATGAAATTCCTAATAAAAGATATTGGTTTAGAAGCTTTTGTGAAACTAGTTGAAGAAGAACAAAAAGCATTATCTGTTCAGGAATTTGAAATTGATACGTCTGCTTTTGAAGAAGAAATAACTTTACCAGAGGTTTCAAATTCAGACAAGGTTTCTGTAAATAAAGAAGAGTTTGACTCTTGGAAGAAACTAAATGTTATCCCTCAAAAACAAGAAAGGCTATTTGCTATTGGAATAAAAGTGCAGTTAGGTGATTTTTCAACCGAAAAAGCTAGACAATTAGCACGTTTAATTAGGGATTATGCAGCTGATGAATTACGATTTACTTTACGTCAAAATATATTAATACGTCATGTACAAGAAGACGTGTTACCTCTTTTTTATCAGGAATTAAAAAAACTAGGATTTGTTGATCTAGGTTATAATTCTACTGTAGATATCACGGCATGCCCAGGAACAGACACTTGTAATTTAGGAATAGCAAGTAGTACAGGAATGGCAAATGAACTGGAACGTGTTTTAATTGAGAAATATCCGCAGTATTTAAATAATAAAAATGTAACTATAAAAATTAGTGGTTGCATGAATGCTTGTGGACAACACAACATGGCGCACATAGGCTTTCAAGGAATGTCTATTAGAACTAAAGAAAAATTAGTTGCTCCTGCTGTTCAGGTGTTACTAGGAGGAGGCGTACTTGGAAATGGAGAAGGACGTTTTGCTGATAAAGTGATTAAACTACCTTCAAAACGCGGTCCGCAAGCCTTAAGATTTTTATTAGATGATTATCAGTTGAATCAAGAAGCTAATGAATCCTTTCTAGACTATTACGATAGATTAGGAGAAAAGTATTTTTATGAACTACTCGTTCCGTTGTCGTCTACCGAAAATCTTCAGGAAAGTGATTTTATAGATTGGGGAAATAGCGATAAATATATTCAAGCCGTTGGAATTGGAGAATGTGCTGGTGTTGTTATTGATCTTGTGGCTACATTAATTTTAGAAGCAAGAGAAAAATTAGATTTAGCGATTGAATCGTTTAAAAATGAAAAATGGTCTGATGCTATTTATCATACGTATGCGGCTTTCGTAAATGGAGCAAAAGCACTATTACTAGCAGAAAATAAAAAAACAAATACACAAGCTGGAATCATAAAACAATTTGATGAAATATTTATTGAAACTAATAAGCTAACCTTAAAAACAAGCTTTGCTGAATTAGTGTATCAACTTAAGGAGAATGAACCATCAGAATCTTTTGCTAGTTCATATTTACATGACGCACAAGAGTTTTTCAAATTGATTGAAGCTTACAGAGAAAAAGAATTAGAAAATGTTAGTCAATAAAAAACCTAGATTATCCTTGGTAGGAGCAGGACCAGGTGATGCAGATTTAATTACTGTAAAAGGAGTTAAAGCATTAGCTGAAGCCAATGTAGTATTGTATGATGCGTTGGTTAATACCGAGTTGTTGGAGTACGCACCAAAGGCTGCTATCAAAATATTTGTGGGTAAACGAAAAGATTTTCACAGATACTCGCAAGACGAGATTAATAATTTAATTGTAGAACACGCACTTACTAACGGTCATGTGGTACGATTAAAAGGAGGAGATCCCTTTGTTTTTGGACGTGGAAGTGAAGAAATTGCTTATGCTGACGCTTTTGGAATTGAATGCCATGTGGTTCCTGGAATTTCATCATCTATAGCTGTTCCTGCATCTCAAGGAATATCGTTAACTAAGCGTAATGTTTCCGAAAGTTTTTGGGTAATAACAGGAACAACGTCTCAACGAAAATTGTCTAACGACGTAGCGTTAGCTGCGCAATCTACAGCAACTATAGCTATTTTAATGGGAATGAGTAAACTCCCTGAAATAGTGAGTTTATTTAAAAAGTATCACAGAGGTAATGATGCTGTAGCTATAATTCAAAATGGAACACTTCCAAATGAAAATGTTGGAGTGGGAACAATAGATTCCATTTTAGAAGTTGTAGAAACTAAAAAACTAAGCAATCCTGCAATTATTGTAATAGGTGATGTGGTAAAGCATAGTCATAAACTTAAGCAGTTTTATACTGAAGTTAAAGTGAATTATACAAGTCATGGAGCGCAATAATTTATACCCTATATTCCTTAAAATGCATGAGCTTCAAACACTAATAGTGGGTGGTGGTAATGTAGCATTAGAAAAATTAAGTTTTTTATTAAAATCTAGCCCTCATGCAAATGTAACTATGGTTGCTAGTAGTTTTAAGCAAGAAGTTAAAGATTTAGCCGAAAGATACCATGTTGATTTGATAGAGATGAGTTATGATAGTTCTTTTTTGATAGATAAGAATTTAGTAATAGCAGCGACAAACAATATCGATGTAAACAGGCAAATTTATAAAGATGCTAAGAAAAGATATTTACTTGTAAATGTTGCTGATACACCAGATATATGCGATTTCTATTTAGGAGGAATCGTAACCAAAGGTAACGTGAAGATAGCTATTTCTACCAACGGAAAATCGCCAACTATGGCAAAACGTTTACGTCAATTGTTTGAGCAGATCATTCCTGATGATATAGACAAACTAGCTGTTAATTTAAACCGATTTAGAAAAAATATTCAAGGTGATTTTGCTGCTAAAGTAAGCCAGCTAAATGCCTTAACAGAAGAGTTAATAATTGCAAAAGAAAAATTACCAAAATGATTAAAACAGATATATTAATAATTGGAGCAGGACCTACAGGTTTGTTTACTGTTTTTGAAGCTGGATTGTTAAAGTTGAAGTGTCATTTAATTGATGCTTTAGCACAACCAGGAGGTCAGTGTAGTGAGATTTACCCTAAAAAACCCATTTACGATATTCCAGGGTTTCCCGAAATTTTAGCAGGAGATCTTACCAAAAATTTATTAGAACAGTCTAAGCAATTCGAACCTGGATTTACTTTAGGGGAGCGTGCAGATACAATTGAAAAGCAAGAGGACGGAACTTTTATAGTTACTACAAATAAAGGTACCAAGCATCAAGCGCATGTAGTTGCTATAGCTGGTGGACTAGGAAGTTTTGAACCACGTAAGCCACAACTTGAAAATCTTGAAAAGTTTGAAGATAATGGTGTAGCTTATATGATAAAAGATCCAGAAGTATACAGGGATAAAAAAGTTGTTATTGCAGGAGGAGGAGACTCAGCGTTAGACTGGAGTATCTTTTTAGCTGATGTTGCTTCAGAAGTGACTTTAATTCATAGAAGAAATGAATTTAGAGGAGCGTTAGATTCAGTGGAAAAAGTAAGAGAATTGAAGTTGCTTAATAAAATTAATTTAATCACTCCTGCTGAAGTTACTGCGTTACATGGTGATGATACGCTTCAAGGCATAACAGTTACAAGAGAAGGTGAAGAAGAAGTAATTGAAACAGATCACTTCATTCCACTTTTTGGGTTATCTCCAAAATTAGGACCTATTGCAAATTGGGGATTAGAAATTGAAAAGAATGCTATTAAAGTTGATACGTTCGATTATCAAACAAATGTTCCTGGAATTTTTGCCATTGGCGATGTCAATACTTATCCTGGAAAGTTAAAGCTAATTCTTTGCGGTTTTCACGAAGCAACATTAATGTGTCAATCTGCGTTTCAAATTATCAACCCTGGAAAAAGAAATGTACTTAAATATACTACAGTAAGTGGAATTGATGGCTTTGACGGTACTCGTAAGGAAGCACCAAAAGCTGTAGTACAAGCTATTCAATAACCTTTTGTCACCTTGAGCTTGCGCTGTGCTGAGCGCAGTCGAAGCATCGAAAGGTCTTAATATTTTCTATGGAACATAATATCAACATAAAAGTTACAGATAGAGAAGGTGTAATGCATCAGCTCATAGCTCCGACAGATATGGCAATGAACCTGATGGAAGTTTTTAAAGCTTACGAACTTCCGGTTGAAGGTACTTGTGGAGGAATGGCAATGTGTGCTTCTTGTCAGTGTTATATTGAATCGGATCACCAACTTAATGAAATGCAAGATGAAGAAGAAGCGATGTTAAGTGAAGCGTTCTATGTAAAATCGAATAGTAGATTGGGTTGTCAAATTCCAATTACTTCAAATTTAAACGAATTAGAAGTAACTTTGGCACCTGAATATTAAATACATGAAGTCAGAAATAAGCAAACGATCATCATATAATTTAGCCTTAAAAGATACTATCGAACAATTCACTAAGCGATTATTTTACGCTTTGTTTTTAGGTGTTGAAGATCAGTTAAATGAATTGAAATGGCTTAAAGAACAGTTTCTGAAAATAACATCAGAACTTAACATTAATGAAGGAGAAAACACCTGGACTTCTTTTAAGGCACAGCTTCCAGTTATTCGTGAAAGCTTAGATAAAGATGCAATAGCTTTTGAAAAAAATGATCCAGCAGCTAGAAGTTTAGAGGAAATATATTTGGCGTACCCTGGATTTCATGCCATTGCAATTTACAGACTAAGTCATGAGCTTTTTAAATTAGAATTGCCTATAATTCCTAGAATGATGAGCGAATATGCACATGGACTAACCGGAACCGATATTCATCCTGGTGCAACCATTGGTGAATCGTTTTTTATAGATCACGCCACTGGAATTGTTATAGGAGAAACGTCGGTAATCAAGGACAATGTCAAAATATACCAAGGTGTGACTTTAGGAGGTATTCAGGTGAAAAAGAATCTAGCTTCTACAAAGCGCCATCCTACAATTGAAGATAATGTAGTTATTTATGCAAACGCCACCATTTTAGGAGGCGATATTGTTATAGGAGCAAACTCCATTATTGGCGCCAATGTATGGATCACCAATTCTATTCCCGAGAATTCTATTGTAACAAACCAGTTAGAAAATAAAATAGGTACCCGAAAACAACAATAAGTATGTCAACTATCCTAGATTTTATAGGTAATACACCGCTAATTGAAACTAAAAATCTCATTAAAAAAGATGGTGTGCGTTTATTATTAAAATTAGAAGGGAATAATCCAGGAGGAAGTGTTAAAGATCGTCCGGTTTATAATATGATTTCTGAAGCTTTAAAGCGAGGAGATATTAACCCTGGAGATACTTTGGTTGAAGCAACTAGCGGTAATACAGGAATCGCATTAGCGTATATTTCTAGAGTTTTAGGGTTAAATATGGTGTTAATTATGCCTGAGAATTCCACTAAAGAACGTGTTGATACGATGAGAGCTCATGGAGCAGAAGTAATTTTAACATCTAGTGATATTGGTATTGAAGGCTCTCGTGACTTAGCCATTCAATTAAAAAAAGAAAAAGGCTATACGTTGCTTAATCAATTTGAAAATGATGATAACTGGAAAGCGCATTATAAAACTACTGGTCCTGAGATTTGGGAAGCTACTAATGGACAAATAACGCATTTTGTGTCTGCAATGGGAACCACTGGTACAATAACAGGAACAGCCACATACTTAAAAGAACAAAGTGATTCAGTTTCAATTATAGGAGCGCAACCAAGTGAAGGATCACGTATCCCAGGAATTAGAAAATGGTCACCTGCTTATGTACCTGGGATTTTTAACAAAAGTTTAGTTGATAATATTATTGAAGTAAGTGAAGACGAAGCAAAAGCTATGACGCAACGTTTAGCAAAAGAAGAAGGTGTATTTGCTGGCATGAGTAGTGGAGGCGCATTAGCTGTAGCTCTAAAAGTAGCAGAACAGATAAATAAAGGAACTATAGTGAGTATTGTCTGCGATAGAGGTGATCGTTATTTGTCTTCTAGTCTATTTCAATAAAAACTAAAAAACTATGTGATAATTAAAAATTAATTACGTTACTTTGTGCCGTTCATTAATATTATTGATAGTTATCACGAAAGGCAGAGGGAATAGACCCTGTGAAGCCTTAGCAACCCTTTAACTTTAAAGAAGGTGCTAAATTCTACTGTAATAAAAACAGACAGATAACCAAGAGCAATTCCTCTTACTTTCCTGATGACATATTGATATATAATTTATCATAAATGTCAGACATACGTCAAATTTTAGAAAAACGCATTTTAGTACTCGATGGTGCTATGGGAACAATGCTTCAGCAATATAATTTTACTGAAGAAGATTTTCGTGGTGAGCGTTTTAAAGATTTTCCATCGCCTCTAAAAGGGAATAATGATTTATTATCCTTAACGCAACCCAAAGCTATTGCTGAAGTACATGCAAAATATTTTGAAGCTGGAGCAGATATTGTAGAAACAAATACATTTTCAGGAACTACTATTGGTATGGCAGATTATAATATGGAACATTTGGCATATGAACTTAATTATGAATCTGCAAAAATAGCCAAACAAGTAGCTGATGAATTTACAGCTAAAGAGCCTCATAAACCACGTTTTGTAGCTGGGTCAATTGGACCTACAAATAGAACAGCTAGTATGTCGCCAGATGTCAATGATCCTGGTTATAGAGCTGTTACTTTTGATGAATTACGAATAGCTTATAAAGAGCAGGTAGAGGGTTTACTTGATGGTGGTTCAGATATTTTGTTGGTAGAAACCATCTTTGATACGCTAAATGCAAAAGCAGCATTATTTGCTATTGAAGAAGTAAAAGCTGAACGTAATATAGATGTGCCAATAATGGTTTCAGGAACTATTACTGATGCTTCAGGTAGAACTTTATCAGGGCAAACAGCAGAGGCGTTTTTAATTTCAGTATCACATATTCCATTATTATCAGTTGGATTTAACTGTGCTCTTGGAGCAAATTTATTGCAACCACATTTAGAAGCTATTGCGTCGAAAACAGATTTTGCTATTTCTGCACACCCTAATGCTGGTTTACCAAATGCTTTTGGTGAATATGATGAAACACCTGAGGAAATGGCTGCTCAAATAGAAGAATATTTAAAAAAGGATTTAATAAACATTATAGGAGGTTGTTGTGGAACCAGTCCCGCACATATTAAGGCAATTGCTGAGGTTGCAGCAAAGTACGAACCTCGGTCAGTTGTTGGTGTTTAGCTGTTGGTTGTTAGAATAAAAAGTATATCTAATATGAAGAATTATACAGAATTGGAAGTGTGGAAAGCTGCAAGAAGTTTGGTGAAATCTGTTTATGATTTAACAAGGAATTTCCCAAAAGCAGAAGTTTATACTCTTACCAGTCAAATAAATAGAAGTGTTATTTCAATTCCTTCAAATATAGCCGAAGGAATTGGGAGACAATCAGATAAAGAAACTATTCAGTTTTTGTATATAGCAAAAGGATCGCTTTTTGAATTAGAAACACAGTTGTTTTTAGCGTTCGATTTGAGGTATGTTTCAGAAAATCAGTTCGCTGGGGTTTTAAAAAATATTACTACTTGCAAAAAATTACTAAATGGTTTCATTAACTATTTTAAAAACAAGGAATAATTATGGGTTCAAATAATACGAAATACGAAATATCAAACACCAAACACCAAAAGCATATGATGCTTTCTGGTCTGGAACCACTAATTATAACACCCGAAAGTAATTTTATTAATGTTGGTGAGCGTACTAATGTTGCAGGTTCGCGTAAGTTTCTTCGATTAGTAAAAGAAGAGAAGTTTGATGAGGCCTTAGATATAGCTCGTCATCAAGTAGATGGAGGTGCGCAAATTATCGATATCAATATGGATGATGGTTTGATTGATGGAAAGCAAGCCATGGTTCGGTTTTTAAATCTTATCGCTGCTGAACCAGATATTAGTCGCGTTCCTATTATGATAGATAGCTCAAAATGGGAAATCATTGAAGCTGGTTTACAAGTAGTACAAGGAAAGTGTGTTGTTAACTCAATTAGTTTAAAAGAAGGAGAAGAGAAATTTATTTGGGAAGCAACACAAATAAAACGTTATGGAGCTGCTGTAATTGTTATGGCTTTTGACGAAGTTGGTCAAGCAGATACTTATGAACGACGTATAGAAATAGCCGAGCGTTCTTATAAAATATTAGTGGACATTGTCCACTTTCCTCCTGAAGATATTATTTTCGATTTAAACATTTTTCCAGTAGCAACTGGAATGGAAGAACATCGAAAGAATGCTATCGATTTTATAGAATCTACACGATGGGTTAGAGAAAATCTACCACATGTAAGTGTAAGTGGTGGAGTCAGCAACGTGTCATTTTCCTTTAGAGGAAATAATGTAGTAAGAGAAGCAATGCATTCGGTGTTTTTATACCATGCTATAAAAGCAGGAATGAATATGGGAATTGTAAACCCAACTATGTTGGAAGTTTATGATGATATTCCAAAAGACCTTTTAGAACATGTAGAAGATGTTGTTTTAGATAGGCGAGATGATGCTACAGAACGCTTGTTAGAATTTGCAGAAACAGTTAAAGGACAAAAGAAAGAAGATAATACTACAGCCCTAGAATGGCGTAACCAACCGTTACAAGAACGTATAACTCATGCGTTGGTTAAAGGGATTGATACTTTTATTGTAGAAGATGCTGAAGAAGCTAGATTGAGTGTTGAACGACCATTACAAGTTATTGAAGGACATTTAATGACAGGGATGAATGTTGTTGGTGATTTGTTTGGTGATGGAAAAATGTTTTTACCGCAAGTAGTAAAATCGGCTAGAGTAATGAAAAAAGCTGTGGCATACTTAAATCCGTTTATAGAGGCTGAAAAAAGTGAGGAACAAAAAGCACTTGGGAAAGTGTTAATGGCAACAGTAAAAGGTGATGTTCATGATATAGGTAAAAATATTGTAAGTGTTGTTTTAGGTTGTAATAACTATGAAATAGTCGATCTAGGTGTAATGGTGCCTCCAGAAAAGATTATAGAAACTGCTAAAAAAGAAAATGTAGATGCTATTGGATTATCTGGATTGATAACTCCGTCTTTAGATGAAATGGTGTATCTCGCTAAAGAAATGGAACGACAAGATTTTTCTGTGCCATTATTAATTGGAGGAGCTACAACATCAAAAGCACATACAGCTGTTAAGATAGATCCTGAGTATAAAAATGCAGTTGTTCATGTAAATGATGCTTCAAGAGCAGTAACTGTAGTTGGTGATCTTCTTAATAAAGAAAAGAGCAACTTATATGTCGCTAAATTGAAAAAGGAATATGAAGAGTTTCGTGAAAAATTCTTAAAACGTGGAAAAACAAAATCTTATATATCTATTGAAGAGGCTCGTAAAAGAAAGTTTCTAATAGATTGGAATAACACTGAAATTGTAAAGCCAAAAGCATTAGGTATTCAAGAATTAAAGCAAATTAGTTTAAAAGAGCTAGTGCCTTTTATAGATTGGAGTCCTTTTTTTAGAAGCTGGGATTTACATGGTAAATACCCAAACATTTTAGAAGACGACGTTGTAGGTGAACAGGCTACACATTTATATGAAGATGCTCAAAAAATGTTAGCAACAATAATTGCGAAACAACAATTAACACCAAAGGCAATTTTTGGGCTGTTTGAAGCGAATACAATTAATGACGATGATATTTCTATTTCTAAAAAAGGAGAAGAAATCGCAGTGTTTAGAACACTGCGTCAGCAATTACAAAAACGAGAAGGTAAACCAAGTTTTGCTTTAGCCGATTTTGTTGCTCCTAAGTCTAGTAATCTTACTGATTATATGGGAACTTTTTGTGTATCTGTTTTCGGAGCAGATGAATTAGCTCAGAGTTATAAGGACAGAGAAGATGACTATAGTGCTATTATGGTTCAAGCATTAGCAGATCGTTTTGCAGAGGCCTTTGCAGAGTATTTACATAAAGAAGTAAGAACAAAACATTGGGGTTATGCACCAAATGAAGATCTTTCTAACGAAGAATTGATTAAAGAAAGTTATAAAGGTATTCGTCCTGCTCCAGGATATCCTGCTTGCCCAGATCATTTAGAAAAAGAAACAATTTGGGATTTGCTAAATGTAGAAGAGTCTATTGGAGTTAAACTTACCGAAAGTTTAGCAATGTGGCCAGCTGCGAGTGTGAGTGGGTATTATTTTGCTAACCAAGAATCAAAATATTTTGGATTAGGAAAAATCACAGACGATCAAGTTGAAGACTTTGCAAAGAGAAAAGAAATTACAAAAGATAAAGCTAGAAAATGGTTACACCCAAGTATAGCTGTTAATTAACAATATATGTTTATAGAATTAAAATTGGGTAGTCATACTATTGTGCATGGTTTTGACGAAGCTAATAAAGAAATTATAGAAAAAGTAAAAGTAGATGGATTTTCAAAAAAAATTGTAGCCATCTCTAGAATAAAATCTATCAGTGAGTCATTCATATTAACCGATTACGCAGAAGGGAGATGGATTTATTGGGAGTATGAAGGAGATTACGAACAATTAAAAAAAGCATTAATTTAAAATGAAGGTAACAGATCATATAAAGAAGGCCAAAGGAGAAACATTATTCTCTTTCGAAATCATTCCACCAAAAAAAGGAAATAGTATCCAGGAATTATATAATAACATCGATCCTTTAATGGAGTTTAAACCGCCTTTTATTGATGTAACAACATCGAGGGAGGAGTATGTATATATAGAAAAGGAAGGGTTGCTAGATCGAAAAATTACCAGAATGCGTCCTGGTACTGTTGGTATTTGTGCGGCGATAAAACATAAATATGATGTAGATACAGTACCACATGTGCTTTGTGGCGGTTTTACAAAAGAAGAAACAGAATACTTACTGGTAGATTGCCATTATTTAGGTATTGAGAATGTGATGGCATTACGTGGTGATGCTATGAGTCATCAAAAGTATTTTGAAGCTTCTAATGGAGGTCATTTATATGCATCTCAACTAGTAGATCAAATTCAGAATTTGAACAAAGGAAAATACCTCCATGATGTAATTGAAACGAATCATAAAGCCGATTTCTGTATTGGTGTTGCTGGATATCCTGAAAAACATATTGAAGCACCTTCATTACAAACAGACTTAAAACGTTTAAAAGAAAAAGTAGATAGAGGGGCAGATTATGTGGTAACTCAAATGTTCTTTGATAATGATAAGTATTTTGCATTTGTTGAAGCTGCTAAAAAAGCTGGTATAACAGTGCCAATTATTCCAGGAATAAAGCCTATTGCTGTAAAGCGTCATTTGCAACTATTACCACAAGTTTTTAAGATTGATTTACCGGAAGATTTAATTCAAGCTGTTGAATCTTGTAAAAATAATAAAGAAGTAAGGCAAGTTGGAGTAGAATGGTGTATACAACAATCTAAAGAGTTACAAGCTGCAGGAGTTCCTGTGTTGCATTATTATTCTATGGGTAAAAGTGATAATATTAAAGCGATAGCTTCAGCTATTTTTTAGTCTTGTAGAAACGCGTGTTTTTTACTGTTAGCGAAAACATGTGAGCACTCAAATTATTTGATCGTCTATAATAGTTATAGTTTAAAGTGAACGTGTCAAAACGTCTAAATTTAGTTTTAAAATGGTAGGGACTAAATTTAAATCCAAACCCTATTTTATAGGAGTTGAACTTAGAAAGATCAAAATCTGAAGTATAATATTGCGAAGCACTATCATGCATCTTATAAGGTGCAAAATATTTAGATGCCGATTGCGTATAGTATCTTATATTCCCATAGACGGTCCATTTCGGATCTATTTTTAGTGCTGTTTCATTCTCTATAGAAAAACCAGTAATATCAAAGTTGTCAGCATATCCACTAATACTGTTTCTTGTGATAAGGTTTCCTTTAATAAATCTGTTCCACCTAAATCCTAAAGAACCCTTTTTACGTTTTTTAGGAAGTTGTTCCACAGCTAATGTGTCATCAGAGAAATATATTCTATGAAAAGGTGTTGCTAATAAGCCTTCTTGATAGCTCAATAAACCAAAGATGCCTACAACATTTCTTTTGTCTAGCACCTGAGTAAAACTCAAATTTAAATTATAAGTATTTCTTTCATGTACATCATACCATTCTTGAAAACGCAGTTCGATGGGATACACTAGATTAGATGGTCCGAAATTAGTTTTTTCGTTAAGTCGCCCCCATCTTAAATCATCATTAAATACTTGTATTTGACCAGAAAAAGTCTGCATTTTATTTTTAGAAACTTTAGAAACACCTAAATATTTAGCAAAGGAAAAATAATCAGATTCAATAGAAAAACCTATGCCTCCATTTAATGTAAATGCATTATTAAGCAATCTTGAGTAATGCATATTTGTATAGGTTCGTGCATCTAGTCGAGAAGCCGAAGACACCACAAAATCAATTTTATCGGTAGATGCCGAAGAAATAATATCTGCGCCTAATTGAAAGTCAATGATATTCTTTCCAAAACTACGTTTAACTTGCATAGAAGGGCCATAAACAATAAGCCTTTCTGTTCCAGCACCACCAGTAATAGCAGAATTATCTCCATCTTGCATATAATGGTTGTATACAAACTCAACCTCTAATTGATTCACGTTTATTTTTTCTCTATCACTATCTTGAGCAGTGCTATTTAAAACAAAAAGAAAAAAAACAGATAGAGTTAAGTATTTCATTGATTGTTCAAATTAATTACAGCCGCAGCCGCCACTACCTTTAGTGCCACCAATAGAAGTTGCACCTTCTCTGATAGATTGTACATAATGCTCAAAATTATTGCAAATAGTAGTGCCCATTTGCATTTCAGGATCGTTTACGTAAATACGTTCATATGGTTTTAGGGCGGTTTTGCATGAGGACGTAATTATAAGTCCTAAAACAATTAAAAGTAGTTTAATATGTTTTTTTAAAGAAATCATTTTAAGGAAGCAATTTTCGATTGTATTATTTTAATGAACTCTTCAACATTTTCATTGGAGTAATTTATATTAGAAATAATTCTTTTATTCCCAAAAACAAGTTTGATTCCAGGAAAAGCACCATCAAATTTTAGCGTTTCTGCCATCGTTGAATTGCGTTGTTTTTGCGCATTGCTTTGTGCTTTTTTTTGAGGGAAATCCAAACGATCAATTTTAATATGCTCCTGTTCTAAAAAATTGGAAAATGCTTTTTTAGAGAGAATGTTTTTTTCAAACCTAATACAATTTGTACACCAGTCTGAGCCTTCAAAAACTACTAATTTAATGTCACTTTGTGTAGACTGAGCTAACGCATTAAGGTTAACTGCTAAAAGGATTCCGAAAAAGAAAAGCTTAATAAACTTCATGAAAAGATACTCGAATACGAAGTAAATATACATTAAAGATTCAAAAAAACAGCTACTTAGTGTTCGATTTATAATGTTTGTTAATATGATATTTAGTTATATTTGGCGCTTAATATGAAGAAATTAGTATTCCTTATTTTTTTTAATGTATGGGTTGTTGGATTAGCTCAAGAATCAAAAGAACAATCTGTTATAGATGTTAATTATTTTAGAGGAAATATTAGCCTTCATAATAATGGGATATTACATTTAATAAAAGGGCACCCTGAAGGCGTAATTATTGGATGGAACAAGAAAACCTTTGGAGAAGAATCTTGGCAGGAACGATATGGCTTTCCCGATTACGGTGCATCATTCATTTACCAGAATTTAAAAAATGAGACTTTAGGAAATAACTATGGAGTTTATGCACATTATAATTTCTATTTCCTAAAACGAATGTTTATGTTTCGGGTAGGACAAGGTATTGCGTTAACGACTAACCCATACCATAAGATAGATAATCATAAAAATATCGCTTTTGGATCGAAGTTGTTAAGTAGTACGTATTTGATGTTCAATTTTAAAAAAGAACGAATATTTGGAAATTTTGGTTTGCAAGCTGGCGTATCTTTAATACACTATTCAAATGCAAATGTCAAGGCACCAAATACAAGTATTAATGTGGTTACATTAAATGCGGGAGTTACTTACAATTTAGAGGAAGTTGATAATGTATACCAAAGCACTGATAACTCTGAAAATTTTACCGAGCCCATAAAGTATAATGTAGTGTTTAGAACTGGTATTAATGAAAGCGATATTATAGGAAGTGGCCAGTTTCCTTTTTATGTTTTTTCAGGATATGCAGATAAAAGATTGAGTTATAAAAGTAGCATACAGTTTGGTACAGATGTGTTTTTTTCTAAATTTTTAAAAGAATTTATAAAGTATGAAAGTGTTGCGTTTCCTGATAGAAATATTGATGAAAATACAGATTATAAACGAGTAGGTTTGTTTGCAGGTCATGAATTATTTATTAATAAAATGTCTGTAGAAACTCAGGCTGGATACTATGTATATTATCCGTATGATTTTGAAGATCGAGTATATTTTAGAGTTGGATTAAAACGATATTTTGGAAAAAAATGGTTTGGTACAGCATCTGTAAAATCCCATGGAACAGCTGCTGAAGCAGTAGAATTTGGAGTTGGAATAAGATTATGAAGCAATACATTTATATAATAATATTGGTGTTACTTACTGCGTGTTCAAGTGAGAATGCGACCGATTGCTTTCAAACATCGGGTAAGCGCATTTTAAAAGAAATTTCTGTTCTTGATTTTAGTGAAATTTTGGTCAATAAAGATATAAACTTAACTATTGAACAATCCGATGATTATAAGGTTATTGTAGAAACAGGAGAGAACCTTTTAAATGAAGTAGAAGTAAAGGTAGTGGGTGAGCAATTACAGTTAACCGATAAGAATTCTTGTAATTTAATTAGAGACTATGGCATTACTAAGGTGTATGTAACAGCACCTAATATTACAAAAATTAGGAGCTCATCTCAATTTGATATTACTTCAAATGGAACACTCAATTTTTCTAATTTAACTCTTTTATCAGACGATTTTCAAGACGACGATTTGTTTGCAGTTGGAGACTTCAGGATAAATTTCATTGGAGATAACCTCTATATTGTTTCAAACAAAATTTCATCTTTTTATATATCTGGTGAACTTGAAAACTTAAATATCACTTTTGCTGCCGGAGCAGGGCGTTTTGAAGGAGCAGATCTTATAGCTCAAAATGTAAACATTTTTCATAGAGGAAGTAATGATATAGTTGTAAATCCGCAGGAATCTTTGTCTGGAGAATTACGCAGCACAGGAAATATAATTTCGGTTAATGAACCACCAACTGTTGATGTGCAGCAATACTATACAGGACAGCTCGTTTTTCAGAATTAAGAATTAGTCAATTCTCTAAACAAACTCTCTAAGCTTGCATTTTTTTGATTTAATTGAAGAATTTTCAGGTCGTTGTCATGTGCAAAATCAAATACGTGCGAGCGCATATCTTCTGTAGAATTAAAGGTAATTTCGTAAGCAAAATCGTGTGTATTTTCAACCTTAGTTACTTTTGGTAGTTTTTTTAAAAAGGCATCTTCTACGCGGTAATCAAATTCAACTACCACAACTTGTTCAGAGCCTTCACGAAGTTCTTTAAGTGTTTTATCAGCAACAATTTCTCCTTTATTAATAATAATAACACGGTCACACATGGCTTCAACTTCTTGCATGATATGTGTAGACAAGAACACTGTTTTTTTGTTGCCTATAGATGTTATTAAATTTCTGATATCAACTAATTGATTAGGATCTAATCCTGTAGTTGGTTCATCCAGAATTAACACTTCCGGATCATGTAATAAGGCGTTTGCTAAACCAACCCGTTGTCGATACCCTTTAGAAAGTTGTCCTATGGTTTTATGAGCTTCTGGCGTTAGTCCGGTAAGGGTTATTACTTCATTTATCCGATCTTTTTTCACACCGTATACCTGTGCGTTAAAATGCAGATACTCTTTTACATACATGTCTAAATATAAGGGGTTATGCTCTGGTAGATAACCAACACTTTGCTGAACCTGTTTTGAATTAAGCGATACATCAAAGCCATTTACTTTTGCGTCACCTTCTGTAGCTTTTAAATAGGTAGTTAAAATTTTCATCATGGTCGATTTTCCTGCTCCATTAGGTCCAAGAAAACCAACTACTTCAGGTTTATTTACTTCAAAACTTACGTTGTTCAAAGCTTTTTGTGTTCCGTACACTTTTGTAAGTTGCGCTACTTTTATTGACATGTAATAAAGGTTTGACCAAAAATAAACATTCTGTAAAAACTAACGTTTATTATTTCACAATCTCTATGATTTTGTGCAAAACATCAAAAAAAATGCCTTAGTATTTTGATTTGTGAAAATATTAATTACTTTAGCCTCATCATTAAAACAATGAACACAAACAACTTTACATATTATAACTGGTTTTATTTCTTTTTTAGCAAAAGGAACGAGACGTTATATGTGTAATTTATAGATATAAATTTAAATGTAAGTCTCGATGAAAATCGAGACTTTTTTTTTGCTTATGATTAAATCAGTTGCAATACAGGGTGTTAAAGGATCAAATCATCATATTGTTTCTCAGCAATATTTCGATAATGGTGTTCATATAAAGGAATGCCTGACTTTTGACGCTGTAGTAAATGCTTTAACTAGTACCGAATGTGATGCTGCAATTATGGCGATAGAAAACTCAATTGCTGGATCGATCATACCTAATTATGCTTTAATAGATAATCACCATTTGCACATTGTTGGTGAAAAGTATTTAGATATTCAGCATAACCTAATGGTATTGCCAGGGCAAAGTATAGAAGACATTCAAGAGGTGTATTCGCATCCTATGGCATTATTACAATGTAAGGAGTTCTTTAAAAAATATCCTCATATTAAATTAGTAGAAGACAGAGATACAGCAGAGGTTGCACAGCGAATTCATGAACAACAGTTGAGTAATATTGGTGCGATTGCTAGCGAAATGGCTGCCCAGATATTTGAAGTTGAGATACTGGCAAAAAGCATTCAAACCATTAAGCACAATGAAACGCGATTTGTAATTGTAAAACGAACCAACTCTGAAATTCCAGAGAATAAAATAAATAAGGCATCACTAAAATTTGAATTAGATCATAAACGTGGAAGTTTAGCGACTATACTTAATGTAATGAGTGATTGTAAATTGAACTTAACTAAAATTCAGTCCTTACCTAAAATTGAAACACCTTGGAAGTATGCATTTTTTGTTGATGTGACTTTCGACACTTACGAAGATTATGTGAAAGCAAAATCTATCATAAATATTATGGCAGAAGACTTTAAGGTATTGGGCGAATATATAAATGCAAAGTTATGATTGAAGTAGCTAACAGGTTACATACAGTTGAAGAATACTATTTTTCTAAAAAACTGCGAGAAGTTAACTTACTAAAAGCAGCGGGAAAACCTATAATTAATCTTGGAATTGGAAGTCCAGATTTGCAGCCTCCACAAAAAGTAGTGAGCGCTATGATCGAGGGTATGGAAGACGCCTCAGCTCATAAATATCAAAGTTATCAAGGGCTTCCTGAGCTTAGAGAAGCGATGGCTGAATTCTATAGAGAACAGTTTCAAGTGCATTTAAGTCCTATGACCGAGATTCTGCCATTAATTGGTAGTAAGGAAGGCATTATGCATATCTCAATGACTTACTTAAATGAAGACGATGAAGTGCTTATACCTAATCCTGGTTATCCAACATATCAATCGGTTACAAGATTATTAGGAGCAAAACCAATTTTTTATGAATTGGATGAATCGAATAATTGGATGCCAAATATAACTGCGTTAGAAAAGCAAGATCTAACCAAAGTAAAACTGATGTGGATTAGCTATCCGCACATGCCTACTGGAGCTCAGGCTACATATAAAATGTATCAGGAGTTAGTTGATTTTGCACGACGTAATAAAATACTAATTGTTAATGATAATCCGTATAGCTTTATACTTAACGATGCACCTAAGAGTATTCTAAAAGTAACTGGAGCAAAAGATGTTTGCTTAGAATTAAATTCTCTGAGTAAAACCTTTAATATGGCTGGTTGGCGTGTAGGAATGGTACTTGGTGATGGCGAGCATATTGCTAATATTTTGAAGGTAAAAAGTAATATGGATTCTGGAATGTTCTATGGTATACAGAAAGGAGCAATTGAAGCTTTAAGATGTTCTAAGCTTTGGTATTTAAGTTTAAATAGTGTTTACGAAAGACGTCGTGAACTTATTTGGAAGTTAGCCGATGCTTTAAACTGTACATACGATAAAAATACATCAGGGTTGTTTGTATGGGCAAAATTACCACCATTTACAAAAGCCGAAGAATTTATAGATGTGGTACTTAAAAACAATCACGTGTTTATAACACCAGGAACCATTTTTGGTAGTAAAGGTGAAGGTTATATAAGATTTTCTTTATGTGCTTCAAATGAAGATATAGAAGAAGCAATACAAAGAGTATTATGAAAAAGATATATGTAATAGGTGTAGGGCTAATAGGTGGAAGTTTAGCTTTAGATATTAAAAAGTTAGATAACTCTGTGACTATTTATGGTGTTGATAAAAGCGATGAGCATTTAGATTTAGCCTTAGCTGAAAATGTTATAGACAAAAAAGCCACACTAGAAGATATAAAAGAAGCAGATTTAGTAATTGTATCAATACCTGTTGATGCAACGGTAAAACTATTGCCGACAATTTTAGATTTAGTATCTGATGATGCTTTAGTGATAGATGTTGGTTCAACAAAAGAAGATATATGTTTAGCTGTTGAAGAGCATCCTAAACGCAGAAATTTTCTAGCGACACATCCAATTGCCGGAACCGAATTTTCTGGTCCAACTGCTGCAATTTATGGTTTGTTTAATGGAAAAACCAATATCATTTGCGAGGTAGAAGAAACCACATTTAAACTTCAAGAGAAAGCATTAAAAATGTTTACAGATATTGGGATGCGTATTCGTTATATGAAACCAAAGTCACACGACAAACACATTGCCTATATGTCGCATTTATCGCATATCAGTTCGTTTATGCTGGGAAAAACAGTAATAGAACAAGAAAAGAATGAGCGCGATATTTTTGATATGGCAGGAAGTGGTTTTGAGTCAACAGTACGATTGGCTAAAAGTTCACCAGAAATGTGGACACCAATTTTTGAACAAAACAAAACAAACGTTATAAAAACTCTTGAGGAGTATATACAAAATCTTACCCATTTTAAAGAACTAATGGAAAAACAAGATTTTGAATCTATAAATCAGGAAATGAAAGACACTAATTATATAAAACAAATATTAAAAGGAATAGCTTAAAGTAAATGCTATGGAAAACAAAAAAGAACTTAGAACATGGTTAGATAATTTCGGATTAGAACATCCGTTAGTAATTGCTGGACCATGCAGCGCAGAAACTGAAGATCAGGTTTTAAATATTGCGCATCAATTAAAAGATACTGACGCAACCGTTCTACGTGCAGGTATTTGGAAACCTAGAACCAGACCAGGAAATTTTGAAGGTGTTGGTGCTTTAGGGTTAAAATGGCTTCAAAAAGCAAAGGAAGAAACAGGAATGTTAATTTCTACAGAAGTTGCCAATGCTAACCACGTCGATCTAGCTTTAGAGCACGATATCGATGTGTTGTGGATAGGCGCTAGAAGTACAGTAAGTCCGTTTATTGTACAAGAAATTGCTGAAGCTTTAAAAGGAACAGATAAACCTGTTTTAATTAAGAATCCAGTAAACCCAGATCTAGCATTGTGGTTAGGTGCTGTGGAGCGTTTCTATAAAGCTGATGTTAAAAACCTTGGAGTAATTCATAGAGGGTTTTCTACTTACGAAAAAACTAGATATCGTAACAATCCAGAATGGCAATTACCAATCGATCTTCAAAATAGATTTCCAGATTTACCACTAATTTTGGATCCTTCTCATATTGCAGGCAGACGTGATATTATTTTCGATCTATGTCAAACGGCATTAGATCTTAATTTTGATGGATTGATGGTTGAAACTCATCATGACCCAGATAATGCATGGAGTGATGCAAAGCAGCAAATTTTACCTTCTGACCTTGTTCAGTATATGGAAGATTTAAAGATTAGAAAAGAGACTTCGGCTGCGGCAGAGTTTAATAATAAAATAAATACGTTACGTACCCAAATTGATGTGATCGATCATCAGTTAATAGAGGTTTTAGGTAAGCGTATGAAGGTGTCAGACAGTATAGGGAAACTTAAAAAAGCAAATAATGTTGCAGTACTTCAGTCTAAACGCTGGAATGAAATTTTAGGCAAAATGATTTTAGAAGGAGAACAAAATAATTTAAGTGAGGAATTTGTTCTTAGAATGTTTAAAGCGATTCACCAGGAATCAATTAACCATCAAGAAAAAATCTTTAAAGCAGATTAAATATAAAAAGGCTCGCCATTGGCGAGCCTTTTTATTGTTATTGTTTGTTTCTTTTAAAAACATATCTGGTAATAAAAATACCATTTCCATCACCTTTCCCAGAATCACTTTCAACAGCACTTGTTACAAATGCCAACTCCCAGCCTTCTTTAGCCATAGTGTTCATTTTAGATGTGATTAAAGCATCATTTGCTGCAATGTTTTGAAAACGTATACCACCCAAGTTATAAAAATTCAAAAGTTTGGTTTCTTCAAAATCTTTTACTCTAATATCGCCTCTTTTAGACTTATTGCGCTTGTCTTCTTTTTTATCACTTGACCTATCAGAAGAGAAATCTTGATAATTACGTTCTTCATCTGTAGATATTAAACGAGATCTTCCAAGTCCAGCAGGAACAATAGATTCTACACTAGTTATAACCTTGTATTCAACTTGAGCACTTAGGTCTAAAAAAGAAAATAGAGTTAGGGCTAAAATAATGAGTGGTTTTTTCATAATATGTTTAAGTTTTTTATTGATAATGCCAAGATAAAACAACATCTATACCAAAGAATATTTTTTTTAGATTATTTTTGATTTTTTATGACAGGCATCGTTTATAAATCTACAGGCAGTTGGTATACCGTTAAAACAAGTAACGGGAAAATATACGAGTGTCGAATAAAAGGAAAATTTAGGCTTAAAGGGATAAAGAGTACCAATCCTATTGCTGTTGGCGATTATGTAGATTTTGAACTTGAAACCAAGAACAACCAAGAAACTGGAATAATTAACAGAATTCAGGATCGAAAAAATTATATAGTTCGCAAATCGGTCAACCTATCTAAGCAAACCCACATAATTGCAAGTAATGTAGATCAGGTGTTTTTGCTGATAACAATTAATAATCCACCTACATTTACCAGTTTTATTGACCGGTTTTTAGCTACCGCTGAAGCCTATTCAGTAAACACAGTGTTGCTGTTTAATAAAGTTGACACCTACGACGAGGAAACTCTGTTAGAAGTGAAATATCTGGCAGCTTTATATAGAAAGATTGGTTATGAGTGTATTGGTGTTTCGGCTATAACAGGAAAGAATGTCGATAAAGTAAAAGCTTTAATGAAAGGAAAAGTAAGTATGTTTTCTGGACATTCAGGAGTTGGTAAATCTACTTTGGTAAATGCTATTGAGCCCGATTTAGATTTAAAGACAAAAGAAATATCAGAGCAACACCAGCAAGGGCAACACACAACTACTTTTGCAGAAATGTTCGATTTGAGCTTTGGTGCAAAAATTATTGATACGCCAGGTATAAAAGGTTTTGGTATTGTAGATATGGAAAAAGAAGAAGTAGGCGATTATTTTCCTGAGTTTTTTGCATTAAAGCAAGAGTGTAAGTTTAACAATTGTTTACATTTAAAGGAGCCTAAATGCGCTGTTAAAAAAGCATTGGAAAATGATGAAATAGCCTATTCTAGATATAGAAGTTATTTGCAAATTTTAGAAGGCGAAGACGAACATTACAGAACTGATAATTTTGAAAAAGAATGAAAGCAGTCATTCAACGTGTAAAACATAGCTCGGTTACTATTGAAGGTAACAAAGTTGCAGATATAGAAACTGGTTTGTTAGTGTTATTAGGTGTTATTAATGAAGATGGGCAAGAAGATATAAATTGGCTGTCTAAAAAAATAGCCAATCTTAGAATTTTTGGAGATGATAATGGTATTATGAACAAATCTGTTTTAGATATAGATGGCGATGTTATTGTAGTAAGTCAGTTTACTTTACATGCTAATACCAAAAAGGGTAACCGCCCAAGTTATATTAAAGCAGCAAAACCAGATGTTGCTATTCCATTGTATGAAAGTTTTGTAAAACAACTTGAAATAGAAATAGGGAAACCTATACAAACGGGAGAGTTTGGTGCAGATATGAAAGTAGAGTTGTTAAATGATGGTCCTGTAACTATAATAATAGATACCAAACAAAGAGATTAGGTTAAGTTAAAATAGCAGTGATTTTAACTAATGATTTCTTATATTTGAGGTAAGGTTTTTATTTATTCTGTATTTAAAAATTAACAGATTAAATATCAATTACATAGCTCCCTAAGGCTTAAAAGTTAATTGTATTTATATAAAACCTACTTATATGAAACTTAAGTATTTGGTGAGTATATGTTACTTGCTCACTACACTACACGCTTTTTCGCAAGATAATTTATTTAAAGCAAGTACTATTCCTGTCGAATTAAGGGAGAATGCTAGCTCAGTAATTAGGTTAGCCGAAACAAGGATAAACATTCCTAAGGTTGATAATCTTGAACACTCCTATAGAAGAGTGATTACAGTTTTAAATGAAAATGGAAATGTCGATGTTTTAGCAAATGTCTACTATGATGAGGGGATTTCTGTTAAAAAGTTAGGGGCAATTGTTTATGATGCAACTGGAAAAGTGATTAAGAAATATAAGAAATCTGATTTTAATGATGTTGCTGCGGTTAGTGATATTTCACTTTTTGAAGACAGTCGAGTAAAATATATAAAATATATTCCTACTAGTTATCCATATACAGTTGAGTTTTATTATGAAAAAAGCACTAAAAATACGGCATCTATTCCTAAATGGCATCCTTTAGAAAGCTTCCATATAAGTACTGAAAAAAGTATTTATGAAATAACCTATAATCAATTATCACGGCTTAATGTTAAAGAGAATAATTTTAATGGTTTTGATATAGAAAAGAACATTAAAGATGGATATAATATTTATATAGCTAAGAATTTAAAGGCTATAAAGTATGAGGCATTAAAACCGTCACTTAAAAAAATTATACCAAGCTTACTAATGAGCCTTGAGCAATTTAATTACGAAGGGTATTTGGGGTCTGCCAAAAGTTGGATAAATCATGGGAAATGGATGTATCAAGATTTATTAAAGAACAGAATGCAGTTGTCTGAAAACACTAAAAATAAAATTAAGGAACTTGTAAAAGAAAAAGAGAGTGATATTGAAAAAGCTAAGGTGATTTATAATTATGTTCAGAATAATACTAGGTATATAAGTATTCAGGAAGGTGTTGGCGGAATGCAACCTATGTTGGCTTCCGATGTTGATAATTTAAAATATGGAGATTGCAAAGCACTAACAAATTATACAAAGGCGCTTTTAGATGTTGTTGGAGTTAATTCATATTATACAAGACTATATGCTTCTCCAAACTTAACTAGTGTTAGTAGAGATTTTGTTTCATTTTTAGGTCAAACAAATCATGTTATTTTAAATATTCCTAATGGTGATGACAATATTTGGTTAGAGTGTACAAACCAAAAAGTGCCTTTTGGTCATATAGCTGGATTTACAGATGATAGAGATGTATTGGTGATTACTCCGGAAGGAGGGAAAATAGAGCATACTAAAATTTATTCCAGTAAAGAAAATTACCTCAAAAGCGATGCAGATATAACCTTAGATATTAATGGAGGATTTAAAGCTGTATATAAATCTGCTGCAGGCGGGACAAGGTATAATGCAAAGTTTAATGTTTTTGAGAGTGACACCAAAGATAAAAGTGAACACTATAAAGAAAATTGGGATTATTTAAATGATCTTACTCTTGAAAAAATAGAACTAAAAAACGATCGCGATAATATAGAGGTAACAGAACACATAGAAGTAACGGTACCTAAATATGCTGTTATGGCTGGTGAAAAAATGTTGATTAAGCCAAATGTGTTTAAAAGGTCTACCTATGTTCCTCCAAGATACTCCGAACGAAAATTACCATTTGTCATTCAGCGAGGTTATGTAAATGAAGACACTTTTGAAATAGCTATTCCAGAAGGGTTTGCCATTGAAGCGCTACCTGAAAGCAAAGAAATAAAAACAAAATTTGGAGTCTATAAAATGTCTCTTACAAAAGCTGAAGAAACAAAAGTAAAATATCAACGGTATTTAGAAATATTTAAGGGTGATTATCCCAAAGAAGAGTATAGCTCTTATAGAAGTTTTAGGAGAAAAATTGCTAAGGCCGACAAGTCATCTTTTGTAATAAATAAAGCAAACTAACCAAACTAACATACAATGAAAAAAACAATTTTAATGCTCGTAGTTGTTATCATTACATCTACATTATCACTATCTGCGCAAGATTATAAATTTGGGAAAGTATCAAAATCTGATGTAGAAAATAATACTTATCAGCAAGACTCTTCTGCAAGTGCTGTGAAGTTATATAAGTTTAGAAGAAGTTATATTGATTATGATCATCCAGATGGATGGGTGTTTGTTACAGAAATGCACGAGCGCATTAAAATACTTACTAAAGATGGCTTAGATTATGGTACTAAAGAAATAAATTTATACAGATCTCCTACCGAAAATGAACGAGTAAATAGTATTAAAGCCTATACTTATAATATTGAAAATGGAAAGCTTAAATCTGAAAAACTAAAGAAAAATGGAATTTTTAAGAATAAGATTTCAGATAATTGGGATCAGACCTCTTTTACTATGCCTAATGTAAAAGTAGGGTCTGTAGTTGAATGGACCTATAAAATAACATCACCGTTTTGGAAAATTGATGACCTTATAATTCAAGAAGATATCCCTACAGCTCATTATCATGGAAAAATTGAAACCATTTCGTACTTCAACTTTCAAAGAGTTGTAAAAGGTGGGTTTACTGTAACACCAAAAGAATACTCAGAACCAAGAAATGTTAATGTGCAATACGAGCAAGATACCAACAGCGCATTAACACAAGCTACAAGAAGTAGTACTATTTCAACAAAAGAGTATGTGTCTGAATATGAGTTAAGACATGTGCCCGCGTTAAAAGAAGAACCTTATGTAGATAATATTGATAATTATAGGTTTTTAATAACATATGAGCTTATGTCAACTCAGTTCCCTGGGAGAAACATAAAAAGATACTCTACTACTTGGGAAGAAGTTGTTAAAACTATTAATGAATCTGAAAATTTTGGGGGACAGTTAAAGAAAGCAAGACTTTTAAAAGATGATGTCGCCAAGATAAAAGCTATGGGGACAGCTCCTATGCAAATAGTAAATAATGCTTTCGATTTTATAAAAAATAAAATGACCTGGAATGGAAAGAAACGATTTAGTACTAGAGAAGGAGTCAATAAGGCCTATAAAGATAATATTGGTAATTCATCTCAAATAAATTTAATGCTCACAATCCTTTTAAGAGAATGTGGTATTAAGGCGAATCCAGTTTTGGTAAGTACACGCGATCATGGGTTGCCAGCATTTCCTACTATTGATGGATTTAATTATGTAGTTGTATGTGCAGAGGTTAATGGTAAAGATGTGCTATTAGATGCTACCGAAAAAAATACAACTCCTGGGATTCTTCCTCAAAGAGCAATGAATTGGGAAGGAACCTTGGTAGCTTCAGATGGTAGAACTAGAAAAGTGAGATTATACCCAAAAACATTTAGCCAAGGAAATGTAATGATGAGCGTAACGGTTAATGAAGATGGGAGTATCGAAGGAAAACAACGAACTAACTATACAAAAGCCGAAGCTCTAAGATATCGAAATGAATATGAAAAGTATAGCAAAGAAGAATATGAAGAAGCATTAATGAATAGGTTTGCTTTTGATGAAATGTTGGATTTGGATGTAAAAAACGTATCTGAACTGGAAAAACCTATTATCGAATCGCTGAGTTTTGAATTTGATGAAGGTGTCGATATAGTAGGAAGTGAAATGTATATTTCTCCATTATTGTTTTTCAAATTAGCATCAAACCCGTTTAAGCTGGATGAAAGAAACTATCCAATGAATTTTGGATATCCTTTTAGCAGAAAGAAAATGATCAATATTAAAATTCCTGAAGGATATCAGGTTAGTTCAATGCCAGAATCACTAAAGATTGCACTTCCAGATAATATGGGTTCTTTTTTGTTTAATGTAAGTAAAACTCCTGAAGGTTTTAATGTAATGTCAACGTTTAAGATCAATACAGCCATTATACCAGCACATAAATACTTTGAAATAAAAGAATTCTATAATCAAAGAGTAGCAAAAGAAGCTGAAAAAGTAGTACTTTCTAGAAGTTAAAAATGAGAACTTTGATCATAAGAATAGCGATTTTTTTTGTTTTTTTCTCAGTTAATTCACAAGTATATAAATTTGGTAAAGTCAGTAAGGAAGAATTAGAAGAGTCGTATTGCAAAATAGACTCAAGTATTGGAGCAGAAGTTATATATAAAAGGCAAAAAGTTTATGTTGATCGTGCTAAAACCTATGGTTTTAGACAGATAAATGAAATTCATGAGAGGATAAAGATATATAATAAAAATGGATTCAATTGGGCGACTAAAAAACTCAGATTGTATTATGTTACGGGATCCAATAGAGAATTAGTTCAAGGTTTAAAAGGGTATACTTACAATTTGGATAATGGAAAAATTATTAAAGAAAAATTATCTAAGAACGGAATTTTTAATAATACTGAAAGTGATAGGTATAAAACAAAGACTTTTACAATGCCTAATGTAAAAGAAGGGAGTGTTATTGAATATACTTATAAAATTGGGTCACCCTATAGAGAGATTGATGATGTACATTTTCAATACACGATTCCAATAAAAAGATTTGATTTGGAGGTGGTAACTTCAGATAGATACGTTTATAGTAGGATGTTTAATCCTAGGTCAGATATTATCCCAAGAATATCTAATACAACTAGAAACAAAGCAGGATTTGATTTTAATGAGAATGTATTAACATCAACAGTTATTAATGTTCCGCCTTTAATAGAAGAACCATATGTAAACAATATTTATAATTATCGTTCTAAGCTAATATTCGAACTAATTTCCATAAAATCTTCAGGTCATACTTTGAAGAACTATGCAACTAGCTGGGAGGATGTTGTGAAAGATATTAATGAATCCAGTTATTTCGGTCATCAAATAAATAAGATTGATGCATTTAAGGAAGAAGTAAATATTTTAAAATCTAGTGTTAGTGATAAGTCACTCTTAATGAAATTGGTTTATGATTACGTAAGAGATAGAATGGTTTGGAATGGGTTATATGGTAAATATGCTAGAAATATAAAAAAAGCGCATAAAGAAAAAAAAGGTAGTGTGCCAGAAATTAATCTAATGTTAGTAGCTATGTTAAAAGCTGTTGGGCTAAAGGCAAATCCAGTTTTAATTAGCACGAAAAACAAAGGCATCCCTTTAATACCAACAATAGATGGATTTAATTATGTAATTGCTTGTGTAGAATTGAATGGAAAGAATATACTTCTTGATGCTAGTGAAAAATATGGAATTCCTGGATTATTACCATTACGAGCAATTAACTGGGAGGGAATCTTGGTATTAAAAGATGGAGGTTTTAGGAAAATTAACTTATATCCTGAAACATTTAGTCAAGCAAATGTGATGTTGAGTTTAGTCCTAAATGATGATGGTAGTATTAAAGGAAAACAAAGAACTCATTATACTAAAACAGATGCGTTAAGATATAGAAGAGAATATAAAAATTATAGTAAAGAAGAATATGAAGAAGTCTTAATGAATAGATTTTCCTTTGATGAAATATTAGATTTTGATGTGAAAAATATTGTTGATCTTGAAAAACCCATAATTGAAACAGTAAGTTTTGAAATAGATGAAGGATTTGATGTTATTGGAGATAATATTTATATATCTCCCTTGTTTTTTCTTCAAAAAGAAGCAAATCCGTTCAAGCTAAATAAAAGAAAGTACCCGATTGATTTTGGATATCCTTTTAGCAGAAAGAAAATGATCAATATTAAAATTCCTGAAGGATATCAGGTTAGTTCAATGCCAGAATCGCTAAAGATTGCACTTCCAGATAATATGGGTTCTTTTTTGTTTAATGTAAGTAAAACTCCTGAAGGTTTTAATGTAATGTCAACGTTTAAAATCAATACAGCCATTATACCAGCACATAAATACTTTGAAATAAAAGAATTCTATAATCAAAGAGTAGCAAAAGAAGCTGAAAAAGTAGTACTTTCGAGAAAATAATAAAATGAACATACAGAACGCACAAGAAGCTGTAGATAGCTGGATAAAAACACATGGTGTTCGTTATTTTAACGAACTTACAAATATGGCACAACTTACTGAAGAAGTTGGGGAAGTAGCGCGAATTATTGCGCGCCGTTATGGTGAGCAAAGTGAAAAGGAAAGTGATAAGAATAAAGATCTTGGTGAAGAACTTGCCGATGTGCTATTTGTAGTCCTTTGTTTGGCTAATCAAACAGGCGTTGATCTTCAGGAGGCGTTCGATAAAAAACTTGACCTAAAAGCAAAAAGAGATCACGATAGACACCATAATAATAAAAAGTTAAAGTAACTTTGCGAAGCTCTAAAAAAGAGCGTTTTTTGTTATGAATGCTATCCTTGAAAAATCGCAAGTTGCAAAGGAGTCTTCGGTAAAGATTACTGGCTCTAAGAGTGAGTCTAATAGATTATTGTTACTCCAGGCTCTATATCCTGAATTGCAAATAGAAAATGTGTCAAATTCAGACGATTCTAATTTGATGCAAAAAGCGTTAAATAAGCAATCTAAGATTGTTGATATTCACCATGCTGGAACCGCAATGCGTTTTTTAACAGCGTATTTTTCTTTGAAAGAAGGAAGTGAGGTTTTATTAACAGGATCACATAGAATGAAAGAGCGACCAATAAGTATATTGGTAAATGCATTAAGAGATCTAGGAGCGGATATTAAATATGATGAAAATGAAGGATTTCCTCCTTTGAGAATTAAAGGTGGAAATCTATCTGAAAATAAGGTTATATTGGCTGCTAATGTAAGCAGTCAGTATATATCAGCACTTTTATTAATAGGTGCGCGATTAGAAAATGGTATCGAAATTACTTTAGAAGGGAAAATCACTTCAGTACCATATATTAAAATGACCTTGAGTTTGTTAAACGAGATTGGTGTAGAAACAAGCTTTATAAATAATACCATTACTGTTAAACCATTTTCTGGGAGCTTGAAAACAAAACAACTGGTAGTAGAGTCAGATTGGTCATCTGCTTCCTATTTTTACAGTATAGTGGCATTAAGTGAGGTTGGAACTCAAATTACATTAAGTGCGTATAAAGAACATAGCCTTCAAGGAGATTCTGTATTGGCTAAGCTTTATAATAGCTTTGGTGTTACTACAATTTTTGGAGAACATAATATTATCATTAAAAAAACGTCAGATACCAATCTGGAATCAGTTATTGATTTTGATTTGTCTAATGCTCCAGATATAGCGCAAACTATTGCTGTTACTTGTTTAGGATTAGGAGTTCAGTGTCACTTAACAGGACTTCATACATTAAAAATTAAAGAAACAGACAGATTAGTAGCCTTAAAAAACGAAATTGAAAAATTTGGCACAAGAGTTCATATTACTGAAGATTCACTAACAATTTCAGATGTTTTTGACTTAAAAAGTAATGTGGCTGTCGATACTTATCACGATCATAGAATGGCTATGGCATTTGCGCCACTTGCCTTGAAGATTGCTTTTAAAATTAATGAAGCAGATGTTGTGTCTAAATCGTATCCAGATTTCTGGAACGATCTAAAAAAAATAGGGTTTTCAATACGAGTAGATTAAAATAAAAGCGCAAATACTTGACAACCCCTATTCTCAGATTGTATATTTGCCACTTTCAAAAAAATAACTATACATGAAATTATCGCATTTTAACTTCGAGCTTCCAAACGAGCTTTTAGCAGAATACCCTTCAGAACATCGTGATGAAGCCAGATTAATGGTTCTTAATAGAAAAGATCAAACAATTGAACATAAACAATTTAAAGATTTGATCGATTATTTTGATGAAGATGATGTGATGATTTTGAATAATACCAAAGTATTTCCTGCGAGATTATTTGGGAATAAAGAAAAAACAGGAGCTAGAATTGAAGTATTTCTATTAAGAGAATTGAATGCTGAACAGCGTTTATGGGATGTATTAGTAGATCCAGCAAGAAAAATAAGAATTGGAAATAAGCTGTATTTTGGAGATGACGATACTTTAGTTGCTGAAGTGATCGATAATACAACTTCAAGAGGACGAACTCTTCGTTTTTTATATGATGGATCTTATGGTGAGTTTAGAAATAAGTTAACAGAACTTGGACAAACACCACTTCCTAAATATATTAAGAGAGAGGTAGAACCAGAAGATGAAGAGCGATACCAAACAATTTATGCAAAAAATGAAGGAGCGGTAGCTGCACCAACAGCTGGATTACATTTTTCTAAGCACCTATTAAAGCGTCTGGAAATTAAAGGTGTCGACTTTGCAGAAATTACATTACACGTTGGTTTAGGAACGTTTAACCCAGTTGAGGTTGAAGATCTTTCTAAACATAAAATGGATAGTGAAGAGATTTCTATAAATAAGATTGCTACAGATACAATTAATTCAGCTTTAAAGAATAAAAAACGTATTTGTGCTGTTGGAACAACAGTTATGAGAGCTGTAGAGAGTTCGGTATCTTCTAGTGGGACACTTAATGAATATTCTGGATGGACAAATAAATTTATTTTTCCTCCTTACGATTTTAGTATTGCCAATTGTATGGTAACTAATTTCCATACACCAAAATCAACACTATTAATGATGGTATCTGCCTTTGCTGGTCACGATTTTATTAAACGTGCCTATGAAGAAGCTATAAAAGAAGGCTATAAGTTTTATAGCTATGGTGATGCCATGTTAATTATATAATATACTGAGCCTCGTTTAACGAGGCTTTTTTATACTACCTTTATTTCTTTAGTAAATAATGACAGTTAAAAAGAAAGATATACGTGCTTTGACCAAAGAGCAGCTTCGTGACTTTTTTGTATCTCAGGGTGATAAAGCCTTTAGAGGAAATCAAGTATACGAATGGCTGTGGCAAAAGGCAGTTCATACTTTTGATGACATGACCAATGTGTCAAAGCAAACTCGTCAAATGCTGGAAGATAATTTTGTTATTAATCATATTGAGGTTGATAATATGCAGCGCAGCAATGATGGTACTGTAAAAAATGCTGTAAGATTACATGATGGTTTAATTGTTGAGTCAGTATTAATTCCAACCGAAACAAGAACAACGGCATGTGTGTCTTCGCAAGTTGGTTGTAGCTTAGATTGCAAGTTTTGTGCAACGGCACGCTTAAAACGTATGCGTAATTTAAACCCTGATGAAATTTACGATCAGGTAGTAGCTATTGATAAAGAAAGTAGATTATATCATAATCGTCCGTTATCAAATATTGTATTTATGGGAATGGGAGAGCCATTAATGAACTATAATAATGTTATAAAGGCCATTGATAAAATCACCTCTCCTGAAGGTTTAGGGATGTCTCCTAAACGTATTACGCTGTCTACTTCTGGAATCCCTAAAATGATAAAAAAAATGGCTGATGATGAGGTGAAATTCAATCTCGCCGTATCCTTACATTCTGCTATTGATGACGTGCGAACATCTATCATGCCTTTTAATGAAACCTTCCCTTTAGCTGATTTAAAAGAATCATTAGAATATTGGTATGCTAAAACCAAACGTAAAATCAGTTATGAATATGTGGTTTGGAAAGGTGTAAACGATACTAAAAAAGATATTGATGCATTGGTGAAGTTTTGTAAATATGTGCCGTCTAAGGTGAATATTATAGAATACAACCCAATTGATGATGGTGATTACCAACAAGCGAGTTCTGAGGCACTAGATAATTATATTAATACATTAGAAAAACATAAAATAGTTGTAAATGTACGTCGTAGTCGAGGCAAAGATATTGATGCTGCTTGTGGTCAATTAGCAAATAAAAGTTAATTTGTCATCCTGAACTTGATTCAGGATCTCTTCATATAACATCTATATTATGTTTATAGAGTTTTAATATTCATCTGGAACTATTAAAAAAATCAATATTCCTTTTTTACAGCATTTCTTTGTGAAGTAGTATATTTGGGTTTCAAATGAAAATAGTTGAACAAATAAAGGAGCCAATTGGCTATGAAATGGAGCTTTTCGAACAAAAGTTTCGTTTATCTATGTCTAGTAAAGTAGCTCTTCTTAACCGTATTACCCATTATATAGTTAATCGAAAAGGGAAACAAATGCGACCAATGTTTGTGTTCCTTACGGCTAAAATGTTAAACAATGGTGAGGTAGGAGACAGGACTTATAGAGGCGCTTCTGTTATTGAATTAATACACACGGCTACCTTGGTACATGATGATGTGGTAGACGATAGTAATAGACGACGTGGCTTTTTCTCTATTAATGCATTATGGAAGAACAAAATTGCTGTACTTATTGGAGATTTTCTTTTATCAAAGGGCTTATTACTTTCAATCGATAATAATGACTTTGACCTTTTAAAGATTATTTCGGTTGCAGTACGAGAAATGAGTGAAGGTGAATTACTTCAAATTGAAAAAGCTCGTAAACTCGATATTACTGAAGAGGTATATTATGAAATTATTCGTCAAAAAACGGCAACCCTTATTGCTGCTTGTTGTAGTCTAGGTGCAGCTTCTGTAAAACCTGAATCAACCGATGTTGAAACCATGCGTAAATTTGGTGAGCTTATAGGGATGGCTTTCCAAATAAAGGATGATTTATTTGATTATGGAGAAGAAAAGATTGGGAAACCTACAGGGATTGATATTAAGGAGCAAAAAATGACCTTACCATTAATTTATGCACTTAATAATTGTGATAAAAGAGAGAAGAAATGGTTGATCAATTCTATAAAAAACCATAATAAGGATAAAAAACGCGTCAAAGAAGTTATCGCTTTTGTAAAAGAGAAAGGGGGTTTGGATTATGCCATTACCAAAATGAAAACTTTTCAAAAAGAAGCTTTAGAAATACTCAAAAATTATCCTGAATCTGAATATAAGAGTTCACTAGAACTTATGGTCAATTACGTCATTGACCGAAAAAAATAATTTAATCTCAAAGACGTTTTTCGTTATTTATAAGAAATAGAGAGTGCCTTGTATTGACTTTTAGCAATTTTTACCTCTACAAATATAGAGTTAATTCTATATTTGTAGAGGTTTAATTTTAATGTCATATCAGATGAAATGTAAAAGTTCATATTTACTGCTTTGTTTACTTGCTCTGTTTTCAGCTTATGAAAGTTATAGTTTTGAGATAGTTTCAAATACTAATATTTCGATTGTATTTGATGATGCTACAAAAAATATATTAAAAAAGGTTGATTCAGCATGTAAATCGGTAGCGTCAATTAAATACAGAGTGCAATATCAGCAACCTGAAGTTAAAGTACAGGCAGATGTTTTTCAAGAAAAAGGAAATGTACAAGATCCTGTTTTTGGAAGCTCTAAGGTATTGGTTATGGGTGAAAAACGAATAAAAGGAAAGACTATCGCTTTTAAGTATTCATACGATGGTAAGGATTTTAAGTTTTTAGAAAGTAATAAGGAGCTTTTGCTCATAGAAAATGCTGAAGGCAGAGCTATAGGCCGTACTCTTGGGCTGGATTATTATATGGTAGTAAGAGGGCAATTTGGATCTGATAAAGGAATTGATTTTCTTTTAAGAGATCGTGTAAAGTCATCATATGTAGGTATGGTAAAAGTGAATGAAAAAGATGCTTTTCATATCAAAATCATTAATAGTTACAAAGCTCCTGGAAGTGATAAGGAAATAAAATCTGAAACTAATTGGTATTTTGATAAAGAAACGTATTTGCCAATTAAGTTTGTTGCAGGTGATGGTAAAAGTATCCACGAAGTTGAAATTTTAAGTGTAAATAAAGACTTAGGAGTTAAGTTTGATATAAACAACAATAGTTTAGTAGAAAAAAAGATTACCGGAAAAGAAGCTAAAACAGATGGGTTGTTAGAGATTGGAAAGAGCTTCCCAGATTTTATACTAAAAGATCTAAATGGTAAAACGTTTAATAAAGGTGTTTTTAAGAAGTATAAAATTACTATTGTAGATTTTTGGGGAACTTGGTGTGGACCGTGTTTAATAGCAATGCCTCAATTACAGGAGTTATATAATGAATACCATGACGATGGTTTAAACCTCATTGGCATTTCGGTAAACGATAAACCTAATAAACCTAAAGCGTATGTGGAGCAAAAAGGCTACACCTACCAATTTTTAGAATCAGGAGATGACTTAGCCAGAATATTGAAATTAGATATGTACCCTACAATTTTCTTGATAGATTCAGAAGGAAAAGTGATCTATAGAGAAAAGGGAAAACGTGAAGGTGCAAAGGAAGATTTCGTGAAAATTATAGAGAAGTATATTCGATAAAAAAAGCCTCATCAATTTGATGAGGCTTTAATTTTATACTAATTGCTGTTTAAATTTTCCTTTACTTTTTCTAATTCTAACAGCGACCACTTTATATTCTGGGCACATAGCTTCACTATCGTGAACGTCACCAGTGATATTATTAATCATAATTTCTGGGAAGTGGAATGTGGTACTTAAAATACCCTGTTTTACTTCATCAGTAATTCTAGCTCTCACGTCTACTTTCCCTCTTGGAGATTCTAAACATACATAATCACCGTCATTAATTAAGTGCGTTTTAGCATCATCTGGATGAATCATTAAATAATCATCCTGAAGAATTTGCTCATTGGCAGTTCTTCGCGTCATAGCCCCACAGTTATAATGCTCGAGTTCACGATTAGTAGTTAATATGTACGGATAATCTTTGGCGTGTTCTACAAGCTCTTCTGTTTCTCTCCAAGGATTAAATTCGAAATATCCTTTACCACGTTTAAATTCTGTAGTATGTAGAATTTGTGTGTCTGTTCCATCTGGAGCAACAGGCCATTGAAGTCCGTTTATTCCTAATCGATCCCATTTAATGCCTGCAAAGAATGGTACAATTTGAGAAATTTCTTCAAGCATTCCATCTGGTGTGTAATCAGGTTGATTATAACCCATTCGGTTCATAATATCTACAATGATTTGTCCATCTGGTTTACAACCTTCTATTGGATTTACAACTTGGTGAACTGCTTGTACACGACGTTCTCCATTAGTAAATGTTCCAGATTTTTCTAAGAACGAAGCTCCTGGTAGAATAACATCTGCTTGCTTCGCAGTTTCAGTCATAAATAGTTCCTGAACGATTACTAAATCAGTCGAATTAAGAGCTTTTATTACTTTTTGCGTATTTGGATCAGTTTGCACAACATCCTCACCAATAATCCAAATAGCTTTTAGTTTTCCATCTAAAGCAGCATCAAACATTTCAGGGATTTTGTATCCAATATGTGATGGTACATCTACGCCGTAGAATTCATTATACTTTTTATTGACTTCGTCATTGGTAACATCCAGATAACCTGCACCTTGATGCGGTTGAACACCCATATCTGCAGATCCTTGTACGTTGTTTTGACCACGTAACGGATTTACACCAACACCACGACGACCAATGTTTCCTGTTAATAAGGCTAAGTCTGCAATTTGCATTACAGTAAAGGTTCCTTGTGAGTGCTCAGTTACACCAAGTCCATGGAAAGACATGGCATTAGGCGCAGATGCATAAGCAATTGCAGCAGCCTTAACATCGTTTCTATCAACTCCAGAAACTGATTCCATTTTATCGATATCAAGATTTAGAATTTCCTTCTTGTAATCTTCAAAACCTTCTGTTCTACTGTCAATAAAAGCTTCATCAGCTAATCCTTCAGTAATAATGTAATACATCATCATGTTTAGAACAGCTACATTAGTTCCAGGGCGTAAAGCCAAATGGTGTGTTGCGTATTTTGCTAACTCAGTACGACGCGGATCTATAACGATTGAAACATTATCTGCTTTCATTGCAAACTGCTTCAGCTTTGCTCCAGTTACAGGATGAGCATCTGTAGGATTAGCACCAATAACCATAATACAGTTAGTATCTTTTAAATCATCAATAGAGTTAGTAGCAGCTCCAGTTCCAAAAGTACGTTGCATACCTAAGGCTGTAGGAGAGTGACAAACACGAGCACAACCATCAATATTATTTGTGCTTAATACAGCTCTAAAGAATTTCTGCATTAAGTAATTCTCTTCGTTAGTACAACGAGAAGAAGAAATTCCAGCCATAGAATCTGGGCCAAATTCTTCTTTATAACCATTTAGTTTAGTAGCAATATAATCATAAACTTCATCCCATGTCACTTTTTCAAATTCACCATTACGCTTGATCATAGGAGCGTCTAAACGATCTGGATGATCGTAGAACTTAAAGGCATAGCGTCCTTTTAAACAGGTGTGCCCTTGATTTACTTCAGCATCATAAGGCGCTTGAATACTCACAATTTCGCCATTACTTGTTGCCACTTCTAGATTACACCCCACACCACAATAGGTACAAATAGTACGCGTTGTTTCGGTTGGTTTGATCATTTTAGATTGGAATACATCTGAAATAGCTGATGTAGGACACGCTTGCGAACAAGCTCCACAACTCACACAATCAGAATCCATAAATGAGGTATCCAACCCTTTGATAATTTTAGAATCAAAACCACGTCCAGACATACTCAACACAAATTGTCCTTGTACTTCATCACAAGCACGCACACAACGATAGCAATTAATACATTTTGATAAATCCGACGTCATATAAGGATGTGTCAAATCTTTTTCTCTGTCTAAGTGATTATCACCTTCTGGATAGCGTACTTCTCTAATCCCAACTTGCGCAGCAACGGTTTGTAACTCGCAATTTCCGTTTACCTCACAGGTTAAACAATCTAAAGGATGATCAGTAAGTACCAACTCCACAATATTTTTACGAAGTGCTTTTACACTTTCTGTACTTGTGTAAATATGTTGTCCAGCAGCAACTGGCGTATGACATGATGCCATTGTTTTTGTAGGGCCATCTTCTTGCAAGGCGACTTCAACACTACAAACACGACAAGATCCAAAGGGATCTAAGTTTGGTGCATCACATAGCGTAGGTACCAATCCTTTTTCTTTATAACGTCTGATGAAGGATAACATAGTTTCACCTTCAACTATTTCAAATTCCTGATGGTCTATATAAGCAGTTTTCATAGTCTTTTCGTTTTAGTTGAAGTAAGTTTTTAATTCATCATCAAAATATTGCATTGCATTACGTACTGGTAACGGAATTCCGCCTCCATGAGCACATAAAGAACCTTCTTCAAGTGTTGATAATAGATCTGCAAATAGTTTGCGATCTATTTTATAATCTGAATTCAATGCTTTTTCTGAAAGCTCATGACCACGTTTTGTTCCTAAACGACAAGGGAAACATTTCCCGCAACTCTCATAAGCTGCAAAATCAAATAAGTGTTCTATAAATTTCATCATAGGAAAATCTGAAGGAATACTTACTATTGAAGCATGTCCTAACAAAAATCCATTTTGAGAAAATGATTCAAAATCTAAAGTTAAATCTTCTATTTTTGACACAGGTACTAAACCACCTAAAGGACCTCCAATTTGAAGCGCTTTTACATCTGATTTAAATCCACCTCCAAGATCGTAAATCACTTCTTTCATTGGTGTTCCCATTTCTACCTCATACATTCCTGGATTATTGAAGAAGCTATCTAAAGACACTAGTTTTGTTCCAGAGGAACGTTCTGTTCCTATGTCTTTCCATGCTTGACCTCCATTTTTTATAATGTAATGTAAAGCTGCAAGCGTTTCTACGTTATTTACCGTTGTTGGTTTGTTGAATAATCCTTTTTGTGCTGGAAAAGGCGGACGTACACGTACTTCTGGACGCTGTCCTTCAATAGAGTTAATAAGTGCAGTTTCTTCACCACAGATATATGAACCTTGTGCTTGAATGATTTTAAAATCAAAGCTAAAACCACTACCATTTATGTTATCTCCAATTAATCCTTTTTCTTTTAAAGCATTAATAGCGTCTTGAACAATATTTACAGCTTCAGGATATTCAGCACGTATGTATAGAATTCCATATTTGGCATGTGTTACATAACCTGAAATCAGCATTCCGAATAGTACAGAATGCGGTTGATGTTCTAATAAATATCTATCTGAATAAGCTCCTGGATCTCCTTCATCTGCATTACAAATAATGAATTTTGTGTCGTTTTCTACATTTCTGCAAAACTCTAATTTAAGTCCCATAGGAAAACCAGCACCACCACGACCTCTCACATTAGACGTTTTAATTTCTTCTAAAACATCAGCTGAATCTTTTTGAAGCGCTTCTATAAATGGTTTATAGTATTCATCAACATTTGTAAAAGGTGCAGTTAAAATTGCTTTATCCTGAGCTTTTATATTGTAAGTGTCTTGATTGAAATTATTGTCAGAATCAATAATATTATTCAAGTTTTCTAAAGCATCACCTGAATAGTTTTGTCCGTTATAATGAAAAGCACTGTTCTCATGGCAACGTCCTAAACAGGTCATGTGTCCAATTTCATCAGCTTCAAATTTGGTTTGAAGTGCAGTAATGACATTTTCTTGAGTTCCTGCGCAAACACATGCTGTTCCATTACATACATAGGCTTTTTTACCTTTGTTTTCTGGTTTTAGAAAATCGTAAAAACTAGCTGTTCCAAAAGTATTTGCTTTTCCAACCAAAAAATCATCAGCAAGTGCTGCTAATTCTTCTTCACTCGGCGTTCCTTTGGGTTTTGCTAATTGACCTAAATGATCAAACAGGTTGTCGTGGACACCTTTTCTACCTAATAATTCACTTAAATTATCTGACATATATTTTTAACTAGCTTTAGTTTCGTTTGTATTATTTTTAGTTCGTTCTGGGTGAGCGTAACAAGTGGCTCTTTGATCTCTACAAAAAGCAAATAAAGTAATTCCTAGTTCCTTAGCATAATCCACCGCTAAAGATGAAGGTGCCGACACAGCTGCTAAAAAAGGAATTTGAGCTTTAAAACATTTGATAACGATTTCGTAAGAAATACGACCACTAACGGTCATGATTTGTGCGTCTTTAAGTTGTTTTGATAATATGAGTTTACCAATAACTTTATCGACTGCATTATGACGACCAATATCTTCCATAGAATTTAGAAGTTTTCCATCAATTGAAAAAGCTGCTGCCGCATGTGTACCTCCCGATTCTTTAAAACTGTGTTGAAAAGCATTCATTTTTTCAAACAATTCATTGATGAGACTGATGTCAATTTTTTGATGGTCATCAATAGTTTTTCCAATAAATGATAAGTCGCTTAATTCTGTTTTTCCACAAATACCACATGAAGAAACAGACAGTAAACTTCTACTATTAGAATATCCTTCACCAAGTTCTTCTTTTGGAATGTTGAGGTTAACAACAGTTACAATACCATCATTGTTTTCTTTTTTTATAGAAACCTCAGGATTATAGCTTGTATTTTTAAGAATGCCTTCAGAATGCAATAATCCTCTAACCAAACTTACATCGTTTCCAGGAGTTCTCATAGAAACAGTGAATGGTTTTTTGTTGATATTAATCTGTAGAGCTTCTTCAACAGTAAGCGCATCAACAATTTTGTTGACCTCTTTTGAGTCGAATTTTTTACCCTCGTAATTACGCGTTGCCATACCTGTTTATCTCATATTAAAAACGAGATATAACAAAGTTATAAGAATTTATGAAATAGGCGTTTTTTTAACGAATAGATGTTATGTTATAATTGAATTAAAAGCATAATAATTAGAATTTAATTTTATATCGTTTTATCGTACCAAAAGACTCCTCCATTTTTAAAAGGTGTCTTGTTTGTACATCTATCCAAAAAGTAGCTGTATTATTTTTTCCATAATCTATTTGAAGTACCCAGCATTCCGAGGTTGTACCATTAGCATTAGTTAAGTTTTCTTTATTAAGTACTTTGTATTGATAATAGGCCGGACTTCTTTTACTTCCTGGATGATAAAAATTTATAACAAAGGTTTTGTTTAGCTGAAAAGGTAAGGTTTGAAAAACTCCAATATCTAGTTCCCAATTAAGTGTTTTGGTGCCTAGATCTAAATTGAAATCTTTTTTCAAATTGTTTTGAATGGAGTCAGATCCTTTAATGTTTAAACCATCAAAATCAAAAGCTTCTATGTCGCCATTACCGTTTTTTACGAAGTGATGAATAGGTTCGAAATTTGTTAGGCTATTCGAAGAAAAAAGTTCTCTTGTTTTTTTAATGTCTTGATTTCTCCATTTTTGTTTTATTACTATTTGGTTATTAGCAATAGCAGTTTCTCGTTGCCAAATAGAAATATCTTTCATTGTTCCGTTAGGAAGTTCTATATAAACGAGGTAGTTGGCTTGTTCTAAACTTAGCTTATCAATTTGCAAATGATTCGAATCAATATTTATAGTGTCGTTTACTTGAAAAGCAAAGCTAATTTGACAAATGAATATAGCGATAACGATTTGAATGTTTTTGATCATGTTTTTAAGTATTAGATTTGATTTTTAAAACTTCTTTTTTTAATCCGAAAATTGTAATTAGATATATAAGTGAAACCAGTAATGGAATAAGTGTAAATCTATATTCTGGAAGTGCAAACCAGATGAGAGTAACTAAAACTACTCTTGAAATTGCATGCGCCAAACAAGTTTTACTGCCATACATCCATCCAATAACAGGCCAATGTAAACTCATGCCAATTGCTATAAACAGTGGAGTTAAAGAAACATCTGCAAGGTATCCAGGAATTATCATTCCCCAGCTTAAGAACATTGCTGTCATTGCAGGCATTACTAAAGAAGTTAATGGACCTTTTGCCATGATGTTTGACTTCAGTAGTTTAGAAAGTAATAGCCCTAGTGGGAAAATCATTCCGCTTGTGAAAAATCCTATTAAAGCCCAGGTGTTTTGTGAAACAAAAAAGCCGCATATACCAAGCGCAAACCAATAGATAAAACCAGCTGCAGGTAAAGCGATACCTCCGTTTGTTTGTATAAAATAATTTTGTTTAGCAATATTGAGCTCTTCTGTTGTCATAAGTTTGAATTTTACTGAAAGTTAGTATTGTTTTAAAAAGATCAAGTTTCCTGAGAAAAGGCTATCTCCTTTTTTAGAGATCTTAAATGTTCTGCTTTTTACTCCCAATATAGCATTATAGTTATTTTTTAAACTGTCTAATTTATAAATAGTTCCTGTTAGTTTGCCCCATTTCATTTTATACTTGTTTTTTTCTTGTACTATTTCTACATCTGGCCAACCAACTGTGTTTTTATAAATTCCTGAAAGTGGTAGATTGTTATTGTAATTGAGGGTGCTATAAGTGTTAGTAAAGTTGTTGTTTTTGGTTTCTATAATTTCTAAAATTCTAAATAACTCTTTAGTTTCTTTGGTAAACAAGCTATTAGTGTTTTCTTTTTCTTGTATAAGGTTGTATGCGTAGTTTGCTATGAGGTGAGGAAGTCTAATTGCTCGGTCTTCATTAGAAAAAGCAATGATTCCTATATTTTTAGAAGGCATAAATGATAGGTGGAAACTTATGCCTCCATAACCTCCAAACCTTGTGAGTAGCGTGTCTTTGTTATAAGTAGCTAGATCCCATCCTAAACTATATCCGTAGCGATCATAAGTAAAGTATTTACGTTTTTGTTTGCTTATTACTTCGTGAAGTTCGTTAAAGGTCTCTTCAGGCGAAATTTGTTGTTCGTTTAGTTTTCCTTTATTGATGTTGTATTGTAACCATTTTGAAAGATCATTAACCGTACTTATTAGTCCACCAGAGGAATGCAAAGTGTTATTAGATTTAAAGAATCCCTGATGAATAATTTTAGCGCCATTACTCATAATTGAAGGTAAGATTTGAACAGAATCGAAATCTTCTAAATAACCACTGGTTTGGTGCATTCCCAATGGTGAAAATAAGCGTTCTTTCATTTGATTCTTCCAACTTTTCCCAGTTAGTTTTTCTGAAATAATAGTAGCAATTATAGGTCCGTGATTAGTGTAACTAAACTCGGGAACAGAATCCACTTCACTATAAGTATTATAAATGGAGATAAGTTCGTTATTGTCTTTAAAACCTAAATGTGCAGTTTTCCATGTAGATAAACCTCCATGAATTCCATTGTTATGGCTAAGTAGATTTTTGATGGAGATGTTCCTGTTATCGACTTGTTCTTGAAAATGGAGTTCGGGTAAATAATCGTTTATCGATTTATTGAGATCGATTACTTTATCATTTTCCAATAGTTTTAAAAGTGTTCCTGTTAGTGCTTTGGTGTGAGAGGCAATATAGAAGGGCTGGTTGTTTACATCTTCGTTGTTAGACCAATTTCTAGTTGTTGAAATTCCATGCGAGAATTGCAATCCATCTTTATCGATAATAGCAAAAATAAAATCTCCTTTAAGGTTGTATTTGCTATAAATACTGTCAATTCTCTTTTCAATTAGTTGTTTCTTTTTAGCAGTAATTGTTATGGGTTTGTTACAAGCAACTATCGATATAATGATTGTGAATAAAAGAAAATTTTTCATCTACATTTTAATCTTTTTGTTTTACTGACCACTTAATATTGTATTGTTTTGCCATGTCCTCAATTGGAGGTAAACCAACTTTTTTTCGGCGTTTATTTACATATTCAGGTTCTCTTAAATTAGTAATAACCCATTCATTGCTTTCGTTTTTGTGGAATTGGGTGCCATAAATTTGTGACTTTCCTTCTCTGATATTTACACGATCTATCATCAATGCCAATGATGACCAGCTGGCTTCATTTTTGTTTGCAGCTGCTTTAATCATAGGTAAATATGTTTTTTGTTTTTCTAAGTCGGCATGTTGAATAACTAAAAAGGCAGCCTGGGCTGCTAAACCTTTTACTTCTGATTTTTTTGGCCATCCGTATCGCGCAATAAGCAGTTCTAAGTCAGCAACTGCTTCCTCATTGATTTTATATTTTAAATCCCAAAGAGCATGACTTACAGGTGAATCCCAATTGTGATATTTGGTGGCAACTTTTATATGATAATAAAAAGCCTGATCTTTAATTCGTAAATCCCAAAGTGCTTTGGCGAATTCGAGATTTTTATAGATTCCAAATTTGGCTTCAGTTTTTGCTATAAGTTCTTTTTCAATGTTTGACCAGCGTTTGTCTTTTATCAGATAATAAAAATTTGGATCGTTAAGTGTATTTACCGAACTATCATTTTTTGTAGCTATGTTTAAATAATAAAAGGCAGAGTCAATTTGTTTGTCCAGTGCGTAGGAAGATGCTAATTGGTAAGTGGTTTCTTCGTTTAAGGAGTCATTTTTGTAATTAATTTGAAGATCTTTTATGAGTGCTTTTAAGTGTCCATAATTAAGTAAACTATCTGTTAGGTGTTTATTTGCTTGTGATAAGCATAGTTTACTTGAAATCATTAATATAAAAAAAATGACGGATTGGATTTTCATTTCTGATGTTGGTGAAGTGTTTAAAAATTTATACCAGGACTCATGCCTATAAGGTAAAAGCCAATAATTAATAGTGAGAAAAATAAAAGATAAGTATTTGGTTTGGATATAGATACTTGTTTTAAATGAGATTTATTAATTGGAATAAAGGTCATGATGAACATCCCAAATAAAAACATAAAAGAATTTCCAAATCCCCCCCAAATCATTAGTATACGGTCATCTGTTGGCATAACTGCTGAAGCCAAAATAGATAGAATTGTGGCTGTAAAAAATGGTATTAGAAATAACTTTAGTTTTTGTTTTAGTATAGTTGCTTCATTAGAGAGAAAAGCATATTGATATTTTAGCCCAATGTAAATACCAAATCCAATTAATGTTGCTCCTAGAACAAATTCCATAACTTTCCATAACCAAAGCGGATGCATTCCATTTAAAAACATAGCCCAGTCCATTCCGGAGTCAATAAATCTTCCAAAAATAATATAACTACCAGCCTGAAAGCAGTTCATTAAAATGACGAACCAGTAAAACAGTCCTAATGCACTTGATTTTTGTTTCAGTCTAGTTAAGAGGCTGTAGGCAATTACTACAAACAGGATATTTATTATAGAACCAGCAGCTCGAATTATTTTGTCCTGCCAAAAGGTAGCTTCTGCAAAATCAAAGCTTAAATACATAGCATCAACTGAAACGACATCTCCACCAAACAGAAATACTGCTCCGCCATGACCAATGAGTTCGTGTCCTACCATTAACAGAGCCCAAGAACATCCTGCTAAACAAATAACTGAAAAAAGATTAAACTTATGCATCGTGACTAATTTTGAGTAAGAGATTTAGATTCCTTTACAGATTTGGCTTTTACACAACTACTTAGAAAGAAGAATAACCAAGATAATGCGATATATAACTGCACGTAAAAAGGATTTCCAGGCATACCGTCAAGGGCTTTAAAAACTGTGCGACTAAATTCACCACAGCTAAACCAACTGGCGGCTAGTAATAATGCATAACCAATCAATTGTAAGTCGGCGGCATGTTGTTCTTTTCCAATTAATAAAGGTCTTTTTTTGCTCCAGTTCCAAAGAATCCCAAAAAAAATGATGAGTATAATTGTACCTACAATACCAAATAGAATAGGGATGCGATTACCAAACATTGTAGCAGTTACGAGAAGATATATTAAGAACAAACCGCAACTCATTAAAATAACAGTTCTTGTTTTAACCTTGCTATAAATAAGAACTCCTAACATTGCAAATAGAGCACAAAGCGGTATTGAAAATGACCAAATAATGAAGAGAAAACCAGAAGGATTCCATGCGCTTGCGGTCAATTCTTCAAATGTATGCGATTTAAAAATTTTGTGTGCATCTACACTATAAATGCTTCCCATTATAAAAGTGACAATAATTGTTAAGAAGAATATAAACAGTCCTAGTTTTTGTTTGGTATTAATGTTTGTTGCCATTTATTAATTAGTTTTAATTATAAAGGAAGGTATTGGATGGGAAATACGTTCCTGATGTTTTTTGAACAAATAAAGGGCTTGAAAGAATGTGTTGCGCTTATCCCTATAGGGGCGCACGTATTTTTAGAAAGAAATTATGGAGTAATTAATGACTTTTTTTAAAAGCAGAAGGAGTTGTTCCTGTAAATTTTTTGAAAGCTTTATTAAAGGCAGATTTTGAGCTAAATCCAGATTCAAAAGCAACGGCAAGTATGGTCAAGTTGTTTTTAGAAGCATCTTTTAGTAGTTTCTTTACTTCCTCAACTCTGTATTGATTTACAAAATCAAAGAAGTTCATACTCAAAGAATCATTAATTATTTGAGACAATTGATACGTTGGAATATTGATCAGTTTCGCAAGATCTGGAAGCGTAAGCTCAGGGTTTAAAAATGGCTTGTCAGCTTCCATAAGGTTCTTTAGTTTTTTAGATAAAGTTGTTATTTGCTCATCGTGAAGACCAGATTTAGCATATTTAGAAACGGTTTTTTCAGTTTGCTGTTTAGATTTCTCAGATTCGTCAATTATTGAATAGTAATTTTGATTTATAAAGGCGGTCGTTTGTTGTAACCCAAATTGCGCAATAATTAATAACTGAATTAACATCGACATAGATGTTATAGTAAAGGCTAAAGTTTCACTTATTTTTCCTAGATCAGAAAAAATAATACTCAAGGAAATTAATATGGCGCTAACAATAAATGAGAGCACCCAATATTGTACCCATTTTAGAGTGATCTTATTTTGAAAAGAAAAATTGGAATCAATCTGTTTTCTGTGAGCGTTAAGTACTTTTAGTAATACAATAACAAAAAATAGATTCACCAGAATCATTATCGGACCTAAACCAAATATCCATTTTGGTGTTTCGTCATTAATAAATTTTGTGAAACCATCTGCTCTAAAATAACCAAAATGGAACAAATAAAAATGCGCTCCTAAATACAGTGTAATAGGAAGCGAACTTAAAAATATCTCTTTTAGACTTACAACTTTCTTAGATAAGGCAACAATATATAAGTAAATTAAAGGCGCATGAAAAATAGGCAGACTACTTCCAACGGTTTGAATAAATACATTTTTATCAAAAAATTTATGAAAGCTGATATAGAAATAAGCAAAATGAAGTCCCATGACTAATAACCAGCCTATTAAAATAAAATCTGCTTGTACTTTTCTTTTTTTATTTAGTACCAGTAAGGCTAGGAAAAAGGCTAAAGCAATTCCAGATAAGGTTACAATATCAGCTAAGTTTTGCATCTAAGATTAATAATGAATGATTAAAATATTAATTAGAAAACAGATCATCATAATGAGTTATTGTAATAATTGTAGTGTAACTAAATATGCACAATGATCTGAAGCAATGGTATCACAAATCTCTTCAGTTTTTAAAACCTTCCATCTATGTTTAGGATAAAACATTACATAGTCTATTTTAACCTTTGGGTCGTCTGATGGATAAGTAGGATGAATATTATTTTTAGAATAAGAAGGTGTCCAAAAACGTTTAAGAATGTTTATAGTTTCACTATTTGGCTCAGCATTAAGGTCTCCAGCAATAATAGTTGGGTATTGGTTAGCACTAAATGCTTTATTGACAGCATTAGCTTGAAGCAAGCGATTTGCTTCTTCATCTAAATGGTCTAAATGTGTGCCAATAAATGAAATGGTATCTTTTGATGGTAAAACAGTAGTTATTTCTAATGCGGCTCTAGGTTCATCACCTGGAAGATGTGGTAAGGCAATATTTCTACTGTTTATGAATGTATGTTTAGATAGGATGCCTTCACCATATTCGCCACCATCATAATACATAGCACGTCCAAAAATTGGAGCCATTTTAGTTCGCCACCCAAGTTCAGTTACAAGATCATATTTTTTGGCGCGATTGGTTTTATAGTCTACTTCCTGTAGTGCCACAAAATCTGGGCTTACGTCATTAATAACCTTTGCGATTACATCTAGATTAAAATCTCCTTTAGTAGTAGCTCCATGAAGAATGTTAAATGTAAGTACTTTCACAATTCTGCTGTTATCCAACTTAGATTGCGATAACATATTATTTGAAAGAAAAAAACTGCATATAAAGAGCAGTACAATTCTACAATCGTTCATCTATGAGATTTAATGATAATTAGATTATCTTTCGAAGATAAGTAAATCTTTCAAATATGTATTTTTGTTTCTCATGATAGATAACTTCAAAAACGAATATTTTGGAATAGGCATCCAAAATGGAAAAACTCCTGAAAATTTAGGAGTGCTTTGGCGTTCAGCTCAAAACCTTGGAGCAAGTTTTATTTTTACCATTGGAAATCGTTATGCAAAACAAGCTAGCGATACACATAATGCTGTAAAAGCAATGCCTTATTTTCATTATGATACGTTTGAAGATTTTTATAAAAACTTACCAAAAGGCGCACGAATAGTTGGAGTTGAATTAACAGATAATGCTGACGATTTAGAAACCTTTCACCATCCCAGACGATGTGTCTATTTATTGGGGGCAGAAGACCATGGTCTTTCAAAAAAAGCTATTGAAAAATCACATTTCTTAGTAAAGTTTAAATCCGAAATGAGCCTCAATGTATCAGTAGCCGGAAGCATTGTTTTATATGATAGAGGCTTAAATAAACCTAGATCATAAAATTTTGTTAAAAAATAGGATAATTTAGTATCACTATCAGATAATAATAGATTGTTTTAAAGCTTATTAAAACAGTAATTTTCAAAACGTAATCGTTTAATTATAAGCGACATACAAAAACTCTCTTTAAAAAATTAATCAATATGCAACTAAAACTAGTGATATTAGTATTACTAATGTCTTGTCAGTTCTCTTACAGTTTTCAGGATGACGCTCAAAAATTAGATCCTGATTCTAAGGCAGCCAAAGTAAAATTCACCAAAGATTACGAAAAATTAAAAATTCTTTCTGAAGGGGTATTCATTAAAGGAGGAACGTTCAAAGGAGAAGTTGTTAAAGACTTTGTTATGGACAAAACCTTAGTGACTGTTAAACAATATGAAGCTTGTGTAAAAGCTGGAGTTTGCCCACCATTGCCAGACAATGGTAATTGGGCCGCAACTTTTAACCGAAGAGGAAATAAAAATAGACCAATTAATGAAATTAACTGGTTTAATGCTAAAACCTACTGCCAATGGCTAAATAAGCGTTTGCCAACAGCCTTAGAATGGGAGTGGGTTGCAAGAGGTCGTGAAGAAGGTAGAATATATCCTTGGGGGAACACTTTACCTACTAAAGAAAATACATGCTGGATGAGATATGATGGTAAAACAGATACAGGAAATGGTACTTGCGAAGTTGGCCAATTTGCAATTAGCAGAGATGGTGTTACAGATATGGCAGGAAACCTTTGGGAATGGACATCGACTTTTGGTGACAAGGATAAAAATCTAATTATTATGAAAGGCGGAGCTTGGTATAATGACGATCCAAAAAAACTTAGAGTCGATTATAATGGTTATGCTTCTATTTATCATAATGATAATGCTAGTGATGGATTTCGTTGTGTAAAATGCACAGAAGAATGAAAAAGTTATTAACTCTACTAGTATTAGTAAGTTGTTTTGCTTGTGAAAAAAGCGAGACTGCTGATGTTATACTTTATGGTAAAGTTGTTACCGTTGATGATCAGTTCTCTATTCAAGAAGCAGTAGCAATAAAGAATAATAAAATTGTTTTCGTTGGAAATAAAGCTGAAGCTGAAGCTCTTGTAGGTGATAGCACAAATGTTATTGATACTAATGGAAAAATGATCATGCCTGGGATGCATGATTCCCATTGTCATCCATTTAATTTAGGTAATGATGAGGAGGACGATTTTTTCAGGGTTAGTAGTGCTAAGAATTTTGATGAAATGGTTGCTTTGATAGAAGCAAAAGCTAAGACACTTCAACCTGGAGAATGGATCATTGGAGGAGGATGGAATCAAGAAAACTGGCCAGGGAAACAATTACCAGTGCATGATAAGGTTAGTGCAGTAACACCAAATAATCCTTTGTTTTTGTACAGACATGGAGGAAATAGTGCGTTTGTAAATGCAAAAGCGCTAGAAATAGCAGGCATTACAAAAGATACTCCAGATCCTTTTGGAGGTAAGATATACCGAAAAGAAAATGGAGAACCAACAGGTTTTGTTTCAAATATGGGAAATAATATGGTGCACAAACACTTCCCTAAAAAAGTACGACCCCTAGAATGGTACATGGAAAAATATGATAATGCACAACGTATTTGTCACGAAGCAGGCTTAACAGGCTGGACCGATGCAGGAATTTATCCAGACCATATTTCTTATCAAAAAGCGATGGTAGATAAAGGACTGCTGAAAATCCGTTCCAACATCATGTTGCAAAATCCTCGTGAAGGTGATTTAGAAAAACATTTTAGCAAGCAACGTATATTGAATTATGGTGGAGAAGAAATGTTGCAAGTGCGTAGTATAAAAATGTACTATGATGGAGCATTAGGATCAAGAGGAGCAGCATTATTTAAACCTTATTTAGATGACCCTCATATCCATAATAATATAGGAAATACCGAAGTGCCTGTAGAGCATGTTTATGATGTTGCTAAAGCAGCACTAAAAACTGGAATGCAAGTATGCCCGCATGCTTTAGGTCCAAGAGGGAATAGTGAGATTTTAGATGCTTTTGAAAAAGCATTAAAAGAAAATCCTGTAGAAGATCATCGTTTTAGAAGCGAGCATGCTGAGGTTGTTTATATAGATGATATCGAACGTATGGCCAGATTAGGTGTCATTCCATCAATACAACCAACACATTGTACTTCAGATATGGTATTTATGTATGATAGAATTGGTGAAGAACGAAGCAAAAGTGCTAGCCCTTGGAGAAACATGATTAAAGCAGGTTTAGAACCTGCCTGTGGATCAGATTTTACAATAGAATCGCATCGCCCTCTTTGGGGAATTTACGCTGCTGTAACTAGACAAGATAATCAAGGGTTTCCAGCAGAACAATGGCACGGAGAACAAAAATTAACCATTCAAGAAGCTATAAAAGGATATACTATTTGGGCCGCTAAAGCGGCTTTTTGGGAAGATAAATTAGGAAGCTTAGAAACAGGAAAATTAGCAGATATTGTGGTTCTCGATACTGATATACTTGATTACGAAGACCCCAAAGATATTTTAAATACACAAGTTTTATATACCATAGTTAACGGTGAGATTGTATATGAGAGAAAGAACTAGTTTGAGAAAAAGATTAACATTTTTAGCTGTTTTATGTGGTTTTGTAGCTGTTGCGCAAAAAGCTTATTGGCAAGATCCAGAAGTAATAGGAATAAATAAACTACCTCCAAAAGCTACTTTTTATAATTATGATACAAAAGACCAAGCTTTAGGATTATTGCCTATAATTGAAAACCTATCTGGTTATATATCCTTAAATGGTAATTGGAAATTTAAATATTCTAATAATCCATCCGAAAGACCAAAAGATTTCTATAAGAACAATGAAAATGCTAGTAATTGGGACGATATAGAAGTGCCTTCTAATTGGGAAATGAAAGGTTATGGTATTCCTATTTATGTATCAGAAGGGATGCTTAAAACTACACCTCCAAATGTTCCAGAAGATGATAACCCTGTTGGCTCTTATTCAAAGAGTTTTAACGTTCCTAGTAATTGGAATGGAAAGCAAGTTATTTTGCATTTTGCTGGTGTAAGTTCTGCAATGTACGTGTGGGTTAATGGAGAACAAGTAGGTTATAGCGAAGGAAGTCGTTTGCCTTCAGAATTTAATATTACAGAATATATAAAAACAGGGAGTAATAATATTTCTGTTGAAGTTTACCGATGGTGCGATGGTAGTCATTTAGAAGATCAGGATTTTTGGCGTCTTAGTGGTATATATCGTGATGTCTATTTATATGCTATAGATGAGTTTCATATTAAAGATATACAATCAAAAATAGAGATTAATGGAGAATTAGGGTTGTTAAATGTAGATATGGATATTGAAAATCCTACTGCAGAGAAAGGAAGGTTAAAAATAGAATTAATAGATGATAATGGGGATGTTGTGTCATCAAAAAAATCTAAGATTGTCGTTGGAGAGACTACTACATCATTAACATTAGAAGTTAAAAACCCAAAATTGTGGAATTCAGAAACTCCAAATTTATATACAGCACTCATTACATTGGAACAAGAGTCAAATACGCTTCAAAGAACTGCTTTAAAAGTTGGGTTTAGAACTGTGAAAATTAAAAATGGCACTTTAACAATTAATAACGTACCAATTAAATTTCGGGGTGTTAATCGGCATGAAATTAATCCGGACAACGGTTATGTGGTTTCCAGAGAGCAATTACAGCAAGAGATACTGTTAATGAAACAGCATAACATTAATGCAATTAGAACAAGTCATTATCCGAATCACCCCGATTTTTATGCAATGTGTGATGTTTTGGGAATGTATGTTGTAGATGAAGCAAATATCGAATCTCATGGTACGGGTTATCATCCTGAAAAAACATTGGCTAACAAAGATTTTTATAAAAAGGCACATTTAGATCGTACTAAGCGAATGGTAGAGCGAGACAAGAATCACCCTTCAGTTATTATGTGGTCTTTAGGAAACGAAGCAGGAGATGGAACAAGTTTTATGGCTACCTATGAGTGGTGCAAACAACGAGATGCGTCACGACCAACAGCTTATGAAATGGCAGATATAAGAGAGCATACTGATGTGTTTTTTCCTATGTATGCACGAATCCCTATTTTAGAATTCTATGCAAAAAGCAATCCTACACGTCCTTTAATTTTGTGTGAATATGCTCATGCCATGGGAAATAGCGTAGGAAACTTAAAAGACTATTGGGAAGTCATGTATTCAAGCCCACATTTACAAGGCGGATTTATTTGGGATTGGATAGATCAAGGACTAAGAAAAACCTCTGAAAATGGAATGTCTTATTTTGCTTATGGAGGTGATTTTGGTCCTGAGGGTACACCAAGCTCAGGAAACTTTTGTATTAATGGATTGATCGATCCAGATCTGAATCCAAACCCAAGCTTATATGAAGTAAAGAAGGTATATCAACCTGTTAAATTGACTGTGAAAGATATTGAAAAAGGGCTTGTAGAAGTAACAAACTATCACGAAGCACTTAATTTAAATACTTTTGAAACTAGTTGGAAATTATTATCCAATGGTGTTGAGATAAAAGCTGGAGAATTCAATCTCGATATTAGTCCGCTTAAATCAAAAGTTGTTCAAATTCCAATAGAAACATTCAAACTTAAAAAAGGAGGAGAATACCATTTAGAACTTTCAGTTAAGAATAAAAACAGTCATACGTTGTTTCCAAATTTAGAGATAGCTTGGGAACAGTTTCTATTGTCAAATATTGTAGAGAATACTTATGTGGCTGTTGAACGTGCAAGCAAGATTACTAGAAATAGAAAAGATGGGAAGGTAGTACTTAGAGGAGAAAATAAGAATTTCGAATTCGTGTTTAATACTAAATCAGGAGATATAGAAAAATACACCTTTGATGATTTGTCTTTGTTAAACACAACAGTTAAACACAATTTTTGGAGAGCACCAACCGATAACGATTTTGGTAACAATATGCAAAGGCGTTGTAAACCATGGAAAGATGACACATATAATTATAGTCTTGTTTCTGTAGATACATGGCAGAACTCAGATCGGGAAGTGTATTTTGAAGTTGTACATTTTTTACCTGCAACCAATTCACACTTAAAAACCCAATATGTGGTTTATGGTAGTGGAGAACTTAAGGTGTCTCAAAAACTCATTCCTGGAAAAGTGATTTTACCTGAAATTCCGAGGTTGGGTATCACATTTACATTGCCTAATTCATTCAAGCATACAAGATGGTTTGGAAAAGGGCCTCATGAAAACTATGTAGACAGAAATTTTGGGGCTAAAATTGGTAAATACAAGAAAAATACTGCAAGTATGCCAACCAATTATATTCGCCCTCAAGAGAATGGACATAGAACAGAAACACGATGGATGGCATTAGAAAGTGGAAGCGTTGGAATCATAGTTAAAGGCGACCGTAATTTTGGGTTCAATGTATTACCCTATGCCAATGAAGATCTTGATCCAGGATTAAAGAAACAATATCGTCACTCTATTGATATCACAGATAAAGATTTTATAACATTGAATCTTGATTATATGCAAATGGGAGTTGGTGGAGATACCAGTTGGGGTGCAAAACCACACCCTCAATACTCTATTTACCCTGATAGGACATATACATATAGTTTCATGATTACACCTTATAATAAAACTAAAGGAGGAACACCTGAGGTTTTAGCTAAACAACCTTTTTAAATTTAAGATATGCGAAACAGTTTTTACCTCGTATTTATTTTGCTAGTAGCATCTTGTCAAAAGAATGTGGAGAAAGCAGATATGGTTATAACCAATGCAAGAGTTTACACTCTAAATTGGGACGACCCAGCGATTAATGGTGTACCAGCTATTAATGCACCATATAAAGATGGTAAATGGAGTTTTGATGCCGAAGCGATTGCTATTAAAAATGGTTTGATTTTAGAAGTTGGCTCTAATGAAAGCATAGAGAAGCTTATAGGTGAAAGTACAACTCATATTGATGCGAACCAAGCTGTGATTGTTCCAGGGCTTATTGAGTCTCATGGGCATATTCAAGAAATTGGAGAGCAAAAAGAAAATATAAACTTAAGAGATCTTACTGGAGAAGACATTATAGAAACATTATATAAACGATCACTGGAAGTGCCAAAAGGCGAATGGATTGTTTCGTCTGGTTGGGATGAAGGGAAATTTGCAAATAATTATCCTGATATGGTTGAACTAAGTAAAAAAGTGCCAGATCATCCTGTAATACTTTATGGCTTAAGAGGTTTTGGGACCATGGCCAATAAGCTTGCTTTTGAAAAAGCAGGCATTACTGTAAATACCCAAGTGCCAGATGGTGGAGAGATACTTAAAGATGAAGAAGGCAACCTTAAGTATGTGTTGCTTAATAATGCAAGAGGACTATTGAATTCTAAAGTTCCTGAAAGGACAAGTAAACAAAAAGAACGTATTTTAAAATATGGGTTAAACGAGTTAGCGAGTCTAGGATTTACAACCACCCATCATGCAGGTGTACGTAAAAATTATATGGGAGCTTATGAAAGCTTACATGCTAAAAATGAACTTCCTATTCGTGTGCATGCATTTATTGCTACTACCGAGCCAAATAAAGAGCTGGTAAATGAATGGATTGAAAAAGGACCTACTGAGCAAGATACTTCCTTTTTTCAGGTAAGAACCTTTAAGGCTTATTATGATGGTTCATTAGGATCTCGTGGCGCAAAATTTTTAGATGATTATGAAGATATGGACGGTCATACTGGTGTTTGTGGTGTAGAATATGGGTTCCATCCCGATGTGGTTGAAAAAGTATTGGATGCTGGATTTCAATTAGCCATTCACGCTATTGGAGATAAAGCTAATAGAGATGTGTTAGATTTTTATGAAGCATATTATGATAAAAATCCAAAGTCAAAAGCATTACGTCACCGTATAGAGCATGTGCAAATTGTACACCCAGATGATTTTTCAAGGTTTTCTGAGTTGAATGTCATAGCCTCAATGGAACCTGCTCATGCAGTAGAAGATATGCCATGGGCAATTGATAGAGTAGGAAAAGAACGTATAAAGGGTGGTTATGCTTGGAGAACGTTAAGAGAACAAGGTACGGCCATTATTTTTAATTCCGATCTAGCTGGAACAGATCCAGACTTTTTTTACGGGATGCATTGTGCAATAACCAGAAAAAAACGAAATGATGAAAAATCATGGTTTCCTGAGCAAGCACTTACACCAGAAGAATCACTTCGAGCCTATACTATTTGGGGAGCCTATTCAGCAAAACAAGAACAACTAACAGGGTCTATTGAAGTAGGAAAGTGGGCCGATTTAACCTTTATGGATATAGATGTTTTAAATGAAGGAATTACAAATCCATCTGAGTTGCTGAATGGAAACATTTTAAAAACAATGGTAAATGGAACAATTGTTTACGAAAACTAAAGCGCTGCTATTCGATGTCTATTTTTTATAAGGATAAATTAAGGTGAGAATAGTTCAATGGCTATGCTGTTAATTAGGAAATAAATTTTGGGATAATATTTTCAATAGTCATTGCTGGAAAAGCCACTATTAATTTAGTGGCTTTTTGCTTTTTATTGATGACTTTTTTTATGCTGTTCGATGTTATAATAATTAAAACAACTATCTATGAAACAACTATTACTATTAACGTTATTATTTTCTTTGTTTTTTGCAAAAACATTTTCGCAAACAGGAATAGCAGTTCCTGAAATGTCTCATTGCGATACGCAAGCAATAAATTTTTTAAATACATACAATATTCCAGGAATGACCTATGCGCTTACCAAAAATGGAAAGCTTGTTTATTCAAGAGCTTTTGGTAATGCAGATATTAATGGAAATGAAGCGATGCAACCATATCATATGCTTAGAGTGGCGAGTGTGTCAAAACCTATTACAGCTATAGGGATCATGCATTTGGTAGAACAGGGTATGATTAGTTTATCTGATAAGGTTTTTGGGGTAGGAGGCCTGCTCGAAAACCATTGGTATTTTTCTACAGCTAATATTACAGATAATCGAGTGTACGATATAACAGTTCAACATCTGTTAGAGCATACTGCAGGATGGAATAGAAATGTGAATTGTTTTCCAAATCCAACTACACCTTATCCTTGGCACTTTTCTGGTTGCGATCCTATTGTAGCACCCTTACATGTTACTCAAACTTTCGGAGAAGCAAATCCAGCGAAAGAAGAACACCTTATTCGTTTTGTTCTTGAAAAAACATTAGACAATGCACCAGGAACTACCTATGCGTATTCTAATATGGGCTTTTTAATACTAAGTGAGATTATAGAAGAAATTAGTGGACAAGATTATGAAGATTGGATGCAGTACCAAATATTTTTAGGTCTTGGAGTTTACGATATGCATATTGGTCAAAACCAGCTGGTAGATAAAATGGAGCGTGAAGGGGAATATATTGGAAATGGATATACTACAAAAGATATTTATGGTAACGGTCAAAATGTACCTTGGGAATATGGAGGTATGAATGTTAATGCTATGGATGGTCATGGTGGGTGGATTGCCACGGCAAGGGATTTGGTTCGTCTTTTATCTGCTGTAGATGGATTTTCAAGTCGTCCAGATATTTTAGAGCCTAGTACTATTACAGAAATGGCAACTGCATCTAGTGCTAACCAATTTTATGCTAAAGGATGGCAAGTAAATAATGCTAATAATTGGTGGCATACTGGCGCTATAGATGGAACAGCCAGTATTTTGGTAAGAACCAGTGGCGAATATACTTGGGCTATTGTTTTAAATAAACGTATTGTAGATGGAACTTCTAATGCTTTTTGGGCAGCATTAGATGGGTTGGGCTGGAATTGTGTTAATGGCACAACAACGTTTCCAACACACGATTTATTTGAAGCACCAACCAATAATGCAAGTGCTTTACAAGTTACAGGAAGAACAACCAATTCTATGGATTTACATTGGGTGCCAGGGAATGGAGGGCAACAAATAGTTGTTGCCAAAGAAATTTTAGGAACTACAAGAATGAGCAGTGCTTTTCAGGCATATCCAATTGATGGTACAGATTATACAGCCAATGATCAATTTGGTTCAGGAGATGATTTGGGAGACGGAACCTTTGTGGTGTTTAATGGCACAGGGAATTCTATGACATTATCAGGGTTAAATGAAAATTCTAATTATGCCATACGTGTATATGATTATAAAAAGAATGCAGCAAACGGTAATAATGCGTTGTACCTTTTAGGAAATGCAGTTACAATTGAAGAATCTCCAAGCTCCCTAGGAATTAAGGAAGACGAACTACGCAAGAATATCAAAATATACCCAAACCCGACAACCGATGATGTAACAGTTGAGGTTTTAAGTAATATTGATATTAAAACTATTGAAATATTTGACGTTACAGGACGCCTTTTAAAAACTAAACATAAAAATTTTGAAAAGATATCATTAAAAAACTACTCAAAGGGAATCTATTTTATAAGGGTAAAAGATTCGAGTAGCCATATAACTAAACAAATAATTAAACAGTAATTAGGGTATTTGTAATTTTTCGTTAAGAAAATTTAGTTAGAGGAAAAGCTATCATTAAATTGATAGCTTCTTCTTTTTAAAATTAAAATGATTGTAATTGCAAATGATAATAAGGCAACACCTAAAATCCAAAATAAATAATTACTGTCTTGTATGTTGATGTCTATAGGAGATGTGTCACCTATCAGCACTAATCCAGCCCAATATTGAGGCGCTTTAGTTCTGCCTTCAGCATTTTTTAAATATGAAAGTTTAGCTTTGCGAAGTGCATCATCTTTAGTTTCTCCATTTGATAAGAATTCATAAAAATAAGAAACAATTTGACTACTTGATTGCTCATCTACTTTCCAAAGACTAGTTAATATACTTTCGCTTCCCGCATAGTTAAAGGCATGGGCTAAAGATATCATGCCCTCACCAGATTGATAAGTAGGTTTTCCTGTATCGCAAGCCGTGAGCACCGTTAAGTTTGAAGCGAGGTTACAGTTGTATATTTCGTAGGTATATAATGAATTGTCATTACGTATACTGTCATTTTTAATTTGTTTTGCAAAAATTAAACGTGATAATTCTGGGGTAACATTATTCGACTCAGCATGAGTTCCAATATGAATTATTTTGTGCTCTTTAGCGTTATTTATAAATACTTGTTCAGTGGAGTTCTCATTTAAAAAAGATGTACCATTAAACATGCGAGAAGTTGAGTTTGCCAAATCTTTTGCAAAAGGTTGAGGTAATAGAGTAAGATAGGTTTTGTCGTAATTTAAAGAATCCTGAAGTGCAATTTTATAATTAAGCTTCATGTCGTCAGTAAATTCTGGAGCAAAAGCTATAAAGTTGTTGTCGTAGCCTATGGTTTCACTTTCCTTAGCGGTTAAAAATAAACTGTAATTATACGAAAAGGAATGTTTGTTAAGTAAATAGCTTTTACTTTTAGGTTTCTCAATTAACATTTCAAAACTTAGATTAAAAAGCGCTTTGTCGGGGATAACAATTACTTTTTTTGTAGTAATAGCATTTTCAATTGGTTTCCAAAGCTTTAAATACAATTTGTGTAAAGTAGTATCTATTTGTCTGTTAAATAGTGCATTTTCATTTTGTAATGAAGCTATGTCCTTAGCAATGCCTGTTTTTTCTAATGGGAAAAGTCTTGATGAGCTATTTGATATAACTATGGCGAAAAGAGAATTGTTGATATGCAAATACCTTACTAAAGTAGATGTTTCTTCTATAAGGCTCTCAAGGTTTTCTATAGATTCATTTAGTGTAGCATAACGCATTTTGTAATACGTTGGGTAATTTGTTTTTAACGAATCTATAAACTGCAACCAATTTTTGTTTGTCTCAAAATAAGATTGAATGTTTTCTGAATTTGCTATGGTTGTTGATAGCTTATTCTTTAGTTCATTTTCTCTCTTTATAATGTTCTTCGGAATTTTAGAAAAAGTAATATTGTGTTTAGAATTTAAACGCATTCTTATTCGGTAATAAATGCTCGATTCATTCAAATTTATAAGCTTACTTAAATATTTTTTTTGACGAGTTATATTATATAGTTCAAGATGTATTTGTTTTGAAAATTCTGTTATCAAGTTGTATTCAGAAAGTAAAATATTGATGTCTTTTGAGTTAATAATTGTAGTTTTTCTTTTTTCTAAAACACCAAGTGCATTATCTAATTTGGTTGTTAATTCTATTAAAAAGGAGGCTTCTTTTTGATTGGTTAGCGCATGAAGTGATTTGCATTCTCGTAAAATAAGGAGAGGTCTTTTAAATTCTATTTGTACAGAATCGAGACTAGAGCTAGCATTTTTTAATTGTTCATTTAAAAAATCATATCCGTTATAAATCCATGAAAGTGATTCGGTGTAATTATCATTTTCAAAATGGATTTCAGATAAATTTTCAATTTCTTTTAGAAGTAGTAAATTATTGCTTCCAGAATTTTTTCGAACGTAGTTATAAGCATTTGTAGCAAGTGAAATAGCTTTTTTGTAATCGTTGCCTTTTGCAAGTAAAGATGTATAATCTCTTAGCATATTTAAAAATTCTCTGCTATATTCTTTTGGGTAAGCTTTTTTATAAATAGAATAACTCTCTTTAAAAAGTTCTAATGCTCTTTTAAGGTCTTTTTTATGAGCGTATGATTTTGCTTTTAGATGTAAAACAGAGGCTTTAACAGATAAGTAATCGCTTGAGGCATTTTTTAATACTTCTAAAGCTTTATTAGAGGTTTCTATGCTTTTGTCAAACTCTTGCAGTTCAATTTCTGAAAGGGCTAATTGGTTAAGTGTAGTTGCAATTCTAGGGTTTGTGTTTTCAAATACCTCAATTTTTTTCCTATAGGCATACTGAAGCATATCATAAGCTTTGTTTAGGTGGCCGATATCATGGTAAAACGCTGCTAAATTGGAAATTGATGATGCTTGTAATCCTTTTGCTTTTTCAATAAGTTCTTCATCGTTAGAATTATTGATAATATTTTCTAAATCGGTAATTATATCTTCTGTTAATGTAATAGCTTCACTTGCTTTTCCTTGATCGTCTATTACTAGGGCAAGATTAAATTTAAAGGCAGTCATATAAAATGTTCGTTTAAATGACTCCAGCGTACTTTCCTTAGTCGCTTTTATAGCTTTATCAAAATACACGCGCGCACTATCAAGTTTATTGAGTGTCCACATAGAAACGGCAACTCCATTATAAGAATCTGCTAAGATGTGCTTTTCAATTTTTGATGATTGTTCGTATGCTTTTGCTGATGCTTTAAAGTAAACAGCGGCATCGTTTAAATTGTAGAGGGCATAATAGTTTCCACCAATAATATAATTGATTTCTCCTAATTCATCAGGAGTAATGTTGGTTACTGTATTGGCATATTCTAGAGCTTTTAATGATGCTTGCAAACAGTTGTTGTCATCACCAATATCGATATAAAAATCGTAGAGTTTTAAATATGCTTTGAAGATTGTTCGCGCATCTTTAGTGTTATTTTTTAAGTCAGATACGAATTCCTTGACTTGTGCTTCGGCTTGAGAGTTTGAAAAACCTTTGGCTAATTGTACTTTTCCTATGTAATAGGTGTAAGGAGGCAAAGAGTCAAATTGAGATTTTCTTTTAAAACTGTTTATTTGTGCCTTTAGAGTAGAGTCTGCCTTAGATATGTTCTTTTTACTTAGATAATGATCGATTAAATAAATGCCTTTAATAGAATCGTTTTGAGCGATAGTAATTTGCCCAAGAAAAAAAAGAAATAAAACAATTGTTTTAAGCTTCATAATTACTCAAGCTGGTTAATAATCTCTTTACTTTTTTCGAGCTTACTTTGTTTTAAATACGATTTTGCCTTTGTATTGTCGTTGTTCTTTAAAGCGATCAGTCCTAAATAAAATTGAGCGTCATCAATAAACACGCTATTCTGATTATTTGTTGCTGTTGTAAGAAATTTTTCGGCCAATAGCGCATTTTTATTTGCTAAATGAGCGATACCCAAAAAGTAGTTTAAAGTATCGTTATTTGGTTTGTTTATATAGAGTTTTTGCCATTGCTCTATTGCGTCTTCATACTTTCCTTGTTTATAACTTACCATAGCGTTATAGAATTCGTAGTTTTTGGTAGCACTCATGACGGTTGGTAAACCTGGATCTGGAGTGAAGTATTTAGCGTATAATTTTTTATTAGGATTGTTGTTTAATAATAAAAAACTACTAATACCTAAGAAAAGAATTAACGACGCAGCCACAGCATACTTAATAAACATGTTTGTATGTTTTGCGGTGTTTTTCTTGGTTGTGTTTTTATGAAATACATTTAGTTTGTCTCTTAAAGCCTGTGTTTCAATTCCATCTATTAATAGTCGATGTTCTTCTACAGCTTTTTGTAGGTTAAGGTCGTGTTTGAGTTTAAGTTCAAAATCTACTTTTTCTTTTACAGACATACTATTGGTTAAATAGCGATCTATTATTTCAAACTGCTTATGGGTGTTATTAGTTTCCATGGCTATTCTTCAATTTTTAGGGCTTTGTCTCTAAGTTTTTGCATGCATCTATATTTTTTATTTCTGGTTGAAGCAGCATCCAGTTGTAACTCCTTAGCAATTTGTTTCATCGATTTTTTTTCAAAATAAAACTTTGTTAATAGAGTTTTACATGCCGCTCCTAACTCGTTAAATGCTTGCATTACATTAGTTAATCGTTGTTCTTTAAAAATGTCATCATTTGGAGTTTCAATAGTGTCTTTGTTTTCTTGAAAATGAGTGGATGTAGATAATGTTTTTTTATAAAGGTTTGAACGCAAATAATCCATCCATTTATTTTTTGCTATAGTATATAAGTAGCCATTAATAGCAGTTTCACTTTGTGGGTGAAATTTATTGCTCTTAATATTTTTCCATGCGGCTACAAATGCTTCTTGAAAAGTGTCTTTGGCTTGGTCAACAGTACCATTGTTTTTAAGGATAAACAATTCAACTTTTGGGTAGTTAATGTTGTATAAATGTTCTAAAGTCTCTTCGTTATTAGCTTTAATAGCTTTAACAATAGAGTCGCTGGTAGTTGATTGTGGCTTTAAATTAATCTTTCGCATTTGACACATAAATATATGCGAAAGAAATTAGTATTCAAATCAAAATACTGGAAACTAATTAATTATGTTTTTTAAATGCCTTAAAAAGCAACAAGACACTAGAACAATATTATGTTATAATATAAATCATCCACTTTTTTAGCACTACCTTTGCACAAAATAATTATGTATGCATAAAGCTGGCTTTGTAAATATTATTGGAAACCCTAATGTTGGTAAATCGACACTAATGAATGCTTTTGTAGGTGAAAAATTATCTATAATTACTTCAAAAGCGCAAACTACAAGGCATCGTATTCTGGGAATTGTAAATGGAGAAGATTTTCAAGTAGTATTGTCAGATACACCTGGAATAATTAAACCCGCTTATGAACTTCAAGAATCGATGATGGATTTTGTTAAATCTGCTTTTGAAGATGCAGATGTACTTATCTATATGGTAGAAATTGGTGAGAAAGAATTAAAAGATGAAGCCTTTTTTAATAAAATTACCAATTCTAAAATTCCAGTATTATTACTACTAAATAAAATAGATAATTCAAATCAAGAACAATTAGAAGAGCAAGCAGCTTTGTGGCAAAAGAAAGTGCCTAATGCAGAATTCTTCCCAATATCAGCTTTAGAAGGATTTAATGTGACAGAAGTATTTAACAGAATTATTGAGTTACTTCCAGAGTCACCACCTTTTTATCCAAAGGATCAGTTAACAGATAAACCAGAACGTTTTTTTGTTAATGAATCTATACGCGAAAAAATATTAATGCATTATAAAAAGGAGATTCCTTATGCAGTAGAGGTTGATACTGAAGAGTTTTTTGAGGAGGAAAAAATTATTAGAATTCGTTCTGTTATTATGGTAGAACGAGACACCCAAAAAGGTATTATTATAGGTCATAAAGGTTCAGCCTTAAAACGTGTTGGTACAGAGGCAAGAAAAGATCTTGAGAAGTTTTTTGGTAAACAGATTCACTTAGAACTATATGTGAAAGTGAATAAGAATTGGCGCAGCAATCAAAGACAATTAAAACGTTTTGGATATAATCAAAAATAGCTAATAAACAGAGTGAATATCTTTACTTCTTAAAGTGTCTCTCATGAAATGATGTAATTCATACATTTGATCAGTCCCAGTTCTTTTACCAATGCGGCCTCCAAAGTAGAGTGCAAACCAAACAACGATCATTAGTAGGGTAACAAATAATTGTATCGCATAGTCGTTACCTAAAGACCAATTAGAATAGGCCCAAACCCCAAATCCAAAAAATATTCCTATTACTATAAAATGGAAGAACATAAACATGGTCCAAACAGTTGGGTTAGGACCGAATAAGCCATAAAGTGTGCTAGAGTTCTCTTCTTCGTTTTTATTTATTTCTAAATGAAGTTGAGGTGACCAAAAGTGTTGTTTTGCTTTGGGAATCTTAATAAAAACATGATCGTCAACACGAGAAACAATAAAATCTGATTGTGTTTTTTTGCTGTCTTCAAACAACTGTAAAATCTCTTCGTTATCGTGTTCTACAGTAAATTTAAATCGAGGTCTTAATATTATTTCATTAGTTAAGGACATGAGTTTTTATTTAAATGATGAGTAAAATACAGCTTTTTTAGTTGAAAATGAAACGGGAATAATCTTTATAAAAGAGCGGTCTCATTGCGGATATTTTCTACCTTTGTGCCCAATTTAAAGAATATGAGCAATATAGTAGCCATAGTAGGTCGTCCTAATGTAGGTAAATCAACGTTTTTCAATCGTTTAATTCAACGTAGAGAAGCTATAGTTGATGCCGTTAGTGGTGTTACCAGAGATAGACATTATGGAAAGAGTGATTGGAACGGGAAAGAGTTTTCGCTTATCGATACAGGAGGTTATGTAGTTGGCAGTGATGATATTTTTGAAGCTGAAATAGACAAGCAAGTCGAGTTAGCAATAGATGAGGCCGATGCTATTATTTTTATGGTCGATGTAGAATCTGGAGTTACAGGAATGGATGAAGATGTAGCCAATCTTTTAAGAAAGGTAGATAAGCCTGTTTTTTTAGCTGTTAATAAAGTAGACAATGCAAAACGAGCCGAAGATGCTGTAGAATTCTATTCACTAGGGTTAGGAGGCTATTTTACGATTGCAAGTATTAATGGAAGTGGTACAGGAGACCTTTTAGATGCTTTAGTAGAAGCACTTCCAGAAAAAGAAGACGTTGAGGAAACAGAACTACCAAGGTTTGCTGTTGTTGGTCGTCCAAATGCGGGAAAGTCATCCTTTATTAATGCCTTAATAGGTGAAGATAGATATATAGTAACAGATATTGCTGGAACTACTCGCGATTCAATCGATACGAAATATAATCGTTTTGGATTTGAATTTAATTTGGTGGACACAGCTGGAATTAGAAAAAAATCTAAAGTAAAAGAAGATCTTGAATTCTATTCGGTAATGCGAAGTGTAAGAGCTATTGAACATGCCGATGTTTGTTTGTTGGTTCTTGACGCAACTCGTGGATTCGATGGTCAGGTTCAAAATATTTTCTGGCTTGCAGAACGTAATAGAAAAGGCATTGTTATTTTGGTTAATAAATGGGATCTAGTTGAAAAAGACAATAAAACAACCAAGGAATTTGAAAAGTATATTAGACAACAAATAGAACCATTTACAGATGTTCCAATCGTTTTTATTTCTGCGCTAACAAAACAACGT
>JASBUG010000039.1 GCA_030148025.1 Flavobacteriaceae bacterium | reverse complement strand
AATATCCAGTATTAGAATAATCAAACCTATAACCTGGTTTAAAGTAACGTTGTACATTGCTTGCTGCTAATAATGACATCATTTCACTATTAGTAGGCGCATTTTTCTGCTTCCATTTATGTTCTGCCACCCAAAAATAGTTTGGTAATCCCGCAGTATGGTTTAGCAGATTTTTTATAGTCACATTTTTATATGGAAACTCTGGGAAAAAGTTATTTACTGTATCAGTAAGTTTAATTCTGTTTTGCTCATACAACAACATAATAGCTGCTGCTGTGAACTGTTTACTTAGAGAAGCTAGTTGAAATACAGAGGTTTCATTTAAAAGCTTTTTCTTTCTAAAATCTGCATACCCAATTTGGTTATTATAAAGAAGCTTTCCATTTTTTGCTACTAATAACGAACCGTGAAAGTCGTGTCGTTTATTTATACGCTTCAATAAAGAATCTAACTTATTACCAAGCTTTCGTGTTTTAGCCTCAGGGTATTTTTCTATTGAAACAGCTTTTTCCTCTTCAATTGGAGTTATATCTACAGGAGCTGTAGTTTGTTTCTCATCACTCTTTAAAACCCCAGACTGCGCAATAAATACAAACCCACTTAAAAAGACTAGGGTTATACTTATAAGCTTGATAAGTTTTTTATGTTTAGGGAAAAAATTCAAGGTCACAAATTAAAAATCAAACTCAAAAATTCAAAAACCTATTCAATTTTTAACATAAGTTTGGGCGTTAACCTCTTTTATTATAATTAAAAGCAGCTAGTCTTGCAATCTTGACAACCATCTAATAGAATTCAAAAATAAATCTGCGTTATCGCATTCAGGATCATGAATGGTCACTGGAATCTTCTCTCCATCTATAAGCAGATCCAAACTTCTGAAAATGCCTTGATCAGTACAAACAATTACCCTTCCTTTGCCAAAGTTAAATCCAATCATTCCTGCATATGAATCGGAAACTTCTTCAACATCAATACTTCCATCTGTAGTAGGCGTGAAATTTATCGTATTCTTTGGAAAGGAAAGAATATTATCTTCAGGATTTCTAAATATAGCTGCTCCGCATAAAAATTTTATTGTATCTGGAAGTGTTTCTTCAGAAAGTCTAGTAGCTAATACAGGATGATTTGTATTAATCATGTTATTTTGTTTCGTCATAATAAAGTGGCTACATAAACCACCTTTGTGACCAGAGAAATTGGGGTGATAAGCATAGCCATCTCTAAACTTGATATTAAAAGCCTCTAAAAGCGGTGAAGCACCACTTCCTCCTGGGAAATGACTTAAAAATAAAAACAAGCTTCCTCCTCTATACACATATTTAGTAATATCGATAACCTCATCATCTTTCAATGGTGATTTGTACATGATTTCCTTTTTGCCTCCACTAGTTAACTCAATTTTATCGTTCGGCATGCCATGAAGAATTAGCAAATCGGGATTGGCTTTATTCAGGCTTATCGAGTCAAGTTTTTGATCGGTAAACTGAACTTTAAAACCATCTTCTTCCATTATTCGAAGCATCTCACGAGCGGTTTGTTTTCCATAAGGCAAAGAGTAAATAGTATTATGCGACTCATCTATTAATATCGTTTTATTATGTGTTCCTTTTCGAGATTTAAACACATAATTATATATGGTATCAAATTCTGCTTCTACTGTGCCTTGACCATAAGAAACACCAGAGCTAATAAGTGCCAACAAGAGTATAAAAAAAGTTCTCATACTTTATATTTTAGTTTTGTGGGTATTGCCATCAAAAGTGTTGTTTAGGTTTCTTAGACAACAATCTATGAATTCGTTTAGAAGAAGGCTTTAAAGTATTAGCATCAATCATTTTTCCTTCTTCATCAATTAAAATAAAACGTGGTAACGCCTCCACTTTATACTTTTCTGCAAAGTAGGATTTAAAACCACCTGATACTGTAAATTGCTTAACTAAAGGATTCTTCTTTTCATATTCTAAAGCTTTTGCTTTCCAGACTTCTTTGTTCTCGTCAACAGAAATAGCGATAAAATTGATATTCGTGAATTCATTACTTAATTCGGCTAAAGGAATAGCTTCTTTAAGACAAGGAACACACCATGTAGCCCAAACATCTATATACGTCTTTTTACCAATGAAACTGGATAGCTTTAATATATTTCCTGAGGTGTCTTCAAATTCAAAATCTGGTGCTTGTTTTGATTTTGCCAATACCTGAGATCGTTCAACTAAATCAGTAATTTTATTCTTATAACTAGTATTATTCGCTTCATTTAGAAATCTTGTATAATTATCCTCTATTCCTTCAGTTCCAAAGCGTTTTAGATGATCTGCAATTGACTTAAACGCAAAATAGCCTTTTACTTTTTTATCTTGAATTAGATTATCAATTAACATTAATTGTTTATTTAGCAATCGTTTAAAATCCTCGATCGATTCAAGCCTACCAATGTTGAGCTCTTTACCAGCCTTAAGTCTTATATAATTTAATATGACCGTTTTATATTTATTAGACGCCAACAAATCAGGATTATTAAACTCAAGAAGTTTTTCATAATCTAAATAATTGGAATCTAATGTTGCTGCTGTTTTTGTAAAGAATTTATACTCTTGAGGATATACCATAAATGATTCTATATAATCATACGTAATATTTGTTTGTTCTACGTCTGTCCAGCTCTTGTTGTTTTTAGTATTATACTCCTTAAGTAAATTTTGATACTCTCTATTTAAAGAATCGATCTTTCGTCTATAATTTTTAATAGGTAAAGAATAGGTGCCTTTTATATCTTTCCAAAAAGCCTTGGCGATGTTATTTTTTTTCAAAATATAGTCGGCAAACCCATACTTGCTCTTGTTAATTTCTATACTTTCCTTCACTTTTTTTGATGAGAACCGCACTAATAAATCATCTCCCTCTTCAATCACCAATCTTACTAATTGGTCATTATATGAAATTGTATAGGTGTCTTTTTTCAACACAGGGATAAATTCGAATTTCACATGACCTTCATTATCAAAAGATGATATATTAATTACATCAGGAGCATTTTTCAATGTAATATAATTACCCATTGGGTTTTCTATCTCTATTAACAAAGTAATCTTTTTATTGTTTTCTAACTTACAACATGTTAATAACACCAGTAGTAAAGCGAATTTTATATTTTTCACGTTCTTAAAAATTTTACAGTTCTATATTTGATCTTTTCTGAATGATCAGTTCAGCGTGTAAAAATAGATTGAAGATGGAATGTTGGGTATGTAAAGTGAAGCAAATGTGTAGCAAATTACATTTTAGTACAAAATGTATATCTGCATTTAGGCAGTATGAGCCTTTTTAAATTGTGAAGGCGTTTGTTGAGTTGCCTTTTTAAAAGCTGCATTAAATGTAGATTTAGAATTAAATCCAACTTCGTTAGCAATGGCTTCAATAGTATATAGTTCTTTAGATGTATCTTTCAGGTATTCCTTAGCTAGTTCTACGCGATACCCATTTACAAAATCGTTGAATCGCTGATTCAAATTCTCATTAACTATAAAAGAAATATTATTAGAAGTAATACCAATATCTTGAGCGACCATTGATATTGTTAAATCTTTATTCAAATAAGGTTTATCACTATCAAAATAATCAATTAATCTTTGAAGATATTCTTTTTGATTTTCAGTAGATACAATGCTTTTCTTAGAACTTACTCTTAAGCTATTTATTCTTAACGAAAATTCCTTGTCATTTAATACTAAATAACAAATACCACTGATGTGAAAAATTAACAACGCAGTACTTACTTGATAGAATATATTAGGATAGTTTATAACAGGTTTTAAAAAGAAAATCAAAACAAAAACAAAGGCAAAAACAAAATACCCTTTAAATACTCTTCGAAAGTTAACCGATTGTTTATTTCTACTTTTTCCTATACTTTTTTTGCCTAACAGCTTATAGGAAATATAGAAATAAACTAAAATATGTGAGTAAAACATTAAGAGATCTGTCACCAATTCTCCTAAACTATAACGATTAAATAAAAGTGGTAAATGATTCAATCTTCTTAAAAGGGGTAGCCCAATATCTCTGTACAAAATGGGAGATAAAAAAATAAATACAATCGCAGCTAGCAAAAAGTGAAGTAAAGACAAATAACGCCTCTTTCCTTTTTCATTTAGCATTATTCTTTTTACATATAAATAAATTAAAGGACCGTAAAGAAATAATGTTATTTCATTAATCCCTTTTAAAAAAGGATACTTGTTAACAGAACTTATATTGTCAATAAAATATGAAAGAAGGTTAAAAATTAATAAAATTAGTAACCCGAAAATATAAATCGCATTCTTACTTTTATATTTTGGTATCATCAAGACTACCATGGAAATAGCGAGTATAATTCCCGCAGTACAAATGACACTTACAAAATTCATTAAAAACCTATTGTGTTATTCCCAAAAATAGCAATTTTGTGTTTCTCTTTATTAAAGATTAAAGATTTTAAATGCCTAATCTTATATAAAAATATCACTTCATTTTATCAAACATTCCTGTTTAATTTTTGACAATTTTTTATCACAATAAACTCACAGCGTCACAAATACAGGGTTAATCTTCAGACTTATTCATTATTTGAATAAAGCTGTTCAATATTTCATTACGTAGCATAATATCCATTGATGTTTTATAGTTATTTAAGAATACTGACCTTACTCCATACAGATAATAATCTTCCGAAATTCTTGCAGATCCACTCTTGCCTGGAATTGAATATGGCATGATATACTTATAGTTTTTTTGATTATCCAAAAACACATTTAAAACCTCAAAATATTGATTACGCTTATTAAAGTCTGGTGTCGCCCCTCGACTTTTTTGAATTTCTGCTTTATACTTGTTTTTCAAAGAATCTACTTTTTCATTATTCATTTCTATTTCTTTAAGGTCTGCAGAACTAATATGAGGATAACTTAAACTATACATTGTTTGCCAAGTATTTAATCTATTGTTCAGTTCAGTTTGGGAGAATAATCCTAAATACCCTAAATCTTTGCCTAAAGGTTCTTCAATTTCTATTAAACTAATATCGTATGAGTTTGCATCAAAGGGTGTGCCTTCCTGATAGTGTTTCTTATGGTATACTTTTTTTACATCCACTGTTTTTTCCCCAACTCCGTTATCATATAAAATTTTTAATTCAACTTTATCTGGATATCCTTCTTTAGGATTATAAATACAATGTGCAGCTGTAATTAAAAACCTTTCATTAACAAATGTAGCAGTACATCCTGTTGTTCTTTTACCTTTCTTATACTTTAACATTTTTGTAACCGAAGTAATAGGAAATTGCTTCATATTATCAACTAAGTCACGAGTTCTAAATAAAAACGAAGCTTCACTCTCTTTTAGCTTGGGTAATGATTTATATTTTTTTAAATATAGTGGCGAATATTTACCTATATGAGGCTTTATACTTTTTGTAACAGTTTCCTTTTTAAATGGTAATATTTTTTTTGTTTTATCTATTAAATTATATTGTATAATAGAGTCTACCTCATGAGAACTATAATCTTTCTCAAAATGAGATATAAGTCTATTCATTCTTTCAAACTTTGGGTTTTGCGCTAATGCTACAGTGTTATAGGTTAAAAAGCAAATTACACTTACTTTTCTTATATGGTTTTTCATTATTTCTAAAAAAAGATTAGATAGCAAAAAACAAAAGTGATTGTGATAAAAAGGAGTAAAAATTGCTAATTAACTATAAGAATACATCTTAAAACAAAAAAGCATCCCAATTTTCTTATAAAGAAAAAAAAGGAAAGCTTTTTACCAGATTAATCTACTTCTTCTATTGGAATTTCATGCTTGCTTTTCACCACAATATTAACAGCATCATGAATCTCTCTCAAAAATTCGTTTTCTATTTGTTTCAATCCTTTAATATGTTCCTTATATCTTTTCCAAACATCAGTTTCTATTGTTTCTATTTTATCTTTAAATTCTTTTTCATTTTCCTTTTTTTTATTTGCTTCTTTTCTACGACTATTAATTACTTTAATAACATCATTTAACATCTTAGGTTCTTCAAGATGCTGGATTATTAACTTAGACTTAAAAAATCTAATAAAAGCTCTTGAAAAGTATATAGGTATTATACCTTTAGAATTTAATAATTGTACTCTAAAAATAAAAAACCTCCAACAATACCCTTCAATTGAAAAAGCTCCAGAAATAATATCATCTATCTTTAATATAAAATAGTAAATCCAGTATAAAAATATAAATGACGCTCCGAAAAGAATAATTACAGGAATCCAATAGTTAAAATCCGACAAATTCTCCCAGCTAGCAAAATCATTGTAATTAGAAAAATGAATAAATAAAAATATTAGATAAAAAAGAATAATAGTGATAAAAGCAATCCATGTAATAATCTTTGGATAAAACCAGCCATTAACTACATATCTCTTATCAATCTTATCTTTATTTGTATATTCCTTAAAAGATTTCCTCTTGCCATATTGATCAAATGCCAATTCATTAGAAAATTTAATGTCCAAATTTTCACAATCACATATAAAACTGTGCTCATAATCATCAGGTAATTGAAAAACATACTTTGCCTTTTTTAAGGACTTTGCAACTTTCTCCTTCTCCTTATCATTTTTATTTTTCTTTAACTTGCCCGAGGAATTTAATCTTGACATTACAAATTCCCACGTACTTAAATTATTTTTATTAATTAATTCCCTTGTTTTTTTACTTCGATTTACCAACTTCTTATAGTTAGCAATATAGCTTTTATTGTTTTTTTCCTTTTCAGTCAACTTATTTAAACATATGAAATCTACTTCTTGCATTAGTAATTGAATATACCCATTAAATCTATTATGTGATTTGAATTTATACCAAATAATTACAAACAAATATGTTATAACAAGCATGGATATAAATACAACCAACATTTCTCTTAAGGGATCATCATTATTAGATTTCATAATAGATTCTATAAAATAACTTGACAAGCCAGCTATTGTTATAATGAATCCAATTAACCTAGTGATATATAACCTGATTTCAGAAGATTCTTTCTTCAATCTATCGTATTCTTTTTCAGAAAATTTGAGCATACATAACTATTTATCTATCAAACTTATACAATTTAATTTATTGTGGCTGTTTTTTGATCTAAAATGTAAGCAATTATTTTAATTAATAAGAATTTTTAAGATTTTAATGAGAAACCTAAAGAGAATTTTTTTGAAGTAATAAAACTCTCCTAAAACAAAAAAGCATCCCAATTTTCTTATAAAGAAAAAAGGAAAGCTTTCCATTGGTAAGTCCCAAATTATTGGGTTTCTTACTACTATTTACCTCAATATGTACTGAGGTAAAAACAACACAACTAAATCTTGTTGCCAAAAAAAGCTCCAACTTGGTTGAAGCTTTTTAGCAATTTTGCGGTCTGGACGGGACTCGAACCCGCGACCCCCTGCGTGACAGGCAGGTATTCTAACCAACTGAACTACCAAACCGTTGCATTATTGCGGTTGCAAATATACATTGCATTTTTAATATCACAAATGTTTTTTGAAGTTTTTTCAATAAATATCTACCTATGCAAATTTTTGTCGCTCTAACATATAGGTAGTCAATATCTTATTGAAATCGTCATTTATATTAGCTTCGACGTATTTTATTTTGTACTGACCGCATTTCAATTTAATATTATTAAAATAGTCAGACACGGCCTTTTCATAATTCTCTTTTATGTTTTCAGCATATAGGTCGATATGCGATCCGGTTTCAACATCTATAAAGCGCTTAGGGGCATTATCAAAATCGAAAGAGAACTCCTTTTCTTTATCAAACACATGAAACAAAATCACATCGTGCTTATTATATTTTAAATGACGTAAGGCATCAAACAGTTTGTCATCTTCAACGGTAGATTGAAACATGTCTGTAAATACAAATATCATAGAACGCCTATGTATTTTTTCAGCAATTTGATGCAAATACTCGTAAGTATTGGTTTGCTTATTCTTAGGTTTAGACACCGCCATCTTGCTTAATTGTTCTAATAGCATTCTGTGATGGCGTTCGCTTCCTTTTTCGGGGGCATAATAATCGTAGGCATCGCTATAAATACTTAAGCCAACAGCATCACGTTGTTTTTTTAGAATATGCATTAATGACGCCGCTGCTAAAGCAGAAAACCCAATTTTATTTAATGAGGTTATAGATAACTCGTTTACATTAGGATAATGCATTGAACTACTATTATCAATAATTAAATGGCAGCGTAAATTTGTTTCTTCATCATAACGCTTGGTAAATAGCTTATCTGTTTTTGCAAATAATTTCCAATCTATATGTCGTGTACTTTCTCCCTGATTATAGATTTTATGTTCGGCAAACTCAGCCGAAAAGCCGTGAAACGGACTTTTATGCATTCCTGCTATAAACCCTTCCACCACTTGTTTAGCTAGTAGTTCAAGGTTTTTAAAGCCTTCTGTTTTATTTACCTCGCTTTGTAAGTTCATGAAGTTTCTAAACTAAAAAAGGTTTGCTTATTAGGCAAACCTTTTATGTTTTCTTTTACATTGTGACTTATAATAGTGAATCTAATGCTTCAGCATATACGTTTTTTGGTGATACACCTACTTGACGACCAACTACTTCTCCATTTTGAAACACTAATACTGTAGGAATGTTACGAACACCATATTTTGCAGCAAATTCTTGATTTGCATCAACATCAACCTTACCTACAACAGCTCTTCCTTCATATTCTTCGCTAATTTGTTCGATCACTGGTCCTACCATACGACATGGTCCACACCAAGCAGCCCAAAAATCTACCATTACTGGTTTATCACTCTTTAATACTGTTTCTTCAAACGTTGCATCTGTTATTTCTAATGCCATAATATTTAATTTAATTGTGTTTTATTCTAATTTATTGCAATATTAGTCAAAAAATAAACCAATGCTTACACTGATACTATTTGTTTTGCCTATTTAAAAATTGATTGGTGTTATGGCAATTAACTAGTGGTTGTAAAGTTACAAACTATTTTTTAGTTTTTATATTTTAATTAAGTCTATAATGCACATCAAAACCCTCTAATTCATTAAGCAATTCTTGCGAAATTTTAACCTTTTGTTTTCTGCTAGGCATTGTTAGTTTTAACTGATCTTTATTATCATAGATCACAAAATTAAGAGCACTATTACCAGGATGCATATGTATTAGCTCTTTAATACCCTCAATTTTATCTGTTTTAAGATCGTGTATGTTTACCTGAATAGATAACTTTTTTGCATAAGCATCCATGACATCATGCAATAATTGAAAATTATTGAATTGTATTCTAGGGTCACTTTTCTTACCAGTATCTCTATTTACCCAACCTTCTCGAACAAAAGCACGAACATATACAAAATTGCTGATCATTAAAAAATGCCTGAATTTTAAGTAATCTTCTCCAAAAATTCTAAACTCATACGAATCTACATAGTCCTCAATAGTAAATGCTGCCCATCCTTTTCCTTGTTTGCTCACTCGATGCTGCACATCTGTAACTACACCGCCAAAAGTTAATTCACGATTTACATAGTTCCCCAGATCATTAAACAGGCTTACTTCAGCATTACAAAATGTGGTCATTTCAATTTTAAAATCGTCTAACGGATGGCCTGAAATATAAATTCCTACTACCTCTCGTTCTCTAGCCAACTTCTCCATGGTACCCCATTCTTCACAAGGTGGTACTTCTGGCTCTGGAATTTGCACATTACTGGCTTCTCCAAACAAACTCACCTGTGCCGAATTTTCATTTTCCTGATACTTATTAGCATATTTAATGGTCTTTTCTAAAAAGGTAATTCCATCTCCTGAATCGTGAAAATACTGTGCTCTGTGAGTTGTACTAAAACAATCGAAAGCGCCCGCATTTGCTAAATTTTCGAATGCTTTTTTGTTTGCTGCTCTTAAGTCTATTCGCTTAGCTAGATCGAATATCGATCTATAATTGCCATCTTCTTTCCTGTTCTCAACAATAGTTTTTACTGCGCCATGACCAACACCTTTTATGGCGCCCATTCCAAAACGAACTGCATTTTCGTTATTTACCGAAAACTTGTAATAACTTTCATTTACATCTGGCCCAAGTACATTAAGCTTCATGCGCTTGCATTCTTCCATAAAAAAGGTCACCTGCTTAATGTCGTTCATATTGTTCGATAATACCGCAGCCATATATTCTGCAGGATAATGCGCTTTTAAATAAGCCGTTTGGTAGGCGATCCAAGCATAACATGTAGAGTGAGACTTATTAAAGGCGTAACTAGCGAAAGCTTCCCAGTCTTTCCATATCTTCTCAAGCTTTTTCTCATCCATTCCTTTAGCTGCTGCTTGCGAAATAAATTTAGGCTTCATTTTATCTAGTACCGCCTTTTGCTTTTTACCCATGGCTTTACGTAATACATCTGCTTCACCTTTGGTGAAATCTGCAAGCTTCTGAGACAATAACATTACTTGCTCCTGATATACAGTAATACCATAGGTTTCTTCAAGGTATTCTTCAAGTTCGGGAAGATCATATTCTATCTCTTCATCGCCATGTTTACGTCTAATAAAACTTGGAATATATTCTAAAGGACCAGGACGGTATAAAGCATTCATTGCTATTAAATCGGCAAATACGGTTGGTTTAAGGTCGCGCATGTGCTTTTGCATTCCAGGAGATTCGTATTGAAAAATTCCAACCGTTTCACCTCTTTGGAACAACGCATAGGTTTCTTCATCATCCAGCGGAAAATTTTCGGGATCTAATTCTATACCGTGTTTTGCTTTTACAATCTTTACAGTATCCTTAATTAGTGTCAGGGTTTTTAGTCCAAGGAAATCCATTTTCAGCAATCCTGCACTTTCTACAACCGAGTTATCGAACTGGGTAACGTACAAATCGGAATCTTTTGCAACCGAAACCGGAACGAAATTGGTAATATCGTCAGGCGTAATAATTACACCACAGGCATGAATCCCTGTATTTCTTACCGACCCTTCTAATACACGAGCCTGATTAACAGTTTCAGCCTCAAGATCGTCTCCTTCAGAAATGTTGAGCAGCTGATTAATAAGTTCCATTTCCTCAGCTCTAAACTTGCTTTTTAATTCTTTTTCATCCTTGCCAAAAATCTTATTCAGTTTGGACATATTAGGAATTAACTTCGCTATTCTATCGGCATCATGAAGTGGCAGATCCAGAACTCTTGCAGTATCTCTAATAGAAGACTTTGCTGCCATGGTTCCATAAGTAATAATTTGAGCTACCTGATTGGCACCATACTTATCAATTACATAATCCATTACACGGCCACGCCCTTCATCATCAAAATCGATATCGATATCAGGCATACTCACACGATCGGGATTTAAGAAACGCTCAAAAAGCAGATCGTACTTAATAGGGTCTATATTAGTAATCCAAAGACAATATGCGACTACCGATCCTGCCGCAGAACCACGACCTGGACCAACAGACACATCCATATTTCTAGCTTCCCGTATAAAATCTTCAACAATTAAGAAATATCCAGGGTATCCTGTTTTTTCAATAGTATCTAATTCAAAATCGAGACGCTCTTTTATTTCTGGTGTTATCTCACCATAACGTTTTTTCGCACCTTCATAAGTCAAATGTTTTAAGAAGGCATTCTCACCTCGCTTCCCACCATCTTCAGCATCTTCAGCATGTATAAATTCTTCAGGAATATCAAACTTAGGAAGTAATACATCACGAGCTAATTCAAAAGGTTCAACTTTATCAACTATTTCCTGAGTGTTAATGATAGCTTCAGGAAGATCTTTAAATATGGTCTTCATCTCATCAGAAGATTTAAAATAGTACTCCTGATTTGGTAAACCATAACGGTAACCACGCCCTCTTCCTATAGGTGTTGCTTGTTTTTCCCCATCTTTTACACACAATAAAATGTCATGGGCATTAGCATCTTCTTTAGCAGCGTAATATGTGTTATTGGTCGCTACAATTTTAACGTCGTGTTTACGAGCCAAATTGATTAGCACAGGATTAACTCTATTCTCATCTTCTTGATTGTGGCGCATTAATTCTACATACAAATCATCACCAAACTGTTCTTTCCACCAAATCAACGCCTCTTCTGCTTGTCGTTCACCAACATTTAAGACCTTACTAGGCACTTCACCATACAAGTTCCCTGTGAGAACAATAACATCTTCTTTATATTGTTCAATAACCTTTCTATCAATTCTAGGCACATAATAAAATCCGTCAGTATATGCTATAGACGACATTTTAGCAAGGTTATGGTAGCCGTTCTTGTTTTTTGCTATCAAGACTATTTGATAGCCATAATCTTTTTGAGTCTTGTTGGTATGATCATCACAAACAAAAAACTCACATCCTATTATTGGGGTTATTTCTTTTGCAGTCGGCTCTTCTCCCTTAGCTATCGCTTCTGCATTTCTATCTTTTACAGATTTATTATGATTACCGACCTCTCTTACAAAATGAAACGCTCCCATCATATTGGCATGATCAGTAAGAGCAACAGCATTCATATTATTGTTCGCTGCTTCTTTTACAAGGTCACCAATACTAATTGTAGACTGTAATATAGAGAATTGCGAATGGTTATGAAGATGTACAAAATCGACTTCGTTTAACTTTGCAAGATCGCCCGAGTTAACCTGATCTACATCTCCAAGAGCAGCTTGTTCTTTTTCTAATCGTTCATTAATTTTAGCAGATGCTGCCTTTAAATTAATATGTTTAAGCCCTATTAGCTTGATTTCGGCTGGATTAGCCTCACTGAAATTCTTAAAGTAATCTGGTTGAACATCTAACTGTTCCTGAGTATATTCTTGCCTTCTGATTAATTCAAGAAAACATCGTGTAGTAGCTTCAACATCGGCAGTTGCATTATGGGCTTCTTCAAAAGCCTTACCAAATAAGTATTGATGTAATTCGGTTAAGGTTGGTAGTTTATATTTCCCTCCTCTTCCTCCTGGAATTTTACACAATAATGCCGTATGCTCTGTACATGTATCTAAAACCGGTAATTCTTGTAATGACGTCGCAGTATCTTCACGAAAGAACTCACAACCCATAATATTTACATCGAACCCTACATTTTGCCCTACTACAAATTTTGCCTTTTGTAGGGCTGCATTAAATTTTTCTAATACTTCTGTCAAAGGCACTCCCTGTTCCTGAGCCAACTCTGTAGAAATACCGTGGATTTTTTCTGCATCATACGGAATATTAAACCCATCTGGTTGTACCAAATAATCCTGATGTTCGATACAATTCCCCATCTCATCATGCAATTGCCATGCAATTTGTATACATCTAGGCCAATTATCGGTATCACTAATGGGTGCATTCCAACGTTTTGGCAATCCCGTTGTTTCAGTATCAAAAATTAAATACATTCCCTATGTTCAGTCGTTTATTTATTGAATTGAATATTCGTTTTTTTCACAAAACGAAGTGTATAAAAATACATATTTACTTCACTTTTTTTGGGAGAAGTTATAAAGAGTTTTAAACAAAAAACAAGAATAATAAACAGTCTACTTTTTAAAGACTAAGGTGTGCAATTCCCTAAACTATCAATTCTATCTTGAATAGTATTATCTATATCACCACAATAAGTTCGTTGACGCTGCAGTGCTGCTCTATAGGCATTACAGGCTGTAGTATATTCTATAGGGTTTGACGGATCAGCATCCTGAAACGATTGAAGTGCTTGAGAAGTTTCGGCTTGAACATCAATACATGTTACTACATTAGAAGGAATAGAACCCGATGACAACGGCAATCTATAAAAAATACCTTCCATAAAATTTACACTTTCTAAACCTTCAGCATTATAGGCGTTAAACCTAAACGTTCCTGTAAAAGTGTTCTTAGCAAGGTCAATTTCTTCAATTACAATTTCACCATCACTAAAATTAAAAGGTCCTCTGCCACCTATATTATTTGTTGAAAATTCAAGGGAATTATTATCTGTAAAAGCTGCTTCCATCGACGGCACATTCCCTAACACATATGTCCCAACACTAGCCGATGGTACTCGCAATGTTAATACGCCAGCACTACTACTTCCAACAAAAGTTAGAAATCCAGTTGTATCATCTATTTCTATTGAATACCCAGTAGCTTTCCAAAATAACTGACCATCTTTAATTCCTTGAAATGAAGGGTTGTTAAACTGTACACCATCACCACAGCTATTTAAGCTAAGAACCAAGATTAGGAGCGCAAAAAATCTTTTCATAGACACATAACGTTTTTCGAAACTCAAAAGTATAATAAAATTTTAAACCTTTTACTTGAGAATTAGAATTTTATAGTATCTTTGCGCTCTCATTAATAACAGAGGTCGAGAACCTCACTAATTAATTTTTATGGCAGTTAAATTAAGACTACAAAGACACGGTAAAAAAGGAAAACCTTTTTACTGGATTGTTGCAGCAGATGCAAGATCAAAAAGAGATGGTAAATTCTTAGAAAAACTAGGAACTTACAATCCAAACACTAACCCAGCTCAAATAGATTTAAATGTTGATGGTGCAGTTAAATGGCTTCAAAATGGAGCGCAACCAACTGATACTGCAAGAGCAATTTTATCTTATAAAGGTGCTATGCTAAAAAACCATTTAGCTGGAGGTGTTAAAAAAGGTGCTTTAACTGAAGAAGAAGCTGAAAAGAAATTCCAAGCTTGGTTAGAGGAAAAAGCAGCTAAAGTAGATGCTAAAAAAGATGGCTTAGCAAAAGCTGATGCAGATGCTAAAGCTAAAGCTTTAGAAGCTGAAAAAGCAGTAAACGAAGCAAGAATTGCTGCGGCTGCTCCAGCTGAAGAAGAAGTTGCTGAAGAAGCTCCAGAAGTAGAAGCTGAAGCTACAAACGAAGAAGAGTAAAAAATTAATTTTTTATACTTTTAAACCTGATAGTTCGCTGTCAGGTTTTTTTATTTATAAACATGAAAAAAGAAGATTGTTTTTATCTTGGTAAAATTGTTAAGAAGTATAGTTTTAAAGGCGAAGTATTAGCAAAGCTAGATACCGATCAACCAGAACTATATGAAAACTTAGACGCTATTTTTGTATCGCACAGAAATACACTACTCCCTTTTTTTATTGAACATTCACAATTGCATAAATCAGATTTATTACGAATAAAATTTGAAGATGTCGATACTGAAGCAGATGCTGATAGTTTAATAAAAAGCGAGCTATACCTACCTTTGGAATTACTTCCAAAGCTAGAGGGGAACAAGTTCTATTTTCATGAAGTAATTGGTTTTACCATTATTGACAAGGAATTTGGCGCTGTAGGTATTATAAAAGGCATCAATGATTCTACAGCTCAAGCATTATTTGAAATAGATCGAGATGGTATCGAAATTCTTATTCCTATGAACGATGAGTTTATTATTGAGGTTAATCGTGACGCTAAAACTATTACAGTAGAAACACCTTCTGGTTTAATCGATCTATATTTAGAGTAATGAAAACAAAACTAGCTAAATACATTGTTTGGAGTCTAGGAGTATTAAACTTTGTAATAGCTATTTATTTTTTAATTGGTTTTACATCTCCCAGCAGTAGTTGGAGTAAAGCATTTTTAGCAGTTCCTTATCTATATTTTGTTATTCCTGGGGCAATAATTTTTTCGATAGTTATTGTCAGTTTCATTAGAAGACAATTAAGTTTTAAATCTTTCAGAAACTTGTTTTTATTAATAATTTTATTTCATCTTATTAGCTTTTTATCCATTTTCATTTAATATGGGAAATAACTCTTTCAAGTTTAAACAATTTAGCATACATCAAGACAAGTGTGCCATGAAAGTTGGTACAGATGGCGTTTTATTAGGCGCTTGGGCAACCACTAAACACAACCCAAATAGTATTTTAGACATAGGTGCTGGCACAGGGCTAATTGCATTAATGTTAGCCCAACGAAGTCATGCCGAAACAATAGACGCATTAGAAATTGACGATAAGGCATATGAGCAATGTGTAAGCAACTTTGAAAGTTCTCCTTGGGGAGATCGCTTATTCTGCTACCATGCCTCTTTAATTGAGTTTATAGAAGAAATAGAAGATTCATATGATCTAATTGTTTCTAATCCGCCTTTCTACTCTGAAGATTACAAAAGTGATTCTCTTGAAAGAGATATGGCTCGCTTTAATGATGCTATGCCCTTTGAGCATTTGGTTGTAGCTGCTGCCAAATTTCTTTCAGAAGATGGCAAGTTTGTAGTTATTGTTCCTAGAAAAGAAGAAGAGCATTTTATCAATATTGCATCTCAGGTCAATATATTTACTAACAAAATTTTACATGTCCAAGGCGCTAAAGAAACACCTGTGATAAGAAGTTTAATTGAGTTTTCTTTTACTAAAACCCCAATTGAAGAATCGAATTTAACCATTGAAATATCAAGGCATAACTATACAGAAGAATATAAAGATCTTACAAAAGATTTCTACTTAAAATTATAATAGTCTTTCTAACGGGCGTGTTAAACATGTAGGACCGCCACCTCCCTTAACACTTATCTCGTTTCCTTTATAAACTTGCACCTCGCACCCAAAGTCTTCTAAGCGTTTTTTAGTTATTGGATTACCCTCTACCATAATGCATTCTCTCGGAGCCACAGCCAGCACATTACATCCCATAGATTCGAATTCTTCATCTGGAACTTCAACCAATTCAAACCCACGATTAATTAATTCATTTCTAAACGAAATGGGCATCAAAGGAGAATATACTACTGCCAGATCTTTATCGACAGGACTTAAGATCGACATTAAATGAAACACATCTTCCACTCCCTTATAATGTGGGAGTTCTGCCACGATTACCTCAACACCTTTTGGCTCTAGCATTTCTTTTAATTGTTTTATTCCTTCTTTGTTGGTTCTATAAGTATGTCCTACGGCTAGTGTTTTTTCATCTAACCAAGCAACATCACCCCCTTCTAATGTCCCTGGAGATTTAATAACTCCTAGTATTTTCTGATCATTTGCAATATAGATCTTTCGTTGAGCTAATGGTTCACTTAACCTTGCTTCTTTACCCATATTACAAATAATCAACCCAAAATTGGTTGCTATCGACGCATCTCTACAGTATATAGAATCAATTTTCACTTGTTCATCAAATGGAAAAAATCGCAAAGACACATCTTTATTAATCAAACAGTTTTGAAAAGATTCGTATTCAGCAATGGCAGCATCAAAATCTGGTCTCGATAAGTAATTAAGGTCACGCCACTGTTCGCTTAAATGAATATCTGAAACAAATGCTTTTTTTGCCGATTTCAAATAAACCGACTGCAGCTTTAAATACTCTGAATGACAGGTTGTTTTCATTTTTCTTTTTGTTTATTCCAATGCATTAACACATAAAACGGTATCCCTAATAGCAGCAGTAAAAATCCATAAAACACAGTATCAGATCCAGAGCCATATATTGCCCATAAAGCATAAGCAAACCCGAGACTTCCAAGAACAAATGTTTTTAAGAAACTATTTGGATATTTCTTCTTTTCTACAAGAACAATAATATAAGAAGCCGACACAAATAAATATGGCACCAAACAGGTTAAAACAGTAAGATTTACAATAAAGGTAAATTGCTCTACTAACCCTTCAGTAAAATTCATGATCATTATTAATGAGCTCAATACACTTCCTATGAGAAGTCCAATTATTGGAGCTCCACTTTTATTTTCTTTTTTAAATATCCTTGGAAACATATTATCTCTAGCTGTAGCCATTGGTAACTGCCCAACAATTAATATCCAACCATTTAAAGCTCCTATACCAGATATAGCAGCACCAGCTGCTACAAAATACCCAGTGTATTCACCTCCAATTATTTTTCCAGCCTCTGCAAAAGGTGCTGGTGAATCTTTTAGTATATCTACAGGTAATATCCCAAATAATACCACAGTACCAACAATGTAAAAGAACGTTGTAATTAGTGTCCCTAACATGGTAGCTCGTGGCACAATTTTCTCAGGGTTTTTAACATTCTCAGCTGGAATAGTGGCAGATTCTATTCCTAAAAATGCATAAAGCGTTAAAGCGGCAACTACTGGAAATGTTTCGAAATTTGACTCTCCAGTAAGATTAAACTCAGGGAAATTATCTATTTTAAAGAAAAATATGCCAGCCAAAATAACCAATGCCAGCGGCAAAAGCTTTAAAACAGTAGTAATAACCTGAACTTTTCCAGACTCTTTTACACCTTTTGAATTGATCCAAGTAAAAAACCAGATCATTCCCAGTCCCACACTTACAGCTAAAATGGGTTGCTCATTTAAAACAGGAAAAAATACACTTAACGCTCCAATAATTGCAATCGCAATAGCAGCATTACTTACCCAAACAGATATCCAATAACCCCAAGCTACAATAAAACCAATAAAATCTCCAAATCCAGCTTTTGAATAGGTATATGGCCCACCACTTTTATTAACGATTATTTTACTGAAATTGCTAAATATTTTAGCTAAAATTATGGCGCCTGTTGCTGTAAAAACCCAACCTAAAAGACTAATACTTCCATAGGAAGCTAATGAGGCTGGTAATAAAAATATTCCCGCTCCAATCATATTACCAATTACTAAAGACGTAGTCGTAATTAGCCCTATTTTCTTAGTATTAGATTTCATCTAATGTATTTTAAAGCAGATATATTTTAATTGCGTAAATTTAAGAGCACCTTACCAATATACAACTAATAATCTATGGCAGCCAAATTCAACATTCATCGAGATATAAAAAAAGCCGAAACACTTCCAACAACATTTTATACAGATCAAACTGTTTTTGATGCTGTAAAGGAAAACATATTTTTAAGCTCTTGGCAATGGATTGGTGATAAAAACTTAGTTAAACTACCGCAATCTGTATTTCCATTTGTGTTATTAGATGGTTTTTTAACTGAGCCTATGCTTTTAACTCGTGATGAAAATGATACTATAAATTGTTTGACTAATGTTTGTACACACAGAGGAAACCTAGTAGCTATACACCCAGGGAAGTCAAAAAAATTAACATGCTTGTATCATGGCAGGCGATTTGATTTAAAAGGAAAATTTGAGCATATGCCAGAATTTAAGGAAGCCGAAAGCTTTCCAAGACCTTGCGATGATCTTCACAAATTCCCTTTACGCCAATGGGGACCATTTTTATTTGCTGGATTAAATCCGAAATTTGATTTTCAACAAGTTATAGACAAAATGAATGAGCGTATTGGATTTTTACCATTGAATGAGTTTTCATTAAACGAAACTCTTTCAAAAGATTTTCTTGTTCATGCCAATTGGGCGCTTTATTGCGATAATTATTTAGAAGGGTTTCACGTACCATTTGTACATGAAGACCTGAACAAAGTATTAGATTACGGAAGTTATAAAACCGAAACTTATCAATACTGCAATCTACAAATTGGTTATACCGATGAAGCCACTGAAGTATTTGATCTGCCTGAAGGTCATATAGATTACGGCAAAAATGTAGCGGCGTATTACTATTGGGTTTTCCCTAACATGATGTTTAATTTTTACCCTTGGGGATTATCGGTTAACATTGTAAAGCCACTAGATATTAACAGAACAAAAGTATCGTTCATTTCATATGTTTATGATCCTTCAAAATTAGACAAAGGTGCTGGTAGTGCCTTAGAAAAAGTAGAACGTGAAGATGAATTTGTTGTAGAGCACGTACAAAAAGGTGTACGTTCATCCTTTTATAAAGCCGGCAGATTTTCCCCTACCAGAGAGCAAGGCGTGCATCACTTTCACTGCTTACTTTCAGAGTTCCTACAGGATAAATAATTACAATAAAACAGCACTAAATTGAGTTGCTTTACTTAAATTTGGGGCATCAAAAATTTAATCTTACAAGATGAAACCAGATTTATTTGAAGCACCAGATTATTACAATCTAGATGAGCTTCTTTCAGAAGAACATAAATTAGTACGTGATGCTGCTCGTGAGTGGGTAAAACGTGATGTATCACCAATTATTGAAGACTATGCTCAAAAAGCAGAATTTCCAGAGCAAATCATTAGTGGATTAGCTGAAATTGGTGCTTTTGGACCTTATATTCCTATGGAATATGGAGGAGCGGGATTAGATCAAATCTCGTATGGTTTGATCATGCAAGAAATAGAACGTGGTGATTCTGGTGTACGTAGTACTGCATCTGTGCAATCGTCATTAGTGATGTACCCAATCTGGAAATACGGCAACGAAGAACAACGTCAAAAATATTTACCAAAATTAGCTTCTGGTGAATGGATGGGATGCTTCGGTTTAACTGAACCTGATCACGGGAGTAACCCTGGAGGAATGGTAACTAATTATAAGGATATGGGAGACCATTATCTTTTAAATGGTGCTAAAATGTGGATCTCTAACGCTCCTTTTGCACAAGTTGCTGTAGTTTGGGCTAAAAATGAGGAAGGTCGTATTCACGGATTAATTGTTGAGCGTGGTATGGAAGGATTCTCAACTCCCGAAACTCATAACAAATGGTCTTTAAGAGCAAGTGCTACTGGTGAGTTGATCTTCGATAACGTAAAAGTTCCTAAAGAAAATTTATTACCTAACAAATCAGGATTAGGAGCACCTCTTGGATGTTTAGATTCTGCACGCTATGGTATTGCATGGGGAGCTATTGGCGCTGCTATGGACTGTTACGATACTGCTTTACGTTATAGTAAAGAGCGCACGCAGTTTGGAAAACCAATTGGACAGTTCCAACTGCAACAAAAGAAGCTTGCTGAAATGATCACTGAGATCACAAAAGCACAATTATTAACATGGCGTTTAGGTGTTCTTAGAAATGAAGGTAGAGCAACGTCTGCACAAATTTCTATGGCAAAGCGTAATAATGTAGATATGGCTATCAATATTGCACGCGAAGCTAGACAAATGTTAGGTGGAATGGGTATTACTGGCGAATACAGCATTATGCGTCACTCTATGAACCTTGAAAGTGTAATAACTTATGAAGGTACTCATGATATTCACTTATTAATCACTGGATTAGACGTTACAGGATTAAACGCATTTAAGTAGCAGTAAAGCCAAACTTGGCAATCTTTATATATTTATAAATGTCATTCTGAATGAAATGAAGAATCTTAATCGTTAGATTTTTCGACTTCGCTCAAAATGACATTTTTTATTTACATTTACTTTATGTCTTCTAAAAAACGTTTAGATCGTGCTTACAAAAACGCCAAAGTTTTACACTTTGATGATAGCAGTAAGTTTATTTTATTTAGCGATTGCCACCGTGGAGATAATAGTTTTGCCGATGACTTTGCCAATAATCGTAATATTTATTTTCATGCCTTAAAACATTATTATAATGAAGGCTTTCAATATTGCGAATTAGGTGATGGCGATGAACTTTGGGAGAATTCAAATTTTGCCGAAATTCTAGACGCGCATAAAAATGTGTATATGCTCATGAAACAATTTCATGAGGAAGCCCGATTACATATGATCTGGGGGAATCATGATATGGTTTATAGAAACCCAAGATATGTTGAAAAACACCTCTCCACTTATTTTGATGCAAAAACAGGTGAAGAAGTTGATTTATTTTGTGATTTAAAATACCATGAAGCAATTATTTTAAAACATACCAAAACTAATCAAGAGTTATTTTTAACGCATGGTCATCAAGCCGATTGGTGGAATTATATTTTCTGGCGTTGGAGCAGATTTTTAGTACGGATTTTATGGAAACCCTTAAATGTTATGGGAATTGCAGATCCAACAAGTCCTGCAAAAAATTATAAGGAACTTATAAAAGTAGAACGTCGAACAAAGAAGTGGATAGCAGAAAACAACAACAAATTAACCATCGTAGGGCATACGCACAGACCACGTTTTCCTGAGCCTGGGGATATTGCTTTTTTTAACGATGGAAGCTGTGTTCATCCAAGAAGTATTACTGGTATTGAAATTGAAAACGGAGCAATCTCTCTAATTAAATGGAGTATCGCTACTAAAGATGATGGTACGCTACAAATAAAAAGAACTTTACTTGAAGGTCCTCAGAAATTGATCGATTATAAAACTGAATAATTAACTCTCAGGAGCAAGCTCGACTTCTAAACCATCCATTTCTGGAGTGATCTGTATTTGGCAACCTAATCGACTATTATCCTGCACATAAAACGCTTCGCTTAACATTGCTTCTTCATCATCTTGCATTTCTGGTAATTCGTGATCAGACTTAACATAACACTGACAAGATGCACACATAGCCATACCACCGCAAATTCCTATAGTTCCTTCTGGAGCAAGTTCGTAAGCACGCACTACTTCCATGAGGTTCATGGCCATATCTGTTGGTGCATCAATATTATGAGTAACACCATCACGATCTGTAATTACTATTTTAACATCTTGATCTTGCATAAGTTTTTAGTATTTAGGAGCTAGTAATTAGTTTTTAATTGATTTAATTAATCCATGTACATTTTTGATATTTCATTGGTTTTATCAATCAAATCATGTGATTCATTTTTACCTATAAGATTCAATCTTATTGCTAGATATAACATTGACCTTACTTCACTATTGAAGCGAGTGAAAAATATAAAAATCTTGAGATTTTTGCCATACTAATAAATCTTCAAACTTTTTAACAGCCATACTTTTTACTAACTACTAGTGACTAATCACTATTTACTCAATTGCCTTTACAACTGCTTTTGGTGCTTCTTTACGTGTTCCGTCAAACCCATCAATACCACTAACAGTAGTATACTTTAATACGTAACGTTTTCCTGGATTAATGATTTGATATGCTGCTTGACACATCAATGTTGCTTCATGAAAACCACAAAGAATCAATTTTAATTTTCCTGGATACGTATTTACATCTCCGATAGCAAAAATTCCAGGTATGTTTGTTTGATAATCTAACGCATTGTTAACCTTAATAGCATTCTTTTCTATCTCTAATCCCCAATTAGCAATTGGTCCAAGTTTAGGAGATAAACCAAATAAAGGGATAAAATTATCACACTCTAAAACAAACTCTTTTTCTATATGCTGTGATTGCTTCACCACTACTCCGGCAACACTTTCATCACCAACAATACCTACCACTTCGGCAGGAGTGATTAAATTGATCTTTCCTTGATTTTTTAATTCTTGTACTTTTTCTACAGAATCTAAAGCACCTCTAAATTCATTTCTTCTATGAATTAAAGTTACCTCAGAAGCAACATCTGCCAAAAAGATGCTCCAATCTAAAGCCGAATCACCTCCTCCAGCAATTACAACGCGTTTATCGCGATAAACTTCAGGATCTTTGATCATATAAGCGACGCCTTTATCTTCAAAGTCGGCAATATTATGAATTAAAGGTTTACGAGGCTCAAAGCTTCCTAAACCACCAGCAATAGCCACTACTGGCGCATGGTGTTTTGTACCTTTATTAGTTGTTACTATAAAAGTTCCGTCCTCTTGTTTTTCAATAGTTTCAGCACGTTCTCCCAGTGTAAATCCTGGTTCGAATTGCTTTCCTTGTTCTAATAATTTTTCTGTAAGATCTCCCGCTAAAATTTCTGGATAGGCAGGAATATCGTAGATAGGTTTTTTAGGATAGATCTCAGAGCATTGTCCTCCTGGTTGCGGTAAAGCATCAATTAAATGGCATTTTAGCTTTAACAATCCTGCTTCAAAAACAGTAAACAGTCCAGTAGGTCCAGCTCCAATAATAAGTATATCTGTAGAAATCATTTAAACATCAAATTTATAGGCGCAAAAATAGTTGTTACTCGATTATAATAATGTGATAAAAGTCACATTTAAGCTTCAATATTAATTACCTGTTCTATTTGTGGAGCATACTTTTTAATAGTCATCTCCACTCCCGATTTTAGTGTCATTTGGTTAACACTACAACCAACACAAGCACCTTCCAATTGTACTTTTACAAGCTTATCGTCTTCTATATCAATCAATGAAATATTACCTCCATCGCTTTCTAAAAACGGACGAATTTCTGCAAGGGCTTTTTCAACATTATTTTTGATTTCCTCTGATGTCATATACTTTATTTTTTAACAGCCGAACATCCAGCCATTGTGGTAATTTTTATTGCTTCAGTTGGTGGTAAATTATCATTACGGTTTACAACCTCTTGCACAATGTTTTTTGTTAAATCTTCAAAAGCTTCCTCTATAGGTGTTGCTACCTGTAATGCTGCAGGACGACCAACATCACCAGCTTCTCTAATTCCTTGAACTAATGGAATCTCTCCTAAAAACGGAACTTTTAAATCTTCAGCTAAATTTTTAGCACCTTCTTTTCCAAAGATATAATATTTATTATTTGGTAATTCTTCAGGCGTAAAGTATGCCATATTTTCTACGATACCTAATACTGGTACGTTAATATTTTCTTGCTGGAACATGGCAACTCCTTTTTTGGCGTCGGCTAATGCAACATTTTGAGGTGTACTTACCACTACTGCTCCAGTAATAGGTAATGATTGCATGATACTTAAATGAATATCTCCAGTACCTGGAGGAAGATCAATAAGTAAGAAGTCTAATTCTCCCCATGCAGCATCAAAGATCATCTGGTTTAATGCTTTTGCAGCCATTGGACCTCGCCAAATTACAGCTTGGTTAGGTTGAGTAAAAAACCCGATAGACAAAATTTTAACACCGTAATTTTCTATAGGCTTCATTTTTGATTTTCCCTCAATATTTACAGCTAATGGACGTGCTTCTGCAACATCGTACATAATTGGTATTGATGGTCCATATACATCAGCATCTAAAATACCAACGCTAAATCCCATTTTAGCCAAGGTTGCAGCTAGATTTGAGGTAACTGTAGATTTTCCTACGCCTCCTTTACCAGAAGCGACAGCTACTATATTTTTTATTCCAGGAATAGCTTTTCCTTTTATTTCTGTAATTGGATTGGCTGGAGCATTTACCTTTACATTAACACTTACTTTAGCTTTTTCATAAACCTTATCATGAATAATTTTCATGATATCTACTTCGGTTCGCTTTTTAGCTTGTAAACTCGGATTTTTAATAGTGATATCAACAATAACCTCATCGGCAAACACTACTATATTAGTTACTGCGCCACTATCAATCATGTTTTCTCCTTCACCAGGAACAGATATATGTTTAAGTGCTTCTTGAACGTCTTTTTTATTCAGCTTCATCTTCTAATTTAGATTTATTCTAAGTCACAAATATACTGCGAATTGTTCAATTTTAGAAGTAATGAGATTGATAAGATTTATGGCTCCATTACTTCTCTTAATAAAGCAAATTTTGGTATGATTTATGTGAAATAACGTCTTAATAATTCAACTTTATTTTACTTATGAAAAACGTTATATTATTTTTTGGATTTATACTCCTTTTTGGAACTACAACCTATGGACAAAGTAAAATAAGAAAAGCTGAAGAAAGCCTAACAAAAAAAGACAATACTTCTGAAAATAAAACCTATAAAAAAACAGACAATGATAATTCTGAAAATGATTTATTCTCTGAAATAGTAGGCGAAATTTTTATTCAAATATTTGCTTATACTGTTTATGGTTTAGCTATCGAAAGTCCTTTTGAATACAACAACAAATCTCATAGTGCTTTTATAACCAAACATCCTTATTACAACTCAAAAGAAGGTAATTACTCTTATAGTTTTGATGAAAATGTCACTTTATTTCGAACAGAAATTTCTAGCAGATATATTTCTGAAAACAATCAAATTAAAGGTGCTCATTTTAATCTAGATCTACGCTTTTTAAAACGGTTAGGTTTAGAGGTTAATTATCTACAACTATGGGAAAACAATCCTAATTTTGGTTCTGACCATCTAGCAATTTATACTTCGTTAGCAAAATATTATCGCATTCGAACTCAAAAACTTGATGCTTGGTGGGGAATAGGGGCATCCTACATTGATGGAGCTGTTAATAAGCTTGGATTTACTTATGGGTTAGGCGCTGAATTGTTTTTTGCAAAACCACTAAGCTTTGAAGCTATTTTCAATCAAACTTTAGTGAACAGCGAAACGGTTAATAAGTTTAATGGATTATTCAATTATCACTTAAATAAATATAGAATGACTGTAGGCTATGAGCATCTTAAAATTGGAAATCAGAACTTTTCAATGGTTACCTTAGGAACAGGTATTTCCTTTTAGAAAATCACAATTCCTTAGAAGGATCCCAAAATACTTTTTTAAAATCTTGAATTTGATTATCAATCACTTCTATGCCTTCACTTTCTAAAAGTTGTTGCATAAGGTTTGTACCCTCAAAATGATGTTTCCCGGTAAGCAATCCTTTTCGGTTTACAACTCTATGAGCAGGGACATCTTTTCCTACAGATCCATTCATAGCATAACCAACCATTCTAGCACTTCTTACTGCACCTAAATATCTGGCAATAGCACCATAACTAGTCACTCTACCTTCAGGAATTAGTTTAGCTACCTCATAGACTTTTTCGAAAAAATTCAACGTTTCAGGTTTCATATTATAACTCCATTAAAATATTGCACAGTGTTACAATTGCTATAATTCCTGTTATTCCTCCTATTATGTAATTCATATTTTTTTGAGAGGTCATTTTTTTATTCTTGATCTTATCGAAAAAGAAAATATATACATACAGCATAATAAAAGTTCCCATAGCGGCTCCTGCCACATACGACCCTATACTAAAATTATCGAAATGCAACCACCCAAATGACGCTAATGTAATGGTCATATAGGCTTGATAAGGAATTGGAAATACATTTAAACTCGATAAGAACATGCCGTAAAAAAAACGACTATGCTTACTCTTTTCAGTTGGTTCAATTTCTAAACTAGGCTGCTTTCTAGCTAACAATAAAAAGTAAATTGTAATTAACACAAATATTACAAAAGCTACACGTTGAAGAATATCGACAACCTCAGGATGATTTGTTAAATACCTAGCAAAAATAGCGGCAATATAGGTTTGCAAACAGACAATAACACAAACTCCAATTGAAAACATGATACCACGACTTGCACCTTCTTTTAAACTAATTTTAGCTGCAGTCATGTTTAGTAATCCCGGAGGAATTACACCAACAAGTGCAATTACCAAACCAATAAAAAAGATAAAAGTAATATCCAATGTTTACTTAATTTTGAACCTAATATACGTAATTGGTTTGTTTTGTTCTAAATACTGACTCTCATAAAAGGTCTGAATACTAGTTACTTCTTCAGGGCTTCCCTCTTGTTTATATACATCGTGATTAGCGTAAAGTACCTCATGACCTTCGCCATGCAACAACCCTAAAGTATACCCATGCATGAACTCGCTATCTGTTTTTAAATTCATAATACCATCTGGTTTTAGAACTTTTTTATAGCGTTGTAAAAAAGTAGAATTAGTCATTCTGTGTTTGGTGCGCTTATATTTTATTTGAGGGTCTGGAAATGTAATCCAGATTTCATCTACTTCATTTTCTGCAAAAGCGTAATCAATAAGTTCTATTTGTGTACGCAGAAAAGCTACATTAGGAATATTCTCTTCTATTGCAGTTTTGGCGCCTCTCCAAAATCGAGCACCTTTGATATCGATTCCAATAAAATTCTTCTCTGGATACTTTTCAGCAAGACCAACACTATATTCTCCTTTTCCACAACCTAGCTCTAATACTAATGGATTGTCGTTTTTAAACACCAATTCATTCCATTTACCTTTTAAAGAATAGGTAGATTTTACCAAATCCTCACGTGTAGGTTGGTATACATTTGCAAATGTTTCGTTTTCTCTAAATCGCTTAAGTTTATTTTTACTTCCCACAGATTCGTTTTATTTTCTAAGTAGATTTGGCAAAAATAAGGAAATATATGTGAGCTATAATATCATTATCTTTGATTTTAATTAGATGAAAAAACGCATTTTAATAGCTCCCTTAAATTGGGGATTAGGTCATGCCACAAGATGCATTCCTATAATCAATAAGCTTATAGAAAAGAATTTTGAGCCTATTATTGCTTCTGACGGTGACGCTTTATTATTACTTAAAAAGGAGTTTCCCAAACTTTTGCATTTAGAATTACCTTCTTACAACATAACCTATCCAAAAAGTCCAAAAAGATTCCATTGGCATTTTCTTAAAAGGTCTCCACAGCTTTTTAGAACGTTCAGAAAGGAAAGAAAGCTGATTGCAAAAATTATCAAGTCTCATAACATAGATGGCATTATTAGTGATAATAGATTTGGTGTTTATTCTAAGTTAGTACCTTCGGTGTATATCACCCACCAACTAACTATTTTAAACGGTAGTCTTTCATGGTTAAGCAGTAAATTACACTCTAGAATTATAGAGCAATATGACGAATGTTGGGTTCCTGATTTTAAAGAAAACCCTTTAAGTGGTAAGCTTAGTCATTCAAGATCGTTAAAAACCAAACTAAAATATATAGGTACATTAAGTAGACTACAAAAAGAGGCGTTAGACATGGAATACCCCGTTACCATGTTGCTTTCTGGACCAGAACCTCAACGAACTTATCTAGAAACTATCCTCTTGAAAACGTTTGAAAACTACTCTAAAAAAATGCTTCTTGTTCGAGGTGTTGTAGAACAAGAACAAACCATTACATCACATAAAAATATATCTATTTATAATTTCTTGACATCACACCAATTGCAATCAGTGCTAAATAAAAGTGAATTTATAATTTCAAGATCGGGATACACTACTATTATGGATTTGGCTCAGCTAAATAAAAAAGCTTTTTTTATTCCAACGCCTGGTCAGTATGAACAAGAATACTTAGCTTCTCATTTAGAGAAACAACATATTGCACCTTTCTGTTCTCAAGAGAACTTTAAAATAGACTTGTTAGAAAAAATGAACCAATACTCTGGATTTCGTGAAAACAAAGAGCAGCCTTTAGACGATGACCTATTTAGTCTTTTCTAAAGTAAATGAAAACTCACTACCTACACCATAATCACTTTCTATATATAATTTTTCGTGGTGTGCTTCAATAATATGCTTAACGATAGCTAAACCTAATCCTGAACCTCCTTCTTTTCGAGAGCCACTTTTGTCTACGCGGTAAAAGCGCTCAAACAACCTAGGTATATGCTCCTTTTCAATCCCTTCACCATTATCTGTTACTCTTACAATTACCTTATTTTTGATAAGGTTTTCTATGCTTACCTCTGTTGTTCCATTGGTTTCACCATATTTAATAGAATTTACCACTAAGTTTGTTACTACCTGTTGCAAACGCTCTTTATCGCCATTGACCATGATTGGATTTTTGTATTCCATATCAAAAGTAAGTGTGATCTTCTTTTTATTGGCTTTCATTTCAAGCAATTCGAACACGTTTTGAATGAGCTCAACAATATCAAAAGATTCAATATCTAACTGTAAATTACCAGCTTCAAACTTGGTAATCATGTCTAAATCTTTAATAATATATATTAAACGCTCTACACCTTTATCTGCTCTTTTTAAATACTTTTCTCTTAACGTTTTATTTTCTGCAGCACCATCTATAAGTGTAGAAATATAGCCTTGAACGGTAAACAGAGGAGTTTTAAGCTCATGAGACACATTACCAATAAACTCTTTCCTGTATTGTTCTCTAATTTTAAGTGTTTCTATTTCAAGTTTTTTGTCTTTAGCATACCTGTCAATATCTTGAGTAAGGGTAGCCATATCTGTAGTAATTTGCGTTTTACTAAAAGAGCTTGACTCTAATAACGTTAGGTCGTCATAGATTTTTTTAACACGTTTATAAATAAAGCGCTCAACGCGATATTGTATTACAAAAAAGGAAAACACAAAACATGCTATGGCAAACAATAATATGTGCCATATGTTAATTGCGTAGAATATATATAAAAAAACACTCATTAAGAGTGTTAAAAAAGTCGTTATTAATAACGACGATTTGAACGCAAATTTATACGATCTCTTAAAGGTTTTTGCCATTAATTCACAAACTTATACCCAACTCCTTTTACAGTTTTAAAGGAGTCATCTCCTATTTTTTCTCTTAGTTTTCTAATATGAACATCGATCGTTCTACCTCCTACAACTACTTCGTTGCCCCAGACCTTATCTAAAATCTCTTCTCTTTTAAATACTTTTCCAGGTTTAGAAGTTAATAATGATAAAAGTTCAAACTCTTTTCTAGGTAAAATTATCTCTTTGCCTTTTAATATGATTTTATACTCGTCTCTGTCAATAGTTAAGTTTCCAATCTTAACAACATTTTCTTGCTTTTCCTCTTCTTTATATCGTCTCAATAATGCTTTGACCTTACTAACTAAAACTTTTGGTTTTATAGGTTTTGTAATATAGTCATCGGCTCCAGCTTCAAATCCTGCAACTTGTGAGTAATCTTCTCCTCTAGCAGTTAAAAACGTAATAACAGCGTCTTTTAATTCTGGGATAACTCTAATTTGCTCACATGCCTCAATACCATCCATCTCTGGCATCATTACATCTAAGATTATTAGATGTGGCTTTTCTTTTTTTGCTTTTTTAACACCTTCAACGCCATTTTCGGCAGTAAATACTTTATAGCCTTCGGCAGATAAATTATACCCAACAATCTCTAAAATATCTGGTTCGTCATCTACTAAAAGTATTTTAATGTCTTTTTTTTCCATCAATTGGTCTTGTCATAAATATTTGTTGGTATAAAGATAAAATTAATCAAAAAGATTAATATAAAATTGAGAATAAATAACATTAAGGTAACCTGAGACTTACAATTGATTAACTTTTCGATGAATAGAGGCTTTTTTTAACATCACTTTGGTATAACTTTTGCAAATCATTTATTAAATTTACAAGGCAATGATTATATAGCAAACCTATTTTTATGGAAAAAAACTACATTTTAAAATTATTATTCTTAACAATGTTCTTAGTAGCAACAGGTGGTTATGCGCAATCTGGAAACAGCACACCTCAAAAAGTTACTACCGAAAATATTGAAGGATTAAATATTTTTCCAAACCCGGTTAGTAATGGAAAAGTATATATAAGCACCAAATTTAATTTAACAAAGACTATTGAGATTTACGATGTTTTAGGTAAAAAAATCATGTCTCAATTACTTTATGGTAAAGAATTAAAAATTACAGACCTTAATCCGGGAGTCTATATTTTAAAAATAAAAGAAGGTAAAAGCTCAGCTACTAGAAAGTTAGTAGTACGATAACTTACCTTAACGTTACGATATTGTTAAAGCAGCTTTTTTAAGCTGCTTTTTTCGTTTTATACCTAAATTTCTCACTATATTAGTAGCCCTTAATTAATTAATTCTTTGTTATATGAAAAAACTTTACTTTTTATTAGTATCTCTACTAGTATCTACATTAACTTTTTCCCAAACTTCAGACTTATACTTTAGTATGTATGGGGAAGGCTCTTCAAGTAATAAATGGCTTGAAATTTATAATGGAACTGGGGCAAGTGTTGACCTTAGCAATTATTCTGTTGAATTATATGCAAATGGTTCTGCTACAGCTACAGGAACTCAAGCGCTATCTGGAAACTTATCAGATGGAGATGTTTATGTAATTTATAACTCTAGTGCTGCTCCAGCGATAGCTAATTCTGGAGATCTTGCTTCAACTGTTACTTTTTTTAATGGTGATGATGCGGTTGCTTTACTTAAAACGGGAACCGTAATAGATGTTATAGGACAAATCGGCTCTGATCCAGGATCTGCTTGGACAGTTGGAACATCAGGCAGCACTTCAAATCGTACTCTTGTTAGAAAATCTGATATTTGTGATCCAAATCCAGTAGGATTAGATTCTTTTGGAAGTGATGATGCTACTTCTGAATGGACTTCTTATGCTATAGATACAGAATGGGGTCAAATTGGTTCTCACTTTGCTTGTTCTTCTGCACCTAATTTAACTATAACTTCACCATCTGACAATGCAGTTTTTACGGCTGGTACTGCTAATGTTAGTATTTCAATTAATGTTCAAAATTTTAACGTTGCAAACGGATCAGGTGATGGGCACATTAGATGGACAGTAAATGGTGGTGGTGCAATGATGAAATATGACACTACTGATGCATCAGTTTCAGTTTCAGATGGACAAAGCTATACAGTTTTCATGGAGCTAGTAAATAATTCTAACACACCAATAGCTCCGGCTGTAAATGCAACTGTGAATTTTTCTGTTTCTAACCCATGTGCTAATAGCCCTGGAGATATTATTATTACTGAAATAATGCAAAACCCATCTGCAGTAAGTGATGGGAATGGCGAATGGTTTGAATTGTATAACACAACTGGAAGCCCAATAGATATAAATGGATGGGAACTTTCTGATTCTGGTTCAAACTTTCATGCAATTTCTTCTTCATTAATAGTTCCGGCTAATGGTTTTGTAGTCTTAGGAAATAATGCAGATAGTGGTACAAATGGAGGCATCACCGTTAATTACGAATATAGCTCATACACATTAGGAAATGGAGCTGACTCTATAATTTTAACATGCTCTGGGTCTATTATAGATCAAGTAGCTTGGGATGGAGGAACAGAGTTTCCAGACCCTGCTGGTGCTAGTATGGAGTTAAATGCAGGTCTTTTCAATAGCACGGACAATGACAATGGTTCTAGTTGGGGAACTAGTACATCTGAAATAAACCCTGGAGGAGATAAAGGAACTCCTGGCTCTCTAAACACTTTATCAACTAATAAAGAGCAAATAAACGGGTTCAACTTATACCCTAATCCAGCATCAAAAGGCTATGTAAATATCTCAAGCAATAACAATGCTACGATGGCTGTAAATGTTTTTGATGTTTTAGGAAAACAAGTTTTAAGCCAAGAGGTGAGAAACAATCGTTTAGATGTAACAAGTCTTACTCCTGGAATTTATATTCTTAGAGCTACTCAAGACAATGCAATTACCACTAGAAAATTAGTGATTAAGTAGTCACTTTCTTAATAAACAAAAAAAGCGTTACCTAATGGTAGCGCTTTTTTATTTTCTATATTTTTGTCGAATTATGATAAGTCACAACGATATTTTTAGCATAAAATCTAAAACAGATTTTGAAGCCATATCACTTAAAATTTTTAAGCATCAGTTTGAAAACAATAAGGTATATCGTTCGTTTTGCGATTTATTATATAAGCACCCTAGTGATGTTAAAACAATTGAGGATATTCCGTTTTTACCAATTCAATTTTTTAAATCACATCAAGTGTTAAGTTCAAAAAACCAAATTCAAGAAACATTTAGTAGTAGTGGTACAACAGGACAAGTAACAAGTAAACATTTTGTTACAGATATAAATTTATACGAGCAAAGTTTCCGAAAAGGGTTTGAGTATTTTTACGGAGATATTACAAATTATGTTGTGCTTGCTTTATTGCCTTCTTATCTAGAACGAAAAGGATCGTCGCTAATTTATATGGTTAACGATATGATATCCCGCTCTAAACACCCTGAAAGTGGTTTTTATTTAAACAACTTTGAAGAGCTAAAACAAACAATATCACAATTAGAGTCTCAAAACAAAAAAACACTACTTATAGGAGTTTCCTTTGCGTTATTAGATTTTGTTGAACGCCATAATATGAAGCTAAATAACACTATTATTATGGAAACTGGTGGTATGAAAGGCAGACGAAAAGAGCTTATTAGAGCAGAACTTCATGAACTATTACAAAAAGGGTTTGGTGTAGACAAAATTCACAGTGAATATGGTATGACCGAATTATTATCTCAAGCGTACTCTAAAGGTCATAGTCTTTTTAAAACACCACCTTGGATGAAGGTTTTAACTCGTGACACAGATGATGCACTTACCATTCAAAAAGAGGGCAAAACTGGAGGTGTTAATATTATTGATCTTGCTAACATAAACTCCTGTAGCTTCATTGCTACTCAAGACTTAGGAAAGGTATATGCTGATGATTCTTTTGAAATTCTAGGTCGATTTGACCATTCAGACATTCGTGGCTGTAACCTAATGGCTCTTTAAGTATTTTTTATTGTAATTATCTGAAAGGTTTCGAATACAAGTTCGACTTTACACATATATCATAACAAATAGTTGCTATGATAAAGAAAAATTAGGTTGGTTAGTTTTTTTCGAAGTCTGGTTACATAATTATAGTAACCAGACTTTGTTATTTAAACAGCTTTTATAATATAGGTGTTTCGTTTTCCTTTATTTAAAATAACATAGGTGTTATTAATTAAATCGGCATCTGTAATTTTATAATCTTCTTTTACTTTCTCCTTATTTACAGATACAGAATTTTCTTTTAGCGCTCTTCTAGCTTCTCCATTAGAGTTCAGGAAACTTGTTTTAGCAGCAAGTGCTCCAATCATATCTAAGCCTGCATCTATTTCAGCTTTTGATATTTCAGCTTGAGGTACACCTTCAAAGACATCTAAAAACGTTGATTCATCTAATGTTTGTATATCTTCCTTAAAAGTTTTACTAAACAGAATATTGGATGCTTTTTCTGCATTTTCAAAATCTGCTTGCGAATGTACCATTACGGTAATTTCTTTTGCCAAACGCTTCTGAAGAATTCTCATATGAGGTGCTTCCTGATGCTCACTAACAATAGCTTCAACCTCATCTTTAGTTAAAAACGTAAATATCTTGATATACTTTTCTGCATCTTCATCACTAGAGTTCAACCAATATTGATAGAATTTATAAGGAGAGGTTCTTTTAGCATCTAACCAAACATTACCGCCTTCAGATTTTCCAAATTTCGATCCATCAGATTTTGTAATTAACGGACAAGTAATAGCAAAGCCTTTTCCATTTCCTATTCTTCTAATAAGCTCAGTTCCAGTTGTAATATTACCCCATTGATCACTTCCTCCCATTTGAATGGTACAGTTATTTGCTCTGTATAAATGAAGGAAGTCGTAACCCTGAACCAATTGATAGGTAAACTCTGTAAAGCTCATTCCTTCTGAAGATTCTGAAGAAATTCTATTCTTAACAGAATCTTTAGCCATCATATAATTAACTGTAATATGCTTGCCTACATCTCGAATAAACTCCAAAAACGAGAACTCCTTCATCCAGTCGTAGTTATTTACTAGCACTGCAGCATTCTCTGCATCACTTTCAAAATCTAGAAAATGGGAAAGCTGCCCTTTAATTGCTTCTTGATTATGACGTAGTGTTTTTTCATCCAACAAATTACGTTCACTAGATTTTCCAGAAGGGTCACCTATCATTCCTGTAGCTCCACCTACTAATGCCACTGGCTTATGCCCACAACGCTGATAGTGCGCCAATAACATTATTGGGACTAAATTCCCAATATGTAAAGAATCTGCTGTTGGGTCAAATCCAACATATGCACTACGCATACTTTCCATTAAGTGTTCATCTGCTCCAGGCATAGTATCATGAATCATACCTCGCCATGTTAACTCTTCTATAAAATTCTTTATCATTTGTTTGAAAATTTGAACAAAGATAATTTTTTAGGTCATGATGAGAAAAGAAAAAACAGTAATTTAGTCTTATGATATTAGTTACTGGTGGAACAGGTTTGGTTGGAAGTCATTTGCTATATGAATTAACCAAAACAGAGAAGAAAGTAAGAGCTATTTATAGGTCTGAAAAAAAAATTGATCTGGTTAAACATGTATTCTCATATTACACCAGTAATGTCGATCAATACTTTTCTAAAATTGAATGGATAAAAGCTACCTTGCTGGATATTCCAGATCTTACAGAAGCTTTTAAAGGCATTACTAAAGTATATCATTGCGCTGCTTTTATATCTTTTGATGTGAGAGATTATTACACATTAAGACGTGTAAACATTGAAGGTACAGCAAACATTGTTAACCTTAGTATTTCTAACCAAGTTAAAAAACTGTGTTATGTAAGTTCAATAGCCACTATTGGAAAGAGTGAACACGATACCCTAATTACTGAAGAAACACACTGGAATCCAGAAGAAGACCATAGTGTGTATGCCATTACAAAATATGGCGCTGAAATGGAAGTTTGGCGTGGCACTCAGGAAGGTTTGGATGCAGTAATAGTTAATCCTGGGGTTATTATTGGCCCAGGTCATTGGCGAGGTGGAGGGAGTGGTAGCTTAATAAAACTTGTTTATAAAGGCTTAACAAGATATACTAATGGAAGTGTTGGTTATGTGAGTGTAATAGATGTTGTTAAACCTATGATTTTACTAATGGAAAACTCTATTTCTAACCATAGATATATTCTAGTGTCTGAAAATTTAAGCTATAAAGATTTTTTTACCAAGGCAGCTACATATCTAAAAGTTAAAGCACCAACAAAAAAAGCTTCAAAATTAATTTTAAGTGCTGCATGGCGTTTAGATTGGTTACGAGCTCATATGCTAAAAAAGAAACGTCGTTTAACCAAACATGCTGTTAGATCTATTACAACCAAGTCAAATTACGACAACAATAAAATAAAGGATACTTTAAACTATAATTTTGAATCTATTGACGATTCACTCGCTTTAACGTGTCAATTATTTTTGAAGGATTTGGAGTAACTCCTTTTTGTTTTAAAAGTTCTTTTTCCTCTTTTTTAAGTCCTCCTGCACGTTTTATAGAATCTCTTCTATTACGTAGTCTTTGACTCTCTAATTTTCTAGCTTCATTTTCTTTTCCAACTAACGAATCTAAAACCCTTTTTTCGTTTTTAAGCTTGGTTTGCACCTTAGAATATATGTCTTCATAATCTTCAATATTATACGCATAATATTCGTTACTTAAAGCAAATTGCGTACTATCAATATTATATTTTTTATACACATATTCTTCAGGTAAAATTCCATTGGCTTCAATTAATTTCTTATTTACACCTTTAGCTGCAGTAAAAATGGACATATCGTAAATAATACTAGCCATAACCTCTTTCTTTATAAGGTTTTTTGGCTTTTTAGGTCTATCTACTGTGTTATTCTTGCAAGATAGAATCACTAAAAAAATCAATAGAATATTTACAATTTTTTTCATCTATTAAATGTTAGTCGTTTTCCAGCTTTTACATCGTAAAATTTAAAGTTCTTATATGCTAGCTCCCCATTTACAAACGTGTGGGTTACTCTCGATTTAAAAGTAGTACCTTCAAATGGAGACCAACCGCATTTATAAAGCACATTGTCTTTTGTTACTGTCCATGGGTTATTAGCGTTTACAATTACAAGATCTGCAAAATAGCCTTCCTTAATATATCCACGCTTTTCTATCTGAAACAAAATAGCAGGATTATGGCACATCTTCTCAACAATCTTCTCTAAAGATATTTTTTCTTGATGATATGCTTCTAACATTGCCGACAAGGCATGTTGTACTAATGGCCCACCAGAAGGTGCTTTAGTATAAACGTTGTTTTTCTCTTCTAAAGTATGTGGCGCATGGTCTGTAGCAATAACATCAATTCTATCGTCTAATAATGCTTCCCATAATTGTGCTCTATCTTTCTCCGTTTTTACCGCAGGATTCCATTTTATAAATGTTCCTTTTTCGTCATAATCTTTATCTGAAAACCATAAGTGGTGTACACACACCTCGGCAGTTATCTTTTTATCTTTTAACGGAATTTTATTCGTAAACAAGTTTGTTTCTTTTCCTGTTGATAAATGAAAAATATGCAATCTTGCACCCGTTTTCTTTGCCAGTTCTATAGCCTTGGAAGATGACAAATAACAAGCCTCTTCACTTCTAATGATTGGATGGTATTTAATTGGAATATCATCACCATATTTAGCTATATAGTCTTCTGTGTTTTTTCTAATGGTTGCCTCATCTTCGCAATGTACAGATATCACAAGGTCAGTACTTGAAAATATCTTTTCTAAAACTTCTGGGTTATCTACTAACATATTACCAGTAGAAGAGCCCAAAAATAATTTTAGTCCAGCTACATTTTTAGCATCTACTTTTAAAACTTCATCCAGATTATCATTAGTACCTCCAAACATAAATGAATAGTTAGCATAAGAGGTTTTTGAAGCTATTTCAAACTTATCCTCCAACTTTTCTATAGTTGTTGTTTGCGGATTTGTATTAGGCATCTCAATAAAAGAAGTGATTCCTCCTGCAATTGCAGCTCTAGATTCTGTTTCTATATTAGCTTTATGTGTAAGTCCTGGTTCTCTAAAGTGAACTTGATCATCTATCACGCCTGGTAATACATAATTATTTTCTGCATCAAACACCTGTACATCTGGAGATTTAGCACTTATAGACTCTGCTATTTCTTTTATGTACTCATTTTCAATAAGAATATCACCATTAAAAATAGTGCCTTCATTCACTATTCTTGCATTCTTAATTAATACCGTTCTATTGTTCATATTTATGATCTTCTTCTAAATATACTTTTAAGTTTCATTGAAATAACGCCAAATATTGCTTCAGAAATAATACCGCCACTCAATTTTGACTCTCCTTTTGTTCTATCTGTAAATATCACAGGAACTTCCTTTATTTTAAATTTCTTAAGATACGCTTTGAATTTCATTTCAATTTGAAAAGCATATCCAACAAATTTTATTTTATCAAGATCAATGCTTTCTAAAACATGTCTTTTATAACACACATATCCAGCGGTAGTATCTGCTATTGGCATTCTAGTGATCAATCTAACATATCTCGATGCAAAATATGATAACAGCACTCGTTTTATGTCCCAATTAACTACATTAATTTTATTCCCTATGTATCGTGAGCCAATAGACATATCTGCACCATCAATATGGCAAGCATTATACAGTTTTTCTAAATCGTTGGGGTTATGTGAAAAATCGGCATCCATTTCAAAAATATATTGATACCCTTTATCTAAGCACCATTTAAACCCATGAATATATGCCGTACCTAATCCAGATTTTTCTTTTCGCACTTCTAAAAATAGTTGTTCTGGAAATTCTTGTTGCAGTTCTTTAACTTTTAGACTTGTTAAATCTGGAGAATTATCATCAACAACCAAAATATGAAACTGCTTCTTTAACCCAAGGGTTGCTCGAATAATAGCTCCAATATTCTCTATTTCATTAAACGTTGGTATGATGACAATAGCGTCTTTCATTTAAAAAATAATTTTAGCAAAAGTAAGTTTTTTAAAGGACTAATTTTATAGAAATATTCTTCATAATTTAGCATTCATGCTACGCGAAGTAATATCTAACGAATGGTTTACTATTTTAATTGTTTTTTGCCTCTCAATTTTGGCATTAACAAAATATGCATTTAGTGCCAGATTTCAAGATTTTTTATGGGTTGTTGGTAATTCTAAATATCTAAAAATATACTCCAGAGAACAGAAATTTATAGACCAATTTGATTCTTTACTATTTATAAATCTTATTATTTCGCTATCACTTTTTTGTTTTATATGCTACAATACATTATTTGAGTCGCTCCCTTTTGACATTTTAGTTTTCTTAAAAATAATTTTAGGAATTGGAGCCATCATTCTTATTAAAATATTACTAGAACGATTAATAGGTAGTGTTTTTAATATTGATGCACTAATTGACTCTTATCTTTTTCAAAAAACTAATTATAAAAACTTTATCGGCCTTTTGTTATTACCTATTAATACGGTGTTGATTTTTACAATTAAACCAAGTACAACAATTATTTATGTAATACTAGGATTACTATTAATTATCAACCTAATTGGGTTTATAACCTCCTTTAAAGCGCATCAAAAATTAATAATAGCTAATTTTTTCTATTTTATTTTGTATCTTTGCGCACTCGAAATTGCACCTTATGTAATTTTATATAAGCTATTTATAGATAGTTAATTTAGAGTAAAAAAGACAAGTCGACCTATGAAAGTGAAAACAATTTTGGTTTCTCAGCCAGAACCTAAAGTAGAGAATTCTCCTTATTTTGACCTACAGGAAAAACAACGTGTAAAGATCGATTTTAGACCTTTTATTCATGTTGAAGGTGTACCAGCAAAAGAAATTAGATTGCAAAAAGTTGATTTAAACAACTATACAGCAATTATATTAACAAGTAGAAATGCTGTAGATCATTTCTTTAGAGTAGCAGATGAAATGCGCTTTAAAGTGCCAGATACTATGAAATATTTCTGCCAATCGGAAGCTGTGGCATACTACTTACAGAAATATGTAGTATATAGAAAACGTAAAATTTATGTAGGGAAGCGAACTTTTCCAGACCTTTCTCCTTTAATCAAAAAGTATAAGGATGAAAAGTTCTTGTTACCAACTACAGATAAAGTTAAGCCATTAGTACCAAACACATTAGACAAATTAGGTGTAGACTGGAAACAAGCTACGTTTTATAAAACGGTTATAAGCGACCTATCTGATCTGGCAAATGTTTATTACGATGTATTGGTTTTCTTTAGCCCTTCAGGTATAGAATCGTTATTTCATAACTTCCCAGATTTTAAGCAGAACGATACACGTATTGCAGTATTTGGAAACACCACTATTAAAGCTGTTGAGAACAAAGGTTTAAGAGTAGATATTTCTGCACCAACACCAGAAACACCATCTATGACCATGGCTTTAGAAAAATACATTCAACAAGTAAATAAAAAATAACCTTTTTTATTTTTAGATATAAAAAAAAGCGTGATTTTCAAATCACGCTTTTTTTATGAGTTATAATTACTAACTATTATCTAATATTAGGAGCACCAGCCATAATTTCGTCGTTAGCATATTCTTCAAATTGTTTGAAGTTATCTATAAACGAATTAGCTAATTTGTCGGCCATATTATAATATCCTTCATCATCACCCCAAGTTGTTTTTGGGCTTAAAACCTCAGAAGGTACATTAGGGCATTCATTAGGAATAGCTACCTTGAATACTGAATGGTTTCTATAGTCTACATTATCTAGATCACCATTCATGGCAGCAGTGATCATTGCTCTAGTATATTTTAGCTTCATTCTAGAACCTACACCGTAAGGTCCTCCAGTCCATCCTGTATTTACTAACCAAACATTAACGCCTGCTTCTTGCATTTTTCTGCTTAGCATTTCGGCATATTTTGTAGGATGTAATGGCATAAATGGTGCACCAAAACAAGCTGAGAAACTTGGTAATGGCTCATCTATCCCTGCTTCTGTTCCGGCTACCTTAGCAGTATATCCTGAAATGAAGTGATATGCTGCCTGACCAGGTGTTAACTTTGAAATAGGAGGCAACACTCCAAACGCATCAGCTGTTAAAAAGAAAATATTCTTTGGTTGTCCAGCATATGACGGTTGTTGAATATTATCGATATGATAAATAGGGTAACTTACACGTGTGTTTTGTGTAATGCTACTGTCCATATAATCTACATCACCATCTTCATTAAAGATGACATTTTCTAAAATCGCACCAGGTTTAATGGCTCTAAAAATGTCTGGTTCTTTTTCTTCTGTTAGGTCAATTACTTTAGCATAGCAACCACCTTCAAAATTGAATATTGTATTCTCAGCAGTCCAACCGTGTTCATCATCACCAATGAGCTTGCGTTTAGGATCTGCAGAAAGTGTTGTTTTTCCAGTACCAGATAATCCAAAGAAAATTGCTGTATCTCCATCTTCTCCAACATTTGCAGAACAATGCATTGGCAACACATTCTTATCTGTTGGTAATATCATATTTAAAGCAGAGAAAATACCTTTTTTCATTTCTCCTGTATAAGCAGAACCTCCTACTAAAGCCACTTTTTTTGTGAAGTTTAAAATAGAGAAGTTTCCTTGACGAATCCCATAAGCTTCTGGGTCTGGACATTCATATCCTGGAGCACAAAGTACTAACCACTCTTCTTCAAAGTTCTCTAATTCTGCCTCTTCAAGACGAAGAAACATATTATAAACAAACATGTTAGACCAAGGATACTCTGTAATGGTTCTAACATTCATTTTATATTTTGGATCGGCACATACATACCCATCTCTAGCATATAATTCCTTTCCAGAAAGATACGCTACAATATTGTTCTGTAATCGATCAAAATTTTCTGGCGACACAGGTTTGTTTATATCACCCCACCATACTTTATCAGCTGTATAATCATCCTTAACTAAAAAACGATCTTGAGGAGATCTACCAGTAAACTTACCAGTGTTTATCGCTAAAGTTCCATTTTTAGTTTCTTTCCCCATTCCTTTTTGAATGGTCGCTTCATGTAGTTGCTCAGATGTTAATTGGTAATTAACTGTTGCGTTTTTAATTCCGTATTTATCTAACGAAATCGTTTTCGAAGTTTGGGTGTTATCCACCATAATTTTTGCGTTGTTTAGGGTACAAAAGTATGAATTTTTTATAAAACCAAGTTTCAAAAATTTCTATATTTTATGCTTTAGACTTTACAAAATCTACTAGCATTATCACCCATGAAATTATTAATAAAAAACCACCAATAGGAGTGATAAACCCAATAGTTTTAAAATTAAAACTCGTAAGCTCATTGGTAGACAAACCATAGATCGATCCCGAAAAAAACACAATTCCAATCAGTATTAAATAGAACATTATTTTTTTTGAACTTGCTTTTAAAACATTTGTTCCTCCAACAAACAAAAGTACTATTGCATGGTACATTTGATAACGCACACCTACTTGAAATGTTTCAATTGCCTCTTTAGAAATCAATTTTTCTAATCCATGTGCTGCGAAAGCACCAAAAATTACAGCTAACGATCCTAAAATAGCTCCTAAGATTAATATTTTTTTGTTCATATAAATTTTAAATTTTGAATATTATTTCACAAAATCATAGTAGTTTTGTTATATAATTAACAGCAAAAATACTCAACTAAATTCACTATGCGAAAGATTTTGGTTATTGGGTCAGGGAAATCTTCCTCTTATCTTATAAAATATTTTTTAGATAAATCTGATTCTGAAAATTTACATATTACAATTGGCGATATTTCAACTGAAAACGCTAAAAAATTAATAGGACAACATAAAAATGCTAATGCAATTCGTTTAGACGTTTTTGATAAAGAGTCCAGATCTGAAGCTATTAAAAACTCTGATATTGTGGTCTCAATGTTACCAGCTAGATTTCATATTGAGGTAGCAAAAGACTGTATCAAGTTTGGTAAAAATATGGTAACAGCATCTTATGTTAGTAAAGAAATGCAGGCCTTGGATGCTTCAGCAAAGAATAAAGGATTAATTTTCATGAACGAGATTGGTGTTGACCCTGGTATTGACCACATGAGCGCGATGCAGGTCATTGATCGAATTAGAGATAAAGGTGGAGAAATTATTTTATTCGAATCGTTTACTGGTGGTTTAGTAGCTCCTGAAAGCGATAATAATCTATGGAATTATAAATTTACTTGGAACCCTCGAAATGTAGTTGTAGCAGGTCAAGGTGGTGCTGCCAAGTTTTTACAGGAAGGCACTTATAAATACATCCCATATAACCGATTATTCAGACGTACAGAATTTCTTGAAGTAGAAGGTTATGGACGTTTTGAAGGGTATGCTAACCGTGACTCCTTAAAATACCAACACGCTTATGGTTTAGACGATGCCAAAACACTATATCGTGGTACTATGCGTCGCGTAGGATTTTCTCGTGCATGGCAAATGTTTGTTATTTTAGGAATGACAGACGATAGTTACACTATTGATGATAGTGAAAATATGAGCTATCGCGATTTTGTAAATGCCTTTTTACCATATAGTCCAACCGATTCTGTTGAGTTGAAATTCAGGCATCAACTTAAGATCGATCAAGATGACATAGTTTGGGAAAAACTCGAGGAACTGGACATCTTTAGTGCAACAAAAATGGTTGGATTGAAAAAAGCAACACCAGCTCAAGTTTTACAAAAGATCCTTATGGATAGTTGGACACTGGATGCAGATGATAAAGACATGATTGTGATGTATCATAAGTTTGGTTATAAGCTTGATGGTAAAAAATATCAAATTGACGCAACAATGGTATCAATTGGTGAAGACCAAACGTATACTGCTATGGCTAAAACTGTTGGCTTGCCAGTTGCTATTGCTACTCTAGATATTTTAAATGAAAAAATTACAACGCCAGGTGTTCAAATCCCAATTACTAAGGAGGTATACGAGCCTATTTTAAAAGAACTTGAAGAATATGGTATTGAGTTCCACGAAAAAGAAGTACCATATTTAGGCTATAACCCTTTAAGCAATTAATTGCTTTCAAAGTAAAACAGTTTCACTACTTTTATATTTCAATTTTTAAAACGTAAAAGTAGTGAAGCTTATAAATCAAAACTTACATATTGATGGTATCGATAAAAAGATACTTCGTGCTTTAATGGAAGACGCACGAACACCTGTTCTAGAAATTGCAAGACAAGTTGGCATTTCGGGAGCTGCTATCCATCAACGATTGCGTAAACTGGAAAAGTCTGGTTTGCTTGCTGGTTCTAAGTTTGTGATCAACCCAAAAGCCTTAGGTTATACGACCATGGCATTTGTTGGAATTTTTTTGGATAAAGCCATGAATAATCCAGATGCCGTAAAACAGTTAAAAAAGATTCCTGAGGTTTTAGAATGCCATTATACTACTGGTAACTGGAGTATTTTAATAAAAGTGCTTTGTAAGGATAATGAACATTTAATGCATGTTTTAAATAGAGAAATTCAATCTATAACAGGCGTATCCAGAACTGAAACGTTTATTTCGTTAGATCAACAAATTGACAGACAAATAAAGATCTAATTATGGTTTCAATCATTTCTGCAGTTTTAGCTTTGGTGTTTTTATTTCTTTCTGGGATTCATATTAATTGGGTACTTGGAGGCACTTGGGGATTAAATAAAGCTTTACCAACAACCTTAGAAGATAAACGTGTTTTAAACCCTAAAAAAATTGACACTTTAATTGTTGCATTAGGCTTATTAGGTTTTGCCGTTTTCTATTTAATTATTGGAGAGTTTTTAAAATTACATTTACCTAACTGGATCAACAAATATGGAATATGGTTCATTCCATCTATATTTACATTGAGAGCCATGGGCGACTTTTATTATGTAGGCTTCTTTAAAAAAATAAAGACTACCGAATTTGGCAAAGCAGACACCAAACTCTTTTCTCCTTTATGTTTAATTCTTGGAGTTTTAGGGTTTATTATTGCACTAACAACAAACAATATGATATAAAAAAGCCTCTGATTTCTCAGAGGCTCTAGTTTATCTATTTATAATTTATTTAATCTCTTCCTAAAACTTGAAACGCCCAATATAATAGGTTTGCTAAAGCTCCAATAGCAGCAACCAAATAGGTTCTTGCCGCCCATTTTAAAGCATCTTCAGCACCTTTATATTCTTCTTGTGATACCATGTGTTTGTTTTGCAACCAAGCTAATGCTCTGTTACTCGCATCATATTCAACAGGTAAGGTGATAAAACTAAATAACGTTGCAAATCCCATCATTGCTAAACCAGCGATAGCAACCCACCAACCTAGTCCTAATCCTGAGGCAGCTCCTAATACTAAACCACCAATAACTAACCATTGCGACATTCCTGATGACACGCTAACAACAGGCACTAAAGTAGAGCGCATTTCTAACCAACTATACGCTTGTGCATGCTGTACTGCGTGACCACATTCGTGAGCAGCAACAGCCGCAGCAGCAGCATTACGCTGACTATATACAGCTTCACTTAAGTTAACTGTTTTATTCTTTGGGTTGTAATGATCTGTCAGTTTTCCTGGAGTAGAAATTACCTGTACATCTGTAATACCATGATCTGCTAGCATTTTTTCAGCGATCTCCGCACCACTCATTCCGTTACGTAAATGCACTTTTGAGTATTTAGCAAACTTACTTTTTAATTGATTGCTCACCAACCAACTAATTAATGCTATTCCTCCAATTAATATATAATATCCAAACATAGTTTCAATTTTTTGTTTTATAAATGTAGTACAATTATAGCAAAAACAGCGCCAAATAAACGTTAAGAAATTTTGTCAGGTTCTTTGTCATACAAGTGGATTCCGCATCACACTTCGACTACGCTCATTGCAAGCGTGCGGAATGACAATTCTATGTTATTATGAGAAGGTTCGATAATTATCGAAACGATGTAATAATCTCACTCATATTTGAATCATGAGATTCTCACGCTTTCGCTCAGAATGACAAATACTAACCTACAATATTCACAATCTTACCAGGAACTACAATCACCTTTTTAGGTTCACGCCCTTGTAATTGTGCTTGTGTACGCTCGTGTGCCATAACCGTTTTTTCTATCTCCTCTTTACTCATATCTAATGGCAGTTCTAACTTAAAACGCATTTTACCATTAAATGAAATTGGATATTCTTTACTGCTTTCTACTAAATGACTCGCCTCAAATATTGGGAAGTCTGCTGTAGAAATAGATTCAGTATGTCCTAAAGCACTCCATAATTCTTCTGCAATATGCGGCGCATAAGGTGACACTAACACTAATAAAGGTTCTAGTATCTCTTTACTTGTACATTTTTGAGCAGTTAACTCGTTAGTAGCGATCATAAAAGTAGATACAGATGTATTGAATGAGAAGTTCTCGATATCTTCCTCTACCTTTTTAATAGTTTTATGTAAGGTCTTTAAGTTGTCTTTTGTTGGTGCAACATCTGTCACTTTTAAACCATTGTCATCAAAATATAGTTTCCATAATTTCTTTAAGAAACTATGAACTCCTGTAATACCTGCAGTATTCCAAGGTTTGTATTGCTCTAATGGCCCTAAGAACATTTCATAAAGCCTTAAACTATCTGCTCCATATTGCGCACAAATATTATCTGGATTAACGACATTGTATTTAGACTTAGACATTTTTTCAACGTCTCGACCAACTTTATAAACACCATCTTCAAGTACAAACTCAGCATCCTTAAATTCCGGACGCCAATTCTTAAATGCTTCAATATCTAACTCATCAGATGAATTAACAAATGATACATCAGCATGAATTGGCTGCACATTTTGACCATCAATCAAACCTTTAGATAAAAACTTATTCTCTCCTTCTACTCTATAAACAAAAGCACTCGTCCCCAAGATCATCCCTTGGTTGATCAGTTTTTTAGCAAACTCATCATGTCCTACCAATCCAAGATCGAACATAAACTTTTGCCAAAAACGAGAATATAATAAGTGTCCTGTGGCATGCTCACTTCCACCAATATATAGATCTACTTGTTGCCAGTAGTTAATCGCTTCCTGAGAAAAAATTGCCTCATCATTTTGAGGATCCATATAACGGTTAAAGTACTGCGAACTTCCTGCCCACCCAGGCATTGTATTTAATTCTAGTGGGTATACACCATTGTCTTGAGACCCTTCGACTGCGCTCAGGGTGACAAGGTCGTTAGAAACAACTGTATTTGTTTTAGTACACCAAGCCCATTTAGTTGCATTTCCTAATGGTGGCTCACCAGTTTCGGTTGGTAAATATTTTTCAACTTCAGGTAACTCCAATGGTAAATGCTCCACATCAATCATTTGCGGCATTCCATTTTTATAATATACTGGGAATGGTTCTCCCCAATAACGCTGACGACTAAATACTGCATCACGTAATCGGTAATTGGTCTTTCCTTCTCCTTGACCTAATTGCTCCAATTCATAAATAACACGTTTGGTCGCTTTTTTATAGTTCATTCCGTTAATGAAATCACTATTTGCAATAATGGTATTGTCTTTATCGGCAAAAGCTTCTTCACTAATATCAACTCCTTCAAAAATGTTTGGAATATCAATGCCAAAGTGTTTTGCAAAATCATAATCACGTTGATCACCACAAGGCACTGCCATAACTGCTCCTGTACCATAGCTTGCTAATACATAATCTCCAATCCAGATCTGAATAGGCTCTTTAGTAAATGGATGCTCTGCATAAGCACCTGTAAACACACCTGAAATAGTTTTTACATCTGCCATTCTATCACGCTCACTACGTTTTGCAGTAGCTTCAACATAAGCATCTACCTCAGCTTTTTGTTCAGGTGTTGTGATTTGAGATACCAATTCATGCTCTGGTGCTAAAGTCATAAAGCTTGCGCCAAAAATAGTATCAGGACGTGTGGTGAATACTTCTATTTTATGACAAGTAGATTCCGCATCAAGTGCGGAATGACAGTTTTCTTTGTCATGCTGAACTTGATTCAGCATCTCATCATTAGATTCCTCATCGCTTGCACTTCGACTGCGCTCAGTGTGACGCTCTGTCGGAATGACATTAAATGTAACAGAGGCACCAACCGATTTACCAATCCAGTTACGTTGGCTTTCTTTAAGTGAATCTGTCCAATCAATAGTCTCTAAACCTTGGAGTAAACGCTCAGCATAAGCAGAAATACGCATGCTCCACTGCGTCATTTTCTTTCTAACAACAGGATGACCACCACGCTCAGAAACGCCATTTACAATTTCATCATTAGCCAATACTGTTCCTAAAGCTGGACACCAGTTTACTTCGGTTTCAGCTAAATATGTTAGTCTATATTTTAAAAGAATTTCTTGTTGTTCTTCAGGAGTGAATCCGTTCCAGTTTTCAGCAGTAAATGCTTCAACAGTATCATCACAAGCAGCGTCTACAGTTACATTCCCTTCTTTTTCAAAAATTGAAATCAATTCTGAAATTGCCTCAGCTTTGTCAGAATCATTATTATACCAAGAATTGAATAATTGAATGAATACCCACTGTGTCCATTTGTAATATTTAGGGTCACTAGTACGTACTTCACGTGACCAATCGAATGAAAATCCGATTTGATCTAACTGACGACGATAGGTTTTAATATTATCTTCTGTAGTAATTGCTGGATGTTGACCTGTTTGAATCGCATACTGTTCAGCAGGCAAACCAAAGCTATCATACCCTTGTGGGTGTAATACATTAAATCCTTTATGACGCTTGTAACGTGCATAGATATCTGAAGCAATATAACCCAGTGGATGCCCAACGTGTAAGCCAGCTCCACTTGGATAAGGGAACATATCTAACACATAATATTTTGGCTTATCGGAATTGTTCTCCGCTTTAAAGGTTTGGTTCTCTGCCCAATACTTTTGCCACTTGGCTTCAATTTCGTTGAAATTGTACTTCATTATCGTCGTTTTTAAGAAGTTGCAAATTTACGGTTTCTATATAAACTGTAAAACCTTTGGTTCTAATAAATACGGTTGTTTGTACTATTTATGGAATAATAGGTTTACTTTTGAAAGCAATTGAATTTACAAACGTCGAATTCAAAAACTAACTACCATTGAAAAGCAACATTTTTAAAGCGCATTTAGCCTTATTAGGAGCTAATGTTATTTATGGCGCAAACTACTTAATTGCCAAAGGAGTAATGCCTAACAAAATTGGTCCTTCGGCTTTTGTATTCTTACGTATTGTTGGCGCTGGAATTTTGTTTTGGATCATTAAATCATTCATCAAAGAAAAGGTTGCAAAACAAGATATTTTCAGATTAGTTCTTTGTGGTTTGTTTGGGGTTGCTACCAATCAGTTGTTGTTTTTTCATGGTTTAAATTTAACTTCTCCAATTGATGCATCTATTATCATTACAGCAATTCCTGTTTTAGTCCTCATTTTTGGAGCCATTATTCTAAAAGAGAAAGTCACAATCAATAAAATCATAGGTATTGCTGTTGGAGGTATTGGTGCTATTGTACTAATCGCTTATGGAAATAGTTCTGGAGGCACAAGTTCGTTTTTAGGGAACCTGTTTATCTTTATTAATGCTTGCTCATATGCACTTTATTTGGTTATTGTAAAACCAATGATGGCAAAATATAATTCGCTAACTGTAATAAGTTGGGTATTCCTATTTGGATTTGTTTTTATGTTTCCGTTCGGAATTGGTGATATCACCACAACCAACTTTGAAGCTTTCACATTAAACACTTATTTAGTAATTGCCTTTGTAATTATTGGTACTACCTTTTTAGCATACTTGTTTAATATTTATGCATTGAATTACGTATCGCCATCGGTTAATGGAAGCTATGTATATTTGCAACCAGCAGTGAGTTTTATTATGGTTAGTATTTATGCTTACGGATTAGGACACACTGAGTATGCACAGGACATAAATTTGGTGAAAATTTTAAGCTGCTTATTAGTCGTTAGTGGTGTATACCTTATTAGTAAAACACCAAAAAAATCTTGATTACTTTCTGGCTTGTTGCTCTTGTGGTGACAAGCAATAATAGGTGAATCTGTTTATTGGTGTAGACACATGCAATAATTTTCCTTGCTCCACAATATAACCGTTAAAGTTTTGCAGTTCACTAGGTCTTCCAGCCATAAAATCACGCTGCATTGATGCTGTTGTATCATACTCCATTCTATCAATAATAGCCATAGCCATTTCAACATGTTCATTAGTTAAAGCTATACCTTTTGCATTGGCAATTGCCATAATTTCATTTGCTGTTTGATAAATTAACTGTCGAACATTTTCATCTTCACGCATTGCTCCAAAAGGCGCTCTTGTTATAGCTCCCATACCGCTTATTGTTGCAATGAATAAGAACTTTTTCCAGATATCCAGATGAATATTGTCTGATAGTGTATTTTTAAAACCTGCTTTATCAAAAGCGGCTTTTACTTGTTGAATGCGTTCAGTTTTTACATCATCGTATTCGCCAAAAATAATTTCTGGTTCATAACCAAAATGCGTAATAACACCAGGAGACTCTATCTTACTAACGATCTTACATAATCCCGCTAAGACATTTTTATGAGGTAAAATATTTCGAAGTCTATCTGCATTATCAGCTCCATTTTGCAATGGTAAGACCATTGTTTCTTCTCCAATAACAGGTTTAAGTTGTTCTGAAATTCCTTCAATTTGCCATGATTTAGTTGCCAAAATCATTAGATCTGGATTAGAAATATCATTGTAATTATCAGTCACTTTGGGATGCACTGTAAAATCACCATCAATACTTTTTACAATTAATCCATTAGTTTTTATAACTTCAAGCGTTTTTCCCCTTACCATAAAAGTGACATCATAACCTGCTTTAGCAAGTTTTCCTCCAAAATAGCCTCCAACTCCTCCAGCACCTATTACAACAATATTCATATGTTTTAGTTATATAGTTATGTTCAAATTTAAGTAATATGAATAGTAAACGAAATTCTATTTTAAAAGATTCTCATTTACATGAGAATAAAAATTACTTTTATATTTTTACGCTAACAAGAACAATTATATGAGTTCAGCTTACGAGAGACACCAAAAACGCCGTCTAATATCTTCTTATTTTTCAGTAGTTATAAGTATTGCTTTAGTTTTATTTCTTTTAGGGTTATTAGGAATGCTAGTTTTAAATGCTAAAACGATTTCTGATAATTTTAAAGAACGTGTGGTGATGACCATATATTTGAATGATTCGGCAAAACAAGTTGAGATCAATCAATTAGAAACTAGTTTAGCAATGGCTAGTTATGTAAAAGAGACTAAATATGTATCAAAAGAAGATGCGGCCGATTTTATGAAAGGCGAATATGGTGAAGATTTCTTAGATGATGTAGGCCACAACCCGCTTCAAAACTCATTGGAAGTAAACTTAAAGGCCGATTTTGTTACCGAGCAACGCTTAGACAGCATCTCACAATCTACATTAACAAGAAAATTTGTTGATGATATACGTTATGATAAAGATCTGGTTTCAATGATGAACAGTAACGTAAAACGTATTAGCCTTTGGGTGTTGATCATTAGTGCTTTATTTACCTTAATTGCCGTATTATTAATTAATAGTTCTATTAGGCTTGCCGTATACGCCAAACGTTTTACTATAAAAACAATGCAAATGGTTGGTGCTACCAAGCAATTTATACGGCGCCCATTTATATGGCGAAGTGTTCGTTTAGGAATTGTTGGTGCTATTTTAGCGTTGGTTGGAATGGGTGTTGTGCTTTATTATGTGGATAAAACCTTTCCTGAATTAGAACTGTTACAAAACCAATTGTTACTTGTTGGGTTATTTGCTTCTGTTTTTATTATTGGTATTCTAATTACTTGGGTGAGTACTTACTTTGCCACACAACGTTTTTTAAACTTAAAGACCGATCAACTATATTATTAACCCATAATAAACATTTGTTTTTCACGTTGTTACACTCATAAACCAACAACATTATGAAAAAAGTAATTATTGTTCTTGCTCTCTTTTCTTGTCTTACGCTATTCCTATTTGTAAAATCTTGCGTTATAAACGACACAAAACCTGAAGACTGTGCTGTTATAACTACAACTATCACTAAAATTGAAGAAGCTACTTCCTATGATATTGCTTTTTATAATGATGAAGGAGATCTCTTTTATATTAATCGCGGTTTAGAACAAGGATTAAATTTAGACGATCTTAACGCCGCTGTTTTAAATAAATCTGTTACTTTGCATTTACCAAAACTAATGTTTGGGGTTTCAGGTCATATTGCACAACTTGAAGTTGACAATGACACTATTTACACAGAATTTGATTAACTATGGGAGAACAAAAACGTAAACAAGACGCAAAAAGTAATTTCGTTTTCGGAAAAAAGAATTACAAATTCATGTTTATTGGTATTGCTTTTATCGCACTGGGGTTTATTTTAATGTCTGGTGGAGGTAGTGATGACCCTAATGTGTTTAATCCAGAAATTTTTAGTTTCAGACGTATTCGCTTAGCGCCAATGTTAGTACTTATTGGGTTTGGAATCCAGATATATGCTATTCTTGTTAACCCAGAAAGCAAAAAATAATTTTAATCTTATTTAACTCAATCAACATAGTTAGGGCTATTTTGATACATTTGCCTCATGGAAATTATTGATGCTATTATTCTAGGAATTGTACAAGGGCTCACCGAGTTTTTACCTGTGTCTTCCAGTGGGCATTTAGAGTTAGGAAAAGCCATTCTTGGAGATAGTAGTATTCCTGAAGAAAGCTTATTATTTACAGTGGTTTTGCATTTTGCTACTGCTTTAAGTACCATCGTTGTTTTTAGAAAAGATATAATCCAGATACTTAAAGGGTTATTTGCTTTTAAATGGAATGAAGACACTCAATTTACCTTTAAGATTGCTGTCTCAATGATTCCTGCCATAATTATAGGATTATTTTTTGAAGAACAATTAGAACAACTTTTTGGTGGTAATATTTTACTTGTTGGTTGCATGTTAATTATTACAGCTGTTCTTTTGTTTTTAGCAGATAAAGCCAAAAACACAAATAAAAAAGTATCATTTAGCAATGCCTTTGTTATAGGCATTTCACAAGCTATAGCTATGTTACCTGGAATTTCCAGATCTGGTGCCACAATTTCTACATCTGTATTATTAGGGAATGATAAAACCAAAGCAGCACGCTTTTCTTTTTTAATGGTAGTCCCTTTGATTTTTGGAAAAATCGCTAAAGACGTATTGAGTGGCAGCCTAAGTTTTCAAGGTGATAATTTTACTGCTATTTCTATTGGGTTTATTGCGGCTTTTGTGTCTGGACTTTTTGCTTGTACCTGGATGATCGCTCTGGTTAAAAAAAGTAAGCTCTCTTACTTTGCCATCTATTGTGTAATTGTAGGTGTTATTGCTATAGCATTTTCATTATTTAGTTAGCCAATGAAAACTTTAGAAGATTTTAAAGAAGGACAGGTTTTACTTATAGACAAGCCATTAGAATGGACTTCATTTCAAGTGGTCAATAAATTGCGTTGGCATATTCGTAAGACCTTCAACATAAAAAAAATAAAAGTAGGACATGCCGGAACATTAGATCCGTTAGCTACAGGATTATTGGTGCTTTGTACTGGTAAAATGACCAAGCAAATTGACACCTTTCAAGCTCAAATAAAAGAATATACTGGCACTATTGTTCTAGGCAGCACAACTCCTTCATACGATCTTGAAACAGATATAAACGAAACATTTCCTACCAATCATCTAACTAACGAGCTCATAAAGAATACTACAAAACAGTTTGTTGGCAATATTGAACAATATCCTCCAGTTTTTTCGGCCATTAAAAAAGATGGCAAACGCTTATACGAATTTGCTCGTGCTGGTAAAGAGGTAGACATTAAACCACGATCTATTTCTATTTCAGAATTTGAAGTCACAAATATTGATGGGTTAAACGTAGAATTTAGAGTAGTTTGCAGTAAAGGCACTTACATTCGGTCTTTAGCAAATGATTTTGGAAAAGCACTTAGTTGCGGAGGTCATCTATCAGTATTAAGACGCACTAAGATTGGAGATTTTGATGTGAAAAATGCCCTTACAATTGAAGATTTTATAGCTAGTTTAGGCTAAGAATACTATTTTCCTATTTGGAGAAACAACTCTTTTAAACTATTTTTCGATATAAAACGTATATAACTTAGGTTATTACTAACATCATGACTCTAGCGTCTAGTACATATAAAGCACTTATTGCAACTACCTTGGTTTCAACTTTGGTAGTGTTCCTTGGTTTTACTTTACACATAAAAAAACAATCAAAACTGGATGCTGAAACCTATTACGAAATGGATGCTGAAGCCATTGAAGAAGAGGAAAAAGAAGAGCTAGAAGATATTTTAAAGAGCCTTGATAATTTAATGGCTACACCAGCAACCAATCAGGCTTATAATGAAGCAAAGGCTTATGAAAATGAAAAAGCAGATGATCAAGCTTTTGAAGAACAAATGGAAGCCATAAAAAACAGGTCGACTGTTGAAGATATTAAAGCTGCTACCCAAGAAAGTGGTATGCTGACAGCTTCGCGAAGTGATCATGACAAAGACAATTCGTCTTCATTTAATAACATAAACAATGTTGTTAATAAGCGCTTAGATAGTCAAAAAGAAGCTATTGAAAATGCCAACAAAAACAGTTCGGTAAGTTATTCGTTAGTTGACAGAACTCACACTTTTTTACCTGTTCCTATTTATTTATGTGAAAAAGGAGGAACCATTGTGGTAAATATAAAAGTAGATCGTGACGGTAATGTTACTGAAGCTTATATTAATACCTCTTCGTCATCTGACAATGGGTGCTTAATAGATCATGCTTTAGAATACGCTAAAGAATCTCGATTTTCAAGAAACCCTAAAAAAGCTTCTCAATTGGGTACCATTACTTTTATTTTTAAAGGCAAACTTTAGGTTCTAGCTCGCAAAGCATTTCGGTTAAATCTTCCATAACACTCTGCCCTTTATCCTTATTATACCAAACTTGTAGATCTTGCTTGAACTCTGATGTTAGTTTTCCGTGTTCCTTCTTAAAATCATCAACCAATTGTGTGGCTACCTTTGGTCTAGGTCCAAATGTTCCCACAACATCTTCAGTTTCATTGTCGATCATCACAACTTTTGGTATGGATCTGCTACCATTGGTTAAAAACGCATCCATTAAAGCTTCGTTCTCATCTCTAAGCACGGTTTTAAAAGTAATATTGTTATTAGCTTCGGCAACTTTATTTATTACTGGCATAATATGAGCTGCATCACCACACCAACTCTCAGTAATTACCAACCATGTAACTTTTGTATCTAAAGTTTCTATTTTATGTTGAATATCGGCAGGTATCTTTAAAGTTTTATCCCAACGTTTCATACGTCGGTTATTTAGCTTTGTAAATTCAATTAGGTTTTCAGTTTTTTCATTACCTGTTGTTGAATTTTCTTCTACCAAACGAGATACAAGATCTCTATACTCTTTATATGATTGCGCCTTACCTAGGCTCTCTTTAATAATTGTATTCATAATTTTACTTTCCGGCATCAAAATTAGTATCTTCCATTTTTATAATAGATGATATATGTCATACTATGTCTATCTTTAAATCAAAAACTTACAAAACAGAACTATGAGTGATAAACACAGATGTGCGTGGTGCGTAGGAGATCCTTTGTACGAAGCTTATCATGATGAAGAATGGGGCAAACCTGTTTATGATGACGACACACTTTTTGAATTCTTAATACTTGAAACATTTCAAGCAGGTTTGAGTTGGATCACAGTTTTACGAAAGCGTGAAAATTTCAGAAACGCATTTGATGGTTTTGATTATAAAAAGATAGCCAATTATAATCAGGACAAAATTAATGAGCTACTTCAAGATGCTGGTATTATTCGCAACAAATTAAAAATAAATGCCACTATTACCAATGCTCAAGCCTTTATTAAAATTCAAAAAGAATTTGGAAGCTTTAGTAAATACATTTGGGGCTTTGTTGATGGAGCACCTATAAAAAACGCCTTTCCCTCTTTAAAAGAAGTTCCAGCCAATACGCCTTTAAGCGATACTATTAGCAAGGATTTAAAAAAGCGTGGTTTTAAATTTGTAGGCACTACGGTTGTTTACGCTCATATGCAAGCCACAGGCATGGTAAATGATCATGAAACTAGTTGTTTTAGATATAACGAAGTTTAACCAACTTCTTTCTCTTCTACTTCAATATGCTGTATAACTTCTTTATCTTTTGGGTTGTAGGGAATAATTTCTAACACCTTTTCGATAGCTTCAATACGGGCTTTCATTTTTCGATTTGCCTTTATAACAATCCACGGAGCTGTGGCTGTATTAGTTTTAGCAAACATCTTCTTTTTATAATCGGTATAATCATCCCATAGCCCTATAGCTTTTTGATCTACAGCACTGTATTTCCATTTTTTTATAGGACTTGATTTAATATCTTCAAAACGTTTTATCTGTTCATCTTTAGATATAGAAAAATAAAATTTGACCAATCTAATTCCCGATTCAGATATCATACGTTCAAATTCATTGACTTGATTCATGAATGTATGATATTCTTGTTCTGTACAAAAGCCATTAACTGGTTCTACAACTGCTCTATTATACCAGCTTCTATCGAAGAATACTATTTTACCTTCTCTTGGAAGTTGATTTATATATCGCTGAAAATACCATTGTCCCTTTTCCTCATCACTAGGTTTTGGCAATGCAACCACCCTAAACTCTCTGGGGTTTAAATGCTCGGTCATACGCCTTATGGCACCACCTTTTCCTGCCGCATCTCTCCCTTCGAAAATAACAACCACTTTTTCATTATTACTAACTACCCAATGCTGTAGCTTGATAAGTTCTTCCTGTAATTTCTTTAAGCGAGATTCGTAGTTTACAGTTCGTAACACCTTTGAAAGGCTTATATCTTTATCGCTTATTAATAACTTCAGTCCCTTTTTGGTATTGAGTTGCTTTATATCTTTTGCTGTTAATTTTTCCATACAATTAGTCAATTTGTTTTACCATTCTGTGATAACGTTGTACTACATTAGGGTCTGGAAGTGTCGTGGTTCCAGAATTTCCTTTCCCTTCATAATCAAATCGTGAAAGTACATGCCTAATACTCTCTAATCTCGCTTGCTTTTTGTTATTTGTCTTAACAATTATCCACGGACTAAATGTAGTATGTGTTTTTCCAAACATTTGTTCTTTGTAGTAGGTATATTTATCCCATAGCTTTTGACCTTCTTTATCTACTTCACTAAACTTCCATCGTTTCAATGGATTTTGAAGTCTTGAATCAAATCGTCTTTCTTGTTCGTCTTTTGAAATGGAGAACCAAAACTTGATAATGTCTACACCATCCTCATATAGCATATGTTCAAATTCAGGCACTTGTACCATAAACTTTTCGTACTGTTCATCATTACAGAATCCCATAACTGGTTCAACTACAGCTCGGTTGTACCAACTTCGGTCAAAGAATACTATTTCACCTGGATTGGGCAACTCTTTAATGTAGCGTCTAAAATACCATTGCCCTCTTTCAACATCGGTAGGTTTAGTAAGTGCCACAATGCGCATGGAACGCGGATTTAAATGTTCGGCAAATCTACGTATAGCACCGCCTTTACCCGCAGCATCTCTTCCTTCAAAAATAACGCAAACACGTTTGTTATTTTTTGCCACCCAATGTTGTAAGTCTACCAGTTCTGCTTGTAACTGCAATAATTCCTTCTCATATTGAATGGTATTCTTAATGGATTGGTAACGTTCTGGTTCAACTTTTTCTTCTACGATCTTTAAAAAAGTGTCTATGTTTTTGTATGTTAAAAAATCTTCTTGTGTTAGCATAAAAATGGTTTAGTTCTACTAATTTCCTAAATCTATTGTACAGAAAATATGATAAATATCAACTTAAATAACTTAAAAAGTCTGTTCTAGAAATCTCCTCTGCACCCAAACTTTGCAAATGATTTGTATACACCTGACAATCAATTAATTTATAATTTGTGTTATGTATAAAAGTTATAAACCCGACCTTACTAGCATTACTTTTTTTTGTAAACATACTTTCTCCACAAAACACCTCATTTCCTAAATCTATTCCATAACAACCAGCTATGAGAGATTCATTTTCCCATACTTCAACAGATTTTGCATAGCCTAATTTATGCAATTCAATATAAGCATTTATCATATCGTTTGTTATCCATGTATCTGCTTGTCCCTCTCTTTTAATCTTTGCACATTCATTAATAACGCCTTTAAAATCTTTATTAATAGTTACCGTATATCCGCAAGTAGTAAGTTCTTTTCGCATACTTTTAGATACTTTTAGTTTTTCTGGAAACAATACAAATCTGGGATTTGGGGACCACCATAAAATTGGCTGTCCATTTTCATACCAAGGAAAAATACCATTTTTATAGGCCAGAAGTAAACGTTCAACAGATAAATCCCCACCTATTGCAAGTAATCCGTCCTCTGAGGCTAGTGACACATCGGGAAATTTTATTTCTTTGGTTAAATAATGCATTTACAATAACAGTAATCCTAAAATAAATACGGCAGTACCTACTAACATTAATAAAAGTGTGTATGGTAGTATTTCCTTAGCCTTTAACTTAGTTATCCCTAATAAAGGTAAAGCCCAAAAAGGTTGCAGCATATTTGTAATTTGATCTCCATAAGACAGAGCCATAATAGCTTTTGGAAGCGGTACTCCTAATTTTAAGGCCGATTCTATTACAATAGGACCTTGTATGGCCCACTGCCCACCACCACTAGGCACAAAAACATTAACCAAACCTGCACTAAAAAAAGTAAAAATAGGCAAGGTGGTTTCGGTTGCGACCGACACAAAAAAATCGGAGATCATCACAACCATTCCTGTACTTTTCATGATGCCCATAATGCCAAAATACAAGGGGAATTGAATTAAAATTCCAGAAGTTCCCTTTATAGCTTCTTCAACGGCATTCAAAAAGTTTCTAAAATTTTTATGTAATACAATCGCCATGCCTAACATGAAAAAATTAAGCATGTTAGGTGTGATCTGTAAGGATATAAGGTTACTCCAGTATTGGTAGAAAAAGGTCGTTAGTAAAACTATTCCAAAACCTATTCCAACAACCTTTGAGTAATCCAGTTTTTCGGCGCCTTCAATAGCTTCTAAAGTGTGCTGTTCAAACTTATAATCGTCTAATTGAAAATTTGTAGGTTTTGTAGACTTAGCAATTCTACTTAAAACAAAAGGCACTAATACTAAGAGTATTCCAAACAGTAATAAATTCCACCAACTAAAAATTGTCGCATCAAAACCAATACTCTCAGGTATTTGAGAGCTGTAATCAGTCGAAGATATTCCTGACATGAAATCACGAATATGGTTATTCTCAGCAACTTTAATTGGAGCAGACCCACTAATCCCACCATGCCAAACCATAAGGCCTACATATCCTGCAGCGCCCACTAATGGGTAGTTTATTGGTATGTTATTCTTCTGAGCATGTTCGCCAACTTTTCGTGCTAAAATCGCCCCAAATATTAATCCAAGTCCCCAATTTAAAAATGCAGCAAGCATAGTAGTTATACTAACTAAAATAACAGCACTAGTTGTATTCGTGACATTTTTTGATAAACTAACAATCACCCTATTAGCAGGTTTACTTAAAACCAGCACATGACCAAGTACCAAAATAAGCATCATTTGGTAGGCAAAAACCAATAGCCCATTATTCCAAATACCTTGCTCCCAAAAAGACAAAATACTAAATAATTGATTTTCACCTGATACTGGCTCTGTAAAGACCAATGCTAAAACTATGGTTAAAAGTGTTAAAATAATGGCAATGGTAAAAGGAGAGGGCAAATACCTTTTAAAAACAGTTTCAATTGCTTTAGTGATGTTCATAGTTGAAAAATAACATAATTTCATTCAAGAAAAAAGCCTTAATGTTTAAACATTAAGGCTTTTTATCTTTTTAACTCGGTTTAATTAAAATGGTAGATCGTCATGATCTCCTTCATTTAAATTATCTGCTGGTTCAAAAGCTTCAGCTGGCGGTACAGGTGGCACGTTTCCATTTGTTTCAGCTTGAAGCGCTTCTATACGCCATCCTTGAATTGAGTTAAAGTATTTTGTTTCCCCTTGTGGGTTTACCCATTCTCTTCCTCGTAAATTGATATTTATTTTTACTTGCTGACCAACTTGATAGCTGTTTAATAAATCTGTTTTGTCTTGAACAAACTCTATCATGATGTGTTGCGGATATTGTTCTTCTGTAGTTACAACAATTTCTCTCTTTCTAAATCCGTTGGCACCAAATGTTTGCGTTTCTCCAATTACTTTAATTCTTCCTTGTACTTCCATCTATACTTATTTTCTGTTCTAAATTTATTCTTTTTAACTTAATAATAATTTCCATGCGCTTTCAACATCGCCGTAGCTTAAATAGTTTCGCGCAATTTTATGTTTTTCTCTATGCGAGGTTTCACGAACGTTCGGGTAGCGCTCACTAACATCTTTTAAAAAACTTTCTATGTCTTTTTTTGATGGTAATGCTTCAACATTTCCTAGCATCCCTAAATCGTTCCCAGTTAATATCATACTATTTCTTACATGTTCTGGCATAGCATCTACACCAATACCAAGTGTTGACAATGGTTTAGGGATTTCAAAAAAGCCCTTATTCGCGCGACTGTAATAACTACCTCCTGCTCTCGCCACAAGATCAAGTTGTTCTTGATTTATAGTTTTATCTTCATTGAGCACCTCTTCTGCAATGTGCATTTTTACAACTTCACAAATAATCAAATTTCCAGCACCTCCTTCAGTACCTAACTTAACAATATCGTTTACCTTACATTCAAACTGAACTGGAGATTCTGCAACACGATATGGCTTTACAATATCTGAAGCTAACATTGTTAACCCTGCCTTATCAAACTCATTAACCCCTTCTGGGTATTCTGTGCTACTTAACGACATTTGCTGAACAATATCAAAATTAACAACATTAATCACCACTTCTTTAACAGCTTCAGCATTTTCCAAAGTGTGTTTTATTGTATTGTTCTTAACACGTCTAGCTGGTGAAAACACCATAATTGGCGGATTAGCACTAAATACATTAAAAAAACTAAATGGTGATAAGTTTGGGTTCCCCTCAGCATCAATTGTACTAGCAAATGCTATTGGTCTTGGTGCGACCGAACTCAATAAATAACCATGTAAGTTTTTAACCGAAAGTTCTTTAGGTTCAAATGAAATCATTTGCTTTTAAATTTGAGCAAAGTTAAGAATCTATGTATTAACTAAAAACCATTTTTACTAACAACTAGAACAATAATATTAACATAATTGCATTATATTTAGAATTACATTTTAAGATCACTTTTTTTTGAGCAACAGAAACATTTTACGTTGGATTATTATAATAGCTTCTTTTGCTATTATATCGCTTATTTTATGGAATACATATACCTTTTTTCAACATTTTAAGGCAGAAGAACGCGTGAAAATGGAAATTTGGGCAGAAGCCCAAAGTGAAATTCATAAAGCTTTAGATGTAAACGAAGACCTCAATGAGTTTGCCTTTAAAGTAATTTCAAAAAATAGTACAACACCAATGATTACTCTTAATATTGACAGTAGTTATAACTATAACAATATTGATGATGAAAAGGCTAAAGATTCTTTATACATAAAAAGATTAATAAAACAATTTGAAAAGGAAAATGAGCCTATAGAATTGCTCTATTTAAATCAGTATACCAATAAAACTGAAAGCGCTGGAACTTTGTATTATGGCAATTCTCCTCTTCTTAACAAGCTTAAGTACTATCCTTTAGCTTTAGTTTTAATAATTGTTCTTTTTGCTGCGGTTGTATTCTTTTTCTATAAAAGCTCGAAAGTTGCAACACAAAACAAATTATGGTCTGGAATGGCTAAAGAAACGGCGCATCAAATCGGCACACCTTTATCGTCGTTAATTGGTTGGACCGAGATCTTGAAAATGGAAAATATTGACCCTGATCATATTAAAGAAATTGAAAAAGATATTAATCGCTTACAAACCATAACAGAGCGTTTTAGCAAAATTGGATCTGTCCCAGCCTTAGAAACGGCTAATATTGTTGAAGAAACTAAAGAATCGTACAACTACTTAAAATCGCGTTCTTCTAAGCTTGTTAATTTTGAGTTTGTTGCTCCAGAAAGTAATATACAAGTGCAGCTAAACAAACAATTATATAGCTGGACCATAGAAAACCTAGTAAAGAATGCTATTGATGCAATGAAAGGTAAGGGTGATCTAAAAATTGAAGTAATTCCTAATGACAAATTTATTCATATAAGAGTTACCGATACAGGAAAAGGAATTTCTAAACAGTTGTTTAAAAAGATTTTTGAACCTGGATTTACAAGTAAAAAACGTGGTTGGGGCTTAGGTTTGTCATTAGCAAAACGTATTGTTGAAGATTACCATAACGGCAAAATAAAAGTCGTACACTCCGAAATTGGAAAAGGTACGACCATTCAAATTTCATTAAAACAATTATAGATTACTATTAATAGCTTTTGCCAGTGCTTCAAACTCTTCAGAGCTTAAAGATGATACTTTTGTTGTAAATCGTGCATCTTCCATAGTATGTAACGGAATTAAATGCACATGTACATGAGGCACTTCTAAACCTATAACAGACATCCCTATCCGTTTGCAGTCAACTGTTTTTTCAATAGCCATGGCTACTTTTCTAGAAAACGCCATTAATCCATTATAAGTATCTTCATCAAGGTCGAAGATCTTGTCAACTTCTTTTTTAGGTATGCAAAGTGTGTGTCCTTTGGCATTAGGATTAATATCCAGGAACGCTAAAAAATGGTCTGTTTCGGCTACCTTATAACAAGGTATATCCCCATTTACTATTTTAGTGAAAATAGATGCCATTAGTCTCTGGTTATTTCTAGAACATCAAATTTCATAGTGCCATTAGGCACTTGTATCTCGGCAACCTCACCAACTGATTTTCCTAATAAGCCTTTAGCTATAGGTGAATTTACAGATATTTTCCCAGATGCTAAATCAGCTTCTCCATCAGCTACCAAGGTATAGGTCATTTCCATACCATTTACCTGATTTTTTATTTTTACGGTAGATAACACCAATACTTTTGACGTGTCTAATTGTGACTCGTCAATTAATCTTGCATTAGCCAATGTTTCTTCAAGTTTAGAAATTTTCATTTCTAATAATCCTTGTGCTTCTTTGGCTGCATCGTATTCTGCATTTTCACTTAAATCTCCTTTATCTCTGGCTTCTGCAATTGCTTGAGAAGCTTTTGGGCGCTCTATATCTTTTAGTTGACGCAACTCGTCTCTTAAATTTTTTAATCCTTCTGCAGTATAATAAGATACGTTACTCATAACTTCATCGTTTTACTTAATAAAAGATGCTGAAACGAGTTCAGCATCAAAAAATCTCGTTTTCACGAGACCTATAGCAAATATACAAAATATTTAACTCACAGTGCTTTTTGTTGTAAATTGCACTCGAAAATCATGATCATGAAAAAGACCTTTTTTATCCTGTGTATTGGATTAACTTACTTCTCTTGTAGCAAGAGCAATATTAATAATAGTAATTGTAGACATTTATTAAATATAGGGGTTAATGTAAGTATTAATACTAGTTTACCACAGTACAACCAATTACAATTCCCTAGTAACCCAGTTTATATTTCTAATGCTGGTAATGGTGGTATTATTGTAACTAATACAGGTACTGGTTATGCAGCCTTTGATGCAGCAGACCCAAATCACGCACCAAGTTCGTGTTCGGTATTAACTATTTCTGGAATTGAAGGTACATGTGGTTGTCCAGATGCTAATAAATATGAATTATTTTCGGGACAACCTGTTGGCAATAGTGATTTACGATGTGCTTTAAAAGCATACCGAGTAACAGCAAACGGAAATAACTTGGTGATTACAAATTAAAAGCCTTTACATAAATGTAAAGGCCTTTCTCCTAAAATAATATCCCTAAATTTATTTAGAATTTTAAGGTTACTCCTAATAAGAAATTAGTAGTTGCTTGCGGATAATACCCTTGCTCTTCAATAGCTGTTGGACCACTCCAGGTATTTAAATAAGTATATCCTCTATCAACATATTCTTTATTGAATATGTTGTTTACCAATCCTTTTAGGATAATTGATTTAAATATCTTGTTAGTTTCAATTTCGTAAACCACATTAAAATCGCTTACAAAGTACCCATCAATTTTTGATGCTTTTGTATCGGTATTACTTAAATACTGATCACTTACATACTTTCCTAACAAGGATAATTGCACATTTTTAGCTGGCATAAATACTAACGAATTTCCAGAGATAAAACTTGGCGAAAATGCCAATGTAGTATTTCCAAAATTCTTTGGCCCTCCATCACGATCTATAACCAAATTTTTAATTTTATTTTCGCTAATAGCTATGTTACTATTAAACATCAATTTTTCAGTAAGGTTAATGTTAGCATCTACTTCCAATCCTAAACGGTAACTATCTTTTACATTTTCTCTTAAGTACTCTCCTACATTATCAATAGCTCCTGTTAATACCAGTTGATTGTTATAGTCCATATAGTAAACATTGGCATTTATTCTTATTTTATCACCAACAAAACGCCACCCAAGTTCAAAATCATTCAAGCTCTCGTGTGTTACATCGTCTCCATTACTTTCATAATCGTTTCTATTTGGTTCTTTATTTGCTCTTGCATAAGATGCATATAAACTATTTGCATTATTCAACTTATACGTAAGTCCGAATTTAGGATTAAAGAAACTGAAGTTTTCATCAACATTTATTGGTGCTCTATTAGAAGTTAAACCTTTAGTTTTATAGTTTACAAAACGCCCCTGAACATCTACAAATGCTTTTAACTTATTAGAAATACTATAAGTTGCTTTAGAGAACACACTCCAATCTGTTTTGTCTGAAGCACTAAAATAGTAGCGGTCTCTAATCTCTACATTTGGAGCTAAGTCGCTTCCCCAAATAACCTCACCATAATGATCATTGGTAAAGGTGTTGAACGAAACACCAGATATGACTTCTAGTTTTCCGTCTTTAAAAGTTACATTCCCGTTAACCACATAAAAATGATTATCTAACCAACGACGCACTATCACATCACTTCCATCTACAATTAAATTATTATAATCTGCTGCATCTCTATCGTCTTTAAACTGTTCAAAATACCCTTTACCTCGTGTATAATTTAAACCGATGTTTGTTGACCAGTTAGCGTCAATTCTTTCATTCCAGTGTAATTGGTAATGGTCTTGCCAAAAATTATCAGTTTCATTTTCGTAAGTATATGGATTTTGACGACGATCTTCTTTTAATTGATCGGCAGAAAGACCAGCCCATGCTTGATAGGTCTGTTCTTTTCCTCCAAAAGATATAGCTTTAATTAAAGTATTATCATCAAAATAGCTTCCTTGTAAAAAATATGATTTAAGATCGGTAAAAGCTCTATCTACATATCCGTCAGAATCTATTTTAGATAACCTACCTGCAAACTCAAAGTGATCATTAATTTTTCCAGTGGTAAACTTTACGGTATGCTTTCTTGTACCGTACGACCCAAAAGAGTTTGATATTTCTCCTCCTGCTTTTTCAGAAATAGCATCGGTTAAAATATTCAAGCTAGCACCAAATGCTCCCGAACCATTTGTAGAGGTTCCTACACCACGTTGTAATTGTAAACTTTGTGTAGAAGAAGCAAAGTCTCCTAAATTCACCCAGAATGTCCCTTGACTTTCACTGTCGTTATAAGGAATTCCGTTAATAGTTACATTTACACGTGTCGCATCAGATCCTCTTACACGTAAATACGTATATCCAACTCCTGCACCAGCATCTGAAGAAGATACAACCGAAGGTAAATAGTTTAATAACATAGGAATGTCTTGCCCTAAATTACGTTTTGCGATCTCTTCTTTCTTTACGTTGGTATGCGTAATTGGCGACGTGGCATTTACTCTAACTGCCTTTACTAAAACCTCATCGAGTTTTTGAGTTTTTGTTGAGTCTTGTTGTGTTTGGTTTTCTTGTGCAGTAGCACTGACTGATAACACTAAAAGTGTTAAAAAAAGAAATAAATTTTTCATTACGATTACATTTAAAATCGAATAAAAAGAGGTAATTATTCTTTAAGTTAATTAATAATTATGTTCTGGATAAAAACGTCCAGCGCGCCATCTGAGTCCTCGTTAAAAACATCCACTGGATGTTTCAACTTCACTCGGATCCCTAAACAGCATTACCTGTTCTAGGTTCAATGGGTATGATCTCAGCCACTATTAGGCACCCCTTTTTGAGAACGCCGCAAAGATAGTCATGAAAAATTATATTTTTATTCTAAATCTGGTTTTTTTCTATTTGTCTTTTTAAAAGACTGTATTTTTTTGTCTTTAAGGCGCTTTCTAATAACTGCTTTGGGCACTTTTGTTTCTTTGCGCTCTTTAGGAATTATTAACCCTTGCTCAATAACTTTTAGGAATCGTTTTATAACTAATTCTTTATTCTTATGCTGACTTCGGCTTTCATCACATTGTAGAATTAAGACGCCATTTTTTGTAAGTCTAGTTTTTAAATTCTCTAAAACACGTTCTTTTTGGTCGTTATCCAAGAGTTCTGATTCGACAACATTAAATTGTAACTCTATTTTCGAAGCTACTTTATTCACATGTTGCCCTCCTGCACCAGAGCTTCTCACAGCTTTAAATTTCAATTCTTGTATTAATTGATCAAGGTTCACTATTACAATATTTGGTGAGGAGCTTTAAGGAGATCATTTACAGTCTTCACAGGGTTAAATGTTGTTAAGGGAACTTCTACAAAAATAGTATTCCAGTAAGCCATACTACCATTCCAAAGACCTGGAAGTTCAAGTGCCTTTAGATCTTTTCCTGTTTTGGTTTTCATGGTAATAAATGCCGTTTTAGGATCGACATATTTTTTAAGATCGAAAGTATCGCCTTTGTAATTCTTAATTCCACAAACCAGATCTACAGGATTAAAGTGTGTAGCATTTTTTAAAATATCTTTCTGTTGCTTATTCTTCTTGTCTATTTGTGCAGATTCAACAATTTGTAACGATATATTTGCACTTTCGTCCTTTACCCAAAATGGTCCTCCTCCTGGTTCCCCTTCATTTTTAACCATTCCGCAAACTCTTATTGGACGATTAAGTTTGTTTCTTAAATATTCTATTTGATATTTTTCAGAGTATTTTTCAAACTCTTCACTAATAGTAACGTTTAGTTTATTAGACAAAAATTGAGCAATCTTAAAAATTAAATCTTCAGTCATATCGTTTTCAAGTGCCTCTAAATATGAAAAAGCTTGCTCTTGCACTTCAAGCAACACACCTGCTAATACTTTCTTATATTTTGCAACTTCATCCTTGTATTTCTTTACAACAACGTTGTCGATATTTTTAATAAAAACGACATCGGCATCTATCTCATTTAAATTCTCTATTAGAGCACCATGACCAGATGGTCTAAACACTAAATCTCCATTAGACTCTCTAAACGGTTCATTATTGGGTGTTACCGCTATCGTATCGGTTGCTAGTTTTTGATAAGAAAAGGATATATTAAATTTTGTATTTGTACGCTCTTCAACATCTTCTTCAATAAATCTAAATTCTTCATCAAACTTATCCTTATGTTTTTCAGAAATAGTAAAATGAAGGTCTGCTTTATCTTTGGAAGAAGCATATAATGCTGCTTCGAATAAATGTTCTTCAAAGGCTGTTGACACATGCTCTTTATATCTATGAAAAGGTAATAAACCTTTTGGGTAATATGAGTAATTAAGTTGGTCCTTACTCAACATGATTCTAACGAATTCGTAGCGCTGTTCATCATAAGGCAACTCATTGAAGTTTGGTATTGTTTTATGAATGTTCTTAATAATTTCCTCAAAAAATGGCAATTTCTCTAAACCAACGAAAAACACCGATAACTCCTTTGCTTTATTTTTATTTATATAAGCATTGATTGTTTCTTTTTTAGGGTTGTATTCTTTCAGGAATTGAAATAATAGCTTAAACATTCGGGTTGCCGCACCAGATGCAGGAACAAATTTAACAATAGATACATCGTCACGTTTATGATCAAAAAAGGAAATAAACTTGTTATTTTCTTCATTACTTAAAGATAAAATGCCATTGTTAATTGTAGCGGTACTTTTTAATGTAATAAAAGGAATACCTTTTTTAAAAAGTTCGATTTGAGAAATTACTTTTTCAACTGTTAATCCTCTTTCAGTGATTTGTTGTATATCTTTTTCTGAAAATTTCAATGTTTTTCTTTTTCTTGAATTAGCTTATCAATATGTTTTACTGCCTCTTCTAAACGTTCCTTTTTATCTCCTTTTAAAAGTATATAAGGGCGATTGTATTTTTTTAAGGCATCTTCAAAAGCTTTAAACATACGTTCACGTTCGTTTGGCTTATCACGTAAGTCATCAGCTTCCCAAGGAACGTCAATATAAGTTAAAAAGTACAAATCGTAAGTATTTTCTACGGCATATTTATCAAGAGTAGGGTCACAAGTTCCTGAATAATAAGCTTCAGAATACACCTTGGTTTCTAACAAATCTGTATCACATATTAACACCGTGTTAGTTTTTTGTGCCAGCTCATTCTCTAGTTTCATCTGTCCTTCAGCAATTGGCAATAAGTCTTTAGGCTCACAAGTTCTACGTTCATTATTCCAAACGTCTTGCAAATATTCACGGGCATATTCTCTAACCCAAACCGAATTATAATATCGTGCCAGGTGTCTAGACAAAGTAGTTTTACCAGTAGATTCTGGTCCAAACAGAACTACTTTTATACATTTTGCTGGTTGTTGCTTAAGCTTGTTTTCCATTCACGTAATCCTAAAATGGCAAAAATTAAAAATATAATATACTGAATTCCAGTAATTCCATGTTTTTTAAACCAAAAATATAATGGAATTGCTACTACGTTTGTAATGATCCAGAAATGCCAATGCTGTAAGCGTTTTTTTGCCATTAACCACATTCCTACAAAGGCTGTTCCGGTAGTAAAAGCATCGACATAGTCGGTAGCTATATATGCATATGCTTTATCTAAAAATTCAGAATTAAATCCACTATTTATATATGGTTTGTATTTATAGATGACTAAAATTCCAACTACTGCTAACACAAAAATAGCAACTGCATATTTAATGTCTCTTTGGTTCATCTTGGTTATAGGCGTATAATGCGTTGCATCTATCTTTCTTGTCCAAATATACCATCCCACAATACTCATTGTAAAATAATAAACATTTATTACCATGTCACCATAAAGCTGCCAGCCAAACAATAAATACGCGTACAGTCCAGTACTTACAATTCCTGTTGGATACACTAAAATATTTTCTTTTCTAGCATACCAAACACTAGCAATTCCTAATAATGCAGCAATTGACTCTAAAACTATTTGAGTAGTAGAATACGTTTTATAAGGGTCGATAAAAAAATCTAAAATATCTGTCATATTAACTCATTAAAAAAAGCATCGTTTTGCTCAAATGCAGTTCCAATTACCACCATATCTGCACCAGCAGTATATGCTGTATCAAGCTGTTTTTTATTACTTATACCTCCACCTACAATCAATGGCATATTTAAATCAGCCTTTACCTTTGAAATTATTTCTCTATTTATTGGATGCGTAGCACCACTTCCAGCTTCCAGATAAATTAATTTCATTCCCAATAACTCGCCCGCTTTTGCTGTATCTACAATTAAAGAGGTATTACCCCTAGACATTGGATTTGTTTGTGAAACACGTTGCACAGCCGTTTCTTTTCCATTTTCTATTAAAAGATATCCAGTTGGTATAACTTCAAGATTACTTCCTCTTAATTTAGAAACTGATTGTACTTGTTTTTCGATTAAAAATTCTGGATTTCTCCCTGAGATCAAAGACAAAAACAAAAGACCGTCAGCATGATTTGAAATTTGTGTAATATCTCCAGGGAATATTACAATTGGTAACTCAGTTTGTTTTTTTAATTCTATAACAAAAGGATCCATTACACTTTCTTCTATTATACTTCCTCCAACTAAAATATGTGTTACAATAGAGCGGTTTATTTTAGAAGCTATCTCAGGAATCTGGTTAATCGACAACTTATCAGGATCCAGAAGGACAGCTAAGAGTCTTTTTTTATTTGCAACTGCATGTAATATGTCTTGATAAATGTTTTTCATTAAGCAATTACATAAGCACAAGTAAACCCTTCAAACTCTAAAAAACTGGCATTGTATCTATACTTCTTATTTTTATAATCTATCCATGCAACTGTTTCGGTATCATCAATCATAAAAGGAATTACCAAAAAATGTTCTCTAAATAGCATTCCAGGAGTTGCAAATAGTTTATACAACGATTCTTTAATCCCCCAAATAACGGTTAATCGTCTAACAAAACAATTAGATTTTTTATTTAAATACTGAAATTCATAATCCACAAATTTTGGTGCAATTCTACCAATTTTTTCACGCTGCATTTCTATATCAATCCCAACTTCGTGGTCACTTATAATTACGCCTGAAAATGTAAACGAATGTGTAATAGAAATATGTTTACCGTCCTTTAAATGTGGCTTACCATAGGTATCATAATAGAGATCCTGATCAGTATATCCAAACGTTCTTAACAGATGTCTCACGCTCAAAAAACCACGTTGATGTAACTCACTTTTCATTCCCATCACGCGTTCCTTACTATTTGATTTAAGATCAAGAGGCTGGTATAAGTCTTCAAAAGACTCTGTTATCTTCCAGATTTTAACAGTAGTTTGTGAGTTTGGACTTATCGATTTATATAGTGGCATTTAATATTCTGAAAGTTATTGGTTATCTTTGCAGTCACAAAAAAAATTACGATAAATAAGCCTTTGGCGAATTAATCATTTTTGGGTAACGAAATTAAGCTATTTAGCGTCTAATCCCAAAATTGTTGAATATTAAAAAACACTATTTATGAGTACAAAAACAATTCCATATGTACCTTACAAAGTAAAGGATATGTCGCTTGCGGCTTGGGGAAGAAAAGAGATTGAATTAGCCGAAGCTGAAATGCCTGGATTAATGAGTTTGAGAGAAGAGTATAAAGACTCTCAACCACTTAAAGGTGCACGTATTGCCGGATGTTTACATATGACCATACAAACTGCTGTCTTAATAGAAACCCTACAAGCTTTAGGTGCTGAAGTAACATGGAGTTCTTGTAATATTTTCTCAACTCAGGATCAAGCTGCTGCTGCTATTGCTGATGCTGGAACTGCGGTTTACGCCTGGAAAGATATGACTGAAGAAGAATTTGACTGGTGTATCGAACAAACATTATTTTTTGGTGAAGACAGGCAACCATTAAACATGATTCTTGATGACGGTGGTGATTTAACAAATATGGTGTTAGACAAATACCCAGAATTAGCTGCTGGAATTAATGGTTTATCTGAAGAAACTACAACAGGTGTTCACAGATTATATGAGCGTATGAAAAATGGAACACTTCCAATGCCTGCAATTAACGTAAACGATTCGGTTACTAAATCGAAATTTGATAATAAATATGGTTGTCGTGAAAGTGCTGTAGATGCTATTCGTCGTGCAACTGACGTTATGCTAGCTGGAAAACGTGTGGTTGTTTGTGGTTATGGTGATGTGGGTAAAGGTACTGCTGCTTCTTTTAAAGGTGCAGGAAGTATTGTAACTGTTACTGAAATTGATCCTATTTGTGCACTACAAGCTGCTATGGACGGTTTTGAAGTGAAGAAACTGGAAACTGTTATTGGTAATGCAGATGTTGTAATTACAACTACAGGAAATAAAGATATTGTTCGTGGTGAGCACTTTGAAGCTATGAAAGACAAAACCATAGTTTGTAACATTGGACATTTTGACAATGAAATTGACATGGCTTGGTTAAACAAAAACCATGGTAACACTAAAGATGAAATTAAGCCACAAGTTGACAAATACAACGTAAACGGTAAAGATGTTATCATTTTAGCTCAAGGTCGTCTAGTAAACTTAGGTTGTGCAACAGGACACCCGAGTTTTGTAATGAGTAACTCGTTTACAAACCAAACATTGGCTCAAATAGAACTTTGGAACAACAAAGACGCTTACGA
>JASBUG010000038.1 GCA_030148025.1 Flavobacteriaceae bacterium | reverse complement strand
TTTGGTTACTGCTTCTACTGAAAATGGTAAATAGGGTAATAAATCGGCTTTGGAAACCAACATCATATCGCTCGTTAGAAACATACGCGGGTATTTTTTTGGCTTATCGTCTCCTTCAGTAGTTGCCATTAAGGTAACGCGGTAGTCTTCACCTAAATCAAAAGATGCTGGACATACTAAATTACCCACATTTTCAATAAATAGTAAGTCGATATTTTCTAAATCAAATCTGTCCAATACTTGATGCACCATTTGAGCTTCCAGATGGCAAATGCCTCCAGTTACAATTTGTAAGGCGAAAATTCCAGTTTCACGAATACGATCCGCGTCACGTTCGGTTTCTAAATCGCCCACCATAACAGCCATAGTGAGTTTGTCTTTTAGCTTTTCGGCTGTTTTTTGCATCAATGTTGTTTTTCCGCTACCAGCGGAAGAGGTAATATTAACCAACAGCGTTTTGGTTTTAGCCATTTCTTTGCGGATAATGTCTGCTACAAAATCATTGGCTTTAAGCAAATTGATGTTTGTGTTCTCGCACTGTACTGTTCCGCGAGCTGCTTTTGTTGATTTTTCTATACTCATAGTGTTTTGTTTTCAGGTAATTCTTTTAAAAAATAGTTATGTACTATTGTTACAGTCAGCATAAATAAACTGGCAACTACGCCAATAATAACATCGTAATATGGTTTAGTTGACAATGAAACTCTAATTAGTATTGTTGCCAATACAAATGCCGAATATCGAAATATTTTATTATAATTCAACGTATAACGTAATGCAATTAAAACAATAATAATATCACTAAAAATTAAAACGGTGTAAAACGCTTTGAAAGAATGTAAATAAGTTCCCGTGGTTATTAATGTTTTAACATCCATATAGCCAACAACTGCAAATGCAATTAACAGCAATAATGCTAATAGCTTTTTTAATCTTATAAATTGCTCTTGATCGTCTTCCGTCCCCGTTAGTTTTATATGCTTTTGTATTTTATATGTAAACCCTAAAATTGTAAAAACAGCAATAGCTCCAAAGCTGTAAATAACCATATTTATAAAAGGTTCTTGAAGTGACCCCCATTTAAAGTCAGTTATATGACTAAACTCTTTAAAAGCATCTCTTAAAAAAATAAGAGAAAGTAATTCAAACTGTTTTCCTACGGATTTTGCCACCGATTTGGGCAGCATAAAAATGAGCCCGAACAGCTCTGTAATTAGAAGCAAGGTAAATACAACTTCAATTGAAAAAAAAGGGTTTTTAAAATGTTCATTGAAACTTCCTAAATTAATCCAGTTATTAATTACCAAAAAACTCAATATCGAACACGAAACAAAACTTATTACCAATACAACACTAATTAAATAAAGGCTTTTCTTATTTTCCCAAAGCAACTTTATTTTTTCGTACAATGAATTTGTATATGATAAAAATCGTTTTAACATTGCTAATCCTCAAATTCTACTTTATGTATTAACATTTCTTCGCCTTGTATTATATTTTTACTGGGGCGCGCACAGTTTTCGCATAAAAACCGATAGTTTTCTACTTTGGTAATATGGTTACAAGTTTCACACTGAATTTTTATATCGGTAGATTCTATATGTAATGCCACATTATGATATTTTGAACCGCAATAG
>JASBUG010000026.1 GCA_030148025.1 Flavobacteriaceae bacterium | reverse complement strand
TATAGTTTAAGGTTAATGTTATTAGCAATGAAGGATTATCGGGCTGCCTATTTTGGTGGCCCTTTTTATATCTTAAAACAGGAGATAGCAATCTTTTTGTTTTGTTGATTGGTAGTAAAGAAAAGGTATTGCTCTCCACCATCTCTAATATTGAATTTTTTACGAATATCTGCAGGATTGAGTGGGAAGTTACGTGTGGTTATGTTTGCTTTTTTTCCTTTGAAACGGTTGCTTATTTCTTTTTTATTGTATGGTATAATCTCTTGAATCTTAAATGTTCGTCCAGGAAAATCAATCAACTCTTGTGATGAATATAAGTGTGAATGCTGATGTAGTTTATTAACTTGTAATTTTTGTGATAGTACTTTAAATGCTCCAGCTTTTAAAATAGCTGCATTTGGTTCGTATAAGTAGGAGGCTTTGTTACTATAAATAGCAAATGATAGCGATTCATCACTCATATAAAACTCAAAAGTTTCATTATGATCTGTTTTTATATTTATTGTCTTTATACCTATAGCTTCTGTGCAGTTCTTTTCAAGAACAAACAATAGCTCTTTCACTTCATTCTTTACAGCGACAACATGAATTTCCTTGACGTGTTTTAATTCTGAAGTACCTAAAGAAATATCCAGCATCGGAGAAGCTTTAACAAGAATGTTATTAGAATAACTAAATAGAGCTTCTAAGTGTTCAGGAACATTAGGTAAACAGTCTTTTAAATAAAATACTTTTCCTTTTACATCATGTCTTCTAGATGGGTCAATATATATCCAGTCAAATTGCTTTTTTGAATTTACCAAAAAATCTAAACCATCTTCTGCGACTGTTTGTATGTTTAAAATACCCAACTGTTTATAGTTATGGTGTACAATAGTCGACAATTCTTTATTAATATCGCAATGTATAACCGTATCAAACACCTTTGAAAAATAGTAGCAGTCTACACCAAAACCTCCTGTGAGATCTATTATAGATTTACCAGAGACTATTTGCAGTTTATAGTTTGCGGTAACCTCGGAAGAGGTTTGTTCAATATTTACCTTATTTGGGTAATAAATTTGTGGCGTTTTGAACCAAGTAGGAAGTTTCTTTTTACAGCGTTTTTTAGATTCTAATTGTTCAACAATATCTTTAATATCGATGTTTTCAAATAAGGCCTTCTTTAGTAATAATGAGGTTGTGTCTTTATCTAAATTTAAATTTATAAAATCTTGAACTACAGTATTTAAAATATTTTTATTCAAAGCAATACTATAAATCTTTTGTTAATTGCTTAACGATCTTATTTTCAGATAGAAACTCTTTTAATATAACTTTTATAGCTGTATAGGCAGGTACAGCAACAATCATCCCAACAACTCCAAATAATATTCCCGAAATTATAATAATCAAGAAAATTTCTAAAGGGTGTGATTTTACACTTTTTGAGAAAATAAATGGTTGACTAAAGAAATTGTCTACTAACTGACCAATAACAAAACCAATCATAACATAAATGGTTTTTGGAAGAATGACCTCACTAAAGCTAGCTCCTAAAAAACTTGACATTGTTAAAGTAAGCATTAAAGCACCACCAACTAACGGTCCAACATAAGGTATAAGGTTAAGGAGAGCGCATAAAAATGCAATGACTATAGCATTTTTAACACCAAAGATTAGTAGAACAATAGTATAGATTACAAATAGAATGAGTATTTGAAAAATGAGACCAACAAAATATCGGGACAACAGTGTTTTAATTTTTTCGAATGATTTTTTTGAGCGAGTTTCTTTATTATCTGGAACAAATACCAATATCCCCTGTTCTAGTAATTGACTGTCTTTTAATAAAAAGAAAGCAATAAATATTACAGAGAATAGACCAATACTGAAGCTTCCGAAGCCACTAACTACAGAGTTTAAAAAATTTGGAATGACTGAATAATCTAATTTTGATAACAAATTGGACTCTTTAAAAGACTGTTCTACATCCAACGTGTTAATCCCGAAATACTCTGTTAACTGTAAATATAGGTCTTCAACATTCCCTTGTAGCTCTTCAATGTTTAATAAGGATAAGTTATGCCCTTGTTCAATAATCAAAGGAATAAACATTCGCACTAGGCCTATTAATAACGCTATTAATACGACCATAGTAGTTACTACAGCAATAGTATTTTTAAATTTGAGTTTTGTTCTTAAAAAACGAACAATTGGCAACCCTATTAATGAAATAACAGAGGCAATAGCTATATAAACAATAACCGATTGTATTTTATATAAAAAATAGAGTAAAGCAGCGATACCAATTATGATTGCTAAAGCTCGTAGTATACCGTTAGAAATGATTCTAGAATTCATATAGTAAATATACCAATTGTGTTGTTATGCCAAAGAAAGAACCTATAAAAGTTGTTTGGTAGCTTCATACAACGCAATATTAGTAGCTTGTACAACATTCATGCTGCTGTTTTGCCCAAACATGTTTATATGTACAATACTGTTTGAAAGTTTTAAAACAGCATCTGATATGCCAAAATTTTCATCGCCAATAACTAATGCTATTGGTTGATCATTTGGGAAAACAAACTCATTTATAGGCATACTATTAGATGTAATTTCAAGTGAAATGATATGATGCCCCTGATCTTTTAATTCTTTAACCACATCGTTTATAGATGATTTAATTTCAAAGTTTACAACTTTCTCGGTAGCTCTAGAAGTTTTTTGAACCTTTCGTCCAATGTTAATTGGTTCACCACAGAAAATAATTTTCTCTACTCCAAATGCATCAGCAATTCTGAATAAACTCCCCACATTAGGCGCATTGGTAACATTGTCACAAACTAAAGTAATAGGAAAATTACGTGTCTTAAATCTTGTATTGTAATGAGTAAGCTGCATTAATTTTCAAATGCATATTTTATAATATTAGCACCCATTTTTAGTGCTTTTTCACGAACCTCTTGTGGGTCATTATGTATTTCAGGATCTTCCCATCCATCACCAAGATCACTTTCAAATGTAAAAAGTAACACCAATCTACCTTCGTGAAATATACCTAAAGCTTGAGGTCTTTTACCATCGTGTTCATGAATTTTGGGCAATCCATTAGGAAATTTATATACAATATTAAAAATACTATGGCTAGCAGGAATCTCTACAAGATCTGTATTTGGGAAAACTTTTTTTAGTTCTTTGGTTACATAGGGTTCCATGCCATAATTATCATCAATATGTAAAAAGCCCCCAGATATCAAATAATTTCTAAGGTTTTCGGCATCTTCTTCATTAAAGAACACATTACCATGCCCTGTCATGTGTAAAAACGGAAATTGAAAAATATCGATGCTATTAACTTCAACTGTTTGTGGTTTACTATCTATAGTAGTATTGATATTTTCATTGCAAAATTTTATAAGGTTTGGTAATGCAGTAGGATTGCTATACCAATCGCCACCACCTCTGTATTTTAATATTGCAACTTCCTGAGCAATTACATTGGTCAGGCAAAAAAAGGATATGATTATTAAAAAATAATGTCTATTCATTTGTAAATACAACACTATGACAAGCTACTATAGCAGCAGTTTCAGTTCGTAATCTGGTTTCTCCCAAAGTTACAGGAATAAACCCGCGCTCCAAAGCCATTTCGATTTCTTTAACACTAAAATCACCTTCAGGACCAATTAAAACTGTAATATCTCTTTTGGCTTCTATAGTGTTTTTTAAGCTTTGTCGTTTAGTTTCCTCGCAATGCGCAATAAATAATTGCCCATTATGTTCCTGATCTATAAAATTTTTAAAAGATATGGCAGGATTTAACTTTGGTAAATAACAGTGTAAAGATTGCTTCATGGCAGATTGCAAGATCTTTTCGAAACGTTCTGTTTTAATTACTTTACGTTCACTGTGGTCACAGATAATAGGAGTGATAGTATCTATGCCAATTTCAGTAGCTTTTTCTAAGAACCACTCGTAGCGATCGTTCATTTTGGTTGGAGCTACTGCCAGATGTAAACTATAAGATTTTTTAGGTTGAAATGTTTTGTTGGTAATGCTTACCTGGCAATTTTTTATATCTGCAATAGTAATTTTACCTTCAAGCAACCATCCTTTACCATTGGTCATAAAAAGAGTGTCACCTTCTTTTTTGCGTAATACTTTAGTAATGTGCTTGCTTTCATCTTTAGGAAACGTAAATGTTTCCAATTGTTCGTTAAGATCTGGATTATAAAATAACTGCATTATAGTTTACTCTTAGCGTGTTCTAAACCTAGTTCTATATAATGTAATAATTGTGCTTCGGTTTCAAAACCTTCAGGAGCCACATAAATAAACTCTTTTAAAGGACGCTTGGTGAAATCCATAGGCCTTGCATAAGGTTTTGCTAACTCAGATGCCATTTTATTTTCTACCACTCTTACTGCCAATTCATTTTTTACAATTCCTACAGTCATTTTTCCTTGATATAAAAATGATAAACCACCAAACATTTTCTTTTCGGTAAAGGCTTCCTTATAATAGGTTAGCTGGTTTTTTATTCTATTTGCGAGTTGTTCGTTGTAAGGCATTTTAGATTTTTAATCTAGCCGAAGCTGTTATATCATGTGCAGCAAAATCATTTTCTAAATATTTCAAATAGCCTACAATGGCAATCATTGCAGCATTGTCTGTTGTAAATTCAAATTTTGGCACATAGGTTTTCCAGCCAAATTTTTGTTCGCCGTCTTTTAAAGCTTGTCTAATGCCAGAATTTGCAGAAACACCACCACCAATAGCAATTTGTTTAATACCTGTTTCTCTTGTAGCCAGTTTTAGTTTGTCAATCAAAATTCCAATAATAGTATACTGTATGGATGCGCAAATATCATTTAAATTCTCTTTTACAAAATTTGGGTTTTTATCAGTTTCTCTTTTAACAAAATACAGAATAGCTGTTTTAAGTCCGGAAAAGCTAAAGTTTAGACCATCTACTTTAGGCTTGGTGAATTGAAAAGCTTTTGGATTACCTTGTTGGGCACGTTTGTCTATTTCTGGACCAGCTGGATATCCCAATCCTAATACTTTGCCACTTTTATCGTAAGCTTCACCAACAGCATCATCAATGGTTTCTCCAATAACATCCATATTAAAGTAGCTATTTACTTTTACTATTTGTGTATGTCCGCCAGAAATGGTCATCGCCAAAAACGGAAATTCCGGTTTATCAAAACCTTCCTCATCTATGAAATGCGCTAAAATATGCGCTTGCATATGATTTACATCTATTAACGGAATATTCAAACCATAGGCAAGAGATTTTGCAAAGGAAGTGCCAACTAGCAAGCTTCCCATTAAACCTGGACCTCTGGTAAAAGCCACAGCATGTAATTGTGCTTTGGTAATTCCTGCTCTCTCTAACGCTTGATTTACTACAGGTACAATGTTTTGTTGATGCGCACGAGATGCTAATTCTGGCACAACACCGCCATATTCTTCATGTATTTTTTGACTGGCTATAACATTACTTAATATTTTACCGTTGTGAATTACAGAGGCAGCTGTATCGTCACAAGAAGATTCAATTCCTAATATGTAAATATTTTGTGAGCTCATTAAGAGGTTTTAGGCATAATAATTGTTTATTTTGTAGGAAAACAAACATCTATTTTTTTTATTTTAACGTATATACAAAGAAATGAAAAAAATACAAGTGATTTGCTAATTCAAGTGTATTAAAATTGATAAGTTTATTGTTGTAAATACGTATTAGTTTTTACCTAAATTCATAATTTTGTAAACAAATTAAAAAAGTAATAAAAATAGCATCAAAAATAGTAGCAATCGTGCTACTACTCTTCATCATATTGGTGCTGTTGTTTACTATTCCTGCTGTGCAAACACGAGTAGGGAAATATTTTACAGATTTGTTAAATAAAGATTTTGGCACTAATATAACCATTGAAAAAGTTGGGTTACAATTTAATGGCGATGTTGAGTTGATTAATATTTACGTAGAAGATCACAAAAAAGATACTTTAATTAGTATCAAAGAGCTCAATACATCAATTATAAGTTTTAGAAAACTATATAACAATAAACTCACTTTTGGAGATATTGATATTCAGGGTATGGTTTTTAATTTAAAGACCTATGCTGGAGAATCTGATACAAACATGGATGTGTTTGTTGAGAAATTTGAAGATGATACACCAAGAACAGAAAAGAGTGATTTTTTATTATCGTCCAGCGATGTGTCTATTGAAAATGGAGAATTTAGATTAATTGACGAAAACAAAGAAGATGCAAAAGTATTTACACTAAATAATTTAAATATTAATGCAACCGATTTTTTAATTCTTGGGCCAGATGTAAGTGCCAGAATTAATAAGCTTGGTTTTATAGATGACCGTGGTATTGAAATAACCAATTTAACGACAAATTTCGCGTATACACTAAAGGATATGACCTTTGATTTCCTTCAGGTTAAAACAGCAAACTCTACATTAAAAGGAGATTTAAAGTTTGAATATAAGCGAGAAGATATGCAATACTTTGTTGATAAGGTTAGAGTGTATGCAAATTTTCAAGATTCTGAAATTGATCTAAACGATCTTAATGTATTTTACGATGAATTTGGTAAAAACCAAAAGGCAAAACTAGATGTAAATCTCTTCGGCACTTTAAACGATCTTTCTGCAAACGATCTGTTTTTAAGCACGTCAAGGCAAACCATTGTTGATGGCGATTTTAATTTTAAAAATCTTTTTGGTAAAGAGGTAGATAGCTTTAAAATGGAAGCAAATTTTGAAAAACTATCTACATCGCACGATGATCTAAGTAGTATATTGCCAGATGTTTTAGGAACTTCTATTCCTCCTGTATTTAAAAACTTAGGAAGGTTTACTCTGGAAGGAAATTCTACATTGACAGCAAACAACTTAGATGCCGATGTTGAATTGAGTTCTTATTTAGGATTAATTATAGCCGACCTAAAAATTCAAAATATAAGCGCAAAAGATGCTGCTAGGTATTCTGGTAATATTATCATGGATAATTTTGACCTTGGTACTTTTATTGAAGATGAAAATGTTGGAAAAACATCATTTAATCTTGATGTTAATGGTACAGGATTTACTATAGAAAGTATCAACTCGCAAGTAAAGGGAGATGTCTACAGTTTAGGCTTTAATGAGTATGAATACGAAAAAATTAAAGTTGTAGGTAATGTTAGAAATAAAATATTTGACGGAAACCTAATAGCAAATGATCCAAACTTAAACTTATCATTTAATGGTTTAGTAGATTTTTCTGAAAAAGAAAAGAAATATGATTTTAGCGCCAATGTAGAACATGCTAATTTAAAAGCACTCAACTTCGCAAAGAACGATAGTATTTCAATTTTTAAAAGCGTTGTAAGCATGAATATGAATGGTAGTAGTTATGATGATGCTTATGGTAATGTAAGGTTTAGAAATACCAATTATAAAAATCAAAACGACGATTATTACTTTAGAGATTTTGCTATTTCTTCACGTTTTAATGATGAAGGTGTAAGATTTATAGAGGTTAATTCTCCTGATATTGTTAGAGGAAGTTTAAGTGGTAAATTTAAGTTTAGGGATATTTATAAGTTATTAGAAAACTCTTTAGGAGATATCTATACAAATTTTAAACCGCATGAAATTGCTTCAAATCAATTTATCAATTTCAGGTTCAATATTTATAATAAAATTGCCGAGGTATTTTACCCTGACCTAAAACTTGGAAGCAACACCTTCTTCGAAGGACATGTTGAAAGTGATGCTAAAAAATTTAATCTAAAATTTAGCTCTCCAGAAATACGATTACAAGACTATTTTGCAGATAATATTAGTTTAGAAATTGATAATAAAAACCCATTATACAATACATTTATAGAAGTAGATAGTGTTAATACAAAATATTATGACGTTTCAAAGTTCAGTTTAATTAACGTTACCAAAAACGACACGCTTTTTGTTAAGACTGAATTTAAAGGAGGTAAGGGAAATACCGATAATTATGACTTAAATTTATTTTATACCATTAATGAAGATAATAATTCAGTCCTTGGATTTAGAAAATCAAACATAATATTCAAGGAAAACACATGGTATGTAAATGAAGAAAAAAATGCATTCAATAAAGTTGAATTTGATAGACAATTCAAAGATGTTAAGATTCAGAGTTTACGAATGAGTCATAATGAAGAAGTTATCAATCTGTATGGTATTTTAAAAGACTCTACTACAAAAAATATCAATCTTGATTTTAAGGATGTAGATCTTAAAAAAATAACCCCTCGAATAGATAGTCTAGCTCTCGCAGGAAATGTAAACGGAAAATTGAATATTCAACAACAACGTGGAGTCTATATTCCTGAATCTAATATTTCGATTGATAATTTTAAGGTAAATGGGTTTAATCTAGGTTCTTTTAATGCAGATATAAAAGGCAATGAATCTTTGACCAATTACCAGGTAGATGTAAAGTTAAAGGGTGATGACACAGAATCTCTTAGTGTTGAAGGCAATCTTAATTTTTCAGGAAATAACTCTAGCTTGAACCTTAATGTAGATTTTAATGAGTTTATTCTTAATCCTTTAAATCCGTTTGGAGAAGGTGTAATAACAAATATTAGAGGAGAGGTGTCTGGAAATGCAAAAGTTACAGGTAGATTACAGCGGCCACAAATTAATGGAGAACTACTTCTTAATAGTGGAGGACTAAGTATTCCGTATTTAAATGTGGATTATGGATTTGATGACGAAACAAGCATAGCACTTAGGCAACAGAGTTTTATTTTTAATAATGCTAGGTTAATAGATTCTGAAGCATTTTCTAAAGCGACTATGAGTGGCAATATAGACCATGTTAATTTTTCTAATTGGGCTTTAGATTTAAATATTTATTCAGATAGACTTCTAGTGTTAAATACTGAGTTTGATGAAGACGCCTTATATTATGGGAAAGCATTTGTAGGAGGTTTTGTGAATATATCTGGCCCAACAGATGAATTACTTATTGGTGCCAACGTCACCTCTGAAGAAGGAACAACTTTTAAAATACCTATGAGTGATACTGAAACCTTTGGTAGTAATTCGTATATCCAATTCTTAACTAAAGAAGAAAAAGAGGCAAAATTAAAAGGAGAAGAAGTTGCTCTGGAGGTTATTAAAGGACTTGAAATGAACTTTGATCTTGATATTAATGAAAATGCGGAGATCGAAATTATTATGGATAGGAGTACTGGTAGTTCTATAAAAGGGCGTGGAGCAGGAATTCTAAATACTGCTATAAATACCAATGGTAAATTTGAAATGTATGGAGATTTTTCGGTTTTTGAAGGAATTTATAATTTCAATTATGAAGGGATCGTAGAGAAGGAGTTTAGAGTATTGCCAGGAGGAACGTTAGTTTGGGAAGGAGAGCCATTAAAGGCTCAAATAAATATTGAGGCAGTCTACGATAAAATTCAAGCTAATCCTTCAGTGTTACTTGAAAACCCTATTAATAGAAGTATTCCTGTAGAAGTGAAAATCCATTTAACCGATCAGTTAGAACAACCTACTATCGATTATGATTTGAGTTTTCCAAACGTCAATTCAACATTAAATTCTGAATTACAGTATCGATTGAATGATAAAGACAGTAAAGAACTGCAAGTGATTTCTTTACTTTTAACAGGTGCTTTTAGAAATGAACTAAGTATTGGGTCTCAGGATGCTCTTGGTTTGTTTTCTGATAGAATTCAATCCATGCTTAATGAAATACTATCTACTCAGGATGGAAAGGTAAAACTTGGAGTTGATTTTCAGTTAGGACAAAATACACCAACCTATGAAACAGATAGTCGCGTGGGAGTTACATTGTCGACTAAATTAAGTGAAAATATACTTATAAATGGTAAGGTAGGTGTGCCTATAGGCGGTGTTAGCGAAACCGTTATTGCAGGTAATTTTGAAGTAGAAATGCTAATCAATGAAGATAGAACTTTATCGTTAAAATTCTTTAATAGAGAAAATAGTATTCGCTATTTTGGAGAGCAAATTGGCTATACTCAAGGTGTAGGGTTATCATATAATGTTGAGTTTGATAATCTAAAAGAACTTTTTGATAAAGTATTTAAACGTAATAGACAGAAAAATTCTAGCCCTGATGAAGCTGTAAAAAGAAGAACGCCTGATTTTATAAACTTCAAAGAAAAAGACTCTGTTAGTACTTCAAAATCTAACAATAATTAGTCATCTCACTAATTATTAAGTAGCGAAAACGTTTGCGTGTTATTTTTAGTTAAAATATGACAAATCATAGCTTTTTTCTTGCTCAAGTTTCTTAGCTTTACTCTATTAAACACTAGAAAATGTCAAAGAAAATTAAGAAAATTGGTGTAATGACTTCAGGAGGTGACGCTCCTGGCATGAATGCCGCAATTCGATCAGTGGTACGTACCTGTGCTTTTCATGAAATTGAATGTGTTGGTATTTATCGTGGTTATGAAGGTATGATAGAAGGTGACTTTAAAATATTGAATGCTCGTAGTGTAAATCACATAATCAATAAAGGAGGTACATTTTTAAAGTCTGCACGATCTAAGGAATTTAGAACAAAAGAAGGGAGACAAAAAGCTTGCCTTCAAATTAAAAGTGTTGGTATTGATGCGCTTGTGTTAATTGGTGGTGATGGAACCTTTACAGGTGGGATGATATTTAATAATGAATTTAATTTTCCAATAATTGGTATCCCAGGAACCATTGATAACGATATTTTTGGTACCAACTTTACATTAGGGTATGATACCGCATTGAATACCGTAGTAGAAGCGATCGATAAAATTAGAGATACTGCAAGCTCTCATAAGCGACTGTTTTTTGTTGAAGTTATGGGGCGTGATGTTGGGCATATAGCGTTAAATGCTGGTGTTGGAGCAGGTGCTGAAGAAATATTGATCCCTGAAGAAGATCTAGGTCTTGATAGGTTATTAGAGTCTCTACGACGAAGTAAAGATTCTGGGAAGTCTTCTAGCTTAGTTGTTGTTGCTGAAGGTGATAAAATAGGAAAAAACGTTTTCGAACTTAAAGATTACGTAGAACAAAATCTTCCAGATTATGAAGTAAGAGTTTCAGTTTTAGGTCATATGCAAAGAGGTGGTTCACCTTCTTGTTTCGATCGTGTTCTAGCTAGCAGAATGGGTGTAAAAGCTGTTGAGTCTTTACTGGAAGGAAAGTCGAACTATATGGTTGGAATTTTAGATAATAAAATTGAGCTCACGCCATTAGAAAAGGCTATAAAAGGAAAATCAAAAATTGATTTAGAATTATTAAGAGTGTCAGATATAATGACAACATAAAAAGAATAAAATTAAAATGTCAAAAACAAAAATAGGAATAAACGGGTTTGGCCGTATTGGTCGCCTTGTATTGAGAGAAACAATAAAACGCCCCAATGTAGATGTTGTGGCGATTAATGACTTACTAGCGGTAGATCATTTAGCATATTTATTTAAGTATGATTCTGTTCATGGTAGGTTTGACGGTTCTGTTGAAGTTGAAAATGGTAACTTAATTGTAAACGGAAAAACAATTCGTATTACAGCAGAAAGAGACCCAAAGCAATTAAAATGGGATGAGGTAGGAGTAGATGTTGTTGCTGAATGTACTGGTATATTCAAGAAAATAGAAAATGCAAATTATCATATTGAAGCAGGAGCAAAAAAGGTTGTAATTTCTGCTCCAAGTAAAGATGCTCCAATGTTTGTTATGGGAGTGAATCATCAAGATGTAAAACCTTCAGACACCATTGTGTCTAATGCTTCTTGTACCACAAACTGTTTAGCACCGATAGCGAAAGTACTGGATGATAATTTTGGAATTGAAGAAGCTTTAATGACAACAGTTCATGCTTCAACATCATCACAATTAACAGTAGATGGACCATCTAAAAAGAACTACCGTATTGGTAGATCTGCAATAAATAATATCATACCAACAACTACAGGTGCTGCTAAAGCTGTGACAAAAGTTATTCCGAAACTTAAAGGAAAGCTTACAGGTATGGCATTTAGAGTTCCTACGGCAAATGTGTCGGTTGTAGATTTAACGGTGAGACTAGAAAATGAAACGTCTTACGATTCAATTAAAGCTGCTTTCAAGAAAGCGTCTGAAGGTGAGTTAAAAGGTATATTAGGGTATACAGAAGATGCTGTTGTGTCACAGGATTTCGTTAGTGATCCTAGAGCGAGTATTTTTGATGCTGGAGCTGGTATCGAACTAAATCCTAAGTTTTATAAAATTGTAGCCTGGTATGATAATGAATATGGATATTCTAATAAATTAGTAGATCTTATAGAACATGTTAACGCTCTGTAAAAGATAATTCAATATTACATAAGCCATTATTCCCTAATAATGGCTTATTTTTTTACATTTATAGCATGATATTAATTGTAGATAGTGGCTCCACAAAATGTGATTGGTTAGCAATAGATAACCAAGGAAAACAGATTTTTGAAAAACAAAGAACCAAAGGTTTAAATCCAGCGATACTTCCAGAGAAAAAACTACTTAAAAATATTAAGAAAAATAAAGTTTTAAAACGCAATAAGGAGTTGGTAACTCATGTGTTTTTTTATGGAGCTGGTTGTGGTACTGAAAAACCAAGAGCACTTTTAAAAAGTGTTTTAAAGTCTATTTTTAGTAATGCTATTGTCGATGTTAAAGAAGATACTTATGCAGCAGTATATGCAACAGTTAATGATCACGAACCAGCTGTGGTTTGTATATTAGGAACTGGATCTAACTGCAGTTATTATGATGGGAAGGTATTGCACCAACGAGTAGCATCCTTAGGATATACCATTATGGATGATGCTTCCGGAAATTATTACGGAAAACAACTTATTAGGGATTACTATTTTAATAAGATGCCAGAATCTATTAAAGTGTCTTTTTCTGAACGTTTTAATGTAGACTCAGATTATATAAAGTATAATTTATACAAGCAACCAAATCCGAATGCATTTTTGGCTTCTTTTGCAGAGTTCATGTTCCTTAATAAAGAATCTAGTTATATACAAGAGCTAATAAAGGATGGTATTAGATTGTTTGCTACCAATATGATCTTTCAGTATAAAGATGTTTTAGATACAGTACCAGTTCACTTCGCAGGATCTATCGCCTTTTTTGCTCAAGATGAAATACAGGAAGTGGCAAGTGAATTAGGGTTTACCGTTGGTAATTTTGCACGCCGTCCAATAGAAGGTCTAGTAAACTATCATATAAGTAATTTATAATTACCTTATAGCTATCATGCTAATTTCTACGTTTACATTTTTAGGTAAACAAGCAACTTCTACAGTTTCACGTGCAGGTGCAGTAGCGTCATTAAAATAACTGCCATACACATCATTGATAGCACCAAAATTGTTCATGTCACTAATAAATATAGAGGTCTTGACTACATTCTCAAAAGTCATATCAGCCGCAGCCAAAACAGCTTTCATATTTTCCATAACCTGCTTGGTTTCTGCCTGAATGTTATCTAAAACCAAAGTCATAGTTTCTGGATCTAAAGCAATTTGACCAGAAGTATATAGTGTGTTTCCGCTTAAAACAGCTTGGTTATAAGGTCCGATTGGAGCTGGTGCTTTTGAGGTAGTGATTATGTTTTTCATTTTTGGTTGTGTTATTTGTTATAATTGACGATCGCGTTGACGACGCTTTTCGTATTTAATATCTTTAAGGATACTTGATTTGATACCTATAAAAAAGTTCCATTGTTTATTAGCGCTAAATGGTACCCAAGAAAAATTCATTCGCCAACTTAACAAGTCGCGTTCAAAACGTAATTGTGTGTATGTTACTCCTTTATTTTTTAAGTCGTAACCCGATGAAGCACCTATGGTCCATCTAGGAGCTATATCCATATCTCCTGAAAACATTAAAGAATGTGATGAAATTTCATTTTGCCTTCTACTATTGTTATAGTTCACTGCGTACGCAATTCTTATGTTCCAAGGTATTTTGTAATTATATAAGTCATCAGGTTTATTCTTTTTTTGCTTGTCATCATTAGAATTTAGATTACTATTGGCAAAATCTTGATTCTTACCAAACAAGTCATCAGCTCGTCCGCCACTTCTTATAGATTCTTGCTGTGATGCTGAGTTTGTGTTTCTATCATCAGAAGCACTTTTACTCGAAAAAGAATAGTTTAGAGTAGCATTAGCACTTGTTAACCTAAATAAGCTTCCACCATTGTCGATATTAAACTTATCAATTTTATTATTGTTATTGTCAAGAGCATAGGGATCTAATGTTGCACCAAAGTTTATACTCATATTCTTTAGTAGAGTAGTTCCTCCTGTAACTCTAACAGGACTCCATTTAAGAGAATCACCAGCAATATTATAGGCTGTAGAAAAGTTTAAATTGTTTAAGAGAATGATTTTTTTTGGTTCTGTTGCAGTACTATCTTTGTCTCTAACTTTTGCTTCAAAGTTATTTGTAATAGATAGACCAACTGAGCTTGAAAATGTATTACTAGGTTGTCCAAATATAGAATTTTCAAAGCGCGTATATTCCTGTTGAGTAGTACCATCAGCATCTATTACTTCTACAGTGTCATAATACTGGTCGAAAGCTGGAGATATGTTGTAACTAATCGTAGGACGCATAACATGTCTAATTTTTTGAATCCTTTTATCATCTCCAAAATCGTAAATACCATAAAGTGTAGTTCCTAAGCTGGCACTAAAATTATAGGTTCTAAAAGCATCAAATCCGCGCTTTTCATTCGTAATAACTTCTTCTAAAACAGGATCAAATCTTTTTTCAACAGTATTTAAAGTCCATGTTTCTTGAAAATTAGCACTAGCACTAATACTTAAGTGATCCAATAATTTAAAGTTGGTACTTAATGGAATACTATGCTGCATACCTATTTTAGCTTCATCAAACATTTCTTTCTTGAAGAACAAAGAGTCTGTTGTTTGAATCCTATTTTCGGCGCGTGTATTATATTGTAAGTTTATATTTTGAATAATTCCTTTTTTAGCACCGGTTTTTGGAGCAAATGGAAAGATTCTACCAACGCTACCTTGAAAGGTTGGTAATGTCATGCTAATGCTTTCAGTATTAGTGTTTTGAGAATGTGTCGCAGTTAAACTCAAATTAACTTGGGGCTCGCCTTGAAATGTTTTTGAGTATGACACCGATGACGACAAAGTGTTATTTAAGAAGTTCGATTGGTTAGTCTGATTTATAGACTGTTGGTAGTAACGGCTACTACCTAAATTTACAGACGCTGAAAATCTTGAACTAGGATTTGCCTTTGCATCCTGATTGTGAGACCATCTTAAATTAAAAATGTTATTTTTTGAGTAGTCTGGAAACCCACGTTCACTATTAATTAGATTTTCAAATCGAAAACTTAAATTCCCTCTAAACTTATATCTAACGGCATAACTATTTTCAATTCTTAAGCCATAACTGCCGTTTGTATAATAATCTCCTAACACAGCAAGGTCTAGATAATCACTTATTGCAAAATAGTACCCACCATTTTGTAAAAAGTAGCCACGATCATTTTGTTCTCCAAAGGATGGAAATATAACACCAGAAGTTCGTTTTTGGGTTAAAGGAAAATATGCAAACGGTAAACCAATAGGTGTTGGAACATCTGCTATAAACATATTTGTTAAGCCCGTAACAACCTTTTTACCAGGAACAACTTTGGCATTTCGCATCAAGAAATAATATTCCGGATTGTCAACATCTTCTGAGGTGGTAAACTTTCCTCGGCTTATGAAGTATACTGAATCATTCTCTTTTTTAGTTCTGTCGGCAATAATATAACCTCCGCTTTGTTCAGTACGAGAATTGAATATTAATGCTTTACGTGTATCAAAATTAAAACGTATTGAATCAGGCTCTATAACATCACTCCCTTGTTTAAAAACTGGTGATTGACTGTAATTACCAAGAGAATCTTTCAACCTACCAGCATATACTTCATTTTTAGAATAATCAATAACAATAATACCTGAGGTAATTTCCATATCCTCGTATTTAATAATAGCATTATCGTAGAGCGTTATTTTTTGATCCTTTCGGGTCATTGAGGTATAACCACTAGCATCATATTTAACACGATCCTTTAAAAATCCAGGCTTTTTAATAATGGTATCCTGTTGTGTAGAATCTTGTTGCGTAGCAACAACTATTTGGGCATTAGTAGCTAATGAATCTTTTTTTTGTTTTACTGGAACAATCTTTTCCTTTTTTGGAGGGATATCTTGTGCATATCCACTAGTGTTTATAAACACTGTAAAACTTAGGGCGAAAAGTATGTGGAAGATGTTTGTTCGCAATGCTTTTAGATGTATTTTTGTAAAAGTATGGCTCGGTTTTTGAATTGCCAAATGTACATATATTTTTTTGTGATTAATTTAATATGATTAAGAAAATATAAAATAAAATAAACCTTTATTTAATGCCGTTTTAGTCTTTATGCAAACGAACTTAAAATACCTTTTAGTATTCTTTATTCTTTTATTAACACTTTCTGTAAATGCACAGCAAACTACTAATAAATTTATAGTAGTACTTGATGCTGGTCATGGAGGAAAAGACCCTGGAAGACCAACCAAATATGATAAAGAAAAAAATGTAGCATTAAAAGTTGTTTTGGAAATAGGTAAAGAACTTGAAAAAGATAAAAGTATAAAAGTCATCTATACCCGAAAAACAGATGTATTTTTAGAGTTGCATGAACGTGCAGCCATTGCTAATAAAGCCGATGCCGATTTATTTGTATCCATACATTGTAATGCTCATGGGTCTCAAGCTTATGGTACTGAAACCTTTGTATTAAGTGTTGAGAATACAGATAGAAATTTTGAAGTAGCAAAAGCAGAAAACGAGGTGATTTACCTGGAGGATGATTATGAAAAGAATTACGCTGGTTATGATCCAAGTTCACCAAAATCACTCATTGGTTTGACTTTGCAACAAGAAGATTTTGTAGAGCAAAGTATTTATTTAGCCAGAATGGTTGAAAATAATTTCAAAAACAAGCTAAAACGCAAAAGTCGTGGTGTTAAGCAGCAGTCGCTATGGGTTATGCACAATACATATATGCCAAGTGTGCTTATAGAAACAGGTTTTTTAACTAACAGAGTAGAAGGTAAATATTTAAGTTCTAAAAAAGGGCAGCGAGAAATATCGAAGTCTATAGTTGATGCTATACTAGAGTACAAAAATAATTTAATGGGTGATATTGATGTTGTAGTAGAAAATGATGAACCTGCCAATTCAGATGCTGACCCAAGTATTGTATATAAAGTACAAATAGCTGCTGGGGCAAGAAAACTAGAAACAAAATCATATAATTTTAAAGGCCTTAAAAATATTTCGAGAGAAAAGATAGGGAATGGGTTTAAATATTTTTATGGGGAAACTTCAGATTATGCCAAGGTTAAATCTTTAAAAGATGAAGCTTATAAAAAGGGCTATACAAGTTGTTTTATTGTGGCCTATAAAAATGGTGAGCAAATTAAAATAAGTGATCTGTAAAAACTACTTTAAACTAAGACATTATTTAAATTAATTGCTAATTTTGTGTCTAATCAAAAATAATCGCATTGAAAATATCAAGAGAAGTTAAAACAGCGGTTTTAGTTATTTCAGGATTGCTGTTAATAATATATCTATTCAACTACCTTAAGGGCGAAAACCTATTAGATTCATCCAGAACTTTTTATGTAACCTATGATAACGTAGAGGGTATTGCGTCATCAACACCAGTTACAATTAATGGACTTACTGTAGGTAAAGTTCAAGAAATAAATTTTACTGACGATGGTTCAGGTAAGTTATTGGTGAAGCTTATGGTTGAAAGTGATTTTGAGTTCTCTAAAAATAGTACTGCAGAATTATATGAAACAGGATTAATTGGAGGTAAAGCTATCGCTATAAAGCCTGCCTTTGATGATGCTGAAAAGGCAAAGCGAGGTGATTACCTTGAAGGGACAACTAAAGCAGGATTAACAGAACTTGTAAATCAAAAGTTAACCCCTTTACAAGGTAAAATAGAAACCATGATGGTTAGCGCAGATGTGCTTCTTAAAAATATTAATGATGTATTTGATACAGATACTAAATCAAATTTAAAGAAAAGCATATCAGAGTTAAGTTATACCATATCATCTTTTAAGAATACTTCTAATTCGTTAAATGAGCTAATATCTAACAATAAAGAAAAGCTAGATAGTACTATTAGTAGTTTTGAGTCTACTTCAGCAAATTTAGCGTCTTTAACCGATGAGATGGCTAAAGCTAATCTAGGTGAAACTATAAACGATCTTCAATTAACCATAGGAAATTTTAAAGGTATTTTATCTTCAATTGATAAGGGAGAAGGCTCAATAGGCAAGCTCATGAAAGACGATAGCTTATATAATAACTTAGAAGGTGCCACTAAAGAACTTGAAGAATTATTAAGAGATATTAAACTTCATCCAAAGCGTTATTTTCGCATTTTGTCAAAAAAGGAAATACCTTACACTAAAGAATAACAACATCCAAATCCCAGTAATATGAATTATATACCAAACATACTTTTTGCAATTGCTCTTGCTTTAGGTATTGGTTATTTTGTAAAGAACGTAAGGAAGCTTGTAAGAAATATTAAATTAGGACAAGATGTAGATGTTAGTGATAATAAATCTCAGCGTTGGAGAAATATGATGATGATTGCTTTAGGGCAAACTAAAATGGTTCGTCGTCCGGTTTCAGGAATACTGCATATAATTGTATATGTTGGCTTTATTATTATAAATATTGAAGTACTGGAAATTATTATTGACGGGTTATTTGGTACACATCGTGTTTTTTCTGGTATAGGAAGTCTGTATGGTGTATTAATAGGAAGTTTTGAGATACTAGCGGTACTGGTTTTAGTAGCAGTTGTAATTTTCTGGATAAGAAGAAACCTTATAAAACTTGCGCGTTTCTGGAAGTCTGAGATGACAAGCTGGCCAAAAAATGATGCCAACTATATTTTATATTTTGAAATGGTATTAATGTCTTTGTTTTTAATAATGAACGCTACAGATGTTCATTTTCAAGACATGGCATCGGGTAATATTATTAGCCAATTTATAGCACCTTGGTTTAGTGGCCTTTCAGAAGGAACATTACATATTATAGAACGTAGTGCGTGGTGGGTACATATACTTGGTATCTTAGTGTTTTTGAATTATTTATATTTTTCAAAACATCTCCATATTTTGCTAGCTTTTCCAAACACATATTATGCTAGTCTTAAACCAAAAGGAGAGCTTGATAATGTTGAAGCCGTAACCAAAGAAGTAATGTTAATGATGGATCCAAACGCCGATCCTTTTGCAGCTCCAGCTGAAGATGAAGATGATCCTGCTAAGTTTGGAGCTAGTGATGTTACAGATTTAAATTGGGTACAACTTCTAAGTGCTTATACATGTACAGAATGTGGTCGTTGTACATCTTCATGTCCTGCTAATCTAACAGGTAAAAAATTGTCTCCTAGAAAAATAATGATGGATACCAGAGATCGTTTGGAAGAGGTTGGTAAAAATATTGATGCTAACAATGGTGAGTTTAAAGATGATGGTAAACAATTATTAGACGATTATATTACAAGAGAAGAACTTTGGGCGTGTACTACATGTAATGCATGTGTTGAAGAATGCCCAGTTAGCATAAGTCCTTTATCTATAATTATGGAAATGAGGCGTTATTTAGTAATGGAGCAATCTGCAGCTCCTGCTGAGCTAAATAATATGATGACCAATATAGAAAATAACGGTGCTCCATGGCCGTATAACCAAATGGATAGATTAAACTGGAAAGACGAAGCATAATGAAAGGAATACTTTATAAGTTACTTCCAAGAACAAAACTTACGTTAGCTATAATAACTTTTATAGTCAGTATGATAATGTTTTACCTTATAATTTTGAAAGAAACAGGATTTGTTTTTGGACTTTTAACAGGTTTTTCCTTTGCTTTAAGTGCTATATTATTTGCATTATATTTTGAAAACCCAAAGAATAAATCAGTATAAGTATGAAAAGAGAAGACGCAGATAAATTATTACATGAAAAAGTTGAAGCAGGTGCTAAGGTAAGTCCAGTTTTACCTGAAGGCATAAAGAATTATCTAATAGATATTGATGGCACTGTAGGAGAAGATATCCCTAATGAAGAGCCAGAACGCATGTTAACTGCCGAAGTGTATAAAGATGCATTAGAGACATGTAATAGGTGGTTTGATGAAGGGCATATGATCTGTTTTTTTACATCAAGAACTGAAGACCACAGAGAGAATACTGAGATATGGCTCAATAAACATGGGTTTAAATACCATACATTATTAATGGGTAAACCTAGAGGAGGTAATTATCATTGGATAGATAACCATTTAGTGAAAGCTACTAGATACAATGGTAAGTTTACTGATTTGGTTGAAAAAGAAGTGAAAATTGAAGTGTTTGACGACGGTAAGCACGATTAAAATAAAAGAGTTAACATGAGCAATAATTTAGTAGTACCTACAATGGCCGACATGATGGCTGAAGGGAAACAACCAGATATTTTATTTTGGGTTGGCTCTGCAGGTAGTTATGATGATAGAGCAAAAAAGATTACTCGTTCATTTGTTAAAATTTTAAATGAAGCAAATGTTAATTTTGCTGTTTTGGGTACCGAAGAAAGTTGTACTGGTGATGCCGCAAAGCGTGCAGGAAACGAATTTTTGTTTCAAATGCAAGCCGTTACAAATATTGAAATACTCAATGCCTACGAGATTAAAAAAATTGTTACTGCTTGTCCTCATTCTTATAACACCATTAAAAATGAATATCCTTCTTTAGGAGGAAGCTATGAGGTATTGCATCATACGCAGTTTTTGAAGCACTTGATTTCTGAAGGGAAAGTAAAAATTCAAAATGATACGTTTAAAGGGAAACGTATAACATTTCATGATCCTTGTTATTTAGGTCGTGCCAATGACGTATACGAAGCACCAAGAGAGGTTTTAAAGGAATTGGGAGTAGATCTTGTAGAGATGAAGCGTAATAAACGTACATCATTATGTTGTGGAGCAGGAGGAGCTCAAATGTTTAAAGAAGCTGAAAAAGGAAACAAGGAAGTTAACATTGAACGTACTGAAGAAGCATTAGAAATACAACCCAACATTATTGCAACAGGTTGTCCGTTTTGCATGACCATGATGACGGATGGTGTAAAACTCAAAGAAAAAAGTACTGAAGTACAAGTTTTCGATTTAGCAGAGTTAATCGCTCAAGCTAAAGATTTATAAGTTTACTTCACTAATGTTTTTACTCAGTCTATAATGCTTTTATTCGTGTATTAGTGGCTATATACTAAGAATTAGCTTAATTTTGTAGTTCTAAACCTTAAGAA
>JASBUG010000025.1 GCA_030148025.1 Flavobacteriaceae bacterium | reverse complement strand
GCATGGAGAGTTCGACATACAGGCAATTAACCCAAAAGGTGCGCAAAAAATAGCTGAGATAGTGAATAATAATGGAGGAAAAGGAGACTTCATTTTAGTTAAAAAAGCAGATCATGGATTTGTAAACTTCAACTCCATGCAGCATAATTCAGAAACATTGGGTAATGGTACCTATATGAGTCATGCGAGCAACAATTATAGTGTATTGTTAGGAAAAGAGAGTGTGAAATGGATGACTTCTAAACTGAAAACGAAATCCTAATTAACAAATGAAAAAAGCCATCAAAATTTCAGCTAAAGTTCTTAAAGTTATTGGACTTCTATTGTTGCTTAAAATATTGGTATTGGCAATAGCAATCCCTTATGGCAGGAGCTCAGAAAAAGATATGCCAGAGCTAGGAATATCTTATGGCAAGGTTATAATTAAAGGTGTCAACATTCTTCCTATGGATATAGATACAATTTTGTATAACAAAAATATCTATCTAGAAGCTAATAAGATTATTGCTATTACACCAGATTCAATTCTTAACAGCGGATTTGAAATTATAAACGCACAAGGGAAGTTTATAATGCCTGGTCTTATAGATATGCATGCGCATATTTTTGACAGAACAGATTTACCACAGTATTTGTCGTATGGCGTGACAACGGTGAGAAACATGATGGGCTTTCCTATGCATTTAAGATGGAAACAACAGTTGAGTGAAAATAAGTTGTTAGGTAGTCAACTCATAACTGGATCACCAACTATTAATAGTGGTGATAATGCTGGACCATTTCATAAAATAGTTGATAATGCTAGTGAAGCTCACGAAGCTGTTGAAGAGTATTTAAATGAAGGTTACGATTTTATTAAAGTGTATGACGATGTAGATTCTTTGCAAATGGATGCCATACAAAAGGCTGCAATTGATAAGAATGCACAAATAACTGGACATCCACCAAAGATGAGTTTAGATGGTTTACTAAGTTCTTCAATGGTATCAATAGAGCATACCGAAGAGCTACTAAAGTTTTTAGATAAAGAACGATCTGAGGAAAGTATACGCGAGTTAGCTAAACAAATAAAAGTTTCTAACAAAGCTGTGACGTTAAACTTGGTTGCATTTAATAGAATTAATCGAATCTCTCAAGAAGGAAGTAGTTATTATGAAAGTTTACAAAATGATCGCTTAAATCCCGTTACAAAGTTTATAGGAACAAAACAATTAGAGATCTATACGCAAGCAGGAACGAAGTATAAGCAATATGCTCAAGATAAGTATAGAGCTATGGAGAATTTATGTAGAATTCTTAATGAAGAGAGAGTAAATATACTGTTTGGTACAGATTCTGGGCCAAACTTCATTGTAGCTGGTGCCTCCATAATTGAAGAAATGGAGCTTTTAAGGGAAGCTGGCTTAACGGGCTATGACGTTCTAAGATCAGCCACATTTAATGCAGCTAAAACTTTAAATAAGCCAAACCTTGGAAAAGTTCAGGTTGGCTCCACTGCAAATTTGATAGTATTTAATGAGAATCCTATAGAGAATTTTAATGTATTCTCAAGTCCAAATATGCTTTTTACTAGGTCTAAGTATTATTCTAATAACGACTTAACAGAAATAAGATCTATAGGAGAGAATAAGCAAAATACCTATGCTACCATAGGGCTATTTCTAGAACATTTAATTAATAAGTAAAAATCACACATCAATCAAATGACATTAAAAAACCTACATTTTATACTATTTGTTTTAGTATTTAGTTCAATTAAGCTCTTTGCACAAGAACAATCAACACGAGATAGATTTAGATATCAAATTAATAAAGCTGTTTCTGAGATTAAAGTGGATGGGATTGAGGGAGAAGGTGAATGGAATAGCACACAATTAATTGATACACTCTATAATCATAATCCAGTTGATGTAGGTGTGTCAAAGAATTCATCTGAAATTCGCTTGGCTTTTGATGATGAGAACCTTTACATTTTTGCAAAACATTTTGATGAAGGAACA
>JASBUG010000016.1 GCA_030148025.1 Flavobacteriaceae bacterium | reverse complement strand
CTTGTTGCTGATGCTCGATTAACTCTCCGCTTGGCGCATACCAGAAATACTCATAGGGCATCCCCGCCAAATCAGTGAGGTATTCTACATTTCCTAAACCATCACCATGGTACCAATAAATTTCAGGGAATAAATCGCAGTTGTTTCTCTTTACAGAAAAAAAGAGATAATAAGCCCTACTTTGGAAGCTTTAAGGCCTTAATAGAGACACAATAGGCAAGAACGTACATAGTGACATAATGCCCTTTGTAGAGATTGCTATTAAAATTGCGGATGCACTAGGTGTAACTCTTGACTATCTCTTAAAAAATGGGGAATACGAGCAAGTAGATAAAGAGAGGCTAAAACGACTCATAGAAATACAAAAAATGACCCCCGAGAACAAGAACCATGTATGTGCCCTGCTCGATGCATTTATTAAGCAAACCAAATTGTAAGGTGTTCTATAAATGAAAAAGCCACCCCCGAAGAGTGGCTTTTTTGATTACCTTACTTTAATTCTTTCAAAGGCGGTGGCCCTTCTTTTCTAACTTTTTCTACAGCTTCCAACCAATACTCCCAAAAGGCACTATCGGCTGGTCTGTTTTGAACTGGCCAGTACTCACCACCGCTTAAAATATCCGTTAAATCATTTGACTCAGTAGCTTCCCAGTATGCTTTTAACATATACAGCATTGCTTCGTAGCCTTCTTTCTCGGTAATCATTTCGTTACTGGAAATTATACCATCTTCGTTTATTTTACCATCACTTGCTAACTTCATAAGCTACTATTTTAATCCATATTTAGCAATCATTTCAGCAGGAGTCATATTCATGTATCCTGCACCCTTGACAACACCATTACGGGTATAAGTATAAATTGACTTGCCAGCAGCGTCTACACCTGTATACCAAGCTTTCCCGTATTGATCTACTCCAAGTGGTGTGCCATTTGAAATTTTCTGTATCAGTTTTCTGTTGGCTGGATTATCTGCAAGTTTACCCGCTCCTTTAAATAAGTGATTAGCCAGTTTCCCTTCGGGTATAATATTCGTCACCCCCTTAGCGGCTCCTCTTACACTTACATCCCCCTAATCAGCATCCAAAGAACGGCTATTCCTTATTTTATATTTAATCCTATTGATCTACAATAATTCAATAACTCCAAAACATCCTTTTCTATTAGCTTAGATATTTTATTATTGTTTTCAATTAGTTGCTTTAATTTAAATGTAATCGACATTAATAATTCAGTACTTGTACTTGCTGATAGTTTCAATTCCTCAATTTCTTTTGAAACATTCAACTCATTATTATTTGCTAATGCTCTAATTATCTCATTAATTTTATCTAAGTAATTCATAATATTTATTGTGTACTAAATACTTCAAGTTTTACTCCATTTGCTGGTGTGACAACTTCTATTCCTCCTCCCCAACCTGCTGGATTTCCTGGTGCAGCTGGAGCAGGTCTAGTAATAAAATTAGTTCCTGGTTTAAGCGTACCTATTTCTATGAAATTCGCAT
>JASBUG010000018.1 GCA_030148025.1 Flavobacteriaceae bacterium | reverse complement strand
GTTTTTAGCTTTTTAGCATTACTTAAAGTCTCTTCAACTGTCCAAGCGCAATTAGCATCAATTCTAAAAGTAGCATTTGTAATTTTTCGAAGTTCAGAAACGATTTCAACATCATGTACTGTCCCTAGTTTAATCTTATAAATTGGCCAAGGCATTTCAAGAATTTTCTTTTTCATCACTTCTATAGTATCTATTCCTATAGTGAAGTCACTTAATGGTAAATTCTCTAAATCATTAGTAAAATAGCTTCTTGTAGTTCTACCTTGAGACTTCGCATAAAAATCCCAGTACGCGCAATTAAGTGCGCATAATGTAAAGTAGTCATCTTTTAGATGTGTTTCAAGTTTTATCCATAATTTATCTGGATGCAACCCAAAGCTTTGCTCTATCATAGCTCTACTCTTCTCTAAAGAGTGTTCTATTTTTTCCTTGGTAATATTATAGTACGCATAAGGTATTGCTTCTCCATAACCTGTAAACTCACCATTAGAGATAGCTACCACAACAGTATCTTGATGCGTCCTTGAAAACCTAGAAATGGTAAAAGGATGTTTTAATTTGAGTTGAAAATGTTTCGAAGAGAGTGTTAATTTCATTACTCAAATATATAAACAGTAATGAGAGTGCAAACATATTTTAGTAAAAAGCATTATATTTAAGTAATTGATAATCTATGGAATTAAACATTTTCAATAGCTTAATAATTACAGGAACAATTCAAGGTTTTGTATTTGTTCTTATTGTAATGTTATCAAAGAAATTCCGATCAAAAAGTACACTTTACTTAACCGCTTTAATCTTTTGTTATTCTTTTAGCAATTTAATTTATATTCTACCTGACATAAAGCTTATTTCGTTAGATACAATGTATAGCTATCTATTTATACCATTTGCACCAATCATTCCAGTGCTCATTTTTTTATATGTAAAACATTTTCTCAATCCATCTTATAAAACTTCAATAAAAGACAAACTACTATTTTTACCATTCATTCTTTTTACCTTAGTTTTTATTGGCTTTAAACTTATTGTTCTTTTTGACATAAATTATGAAAACATACTCTATTTATTTAGAATAAGTGTTCACCTCAATGAGATCTTTGCTGTGATATACAGTATTATGCTTTTATCTATTAGCTTATTGATTGTTTACAATTTTGAAAAACAATACAAAGCCTATAACACAAAACTTATTAAACCTAGACTTTTATGGCTAAAAGCAATGCTATCAAGTATTCTATTCTTTACTTTCTTTTGGGCATATCTTACCTATCAAAACATTTTTGCGAAAAACATAGGAGAACATGACTTCTATATACTCTGGCTTGCGATGGCAGTTCTTATTTATATGTTTGGACATATTGGTATTTACAAATTCGGAATACTTAAAGAACGAAAAAAACTTAGAGAATATACTTTTGAGAATATTGAAATCTTAGAAGAACCAACCTCTACAAATTCAAACACTATTGAAAACAATGGCAACCCAAACATTATTGCTTTTGAAGACTATATAAAACATCATAAAGCCTATTTAGACCCAAAACTCACTTTAGATAAAACTGCTGATCAGCTCCAACTAAGCGCCAGTTATTTATCTCGAATCATTAACTCTGAACTACACACTAATTTTCCAGATTACATCAATTATTTAAGAGTTGAAGAAGCGAAGTCTTATTTAACAAATCCAGAATTCAAAAAATACACTATTCTTGCCATAGGCCTTGAAGCTGGCTTTAACTCAAAATCTTCATTTTATAACGTTTTCAAAAAACATACAGGAATGACACCTTTAGGGTTTAAAAAAGCAAATGATTAATAAGTCCTAATTTTTGTCATTATCAAAATTCGGGAATTTAAATAGTTTTTTGAAAATACTTTTATGTCATATTAACTACATTATTTTTGACATGAAAACATCAACATATTACAAATGGCTTATTTTCATTCCCTTTACCTTTTTCCTTTTAAGATGTGCTTCTTCTGATGATGGCGATGACATACGAAGTTCATATTTAAAAGCTGCAATACATAATGAATGTTTAATAGAATTTAACTACACTGGCACCAACCTCTATACTATACTTCGTGAAGAAGAATATGTAGGCGATGTGATTACATTAGGCGCTCACCCTACAGATACAACACAACTTCCTAACAATAAAATTGTTCCTGATATTGGAATAGAAATAGTTTACACAACATCATTTGCAGGAATATACCCTGTTAGTGACACTCATGAAAATGGAAAAGCATTTATATTTTACATTGATGAAAATGGGAATGAATACTATAGTTCATATAACAACTATGATCGTAATGTTCAAGTTGTTTTAGTTTCTACCGATGATACTGGAGGCAACTACTATAGAGTTTCTTTTAACAATGTTGAGGTATATTGTGCCAATATTGACGACACTAAATGCATAGGTTCATTCCAATATTACGACTACAACATCAGTCCCTATGACAATAACTAGCATTAGTAATTATCATATATTTCATTTCAAGTATTATCCAAAACGAAAAAAATCAATGTTACCCCACTTCCAAATTACGTAAGTCACCACCAAGAAAAAGCCATTAAAAATCACTAAAAACATAATAAAAGGCGTCCAAGTTTCAAATGTATTTATCTCGTTCAGATAAAATATGCTATTGCTGTCATTAGTATTACTTATCAAATGACGTGTTGCCCAATTATTCCCAAGATGTAATCCTATCGGAAACCATAAGGTTTTAGATTTTAATAAGGCAGTCGCAAATAACAAATGACCAACAGGAATAGATACCGCAAGCAGAATTATCAATCCTCTTTGTTGCAGTACATTTTCATCTAAAACATGAATTAACATAAACAAAATTGAAAAAATAATATTGGCTACAATGACATTAGACACTTCAATCGTTTTCTTAAACAGGTAACCTCTAAATAAAAATTCTTCAGTAGCCACTTGAGGTAAAATAAAATAGAATGCTAACCATAATGTTGAGTAGTCTATTGTATTTGACACCTCAAAGCTTTCACCCAAATACAATGCTTTTAAATAAGTCGCTCCAAATAAAGCCATCATACCAATGCCAACTCCAAGTGGTAAAAACGAAAGGTTTTTTAAACTAAAATTTAATCCAATAGATGCTAATGTCTTTCCTTCGGTTTTATAGAGCAACCAAGTCACCACAAACAAAAGCACAGGTGATACATAAGGCATATATTCTTTTATAAATCCTTTATTAGTCAGTCCACTTATAAATAATACTAAAACGAAAAGTATAAGTGCCAATACAAATCTTGACGCTTTTGGATAGGTTTTAAATAGCGTTTTCATGATGATTGATTTCTGATTGTGGATACAGTTTTGTCTTCAGCAATAGCTTCACAACCACTAGCATCATGATTGAAGGAAATAAACCTTTAAATAGATTAAAGTAAAGCCAATCCCAATCTTTCACATCTATTCTAG
>JASBUG010000045.1 GCA_030148025.1 Flavobacteriaceae bacterium | reverse complement strand
TTTTAGGACTGGTTTTGGTGGCTGCTTTTGTTGTTATTCAGTTTGTGCCAACATCACTTAACCAAAGTGATGTTATATCAACAGAAGATTTTATGAGTACTTATAAAGTTCCTAAACAAATCGAAACAATTCTAAAAACATCTTGCTACGATTGCCATAGTAATAATACTAAATACCCTTGGTATAATAAAATTCAACCTATTGCTTGGATCATAGGAGATCATGTCAAAGTAGGAAAAGAAGAGTTGAATTTAAGTGAATTTGGCACTTATTCAAAACGTAGACAAAAAAGCAAATTGAAATCTATAGGAAGTCAAATCGAAGATGATGAAATGCCTCTTTCTTCCTATACTTTGATTCACAGAGATGCAAAAATTTCGGAGGATGAAAAAAGGCTAATGGTTGAATGGATAAATAAAATAATAAACAGTTTATAATAATAATTAAAAAAAGGAAAACATGAAGAATTTAAAAATGAGTTTAGCTGCAATGCTACTATTAGTATCTCTTGCTTATGCACAACATGATCATAAAAAAATGAAAACAAGTCATAAAATGGGCGAGAAAAAAATGATGGTGAACCAAGGTCATGATATGAAAACTGAAGCAATCCTTAATGATTACTTCAATCTTAAAAACGCCTTAGTAAATGATGATGGAAAAAAGGCTGCACAAGCAGGCTCTAAATTGGCTATTTCTTTAAAAGCCTTTGACTTGAAAGCTTATACAGCTGAACAACAAAAAGAGCTTACTGATATTATAGAAGATGCTACAGAGCATGCTGAACATATAGCTAAAAGTGATATTGGTCATCAACGAGAGCATTTTAAAACGCTGAGCACAGACATGACAGATTTGGTAGCTATTAGTGGAACTAAACAAAAGCTTTTTGAGCAATTTTGCCCAATGTATGATAAAGGTAGTGCATGGTTGAGCAGAAGTAATGAGGTTAGAAACCCATATTATGGTAGTAAAATGCTAAAATGTGGTAAAGTTCAAAAAGAAATAAATTAAATAATGCCTGATTTGGAAGAGGATATCTTTTCTCTAAGAATTGATTAATAGCGATCTTCTTCCTTTATCGGGTGTTTTAAGATTCAAAGTCCTGTTTTTGGGGAGGAAATGTGATTGATTGGTTAGTGTTTATCCTTCCCTTATTCAGGCACAATAGAATATTAAATAACATGTGATTAGACCTAGACAGGAATGGATGTCTTCCCTAACAGATAATTGACCTCTATCCTTTTTATATTTTAGGTAGTTGATCACGGAAGAAAGTACAATATTAATTGATACTTAAACAAAGAATTAATAGAGAAAATGAAAACGTGTTGCAAACAAAATCAAAGAAAAAATTCTGTTCATTCAGGTTTTAAGAAATGGTTTAATTACACTATTTATTTCATTATATCATCAATTATTCTGGGTGGAATCATTTTAAAAATCACTAAAAAATAACAATCTAAAAAAAAACAAATGAATTTCTCAATTAAACTAATTTTTACTATCTCTAGCATGTTCTTGTTGATGAACTGCAAAGGACAAGTAGACTCTCAGGAAGTTGCAAATGTTTCAAAAGAAACACAAGCTGTTGAATCGGTTATGAAAAAATACAAGGATGCACTTCAAAATTTAACAGCAGAAGGAACAATACAACTTTTTACAAACGATGCTAAAGTCTATGAATCTGGTGGTGTTGAAGGTACTTATAAAAACTATGTAGATCATCATCTAGGTCCAGAATTACATCATTTTAACAGCTTTTCTTTTTCTGATTATAACATAGATGTAGACATAGATTTACCGTATGCTTTTACGACGGAAACATATATTTATACTATTGATCTAAAAGCTAATCCCGAGAAAGGCAGAGATGCAAGAATCATTAGGAAAAAAGGTGTGGCAACTTCTATCTTAAAGAAGATTAAGGGTACATGGAAGATTATTAAAACACATTCCTCTTCCAGAGATGTAAGAGGTCATTAATAGGTTTTAAGATGTATTACTATATGAAAAAAATAATTGGAACCATTGCCTTAATAGTGTGCTTTATAAATGTGTATGGGCAAGAAAAAAACAAAAAAGGACCCCATGGTGGCAGCATTGTTTCTTTAGGGGAATTCAATATGGAAATGGTAAGGGAAGGATTTAGTTGTCTATCACACCCTGAAATAAAGAGCATAAAAAAGGATGTTTGTTCCAAATGTGATAAAAGTCTAGAAAAAGATAAAAAAATTGAGTTTTACTTACTAGATAATAATTATAAAGAACTGGATATTTCAAATTTAGAAGGTAAAGTAAGAGTAAGAATAGTCTTTAAAGATGAAACTGCAGTTTCTAAGAAAGCAAAGTTGACAGACAAAAGTTTTTGGATTCCATTAAGGAAAAATGGTCTGTCCAATTTCCAGCAAGCTATAGTTAGGATAAATTATAAAAGTAAAAAGTATATAGCGACTTATGGGGATCCAATAGTTCATCATGGAGGGCATCATCACTAGCTAATCATATTTTTAGTTAAGGAAAAGAGTTCAATAAAAGAAACAAGTTATAATAATTATGAAAAAAATAATATTCATTCTCGTATTGTCATTAGTGATTAATAGCTGTAAAGAAGAAAAGAAGGACAATGATTTACAAGATCATAAGGGGCACTCAAAAGAGAAAACCGAAACAACTAAAAAGAAAGTATTGAGCCCTCATACATCAACTATGGCAATGGTTGGAGATGCACACATACATATAGACTATTCATCCCCGGGAGTTAGAAATCGAATCATTTTTGGGGGATTATTGGCATATGATATGGTATGGCAAGCAGGAGCACATAACGCCACATGGATAGAAACTAATAAGGATTTAACTATTGATGGAAAGACCTTACCTCGTGGTAAATATGGTTTTTTTACTATCCCATCAAAAGAAGAGTGGACGTTAATTTTCAATTCAAATTGGGACCAGCACGGAAAGGATGAGTATAGTGAAGAAGAAGATGTTCTTAGATTTAAAGTGAAACCAAAATTAACTGAAAATATTCAGGAACATCTCGAATATAAAATTGAAAAGATAAGTAAAAATCAAGGAGCTATATCATTGTCATGGGAAAAAGTCACTGTTAGCTTTACATTTAAAGTAAATCAATAAAATGGTAAATAGACACACTGCACAAAAAATTAGAAAAATTCATAGGTATTTAGGACTGTTTTTGGGAATTCAATTCCTGATGTGGACTATTAGTGGTCTCTATTTTAGCTGGTCAAATATTGACAATATCCACGGAGATCAGTTTAAAAATATGTCACCTGAATTGGGGGCCTATAATAATTTAATTGATTTAGATGAATTAGAAGGTAACCCTTCAATAACTTCAGTGGAATTAAGGGAAATAAATAATCAGCCTTATTACTGGGTTAATAAAGAAAGTTTGTATAGCGCAAATACAGGATTTTTAAAGGAAGCTATAAGTAAGGACGACGCTCTGTCTGTTGCTAAGAAATATATGAATCAAAGTCTAGAAGTGGAAGATATACAATTAATTTCTGAAACCGGGAAACATCATGAGTATCGGGAAAGACTCTTGCCGGCATTTGTTATATCGTATAAGGAACCACAATCTATAAGGGCTTATGTTTCACTTCATGATGGAAGATTTCAAACGGTTAGGCATCGAGATTGGCGAATTTTTGACTTTTTATGGATGACACATACCATGGACTATGAGGGTAGGGACAATTTTAATAACATAGTTCTCCGTGCATTTTCTTTGCTTGGGTTAATTACAGTATTAAGTGGATTTTTGCTGTGGTATATTTCGTCACCTTCAGTTAGAAAAGTTTTGAAAAGAAAAAGAAAATAAAATTTAGGATTATGAAAAAAAATATCATTTACATCGGTTTAGCTGTTATAGTTGGCTTGTTTGCAGGTTACCTGTTATTTGAAGGAGGTAATTCAGGGGATACAAGTATAACACAACACGATCATGCTGAGGACGCCAGTGCTAATCAAATGTGGACATGTTCTATGCATCCACAGATAATGCAGCCTGAACCTGGGGATTGCCCTATATGCGGCATGGATCTAATTCCAGCTGAAGCAGGAGCAGATGGTCTTGCAGCAAATGCTTTTAAAATGACTCAAAATGCATTGGCCTTAGCAAACATTCAAACTACTATGGTAGGGATGAATGAATTGGAAGGTAGTGTATTGAAGTTGTCAGGGAAAATTACAGAGAATGAAGACGCGAATGCAGTACAAGTGACCTATTTTTCTGGGAGAATAGAAAAACTCAATGTGAGCTCTACAGGAGAAAAGGTATTTAAGGGACAATTGTTGGCTACTGTTTATTCTCCAGAGCTTGTCTCAGCCCAGCAAGAACTTTTAACAACACTGTCATTAAAGGAATCACAACCGGAATTATATAAGGCAGTTAGACAAAAATTAAAATTATGGAAACTTTCTGAAAAGCAAATTAATGGGATAGAAACATCCGGAAAAATAAAAGAAAACTTTCCAGTTTATGCTACAGTATCAGGTACGGTTATTGAAAAAATGGTTGAAGAAGGAGATTATATTAAAGTTGGTCAACCCTTATATAAAATTTCAAATTTAAGTTCAATTTGGGCAGTTTTTGATGCTTATGAAAACCAATTCTCAACCTTAAAGGTTGGACAGAATGTTAAGGTTACGACAACGGCCTATCCTGATAAGACATTTGATGCTAAAGTTTCATTTATTGATCCAATACTAAATTCATCAACTCGTACAGTAATTATCCGTACAGTGTTGAACAATAAATCTGATTTGTTTAAACCTGGGATGTTTGTTGAAGGTGAAATTGAAATAAATAGATCTTCTAAAAATAAAGAAAGTATAATAATACCTTCAAGCGCAGTGATGTGGACTGGTGAACGTTCAATAGTTTATGTTAAAACTAATCCAAATGAGCCTGTTTTTGAAATGAGAGAAGTAGTATTAGGAAATTCTACAAATAGCACTTATACAGTGATTAGTGGCTTGAACAACGGAGAAGAAATTGTAGCTAATGGGACATTTACTGTGGATGCAGCTGCACAATTACAAGGAAAAAAATCTATGATGAATCAAGAAGGAGGTGCTACTATGACTGGTCATGAGGGACATCTAGGTATAGAGGATGAAAGTTCTAATAATGCTGGTGACGGTATTAATCATGCGGAAATGAATAAAAGGATTGAGGTTGCAAAAGGTTTTCAGGATCAATTGAAAGAAGTTTTTGATAATTATTTATTGTTAAAGGATGCTCTGGTAATAGGTAATGGAGAAGGTGCAAATGAGAAGGCCACAGGGTTAGTTCAAAGTATTGCTAAAGTTGATATGAAATTATTGTCTGATAATAATGCACATAGTCATTGGATGACTATCGAAAAGGAAATTAACCTTTCTGCAAAGTCAATTGCAAATACAAGTGAAGTTAGTACTCAAAGAGACCATTTTAAACATTTATCCGCTCATGTGTTAAAAGGGATACAGTTGTTTGGCGTTAATCAAAAAGTATATACCCAGTTTTGTCCTATGGCTGATAATAATAATGGAGCATATTGGCTGAGTATGGAAGAAGAAATTAAGAATCCATATTATGGGGATGCCATGTTGAAATGTGGAGAAGTAAGAAGTGTTATTGAATAAGGTTATAGAGCGATAAATTAAGCAATTTTAGAGATTATGAGTGAGAATAGGAGGCGTCGAAGGAAAAATAAAAGACTTCCTAATGCAAATAAAAGCAATATTTCCAAAAAAGATAAAGTATATGGGGTATTAGCTATAATTGTCATATTTATAATTGCATTTGTTGCTGTAGTGTTTTTAACTTGGAGGTAGTTAAATGTAAGTTTGTTTATGAATTTTATTAAGAAGCCTAATACAGTTTATATAAGAAATATGGTGTGTCCGCGTTGTTTAAGAGCTGTAAAAGATATTTTTGAGGCTTTGGATATTAAGTATAATTCTATTATTCTAGGTGAGGTGGAAGTTGAAAATCCTATAGATGTGGAATTAAAAAAAGAGCTTCAAATTAAATTGGAGGCTATAGGATTTTCACTCATAAATGATCGTAAAAGTCAATTGATTGAACGTATGAAAGCGTTAGTTATTGACAAAGTACATCATTCTGACACAAACGAAAATATTAAATGGCCTACTTATATTACTAATAAACTTCATCTGGATTATAAATATTTAAGCTCCTTATTTTCTTCGGTTGAGAGTATAACACTTGAACAGTATATTATAAACCAAAAGATAGAACGCATAAAAGAGCTTATAGTCTATGACGAATTAACGTTGAGTGAAATTGCTTTTAAGCTCAATTATAGTAGTGTTGCTTATCTTAGTAACCAATTTAAAAAGGTAACAGGAATGACCCCAACTCAATTCAAAAGGGTAGTAAATAAAAATAGAAAATCACTTGACGACCTTTAGCTTATAATTGAATAAGTAAATTCTACAACTCATTCTGAGAATAACGTAACAACTCATCCACGTTCTATTCAGAAATTTGCATAATCAATGATAAAACAGAAGAATAATTAAACTTTTTAATCATGAAAAATGCAAATAAAATTATAAGAGTAATTCTAGGAATTGCGTTACTAACTTTTGGGTTAGACAAATTTTTGGCATTTGTTCCTCACGGTCATGTTATGACAGAGGAACTTATGACCGCATATCAAGGTCTTATGGCTAACAAATTCATCATGCCATCAGTTGGAATTGTAGAAATATTATCTGGAATCTTGTTAATCATAGGTCGTTACACAACCGTTGCTTTGACCGCTATGATTCCAGTAACATTCGGAATTCTTGGATTTCATTTAGCAGTTGACCTTCCTGGAATAATACCTGGATTGATAATTGCTGCCATGCACACGTATCTAATTTTTTCAAAGCGATCAATCTTTGTTGTTTTTATTAAAGAATTAGATGCTGTTTAATTTAAGTATTATACAAACCCGAGTTGAAAATGGAAACAATTAATGTATTTGAAACCGAACAGAAAGAACACAAAAAAGGAATAAAGAAATCTTTCCCGGTAACAGGAATGACTTGTGCAGCCTGTGCGTCTAGTGTAGAATCTATTCTTAATCATACTGAAGGGGTCTATGATGCAAATGTTAATTTTGCTAGTAGTTCTGTTTTAATCGAGTACGATAAATCAATAGAAGCTAATATTCTTCAAAATACACTTAGAGCTGTTGGTTATGATTTGATTGTTGATGTTGATGATCCGTTAGAGGCTCAAAAAAACTTGCAATTAAAGCATTATCAAGATATAAAACAGCGCACCATTTGGTCTGCAATACTTACAATACCTATTTTCATTTTAGGAATGTTTTATATGGATTGGATACCTGGAAGATGGATTTCTTTGGTTTTAACAATTCCAATACTATTTTGGCTTGGTCGAGGTTTTTATATCAATGCTTTTAAACAAGCAAAACACGGTAAGGCGAATATGGATACTTTGGTAGCTTTAAGTACCGGTATTGCATTCATATTTAGTGTGTTTAATACGGTTTTTCCGGAATTTTGGCTCGTTCGAGGTATTGATCCTCATGTTTATTACGAAGCGGCCACCGTTATTATTACATTCATCTCTTTAGGAAAGTTTTTAGAGGAAAAAGCAAAATCAAATACTTCTTCAGCAATAAAAAAGTTGATGGGGCTACAGCCTAAAACAATAAAAATAATCGAAAACGGCGAAGAAAAAGAAATTCCAATTAAATCGGTAAAAGTAGGGCAGACTATTTTAGTTCGACCAGGAGAAAAAATTCCTGTAGATGGGATGGTTTCCAATGGGCGTTCTTATGTGGATGAAAGTATGATTACCGGAGAACCGATTGCGGTAGAAAAATTCAACGGTAAAAAAGTATTTGCAGGTACTATAAATCAAAAGGGAAGCTTTCAAATTGCCGCTGAAAAAGTAGGAAGCGAGACCTTGCTTTCACAAATCATAAAAATGGTTCAGGAAGCACAAGGTAGTAAAGCTCCTGTTCAAAAATTGGCCGATAAAATTGCGGGTATTTTTGTCCCAATCGTATTGGGTATTGCCATCATTACATTTGTTGTTTGGATGATGGTTGGAGGAGAAAATGCATTTTCACAAGCATTGTTAACTTCTGTGGCAGTATTAGTGATCGCTTGCCCTTGTGCTCTAGGATTAGCAACACCAACGGCTATAATGGTTGGTATTGGTAAAGGGGCAGAAAACAATATTCTCATTAAAGATGCAGAAAGCTTAGAACTTGGTCTGAAAGTTAATGCTGTGATTCTTGATAAAACGGGAACAATTACCGAAGGCAAACCTAAAGTCACAGATATTTTATGGAATAGTAATATTAAGGAGACGAGTAAACTAAAAGAGATATTATATGCTATTGAAGCACGGTCTGAACATCCTTTGGCAGAGGCAGTATTATCGTATTTGAAAGAGGAGAAGGTTAAACAAGCTGAGATATCTTCTTTTGAAAGTATTACAGGTAAAGGTGTTTTAGCAGTTGATGAAAAAGGATCTACATATTATATAGGTAATCGTAGATTGATTTCTGAACATGATTTAGAAATTGATCCAATTTTTGATAAAAGAATTAACGAATTCCAGAAGCAAGCTAAAACAATAGTTTTCTTTGGAAACGAAGTTCAGGTGTTAGCAGTATTGGCAATCGCCGATGAAATAAAGGAAACTTCTAAGAAAGCTATTAGATCACTCCAGCAAAGAGGTATAGAGGTTCATATGCTTACCGGAGATAATATTAAAACTGCTGTAGCTGTAGCAAATCAAGTAGGAATAACAAATTATGAAGCAGAAGTGATGCCTTCTGATAAAGCAAATTTTGTTAAAAATTTGCAAGCAGAAGGAAAAGTGGTAGCCATGGTTGGTGATGGGATTAATGATTCACAAGCCTTGGCACAAGCCAACGTAAGTATAGCGATGGGGAAAGGATCTGACATAGCTATGGATGTTGCGAAAATGACCTTAATTACTTCGGATCTAAGGTCTGTTCCTAATGCCTTGAAATTATCAAAGAAAACAGTAATGGGAATACGACAAAACCTATTTTGGGCTTTCATCTATAATCTAATTGGAATTCCAATTGCAGCAGGTGTCTTGTATCCTTTAAATGGTTTCCTATTAGATCCAATGATTGCAGGTGCTGCAATGGCATTTAGTAGTGTTTCTGTGGTTGCCAATAGTCTAAGATTGAAACGAATAAAACTTTAATTGTAAAATAAAACAAAATGAAAACTTTAAAATTTAAAACAAACATTAACTGTGGTGGATGTATTTCAAAAGTAACTCCTTTTTTAGATAAACAAGAGGGGATAAATAGCTGGGAAGTGGATACCAATAATCCAGATAAAATTTTAACTGTAGAATCAAATGCTGCTACAGGAGAAGATGTGAAAATGACTTTGCAAAAAATTGGCTTTAAGGCGGAAAAAATAGATTAATAAACATGTTTAAAATCTCTTAGTATAAATGATTTTTTTAAAAAAAAACACCAAATAGAAAGAAAGAATTGGTCATTCATGCTTTATAGGAAGAAAATAAGTTAGTTTTTAATATAGATATTAATATGCAGTCAATTAATAAACTTAAAGACTTTAATGAATTATTAAATGAGTTCAATCATAAACCAATTTTGTTGGATTTTCACACAAATTCATGTGAACCATGCGTTTCACTTTTACCTACTTTAAGAAAATTATCAAAAGAATATAAAGAAGTAGTTGAAATTAAAAAAGTAGATATAGAAGTTAACAAAGAGCTAGCAGAGAGGTTTCGAGTTAAAAAAACACCGTTATTAATTTTAATTAAAAATAGAGAAATAGTTAATAAAATAAAAAGTATACCCTCAGAAAAGGAACTGAGAAATTGTCTGGAATTAATAGTTGATTAGTTAGTGGATGAGAAACTAATAGAACTACTATTGAAAGTTTCTTAATTACTTTTATTTGGTTTTTCTTGGGTCTAATTTTTGTTTTGAGTTACAAAGGTTATAATGACACCTACTAATGAATCATGGTGAATCTAATATTGCGAATTTAATTAAGAAAATCATTAAAGATTATGTCGATTTAATAGATGACTAGTTTTAATCATCTGAAAATTGATAAATAGCAACCAGTAAACTTTTATTTACTGGTTTTTTTGAATGTATATTATTCAGAAGTATAAATTGCCAGATTTGTTTTTTTAACATTATTTTACTTAGTTTATTTTAAGGGGTTTATAATAAAAGAAGCTGATACTTGTTTTTCGGGGCATCGAAAAACAGGCATGGAATAAGTAATTCTAATTAGAACCCATTTCCTTCACTCGCTTAACTTTCCGTATACTCCTTTCGCAAACAGGTTCAAAAGAATTTCTAATACCATTATGGAACTTGTAAAGACCATGTGAATTTTAGGAATAAATAAGGTTTCTACTGTCTTGTTTTTAACCCGTTGGTAAAAACATCATTGCAGATACTCCTGATTTCTCCCTAAAAGTCTTGACAAATCCCACTTCTCCTATTGTGCTCTGCACGTAAGAAATCAAACAAACACCCCTTAAAATTTAATAGGGGAATTATTAATCTAAATTTTTTACATCATGAGTACATTAAGAAACAAAGTACAGTTAATTGGAAACGTTGGGCAAGAACCAACCATTACATACCTTGAAAGCGGTAAAAAAGTAGCCAGAGTATCATTGGCAACCAATGAAAACTATAAAAAGGGTAGTGGTGAAAAAGTGACTGACACACAATGGCATACCCTTGTTGCATGGGGCAAGACCACTGAAATTATCGAAAAATATGTTAACAAGGGAAATGAAATAGCAATTGAAGGCAAATTGACCTCACGTTCTTATGAGGATAAAGAGGGTAGCAAAAGATATGTTACAGAAGTAGTGGTATCTGAAATCTTACTATTAGGTAGCAAAGATTAAATTATAAATAACGAAGAGGACATCTCTCTGGAAAAGTGTTGCCCTCTTTTTCATTATCAATCTTAAATAGAAAAACAATGATAAGGAAAGTTAACGAAATAAAAATCAGTTACAAGGGATTGATACCCGCACCTTTTTGGTATAAGATAAAATCATCCAAGGATGCATCTGAATTATTGTTCAAGCATTGGAACAAAAACACTATAGAGTTACAAGAATCCTTTAAAGTGATTTTATTGAACAATAGTAATAAAGTAAAGGGTATTTACGAATTATCTCTTGGAGGAATTACAGGAACCTTAGTCGATGTGCGCATACTGTTCGCTGTCATTTTGAAATCTGTAAGTGTTGGAATAATTTTAGCTCATAATCATCCTTCCCAAAATTTAAAACCTAGTGAAGCGGATATAATGTTGACAAAGAAAATACAGAAAGCGGCAGGATTTTTTGATGTGAAAGTTCTTGACCATCTGATTATTGTTCCCAATGGCGAGTATTATAGTTTTGCTGATAATGGGGACTTATAGTTCAAAGCTAACAACTTGAATGGAAAAGACTCTTGATAAAGAGTCTTTTTTTATAATCATTATAGGTAAATCTGATGCCTAGAATTTCAGTTGTTTGTATTTTAATTTCTATTGAGATCAATTGAATTTATTTGATATGGTATCTCATTTTCTTTTTTATTCAAACCATGGTATATTTATATAATCCCATTATTTGGGTTTCGTATGGTCATTCCATTTTTTGATTTGACTTTCCTTTAGGCCATGCATTTCAATTCTTGTCAGAATGTAATGCCACTGATTGGTACAATCATGTGGTTCGGATTTTTGTTCGCCAGGGCGAACGAAAAGGAGAAGCAAGAGGGTACCGTGCTGGCGCACCGGTACGCACTTCATTTTCTATGAAAAGCCCCCTGTTTATAAGGGTTTTCAAGAGTTGGGTAAAAAAGTGAAATATGGTGATTTGCAGCAAAAACGCTCAAACCCCCAGTAAACAGGTAATTATTTGCAGCAAAAAATGGAAAAATACTCGAAATATGAGTTTTCTGGAATCAATATTAAGAAGGTAACAGCGCTTAGGTTCAGAACCTTTTCTAAAGCACTTAGCATGTCCAATACAGAAACCTTAAGTGCCATGTTAGACTTTTTTGAGGTGCATGAAATCTCTCCATTGGATTCCATAGACGGTAGTCTGAGCGCCATTGAAATCAGAATTAAAAGAAGAATTAGCAATGCCATTGCCATAATCAGGGATATTGAAAAGAGCCAAACATTACCCACAGTTGCGATGCTCCAGTCTTTGTTCGATCAGCAATTTGAACCTGAAAATGATGGTGGAGATTTTGAAGAAGATTTTGAATTTATCGAAAAGAAATTTGAGGACCAGGACAGAACTGAAGAATGGATTGAAGAAACTACGATTCCAAAAATAAGGTATGAAAGATTGGTGGAAAAAATGGAAGTCTTAAAATCAGATTTTGTGTATGTGCTGGAACAGGTTAAAGAAGTCAAGGTGAGTTTCGGGAAGGACTATTTGAAGATGGAGCTTACCCTTGAAGAAATAGAAAAGTATAAACGAACCATTAAAAATTTATAAGCATGTATATAGCAATCAGCGCACAAAGACAAGGTGAGAATTTCAGCGGAAGCGTTCGGGATTTTGTCAAGTACCTGGAAAAAGAAAATGAGGATTTAAGCCCTGAACTTAAGGAACAATTTTTCAATCAATACAATGATCGCATTAGCGCTGAAGAAGTTATTGAACAAATAGATAAGAACACAACAAAGCTCAACAAGAAAGACCCTAAATTTTATTCAATAGTGGTCAGTCCATCTCAAAGAGAACTGAAAGCAATTAACAATGACCCTGAAAAGTTACGCGAATATATAAGGGAAATCATGAAAGACTATGCTGCCTTTTTTCATAGAAATAACGAAGTAAAGGTAGATGACATAAAATACTTTGCAAAGATTGAGCGCGAAAGAACCTTTAAGGGGAATGATAAGGAGATTAGAGGAAATCAACCTTACGCTACGAAAATATTAAAACTCAAAAGAGAAATAAGGGATATTGAAAGTGGTAAAGCTAAAGGAAATATCAAGGTACTTAATAAAGAGATCAAACGGTTGGAAATGGATGCACCTCATAAGATCAATGGTAAACGAATTGTTAGGGGAATGAAAAAAGGGGGCATGCAAAATCATGTCCACATCATTGTAAGCCATAAGGATGCAGACAATTCAAACAAATTATCCCCATTGGCAAAAAATAAAGAATCTGAGACCACCTTAAATGGAGTCACGGTTAAACAGGGTTTTAACAGAGACAAATTCTTTAAGGCTGCGGAAAAGACTTTCGACAAGAAATTTAGCTATAAACGAAACTTTGTGGAAAGTTACAAAGCAAGGAATTTATTAGATAAAGACCCAAAACGATTTTTTGCCATGTTGGCAGGCCTACCTACAACAGAAAAACAAGTTGCTTTTAAAATGTTGTTTAAAGCAGGTGTCAATGTGCCAACGATTCCAACGAACAAAGTACAGCTAGCTTATAAAGCTTTAATGAAACTCAAAAGAGGTGTGGAAACTGCAATTAACTCAGGTTCCATTGGGGTTTAAAAAATTATTATGATGGATGTTCAATTTCTTATATTGATTCCTGCATTGGTTCTTGGTGGACTCATAAGTTATACCTTTAACAAATTTGTCAAACAGGGGCACTTTAAAATAGTTATGTTCCTAGTTCTTGCAGCAGTAATTAATTCGACCAAGCTCGATTTACAGTCGTTACTAAAAGGGCTGATATTTATGTTCTTTCCGTTGCAATTCATCAATGTTATTATGTATGCCTTAAGCGGAGTTAACTCTAAAAGTCCGTCAATTATTAAGGAATACAAAGTAGTAATGGAAACTAGAGGTTCCAAGTTGATCCTTGAAAACATTCGCAGAGGTATTTCGATCATTGCTGCAGCAGGAAGCGGAAAGACCGAGAGTATCATTTATGGATTGATGAAGCATTTTAAAAATAACAAGTTTTGCGGAGTTATTCATGATTACAAGAATTTCGAGATAACCGAAATGGCTTATCCTTTATATCAGAATAGTGTAAACAAATTCTATATTGTCTCTTTTGACCCCATTCATTACAGAGTCAACCCCATTGCCCCAAAATACTTGCCTGACGAGGAAAGCGTATATGAGGTTTCAAGAGTACTCCTAGAGAATTTACTAGAGATGAAAGAATCTGATAATAATAGTACGTCGCGTTTTTTTAAAGACGCCGTAGAAGGGCTTATAAGTGGGCTGATATGGCGTTTAAAGACAGACTATAAAGATTATTGTACTATCCCTCATTTAATTGCGCTTTACCAACAACTTAATACCAATGGACTTATAAAATTCTTAAAAGGAAACATAACATCCAGAGGAATGGCAGACGCATTTATTAGTGGTGTAGGGTCTGAACGGCAAACGGCCGGGGTAAAAAGTACATTAGCTAATGCCTTTAAAAAAATCAGTACTAAAAAGATATTCATGGCCCTTTCCTCTGATGATGTTCCGTTAGACATTAATAATCAAGAAGACCCATCTGTTATTTGTGTGGTTAATAACCCTAAAAAGGATGCCTCTTTGTCGCCTGTAATAGCCACCATATTACATACCATAACAAAACAAATGAGTGAAAGAAATAGGTTGCCCTCATTTATGCTTTTGGAGGAAGCTCCAACAATAAGACTTTTACATATGCACCGGATTCCTGCAACATTACGAAGCTATAACATTGCCACCATTTATGTGATGCAGGATAAAATTCAAAATGATATGCTCTATGGAGAAAAGGCAAGCAAAGCGATTCTAAGCAATTTGTCATATCAGTTTTTTGGAAAGGTAAACGACCCTGATACTGCTAAATATTATGAACGTTTTTTTGAAATTGTTAAGAATCCAACTCGAAGCATAAGTAAAGGAACAGGACTTTCATGGGAAGCTCGAATTACTAAAGGCGAACGTGAAGTTCCTAAGCGTAGGGCAGAAATCTTTTTTAGGTTAAAGCAAGGAGAATTTGTAGTATTTGCCGATGGCAAGGACAAGAAAGTGAGATTTAAACGTCCTTTAATAAACAGAGAATTGCCATCTCCAATTAAAATTACACCATTGGAGCTAGAAAAAAATTTTATTAAAATTCATAGTGAAGTTAAATCTATGTTTAAATAAGTAATTTTTATTTTTTTAACCCAGTTCTTTGTTATTTACCATCTTTATTCAAAATAGCTTGGTTTTTACATTAGACATGTTTAGTTTGTGTTTAAACCTAATTTTTTTTCTTTGGAAAATCCTTGGCTTTGGTAGTGTCTTTGTAAATATGAATGGGGTTTTTACAGTTTCCTTTATGTGCCATATAACCATATCCCAGATTTGCATTTCGTGCATCTTGATATATAATGTATTCACAACCTTCAATTTTTAAAATTTCTAAATCTCCTTCTGGAATATTGTGAATTAAAGATTCTACTTCATGTTCAATTGTACTATCTTCGTCTTTTTGCTTCGGTTGATCGCAGGAATAATTCAATATCATAATTGAAATAAAGATGGTGATGAATGTTTTTTTCATTTTATATAATTTTTAGTTAACAACAACTTTTATTCTTTTGAATTGGTGGACAAGAGACTGTTCCGTATGAGCAATAAACACAACAATCTCCTTCTTTAGGTTTTAGAACTGTTTTACAATTCTCACACTCATAAAAGAATTGACAAGCGTTTGTTGGCATATCTTCTACTTTTTTATGTCCGCAGTCTGGACAAGTAATTTCTGATTTTAATTGAAATTCCATTAATTTTCTTTTTTGTTGGTTACTTTGTAACCTGTTGAGTTAATTGCTTTCTCAATTTCGGTTTCATTGGTTTTAGTTTTGTCAAACTTAATTATTGCGTTTCCATTTTCGTATGACGCTTTTGAGATTACAATTCCGTTGAGCTTATTTACTTCGTGGTTTACGTGTTCTTCACAACTCGCACAAGTCATTCCACCAATTTTAAACTCAGTTGTTTTGATGTCCGATTTGTCAACCAAGATTATTTGCTTTTTTGTGTTTGGGTAAAAAATTTCTGAATAGTATGGAAAAGCCAACATTACAATTGCAACTACAGTTACGATTCCTAAAAACTTTTTTGACTGCATAAATTTTGATTTCTCTTCCGTATCACATTCGCAGTCAATTTCTTTTTGAGGTTTTAGTTTTTGATACCAAGCAAAACCAAGAACTAAAATTGTCAGTCCAATTA
>JASBUG010000032.1 GCA_030148025.1 Flavobacteriaceae bacterium | reverse complement strand
ATTTCGGTAATAATATTACCATTAACACTTACTAGACCTATGGCAATATTTTCGTCCGCTTCACGGCGAGAACACACCCCAGAATTAGCAATGTATTTATTTAAGCGAATCTCATCAGGATTTGATGAACTCTTAGCCGTTGCTTTCTTTTTTACTGGAGCATTCCCCCTAGCAAAATTTTTATTCGATTTTTTATTTGAAGGCGTTGCTCCACGGCCTGTACCTGGATTAGCAGCTCTACTCCCTCTTCCTGAAACTTTACGTTTTCCTTTACTTCCTTGATGTCTACTCATAACCTTATAATATACTATTTGAAATTCATTTCCAAATAATTAAGCGGGCAAAGGTACAACAATAGTTGATTTTACCTATTTAAATTCCACAGTACTTTGACGCTCAGTATTAACCATCAACCTTGTAACATCTGGTCTAGAATAATGGCCTACAGGGTCGAAATTTTGTCGCTCCTCGAGTACCCGATTAAAATCAATGTCTTTAATGATTAAACCTTCTTTATTAAGAACCGGCTCAACAATCCATTCCCCATCAGGCCCTGCAATACAACTGCCACCATTAGCCAAAGTATCAGGAGCATTTTGTAGGATAGCCTCTAAGTGTGGAGTATCCTCAGGGAAATCATTTCTCGACATTAGGCTTGAAACCGACACTACATAAGATCTTGATTCTCTTGCAATAAACCGGGTAATATCCTTAGTATTATGGTCACTACCTGGCCATACCGCGATATGTAAATTTTCACCTAAACCGTAGAGTGCAGCTCTTGGTAAGGGCATCCAATTTTCCCAGCAGTTTAAGCCCCCGACTGTAAAATCCTTGAGGGAATGTACCTGTAAACCGTTTCCATCACCTGGTGACCAAGTAAGACGTTCGTCATAGGTGGGTTGCAATTTTCTATGTACGGATTGTATTTCTCCAGCAGAGTCAATATAAACCAATGAAGCATAAATACTATGGCCGCCACGATCTAATGGCCTTTCCATTATTCCTAAATAGATAGCTATGTTATTTTTCTTTGCTAATTGACAAATGGAATTTAAATCTCCTTTTTCAATACAAATTGAATTATTCACATAATGCGCATGTAATTCTTTATTTACGGCTGTATTCCATTCAGCACCACCTGTAAGAGCGAGCCAAAAAGGATAACCAGGAAGTAAGGCTTCTCCAAATACTATTAATTCAGATTTGGACTCGGTAGCTTCTATTATAGCCCTTTTAATTTTTTGCAATGTGGCCTCCTTATTTAACCATATAGGAGCAATTTGAGCCATTGCTATTTTTAAAGTCTTATTCATTATATATTATTTAAAACCAAATCTATATCTATTAAAGTGATTGAAAACACGCCTGCAAGTATTATAAATTTTAAGGTATTATGCAGCAATAGATAATGTGTCTTTGTCTTTGATTTCCATAATAATAGTACAAAAAGTAGCATTAAAATGACGCTAGCATAAAAATAATAATACATTCTACCGACCTGAAAATAAAAGACAAGTACTAATGCTGTGGCAATTGTTAATAGTGCAACTATGGTTAACATTAATTTTGATAATCTTTCCCCGTAAACAACAGGCACTGTGCGATAATTCAGTGCTAAATCTCCTTTAATGTTTTCTAAATCTTTGGTGACTTCCCTCATAGAAACCAATAAAAACAAAAACAACGCATGGATAAAAATCACCGTCTCGAAGTTTTTATAGTAAATGAAAATGGCAAAGAAGGGTGTTACTGTCAATATAGCTGAGACAATATTACCTGTCATTGGCATTTTCTTTAAACGATGTGAATAAAACCAAATAGCAAATATGTAAAGTGAGAAAAAGACAACTGCTTTAAACGACACATAGCTGGCAAATATGATGGCCAAGAAATTTAAGACAAAATAGAAAGACAATTTGGTATTTTGATTGACCAGCCTATCCAGCTTTGACTTTTCAGGACGATTGATCAAATCTTTTTCGGAGTCATAA
>JASBUG010000020.1 GCA_030148025.1 Flavobacteriaceae bacterium | reverse complement strand
TTTTCTTCTACATGTGTTTTATCTGTTTTCTTTTGTGCATGTGATTCGCAAGACCATAGTCCTAATGCTGCTACAAATAGTGGCAATATAAATAGCCTTGTTACTATTTTATTCATGTTGATTTTTTTATACATCTTTAATTGTTTATGATTATTGTTCTACAATATTAGAACTTTATTATTGTTCTACAAAATTAGAACATAAAAATTAACATTTGATTAACTAGATTAATGGATCTTAACGATGAGAATCGTTTTCAGAATGTGATCGTTCTGTTAATTCAGAACCATCATGCTCATAACTATTAGCATGATCAGTAAAATAAGTATGGGTTGGGTTTGACCAAAAACTATTGTGCTCAAGATTTCTCTTTATAGGAGCAGAATTATTAGAGAATAATAAAAAGATGATTAGAATAAATGGAGCTAAGATAATTTTAGTTAATCTGATATTTTTTTTACATCTACCCTTAGCCATCATTTCAAAACGTTTCTTTGTTAAAGCATAATTAAGATTACTTGATAAGTTGATTTGATTATTCCAAGTCGCAACACTAAGAAGTAAGTTTTGATAAAAAGCTTTGTTTTTGTGTGTATGAATTACATCTTGATCTGCAATATATTCATGATTAAGCTTGACAGCCTTTTTTATAAGTAGTGCTAAAGGATTAAACCAGAATACAATATAAAATACTTCTACCAAAAGAACATCAATAGTATGCCACCCTTTAACATGTGATCTTTCATGCGTTAACAGTTCGTCGTTTACTTTGCCTTCTTTATAATCTTCTCTATTAATAAATATAAAATTAAAAAAGGAATGAGGTAAGACCTTATCTTTTACCAAAATCAAATTATAATTATTAAAGCTTAATTTTTCATTTGTAACAATGTTCTTTAAAACAACAATTAGATTTCTTAAAAACCGTAAACTTAAAACTGCTATTCCAATACTATATATAATTTTAAGTATGCTTACAATATTTTGATAAAATAGAGCTTTAGATGTTACAGCGTTTAATTCGCTAATGTTTGCCAATAAAGAATGTTCTATAAATAGAGTAATGTTTGGAATTACTAGTGATAAAGCGATAATCGATAGTAAATAAAACCTATTAAAATGATGCATTTTAGTAGCCTCTAGAAGTACTTTATAAAATGTATAAAGTAATGCTAAACAAATTGTAGATTTAATAAGGAACAAAATCATTTTTTCTTCTTTTCAATTTGTTGATCGATCAACTCTCTAAGTTTCTTAAGTTCTTCAGTAGAGATATTTGTTTCAGTTGTGCAAAAGGAAGCTAATTGTGCTGCAGAATCATTAAAAAAGTCTTTTACTAATTTATTTACACGGTTGGTTGAATGAGCTTCTTTTTTAATCAATGGATAATATTCGCGCTTTGAACCATTTTCATAATATGCAATGTACCCTTTATCTGTCATACGTTTTAAATGAGTGGCCATTGTTGTTTTTGCTGGTCTAGGTTCTCCAAAATCATCTATAAGCTCTTTCATAAATGCTTTGCCTTTATGCCATAATAAATGCATAACTTTTTCTTCTATTGCTGAGAATCGTATCATATCAAATAAATATTCTACAAATATAGAACGTTTTTTTAATCTAAAAAGTGTGTTCGAAAAATAGAATTGAAAAATTAAAAGGAATACATTTTGTATCCCTTTTAATTTACTCAAGCTTTTTAGCCTTTAATTTCTGAATTTTATAATTCCAGTTGCAGCCTATTACCTCTCCTCCTTCTCTCTCAAACTTTATATTTAAATCGAAGTATTTACAGAAAAATGCATCTGTTTCATAAGGAACGAGTTTTGCAGGTGGATCACCATGAGAAGATACATAGAGTTCATTTTTGAATTTTAATATTTTAAACGGAAACTCTGCGGTTTTATATTCTCCAACAAAGTCGTCTAAGTTCAAGTTATCACTACCTATAACTTCATAATGCTGTGGTTGGTAATACTCTTTGCTTAATAACATTTTCTGAAAAGCTCTTACAATATCTTCTCTAGCAGCATTATTATAGTTTCCAAGAATAATAACAGTTAGGTCATCTTCGGCTAACTGAAAATATCCACATCTAAACCCTGAAGTTCGTCCATTATGATTATAGACAGTAGTTGTTTTTCCTTTCATGATATTAAAACCAAAGCCCCAATTATAACCTCTACCACTATCTAAGAAAGGTGTTAATGCTTTCTTCCAACTTTCTTTACTTAAAATATTGCTTTTCCCTATTAGTCTGCTAAATTTCATCATGTCCTCCGTGGTAGAATACATTGCTCCAACAGCATCAGGGTACCCATGAGAGGACATGTGAGATTCAATAATACTGTAGTTTCCATTTTTATCCTTACCACTATTAAATCCATCAGCTAAACCCATAGGTGGTAATAATGGATCTTCAACTCCTGTATTATATAATCCTAAAGGATGTAAAACTTCTGCAGTAATATATGTTTCATAATCAGCTCCTGTTAGCTGTTCTAGAATAGATTGCAATAGCACATAACCGCAATTAGAATAGCTCATCTTGGTTCCTGGATTGTATAACAATGAATCTACTTCAGACATTTTTATCAACTCATCTAATTTGTACTTTTTTGTTTTATCTGGGAATTTAATATCACGTTTTAAACCAGAAGTATGAGACAACAAGTGCTTTATTTGAATTTTATTAGCAAAAGGAAAATCTTTGTGAAACTTAGAAAGTTTATCATCCAGTGATAACTTTCCTTGTTCAACTAGCTTTAAAATGCCAATAGCAGTAAAACTTTTGGTGACTGAGCCTACTCTGAATTTAGTATCAACACTGTTAGGAATGTTGAATCTTCTACTTGCCATTCCAAACCCTTTGTGGTATTTAATGTTGCCTTTATGAGCTACCAAAATAGTTCCACTAAATTCACCTACATTTTTAATTGCATTAATATAGGCGTCGGCTTTTGCATCAAAACCTTCAAAATTAAACTCTTTTTGTTTTTGTGCTACTAGTGGAGATACTACAAGCAGTATTAAAATAAGTATGATCTTTTTCATTTAGTTCTTTTTTTAATTGATGAATTATTTATTGCAAATAACCGCTTATATAGATTTCAAATCGACTCAATATGTATTTTGAACCCTATTTTTTTCTTGATAGAGTTTCTACCATTTTATTATCGAAATTAAATTCTAATGATTGTGTTTTTCGCTTTGAAGTAGGATGGAAAGTTATTTTTAAAGGAATTGTTTTTGCTTGAAACGTATACTCATCAATAGGATGAATATAAACAGGTTTATCACCATGAGACGTGAGCGTATATTTATTGTTGATCATTTTAATTTCTACTGTAGTTTTTTCAGATGGAAAATCGTATACACCTAGATGCTTTTTCATAGATCTAGTTAGATTTAGAGGTTTTGGTGCTGCTTCTGGGAGCTCATAAGGTTTGTCTAACAAAATTTTTCTAATATTTGATCCCAAACGACTACGCTCACTATATCTACTATTGCATAACGCTATGATAACGATATCATCATTCTCATAATAGCGAATCATGGATTTGTAACCATAGATCTTTCCTGCATAATCAATCATTAAAAAAGGTCTTTCTTCATTAGAATAATCGTAGATCTCCCAGCCATAACTATGATATAATCGTGTTCTTTTATTTGGTTTTTCTACGGGCCATTTAAGCTTCATCATCCTAACAGTATTATAAGACAATAGTTTACCACTTTCTAAAGCGGTAAAAAACGCATACATATCGTCTATCGTAGAATATAACGAGCCTCCTCCTGCAAACGAATAGCTATCAAAATATCTTGCTGGACCAATATCTGTAACACCATATGCATCAACAGCACTACCAATTCCTTGAGATAAATTATCAATGCTTTGATTTTTAGATTTTTTCACTCCAGTATTTTGCATTTCAGCAGGAGTAAAAATGTACTTGTCAAAATAATCTTCGAAAGGCATTCCAGATACGGTCTCCAAAATATATGTTAGTGCATAAAAACCAACGCTAGAGTATCTTTCCTTTTCTCCTGGTTGAAATCGCAAAGAATCATTCTTTACTGAAAACAAACGCTCTTGATAGGTTACCTCTGCATCATAATCTTGCTTAGAATCTCTTACTAATCCAGATTGATGAGTTAGTAAATGATGGATAGTGATTTTTTCAGAGTTATTGATTTCTGGTAACCATTTGGACAGCTTATCTGTAAAATGAATTTGTTTCTTTTCTATTAACTGAAGTATTGCAACTGCAGTATATAGTTTAGTTATAGAACCAATAAAGTATTTAGAATTAATCGTGTTCTTTGTGTTTGTTTCTAGATTGGACAAGCCAAATGCTCCACGATATATTATTTTTCCTTTTTGTGCTACTAAAACAGACCCGCTAAACGGTTTAGTGCTATTTACATTTGCTTTAAGTAAAGTATCAATTTTATTAATATAGTCTTGAGCCTGAATTGTAAAACTGAAACAGAATAGAAATACTGCAAGCAGTGATTTGAAAGTGTTGTTCATTTGTTATGGTTTTTGAAGATGAAATATTCATGCAAAAAACAACAAGGGAGAGATTAAAATCGACTCATTATATATTTTGAGCCTAGTTTTTATTCAAATTCTCTAAATATTCTGCTGGTGTAATATCAGAGAATTTTTTGAATGCTCTATTAAACGAAGCCTTTGAATTAAATCCAGAATCGTGGGCGAGACTTAGTATAGTACGAGATTTAAGATCGTAATCTTGAGCTAAATATTTAAACTCCTCAACACGGTAAGCATTTACATAGTCTCTAAATGATTGTTCTAAAACTGTATTGATAATAGCTGATACTTTATTTGGATGAAGTGATACAATTTCAGAAAATCTAGAAAGGTTTAGATCTGGATCTAAGTAGCATTTGTCGCTTTTCATTGTTGCATCTAATTGCAAGGCTAAAGATTTCTGCTCTTCTGTAACACTTATAGAGTCTTCACTTTCTATACTATCCTGCCTATCGTTTGGAAGTGCCACTTCAGCAAAAGTTCTGTCACTAATTCTAAAACCATAAAATCCAATTCCATAAGTAAGTATAGCAAAAAGAATATAGAACGTATAGAATTTTGAAGGTGGAAAACCAAAATTGTAATATACTACATCAATAATGGTATAAGGCACCCATATAAGCCAAAGCAACCCAAAGCAAATAAGGATACTTCTAATTTTATTTGAAGCGTATAGTACATTAGCTTCCTGAAGTAACTTAAAGCTTTTAAAAAGAAAGCACCCAATTATAATTAAGCCAACAATATGTTCAACTGAAAATAAACGAAGTACCACAAACCTCTCGAAACCATTTAGATTGTTAACATCCATTTTGTTTACAACAGATATTAAAGTAGCAAAATTGAAATACAAAATCTCAATTAAGAGTGGTAAGAACATCCATTTTAATTGAATTTTTGGAATAGGTTTACTAAACAAAAATCTTAAATAAGCATAAAACGCTGGCCCTATTCCCCATAAAAACAACACTGGTAAGAATTGAAGTTCGGGGTATTGCTTTTGAAAGCCATAATCGTATTTCAGTACCCATAAAAGGTAAAAAGACAAGAATAACACTGTAAGTCCTAAAAAGAATTGTGCACCTTTAAACTTGCTTTTATAACAAAGCAATGCTCCAAAGACAAACCCCTGAAGCATTCCAAAACCAATTAATAAATTGAATATGTTAATATGGTAGTCCATTCAAAAACAAAAATATAGATTACCAGCAGTATTTAATTGTTTTTAACTAGTTAATAACGTTTATTGATTAATTAATTTTAATAACTCTTTAGCTTTTATACTTATTTCTCCATTTACATCTAGTTCTATAGCTTTATTTAAATAGTTTTTTGCTTGCTCTATATCCTTCAATTCATAGTATGCTCTTCCTAATCCGTAAAGTGGAGATACAGCTTTAGGAAATAGTTGTGCATTTAATTGAAATATAGCCGTAGCTGGTTGTACTTGACCAATACCGATTAGCTGGTGCCCAGCTCTGTCAAATTGGTTTTCAAAATCGAAAAAAGCATATCTAGGATCCTTTAGCATATTGTGTGCATCTGTACTAATTTGTTCCATCTTTCCGGCCATAAATAGATCGGTAAAATGTTGCATAGGATCCATATGGAAATCTGTACCCTTAAAAGCCAAAGCAGCCTCTAAAACTGGATCTTTTCCGTTTTCGAAATCGGTTGAGCTTATATCTACCGGTACGTGTGGTACAGTATACGGACCACCTTCCCATTGAGGTTTATCTTGCCACCAAGCAAAAGATAGCGCTACTGGAGTTTGACTATTTGGAAGTTTGATTCTATTCACGTCTCCATAAAAATTAATATTCTCTGCAGTAGGCTCTCCTACAAAAATGGCATCAGTATAGTTGCTAATCTCATTTACCAAATTTTGACAAGCAGAAAATGTTCTTCTTCCAGTAATAACATATAAACTACCTTGTTTTTGAAGCTTTTCAGATCTTACAAGTCCTTTTATGATTGGCTTATTTTTATAATTATTACCTCCTCCATTTAAGCGAACATCAATTACTAAGCGTTCAACATCATTTTGATCAATAAAATTAAAAACACGTTTATAAAAGGTAGGAATATCCTCGGTACTATCATCTTGTATTTGACTATGCCTAACATAAACAGTCTTCTGCTCTGGTAAATATTCGTAATAATAGATTTTGTCGAAATGCTTTAGGTAATTAGGTGTGCGCTCTTGTTTTTTAGAGCTTAACCAATTATCGTTATTAAATACATAACCATATTTTGCTGGAACACGTTCCTCTCCATTAAGTGTAGTAAATTGTTGTTTGAATGTAGCACCATCCTTTTCTAAAGTAAAAGTAACAGTATCTGACAATTCAGGAATGATCCCTTGTGCATGTAATACTTCTGGAATTCTTAAATAGTTTAAACCATAAGCCTTAAAAAAATAATCATTTTCTGATGGTACAGATGGATAAATATCTTTTAAAGCTTTTTCAATAGGTACATTGTTTATTGATAAAACTTTTGCGCCTACAGCTTTTGCATAATCTTTATGAACACCTTGTATAAAAACACCATCACTAAAATGATATAGGTTAATAGGTAATTGTTGATAGCGGAAACCAACATCCGTATGTCCGTATTTAAATAAAGAAACAATTCTAGCCATACCAATAACAATTTCATGATCTTCCATTGATGGAATTTGTGAATAGAGCGTTTCTACTTCGGCATCAAATACTTCTTTAGTGGTTTTCTTAAACAGAAACGAATAATCATCATGTACTGTTTTTTGCAAGAACCTAAGATCTTCTTGCCATTGCTTACTTGAAATTTCAGGGGACTTTGTTTGTGACTGTAATTGACATGCTATAAAACACATCAATAAAAGAATAACTTTTTTCATTTTGTGGTTGATTGATTGATATATTATTAAGAAGCCTATTTTTTAAAAACGTTACAGTTTTAATGATAATATTATCATTTCACTATCTTAGTTAGCACTAAAACTAATAATTGAGCATGCCACTTATTAAAAAAATTACTTCAGTATTTATTTTCTTTCTAATTATTTCTTGTAAAAATCAGAAGCCAATAGATGTCCTTAAAGCTAATATAAAGCAACATATTGAAACAATTGATGGAGATATTGCTATTGCGTTCCTTAATCTATCTGACGAAACAGACTCGTTATACATCGATATAGATAAGGAGTTTCATGCTGCCAGTACTATGAAAGTACCAGTCATGATTGAGCTATACAAACAACAACAGGAGGGTAAGCTAAATTTAAACGATTCTATGCTCCTCATCAATGAATTCAAGAGTATTGTAGACGGAAGCCCTTATAAAATGGATATTGGTGATGATAGTGACGATGTGATTTACGGTAAAATTGGAACAAAACAAAGCTTATACGACCTTATGGTTCCAATGATAACTGTTAGTAGTAATCTTGCCACTAATGCATTAATTGAACTTGTTGATGCTAAGAAAGTAACCCAAACCATGAGAGATCTTGGAGCTGCAAAGATCGAGGTGTTACGTGGCGTTGAAGATCAAAAAGCCTATGATTTAGGATTGAGCAACTCTACAACAGCAAGGGATCTATTAGTAATTATGAAAGCTATAGCTACAAATAAAGCTGGTAATGAAAAAGATACTCAGTCGATGATATCCATATTAAAAGATCAGAAATGGAACGATATGATTCCTAAATACTTACCTGAAGATGTTGAAATTGCTCATAAAACCGGATCTATTACAGGAGTCCATCATGATGCTGCGATAGTATATTTGCCAAATGGTGAGTCATATATTTTGGTGTTACTATCAAAAAACCTAAAAGATTTTGACGCAGGAACAGATCAATTAGCTCGCATTTCTGAAAAAATTTATAATTACATGATTGTTAAGTAGTTATCTTATGTGACTTCCAGCATTAATATCAATAGTTGAACCTGTTGCATGATCCATTAAACCGCTACATATTAAAGCAATTAACGGTGCAATATCTTCCGGTTTGGTAAGCGTATTCAATGCGATTTCATTAAGCACACGTTCCTCCCCGTAAGTTTCTATAAACGATTCAGCCATTTGCGTACGTGTAAAGCCCGGAGCAATTACAAACGATTTAATATCGTCTTTTCCAAAGGAGCGGGCGACGCTTCTAGCTAAAGACGTTAACCCACCTTTTGAAGCCGCATATGCAAGGTATTCTTCCGTTTCTCCTCTAAAAACAGCTCTACTTCCTATATACACAAAACGTCCTCCATCTTGTTTCTTAAAATGATCGATCCCAAGTTTAGTAAGGATTCCTACAGAATCTAAATTAATAGCCAGTGTTTTTTTCCATACCTTAAACCAATCTTCTAGTGGTTCATTAGTTGAATGTGATATAAATACGCCTGCATTTAAAATGATGCTATCAATCTTACCAAAATCGCTTAGAACTTGATTGAATAGATTGATAACATCATTATAGTTACCTAAATCAGCCTGATATGCTTTAGAATGTGTTTCAGGATATGTGTTTACCAACATGTTAGCAGCTTCCTCATCAGAGTTATAATGGACAGCTGCTTGCGCTCCCATTTTCATGAGGTAATCAGCGATAGCATGACCAATACCTTTGGAAGCTCCAGTAACTAATATCTGTTTATTTTTTAAATCATATGATGCCATAACTTGTTAGTTTCCTTTTGGCAAAAGTTCCAGACCCTGATTAATTCCTTTTTCTATTGCAGGAACACCACGTTTCATCCACACTGGCATTGGAGCATCTTTTAAATAATGATCAAAAAACTGCGCCATTCTAACATTAAAATCTTTTCTGTTTTGCAATTTTAACGGCCAATGAGGTTCTCCATTATAATTCAAAAACCATGAAGGTTTTCCAAGACGTCGTAAACTAACAAAGAACTCTATTCCTTGATACCATGGCACATGTCCGTCTGCATCATTGTGCATAATCAATAAAGGTGTATTAATTTTATCAATATTGAATATTGGAGAGTTTTCAATATATCTAGCAGGATACTCCCAAGGCGTACCTCCTATTCTACTTTGTGTATGTTCATATTGAAACTGTCTACTCAAACCAGTCCACCATCTAATACCACCATAAGCACTTATCATATTTGGTACTGGTGCTCCAGACTCTGCAGCTTTAAAAATATCGGTCTTTGTTACTAAATAGGCTATTTGATATCCTCCCCAACTGTGTCCTTGAGTTCCTATATTATCTTTATCTATAAACCCTTTTTCAATAAGCGAGGTAATTCCAGGGATGACACAATTATAAGCACTCTCACCAGGATACCCAATACGATAGTAGACATCTGGATTGAATATAACATAGCCTCTACTGGCATAAAAACTATAGTTAATCGTCGATCTCCCAGCTGAAGGAGCTCTATGCCTGAACAGACCATTTGAACTCTTTTCATAGAAGTTTACAATCATTGGATATTTTTTATTCGGATCAAAATTTTCAGGCTTAATTAGCATTCCTGATAACTCTTTTCCATCTAATGATGTCCATTTTACCAACTCAGCAGTTCCCCAATTATACTCAACTTGCTGCGGGTTAGCATCTGTAATCTGGTTTTGCTTCTTGAATGTTATATCAGAGATTCTCAAATTTGGAAACTCTTCAAACGATTGTCTCGTAAAGAATAAATTTCTCCCATCTTGAGCCTTTGTTGGTCGCGAATAACTATATGGTCCGGTTAAAAGTTGTTTTCCCTTACCGGTTTTTGCATTATACTCAAAATACCCTGAATGCTTATTTGTTTCATTAAACGTAGTTAACAACCATTTAGCACTACCATTAATGTGACGTTCTTCATTGTCCAGCCGCACATATCTATAAGTGGTTTTAGTCTCTCTACCTTTAGTTAATCGTTCACTTTGTCCAGTATTTGGGTTGAATTTCCAAATATCATATCGATCATTGATTAAAATAGATGTATCATCTTGTGTCCAACCAGCAATTCTATAAGACCCAGGATGTCTAGGTGAATCATTGAGCTCATTGTAAAACAATCTGCCTTTAGTGAGATCAACGCGTTTTCCAGTTGAAATGTTATAAGCTAACCAAGTTGAATCAGCCGATTGGTATCCATATATATATTTTCCTCCCGGACTTAAACGCATTGAGGAAGCTACTTTGGTTAATGCTTTATTTATATCTCCAGTATTAACATTTACCAAGGCATAATCACTATTTCTACTACCTGTCCATTGACTTTCTAGTTGATAAGGTTTTGAATTACTTATCAAAGCATATGCAGCATTTCCTTCATCACCCAATCGTGTGTTTGGATAATCAACTGATCCAAGTTGTACTAATTTCTTAGTATTTAAATGAATAACGGTTTGATAAGATTTCTTTTTGTCATTTTTAACTTGTAATTCCTGTACTGTATATAAACGTGGTTCATCATAAGTCCATACTTCTACATTCACAGTTTCTTCTTTAAGCAAGGTTGTATCCTTCACAATTGGTGGAGTTGCCAATCCAAAATAAAGTTTCGACTCATCTTTAGAAAATTCAATTCTTCCATCTGAAGATACTCGATATCCTTTAGGAGCACTTTTTTTATCTACTAACATTTGAGCCTTAGCATTTCCATTAGACCAATGATAAAGTTGATTAGGTCTTACTAATGTTTTTGTCGTATCTGTATCAACTACAAACGCCAATTGTGCCCCAGAATCACTAAAATTCAGTTGATAATACTTTGCTTTCTTATTTGCTTCAAAAATGTGTTTATTTTGTCCACTTTCAATATCTAAAACATACACTCCAGGCTTTGTTTTTTCTTTTTCTCCAGTAGTAATATATGTAAGTTGTTTACCTTCTTTAGCAAAACTATAATTGGTTACATATTTTATCGTGTCTTCTTTTTGGGTGTCTAAATTTCTCAACACCAAATGATAACCATTAACCTTACTTACTTTTTTTACTTTTTTGGATTTCTTAGATGTAACTGTAGAATCCTTTTTCTTGTCTGGTTTTGCTTTCGATTTCTTAATATCGTTTAGATAATAAGCTACATAACCCGACCATTTTTCAGGGATTCTATAAGATTTAACTTGTGGGATCTTGGTAATATCTCCACTTTTAATATTGTAAATCCCAAGTGTATCTTTAGGTAATTTGTCCTTCTTCACCTTTCGTCGCTTCATTTCCATTACACTATCTTTCCATGCTTTTATTGTAAATAGAGCATGATTAGAGTTAAAAGTAAATCGTCCTTGTTCTGAACGTTCATGATGAAAAACCAAATCCCCACTGGTGTTTTTGATTTTTAGGTGATGATCTTTCTCGCCTCTTTCTAGAGCATACATTATAAAGTTTCCATCATTTGAAATACTTTGATTTTTTATTACGTTCCATGTATATACATCCTCATGATCAAGAGTCTTTTTTTGAGCAAAACCTGAGATTGCCAAAACCATTACAATTATTAAAGTTAAATGTCTCATAAACTAAATTTTTTGAATAAAAAAAAGGGAGCTACTTTTTTGCATTAGTAGCTCCCAATAATAAATTGTGCTATTAATCTTTTATCATTCCTTGCCCTTCTATCCAAGGAGCTCCAGAGTTTTTAAGATCACGTTCAATAGCAGGTAATGTATTTTGTGTAACGTTCATTAATTTTGTTTTGACTTTAGAGAGCTGACTTTTCGCTCTATTTAAAAGTCCTTTATGCTCACCTGTTGGTCCATATGTGTTAGAAAATGCAAACCACCCTAGTGAACCACCATCACTAGCTGTTGGGTTTGAACGTGAGCCTATTTCGCCTTTAGTATCATCACCATTCAACTCTTTTCCAATATTCAATAATGTTATTCTAGCGTCATTAATACGTTTAGAAAGACCAGCTACAGGTGTTGTTGCCTTATCTAAAGCTCTTTGCATAGCATCAACAGTTTGTAAACTTTTTGACAATGATATATTTGTTGAAGTCAAATTTTGCTGAAAAGCAAAAACATTATTTCTAAAATCATCAATTTCTTTAATAGACTTGCGTTTAAGTGTGCCTTCTAATAGTGGCTCTACTTTAAATGGCTCCGGACCTTGTAAAACTGTTTCCTCTCCATCTACACGTTTTACTAGTGTAACAGTATAATTTCCAGGTGTTGCCATAATACCTCCACCTCCAAAGAAACCACGACGACCTCTAGGTGCTTGTAAACGTTCACCGTTTTTACTCGGGTAATTTAATCTCCAATTTACACGGTTAAATCCTTTTTTATTTGTGCCTTTAACTGTATTTACAACATTGCCGTTAGCATCTTTTATAATTAATAAAATATGAGGCCCTTGTTGTCTATTCTCTGCTTCAATAGCATCCCAGCCAGGGAAGCTTGGGTTCTTCTTGTCTTTTGCTTTTCTAACATCTTTAAGTGATTTTAACTTATCAGACATGAAATAAGTGAAATTTGCTCCAAAAGGTGGATTTTTAGCAATCCATTCAGCATCACCTTGACTACCAACCCTGTTATGTTGTCTGTACCAATGTGCTGTTTTTACAGGAAACAATGTAGCTTCAGATTTTAGCATATTTGAGTTGAAGTTTCTTATTGGAGTAATATCATCCAGAATAAATATACCTCTACCAAAAGATCCGGCTACCAAATCATTTTCTGTACGCTGTATCGTAATATCTCTAAAAGAAATAGTAGGAACTCCTCCTTTAAGTTTAATCCAATTGGTTCCACCATTATTTGTAAAATAGATACCAAATTCGGTTGCAGCAAATAATAGATCTTTTTTAACATGATCCTGTACTAACCTCCAAATTAATAGTGTATCAGGTAAATCCCCATTAATTAATTTCCATGACCTTCCTTTATCTGTACTTTTAATAATATAAGGCTTATAGTCGCCATATTTGTGATTGTCTAAAGCAGCATAAACTACATTAGCATCAAAAAGATCGGCACGAACATCATTAACAAAAGGGATAGACGGTAAGCCTTTTACATTCTTTAATGAGAACTTTCTCCAGGTTTTCCCATTGTCTTCTGTTACCTGTATAAGTCCGTCATCTGTACCTGCATATAATAGCCCTTCTTGTTTAGGAGATTCTGCTAATGAGGTAATAGTATTGTAATTTGACATGGCTTTTAAATCCCATGCATTGTCCCAACTTTGTTGTTTTCCATAATATGGAAAAGTCATTCTATCTTCATTAAGTGTAAGATCACCAGAAATTGGCTGCCAGCTATCACCTCTGTCATTCGATTGCCAAACACGCTGAGATGCAAAATATAAACGTTTAGAGTCATAAGCACTTACAACTATTGGAGCATCCCAATTAAAACGCTCATGCGGATCTCCCTCTCTGGCTTGTGGTTGAATAAAAACAGTTTCTCTTGTTTTTTTGTCTATTCTCCATAATACACCTTGTTGAAATTCACCATAAGAGATATTTGGATTCCCAGGCTCTGTTGCTGTTTGTGCGCCATCTGCACCTAAGGTTTTCCACCAATCTGCACTTGCAATACCATCAGAGCTAATAGTTCTAGATGGTCCAGTATGCGACCCGTTATCTTGTGTCCCTCCATATACATTGTAAAATGGCTTTGCATCATCTACTGCTATTTTAAAATATTGTGTAATAGGTAGGTTTCTAACATATTTCCAGCTATTAGTAAGATCGAAGCTTTCATATAAACCACCATCAGTTCCAATTAAAATATAGTTAGGATCAGACTTTTTAAATACCATAGCATGACTATCACTGTGCTGGTTAGAACGACGCATTCTTGTAAATGTCTTTCCATGATCCTTAGATTCTAAAGCACTATTGTTCATAAAATATAATGTGCCTTCATGATGGGGTGATGCAATAAGTTCTTGATAATAATGAGGACCTGTTCCTCCTGCAACTGCATCAGATTGTTTCTTCCATGTTTCACCTCTATTGGTAGACATAAATACGCCACCTTTGGTTCTATCTAATTCGATAGCTGCATATATAACATCAGAATTAAAAGGAGACATCGCTAAACCAATTTTACCCAAATTAGATCCTGGAATGCCTTTTTTTAATTTTTTCCATGTTTCACCTCCATCAGTACTTTTGTGGATTCCTGATCCAGGACCACCACCTAAATAACCTGCAACGGTACGATGGCGTTGCCAAGTTGCAGCGTATAATATATCTGGGTTATTTGGATCTATGAGCATATCTGTAGCTCCTACCCATTCAGCATCTCCCAATGTTCTGTTCCATGTCTTTCCTCCATCTGTTGTTTTATAAACGCCTCTGTCTCCACCTTTACTCCATAATGGTCCTTGAGAAGCTACCCAAACAATATTAGAATTTTCTGGGTGTACAATAATTTTTGATAAATGTTCTGAATTCTTTAAACCCATGTTTTTCCATGAAGCACCATCATCGTGACTTACATAAATACCATCGCCAAAAGCAACGTGTCTTCCCCCAACATTTTCTCCTGTACCAACCCAAATAGTATGCGGATTATTAGGGTCTATTGTTACACAGCCTATGGAGTAAACCGATTGTCTATCGAATATTGGTTTCCATGTGGTTCCAGAATTTTCAGTTTTCCAGACACCACCAGATCCAACTGCCACATACCAAATGTTTTCATTTTCTGGATGAATAGCAATATCGGCAATTCTACCAGAAGTCATTGCTGGTCCAATATTTCTAAGTTTTAAACCGCTAAACGTTTTGTCGTTTACTGTTTGAGATTGTAGCGTAAAGGTCATTACTAATAGACATAGCCATAGAAATGATGCTTTAAAAGTTGATTTCATACTTGTAATTTTGGTTGGTTATAAATTGATTTAATTGTACTATGCATTCTATCTCTACGAAGAAATAAAACACTGTTTAAAGGTAGGTAAGCATAGGCGGATGTCGAATTATTCGCTAGCCTTTTCATTAAGATTTTTATAGGTTGGTTGTATGAGTGATTAAAGGTAGCGAATTGTGTTAAATGAATAAAATAACTTTTAACTTTTAACAATTGCACATTGTTTTGATTTGCAATTAACTGAAATTCAATTTTTTACAATTAAAAAGTTAATTATTTAACATATTCCAAAAAAATATGTTAATTATTTAATATATTTGCATAATTAAAATATCCCATTAGAGCTAAGTAGCATACATATAATACATGTAAATTGGAATTAGATTTGTTCTCCACCCGACTATTCCAGATTATAGCAATTTACATAAAATGTTACTAACTGACTTTGAAAACAATTACCGCCAAATCTTTAATTCTATAGATAACCCTTTTTTAAAAGAAGAGGATATTAAAAGAATTATAGATTCAGACTGTTCTTTAACGTATAGTCCAACATTTTTTTGCATAGTGAATAGGTTAAATTTCTCAGTGGACTATGTAAGCAAGAACATGCACCCATGCCTAGGCGCTACTGATAAGGAAATTAAAACTAAAGGGTTACATTTTATATGGGAGAGAATTCATAAAAAAGATCTTCAATGTTTAGCAAATTCAATAGGTGAACTTTTGAATTTTATCAACAATAGCATCAAAAAAAAGCAATTTGATCAGCTATCATATTCCTGGAATTACAGATTTAAGAAAAGAGACAACACCTATATTAACATCATTCAGCATACAACTCCTTTTTGCTTAGGGTCATCTAAGATTAAAAAAGGGTTAACTCATTTCACTGTTTTATTATCTAAACACTTAATGCCTGTTAGAGCGTCTTTACATTTGCTAAATAAAAATCATGATCTTACCACAAAATTCACAACTAATTGTTCTCAAAGAGATTTTTTTAAAAATATTAGCAACAGAGAAAAAGACATTATTAAACTTTTAGCTACCGAACAATCTAGTAAATCAATAGGTGAAAAACTGTTTATTAGTTCAAACACTGTAGATACTCATAGAAGAAATATTATAAAAAAACTAAAGCTTTCTTCAACCGGAGAACTTATCAACATCTTAAAATCACAGCACAATCTTTTTTAGGTAATTGAAATTTAATCTATAACACATTTACTCAATTTGAGTATTGCCATAGCACGATTGCTCAAGTAACTTTGTTAGGAACTATTAATTCAATTATTATGAAAAATGTAATCATGTTTTTGTTTGCCCTAATACTTGTTACTAATTGTTCTAAAGAAGAATTAGTCATTGATAATAACTCAACATTCGAAAAGAGTAAAGAAGACTCATTTTCAAGAGTTGGAAACACCCCTTCTGCTAGCGGACAAGGAACTATTGAATGGGCTGGAATTGATGGAAAAAGACATTTCTCTTTTCATGCTAAAACAGACAAAAATGGCGACGTTAAGGGAAGTGGCGTGCTTACCTATACTAAAGGAGACTTAAAGCTTAAGTTTAGCATAAATTGTATTTATACTCAAGGAAATATAGCTACTATGTCTGGTAGAATTACGTCGCATTCTGCTAACCCTGACGCTGTTGGAAAAGCATGTAGATTTTCTGTAATGGATAATGGAGAAGGCTCAAAAGCAGATCCAGATAGAATGACACCACTTTTCTGGTCACTAACAGATGGCCCAGATTGGCCGTGTGAAGGTACATATTCACCAGGTACCTATTCTGAAGTTTTAGAAGGTAATGTACAGGTGAACTAATTATAAACTATTAAATCAATATATTATGAAAAAAGTAATTAAAATTTCGAGTAGCATTGCCCTAGTATTTTTATTAAGTTTTACGTTAAGTTCGTTTACTACCAATCTAGAGTCTGTAGAAAACAACGGTGTTGATGTTGTAGTTGTAAAAGATGGTATGAGATGGTACGTTGCTGGTTGTGAAGGTGGACCATTATACGCAGAGAAAAGCACAGATCAATATAAAAATGGAGTGCTTCATATGAGCACATATATTTTTAAAGTTCCTGAAGAATGTTGGCCAGCTCCAAAGAAAGCTGAAAAGTATGACTTATATCCAGGAGCCTATTATATCCATACTCCGTCTGGAAATATTATTGTTAAAGAAATTCACAACTAATACTATTTAGAACATATTTAATAGCTAAAGCTAATTTTCATTATTTATTTAATGCACTTTGGTTTTAGCTATTTTCATTAAATACATACAACAATTTTTTCAAATTTTAGTATTTTGCGCACCTTATAAAAACAAAATCAAGAGTGAAAGTATGTATTGCCGAAAAACCAAGTGTTGCGCGTGAAATTGCAGCTATATTAGGAGCTAACACCAAACGCGACGGTTATTTTGAAGGTAATGGATACGCTGTTACTTATACATTTGGTCATCTCTGCACTTTATTTGAACCAAACGACTATAGACCTTATTGGAAAAGTTGGGATCTAAACAACCTACCCATGCTTCCAGAAAAGTTTCAAACGAAAGTAGTAGACAACGATGGCATCAAAAAACAATTCAACATTATAAAAAGCTTGTTTGATAAAGCTGATGAAGTGATAAACTGTGGTGATGCCGGACAAGAAGGTGAGTTGATACAGCGTTGGGTAATGACACAATCTAATTACAAAGGTACTGTTAAGCGTCTTTGGATCTCCTCACTTACTGCAGAAGCTATTAAAGAAGGTTTTGAAAACTTGAAACCTTCTGAAAATTACGACAACTTGTATTATGCTGGTTTTTCGAGAGCGATTGGCGATTGGTTATTAGGTATGAATGCTACTCGTTTATACACCTTGAAACATGGCGGCTATAAACAAGTACTTTCTATTGGCCGTGTGCAAACACCTACCCTTGCGATGGTTGTAGAACGTTTTTTGCATATAGAGAACTTTAAGCCACAACCATATTGGGAACTACAAACACTTTATAGAAATACACTGTTTAGTTACGAAGAGGGGCGCTTTCTAAAAATGGAAGATGGCGAAAAAGTAGCTAATGAGGTTGCTGAAGCAGATTTTGAGATTGTATCTGTCGTAAAGAAAAACGGAAAAGAATACGCACCAAAATTGTTCGATCTAACTGGTTTACAAGTGTATTGCAATACAAAATTTGGTTTTTCAGCAGATGAAACTCTAAAAATCGTTCAGCGCTTATACGAACTTAAAGTAGTAACATACCCTAGAGTAGATACCACGTTTTTACCAAATGATATTTACCCTAAAGTGGCCAGTATTCTAAAAAAGCTAACTGCTTATAGTAATTTTACTAGCGTACTTTTAGGTAAGCCAATTAAAAAGTCGTCTAAAGTTTTTAATGATAAAAAGGTAACAGATCACCATGCTATTATCCCTACAGGAATAGAAACTCATCTAAACCCTGCACAACAGCAAGTTTACGATATTATTGTTAAAAGGTTTATTGCTGTATTTTACGACGACTGCGAAGTTGCCAATACCAACGTGCAAGGAAAAGTTAAGGAGTATACTTTTAAAACATCTGGAAAGGAGATTCTTAAAAAAGGTTGGCGTGTTATTTTTGAGGCAAATGATAATGAAGCCACAGTAAAATTAAAAAAAGAGTCTGCTATTCTACCATCATTTGAAAAAGGAGAAAAAGGACCACATAAGCCATCCTTTCTGGAGAAGCAAACAAAACCTCCAAGCCATTTTACTGAAGCCTCCCTGCTTCGTGCAATGGAAACAGCCGGAAAACAAGTTGATGATGATGAAATGCGAGACCTTATGAAGGAAAACGGTATAGGAAGGCCTTCAACACGCGCTAATATTATTGAAACCTTATTTAAGCGTAATTATCTAAAACGGAACAAAAAACAGATCTTACCTACTAGTACAGGTATTCAATTAATACAGACCATACAAAACAAACTCTTAAAATCTGCTGAACTTACTGGACAATGGGAAAAGCAACTTAAGGAGATTGAAAAAGGAAATTACAACGCTGGTACCTTTATTAAAAATATGAAACGTATGGTTGATGATTTGGTATATGAAGTAAGAAGTGAAAAAGTGAAAGCTAATATTTCGCATGCTAATACTGTTGCGAATAATACAACCAAATCCAAATCCAAAAAAACGACAAAAACAGTAGTTGGGAAAAATTGTCCCAAATGTAAGCAAGGTATTTTAATAAAAGGAAAATCAGCTTTTGGGTGCAGCAATTTCAAATCTGGTTGCCTTGTCGTACTCCCCTTTAGTTTTAGTGGAAAGAAAATTTCTGAAAACCAATACCTACGATTAATAGAAAAAGGTGCTACTACAAACCTAAAAGGATTTAAAATTGACACTGGGAAAACTGAAGGTTTGCTTAGATTTGATGATGATTTTCAAATAATTCTTGAGCCTAAGAAAGTAAACACTAGCATTCCTGATACCATAGAATGTCCAAAGTGTAAAAAAGGCACTGTAATTAAAGGTAGCACAGCTTATGGCTGCAGTCTCTATAAATCTGGTTGCGACTTTAAGTTTTTATTTGATGATATAAAAGCTAGAGCCAAAGGAAAAGAGCTTACCAAAGAGTTGGTTTACAAAATTTTAACAGAGCTTTAAAATAAAATCCCGTTAAAGTAATTGTGTGTTGTTTTATTGTGTTGTAGATTTGCAGTTCTTAAAAATTGCATGAGTTCTAATACTAAAACAAAAAAGAGTAAAATCAAGCTCTTACATCAGTATTATCAATATACTGGTTTCTACAAATTTATAGGCATTAGCTTAAAAAAAGCTATTCTGCCAATATTGATATTTATTGGTGCTCTATTAGGATTCCATTATTTTGTAGTAGACATTAATGTTGTATTAAACTCTATTACCGAAAAGTTTGAAACCACTAGTATATTAGCTATATTCTTTGCTTCAGAGTCTGTGCTTGGGCTTATCCCGCCTGAAATATTTATAGCCTGGTCTAAAAAACTCTCTCAACCGCTATTATACTTATCCATATTAGCTTTACTATCGTATTTAGGTGGTATTATTTCATATTTAACAGGTCATGCTATAACAAAAATACCAAAGGTTAAACATGCTATGGAAACCAAAATGGATAAGCACATCAAAAATACCAGAAAATGGGGCGGTTTCTTAATTATAGTTGGTGCCTTATTGCCAATACCTTTTGCAATGACTAGCATCGCTGCTGGTTTTATTAAATTTAGATTTAAGAACTACTTACTTTTTGGGCTTTTAAGGTTTGCTCGTTTTTACCTTTATGCCATCGCTATTTTTAATATTGTACAGTAGAAAAACTGTTTTTAAAACAAGTAATTACAATTCACTACACTTTTAATTCAATTGACTACACTTCGTTTTTTTTGAATGGACTTTACGCATACTTTTGAGTCATCAAAAAATAAAAACGAACAGTTATGCGACTATTAACAACCAAACGTACCATTTTAAGCTTATTACTTTTAGCATTTATGGTATATCAACCTGCTAATGTTTTAGCTCAAAGAGGTACAAGCAAAGGCAAAACACTAAGTATTACAGACAAACATGGAAAATCGACTATTCATTTTTCTGATAACGGTAAAGATTTTCAAATTGAATACGAAGGTGATATTACCGTTTCTAATGATGATACAGATATTACCTCTATAACAGATGGAGGTTATTTAGAGATCGAAAAAAAATCTTTTGGAAGCAGAAGACGAATCGTCATTGAGGCAGATAGAAATGGAAATCTTACTAAACGATACTATGTAGGTCGTTCTGAAAAAGATTTTAATCCAGAAGGTAAGCAGTGGCTTGCAGAAATTCTTCCTGAAATAGTTAGGAGCACAAGGATTGCCGCAGAATCACGTGTTAAACGCTTTTACGAGCGAGGTGGCTCCAGAGCAGTTTTAAATGAAATTGGAGAGATAACAGCAGATTATGTTAAAACTACGTACTTCAAATTACTGTTAGATTATAATTTAAGTGCTTCAGAACTAAATTCAGTAATTAAAACTGCTGGTCAGGAAATAAAATCTGATCATTACTTAGCAGGAATATTAGAATCAAACCAAAAAGCATTTCTTGCAAATCAGCAAAGTACAGATGCTTATATAGAAGCTACAAAAACTCTAAAATCTGATCACTACGTAACACGTGTATTAAAAAAGGTTATTAAAGATAAGAACATTACAGACTCGCAAATGGAGAGCTTAATGGAAATATCTAAAAGCATAGAGTCTGACCATTATGTGACTCAAATCTTAACCGAGATCATGGATAGTCGTCAATTAAACTCTAGAAATATAGCTAAAGTAATTAGCCTATCTAAAGACATTAAGTCTGATCATTATAAGACACGTGTGCTTAAAAAAGCAATTAATGAAAAGGGCTTATCTAAAAATGCATATGATGCTATTTTTGGAACTTTAAAAGATGTTAAGTCTGATCATTATATTACTGAAGTTATCGTTACGCTATTTAATAAGGATTATGATGGTAGCAATCTAAATGAATTGTTGTCTCTTATGAACGAAAATATTCGTTCTGGACATTATGCTTCTAGTATCTATAAGAAGATTGCTGATAAGAGAAGCTTGTCTGAAGATCAGTTAATAGATGTACTAAAGTCTATGTCTAATATAAATTCAGGACATTATTTATCAGAAGCTCTAATGGCATTTTCAAGTCAGGTAAAGCGTTCTTCAAGCAAAGTAAAAGATGCTTACAGAAATACTGCTAATTCAATTAGGTCTGAAACCTATTATGGCAGAGCCATGAAAGCTATTAACTAATTATTCTGCTAACTCCATTAATCAAGGTAATCAACTCTTTTCTTGAACCAACATTTAAGATAGATTGATTACCTTGGTTCTATGAAAATAACCAACCCAATTTTGAAGAGACATCTTTTCACAATCTTATTGGGAGCTATTCTTGGATGGCTCGTATTTTCATTTATTCGAGATGATCAATCTGCTCTTGCAGTTATTGATATTATTCTATCTTGTCTTTTAGGAATACTAATGAGCTATCTTGTCTATGCCATCACAAAAAAATTAGACAACAAATTTCCCTGGCACAACCAACTAGCAAATAGATTTGTTGTTGGCATTATCGTTACATATCTCTTAGTTATCAGCCTTTTTTATACTAGCTACAGCTTGTATAAACTTGCTTTTCCTATTGAGTCAAACAATGGCGTTTCACCCAATAGTGCATTCTTAAAGTTTGCCATTATTTCGTTTATAATTATATTACTTTATAGCATTATCTATTTTGCGCTATACAGTTATTATTCCTATGCGAAGCACCAAATAGATACTATCACATACGAACGCAAACAAATAGACTTGCAATTAAAAGCATTAAAATCGCAATTAAGTCCTCATTTTCTATTTAATAGTTTAAACACTATATCTTCCTTAATACATAGCAACACTAAAAGTGCTGAAACATATATTAGAAATTTAGGACTAATGTATGACTATACATTAAAGAGCTACTATGAAAAGCAAGTAGACTTAAACGATGAATTAGACTTTTTGAACTCTTACCTTACATTAATAAAAACACGGTACGAAAACAGGTTTGAATGCGAGATATTATTAACAAATGCACAAAACAATTATAAGATACCTCCATTAACGTTGCAAATGTTGGTTGAAAATGCTGTGAAGCATAATCAAATGCATGCAGATAAACCATTAAAAGTTAAGATATATCAAGATGGGAAAAACATTATAGTTCAAAATAATATAACCTCTACTCCAAATAAAATAAGTTCGTTCCAAATTGGTCTAAAAAATATAAAGGAACGATATGCCTTGTTACAAAATGCAACTATTGAAGTAATTAAAGATGATCGATTCACTGTTAAACTACCCTTACTTCAATGAAAAAGCTTTTTATACACCACCCACTCTTCAGGTTGTTAAGCCCAATATTTTCTGGAATTATTGTGTATTTGCTTATTTTATTGATAAGCAATGATGTTGAACAATTACAAGACTATTTTCTTGGTCAGGAATTATATATCTGTATTGGGCTATCGTATATAATTCAGGAATTTTCCAGAGCATTTTTAATGCTATTTCAGAAGTTTAAAAATGCATTCTCTACAAACATAGTAATACTTCAAATAGTTGTCTCGATGATCTTATGCATTGGTTTAACTACAGGATCAATAATACTGTATTTCAAGTATGTAGAAGGCTTTGCTCCTAACAAAGAAGAGCTCATTCCTTTCAATATTATATTTTGTTGTATTACGCTAATTTATATACTACTTCACATAAGCCATAAGTATCTACATAAAATTAGCCTACAAAAATTAGAAAGGGAACAGCGTTTAAAACAAATCATTGAGGACGATTTTAACCAATTTAAACAAGGCATTAACCCTAATTTACTTTTTGAAAGTCTTGAAGCTTTGATCACGCTTATAAAAAAAGACAAGGATATTACTGACGATTTTATTGATGAAATAGCTTTAGTATATCGTTATATTCTTTCTAAACGTAAGCAACAATTGGTTTCTATTAATGAAGAACTAATAATACTGGAAAGCTTGATAAAAATATTTAACTATTTACCATATAGAAACATACAGATTCAAAATGATTTAAGCAGTACCTTTTTAGTGGTTCCAGGTAGTCTCTTAACGGTTATTGAACAAATTATTAGATATTCAATTAATACTACAGACGGTTTTATAAAAATATCTGTAAATGAAGACAGTAACTCTCTAAATATCACATACTCTTTTAATGACAAAATTGTAGAAAAGTTTGGAATACATCTTCTGCAAGAGACACAAGAAGCTTATGCAATTTATAGTGACAATTCTATTACTGTGATAGAAGAAGATGGTATAAGAAAAATTTCTATTCCTAAATTAACAATGAAAGCCTAGAAATATGAAAATTATAATAATAGAAGACGAAGTTCCAGCTACTGAGAAGTTAGAGCGTTATATTTTAAAACACGATCCTTCTATAAATATTGTCGCCAAATTTACATCTGTTAGCGATTCTGTATCATGGTTGCAAGATCATCAAGAGGCATTCGACCTGGCTTTTATGGACATTCAATTGACAGATGGTTTAAGTTTTGATATTTTTAGTAAGGTATCACTTAATAAACCTGTGATTTTCACCACTGCATTTGATGAATATGCTATCGATGCCTTTAAAGTTAATAGCATAGATTATATTCTAAAGCCTATTACCTTTACCGAAGTTTCGGCTGCAATTAATAAATTTAAAAATTTCAGGAGCAGTTTTCAAGAACAGAAAGATGTATCTCATATAGTTAAGGATATTGCTAAAAAAAGCTATAAAGAACGCTTTTTGGTTAAATTAGGTAATCACATTCATTCTATTAAAACTAGTGAAATAGCACTCTTCTATGCCGATGGAAGAACTGTATACCTAGTTACAAATACTCAAAAAAAATATATCGTTGATTATAAACTTGAAGATCTGTACCAACTATTAGACAAACACCTCTTTTTTAGAACCAATCGCACCTACATAGTCAATATCAATGCCATTGAAGATGTATTGGTATATTCTAATAGTAGATTAAAAATTGGCACTAAAATATCCGTTGAAAAAGATATTATTGTTAGCCGTGAAAAAGTAAGTGACTTTAAGAAATGGTTTGAAGGAAGCTAAAAAAAGCGCTGTTCAAGAGAACAACGCTTTTAATGTACTAATTGTCATGTTCTTCTTTGAGACGTCCTGGAGTATAAGGTGCTTTCACATCTTTTAATCGTTTCTCCAATTGTTTTATATCTCGTTCGTAAAGTTCTGCAACCAATTTTTTTATAGGTTCAAATTCTTCTTTAGCAATGGCATAGCTATCACGATGTGTTTTAGTTGGTGATGCTGTAGAATATTTTTGTCCGTAAATAATATTACCTATTCTATTTGCTGGTCCAGGAGGTTGATCGATATCTAATCGTCGTTTATCTCCATCACCATAAAGCAATGTATTTGCTTTGTCAATTTTCTTTTGTATTGCAGATAATTGTTTTGAAAGATCTCCATAAGGCTCAGTAGATCGAGTAATAGCAACTCTAATAAACCTCATTTTATTATTTATTTCCGATAGTTTTCTTTGGCTTTCAGAAATTTCGGCTTGTAAAGCTTCTACTTTTTGTTGAAATTCTACTTTTTCAGGCCTGTCATTTGCAGGCATAATCGTATTATTCAATGGCTTTACTTTAAACATTGTAGGAGACACAACAGAAACCATCGTATTACCATTAAAAAGATGCATTTCTATAGTGTAAGTTCCAGGGTTTACAAGAGTTCCTTCTCGCCTACCAGCAAAAGGATTATAGAATGATGGTCTGCTTAAATTTACTGGAACTTGTTCTTCATGACGAAGATTCCATTTAAAGCGATTCAATCCGCGAGTTGCTTTCTTAATGAATTTCTTGACTATTTTTCCATCACTATTCTTGATAGTAAAAACCAATTGTGGTGTCACCTCTTCATTTTCAGCTTTTAAAGCATCGTAAGTTGGATATGGTGTATCCTTTTTATCTTTTATAAGCTTCTTCTCTCTTTTTTTACGTTTATCTTCAATAGATGTAAAGCTGTCTTTATAGTAGTATGTAAAAATTGCTTCAGGTCCTAGGTTTTCTGCTGAAAAGAAATTATCCCCTTGAAATGCCTTTCCAGGTAATCCTAGAGGCACGCTTTTTTCCCACATCAAAGCGTCACGAACAGGGTAGATTGTATTTTCACTTGGAGCACTATTCTCGATACTTCTCAACGATGAATAATCATCCATAACATAAAATCCTCTACCAAAAGTTCCTAATACCAGGTCATTTTCACGTTCCTGAATAGCTATATCACGAACAGCTATGGTTGGCAAGCCATTTTTTAACTGTTTCCATCTTCCTCCTGAGTTAGGTGAAAAGAACGCTCCAAATTCTGTACCACAGAATATTAAATTAGCATCTTTATGGTCTTCTTCTATAGCATAAACACTTCCTCGTTTTGGCAAATTACTGCTAATATTTTTCCATGTTTTTCCTTTATCCTCAGATTTAAATAGATATGGCTTAAAGTCACCATATTTATGATGATTAAATGCAGCATACATAACATTTACGTCATGTCTAGATAAGTACACGTTATTAACATATGATTGCTTAGGAGCTCCCGTAATGCCGTCAATTTTTCGCCATGTTTGTCCGCCGTTTTCAGTAATCTGTATCAGACCGTCATCAGTTCCTATAGCTAATAAATTTTCATCTATAGGAGACTCAGATAACGCAACAATAGTTCCATAAGGAGACACTCCTCCATTTTTAGACACAGCGTCCATACTCAATACACGATCGTAAACTTTTAATGTATTTCTGTCAATTTGCTGTGTAAGATCCTCACTTATAACATCCCAACTATTTCCATAATCGTCAGATTTAAATAATTTGTTAGCAGCAAAATAAAGTCTTCCATTTCTGTGCTTACTAGCAGCTAAGGGAGCGTCCCAGTTCCAACGATAGGCATTTTCGCCTTTACGCGGACTAGGCTGTATAAGTACTTCTTCCCCACTCTTTCTGTCGTAACGCACCAAAACACCATACTGAGATTGGGCGTAAATAATATCTTGATTTTCTCTGTCAACCTGTGTTTCAAAACCATCACCGCCGTGAGTAATGAACCAATCACTATTCACGATGCCATGATCGGTAATTACCCTAGAAGGACCTCCGATACTAAAGTTATCTTGAGTGCCGCCATAAATATTATAGAAAGGCGCATCGTTATCTACAGCTACTTTATAGAATTGTGTAATTGGTAAATTCTCTTTAAAATCCCAATTCTTAGCAGCATCAAAGGTTTCATAAACACCACCATCACAACCAACAAGCCAATGTTTGTTGTTTGTAGGATTGATCCACATAGAGTGATTGTCAATATGCTTATAATCTTCTCCAACAATTTCAAATGTCTGTCCACCATTATGGCTTACGCGCATCCAGTTATTCATCGCATACACGGTATTTTCATCAACAGGATCCGCTATAATTTCCTGATAGTAATTACCACTTGTAACAAAATTACCTCTACGTTCCCAACTCGCTCCTCTATTGGTAGTTCTATAAAAACCTCCTTTACCATTAGCAGCTTCAACAATAGCATATAAAACTTCTGGATTAGCCGGAGAAATACTTAGCCCTATTCTTCCTAATTCTTCACCAGGTAACCCTTTATTTATCTTCTTCCAAGTGTTACCTCCATCGGTACTTTTATGCATTCCCGATCCAGGACCACCACCAACATAAGTAAAAACATGTCTTCTTCTTTGTAATGTTGAGGCATATAGTACTTCAGGATTTCTAGGATCCATAACAACATCATTAACACCTGTATGTTCGTCTACCGTTAAAACGGCGTTCCAAGTGTTACCACCATCAACAGATTTATACAAACCACGATCGCCACCTTTACTCCACAACGGACCAATAGCAGCAACATAAATAATGTTTGAATCATCTGGATGAACTATAATTTTTCCTATATGTTCAGAATTCTTGAGTCCCATATGTTTCCAGCTGGCTCCACCGTCTTCCGATTTATAGATACCATCTCCATAGGCGACAGAACGCTGGTTATTATTTTCACCAGTTCCTACCCAAATAACATTAGAATTATTCGGATCCATTGTAATACATCCAATAGAATACGATCCTTGTTGATCGAAAATTGGTGTATATATTAAACCTGAATTAACAGTTTTCCAAACACCTCCTGATGAAGATGCTACATAATATTCATGATGGTTGTTAGGGTTTACCGCTATATCGGAAACACGCCCTGAAGTAAGTGCAGGACCAACACTTCGCCATTTTAATCCACTAATATTTATAGTGTCTAAGGCTTGTTTGTCGGATTTATTCTTTTTTTTCTGTGCGGAAGTGGAGTGAGTAGCGCACAAAAGAATCATTACCGATAGAAAAAAGAATTTTTTCATCAATAAAAATTTTTGATTAGTTAAGATTGTACAAGTTAGATTTAAATAGGAAACTAAGCAGTAGGTTCTAACTTATTTAACACAAATTAACATTTCTGCAAACAATCATTAATCAAAATGGCAATAACAAATTCCAAGTAGATTAGCTATTCTGGATGTTTTCCATGAATGTCGAAAAACATATCATCGAAATTTTCACGCAAGTACGAACGCAATTTTTTTCTATAATCATCTTTTAACCACTCGACAAAGTTAAAAGTACTCTTACTTATACATTTGGTGTATCTCATAATTCGATGATCGATATCATCACCTAATAGCTTCACTAAAATTAAAGCGTCAAAAACATCTTCACTATTCTCTACACACATCTTAGCGTGATGTTTTATAGATTTTTCAAGAACGGTTTTGGTGGAGTCACCTTTTCGAATACTTTGCACATATACTTCGCGAATATCCAGATACACTTCTTCAGAATTAGCAAATTCTTTTCTAATATCATCTGGCATTTCATAACGAAAATTGCTTTCTATTTCTTCATCATTCAATAAACCATCCAAATAATAGTTTGGAGAACGGAATATTTTCTGCCAATCGAGATCTGCTCCCCAAGGACCAAAACGGTGAAAGTTATTACCAAGATCGATAACCGAAAATTTATCTTTATTTTCTAGAATACGAGACCCACGACCTATCATTTGATAATACAGTGTAAGCGACTTAGTTGCTCTATTTAGTATAATAGACTCTACTGTAGGCTCATCAAATCCTGTAGTTAAAATACTTACCGATGTTAAGATGGCATCAGGTGTTTCTTTAAACCATTTTAAAATGTATTCTCTTTCTTTTTTAGAATGTGTGTTATCTAAATGTGCAATAGGTAATCCTGCCGCTTTAAAGGTATCGTAAACGCATAGTGATGTATTAATACCATTATTAAAAATTAAGGTCTTTTTTCCCTTAGAAGTTTCCTCATACGCATGCATTAATTTTCCAAGCATGTCGTGATTGGTATATAAGTCTTCAGACGATTTTACTGTATAATCTCCATTTGCACCAACTACAAGCGATGTTAACCCTACATTATACGAATAAGTTTCAGCTCTTGCTAAAAACTTATTTTCTATTAACGATTCTATGGTTTCTCCAACAATCAACTCGTTATAATTATCGGTCATTGGCAAATTAACATTCGAACTCAAAGGTGTTGCCGTTACACCTAATATAAATGATTTATAAAAGAATTTGAACAGTTTTGTAAACGAGTTATAATGTGCTTCATCAATAATTACAAGACCAATGTCAGAAATATCTAGCTTGTCCTCATTCAAACGATTATTAAGCGTTTCTACCATCGCTACAAAGCAGCTATAATCTGCTTGATCATCTAGCTTAGCTTTACTGTCTACTACCTTATTTCTAACATTAAACTCTGTTAACATATTTGATGTTTGTTTACAAAGTTCAATCCTATGGGTCATTACAAGCACCTTTTTGTTATGGTGCTTTAAATATTGCCTAACAATTTCAGAGAAAATCACTGTTTTCCCTCCACCTGTTGGCAATTGATATAATAGATGATAGTCCTCTGGAGCATCTTCAAACGCTTTAAAAATCTTACTAATAGCGCCTTTTTGATAGCTATACAGTTGTTTTCCCTCTTTTCTTTCTTCTAATTCTGAAGTAGTTGCGATCATTTAATAGCAATGTTATGAAGTTGCAAAAATAGTTTCTTTATCGGGTTTTTTATGCACCAAACTGAATAAATATTTCAACAATTTTATCTTAATAAAATTTAATAACCCAATCAAATTGTGTGTTATTTATTGATTAAAGAAACTGTTTAATAGACAAAAACTCTTGCTAAATAAGTAATAAATTAAAGAGCTGTATTGTGCTATAATTTGCAATTTTCAGGCATTCTACTTAAATTGTTAAGACATAATTCGATGTAAAACATCATTTTTACTAACTAAAACAAATTATTATGTCCGGAACAAACAAACCTGGAATTGCCTTTTGGATCATAGGTGTTATTGCTCTTATCTGGAATGGAATGGGAGTTAATTATTACCTACAATCTGCTTTTGAAACCGAAGCATCTACTGCTGACTTAACTGCAGATCAAATTGCCTTAATGGATGGATTACCTGCATGGTATACTGCTTTATTTGCTCTTGCAGTTTTTGGAGGTGTAATTGCTAGTATTGCTATGCTAATGAAAAAGAAAATTGCCGCTCCTTTATTTGTACTCTCATTTCTTTGTGCTACAATTAATCAAGTGTATTGGTTGTTTGGAACCGACGCTGTTGAAACATTCAGTGAGCAACAACCTTATTTAATGCCTACATTAGTAGTGGTTATAGGCGCGTTCTTAGTGTGGTATTCTAGAGATCAAAAAGCGAAGGGTGTACTTTCATAATCAAAAAACAATATCAAAAAAAGCCTGTACAAGTTGTACAGGCTTTTTTTATGGTATCATTTTTGAGTTTTCATAAGCACATTAACATTTTAAAAATACTACATTATGAAAACAAGAAGATCAGCCCAAACGGTCAATTCGGGCTCAATGGCAGACATTGCTTTTTTATTACTTATCTTTTTCCTTGTAACTACCACTATTTCTAGTGATACAGGTATCAATAGAAAATTACCCCGACTTTGCCCTCCAGGGGAAAACTGCAATATCGATATTCATGAGCGAAACATTTTAAGGATTCAAATGAATGCTAAAAATGAAATTATGATCAATGAAAAAATTACTTCAATCAGCAACCTGAAACAACAGGCCAAAGATTTTATTGATAATAATGGTGATAGTTCATGCGACTATTGCCATGGTTTAAAGCTAAAAGACGCTTCAGACAACCCAACTAAAGCTGTGGTTTCTTTACAGAGTCATCCCTTAACATCGTATGACTTATTTATAAAGGTGCAAGATGAACTTACAAAAGCATATCTTGATCTAAGAACGCAATACGCAAGAACAAGGTTTAATAAAACTATTGATGATCTCACTAAAGAAGAGCTACAATTAGTAAAAATCGCATATCCCTTTATTATTTCAGAGGCACAAACAAAATAAGAACCATTTTTTTATTGTTATATTTGGTTGAATAATTAACCAATCGAAATTAATAATGAAAAAACAATTCGCTAAGCAAGCTTTAAAGTCACGGTCGATTTTTAAGCTTGTTTTTTTATGTACCCTTATTTTAGCAGCTTCCTGTAAAGAAGCTAAAGAAGAAGAAAAAACAATGAGTGAAGAAGACCTAATCGCTAAAGCAAAAGCCATTCACGAGCGTGTTATTACTCTAGATACGCATTGTGATATTAATGTAAACAACTTTACTGATTCTATAAACTATACTCAAGAATTAGACAATCAGGTAAACCTTCCAAAAATGATCAAAGGAGGTTTAGATGTAGCCTGGTTTATTGTTTACACAGGCCAAGACACATTAACAGACGAGGGCTATGCAAAAGCCTATGAAAATGCCATGTCTAAATTCAATGCTATTCATAAACTGACCAAAGAGATCGCACCAGATCAAATTGAACTTGCTGTTACTTCAGACGATGTAAGGCGTATACAAGCGACTGGTAAAAAGGTCGCTATGATAGGAATTGAAAATGGATATCCTATTGGTACAGATATTAGCCGTGTTAAACAATTCTACGATCTTGGAGCAAGATATATGTCTTTAGCCCATAATGGCCATAGTCAATTATGCGACTCTAATACAGGAGAAGCAGATAATGTTTGGTTGCATAACGGTGTAAGTGAGCTTGGAAAACAAGTTATTGCCGAAATGAATAAATACGGTATGATGATAGATGTATCTCACCCTTCAAAAGAAGCTATTAGAGATATGATCGAACTTTCGGAAGCACCAATTATAGCGTCGCATTCATCGGCAAGAGCCTTATGTGATCATAGTAGAAACCTTGACGATGAACAATTAGGATGGATGAAAGAAAATGGTGGTGTTGTACAAACGGTAGCATTTAAGTCGTATGTCAATAAAATAAAAGATGAAGCTCGTAGTGCTAAAACGAAAGAGATACAAGATAGAATTGTAGACTCTTTAGGCGTAAAATGGGTATCTAGTTGGGCAGAGTTTAGAGGTATGACAGAAGAAGAGCAAATAGCATTTATGGAAACAAGGAAAAAAGTGCTTGCTATGGTAGATGAGGAAGTAAAAACTATTGCAGATTTTCCTGAAGCTGTAAACGTTGCAGATTTTGTAGACCATATAGATTATTTAATCGAAAAAATTGGATTAGACCATGTAGGTATTAGTAGCGATTTTGATGGCGGCGGTGGTATTGAAGGCTGGAATGATGCTTCAGAAACTTTAAACGTTACTATAGAGCTTGTAAGACGTGGCTATACCGAAGAAGAAATTGAAAAACTTTGGAGTGGTAACCTGCTAAGGGTTTTAGATGAGGTACAAGAAGTTGCTAAAAAAATTCAAGCAAGAGGATAACCTTCTTAAATAATTATAAAAAAGCCAGCGTTAAGCTGGCTTTTTTTTATGATTAATCTTTTTTCCTAAACCCATAAAAAAGCTGGCCTAAAAAGTTTTTGGGCATGTTTTGGTCACTAGGATACCCCAATACAATAGTTCCGCTGTCTTCTGGGACATGGTTGGTTTTAAATATGTAATCCCATATACTCAAACTAATTCCAAAATTTATTCCATATGGTTTATTTTCTGGTAGTTCATACGCATGGTGGTATAAATGCATGACTGGATTATTAAAAACATACTTTAAGGGACCATAACTTAATTTTATATTGGCATGGTTTAAATGACCTATAGTAATTGCTACAAAGTGTACTATAAAAGCTTGCTCTGGTTCGAAACCACCTAAGAGCATCACTCCAAATACTTTTAAAGGCTTATATAGAATATTTTCCATCCAATGGTAACGTAAATGCGCTGCAAATCCCATTTCTTTTACTGAATGATGCACTTTGTGAAAACGCCATAAAAACTCAAACCTATGTAATAGAACATGTGTAAACCATTGCACAAAATCTAACACTAAAAAGAACACAAGTAGCTGTAACCATTGTGGCCAATGCGACATCTTTATTAACGTAAGTGATTTTAGTGTAATTCCTATATGGCCAAAGGCTACCTCCAAAATGCTATAAATACCATTAATTATTATGGCAAATACAAAGAAATTAAAGAACATATAAAATGCATCCAGCCAAAAGTCTTTCCTAAAAACTGATTGTTCTTTACGCCAAGGAAACACTATTTCTAACACCCAAACAACTAAGGAAATTACAATCAATCCCCAAAAAAAATTGTTATACCATGGTACCTCAAACAATATGGATTTCCACGTCCAATCTAATGTACCTAAAAACGAGTTTTTAAAAATAGTTACATACTCTGTCATTATACTAATACGATAGTAAGGCCTTTAATTCATCTTCAAATCTACCTTTCGCTAGGTATTGATCTTCTAATTGATTAATGAATGGAATTGGTGTTTCAAGACTTGCAACACGCTTTACAGGAGCGTCCAGATATTCAAAACATTCTTCCATGATCATAGCTGCAATATCTGAAGCAATTCCTCCAAATAATGAATCTTCTTGTAATATAATAGCCTTTCCTGTCTTTTTTACAGAGTTAAAAATGGTTTCTGTATCTAGTGGTTGTAAGGTTCGTAAGTCAATAACATCAGCGCTTATATCATTATTATTGTCTAATGTATTTAATGCCCAATGTACTGCAGCACCATAACTAATAATAGTTACATCGTTCCCTTCTTTTAACATTGAAGCCTTGCCAAATGGAAGTGTATAATAATCTGTAGGTACTTCTTGTCGTATACTTCTGTATAGTGCTTTATGTTCGAAGAACAACACTGGGTTAGGGTCGTTTATCGCTGTAGCCAATAAACCTTTAGCATCATATGGAAAAGCAGGATACACCACTTTTAATCCAGGGGTTTTTGTAAACCAAGCTTCATTGGTTTGTGAATGAAAAGGTCCAGCTGCCACACCAGCACCACATGGCATACGCACAACAACGTCTGCATTTTGGTTCCATCTGTAATGTGATTTTGCCAAATAGTTTACAACCGGATTAAATCCTGAAGTGACAAAATCTGCAAATTGCATTTCCACAACACTCTTCATGCCTGCTATGGACAGTCCCATTCCAGCTTCAACTATAGCCGATTCACAAATTGGTGTATTACGTACACGCTCTCTTCCGAATTCTTTTAAGAAACCTTCAGTGATTTTAAAAACTCCACCATATTCTGCTATGTCTTGCCCCATAATAACAAGATCGTTATGAACTTGCATTGATTGTTTTAATCCTTCAGAAATAGCATCAACAAATCTTATTTCTTTTGTTTTATTATTTGGTGTAACTTCCTGATATTTAAAATCTTTATAGACATCATTTAACTCGTTAGTTAAACTAGCTTCGATAGGATCTTCTCCATAAGCTTTCTCTAAACCGTCATGAATTTCTTTAACTATTTCTTCTTTTATCTGTACCTCTTTCTCTTCAGACAGAATACCTTCATCTTTTAAGTAACTCTGGAAGTTCACCAATGGATCTTTCTTTGCCCAATCTTCCATAAGTTGTTTTGGAACATATTTTGTACCACTGGCCTCTTCATGACCACGCATTCTAAATGTCTTGAACTCAATTAAAATTGGTCTAGGACGTTTTCGAATACTATCGGCAAGTTTTGTGACTTTCGAATACACTTCAAGAATATTATTTCCATCAATTATAAACGATTCTATTCCATAACCCTTGCCTCTATCTGCTATATGTTTACAATTATATTGCTCTGAAGTAGGTGTAGATAATCCGTAGCCATTATTTTCTATACAAAAAATCACAGGAAGCTTCCATACTGATGCTACATTAAGTGCTTCATGAAAATCGCCTTCACTAGTACCTCCTTCTCCAGAAAACACAGCTGTAACTTTATTATTTTGTTTTAATAAGTTCGCCAAAGCAATGCCATCGGCAACCCCAAGTTGAGGTCCAAGGTGAGATATCATCCCTACAATATTGAATTCTTGAGTGCCAAAATGAAAAGATCTATCTCTACCTTTGGTAAAACCACTAGCCTTACCTTGCCATTGTGCAAATAATCTGTATAAAGGAATATTTCTTGTCGTAAACACACCTAAGTTTCGATGCATTGGCAAGATATATTCATCACTCTTTAAAGCCATGGTAACTCCTACCGATATGGCTTCCTGTCCAATTCCAGAAAACCACTTAGAAATTTTACCCTGTCGTAATAAAATAAGCATCTTCTCCTCTATCAATCGAGGTTTTAGCATATTTCTATACAGAGTTAATAATGTATTACGCTTAATATTTTTCTTATCGTAATCAAATGCCGTTTGTGTTTTTGTATCGCTGCTCATGTTCAATCTTTGGTAGATCAAAAGTAGCAAAAATATGGTTATACACTAGTCTTTACAGCTTGTTTATATACAATCGTATCGATTTTTTTGATAAAACACTATCTAGTCTAATGATAATTAAAAATAAGGCACAAAAAACGCTTATTTACGAATGCTTATGCCATATTTAGTGTTCTTTTTAGTTATCTTTGTTTTTCCACAAAATTTAACATTAAAAGAAAATGAATAAAATACCTAGTGTAAATCTTGAGGATTTCATTTCTGGAGATCCAATTCGAAAACAAAAATTTATTAATGAAATAGGTAGAGCCTATGAAGAAATTGGATTTGTAGCGTTAAAAGGACATTTTTTAAGTGACGATTTGGTTTCTAATTTATATAAAGAGATTAAGAATTTTTTCAACCTTCCTTTAGATGTAAAGCAAAAATATGAGATTCCAGGTATTGGAGGGCAAAGAGGCTATGTATCATTTGGAAAAGAAAGTGCCAAAGGAAAAAAAGAAGGAGACCTAAAAGAGTTTTGGCATTTTGGACAATATGTAGAAAACAATCCAGAATTAGAAAAAGAATACCCAAGTAATGTAGAAGTTACAGAGCTTCCTGAATTTAATAAAATTGGCAAGGAAACATATAAAATGCTTGAAAAAACAGCAAAATATGTGTTACGTGCCTTAGCCTTACATTTGAATTTGGATGAAGATTATTTTGATCAATATATTCATAATGGGAATAGTATTCTAAGACCTATACACTACCCACCTATTACCCAAGAACCTAAAGATGCTGTTAGAGCAGCTGCGCACGGCGATATTAACTTAATCACTTTACTAATGGGTGCTCAGGGCAAAGGATTACAAGTTCAAAATCATGCTGGAGATTGGTTAGATGCTATTGCTGAGCCAGATGAACTAATGATAAATGTTGGAGATATGCTTTCCAGACATTCAAATAATAAGTTAAAATCTACAATTCATCGTGTAGTCAATCCTCCTAAAGAACTTTGGGGAACTTCAAGATATTCCATTCCATTTTTTATGCACCCTATTAGCGACATGAAACTAAATGTCCTTGATAGCTGTGTAGATGACAACAACCCTAAACAGTTTGAAGATATCACTGCAGGAGAATTTTTAAATGAGCGTTTAGTAGAACTTGGTCTTATTAAAAAGTAAATGGATTTACAAGATCAGCTAAAAAATCTCTTTCCAGATCACGTTCCCGAGGAAACACATCACGTTGAAGATACTACAAATGATATTTGGCTTCAAGATGAACCAATAATTTGCAAGTATGAAAAACGTAAAGGTAAACCCATAACTATACTCGAAGGTTATACAGGTGCAACTAGTGATTTTAAAATTTTAGCCAAAGAACTTAAAACCAAATTAAGTGTTGGTGGAAGTTTTAAAGATGATAAAATTATTATTCAAGGAGATTATCGTGATAAAATCATGGCAATTTTAAAAGCTAAAGGTTTTAACGTAAAACGTGTTGGAGGTTAACAAATTTTTTTTAAAACCTAAATCATACCACTTAAAAAACAAATTCATGGCAATAAAAGAATCTGAACTTATACTAAATGCAGACGGAAGTGTTTATCACTTAAATTTAAAACCTGAAAACATAGCAGATACCATCATATTTGTTGGAGATCAAGATCGTGTTGAGCGAATTACTAAATATTTTGATACGATTGAGTTTAAAACTCAAAAGAGAGAATTTAAAACACAAACTGGAACATATAAAGGAAAACGTCTTACAGTTTTGTCAACAGGGATTGGCCCTGACAATATTGACATTGTAATGAATGAATTAGATGCCTTAGTAAATATTGATTTAAATACGCGAAAGCCAAAGGAACAATTAAAATCTCTTAATATTGTTAGAGTTGGTACTTCCGGATCATTGCAAGCAGATATACCTGTTGATGGGTTTGTTTTAAGCACTCATGGATTAGACCTTACAGGAATGCTTCATTTTTATTGTGTTAATGGCATCGGAAATCCAGAATTAGAAGATGCCTTTATGAAGTATACCAATTGGCATGAAAATAAAGCCAAACCAATAGTAATAGAGAATAGCAAAGCACTTGAAGAAAAACTTAGTGACAAATTAACCTTTAAAGGTGTTACTGCTACTGCTGGAGGGTTTTATGGGCCTCAAGGACGTGTACTTAGGTTACCTCTTCAAGACACAGAGTTAAATGCAAAAATGGATAATTTTGAACACGACGGTATTCGTATCACAAATTTTGAAATGGAAACATCTGTTATCTATGGTATGTCTAAACTATTAGGCCATAATGCCTGTTCTTTAAATGCTATTATAGCAAATCGTGCAAATGGCACATTTAGTAAAGATCCCAGACAAACAGTTGAAAACCTAATACAATTCACCCTTAATAAATTAGTATAACTAATCAATTAAACATTGACTATGAAAACTGTTAGAATTGGTGGTGTACCAGAACATTTTAATTTAGCATGGTATCTAACACTTAAAAGTGGCGCCTATAAAAAACAGGGTATAAATTTAAGGTGGAAAGATTATTTTGGTGGTACAGGTCAAATGTGCAAAGCTTTAAGAGAAAAAGAAATTGATCTAGCCGTTATTCTTACAGAAGGTATTATTAAAGATATTATTGAAGGGAACCCAAGTAAGATTGTGCAGGTATTTGTTAGCACACCACTTGTATGGGGAATACATGTAGCATATAACTCTAAATACAACTCAATTGAAGATATTAGAGGGGCCAAAGCTGCAATAAGCAGATTTGGATCTGGATCACATTTAATGGCTTACATCAATGCTAAAAACAATAATTGGAATCTGGATACAGATTTAAACTTTGAAGTTGTCAAAAATTTAAATGGTGCTGTAGAACATCTAAGCAAAGGAACTGCAGACTATTTTTTATGGGAGAAGTTTACAACAAAACCATTAGTTGACGATCAAACCTTCAGGAGAATTGGAGATTGCCCTTCTCCATGGCCATGTTTTGTAATTGCAGTTCGTGAAGAATTTCTTGAGAACGATAAAGACAGTTTAAAGACAATTCTTGATATTATAAATACTACAACAGTGGAATTTAAACACATACCATCAATAGATACAACCATAGCAAATAGATACGATCAACGCATTGACGATGTTAAGGAATGGTTAAATATTACCGAATGGTCACAATCAAATATTGACAAAAACACCATTTCTAACGTTCAAGATCAACTTCTTACACTTAACATAATCTCTGAAAAAGTAGATTATACAAGACTTGTAGCAGATTTAACCTAAATTTTTCAAATAAAATTTCACAATTAAGGTAGGAGTTTTTTTAATATCCTTGTTATATACGTAGAACTACGTATTGTGCATTATTATTGGAGTACGTATATTTGCATTAACATATGTTAACATTTTATTTGCATTTTATCGATAAAAACATTAATTTCGTCGAGTAATTTGTAACCCAAATCGAATTATATGATTTATAATATTACTATAATAATTTCAACCTTAGTAGCTTTAAACTTTGTACTGCTCGTTTTTAGTAGTAATAAGGTGAAAAAAGTGAAAAAGAAAGAAATGGCAGTTAAAAGGCCACAGCTTGTGGTTAAAAAATCAAACAAATCTAATTCTAAATCTTCCAATCAACAGGTGCCAACCCATCTTTCTCCAACAGGAAGTTAGTTTTACTGAAATGTTTGTTGCCAAACCAAAATCCTCTATTTGCGCTTAATGGAGATGGGTGCCCACATGTTAATATGTGATGTCTATCATTATCAATTAATTTAGCTTTCTTTTTAGCAAAACCTCCCCAAAGTAAAAAAACAATACCCTTTTTGTGTTTTGATACTGACTGTATCACAGCATCTGTAAACTGTTCCCATCCTTTATTTTGATGACTTCCAGCTTGATGAGCTCGTACAGTTAATGTAGCATTTAAAAGCAATACGCCTTGAGAAGCCCACTTTTCTAAATTGCCGCTTACGGGATAAGCATGTCCTATATCGGTTTCTATTTCTTTAAAAATATTTTTTAATGATGGTGGATGTTCAATCCCGTCACTAACAGAAAAACATAAACCATTGGCTTGCCCTACTCCATGATAAGGATCTTGACCAATAATAACCACTTTTACATTATCAAACTTGCAATTGTCAAAAGCTGAAAATATTTGCTTCCCAGGAGGAAAACACTTGTAATTACTATACTCAACCTTTACAAAACTCGCCAAAGACTGAAAATATGGAGCACTAAATTCATCCTCTAAATAAGGTTTCCAACTACTATCGATATTAACATTCATATACACTAACTTATTTAAGTGACATCTCTTAAATATAAGGGTCTAAAATATAAAAATTATGCCTTTTGCTCTACATAACCATTATCATATTTGCTCTTTTAATATTAAACTTTCTACTTCTATTCTTTAGCTCTAATAAAAAAAGAAAACAGAAAAGACAAAAACCTATACAAGACAAAAATTTAAAGCATTAATAATTACCTTTGCTGCTGCAAAGTTGCTAGGTAAATGATCAATATTCATCATAAAACACTACAAGATCTAGAGTTTCATACTGTTTTACAACATGTAGAAGAGTATTGTATCACAGATTTAGGAAAGAATCAAGTAAAAGCAATTATACCTTTTTTTTCTAAAACTGAGCTTTTGCATGCTCTTAATTTGGTTAACGAATATATCTCATCTTTTGAGAATGATAACCGTATTCCAAATCATGGCTTTGATGAGATTTCTGAATCGCTGAAATTGTTAGCTATAGAAAACACATTTTTAGAAGTTAGCGACTTTAGAAAAATAGCTGCTATTTCTGATACTACAAATACATTACTTCTTTTCTTCAAAAAATTTGAAGAGTATTATCCTACATTGTATCAGGATGCCGAAAAAGTCACCTACACAAAGGCTATTATAGAAAGCATACATTCTGTAATTGATAGATTTGGAGAAATTAAAAATGATGCCAGTGAACTATTATTTTCTTTACGTAAGTCTATAAGCGGATTACATAGCAAGATCAATTCTAGCTTCACAAGTGCCTTAAACAGCTATAACGGACTTGATTACTTGGATGATATAAGAGAGTCTGTTATAGAAAACCGACGTGTACTAGCAGTAAAAGCAATGCATAGACGTAAAGTAAAAGGTGCCATTCTTGGTTCTAGTAAAACGGGAAGCATTGTATACATTGAACCAGAAGCTACACTTCAATATCATAGAGAACTAAACAACTTAGAATACGAAGAAAAAGAAGAAGTCACCAGAATATTAAAAGAACTCACCAACTTTATCCGTGATTTTGCTCCTTTACTTGAACAATATCAAGAATACCTTACTCAAATAGATGTTATTTATGCCAAAGCTAACTATGGAAAATCAATAAATGGTATTTTGCCTAAGCTCACAAATGGCAGATATTTATTTTTAAAAGATGCGTATCATCCTATTTTATATCTAAATAATAAAGAAAAAGAAGAAAAAACATTTCCGCAAACTATTGAAATCTCTAAAGAGAGCAGAATTATTGTTATTTCTGGTCCAAATGCTGGAGGTAAGAGTATTACTTTAAAAACCGTGGGGCTGCTACAAGTTATGCTTCAAAGTGGTATGCTTGTGCCTGTTCATGAACGCAGTGAGATGTGTTTGTTTAACCGAATTATTAGCGATATTGGTGATAATCAGTCAATAGAAAACCATTTAAGCACTTATAGCTACCGCTTAAAACAAATGAACTATTTTTTAAAAAAGTGTAATGACAAAACACTTTTTTTAATAGATGAGTTTGGTACCGGAAGTGATCCAGAATTGGGAGGTGCTCTTGCAGAAACCTTTCTAGAGGTGTTTTATGAACGTGAAGCCTTTGGTTTAATTACAACACATTATAGTAATTTAAAGTTACTGGCCAATGAACTGCCTTATATGAAAAACGCTAATATGATGTTTGATGGTAAAAGTTTAGAACCACTCTATAAGTTGGTATTAGGAGAAGCTGGAAGTTCTTTTACCTTTGAGGTTGCTCAAAAAAACGGTATTCCATATAGCTTGATCAACAAGGCCAAGAAAAAAATAGAGCGTGGTAAGGTTAGGTTTGATAAAACTATTGCTCGATTACAAAAAGAGCGTTCTAAACTTGAAAAGACCGAACGATCTCTTAAAATTAATGAGCAGAAAAAACTTGCGGAGGCTGATAAACTTGAAGGTATTAATGCTAGAGTACAAAAAAAGCTAGAAAGCTATCAGGAATTGTTTGACAGTAATCAACGTTTAATATATTTAGGTCAGAAAGTTAATGATCTTGCCGAAAGGTATTTTAACAATAAACAAAAACGTGAATTAATGTCTGAGCTCTTTAAACTTGTACAGATAGAAAATTCGAAACGTAAAAAAATTACAAAAAAAGAAAAACAAGTTAAGAAGCAACAAGAAAAAAAGATCATACAAGAAGTCTCTAAAGAGATTCAAAAAATTAGGGTTAAGAAAAAAGAGGCCAAGAAAAAAGAAGCTTTAAAACCTAAAAAGCCAAAGCCAGTATTAAAGATTGGTGATCGCGTTAGATTACTTGATGGTAAGGCCATAGGAAGCATTGACATTATAGAAAAAAATAAAGCAGTAGTGAATTATGGAATGTTTACGACTAATGTTAGTGTAGATCAATTAGAACTTGTAGAAGCAGCTAAATAGATGAATGTATTACCACAACATAAAAAACTAGTACTTTTTGATGGTGTTTGTAACCTCTGTAACTCCTCAGTTTTATATATCATTAAGCGAGATAAAAAAAACATATTTATGTTTGCACCTCTTCAATCTGAAATTGGCAAACAACTTGTTAATACCTATAACATTGATACAAATAAGGTAGACTCTATACTACTTTACGAACCTAATAAAGGCATTTCCTCTAGATCTACAGCAGCCTTAAAAATTGCTTCTAAATTGAAGTTTCCCGTAAGCTCATTGTCAATATTCTTTATTATACCAGCATTTATTAGAAATTGGGTGTACAATTATATTGCTAAAAACAGGTACAAATGGTATGGCAAAAAAGAAAGCTGTATGATACCTACTCCAGAATTAAAAGCAAAGTTCTTAGACTAAAAAAGCCTTGAGCTTTTGGTAACTCAAGGCCAATACATTTAACAATTAACACAATTAAATGTAAAATCTTAGCACACTTATTTTGGTTATCCTAAAGATAACAAAGGAATTAACTTACAGCGAAAAATTATCGTTAAAATCCTGTTTTTCTTGTTAAAACAAGATTGCTAAAATATGAGAATAGAAGCTACTTTAAGTTGTTAAGAATGAAGTCTACAGTACTATTAGTATTATTGTTTTCGGCAAAAGAATCGGTTATATGTTTTGGCTTTACAGCTAACCCTCTACTTGTCAAGTATTTAATCTCCTCAGAATATTCTAATGATACTTTACCTGTTAATAACAGTCCTAAATCACTTCCAGTTTTGTAGTAGTCGAAAACTTTTTTTAGCCCTGTTAGATATAAATAATCTTTAGTAAAACCTCCTCCTCTATGAGTTCGTGTTGTAATATAAAAAGCATCCTCTCTACTTAAATCGTAATTATTATGAAGCATTCTAAAGGTTTTAGAAAAACTGTAACCTTTTGCTAAACTATCGACAGAAAGCACTCTATAAGCAAGTTCTTTAAGGCGTTTTACTGTAAGATTTCCAGACATGTATTCACTAAATACCGAAAGCCCTTCTTGTGTTTCTACATTATTTGGAAAACCATGAGAAAAGATTTTTAAAGGATGTAATAATCCGTTCATGGTGGTAACCATATGCACACCTATTTCGTGATTGGTCAAGACACCTATTTCATTTTGGCTAAAAATATGGTTGTTATTAAGTACTAATGCTTGCTGATTGTTTAAAACCATTGCAATGGCACCCATTGTATCAGAGTAACTAATATTATAACTAAAATCGTAACGCTTCGAAAAATCCTTAAAAAACGTTTCGGTTTCTTTAGCAGTATATTTTGGTCTAAAATGTTCTGCCTTTAGATCTTCTTTAAAATGAAGTATGAATTTTGCATTTTCAACATCAATTTCGGTTGGTGTACCAAACGCATGCAGACTATTGTAATAGAACTTCTTTCCGGTGCCTATAGTTTCAATACATTGAATTAATCCCGAATAAAAATATATAATCTCTTCATAAAGCGCTTTAATACGCTTATCTTCTATCTGTTCAATAGGTAAAGAAAAGAATTCTTTATGAAGCTTGAACTTATCAAAATCTATACTTGGATATTTAAACACAGGATCTGATAAATATTTAGAAGCAAAAAAACGCTCTTTCTCAGATTCAATATTTACAGGGTTTACATAGCTTAATAGCTCAATCTTTTTGACTAATGTATCAAGATATGTATCTATTTCAAATAAAGCTTTCGTTTCTATACCCAACGTCATTTATATTACTAAGCATGCCTTTCTACAAAACTCTTGGCATGTTCCTTTATTTTTAATTTTAACTGGCGTTCTACAGCGTCAACAACTTCTGGATATATAACTCCTGAAAGCTCATCGCAATACACCTTAGCTATTTCAGTCGCCAAAACTAAGGTATTTTCAAAGCTTTTTGTAATGAATTTCAAAAAATATCCATTTCCGTAAAACGTATTGTTAATGGCTGAAGTAGACCGTATCCCATTTGGAAGTTTTAGATCTTTCAAAATAGTTTTCCATGATTGAATATCTACTTCAAATCGTTCATTATCTATATTTTTAGTTCCAAGATTCCAAGTAGGCACTTCCCTATCCCAACGTTTCCAGTTATAGCTATGCATGTCATAAACAATAACATTAGTAAACTTAGCTTCAAGTTTTTCTATTAAAGCGGTTACAACTTTATAAAAATTGTTGTGTTTATCTAATGAACGTTGCTTTTGCTCATGCGATAAAGGTGATTGCCATAATTGCTTTCCCCAAGCTGTCTCAAAAACAGCTTCATCAGAAGGGCGATTTAGATCATACTCAAATCGCGAATCACAACCCGCAATTACAATTGGGTGCGATTGTACCATACGCTTTGTTTCTGGATCTTCTTCATACCACCTATCATATTCACTATGTAAACAGTTATTCCATAGTTCTTTTCTAAATTGATGTCCATCATGTATTGCTGCACATGCATATGGAACATATTCTTCTACTTTTAAGGTAAATGAATAGTCATCAGCTACGGCATGAAAACACTCTTCAGACTGTATTTTAGATATAATTTCTTCAAGTGAAAGTTTAACCATATACTAGCTCAACACCTTTTTTAGATACATAAACATGTTCTTTTCTAAAATACCATAATCTCCATCAGAAAGAAATAATGTTTTAATATCCGAAAACAATAAGCTTAAATCACTCTTTGAATAATTTTGCTCTTCAAGACCGGAAATGATTTTTTGAAGCGATTGATAGTCATTATCTCCATCAAACTCTTTATGGATTTTTTCAAAAGTATCTTGATCGACTTTAGAAAGTATTATTTTTTTCTCTTCTTTAGACTCTGAATAATCTGAATTTGCTGTATATAGTAATATATATGCTACTAATTCATTTTTTGTCCAATTAGTTTTCATAATCAATAGTTTAAGTTAAGGTGCCATATTCTGTCCAAGAACCATCATAAACACTAATCTTTTGATGCCCTATCATTTCAGCACCAAGAGCCAATATGCATGCTGTAATACCAGAACCACAAGAAAGTACTAATTCCTTTTCTTCAATATTAAATTTACGAAATTCTGCCTTCAATTCCTCGATTGATTTCATACAATTTCCATTTAATAAATCACCAAAAGGCAGATTTTTAGAATTGGGAATATTACCTGCTCTTAATCCCTCTCTTGGCTCATCTACTAACCCCTGAAATCTGTTACTAGCTCTCGCATCTAAAATAAGATGAGCATCGCTATTGGACACCAATTCCATGTCTTTAAAAAACTTAAAATAATCTGAGTTATAGTTGCCTGAAAAATTTCCAGTTTGATAAGCTAATTCCTTTTTATTCTTTGCTTCTGTTGCAAACCCATTCGCTTTCCATTCTGGTAAACCTCCATCAAGAACAGCAACATTATCATGACCAAAGGCTTTAAACAAATAATAAGCTCTCACACAAGAATAAATACCTTTATCGTCATACACTACTATGGCACTATTTTTATGTATTCCCAGATTTCTAGCTTCTTCAATAAACTGTGATTGCGAAGGCACAGCATTAGGGAATGGGTCTGAAGTATTACTAAAAACATGTTTAATATCAAAAAATCTTGCATTTGGTACTTGATCCTGTATTTTGTCTTCACTAGTAGCAGTGACTTTATGCATGCTAGCGTCTAAAATAACAATATCTGGATGCGTTAAATTATCGTGTAACCACTGTACTGAAACTAATGGTAATTTTAATTCTATCATAAAAAAAAGTAATTTTAAGCTTCTTCTACCGTTTTACGTAATCTCGCTCTTCTATCGAAGGCCTGAAGCTTATCTAAGACCTTACTTTCGAGAAAATCGATAACCTTTTCTTCGATCTTGACCTTAGGCTTATACACCTTATTGATATAAGTAATTCCTCCTGGTGACATTACATTAACTTCTACCAATTTCCCACCAATTACATCAATACCAACAAAATAGAGTCCATCATTTACTAGTTTTGGTCCAATTTGTTTACATAGGGCTTTTTCAGCCTTTGTAAGAGAATGCTTTTGAACGCTTCCTCCGGCAGAAACATTAGAACGATGATCATCACTACCAGGAACACGTTTCATTGCTCCAACAGGTTCCCCATTTAACAATAATATTCTAATGTCGCCTTGTTCTGCTCCTTCTATATAATCTTGAAGAATAACATAATTTGATGTACCATCACTATTAGAAATATAAAAATCTAATAAGGAATTAATATTACTCATTGCAGATTTTTCAATAAGAATCACTCCAGATCCTCCAAAACCATTTAATGGTTTTAAGATCATTTTATCTGCTTTAGAATCTCTAATTTGTTCTATAAGGTAACGTTTGTTTTTAGATACATGTGTCGCTGGAATAATATTGCTATGTGCATCACCAAAAGCAGCAGTATATAGCTTATTGTTTGCCTCTCTCATGCCTTCTATTGAATTGATAATAAAGACATCATCTTTTACAGAATCTAGAAAATTGAGCATGATAGGATCTAACGGTGGATTTGCTCTAAAGAAAATAGCATCAAATCCAGCTAAAGGCAACATTTCTTCACGTAATTGTGCCTTTTTATAGAATGCCTTAAGAGTGCTTGGTACTTTATCCATACGCCCCACAACAGTACAAAAAGCGCTAGTAACACTATTTCTAATAGTTAGGTTAGCTGGTGTGCACATAGCTACACCATGACCTCGCTTTACACATTCTTTTATTAAGGCTAAACTAGTATCATTTTCGGCATCAATTTGCTCCCAAGGATACATAATAAAACAAACGTTCATACTTTAAATTTAGTAGGTTATTACTCTATTTTAAAGATATAAATTTATTTTACTTCATCGTAGTGGTCGTCCCAATTTTTTATGTTTGGTTTACCCAATTTACCAACCGACTTTGCAACTAACATTGACACTGTTGCATCGCCTGTCACATTAATAACTGTTCTACACATATCAAGTGGTCTGTCTACCGCAAAAATCAATGCTAATCCAATAGCCAGTTTATCGGCTGGAAAACCAACAGCTTCTAAAACAATAACTAGCATTACCATTCCAGCACCTGGAACTGCAGCACTACCAATAGATGCTAATAATGCCGTAAGAACAATTGTTAATTGGTCGGCAAACGTAAGATCAAACCCTAAAGCCTGAGCAATAAATACAGCAGCAACTGCTTGATATAAGCTGGTACCATCCATATTAATTGTAGCTCCAACAGGTAGCACAAAACTAGACACTTCTTTATCCACACCTATATGCTCTTCAACACGTTCCATTGTCACAGGTAATGTTGCAGCACTACTACTGGTTGAAAACGCTAGTAATTGCGCTGGGCTTATTTCTTTTAAAAACCAGAAAGGGTTCTTTTTTGTTACCGTTCCTACAACTGTTAAATAGAAAACAACCATCAACAACAATCCTAAAATCACTACTACAGAATAGTACAACAATGCATATAATAACTCTGGATCTCCCGAAGACACTACAACGCTTGCTAAAAGGGCAAATACTGCATATGGAGCAGTTAACATTATAAGGTCTACCATCTTTAGGACCACATCATTTAGCGAATCAAAAAAGTTTTTTAATGGCTCTGCTTTTTTCTCTCCTATTAATAGCATAGAAATACCTAAAAAGATTGCAAAGAAAATTACCTGTAACATTAACTTATTATTACTTAATGCAGTAAAGGCATTTTCAGGTACCATATCTTCTAAAAATTGTAACGGACCACTGGATTTTTGAACAGATGCTTCTGCAATTTTATCCTGAACACCACTATCAGAGGCATATGTACTGGTTAGTTTAGCAATGGTCTCATCTGAAACACCGTCACCAGGTTGTAAAATATTAACCAAAACTAAGCCAATGGTAATCGCAACCACTGTAGTAAATACGTAAATTCCAATTGTTCGTAATCCTATATTTGCAAACTTAGAAATATCCTTAAGGTCTGAAATACCTTTTATAAGCGACGCCAAAATTAAAGGAATAGCTATAAGTTTTAATAGTTTAACAAAGATGGTTCCTAATGGCTTGATCCAATTGTTTACAAATTCTCCTCCTCCATCTACTTGCAGCATGATGAATCCGAAGATCAAACCAAGCAACATTCCTATTAGTATTTTCCAGTGTAATGCGAGTTTCTTCATATATTATAGTTTAGTCGTCTTATTAATTAAATAGTAATCAGCCAATACCAATGCTGCCATGGCTTCTACTATTGGTACTGCTCTAGGTACCACACAAGGATCATGACGTCCTTTTCCTTGCATTTCTACAATATTACCAAATTTATCGATAGTATCTTGTTTTTGCATAATGGTAGCTACAGGCTTAAAAGCTACTCTAAAGTAAATATCCATACCATTACTAATACCTCCTTGAATACCACCAGATAAATTGGTTTTGGTAGTTCCATCAGTATTAAACTGATCGTTATGTTCACTTCCTTTCATTTTTGCACCACAAAAACCACTACCATATTCAAAACCTTTTACGGCATTAATTGATAACATAGCTTTTCCTAATTCGGCATGCAGTCTATCAAAAACAGGTTCTCCTAATCCAACAGGCACATTTTGAAGCACACAAGTTACTGTGCCTCCAATAGTATCGCCTTGTTTACGTATTTCTTTAATACGATTGATCATCGTATCAGCAACATCAGCATCCGGGCAACGTACCACATTCGACTCAATAGCATTAAAATCTAATTCCTGATATGGTTTTTCTAAGAAAATATCACCTACTGAAGATGTATAAGCCGTAATTTTAATAGAACTAAGAAGTTGTTTTGCAATAGCTCCTGCTACTACACGACAGGCTGTTTCTCTAGCCGAACTCCTACCTCCACCTCGATAATCTCTATGACCATATTTCTGATCATAAGTATAATCGGCATGCGATGGACGATACACGTCTTTTATATGTGAATAATCCTTTGATTTTTGATTGGCATTCTCAATAAGAAATCCAATAGGAGTTCCTGTAGTTTTTCCTTCAAATATCCCAGACATAAACTGAACCGTATCTGGTTCTTTACGTTGAGTAACTATTTCTGACTGTCCAGGTTTGCGTCTATCTAATTCATTTTGAATTGCTTCCATATCCAGTTCTAAACCAGCTGGACAACCATCTATCACACCTCCTATAGCATTTCCATGAGACGCTCCAAATGTGCTAATCTTAAATAAATTTCCAAAGGAATTTCCTGCCATTTACTTATATTTTACGCTAATGTAAATGTATTATTAGAGAAACAAAAATAGAATGGACTATTACTATAAAAATTTCCAATAAGTGTTGATAATTTCTTTCAATATAGAAACAACAAAGCTCAATATTTAAGGGATTATTTTATACTTTGCATTCAAATAATTTTAAGCATTATTCGTTATGCTAATTATATAAATTACTTTCATTAAATTAAAAAACTAGATTATGAAGAACATTTGTTTAGTAGTATTGGCCCTTGTTGGTTTTGGAGTGTCGTTAAATGCTCAAGATATTGCAGATAATGCCATTGGTTTACGCTTAGGAGATAGTGATGGTTTTGGAGCAGAAATATCATATCAGAGAGCAATTGGCACTGAAAACAACCGATTAGAATTTGGTCTGGGATGGAGAGATGGTAACAATTATAGTGCTGTTAGAGCCGTTGGATTATACCAATGGGTGTTTCATCTTGATGGCAACTTTAACTGGTATACAGGTGCTGGTGGAGGTTTTGCCTCGTATAGCTTAGATAATGTTGCCCCTGGTGCTGATGATAGTGATACATCTTTACTGCTAGCTGGTGATATTGGTATTGAATATGATTTTGATATTCCTTTAGTTATATCATTAGATTTTAGACCAGAAATTGGTTTTGGTGATATTAACGATGATCTGGATTTTGATATCGCACTTGGTATACGTTATCAATTCTAAATATCTTAACTTAAAAATAGCATATTAAAAAGTCACCTAATGGTGGCTTTTTTTGATTATGGTTTAGCAACAACCCCATAATATTAAAAAATAAGAAAAAAAAAGTGCAATAGAATTCAAATTTGTCGTCTTTACTAATGAAGGCCTTCAAAAAAGTATAATTTGAATGAGTGTCGAATCAGAAAACAATAAAAAACTTAAGGATTTTTTTAGTGAAGAGTATCAATCACTCCGTGCGTATGCCAATTCTAAAATAGAGGCTACGGTAAATCGAGATGCTGAAGATATTATTCAAGATGTAGCCTTAAAATTGTTTACTCGTGCCAATACTTATTCTCCTATTAATAATGTTGCTGGTTTTGTATATAACACTATTAGAAATACCATAATCGACATTATGCGTAGTGATAAACGTTCTGGTAAGCGCACTGAATTTTTTGATGATAAACTTCAAGAATTTGTTGGACAAATTTATGAAGCACCAAAAAATCAGTATTCTGAAGAACTAATAGTTGGTTTAAAACAAACGATAAATGAACTTAAGCCAATATATAGAGATATTATTATAGCAGTAGATTTTGAAGGTTATACGTATAAGGAAATTTCATTAGAAACTGGAATTCCTACTGGAACATTAATGTCGCATAGGCATCGAGCATTAGCAATTTTGCATAAACAATTAGAAACAAAAAAATTAATTAAAACATAACACAATGTCGAATTTTTTTAGTCATAAACTTAGAGGAAGATCTCCAGGAGAAATAGTGGCACTAGTAATTCTTGGAATTATAGGAATAACTGGATTAGCAATCCTATTTGGATTTGTAATCCTATGGTTATGGAACTGGTTAATGCCAGAGTTATTTGGTTTACCTACTATAACTTACTGGCAAGGAGTTGGTCTTTTTATATTATTTAAGATATTACTTGGTGGATGCAGCAGTAGTGGGTCTTCAAAAAAATGCAGGGATGATAGAAAGCATGATTCTAAATCTAAATTCTCTAAATGGCGTTACTATGACAAATTCTGGAAAGAAGAAGGAGATGAACTTTATAGCCAATATGTTGCTAGACAAACGGAGTCTTCTTCTATACACGAGGAAGACTTAGAAGAATCCTAAATAATTATTACAATGAATTTACATATATTCAAAACAAATATTTTAACTATAGAAAGCCTTGAATTTATCATTCCAGTGTTTAAAGAAAACACAAACATATTAAAATGGTCTATAGATATTGAAGATGTAGATAAGGTTTTAAAGGTAAATACACAAGAAAACACCTCAGAAAGCGATATTATTAATCTAGTTACTCAAAAAGGCTTTTTTTGCGAAGTCTTATCAGATTAATAAATAATAGTTTTTGGTAAATGATTTTTTTTAAATTAGTTGCATAAATTAATTAACCAATTAAAAATGAGATACTTTTCACTTACCTTACTAATGCTTTGCATACTATTCACCAGTTGCAAACAAGATGAAAACACTAATAAGCAATTGCAGAAGAATAATATAAATCAAGAAGAAACTGAAGCAATAATTGACACATGGCTAACATTGTGGAAAACATATGATTTAAACTTACTCGATGATATTTTTATTACCTCTGAAGAGTTAACATATTTTTCTTCAGAGAAAAAAGGATTGATTCAAGGGTTCTCTAAAATGAAACCACATCATGAAGCTTTTGGCTTTACCGATGGTGGCAAAACACCTGAAAAATCCCTTTGGCTAGAAAATATAACAACTAATATTTATGGTGAAACTGCAATGGTTGGAGCCATTTGGTATTTTGGCGATAAAGCTATTAGTAAAGATAGTGTTCAACAAGGGCCTGTTACATTTGTATTAAAACGAAACCCGAATAACCAAGTACGTATTGTACATACGCATTTTGCAAACTATTAAAAAATAGCAACACAATTAATTGTGTTGCTATACTAACTTAATACTTATTTACTTTATATAATCTCTCTTAGCACTTCATTTTTTCTAGGTGTTTTCCATGTACCTCCAGTAAAATCTGGGATTACAGTACGCTGACTTTCATTAGACACAGAAAGTTCACTTAGAGGTGTAATGGCGCTCCATAACACACTGTCATACAAATTAATATCTAAAGGTAAGCCTTGATTCAAGCATCTAATTAATCTGTATATCATTACAAAGTCCATGCCTCCATGCCCTACTGCTTTAGCATCAATTTGCTCTCGAAGCTTTTTCCAAAGCGGATGATCATATGTATCTCTGTATTCTTTATATTTTTCATCACTTAACCAACGATGTCCCCATTGTAACTCTTCATGACCAATATATAAACGCGATGGATACCCTTGATGCACCGCCTTGGTTCCTGTAACTGTATTTAATCGTGAATATGGGCGTCCTGTATGAGTATCAAACTGCAGCATTATAGTCCTGCCTAATTTCGTCTTTATTAATGTAGTATTCATGTCACCACAAGCAAATTTTTTAACTGGATAATCACTGTTCTTAGCTGCTTCACTTAGGCTTTGCTCTTTAGAACTCATACTAACCAAATAATCGTAGTTATCTCCTCTTCCAATATCCATATAGAAACTCACAGGACCTAAACCATGACCAGTGTAAAAATTACCATTCTTTACTTCATGATGTTTTATACGCCACTGATTTTCGTAATATGTATCGTGTAACATATGTTTTCTAAGATCGTGTATATAAGCTCCTTCAGCATGATTTACATCTCCAAATACACCTTCGTTTATCATATTAAGTACCCAAAGCTCCTCTCCATTGTAGCAACAGTTCTCCATATACATACAATGCTTTTTAGTGCGCTCTGCTACTTCTATAAGTTTCCAACAATCTTCTAAGGTCATTGCCAAAGGCTGCTCACAACCTACATGCTTACCTTTCTCCATACCATATACACACATCTCTGTATGATAATTCCATGGCGTTGCAATAATTAAAAGATCTACATCATCACGATCGGCAACTTTTTTCCATTCAGTATCATTACCAAAGTAAAGGTCAGCTCCTTTTGGTTGAATGGTCTTTAAATACTCATTATTTTTGTTGACCTTATCTTCTTTTAGATCAGAAAGGGCCACAATTTCGGCGTAATTATTTTTTATAAGGTATTCAAACATCTGGATAAGAACACTTCCTCTGTTTCCCATCCCAATCATACCTACTTTAACTTTAGGTATTGGTTCTGAAGTTAATCCAACGGCTGTTCCCATGGCTTTTGAAACTGCTAACATTTCTGAAGCTTTATCTGCTTCAATTTTAGCATCTTCTTCATTTTTACAACCTATCAATGCTGGAGATACACCTAAAAAAATAGCTGCTCTTGTACTTAAATTTAAAAAGTCCTTTCTGTTCATTTAGTTAGTTTTTTTAATGAACGGAAAGTTAAAAAAATAAAAGATTAAAATCTAAATGGATAAACAACTTTCTAAAGCTTGTCTGTATATAGCTTCGTATTTTGGTACAATTGCGTGAATATCAAAATTTAAGGCTTCAGATTTGGAGTTTATTTTATAGCTATCCAAAGTAGTATCATCTCTAAGGATTTTAAGTGCATTACGTGTCATATCTTCAATATCACCAACGTTGCTTAAAAAGCCCGAAACACCATGTTTATTTACCTCGGGAATTCCTCCTGTATTGCTTGATATTACTGGAACTCCAGAAGCCATTGCTTCTAAAGCTGCTAATCCAAAACTTTCTGTTTCAGATGGTAATAGGAATAAATCACTAAAGCATAAAATTTTATCAATTTCATGACTTTTTCCAAAAAATATCACTTTATCCTCAATTCCTAATTCTAAACATAGCTGCTCTGCAGGTTCCTTTTCTGGACCATCTCCAACCATCATAAGCTTAGCAGGAATTTCTTTTTGGACATTATAGAATACTCTTATTATGTCTTCTATACGTTTAACTGGTCTAAAATTACTTATATGGGTGAGGATACGTTCATTATCCTCGGCCATCATAGCGCGTTGACAATCTGTAAAATGATGCTCATGACGTTCTAAATCAATGAAGTTTGGCACTACTTGAATATTGTTAGTAATGTTAAACAGGCGCAATGTATCATCTTTTAAACTTTGTGATACAGAGGTTACGGCGTCCGATTTATTGATACTAAACTCTACCGCTGTTTTGTAAAACGGATGGCTTCCAACTAGCGTAATATCAGTACCGTGTAGCGTGGTTACTATTGGCAACCTAACACCTTCTTCATGTAACATCTTCTTGGCCATATACGCAGCATATGCATGAGGAATCGCATAGTGTACATGTAGCACATCTATTTTATGAAGTTTAACCATATCAACTAATTTACTAGATAGCGCAAGTTCATATGGTTGGTAATGAAATAAAGGATACTCAGGCACATTAACTTCATGAAAATGTACATTATGATTAAGAAGGTCTAACCTAACTGGTTGACTATAGGTTATAAAATGAATCTCATGACCACGTTTTGACAGTTCTAAACCTAATTCTGTAGCCACCACGCCACTACCTCCAAAGGTAGGGTAACACACAATTCCTATTCTCATATTTTTATTCATCTATTGCTTCGTAAATCAAGCGTTGAATTTCTGTTCTAATATTTTCTCTTAATAATAAGTTTTTACCAGCTTTAGGGTAGGTTCTATTAGCTAAGAACACATAAACTATATCCTCTTCTGGATCTGCCCATGCATAAGTTCCTGTAAAACCAGAATGTCCAAAACTTGTCATTGATACACAACCACAAGTTGGGCCTTCATCATCTAGCTGGGGTTTATCAAATCCCACACCTCTCCTATTATCACTCTCACAATAATAACATTCATTAAACTTATCTAAAGTAGAAGTTTTAAAATATCGTTTACCTCCGTAATATCCTTTCTGTAAATACATTTGCATCAACTTAGCTACATCATTTGCATTACTAAAAACTCCTGCATGTCCACCAACACCTTTTTGCATCGCTGCTCCCATATCATGCACATGGCCGTGAATGGTTTGGTATCGAAAATAATCATCTACTTCAGTTGGTACTATTTGCGTATTACTAAATCGTTCTCTGGGCTTATACAGCGTGTAATTTGCACCTAAAGATTTGTAAAACCGTTGTTGTACCAATTTATCCAAGGGTTGGTCGTAATGCTTTTCAATAAATTTCTTTAAAATGTAATATGGAAGGTCACTATATCTGTAACGTAATCGTTCCAACATATCACTTTCCTTAATAATTTCCTGAATAGAGTCTTGATAATCAGATCTTAAAAACAAATTATTGGCCACTTCAATATTAAATGCTTTACTGCGCTTTTTTCTATAATATTTTGGGTTAGGTTTTTTAGTAATAGAATCCAGAGTATTCACATAAAAAGGAATCCATGGTTTAAGCTGAGCATAATGTGATAACATTTTTTTTATAGTCACATCTTTTTTATTGGTGTTCTTGTATTCAGGTAATATATCAGACAACTTGCTGTCTAAACTTATAATACCGTTTTCCTCGAGTTCCATTACCAATGGTAGTGTTGCTAATATTTTAGTTAGAGAAGCTACATCATATATGTCAGAATTTTTAACTTTCCGATTACCTTTATATGTGTGTTTACCAAAGTTTTTATTGTAGACTACTTTTCCTTTTCTAGCTACTAAAAGCTGAATACCAGGAGTCATTAAAGAATCTACTGCATATTGTGCAACAGAATCTAGCTTTGCTAAACGCTCAGAGCTCATTCCAACACTTTCTGGTAAGCCATAACTTAACCGACTAATGGCTGGAAATGTAATTCCATCACCAACTTTAAAATGATTACCAGAACTAACTGGTAGCATTCCTTTTGCTGGAATAGCTCCAAAAATTAACTGAGCTGCTTTTTGTTGTGCTAAAACACTATTTTGATATGATACTACAATACTATTTATATTGGCGTCTGTTTTAAGATCTAATAATGCGTATGGTTTAGCAAATACACTTAAAATAGTAGTGTTGGTTCTGGCAATTTCATATAACCAAACAAGCTCTTTATTTGTGAATTTATACCCTTTCCATGGGTTGGCGTTCGATTTATGGAAACCAACAATAACTGTGTTGTAATTATTCAATTTTCCAATAAGACCATCTAAGTTGTCAGAACTTATTTCATGAACTTTACCATATTTCTTTAGTTCGTTAAGAAACGTATTACCATCATCATCACCTAATTTAACATACGCAATAGATTTTGTTTCAAGACTTCTTAATGGCAACAGGTCTGATTTGTTTTTTACAACTGTTATTGCATTTTCAATTAATTGCGCATATAATAGGTCGTCTTTATCTCTATTCAAATCTTCAACCAAATTATGAGTACCAATAGGTTTGTAATTGTTTAGTCCAACTTTATATTTTGCCATCAATACTTTTTTTACAGAATGTGCCAATCGTTCTTCTGTAATACTACCATTTTCATAGGCCTCACTTAACTTAGCTATTCCAACTTCAACATCTTCACTCATTAGCATGACATCATTTCCAGCTTTAAATGCCGCCAAATCTATGGCACCTGTTTCGTCGTAGTTAGAAACACCTTTCATACTTAAAGCATCTGTAAAAATCAATCCATTGAAACTAAGAGAATCTTTTAAGATATTAGTGATTATATTTTCAGATAAAGATGATGGAAATCCTGATCTAGATTCTAAGCTCGGAACATTTAAATGCGCAACCATTACACTAGATAACCCTTCTTTAATAAGCTTTTTGTACGGATATAATTCTATAGAATCTATACGTTTCTCACTAAATTTAATAGTAGGCAATGTTTTATGAGAATCTGTTTCTGTATCTCCATGACCTGGAAAGTGTTTTGCATTAGCAAGAACTCCGGTTGATTGCATTCCCTTCATAAATGCTGAAGCTTTTGCAGTTACATTATCTCTATCTTCTCCAAATGAACGATTACCAATAATTGGATTATTTGGGTTTGTGTTAATATCAACTACTGGAGCAAAATTAAAATGCACTCCTAAACGCTTACAATGTTCTCCAATATGTTTGCCTGTTTGTTCAATTAATTTTAGGTCTTTAACAGCACCTAAAGTCATATTCCAAGGGAACGCATAAGTAGAGTCTAAACGCATATTTAGACCCCATTCTGCATCCATACCTATTAACATTGGTAATTTGGATATGGCTTGCAATTCGTTATTTAATAATGCTTGTCGTACGGGACCACCTTTAGAATATATCAAACCACCAATATGCTGCTCTTTTATAAGCTTTACAATTTTAGCCTTAGTGTTTGCATCTTGATTAGAAAATACTTGTACCATATACAATTGGCCAATTTTCTCTTTAAGATTCATCGACTGATATACACTATCAACCCATTTTTGCTGTTTTTCAGCATCATTAGTTTTTAATGGGTGGTTTTGTTGTGCAATTGACAAGAAATTACAACAAACAGATACAATCAGTAAAGTTATTATGCGCATAGTTTGGGATTAATTAAATATTGCTAGTAGCAATAAACTAAAAACTATGCCAAAATAATGTTTTTAAGACGAAGTCTGAAGGACTTTAAGATAGTTTTATAACCAAGATAATTAACAGTCTTCCTAGTTTAAAAATCTACTATGCCAACTATCTTTAGCTGGGACTTCCCAATTTTCTAGATACTCGGCTTTATTAGCCACCAAATTATTAAACACAATGGTATTTTTTGAGACCGCTTTGTCTTTTGCCATTTTTCTAAAATCAGACAATGATTTATAAGCAATGAATTCTCCTTGTTTATAGGATACATTCATTTTATCCATTAAATCAATATTGTATTCTTTTTCTAACTGTTGAATAAAATGAACTGATGCATCTATTGAACAACCTGTAGCCTTGTTTAAATTTTGATTTAACCCTAACACTATAAATCGCTTATATTTAATCTGATATCCAGCTTGAAGATCACTTCCATGAGCTGTCCAGTTTTCAATAAATATATCTAATTTATCTTGTATATCGTTAATTTCATTTTCAGTTAAAGAACGATTAGCTTGATATATCCAAATACGTGATGTTTCTGGTAAAGTACTAAAATCTACTAGCATGACGACTGATTTAAGTTTTAAATGTGCTTAAAAAATGTTGTATGCAAAAGTAATAAATAGATTTACATTTTTATCAGAACTATATATAGGTGTATTCACTTCTACAGTTCTTCTGTTGAAGTTATAATTTGCTTCAATGCTGTAATCTTTGAAATGATAACCAATACCACCACTGAAACTTCCCGAGATTTTATTCACATCCCATATAATACCTCCATTTGAGTCTTTAACTATAAACTTTGAGGCAAAATCCATAACGTAACCAAATTTTACAGAGGCCTTTGACTTTTCATTTATTAATAAATAATGTCGTATTCCTAGAAGGCCTTCAATTGCAGCATATTCAAAGCCAAACTCTCTTCCCGACTTTGCCTTATCAATATCTAAATTACTATTTTTAGCAAGTCCCCAGTAAGCGGCCCATTTACCATTATTGAACGGTAAAACAACTTCAGCCTCAAGTTCAATTCTCCAACCAGTAGTAGAACCAAAATCAGCATAAACGTGATGACCAGAATTTCTACGATAATCAATACTATTATTGAAAACACCAACTTTTGCCTTAACATTAAAATCAATACCACCATCAATATTGGACATAACCTTAGTGTCGCTACCATTACAGTCGTTATATTTTATTATCAATTTTGACATAGAAGGTCTATTAAACCGAATAGCTTCAAAATCTTGCATAGTAAGTTTATCACATTTATAAAATGAGTTATACATCTGTTGCCTAAACTTATTATTTTCTGCTATCGCAGACTCTGAGGTTTTATATTTTTTGTAAACTAATTGTATTACTTTTCCATTTCCAATATTATAGAAATAGCGCTTTAGGCCAGCTTCTTCATAAAAGTATAAAGAGGCATCACCTTCCACAATTACTTCAAGCATAACCTCTCTTTCTTCCCAGACAGGATTACTATCATAATTTAACTCTGATAGTCGCCAAGGCGATATATCTACATCAACCTTTCTTTTAATATATTTAAGATTATTATCAACACCAAACTCTTTAACTAGAGAAACATTAATGGTTTCTGCTTCAGAATTCGCAGATCTTTTAATTCTAAAGCTTTTAGGGCTAGATTTCCAATCTTCATTTTTAATTAGGCAGGTAACTCTATCTCCATTATTGGTCACATAATAACCGTTCTGAAACTTACTTTGTGCAAAAAGATTTAGTGATAGAAGAAAAATTGCAGTAAAAAAAACAGGCTTGAGGTTCATAATTGTTAGATTTGCTGCTAATGTAGGAAAATTATTCTAAATGCTTTCAGAAATAATTTCAGCAATATCAAAAACCTCTATACTGTCTTCTTTTTCCTTGAATTTTACACCATCAGTCATCATCGTATTGCAATAAGGGCATGCTGTAGCAATGATATTGGAGTTTGTTTGAAGCGCGTCTTCGGTTCTTAGAACATTAACATCCATATCACCTTTTTCAGGTTCTTTAAACATTTGAGCTCCTCCAGCACCACAACATAAAGCTGTACTTCGGTTACGTTTCATTTCTACTAAATCAACACCTAAACTTTTAAGTAGATTTCTAGGTGCTTCATACACCTCGTTAGCTCTTCCTAAATAACAAGGATCATGAAACGTAATACGTTTTCCGTTTAAAGTGGAGTCACTTTTTAGTTTTAAACGACCAGAACTCATCAATTCTTC
>JASBUG010000017.1 GCA_030148025.1 Flavobacteriaceae bacterium | reverse complement strand
ATGATGTCCGTAATCAATGACAAGTTATTGTCTGTAAGTTTGCGCTCTCGCTTTAAAATGATTCTACACAACTCATAAGAACAATCATTGTTTATAGAAATCTCTTTGCGTTCCTCTACATCTGTCCATTGCTCAATGAAGTTGCACATGTCTAGGCTTAGATATTTTCCTGCTTCTAGTGCCATTATCTTGTTGGGTTTAGGTCTACCGAGAATAAGCGGTTTAACGTTTGGTCTATAGACTTGCTATAAGCATCGTCGTCGTTGTACTTGTCGCTGTCCACCTCGATAGTGGTTTTTACTTTGCAATTGTGTTGTGTGGTGCGTACACCTCTTTGATTATTATGCATGGTTATATGGTTTTAATTAATCTCCTAAGTTGTGACCTTGTTGTTTCCAATTATCTAAAGTGTCGGCAATACCTTGTTGCTTTTGAGCTTCGGTAAGTTTCTTAACCTTATTACTAGGCTTTGCATCCGCAATCCAAAAAGCGTTACCATTATCGTTAGCAACCGCACAATAAGATGAAGGTGTAAGAATGCTTAACAGATAGTTGCCGAACTCTTTAAGAGAGCTAAACCACTCATCACGTCCTTTGTAAGTAACTTTTAGAGCCTTTCCTTTAAGGAAACTCTTGTTGTCTCTTAGGTACTGTTTAAATTCTGTCGTTGTCATCTTATTATGCTTTAGGGTTAAATTGGGTTGTATTCCTTTTTTTATTGCCCTTTTTTATATTACTTTGTTGTTGTTGAAAACAAATATATGAAGTTATTTCACATTTAAGAAATATTTTCACATCAAAATATGTTAAAATTTCACATTAATTTATAATTAATTGATTTTGAACGGGTTAGAATTAAAAAACAAACGAGAAAAAGCAGGTTTAACGCAGAAAGAATTAGCCGATAAGGTTGGTAAGTCGATGCGTACCATAATTACTTGGGAGAAAAGTGAAAAATTATCACATTCACAAATAGCTTTAGTTAATTCAGCTTTAAACACAAGTGAAAATACTTCACCTTCTAATATAAAAGTAAGTGAACCAAGAGAAATTTTTAATACAAAGTCTGGTAATAACATAGAAGAATTACCAAATGGTAAATTTTTATTGACAGTTCCTTTAGTTCCTTATAAGGCACATGCAACCTATATTAGTGAGTTTACCGATGTTGAATTTATACAAGATTTAACTAAGGTTTCTTTTATAGTTGATAGAGTACCAAGAGGAAAGTATCAGGCTTTTGAAATAATTAATGATAGTATGAATGATGGTACTTTAGATAGAGAGCCTTCAAGAAATGCTATTTTAAGTGGTGATATAGTTTTAGGTAGGGAATTAGGTAAACAACATTGGAAATCTAAATTAAACACTAACGGATACCCTTACTGGATCATAGTAACACATCATAATATTATTTGTAAAGAAATAATAAAGCATGATGTAGAAAAAGGTATAATAACCTGTCATAGTTTAAATAACTCACCAGAGTTTCAAGATTTTGAACTTAAATTAGATGAATGCCATCAACTATTTAATATTGTAAAAAAACAGATATTATGAAAAATTTGATAATAATTATCGGAATAGCTTTAATAATCAACTTTAGTTATGCTCAAGAATATAAATTAAAAGGTGTAGTTACTTATTATTTTAATCAATACCAAGGTAATAAACCAGATTTAGGTGCAAAAGTTTACCTAATACCTAAAGATAGCGTTGACTCTTCTTATTATGAAACTGTAAAAGATGTAATAGAATACAACAGAATTCAAAATATGCTTTTATTGTATCCAGAGCTTACGGAAAAAGAGGTTAAGTATTATGAAAAATATAAAGCTCAAAAAGAAGAAATAGAATCAAAAAAACAAGAAAGCAAAAAGGTTTTTAAATATGCTAATGCAAAAAAATATGTTGAGCAATTTGAAAGTAGGATTTCTAATCGCAATAATTTATTAAAAGATTTAAAAAAAGTCACATCAAAATATGATGTTGATTTTGACGAAATATCTAAATCATCTGTTGAAATGAATATAAAATTAATAATGAATTCTAAATATAAAGATTTTGTTGATGCTACAGGTAGCTTTGAAGTTGAAGCAAACGAAGGTGTTTATTACGTTTTAATACAATCAAAAAACAGAAAAAGAACAAATGATTTAGAGGTATTAGGTTGCCAATATTGGACTCAAATAAATTTAAATAAAAATGAAAGCATTACACATAATTTTCACTTGTATTAAAATAAAAAATATCATATACATAGTATTAGCTACAATATTTTTTAGCTGTTCTTCAGATGACAATTGCGACGAAGAAAGAGCTGCTATAAATGAAGAGTTTGACGGTTACATAGAACAGGTAATGAACAATCCTGGTCCAAACGGTATTGATTATGACCAGATATCAGCATTTAACCAAGAGCGTGAGTTAAGGTTAGAAGAGGCTTGTAATTAACTAACAAGGTCAAAAAAAGGGTAAAAAAAAGCGTAAAATAAATAGAGATACAATTTTAATTTGTTTGCAAATCATTTAAAATCAAATACTTAAAATAAATTATTTCGGAGTTAATGGAATCCCTCTTTCTCCGCAAAAGAACCCGAAACGAAAGTTTCGGGTTTTTTGTTTATAGCATATCTTTGCAAAAAAAGAAAATGTCTATACTCGAAAAACTGAAGTGGCGTTATGCCACAAAAAAATTTGACACTTCAAAA
>JASBUG010000011.1 GCA_030148025.1 Flavobacteriaceae bacterium | reverse complement strand
AAAAGCAAAAAGGAGTTTAAAGATGATCAAAAATAACACCTTTGCTAATAATAAAATGTGCTGTGCGTTTGTTCAATTGATGGTAACTGGAGGGTTAATTGTTCCTCATGGGGTCCACTCATCAAATTGTCATACTCCAGTAACCATGTGTGAAGTTCAAGCGGCAATTTCCGAGGCACTTTCTCGTTTTGCCCCCTCGCCCGCCTCACCCAATTGGGCCCAAATTTCAATGGGTGTCAATTCAATTACTAATATTATTCCCTCACCGATACTTATTGGAATTCCTACCTATAACTACACAGTAACAAATACCATCATTGGAATAGGCAGTAATTTCGTGGGTAGCATTGTTATAACCTGTACTCCAGTTCCGACTTATCGAATTTATAATGGGGCGGCTTATTCCTCGTCTAGTGCAGTTGCAGCTACATTTGCAACAGGAAATCCCGGAGTAAGTTGTCCTTTGGGGACCGCATCCTGTGGAACACCTGCAAATATCACCTTGACTTTAACAACAGCTAACGCGCCTGTAACAGTAATCGATACGAACTATAATAAAAATTTCACCTCTACAAATACTGGATGGAATGCTTATGTGACAGGATATTATAGATGTAGTTATACTGATCCAAATCTAGGTATATTAGTGAGCACAATAGTTCCCTGGGGACAAGGATCATAGGTTCTTTTTCAAAAAAGGTTTTATTATAAAAATCAGTAAAATTGGACATGGTTTAGTTTATAAGTAAGGCTGCCGCAACTTGTCATCATTCTACAAGAGAGGTGGCATTAGCCTCTATGTATTTGTATTTGTATTTGTATTTGTAAGTATGAAATCAATGATCACGATACGCAAAAATGGGGAGTAATAAAATTAGCGATGAAAATTCAAAAATAATAATAGTTTCATAGCCAAAGCTTGAAAATCTTATTACTTGCCTCCATTACTTAAGAATAAGAGTAAATTTTCTAATTTGGCTAAAATACCAAATTTCAGTATCATGAAACTATTTAAAAGTTTTGTTAACGATGAGCGCTTCAAAAAGTAGTAGAAGGTGGATGCAAGAACATAGAGAAGATCCTTTTGTAAAAAAAGCTCGGGCTGAAGGGTATCGTGGTCGGGCAGTTTATAAGTTAATTGAAATGGATGAAAAAGAGGGTTTGATTAAACCAGGCATGAGCATCGTCGACTTAGGTGCTGCTCCAGGAAGCTGGTCTCAATATGTGGCTAAACAACTAAAAGCAACTGGCATGCTTTTTGCTCTAGATAAATTAGCTATGGAGTCTATATCTGGTGTTACTTTTATACAAGGTGATTTTCAAGAAGAAAGTATTTTTCAAGAATTGCTCGATAAAGTGCCTTGTAAGGGTGTAGATTTAGTTTTATCAGATATGGCGCCCAACAGCAGTGGCTTAGCTGTAGTTGATATACCGCGCGCTATGTATTTAGCTGAGCTTGCTTTTGATTTTGCTATAAGGATATTAAAACCGGGAGGCAGTTTACTAATTAAAATATTTCATGGGGCAGGTTTTGATGAACTAATTGCACAGGTGAGAACCCAATTTAATAAAGTGTATATTAGAAAACCTGCAGCTTCTCGATCGCGATCACGCGAGTCTTATCTGCTAGCGAAAGGCTATAATTTATAGTAGCTTAATGAAATAGTATTTTTTCTTATTCTAATGTCAT
>JASBUG010000009.1 GCA_030148025.1 Flavobacteriaceae bacterium | reverse complement strand
CCATTATGCCGGCATGGGGCATGGCCAACGCAGCAGCTACGCTGGTAGGGCAGAACCTTGGCGCACAGCAGCCCGACAGGGCCGAGACATCTGCATGGCGGGCATCGCTCTTCAATATGATTTTCCTGTGTACAATTGCTATTGTCTTTTTCATTTTTGGACTTTATGGACTTTCCGCAGATGGAAAAATTAAAAAACTCCCAAATTTAAAATATGGAATATTTATAATTTCAGGAGTGTATATAATTCGCGGTGCTGGAGAATTATTGTTTGGTATTCCTCAACAAAAAGCTGTATCCAGTTTAGAAACAATTTATTCTATTGTTGCTTTAGGCATAGGGTTACTGTTTTTATTTGGAGGTTTAAAAAAATGGAAGTTTAAAAATATAAGAGTATAATTAAAACGGGGTGTAAAATTCGCTTAAAATTAAATGGCAGATTTAATAAAAGAAACTTCAAAAAAAGAAATATCAATTTTTCGTACATCAGTAAATTCAGAAAACGAAGTTAGGCAATTAAAGCCTTTACTAGATGTGATAATTGGTTCTAAAAATTGGAACTTCGACTTAGAAGATTGTGATAATATATTACGGGTCAATTATTATCCAATTATGCATAATTTTTTGGTTGAAGAAATGAATAAAATGGGGTTTGAATGTATTGAATTGCACTAAAAATATTATAGAACCAACCTATTGGGATATTAAAATCCCAGCATTAAATTTCCCCATAAAATTTGAATTATAAAATTCTCAAACTGCTAGCAACTTTAAATGATCAATTGAGTTTTATAGATTTAGAAATAGATAATCAATCTGCTCGCTGTGAAAAAGCATTAGAAATAATTTTAAAAACTATAAAATCTTTAAGGTTAATCTTGTCAAAAACAAAATTTAAGACAAATGCTGAAGAGATTAAATTTTTTAAGGAAATAAAGCCTCAATTTACTTCAAAGCTAATTTACTACAATACACTTTTCAAGATTGAAATGAAAAAACCAAATGGTGGCAATAGGATAGTGAAAAAGTATTACAATAACGAGTTGGTTAAACTCAAAGCATTTTTTGATAATGAATTAGAGTTTTACAAATATTACCGTTCTGGGAGCACCTATTTAGATTATAAATATTTTTTGAGAGGTAAGTTTGATATTAAATTATCACTGGATAGTTATTATTTTGAAACGGATACAAGTTTTTCAACATCCCATGACTTTAAGGTTGCAAAGATATTGGCCAACGATTTAATACAACTGTATTTAGAAAACCAACTGGTAATGATTGACAATAAAGACAATGGCGAAAAATCACAACGTAAACCCAACTTGAAAATGGTTTGGACAAGCCCCAAAGTGGCCTTAATTGAACTTGTATATGCATTACATACAGAAGGTGTTTTTAATAATGGGGCTACCGACTTAAAAGATATAGCAGAATACTTCGAATATATTTTTGATATAGATTTGGGACAATACCGTCGCACATTTCTTGAAATTAGAACTCGGAAAGCCGATAGAGCAAAATTCCTTACTGCATTAAATAAAGGATTACTAAAACGAATGGAAGATACCGATGAAGGTATTTAGATAAAAATCGTTCACAACACAATCCCCGTTGTGAATAAAGATTGTCAATTCACTTCATATTTGCCAAACGAAAGTCAAATCATATTAATAGCTGCTGCTGCGAATGTTATGTTCAAAGCGGTAGCTATTTTAAACTAAAAACTTTACTATGGCAGCAACAATCATCACTACTGAAGACCTACGGGAATTTAAAGAAGAATTACTTGAGGACATCAAAGCAATAATCAATCACCAATCAGGGTTTGCACCCAAAAAGTGGCTTAAATCACCAGAGGTTCGCGACCTGTTAAGTATCTCACCAGGAACATTACAAAATCTTCGTATCAATGGCACACTACCCTACACAAAAGTTGGTGGAGTTATCTATTACGATTACGAAGAAATCCTAAAAGTAATGGAAGAAAATCGCATCCATAATAAGTTTTGATACTTGTGTCATACTGAACTTGTTTCAGTATCTCATCTATATTAAAAGCAACATCACTTTGAGTGATTTTGTATCACAAAATTGTATCGAGAAGTCAACTTATGCAAGAAATAAATTATATAAAGCATCTCAACGCAGTTTTCAACCAATTCTCAAAAGACAACCGTTTAAACCCAACGCACATAAGCTTGTATATAGCCTTATTTCAGTTGTGGAATTTAAACCGATTTTTAGAAGAGTTTTTTATAAACCGTGATGAGGTTATGCAACTGTCTAAAATAGGCTCTAAATCTACATATCACAGATGTATCAAGGAGCTAAACCATTGGAAATATATCGTCTATTTCCCATCCCACAATCCGTATAGAGGGAGTAAAATTAAGATGTTCAAATTTGGGACAAGTACTGGACAAGTAGTAGGACACAACAATACTCAAATCGAGACAAGTACTGGACAAGCACTGGTACCTATATATAAACATATACAAACTATAAAAAACAAAAACAGTAATAAACAGGAAAATTTTAAAAATTCAGATTTTAACGATTCTGAAAATAATGGTAAACATAACAGCAGTGTCCCAAATAGGGACAACCTAAAGACTACCAAAAATAAAAACTACAATGAACCTTTATGAAAAATGAGAACCCACATATCATTGTTGAGAAAGGTGTCCAATACAAACTTGGCGAGCTAAAAGACAATTGTATTCAATATGATTTCAAAAGCATACTCATCTACCTCGATGCAAAAGGGAAATTGATGTTTGGCAAAAACTTCAAGATTTATGAAGAAGATGAGGTTGTGTTGTACAAGTTGTGTATCTATTTCATCCGTGATTTTGAAGCCTGTACAAAACTAAATATAGATCCCAACAAAGGCATTCTATTATCTGGTCCAGTTGGATGCGGTAAAACCAGTTTAATGAAATTATTAAGGCACATTGTACCACACCAAAAATCTTATGAACTAATTCCAGCACGTAATATCACATTTGCTTTCAATAATATTGGCTACAAAACTATTCAAGAATATGGTAACAGTAATTTCTATTGTTTTGATGATTTAGGCGTAGAAACATCCGGAAGACATTTTGGGAAGGACTGTAATGTTATGGGCGAAATCCTCTTATCACGTTACGATTTATTTCTTCAGCGAAAAATTAGAACCCACGCAACTACAAATTTAAACGCACAGGAATTAGAAGAACGATATGGAAACAGAGTACGTTCCAGAATGCGTCAGTTATTTAATTTGATTGCTTTTGATAGGGGAAGTATTGATAAGAGGAAATAATGCACCACACCGACACAACACTGCCAAATCTATATGAAGACACCAAATTAAACTTTGGCAAAAAACTCAAAATTTGTCAAAACTTAATAGTTCTTTAATAAACCTAGTTTAGAAACGAGAGTAAGTTTTGCCCGCGTATTAAAAACAAGGGCAATTTTCACCCTCGTTCACAAAACAAGAGTAATTTTTTGCTATATTTACCCTTGTGTTAATGTCAAGGGCGTTTAACGCCCTTGTTCAAAATAAAAAAATAGGTAATAAAATGAGTTATAATCCCGAAGTGCCATATAATAGTTTACCACTACTTCCACCAACGGCAGAAGTAGAGAGTATGACCATACTTAAAAAAAACATTACGGCCAGTAGGGCATTGTCAGAATTAAAAGGAGCAATAACCAATCTCCCTAATCCAACATTATTTATTGACACTATTAACTTGCAGGAAGCCCGAGCAAGTTCTGCCATAGAAAACATTATAACAACCCAGGATGAACTGTTTAAAGCTTCAATTGCAGACTTAAAAAGTAATAACCCAGCGACTAAAGAGGTAATTCACTATAAGGATGCATTATGGTATGGGGTAGAACAGATTGAAAACAGACCAGTGCTTACAACAAATCTCTTTATAGCAATAATGCGCATAATAAAAGAGAATAATTCTGGTATTAGAAATGCTCCAGGAACACAGCTTAAAAATCCGGCTACCAATCAAGTCATTTACACACCGCCTGAAGGAGAAGAAATCATTAGAGAAAAATTAAAAAATCTGGAGGATTTTATTCATGCTGAAGATGATATAGACCCTTTAGTAAAAATGGCCATCATTCATTATCAATTTGAAGCCATACACCCATTTTTTGACGGAAATGGACGTACAGGAAGGATCATTCTTTTGCTATATCTAAAACTTTCAGGTTTATTGGATTTACCTGCATTATATTTAAGTAGTTACATTATTGAGCATAAAAACGATTATTATACAAATCTTCGGAACGTTACCGAAAATGATAATTGGGAAGATTGGATTCTGTATATGCTGGATATGGTAGAGGAAACAGCCTTAAAAGGACGACAACAAATCGCCGAAATAGAAAAGCTAATGAATGAAATGGGAGCCGAAATTCAAGAAAAATTACCGAAAATATATTCAAAAGATTTGTTGGAAGTACTGTTTAAGTTGCCTTATACCAAACGGAATCAATTGGAAAGTGCTAGTTTGGGTAATTTAAAAACAGTTGGTAATTATTTAAAAGAGTTGGAAGCCAACGGTTTCCTTACAAGTGAACAAGTAGGTAAAGAAAAGCTATACCTTAATTTTAGATTATTAGAAGTTTTAAAAGGTTAAAAGACAAAACGTATGGAGAACTATCACGATCCAATCAAGCATATTAAATTTTTGAGACAAACATTATCTCAAGACAAAAAACCAATAGGTTTTTTTATTTCTGCAGGATGCCCTTTAGCTGTACCTATGCCAAAAGGCAAATGGCCATTAATAGCTGATGTTGCAGGGTTAACCAAATTTTTAACTGATGAACTTTCTTCAAAAACCGATGATAAAAACAAATTTGATTTATTGCTTGATGAAGTTAAACTATCTAAAAAAAGTGTTGAGAATGTTGAAGATATTTTAAGCTTCATTAGGGGGCTAAAGGAAGTGTCTGTTGGCAGTAAAGTCCGTGGGTTTTCGGAAGAAGATTTATTAAAACTTGAAAAGGATATCTGTGAGAAAATAGTTGGCAAATTAGATGTTGAACTTCCTAACAATGAGTCACCTTATCATAAGCTAGCAAAATGGATTTCTATTGATCGAGAAAAAGCGGTAGAAGTATTTACAACTAATTATGATCTATTAATGGAACAATCATTTGAAGATTTATCAGTTCCCTATTTTGATGGCTTTGTTGGTTCAAGACAATCTTTTTTCGATTTGAGGTCTGTTGAAGATAATTTAATTCCAAAGCATTGGACTAGGCTTTGGAAAATTCATGGCTCAATTAATTGGTTTCAGAAAGATAACAAGGAAGTATTTAGATCAAGTAAGACTAGTGAAATAAATGCATCCCATTTGATTTATCCTTCACATTTGAAATATGATCAAAGTAGAAAAATGCCATATTTAGCTTTGATTGATCAATTGGCACGTTTTATTAGGAATCCAAATTCTTTGTTGATAATTTCTGGTTATTCGTTTAATGATGAACATATAAACGATACCATTTTAAGTGCCCTTAAAGCAAATCCAAATAGTATGGTTATAGCTATGCTTTTTAATACTCTAACTTATAAAAATGATGAAGATAATATAGTCGACAGATATTCAAATGCCATAGAAGTTGCTTTAAATAGGGGTAATTTGGCTATATGGGCAGAAGATGAAGCTATTATAGGTACAGTAAGAGGGAAATGGAAAATATCAGGGAACTATGAAGATGAAGACAATTTAGCTAATTGCATAGAAATTAAAAGTACAGATGAAGCCTCTGAAAAAACTTATAATGTAAAGTTGGGAGATTTCTCTAAAATGGGAAACTTTTTACAGGCATTAATCGGGTTTAATCAAACAAATATAGATGAAAAATAATTCAACATATTTAGGTTCTGTTCAAGATGTAAGTGGAACTACCATACGAATTGCTATGGTTAATGATTCTTTATCTGGGTTAACTTATGTTGAAGGAGAAGGGTATAAAATTGGTCAGATTGGGAGTTTTGTTAAAATTCCAATTGGCTACAGTTTTTTGTTTGGTATAATAACTCAAGTTGGTGCAAGTGCTGTTCCTGAAAATCAATCAGATTCTCAACCGTATGGAAATAGATGGATGACAGTTCAGCTTATTGGCGAAGGGTCTAAATCAGGTGAATTTCAAAGAGGTGTGTCTCAATACCCAACTATAAATGATGAAGTTCATTTAGTGGCTGAAATAGATTTGAAAAGAATTTATGGTCAACCAGATAAACCTTACTTTGTTAATGTTGGTCATATTGCTGGGGCAGAATCTATTCCAGCGTTAATAGATGTAAATAGGCTTGTGACAAGACACTCTGCAGTAGTTGGTACAACTGGTTCTGGGAAGTCCACTACAGTAGCAAGTCTTTTAAATGCTTTATCAGATCAAAAAAAATATCCTTCATCAAGGATTTTAGTTTTCGATTTACACGGAGAGTATGCACAAGCTTTAAAGGATAAAGCAACTATCTTTAAGGTTAATGCTGATAAATCAAAAGATAGTACCGAAAAGGAATTATATATCCCATTTTGGGCATTGAATTTTGAAGAATTATGTGATATAAGTTTTGGGAGTTTTGGAAATGATAGGGATAAAAATGTTGTGTTAGAAAGAATTTTACAAGAAAAAATAAAAAGTATAACAAATTATCCTAAAAAAGGTATAGATATTGACGATTTAAATATTGATTCTCCAATCCCTTTTAGCTTAAATCATTTATGGTATAATTTATACACACAGACTTTAGGTAAATTTTATCCTGACAGAAACGGGACTACTTTAGATAATTTGGCTTATGAAACAGATGCTGAAGGTAACGAAATTAAAGGTGATGCCACAAAAGGGATTCCTCCAATTTTTAAAAAGATAAATACCTCTAAAGCGAATGGAGAAAGGGTTCAATATTTGCCTAATTCTGATGTCCCATTAAATAATAGTCAGCAATTGCAGTCATTGGGGTCAAAATTAAGAGTGCCTAGATTTGATTTTATATTTAAACCTGGAGAATGGACCCCAAATGAAGATGGTTCAACTAAAAAGGATTTAGACACTTTAATGAAAGATTGGATTGGAAGTGATAAGCCAATAACTATTTTAGATTTATCTGGCGTTCCAATAAGTATTTTAAATACTATAATTGGTGTATTACTCCGGATAGTATATGAAGGCTTATTTTGGGCTAGAAATCTTTCCCAAGGAGGTAAGGAAAGACCATTACTTTTAGTAATGGAAGAAGCTCATAATTATCTAAATTTTGATGGAAGCGCACTTTCCATTGTTCAAAAGATAGTTAAGGAAGGAAGAAAATATGGTATAGGAACAATGATAGTCAGTCAAAGACCTTCGGAAATAAATTCAACTATACTTTCTCAATGTGGTACATTCTTTGCGTTAAGACTAGCCAATTCAAGCGACAGATCTCATATTACTAGTGCGGTAACAGATAATTTAGAGGGGTTAACAAGTATGTTACCAATTTTAAAAACTGGCGAAGCCATCATTTTAGGAGAATCTGTGAAGTTACCTATGAGAACAATTATAAAAGCGCCTCCAAAAGATAAGAGACCGGATAGTCAAGACCCAATAGTTTTTGATGAAGTTGATACTGAAAATTCATTATTGCCAGGAGGCTGGGGAAATATTATGGAAAAAGATCCGAATTACGAAGAGTTAATTGAAGCATGGAGAGCTCAAAACCCTAGAATAAAAAGAATAATTAAATGATAAATTTATGAATAGAAATCCAGTTACATCATCAAACATCGCATCAATAGGTTACGATGAAGCATCAGCAACTTTAGAAATAGAATTTTTAAATGGAAGTATTTATCAATACTTTGATGTTCCACAAAGAGAATATGAAGGATTAATGTCTGCAAGTTCTCACGGCTCTTATTTAGCACACAATATTAAAGGACGTTATAGATATTCAAAAGTTTAAAAAATGTTGAACTTAAATCAACAACTTAAAAGAGTTGAAATAAAGGAGTTCGAAATTGAAAATCAAATAGTTTTCAATTACTTCGATAATCTTCCAGCTTCAGAACGAGATGAAAAGCTATTACGAGCTATTTATATAGGTGTTTTAGCACTTATGGAAGATCGTATTTCTGCTTTTTTATCAAAAACATCCAATGAGTTGGGTACAGAGTTAGAAAGCTTGAAAATGATTTTTGAGATGAAAAAGGAGCTTTTCTATAAATCAGCTATAAAGGGCAACCTTGCAGAAGATGAAGTAGCAGAGTTCTTAAATAATTATTTTCAAGAAAAGCGTATAAAAGATAAAGCTTTCTTAACGGGTAATTCTACTGGAAGTATTCCTAAAAATAAAACTGGAGATATTGTTTGTGAAGTGAATGGCAATTCAGAATTAAAAATAGTAATTGAATGTAAGTTTGATAAAAGTATTAAAGTTGGCGATATTGAATCCAAAGACATTTTCATCAGAAAAACAGATACAGCTTGGAGTCAATTGATAGAAGCACAGGCAAACAGAGAAGCTAAAGTAAGCTTAATTGTTTTTGATATTTCTTTAATTGATAATTCTATTTTAAAGTCATTTGAGAATGTGGGCTATATTCCAGGAATTGGTTTTGTTGCAATAATTGATTCACAAAAGGGTGATTATTCCAATTTGGCCATTGCATATATGCTGGCAAGAGATATAGCATTAAATTCAAAAGAGATTGAATTAGACAAAGATTTGTTGGCAGTATTGGTTAATAGAATTATTAAAGACATAAACGAGATTACAAGTATTCGAACCCTAGTTCAAAATAATATTGAGAATAATAAAGCCATTTTAAAACAACTGGAAAAATCTATCCTTTTAATGGAGTTTAATCAAGATTATCTCAAAAAGTTTCTTAATGATGGGACTTTAACTAAAAAGGATTTGCTTCAATATTATATGGGGGATGAAGTAAAAGAAAAGTATAAAATCATCGAGAGAGATATTGATAGTATTTAATACGCTAAAAAGAATTTGAGTAAAAAATCTAATGCAAATTTCAACTTTGTTAAAACGCTTAATGAAGATAGAACTTATGGGCTTCTTTTCCCTGAAAGAGAAGTTGGATTAGCTATTGTTTTAATTTACGAAAAAATAGAAGAAGGTTTTTTTGAAAACGGTAAATTTTCTGAAAAGGATCTACATGAAGCATTTGAAAAAATCTATATAACAAAAGAACGTTACCCCAAGGAAGTCTATAGTGGTCACATAATGAATCTACAAGAGTATTTTTTGGATTATGACCAGCAAGTTCAAAAATATTATTTTAAAGATTACGCTTATAAATTTTGCAAACACGCAAAAGAAACATTAAAAGGTGCTTTCAACCCAACTCGCATTCAAAAGATTTGCAATCGACTTACGTCTTCCTTAAAAGATACTGATGACCTAAAATTTTGGCTAGAAGATGAGTTTAAAAAATACGAGCCAGATTTAAGAGAGCAAATAGATTTTCTTGACCGTCAAATTTCATTATCAATTGAAAACCTTAAAAAAGAAACTAATTTATCCAAACATAGTTTTATAAATGCCTTGGTGGCGACAGAAGAAAATTTGACAAAATCCCAACAGCATGTTAGGGAGTTAAGGGCTGCTTATTCTGAAACTAAAACAATCAGGTCAATATTGGAGAACAAGAGTAATTCTGATAATGATATTAATATATTAATTTCAGAAGTATATCTATTTATAAAATATATCAATGATAGACTTAATTCAATTGATCGAAAACTAGATAGAATTCAACCTAAAATTAGACAACTTTTTTCAACCCTTAATAAGACAGCTTTTAATTCGCAGATAGAAAAGTTTATCTTATACATGCTCAATAATAGTGAGTTGGATAACAAAAAGAATATTCTCTTTCCTCAAGAAATTAATTGTCCAGTTTTACATATTTCTACACCTAAATTTACAATAATAAGCCGTGATAAAAATTTATTCCCTGCTAAACCTAAAAAGAGAAAAATTTATACTCAAAATGAAACAGTAATAAATAAAAATAAGGAAAGGCTTTTAGATGAATTAAGGGAGCTGGACATTATAAAGAAATGGGAGGAATTTATCATTTCAGAAATAAACTTAAAGGAAAAAGTAAATTTATCAGAAACTTTTTTTAAAATCCTTAAGGAAGAAAAAAGCGACCAAATAGCTGTTACCGTCTTTTTTAATTTAGTTGAATATGTTTACAATAATCCAAAAAAATTAAAGCTAGATATAGGCGATAAATCGCTAATTAAAGATAAAGAATTTAAAAATATAACTCTATGGAAAATATCGATAATGAAATTAGAGTAAGTGATTTTTTGTTTGATAAAAATGCCAAGGAACTTTTTGCAGATGTGGATTATCTTTTAAAAGACGGTATGCATTTTCAAAAACAAGGTAACCAAGTAAAACATTTTAATTTTATCAATAACAACTTTTCAAGTTTACGATTGTATTATCGTGATTTTTTTAATGTAGAGCTTACCGATGGAGGAGAAAAACCACGTAATTATTTCTATTTGGATTTTTATGGAAACAATCGGGGAAACATATCTCCAAAGCATAGATATATTTTAAATAGTGAATACGTTATTATTGGATTTATAATGTATAAGATTTTATTTATTGACAATGAAATAGATTTAGATTCAGTTCAAAAATTAAAAGAAAAAATTAGGATTGATTACGAAGATTATAAAGATGGAATATATCGATTAATTGCAAAGTCACGAAATATAACCCCAGGAAATCTGAATGACGATGCTATTGATTCAGCAGTACAATCTGCATTAGAAGAATTTAAGAAAATAGGTTGGGTAGAACTGGATAAAGATGAATTTAATCCATTACCAGCATTTGACAGATTAATTAAAATATATGAAGAGTATATTTTGAATATCGATGAAACTTTAAGTGAATTAAAATGAAAGAGTACCCAAGAATAAAGAGACTTTCAACTCTAGGGATTGTTCACCACCAAAATTTTGATTATGAATTTAACCCATTCAGAACCGATTTTGTAGGAGATGGTGGAGCTGGGAAAAGTATGATAGCGGATATTTTACAATTAATATGTGTAGGAGCTAAAGCATTTCATTCTCCTACTCAAAGTACTGGACCTAGAAAGCCACATACAATGGTGCTTAAAACTGAAGGTAGAGGAACCGATATGGGATACGCATTTCTCAATATTGAGAAAGCAGAAAACCAGTTTTTTGTAATAGGAATTTATTTGGAGAGCTCCGGTACTAATAACATGTTTATCATTCAAGATGGAAATGACTTTAGCACTGATGTTGAATTAACGCCTTTTTCTAGATTATTAGGTGTTGATGATTTTCAGAAAAGTAACACCATACTCCCAATTAATGAATTAAAAGAGTATATACAGGATAATTTACAACTTACATGTGAAGCATGGGATAAAACTTCAAATTACCATAAAATACTTTTTAACAACAAAATTTTACCTTTCGATCTTTCTTTAAATTACAAGGAGTTGGAAAATTATGCGAAAATCATACAAGCTTTTTCCAGAGAATCTTTAAGCATGAATAGTAGCAAAAGTTTACAATCTTTTCTTTTTGGGAACGATAAAGAAAAAGAATTACTTGAAAAATTTAATACTACAGTTGAAGAACTAAACGAAGATACCAAACAATTTGAAAATAATTTAGAGGAAATAGAATCATTAACTGTGAAACAAAAACAGCTTAATGGTTTGTTGAAACTAAAAAATATAAGGGAAGAAAGTTACATAACCTTTTTAATGACTTCACATAGGTATTATAATCAACTGCTAAAAATTAAAACCAATGCATTACAGCAAAAATTAAAAGGTTATGATTTTAGCTTAAAATCTTTACCATTGCTTAAAGAAAGTGCTAGTGAAAAAATTAAGAAAATAGAAATAGAAAGAGAATTGTTAAAGCCTGAAAGAGAAGAAGCTTTTGAAGTTAGAAATCAATGGAAAGAGAAAGTTGGAAAAAGAAAAAAAATCTTTTCTTGGATGCAAGAATTTAATTGTTCAATTGAAGAAATAGTAGAAAGGTATAATAGATACCAAGACTCTAAAGAGGCCGTAAATAAAATAAAAGAGTTAGAAAAAAGGTTAAAGGAAAATGATTTACTAGTCATTTTTGATAATAATAAATACCAAGAAAAGAATATCTTAATTCAAATTGAAAATCAAATCCAGAGCTTACAAACAGAACTCGAAACCAAAAATAAATTAAAGTCTTTAAATGATGTTAACGATAAGAAATCATTAGCGTTTTGGGCTTTGTCTTCGTCCAGTAAATTTTCAATAGAACAAGAAGCTATAATTAGAAAACTTCAAAATGAAGATGTAAAAGTTGAAAAGCCAACTAACACTTCAAAAAAATATGTTCCAATTCCAGAAGAATTACTAAATAAATTAGATTTTTTCCAAAAAGAAGAAAAAGGCTTTTGGCTCAAATTGAAAGGAGTTATAGAGTATTTTTCTACAGATTTTATTCCAATATTTAATACTTCAAACAAAGAAAAAATAAAGAGTTATTTTGATAAAGCCACTAAAGACATTTTAAATGATATATCTATTATTGAAAATCAGTTGACCAAAACCAAAAAGCTTAAAACCTTGTTTGAAAGTTTGGAGAACCCTGATGCCTATATAAAAGCTTGGAACACTTATCAAGACTTGTCCGATCAATTAGAAACTCATGAAATGTTTGAAGTTGAAAAAGATGAATTCGATAAATACCATAAATTATATCTTCAACATTCTATTGAAGAAGATTATAAAAAAAGCGAAACATCATATAATAAATTAGATAGTAAATGGACTACTTTAAATTCTTTAGAAGCTAATCTTCAAAGAGTGTTAGATGGCTATATAATGGTTGAGAATGACGATAATATATCTAAAATTAAAAACAGTCACGATTCTTTATATGAAGTTAATTTTGATTCAATAGAATTCCTGTCAGGTTTAAATTCAAGCGAATTAAAAAAGTATTATTCTGTTTTTGAGAACCTTTACAATCAAGAAAAGGAAAAGCACAATGTAGTTGAAAATATTGTTGAAATTGATACAGATGTTTCAAATCTAAAATCTAAAATAAACCAGATATACTCTAAAAAGCCAGAATTGTTTAAAAACTCTTCTGATTTCACCAATGATATTTCCTTAAATGAGTTAGAAAAAACGGAAGAAAATTATAATTCTACAAATCAAGAGTACAATAGAGAGTATGACCTTTTTGTTAGACAATATCTAAAGAATAAGAAAAATAGATTTGAAGGAACAGGTGATTTTTCAGCATTATGCAAGGAGGTACTCCCTTCTGAAATATTTAATGATATTAGCGTGTTAGAAGAAGAGGTTATTGAAAAAATTGATAAGTATTTAAGGGACATCAATTTAAAAAACAAAAGACTGAATAACCGAAAGCTTCAGAAATTAGCTGTAATTGTTGAAGAAGTTTCTAATGAAGTAAGCAAACAAAGAAATGACATTCGTCAAATTCATAATTTCTTAAATTCAGATGAGAAAAAGATAACAGGAGGTCATAAAGTAAGTCTAGATGATAATGATGAAGATTCTTTTTCTCCAGGATGGATGAATTTATTCACAGAAAACATTAATAAAGATTTAGGATTAGGTATTGATAATTCATTATTTGAACCCGAAGAATCAGAAAAAATAATAACAAATGATTTAGAAAAATTTCCTGCTTTAAAAGACAAATTATTAGAGGCATTTTATAGGTCTGGGGGATCTAGGAAGCTTAAACCTGAAATACATGAGTTATTGAATCCAAAGTCTTATTATGAAGTAAAATTTTCAATTAAAAATAAAAGCGGTAAAAGTAATGACGGTAGTACTAGCCAAACATATGCTGCAATTTCTTTGTTATGTATTGGAAAGTTATCCTTATTAAATAGAAAGTCTAAAAATAAATTTGTCGAAGCAATTCGTTTTATGGCCATTGATGAAGCAGCTGGTTTAGGAAAGAACTTTGACATGCTATATGAGATTGCAAGAGCTAATGATTATCAAATATTATCTTTATCAATTAAACCTAACAAGGTTGAAGCTTCGAAGCAAAACATTTATTTGTTACACAATAGTTTAGAGTATGATGATGTTAATTATCAACCTATTCCAATTTTTGGTTTATCATGAAGAATATTGAATGGAAACATTTAAGAGGCTTACATCAATTATATCTTGAAGGAAGAACAAAGCTGAAGATATTCAGAAATGATTATATAAATACAGTGCTTTTAAATCAAAGAAAGCTAATTAGGTTTAAAACAGGTAATCATTCAATTATTGAGGCAACTGATAGGTATAAAGCTTTTTATGAATTAAATTTTTTAGAAACTTTTAATTATTATAATACATTCTTCGAGAAGTCAGGTATTGAAAATAATGCTAAAAAAAGTTTCACAGAAGAAGATTTAAAGGCTCTTATGTTTATTTATTACAACAAGCAAGAACTTAAAGAGAAGCTTACGACTCAAAAAAAATTTTCAGCCCAAGTTTTCAAGAATCAAAATTCAAAATATTTAGAGAATAAATTAAGTTTGAAAAATGCAGTTTTAGATTTACTTGAAATTGAATATTTTCCAGAAAAAGATCCTAAAAATAAGCAATGGAGACTTGTGGTTGATTGCCTTAATCCGAAAGTAATAGTTTTATGCGAAAATCTTGATTGTCTAAAGGTGCCTCTTGAATATAAAAAAAACAATATTGAACTATGGTATGTAGGAGGTAATAATACTAAACCTTTATTGGATATTCCTCAAGAAAAGCTACAATTACCAATTTATTATTTTTGTGACTGGGATTTTAATGGGTTGAAAATTTATTCCCAAGTAAAGCAAATATTTAAAGAAAAAGATAAAAATATTCAAATAATAGAGCCTTTAAATAATGCTAAAAAATTACCTGTAGATGTTGATCATCATAAAAGTAAATGGAAGCAAAAAACTTTTTCAGGTTTAATCAAAGATGATTTTAATAAAAGACAAATCGATTTGATTGAACAACTCATTTCTAAAGATGAATGGATTGAAGAAGAGTCGATAGATTTATTAGAAGCTTTAAGTTTGTAGTTCTCAACTCCCCACAAGCCAAAACCCAGTTTTCTCGTTCCTCAAAATTCTCTGTCTTTTGGTTTGTTCCGTTCGCCAACGCTCATGTAGTTTTTGGCTGCCAACCCTCACACAGCACATTACTTGTTTTGCTTAAAGTGTTATTTACAATCATTGGATAAGCAAAAAAGTAAAGAGCTGTTCCCATAGCCTGTCTTGAGCCTGACGAAAGGCACACGCCAAAAACTACCCAAAGCTATGTTTACATAACGGGTAGTTATAGTAGCATTCATTCACTTTCTGTACTATAACGCCATTATGTAAAATATCCGCTAACCAGCCGCCAAATTCCGAACTTGAATTCAAGTGTAGAACATACAACTTTGCCACTTTTCCCCACCACCCATTTCAACGGTGTAGGTTACAGCAATTATTAATGTTTTGCCTTGTGTCTGCGGTAGGATGCATTGCATTCGCTCAGTCCCTTATCAGGGAATCGCTCTTTCCATTTACCCACCTCAACACCGCGCATAAAAAAAGAACATTTTTAGAAAATGCCCTTTATTTATCTTTCCAACCGCTTTACATCAATAATCACTTCCACCTACGACACTTTGCCCCGAGAAAAGTGATAAACTTTTTAAGCAGTAGAGAAACAAAGAAACTAACGACAGCACCAACAATAGCCAAAACAATGGTAGTAATCAAATCCTCAACACCAATATTAACAATTGAAGAAAAGAAAGTACCACCAATAATGGCAGATTTGGTGTTATAGTCCATCGTCATTTGCATCTGTATCTATGTTTTCATCATCAGTAACAACAGCTTGACTTACGGCGGTAGCCACAGTTCCGGCAACGGTCATATAAGTGGCAATAGTTAACACAATGGCAGGCATAGAAATAGGTGCAGCTATGATAGCACCACCTGCAGTAGCCAATGCAATACCAATATTTCGTAAAGTCTTGAAAAATTTAGGAGTTGGTTTTTTATAACGTTCTACAATGTTCATAATTCTGTGATTTAATAGTTAATAAAATAGTTTCTTTTCGGTCTTTAGCTTGATACACCAAAGACAACAGTTTTTGCATAGCTTTTTTAGAATAAATGCCTTTTCCTATACCACCCAAATAAGTTACTGGAGCAATACACCCTTGAAGCTCTTTTAAGGCATCATTTGCGGGGTGAAACAGAATAAAGCTTCTACCTTTTACATCCTTCAAAATCAAATGATGCTTAAACCGTTTTGAAAAACGAGGCTCAACTTCATAAGTGCCTTCAGGAATACAGGAGGTATTTCGCTTGTTATCGTTCCAGGGCAATTCGATAGTATGACAAAGAAACTTATCAGAATTAAAGAGAGCACCATTGGTGCCCTCTTCAAAATAGGCTCTATACAGCACTAATTCCATACTTACGGAGTATCTACAATAACAATTGCTAATGCGTTGTAAGCACCGTTTTTAAGCTCGTACATTTGTCCGTTTACCTCTTGGTAAAACTCAATTCCCAACACTTGCACAACAGGCAAAGTTGAGTTAGCAGTCAATGAAGCGCTCAAGGCAATAGCTGCGGTATCAGCAGCAGAATAAGGCAGAATGGCAGTCTCATCATTTTCAAATGTTGAGGTTTCATTTGCAAAATCTAATTCCGAAGCTCCCATTACCACTTTAAAATGAGTTGCTCCAGTCGGAGCTGCAATCCTAACCGTTGGAGAAAATGCATCAAGGTTAACCGTAGCATCACCAGAAACACGGTCAAAAGCATTCGTAAAAGGAGCAAAAAGTGTTGTACCTAACTTTCCACCTAAATTGAATTCAAAGCTTTCTAACAGACTTAAATTCCCATCTTGAAGTGTTCTAGATCCTCTTTCATTGGTAGTGTCTGTTTTGGTGATTGCTACTAGAGTTTTGGTCAAACGAGAAACCACACGTTTGTCTTTTGCATTTTGCAAAAGAATACGAATCGCATTTCGTAAGAGCTTACCACCTTTACCAGCACGTCCAAATTCAGACCCATTTTCACGTGTTCTCTGAAACGCAGGATCGTTTGCAATACGATTGGCATCTACGCCACCTTTTTCACGTGCAAGATGTCCGTCAGTCGTTTTGTAAAAGGATATACCACCGATAGTTCCTTTCAATTTAATAATACCAGTTTGTTTTGCCATAATAATTCGTTTTTTGATTAATGAAACCAAATCACGTAATTTTATGGCACGTTGTTAAAAAAGCAATTCCGTTTTCGGTTATCCATTCCGATACAACCAAAAACGTCATTAAAATATTGATAACACTATCGTGTTGTCAACATTTTAACAACGCATCATCACCATAATCATAAAATAATGAAGTATGGATGATGTACGGATAAAGCATAGATAAAGTATTATGACCCCAAAAAGAGCTTGCATATACCCAAAAGATATTCAGCGTATCACAGGACGTAGTGAACGCTATGGTCGTAAGCTTTTAAACGATATTAGAAACTACTTTGGAAAGGAATCTTACCAATTTGTTACAATCAAAGAATTCGTTGAATACAGCGGAATAGAAGAAGAAATTGTCAACAAATATTTAATAGATTAATCATAATATTTGATGCAAATTGACTGGTTTTAATGGAGTTAAAATCGTAAATTTGTAGTAAGACGTTCAGATAAATAATACTATTTCAAACTAACAGATAGGTCTACAATTCGGTTCACACTATTTTAGTCTACTTCTGAAAGTGTTGATTTTACTGCATAGTGGCGGTTTAGTTATCATCCTGCCACCCCGACAAAAAAAGCAGAACTTTAGTTCTGCTTTTTTATTTTATTCTTTTAAGAAACTCCTCTTTAAAAGAACGACCTAAAGGTATTTTATGGTTTTCTATCATGACCTCGTAACTTGTAACTACATCTATTTTGTCGATAGCCACAACAAACGATTTATGAACTCTACAAAACGTACTCTCGGGAATAATATCAAAAAGGTCTTGCATATTCATTCTTGAAGATATTGTAGATGTTTTGGTGTGGAAAAGCATATCGTTTCCTAATTTCTCCAAGAATAAGAGATCGTCTAGTTTAATTCGATGGAGATTAGTGCCGCTTTTAATGGAGATGTAATCGTCATTCACTACATTATTTTGTTTAGCTATTTCTCGCGACAATTCTTTTTTTACTTTATAGCAAGCTTCTAAGAAACGATCATATTCTATTGGTTTTAATAAGTAATCTGTAACATCTAGATTGAACCCTTCTACCGCAAACTCTGTATAAGCCGTGGTGAAAATAATTCGTTGTTTATCTTTAATAATTTTAGCAAAATTCAGTCCAGTAAGATCTGGCATATTTATATCAAGAAAGATTGCATCTACTGTATTATTGTGAGTGAAATCTAGTGCTTCAATTGGGTTTCTGAATGAACCTACTAAAGTCATAAATGGAACATTAGTTATATACTTTTCAAGTACTTCTAATGCCATGTATTCGTCATCAACAATAATAACTTTTAAATTTTCAGTCATTTAATTCCAATTTAAGTTTTGTTTCAAACTTGCCGCTTTTTTGTTTAATTTCTAAATCATGTTTATTAGGATAAAGCAGATCTAAACGTCGCTTTAGGTTTTTAAGACCTATACCGCCAACTTTAAGAGTCTCATCTTTGTTCTTCGTTTTATATGAGTTTTCCACATTTATCTCTAGAGTATTTGAGGTTATTTCTATATCAATATATAAAAAAGCAGGTTCATAAGGCACTGGTCCGTGCTTGAAAGCATTTTCTATTAATGGCACTAAAATAAGTGGAGCAATGGTTTTGTTAGAACTTTCTCCATTAATATTAAATTTAATGTCAATATCATCTGGTTTAAATTTTAGCAAACTCATTTTTACATAGCTTTTTAAGAAAAGCAATTCTTTTTCTAAGCTTACCGTTTCTGTGTTGCTTTCGTAAAGCGAATACCTAATTACCTTTGTGAAATCAGCTAATTGTTGTGCTGTTTCATGATCGTTGTTAAGTTGCGCTGTTGAGAAAATATTGTTTATAGTATTAAATAAAAAATGTGGATTTAATTGAGCCTTTAAAAATGCTAGCTCATTTGTTAGTTTGTTGTTTTCAATGTCTTTTAGTTTAGATCTTAGCAAAATAAAATAATCAGTGAATATATATATGAAAGAGAAGAACACAAAGATTCCATTGTTTACTAATAAGTCGGTACTAAAATCAGTGACTATATGGTCAAAAAAATTATTTAACGGATACAAATAATTTTTTAAAATAATTAGTTCGATAGAAACAATTAATACTGTCCATAATATTAAACTTGTAGCATATAAAATGTACTTCCGTTTTAAGAAAAATAGTTTATAAAAAATAAGTATGTTGCCATAAAAAATAAAAGCGCTAGCTACAAACGCCAGATGGTTAAGATATTTTACTGAAAGTGTTTGAGATTTACTTCCAAAACCCTCAAGAACCATATCTGCAGATGCAGTACTTTTGGAAATAATAAAAAGCCCAACCCAAAATAAAAGGTGAACTATTGGTTCAATATAACTTCTTTTAATTTCAAACTTCATTAAGTAAAAGTAACCATTTTAGTGTGTTATTAGTATTAAATGTTATCAAGGGCATTATTAGGTTACAAAAAACAGTGTATTGAAATTCAATCATTACATTTCAATAATTGGAAGTTTAAATATTCTAAACCGCTATTTATAACATGGACTTTTCCCTTTTAAAAACTCATCGTAACATTGTTGCAAATCAAAAAACATGAGAACAGTAAATCACATATTAATTATTCTTTCTGTGCTGTCTATACAAGCTATAAGCGCACAGGAATCGACAAAAAAAGAAAAAGTAGTAACAGAGTATCTAAAATCTATTGATATATCTGAAAAAGAGCAGAATGAATTTACGGGAGTTTATAAGATAAATAATGGTTCTGAAATGGAAATCAAGGTTGAAATAAATAATGGAGTTATGGCCATAATTATTCCTGTAGAAGAACCTGATGAGAAAGAAACTACAATGACAGAGCAGAGTTCTATAATTCCACAATATAAAGATAAGTTCTATCTAAAAAGAGAGCCTTTTATTAAAGTACATTTTACAAGAAGCAAGAAAACCAATAAAATTATTAGCCTGTTATATAATGCAAATAAGGTAGAAGGTGAACAAGTAGTAAGAGCAAATAAAGTGAAGTAGCTATGAGATGTATTATTGTTTTTCTTTTATGCCTCACATGTTCACTTAATGTAGCTAGGGCGCAAGTAAATATCGACGAGCTTACAAAAGCAGTAAATGAAACCGATCTTAAAAAGATGGTTTATTATTTGTCATCAAAAGACCTTGAAGGGAGGTATACTGGTGAAAAAGGACAAAAAATAGCTGCTAACTTTATTAGAACTCAGTTTGAAGCTCTTGGTGTTACTCCATTTGTACAGTTTCCAGATTATTTGCAAGAGTTTCAATTATTACGTTCCACTCCTAAAAAAATGGAGTTGACTATAAACGGAATAGAATTAAATAGGGGTAAAGATTTTGAGTTTTTTGGAGAAGTTAATATGCATCAAGTTGAGCATACCTTAATGCAATATATCGATACTCGAAAGACTCTCCCAAATGATATTAAAGGAAAGACAGTTGTGGTAGATCAGAATTATTTAAAACCAGATTCTATAGATAGGCTACAAGATTTAGGGGCTAATGCAATTTTTGTGATTTTAGAAGGCACCTTACAAGAGTTTAGAAAAGGATATAGTTTAAGTGGAGAAAGAGAAACTTATTTAAGGCAAATTAATGCACCTAAAGCAACCTCAAAGGCTGTTTTTTATATAGGTAGAAATATATGGCAGACTATATCGCAAAATAAAGAAGATAAGTTAGAAGTTAAATATTTGGTACAACGTGAAGAGAAAATAATAAATACTGAAAATGTTGTTGGTTATATTGAAGGTTCTGAATTTAAAGATGAGTTTGTAGTTGTGACAGCTCATTACGACCATATGGGAGTTCATAAAAATGAAGTCTTACCTGGAGCAGACGATAACGCATCTGGTGTAGCTTGTATTTTAGAAATAGCCGACGCTTTTATGCAAGCAAAGTCTTTTGGTTTTTCGCCTAAGCGTTCTGTACTTTTTGTAGCTTTTACAGGAGAGGAGCAAGGGCTATTTGGTTCTGATTATTTTGTAAAGAACACAATGCTTAAAACAGACCAATTTGTTGCAAATTTAAACATTGATATGTTGGGTAGAATTGCTCATGAATATGCCGATTTTGAAGATTATGTTTATTTGGTAGGATCGGATAGAATATCAAAAAAACTGCATGATTTAAGTGAGACTACAAATGCTAATCATACAAAATTAGAATTAGATTATACGTATAATGATGAGAAGCATCCAGATCAAGTTTATTATAGGTCTGATCATTGGAGTTTTGCTAAGCATGGTGTGCCTTCTATATTTTATTTTAGTGGTGTAACCGACGATTATCATAGTCCTACCGACACTGCAGATAAAATAAACTATAGAATATTAGCAAAGCGTACTAAATTGGTGTTTTTAACCGCGTGGTTTTTGGCTAATGGTAATAGTATTTGAAATTCATGATGCACTACAAATGCAAGAAGTTAGCTGTTTTAATAAGTAATATTACTTCTTTATTTCTTTTTTATGGAGTTTTGCTGTATTTGTAAATCTGTTAATAGTAATTTTTGGCTCATCGTAAATATAGATCTCACCACTACCAGAAACATCAAGCACTAAATTGTTAGTAACGTTAACGGCCACATCGCTTGTTGCTTCAGATAGTACATTACAGTTTTTAGAAACCAATTCTTTTCCTTCCAGATTAGAGGCATTGTCGGCTCTAACTTTTAGGGTTTGTAAATTTCCTCTAACTTTTGCATCACTACGCTGGTAGAGATCTATGTTCATACTATCTGCATTAATTAATGCATCTAGCTTACTATTATCACTCATTTCAAACTTAGATAGGGCAGTGGTTAAATTAAGTTTTACTCTAGAACGATCACCACTATTTAGATTAAAAGATTCAGATTTTATATTTAAAAATGCTCTCGAATTACCACTGCTTTTTAGTGTAATATTGTTTAAATCTATAGACGTTAAAGAGCTTATTTCACCATTTTGAACCGTCTCGATCTCTTTTAAGGTATTCGTATAAATTACTTTTATGCTTAATTGTTTAAAGGAAGTGATCTTTTTTGTTGTCTGAATGCTCAAAGTACTATCTGCTACTGTGAATTTAATTACGCTATGTAAATTGTCATCTGATTCAATAAAAATAGACGCGTTATCACCTTCAATAATATCTACATTAAAATTTTCTCCAACAATTATTTTATTAAATGAGTTAATAGGTGTCTCCATGATGGTAACATTTCTGTCGCCCTTTATTTTTTCTTTTTTTTGACCGTAAATAACTGTATTACAAAAAATAACGAGCGAGAGTATAAAGATCCTTTTTAACATCATAATAAAGATTTGTCTAACAAATATATACAAAAAACCGTCCTAAAGTTAGATTTTAACTTTCGAACGGTAAAACATGATTGGTTAGTATACTCAATTAAAAAAAGAGTATAAATTGGTACTGAATTATATTCAGTTATGGTTAGTTTATTGTTTTCTTACACTACCAGAAACCCCATCTTTTTTAGTCACTTTGTCTGGGTTTCCATAGTATTTAATATCTCCGCCACTACTGGCTTTGGCGTAAAGCTCATCTGAAGTATTTACGGTAATATCTGCACCACTACTAGCTTTTACTTCACTAATTTTAGCTTTTAAATTACCAGCTTTTATATCGCTACCACTGGTTGCAGAAGCGTATAACTTGTTTGTGCTTCCTGAAATTCTTAGATCGCTACCACTTGTTGAGCTACAATCTATAACTTCGGTATCTACATTTAACTCCATGTCACTACCACTTGTGGTAGATAGTTCAAGACTTTCAACTGTAATTGTGTTGGTAGAATATACATCACTACCACTAGTTGAGGTGATCTTTTCAATATCCTTAAAGCTTACCATAACTTTTCTTGAAGCGGCATAGCTAATGTTCTCGTCAGCATAAATGCGAAGTACATTTCCTTCTACTTCTGTTATAATAATGTCGTGTAGATTTTCGTCTGCTTGAACACTTAAGCTTGTTTCATCGCTTTGCGTTAAATAAACATCTAGTCCACGACTAACTCGAATTTCTGTAAAGTTATCACTGATGTGACGCTCTACAGTTTCTACATCTCCGTTTCCTCTAACACCTAGTCCAGAAATACTGAACTGGCAGGACATTAAGGTAAGACTTGCAATGAGGCCAATAATAAATTTTGCTAAAGTTGTCATAATAGTGTGATTTTGTTTTTGCTGTTCTAAATTCAGCGCTTGTTGATTGATGTGTTAAAAGTATTTGTAATACTTGTTTTTTTTAAATTTTTCATACCGAACCGTCAAAGATTCGGTATGAATTGTTAGTTATTTGTTGATTTGATACTTATTCCGTTAGAGTCTATAGTTGCTTTTACTTCTTCATCTTTATATTCGATGCTGTCTTTATCCATTTTTAAAGAACTTTTTTCATTGTCATTATTACTGCTCTCTCCACAATCAAGACATATAACATCGTCTTTAATTACTTTTAAATAATGTTCTTCATTACCATTGTCTATAATATCCCTATAGTAGCGATAATTGCTATGGAAAGAGTAGGTGTTATCATCTATATATACAATGCTTCCTTCTGGTAGATATAAAGTAACTTCCACTTCTTGATCTCTAAATTTATTTTCTGCATCGGTTAAAAAGTAACCATCCAGTAACAGTTCGTTATTTACAAATGCATGGTTGTAGTTTACATTACTGGCACGTTCCTTGGCATTTTGATAACTATTACCTCTTGAGGTTTTTTCAACACTTACTGATGCTAATGAGTCTTTGGTAGATCTAAAAATTAGTCTCACATTATTAGAATAGATCATTCTGTTGTCATTTTCATCATAGTAAATATCAAAGTCATAATCTCTATGTACATAGCTTGAGTACTGCTCGTTTGCAGCCATTTTTACATACAGTGTATCATTGGTTTTAATATTAAGTTCGGTTCTATTTGTAACACTAGCTTCTCTGGCAAACTCTGTAACCTCTCTTGCAGCAAATACTGAAAGTGTAATAATAGTTGCTAACCATAATCCAATTAATGAGAAATTAGCAATTTTTCCAGGCGACTTAATATTAACTACTAATATTTTAAGACCTAAGATAAATATGTAGAAGAATGGAATTCCTACTGCAAACAGCGTTAATAGTGATACTAACCAAATTGGTAAGTTGGTAGAATTAACTATATCTGCCATATCTAATCCAGGGAAATGGAAAATATCTGCAACACCTATAGAAAGTAATCCAACTACTAAACCTATTAAGGTTGATGCTCCTACAATCATTAAGATAATACCAATAAATTTGGCGATGATCTTAAAAAAGAACATAATTATATTTCCAAGGGCATCAAAGAAAGAGCGAGAAGCAGACTGTACACGATCTCCAGTCTTATTGTAATCCGCACTCTTAATTTTGTCTGCTGCATCTTCCAGACTTTCTTTAACATTACTAAACCCTTCTTTTACTTTTTCTTCTATATTAGTAATGTTAACTGGCTTTCCCGACATGGCCAATTTTTCGGCTGTCGTTTCGGCTGCAGGCATTAGTATCCATAATAAGATATAGATAAATATACCTGTTCCTGCTCCAAAGAATAATAATACCCAAATTAAACGAATCCATAATGGGTCTATTCCTAAATAATGACTTAATCCTGCAGATACACCACCAATATAGGCGTTTTCTGTATCTCTAAATAGTTTTCTATTATTAGAAGATGTAGAGGTAGATCTTGAATATTGTTGTTTAGGCTCATCTTCAAAAATCTCTTCGTCTACAGCGTAATCTTCAGGTTGCCCCATAATGGCAATAACCTCTTCTACTTCTTTAACAGAAACTACTTGCTTTTCATTTTGAACACGCTCATTAAATAATTCTGCGATACGTGCTTCAATATCTGATATAATTTCGTTTCGTCCTTGAGGATCTGTAAATGAACGTTTAATAGCCTCAAGGTAGCGTTGCAATTTTGAGTATGCATCTTCATCTATATGAAAGAATATACCTGCTAAATTTATATTGACTGTTTTATTCATTTTGATGTTGTTTTTTGACTTGTTACTAGATTAACGGCATTTTGTAATTCACTCCAAGTGGTATTTAATTCTTTTAAAAATAATTTTCCTGTTTCTGTTAAGCCGTAATATTTTCTTGGAGGACCCGAGGTAGATTCTTCCCAACGATAGTTGAGCAATCCTGCGTTTTTAAGACGTGTTAGTAAAGGATATATAGTTCCTTCTACCACAAGCATCTTAGCCTCTTTTAAGGTGCCAAGAATCTCAGCTACATACGCATCATCATCTTTTAAGATAGATAGTATGCAGTACTCTAAGACGCCTTTACGCATTTGTGCTTTTGTGTTTTCTATTTTCATGTGATACTAATTATTTACATTCTATTTATCTGTATGCATTTTACTGGACTTCATTAAAATAGAATTTAGGTTCATTAAACTGTTCATTTTTTGATTGATTGATTGATTGATTGATGGTTGATGGTTGATTAGTTTTTTTTGATTGATGTGAATTTGATTTATTTTAAAAAATTGATGGTTATAGGATATTTAAATGGTTCTCCTTGATTTGCTTTACTTGTGGCAATGATTATAAAAATGATTTCAAAAACAAATACGCCAAGAGCTAGTAAACCAACTATTAAAGCAAAAATTATAGTATTTACACTGTCTCTGTGAGAGATATGAAAATCGAAATCATACACATTCCAAAATTCTGGAAAACTAACAGAATTTAGAACACCAAATAAAAATAGTGGAATAGTTAGCGACCCTATAATTATAGTGTATAGCAAAATGCTAATTTGAAAATTGATAGCTTGTTTTCCATGTTTATCAATAAACTCAGATTTTTCTTTATTCATAGACCATAATACTAACGGCATAATTAAATTTCCTAACGGAAAAAGAAACTTTGAAAGTGCTGATAAATGTATTACAGCTGCAACATTTTTTTGGTGTGTGGTTAACATGATTTCTAAAACATATAGTAATTTCTATTGCAAATATATATCTAAAAGAAGGTATTGTGCAAAACATAGTAGTATAGTTTAACATAAAATTAACATTTAGAGATGCCGTATATTTTGATTATTTTGGTGAAAAATTATTCAATAAATGAAGGTGACACCTAGGAAACTCAATACTTTCTTGATGTTTAAGCTGCCAGCAGCATACTTTACAGGCGTAAGAACAAAATATTTGGATGCAAATAAGTGTGTCGTAACAGTCAAGCATAGATGGATTAATCAAAATCCATTTAAATCTATGTTTTGGGCAGTTCAAGGAATGGCGGCCGAACTTACAACTGGCGCTTTAGTGATGATGAAAATAAGAGAAAGCGGACACAAAATATCTATGCTTGTTGCAAATAATAATGCAAGTTTTACAAAAAAGGCGACTGGAAGAATTACTTTTGAATGTAATGAAGGTCATTTAATTGATGAAGCCATTTCTAAAGCTATAGAAACTGGAGAGGGACAAATTGTTTCTTTGCATTCAAAAGGGATTAATTCGGAAGGAATTGAAGTATCTAGCTTCAATTTTGAATGGACCTTAAAAGTAAAAGCAAGATACTAAAGAGTATATGTAACAAAATAGGACTTGAATCAACATATAAAGAAAATAATAATTAAAGATTACAAACATGACAGCACACGAAATTGATTATAGAATATATGGTGAGGAAATGCAATTTGTAGAAATTGAGCTTGATCCTCAAGAAGGCGTCGTTGCAGAAGCAGGCAGCTTTATGATGATGGACGACGGCATAAAAATGGAAACCATTTTTGGGGATGGGTCAAAGAAAAATCAAGGATTTCTTGGGTCTATTCTAGGCGCAGGAAAACGAATATTAACAGGAGAGAGTTTATTTATGACGGCATTTTATAACGATCTTGTTGGTAAAAGAAATGTATCGTTTGCATCTCCTTATCCTGGAAAAATAATCCCTATAGATCTTACCGAATTTGGAGGTAAGTTTGTTTGTCAAAAAGATGCTTTCCTATGTGCTGCAAAAGGTGTGAGTGTAGGTATAGAATTCAGTAAGAAATTAGGAAGAGGACTTTTTGGAGGTGAAGGATTTATAATGCAAAAGTTAGAAGGTGATGGAATGGCTTTTGTTCATGCTGGAGGAAATATGGCTAAAAAAACACTTATGGCTGGCGAGGTGATAAAAGTAGATACTGGCTGTATTGTTGGTTTTACTAAAGATGTTGATTACGACATTGAATTTGTTGGTGGTATAAAGAATACTATTTTTGGAGGGGAAGGCTTATTCTTTGCCAGACTACAAGGACCAGGGACTGTTTACATTCAATCTTTACCATTTAGCCGATTAGCTGGCCGAGTTTTGGCAAGTGCTCCTAGAGGCGGAGGTCGAGACAAAGGTGAAGGTAGTATTTTAGGTGGTTTAGGCGATCTTTTAGATGGCGATAATAGATTTTAACATTCGTGTTTTTAATGAGCTAATAATGAATACTTAGGTGATTTTTGGCTGTTAAAGTTTTAGTTAAATTTAAAATCTATCCAATTTTTTACTACATTTAAAGTTATATAACTAAAATATTTAAAGCCTATAGAACACATCTACTTTTAATTTTTGTTTATTTAAAACCTAGAATTATTTATGGCAAGAGCAATGTTTGAGTACACCAAAACAGTACTTAAAAAGGTAAGTTTTGATGCTACGTTGTTCTGTAGAGAACTAGAAAAAGCACTTCAACGCTTACTACCGTATGAAATTGAAGAGCTGAAGATTTTTATAAATTCTCTTATACAGCAGAACCCAGAATTAGATAAATGTTTAGTTTATTTAAAAGCATAAAAAATAAAAGCGACCAATTGGTCGCTTTTTTTATTTAGGAAGCGGACTAATAATTTGAACATTTTGAAACGCAATGGCTCCCCTAATAATACCTGAAATAACATTTTGAAGCGCCTCTATAATTTGCATTTTTAATTCGCTGTTATGATAAATAATGCTTACCTCTCTAGCTGGACTTGGTTTTACAAAATGGTGCAAATGTTTTTTCTCAACTTCTTTTATATCGAGTGTATGTAAATATGGAAGTAAGGTCATCCCCAAGCCCTCGTTAGATAACTTAACCAGCATTTCTATACTACCACTGTCTAATTGAAACTTGTCTTCATCGTGCTTTTTGAAGGTCTTACAAAGATTAATAACACCATCTCTAAAGCAGTGTCCGTCCTCAAGTAATAGCATGTCTTCTATTTCAAGATCGTCTATTTCAAGCGTTTTTTTTGATGAAAGCCTATGATTATCTGGTACATAACCAACAAAAGGTTCATAATATAATGGGCGTTCTTTAATATTTTCGTGCTCTAAAGGTGTTGCAGCTATAGCAGCATCTAAATGGCCATCATTAATTCTAGAAATAATTTCCTCAGTAGTAAGCTCTTCAATCTTTAATTTTACCTTAGGGTATCTTTTTATAAAGGTTTTTAAGAACATTGGCAATAGAGTAGGCATAATGGTAGGTATAATACCTAGTCTAAATTCGCCACCAATAAATCCTTTTTGCTGGTCAACAATATCTTGAATTCTATCGGCTTCATTCACAATATTTCTTGCCTGACTCACAATTTTTTTTCCTACTTCTGTGAGTTCTATGGGTTTTTTACTTCTGTCAAAAATTAAAATGTCTAATTGATCTTCTAATTTTTGAATTTGCATGCTTAATGTTGGTTGTGTTACAAAGCATTTTTCTGCTGCTTTGGTAAAATTTTGATGTTCTGCAACAGCAAGCACATAATATAATTGAGTAATTGTCATATTTAAATTGATTTAGGCTATAAAGATATAAAAACTATCAATAAAATTTATAGAAAAAGACTATTGTTATAGATTAAATTTGTAGTAAATAAAAAAACACAAAAAAAATGACATTAAATAGTATAGGATTAGATATAGATAAGGCAAAAAGTTTAGCCAAAGATTTAAATGGATTGTTAGCCAATTTCCAGGTGTATTACCAAAATTTAAGAGGGATTCACTGGAATATAAAAGGGAAACGTTTTTTTGATCTTCATGTAAAATTTGAAGAACTATATAATGATACAAATATTAAGGTTGATGAAATAGCCGAACGTATTTTAACTCTTGGGGCAACACCGTTACATACGTTTAACGACTATATAAGTGAAGCAAAAGTACCAGTTGGAAAAAATATTTCTGTTGATGAATCGGCAGTAAGGTTAATAGTAGACTCCTTAACAGAACTGTTGAAAATTGAGCGTGATTTATTGGATAAGTCTGATGATGCAAATGATGAAGGAACTAATTCTATGATGAGCGATTTTATTACTGAGCAAGAAAAAACTGTTTGGATGATGAAGGCTTGGTTAAATGAAACGGTCTAATTAGGAATGAATTGATTGATAGCAGAAAAAGCGACCTGGAAGGGTCGCTTTTTTATTTTGATTGATTGATGTATTTGTGATGAATATTAGAATCTAATATGTATTGAAAGATCTTTGTCTTGCACTTCAAACTTTGATTCGTTAAAATTTGGTGGTCCAAAGCTCATTACGTTGTTCGAGGTTCCATAATCTTCGTTTGGCATACCATTTTCCTTAAAATCCATCAACTTATTATTGTTTTCATCATGTAATGCCAGTATTGCATAAGTTCCAGGTTGTACATTTTTAAATGTTACGGTTACTTTCCCATCAACAATTTTACTTTGGGTACCTTGTACACCTTGTGCTTTCATGAAAGTTTCAGCGGTATGTAAACCAAACATTACAGTACCTTTATCATTTCTTACATTATCGATGGTTACGGTTATTGAATTACCTGTTTTTTCTTGTGCGTTAGCAAATGTGATGCTTAAAACAAATACGATTAATTTGGCTAGAGTTTTCATTTTGATATGTGTTTTTATTGATTAACACTGTAAAACTCTTAATTGAAAATCAGTTTTTTAAAAGCTTTTAACTCAATTGTAGATTTGTATGGATGAATTGTAATTTGGCTGTTAACTATTGGTTATTAGCGGTTAGTTAAGACTTAGTATTAGGTAACCTTAGAACTAATTGTCATTCAGAGCGAGAGAAACGAAGCGAAGAATCTCTTTAAAGGGAGAGAATAGCGCCAGTATTTTTGGTAGAAAAATCGTTAAGTTAATTAAATAAGTCCTCTCGCCTTAATTTCTAGATATTTGTTTATAGTGTCTAATGTTAGGTCTTCTGGTGTGGTAAGAATTGAAAAAATACCATATTTCTTTAACTCATTTACGATAAGTCGTTTTTCGTAAGCAAATTTTTCGGCAATTACTTTATCATAAGCTTGTTGAATGGTTTCTGCTCTTTTTGTAATTAAACTATTTAATTCGGTGTTCTTAAAAAATATAACTACCAATAAATGATTTTTAGCAATTCCTTTTAGATAAGGGAGCTGTCTGTGTAACCCGTCTAGAGTTTCAAAATTTGTGTATAAAAGCAATAAACTTCGCTGTTTGATATTTCTTTTAATGTCGGCATATAAACGCCCAAAATCACTTTCAAAATAATCGGTGCTAATATTGTATAGGCTTTCTAAGATCAAGTTCATTTGCGATGTCCTTTTTTCTGCAACGATCATGTTCTCAGTTTTTTTGGAGAACGAAAACACACCAGCTTTATCATGTTTTTTAAGGGCAACATTCGATATTACTAACGACGCATTTATAGCATAATCAAGAAGTGTTAATCCGTTAAAAGGCATTTTCATTACACGACCTTTATCGATAACAGAATAGATAGGTTGAGATTTTTCGTCTTGAAACTGATTTACCATTATTTGGTTTTTCTTGGCAGTTGCTTTCCAGTTAATAGTACGTAAATCATCACCTAAAACATACTCTTTAATTTGTTCGAACTCCATAGTATGCCCTAAACGTCTTACCTTTTTTATGCCATATTGGTTAAGATTATTGCTAATGGCTATTAGGTCGTATTTGCGAAGCTGAATAAAACTAGGGTAGGTTGGAATCATAGCATTATTGTCGAAACTAAACCTTCTTGCAATCAATCCGAAAACTGAAGTGACATAAATGTTTAGCTTCCCAAAATGATATTCTCCTCTTTCAGTTGGGCGTAAATTATACTGTAGTTTTATATTACTTGAAGCTGCTAGTTTGCGTGTTATATTAAAATTGCGAACTTGAAATTGCTCAGGGATCTCATCAATAATCAATATGTTTATAGGAAAGGTATAATAGTTGTCTATAGACAACGAAATAGGGTTTTCATCACCATTAGAAAGTTTTTCGGGTAAATGCCTTGATCCTTTTATACCATGCTTTGCAGTGTATAACAATAATATATCTAACACAGTAAAAACTAATAGTACTAAAAAAAGAAGCTTTACAATGTTAAACCATTGTGGAAATACAAAGCTTAATACAAACAAGACGAGCAATGTAATACATGCATAGAAAAAACGGTTTTGTATGTAAAAAGGTTTTAAGAATTTCATTAGCCTTCATTTTTACGAATTTTTCCAGTTTCTTCAGGCCCCTTGAGTCCTTTAGGGTTTAAACCATATTTATTTTTTTTAGGAATGCCATCTTCTAAGGCCAGATACAAAAAATAAAAAGGAATAAACTGGTAGAAACCGTTAACACCAACATCATGACAGCGTTTAGTACCTTGTGCAATTAGAAACCAAGTTAGTACAAAAAATGTACCCCAGAATATCTCTTTTCCATAAGAAATGCCTTGTGTTAAACTTGATACAGAAAAAAACAAGAATATATAGAGTAGAATAGAATATATGTATTCCAGTCTTCTAATACGGCCTTTGAATGAAAAAGGGTTATTAAACATTTTTTTATTAGTTACTTAGCGTGGTATTTCTACAGTTTCAATGATCTGTTTAATGATCTGTTTGGTAGTAACGCCTTCCATCTCTCTTTCTGGTGTCACAATTACTCGATGTTGCAATACTGGTATTGCTGCTTTTTTTATGTCTTCAGGTGTCACAAAATCACGCCCTTCCATTGCAGCAAATGCTTTACTGGCTTTTAAAATAGCAATAGAAGCTCTAGGAGATGCGCCCAAGTATAAAAAAGGATTGTTTCTAGTATTTATTATAATATCTGCAATATATTTTACTAAATGAGACTCAATAATAATTTGATTTACCAGACCTTGAAATTTTGCTATCTGTTCTCTACTTATATGAGCCGTTATTTTATCGGTTTTTGATGCACCTTGAAGTGCTTGCTCTCGGTTGATGATCTCAATTTCTTCATCTAGATTTGGGTAATCTAAATCAATTTTAAACAAAAATCGGTCTAATTGGGCTTCTGGTAACCTATAGGTGCCTTCTTGTTCTACAGGGTTTTGAGTAGCAAGAACAATAAAAGGTAGTTCCATACTGTATTTGTGGCCATCAATAGTTATTTGGCGTTCTTCCATAACTTCAAATAATGCCGCTTGTGTTTTGGCAGGCGCACGATTTATCTCGTCGATCAAAATCATATTTGAAAAAATAGGGCCTTTCTTAAACTCAAATTCTGATGTTTTCATATCAAAAACCGAAGTCCCTAGAATATCACTTGGCATAAGGTCTGGTGTAAATTGAATACGACTAAAATTAATATCTAACGACTTTGATAATAATTTGGCAGAAATGGTTTTTGCAACACCAGGAACCCCTTCAATTAATGAGTGTCCGTTAGCTAAAATCGAAGCTATAAGCATATCTATCATATGAGCTTGACCAACAATAACTTTACTTATTTCTTCTTTTATAAGTGAAACACCTTGCTGTAACTCAGATAGATCAATACGGCTTTTAAAATTTACAGGTTCGTTATTGACCGCTTCACCAGATAAGACAGATTCAAACTCTTGCTGTTTTGCATCTTTTGATACATCATTACTACCTTGATTATCGTTTATATTGTCTTCTAAATTTTCCATATTATTTAGTGTAAAATTCTTCTATTAATTTATTGAGCTGCAAGAGATCATCTTCTATACAGCTATCTTTTGCTTTTAAATGTACAATAACATTAATTAGCTTTTGTATGAATCCTTGTTTATGACCAGTTTTTAGTGATAGTGTTTTTACAAATTTTTCGTCTAGCAAGTGTGTGTCTAAAAAATACTTACGTCTAATGTGCTCTAAGAAAAATGTAATTTTTTTATCTATTATGGTGTTATGGTCTTTGGTTTCATAGTATAGATTGCCTATGGTTTTTGTAAATGCTACTGTGGTATTTTGTAAAGGTTTAATAACCTTGACTACACGTTGTTTGCGTTTTGCATTAAACAATATAAATACTATTAATACGGTTAATCCCAAATACCAAGCCCATTTTAAAGCAGGTTTACTTAAAATAAATCGTAAAGGGCTGTTTCCTAGTTCATTTCTTTTTTTGTTTCGGGAGTCAAAGAAAATAGTTTCATTTGGTAAATACGACAGCACACTTGCTGCGTATTTTTGATTCTTCTTTTTAAGTAAAGTATAGTTGGTAAATGCTACCGGCTGTAAATGCAAGTAAATGTTTCCTGGACCATAATCTATTTTAATAAAGTTTATGTGTTTGTCTTTATTAAATTGTTGATAGCCTAAAACAGTAGTCGTAACAGAATCTAGTTTCGAAAAATAAATATTGCTAAGACCTTTTTCTATGGTTATAGAATCGTTCTTAAAAACAGGGTTTTCAAGACTGAAATTTCCCGAGCCTTTAAAGCTGAAATCATTATCGGTTTCAATATGAAGTGAGTCCTTAAATTTTTGCGGTAAATAATTGGCAGATATAAAAACATTATTCCCATAGGAAGAGAAATCTAATATTTCTTGAGCAGAAATGTCATCAATATCTGCATAATCATCAATGTAAAAATAAGTCCCTTTTGTAGTATATGTTGAGTCTTCCCAATTGTAAAAGGCATCAAAATATTCATACGGCGAAACCGCTATATCATGTACTTCGCTATTGGGGAAGAGTGTAGGTAATTCGTTGTAAAGTATGAAGGTGCCATACGGAATTGTGTGCTTTTCATTAAAGGTTCTTGACCAATTAATAGGAGTGGGCTTGGAGAATTCTATAGCTATAGCACCAATAAAAAGCAAAATTAAAATACCAACATATATTTTTACGGTTTTATTCATGCTTTTGTTTGATTTAAAAAATTAATAAAAGCATGTTTGGCCTTTCCAAATTGTTCTTCTGTTACATTAAATTCACCATACCAAATATAGTTGTATAGGTATGAGGTATATGAAAATCCTTCCTTTATAGATTTAGATTTGATCTCATATTGGTAGTCACTGTTGGTCTTCTCAACATCATAATCTATAATACCACTTTCGGTAAGTTGTTTTAGTAACCATAAGTAGTAATACCTGATAGCGAGTCTGTAATTATTTGACTTTTCAGCGTCTTTGATCAGTTGTTTAAAGTTGGTTGTATGAATGTTATTTTCAATATCAGTAACAGGAATAATACTCTTATCAGACGACTTTCCAAAAACCCATTGTCCTTCTTTATTAACAATGGCCTTAAAAATGAAATAGGCCACCAATAAAAACAAGATAATACCTCCAATTTTAATAGTAATATCTGTAATGTTTGATGCTTGCCCTTGGCTTTTTAAGTTAAATAGATCCTGAAAAAAATCACTGAGCCACTGTTTAAAACGTGTCCACCAACCAGAATTTTCAAGCGTACGTTCATAAACAAAAGCATCGTCATTATACTTCTCTTTAAGGTTTTCGAAAGTACGGGGCTTAACATTAGAACGGTCAACCTGCAAACTATCGGTAGTGTTTTGGAATACACCATTATTTCCATAGGTACTCCATGATAAGGTAAAACCAATACAAAACAAAATAGTATGTAGCCAATGTTTACTCACCCGAACCTATTTGGTCTATTATACTTTTAGTATTAATATTTTCTTTATCCTCTTTTAGACTATAGAATACAATGCCTTGGTTAATCTGAACAATATTGTTTAAAATTGTGCCAACAACAAAGGTTATAAAAAAGACAATAAGCATAATGATCATCATCATTGCTCCAATTTCGTCTGGATTTGGTGAAGGGCTTTGTACTGTAGTAAAAAGACTTGCCATACCAAAAATATAAGGGATAATTGTAACCACGTTTTGAATAACATAACTCATCAGGAAAAAGAGTCCAACACTTCCAATAGCTGCCCAAAATTTTGATCGCATTAACGTCCATGAATAACCAAAACTATCCCAAATTCCTTTTTTGTCTTCAAGGTATTCCATCAATGTCATACTATAAAAAAGCATGAATGCTCCAAGTACCAATGGTAGTGCTAACATACCAATAATAGTAATGACTAGTACGAATGTTAAAATTCCAGTAGCTATGAGTATTGGAATACCTATTAAAATTCCACAAATCAAAAAGACTAGGAGTTTTCCAAAATTCAATTTATAGCAATCTATAATCGATTTCACACTAAAATTTGAACTTTCATGTTTGCTATATAATTGAAAATAAATAGGTGTATAGGCATAAGAGATCAAACTTGAAATTAGTCCGACCGAAATAAATACCAGAACAAATAAAACAATAAGGCCAGAGTTATTATTTAAATAGTCATCAATGGCATTAGGATTATTTTGTAAATAGCCACCAAAAACAATATCAGAATAGAATTTTGTAAAAAAATAGCCCAAGACCATGAGTATGATAAGGAAGATGCCATTTATTATAAAGAAGTGCTTGAAATAGTGCTTTCCGTTTTGTTTTAAAAACGAGAAGGTATCTTGAAAATAGGCACTAAAATCTCTTGATTTATATAATTGCATGTTCTTTTTGTAATTTTTTATTCAATATAAAAGGATAGATCAGGTAGTAAAAAGAGATTGCTCCAAGGGTTAATAAAATAATACCAACCGAAAGCCAATTAGGCATCGTATTGGAATATCGGGTTACAAAACCCTCTAAAAAGCCTGCAGCAAATGTAAAAGGCATAGTACTAATTAATATTTTCACACCATCTTTCACGCCATTTTTAAAAGAGGTCATTCTTGAAAATGTTTTAGGAAATAAAATGCTAGCGCCTAAAATTAAACCAGCAGCACCTTCAATAACAATGGCAAAAATTTCCATGGCACCATGAATCCAGATACCTCGTACACTTTCCCAGAAAACACCTTCGGCGTAAAAGAAATATTGAAATGACCCTAACATAATACCATTTTGAAGCAATACATACCCTGTACCAATACCTCCAAAAACTCCATAAATAAAAGAGAGTATTCCAACATAAAGATTGTTAAGGGTAATCCCAATAAAACTGCCCCAATTACTACCACTTTTATATACAGCAACGGGATCTCCTTTTTCAATATTTTCTAAGGTCATATTTACATATTGATCGCCTAAAATAAGTCGTACAAAAGAATCATCATATGCCGCAGATAAAGCGCCTATGCCTACAAAAGTTCCAAATAACAAAAAGGCATATAACACATAACGTCTGTATTGATATACTATTAGGGGAACTTCGGTTTTCCAAAAATGAACAAACCTATTGGTATCTTCACGTTTGGTTTTATATATCTTTTGAAAAGCTTTGGCAGCCAAGTTGTTTAAGTAAAGAATTGTTTTACTTTTGGGATAGTAAGTTTGAGCATACGAGAGGTCATTGACTAAGTGCACATAAAGCGATGCTAGTTCGTCAGGGTTTTTTAGGGTTTTTCCAAAAATAGCTTTTTCAAAATTCAGCCATTTTTCTTTGTTTTGTTTAATAAAAGCAACCTCTCTCATAGACAATCAAATCTACACAAAATATTTTATTAAGAATTGCATTAAATTAAATAAAAAACGTAATTATGTAGTTGACGTTTTACGTTAATAATGACCAAGTTAATGAAGGTTGTTTTTAGTTAGAAAATGGTAGAATTACAGATAAATACAACACAAAATGTTAATATCAATTTCACTGCAGCTAGTGTAGGGGAGCGTATACTTGCTTATGGAATTGATTGGGTTATTAAAATCGCCTATGTTATTGTTGTCTATCAGGTTATTTTTAATGTATTTAGTGTAGATAGAATGGTTGAAGATATGGATCGTTGGTCTCAAATAGCCATTTATGTGACGTTCTATTTACCTGCTATGTTTTATACTTTAATTTTTGAGACTTTGCTTGATGGACAAACTATAGGAAAGCGTATCATGAAAATAAAGGTTGTAAAGATCGATGGATATCAAGCTTCACTTTCAGATTTTGTAATACGCTGGTTCTTTAGAATTGTAGATTTGAATATGATGAGCGGTGTGGTGGCTTTAATTACAATAATTACAAGTCCTAAAAACCAACGTTTGGGTGATATGACTGCAGGCACTTCCGTTATTGCTTTAAAAAATAAGGTAAACATAAGTCATACTATCCTTGAAGAGTTAGAAAGTGATTATATACCAACCTATCCAAATGTGATAAAACTATCTGATAATGATGCAAGAATTATTAAGGAAACCTTTACCAAAGCACGATCTACTAAAGATTATAAAACGCTTATAAAGCTCAGAAATAAAATAATTGAAGTTGTAGAAATAAAAGAGGTCAAACAAAGTAACGATGTGGCTTTTATTGATACTATTCTAAAAGATTATAATTACTATACACAAAGCATGTAATGTTTTATACCATTGATATTTTAGGAACTATAGCGTTTGCTATTTCGGGGGTTTTAATTGCCATGAGTAAAAAAATGGATCCCTTTGGCATTTTAATTATTGCCTTTGTAACAGCAGTTGGTGGTGGTACCTTACGAGATATTCTTATTGGTCAAACACCAGTAAGTTGGATGAAAGATATGACCTTTACTTATGTAATTATGGGGTCGGCTGCATTTGCAGTAGTATTTAGAAATAAGATCAATTATTTACGAACGTCTTTATTCTTGTTTGATACCATAGGTATTGGTTTGTATACGGTAGTAGGTATTGAAAAAGGAATTAGTGCAGAGCTACATCCAATTATATGTATTGCTTTGGGTACTATTTCTGCTTGCTTTGGTGGTGTTATAAGAGATATTTTATGTAATGAAATTCCTGTGATATTTAGAAAAGAAATCTATGCAACGGCCTGTATTTTAGGAGGGTTATCTTACTTTTTACTTAGACAACTTCCAATAGACCCTAATGTGGTTTTTGCAATAGCAGGAACTATAGTGATCATTGTACGATTATTAGCCGTTAAGTTTAAAATTGCATTACCAACAATATATAAAGACTAAAAAAAGCCGTGATTGCACGGCTTTTTTTAGTCTTTATTTGATATTATTCTCCAGGAACTGGAAAGCCTCTGTCTTTCATCAAGGCTTCAATTTTTGCATCCTGTCCTCTAAACAATCTATATGCTTCTGCAGGATCAATTGAGTTTCTTGGAGCAAATAGATATTTTACCAATTTAGCAGAAATCGCTTCGTCGTAAAAACCACCTGGTGCATTTTTAAATGCTTCAGCGGCATCAGAGGTAAGTACATCGGCCCACATGTATCCATAATATGCAGTGGCATAACCTTCACCAGAGAATACATGCCCAAAATGAGGCGTTCTATGGCGCATTGGTAATTCTTTTGGCATATTCAACTCTGCAAGAGTTTCTCGTTCAAATTTATCTACATCTAGTCCTTCTGGATCTGCTAAATGAATTTTCATGTCTATTAAGGCAGAAGCTAAATATTCGGTAGTTGCAAACCCTTGATTAAAGGTTGCTGCATTTTTAATTTTAGTAACTAATTCTGCTGGAATAGGAGCGCCTGTTTTATAATGAACCAAGTAATTATTAATTACTTCATCTGTTAATAACCAACGTTCTAATAGTTGTGATTGAAACTCGGTATAATCTCTTACACCACCACCAAGTGTTGGGTACTTTACATTTGATGAGAAGAAATGCAATGCATGTCCAAATTCATGGAAGAACGTTGTGGCATCATCCCAAGATACAAGCACTGCTTCACCAGGAGCTGCTTTTACAAAGTTTGAATTATTTGATGCTAATACTGTACGTTCACCATCAAAAGTTGTATAGCTTCGATATTGCGTTGCCCAGGCTCCAGAGCGTTTTCCAGGACGAGCAAAAGGATCTAAATACCATAAACCAATGTGTTTTCCTGAATCTTTATCGGTTACTTCCCATACTTTTACATCTTCATGAAATACTGGTACAGTACCTTCTTCTACTGGTTTAAAATTAAAGTTAAATAGTCTGCCAGCTACATAGAACATCGCTTCTCTAAGCTTGTCTAATTGCAAATATTCTTTTACTTCGTCTGAGTCAAGATCGTATTTTTTCTGACGAACTTTTTCAGCATAATAACGATAGTCCCATGGCTCTATAGTAATATTATCGCCATTTGCATTGGCAACTGCTTGCATATCCTTTACCTCTTCATCAACTCTGGCTATGGCTGCTGGCCATACAGCTTCCATTAAAGCCATAGCGTTTTCAGGTGTTTTGGCCATTCTATTTTGTAAACGCCATTCTGCATAATTCTTATGTCCTAATAAGGCCACACGTTCGCGACGCAATTTTAGGATATCTGCAATTATTTGATTGTTATCGTATGTGTCACCATTATCACCTCTTGAATAATAATTTGTCCAAACTTGTTTACGTAATTCGCGTTCTGTAGAATAAGTTAAAAACGGATCCATAGACGAGCGCGTATTGGTGATCGCATATTTACCTTCTTGACCATTATCTGTAGCGATCTTTTCGGCTGCCTTTATAAATCCTTGTGATAAACCTCCTAATTGATCTTTAGTTAGATAGGTGATATAGTTCTCTTCATCATGAAGTACATTGTTAGAAAACTTTGTATACAGTGTTGAAAGTTCTTTGTTAATAGCAGCATAACGTGCTTTCTTTTCAGCATCCAATTCGGCACCACTCATTGCAAACCCAACATAGGTTAAATCTACAACACGTTGCTGATCTGCAGGAAGCGGTGTTGTTTGTGAAGCATCATATACAGTTTTTATTCTGGCAAATAGCTTTTCGTTTTGAGAGATCTTAGAATTAAACTCTGATAACTTTGGTGCTAATTCCGCTTGAACTTTTCTAAATTCAGGAGTCGACATATTTGCGCTTAAAATTCCGTAATAAGCAAATACTCTATTTAATTCGGTACCTGCACGCTCCATTTCCTCAATAGTATTTTCAAACGTAGCAGGATCTGGGTTATTTGCAATATTGTCTATATCTTCAAGATTAAGTTCCATACCAATTTCAATGGCTTCTTTAACATCTTCTACTTTCATTTTATCGAAAGCAGGAGTGCCACCATAATCTCCGGTCCATTCTTTTAAAAGTGGGTTGTCTGTCATAACTGTTGTAGCCGCTTCTTTAGATTCTTCTTTACAGCTTGTAAATGCGATAAGTAATACTAAGCTCAATAGCTTCGCACCTTTAGAAAAACGTATTGTTTTCATATTTTGATTAGTTTTTAATTAATTGAAGTTGACTTAGTGATTGGTAATTGCTCAATATATTAAAAATATAGATGTCGAGGAGATTGTTTAACGTATTTTTAGTTAATAATCTCTACTTTTCTTATGTAGATATTTTTTAGTGGCCAATCGGCTTCATCTGTTTCAACGGCTGCAATTTTATCGACCACATCCATACCTTTTGTAACTCTGCCAAAAATAGTATAGTCACCATCTAAAAAATGCGCACCTCCTCGTTGTTGCACTATAAAGAACTCAAACGGAGATGCCAATTTGTGAGGGTTGTCTATTTCGCTACTTGGCATACTTATAACGCCACGATCGTGCTTATAACCTTTTTTTGTATCGGTTGGTAGTAGGTAACGACCAATATTCGAACGTTTTCGCGAAGTGGCTTTGGTGTCACTATTTCCAGCCTGTACCATAAAGTTATCTATAACTCTGTAAAATTGTGTATCGTTAAAATAATTTTGCTTTGTTAAAAAAATAAAATTGGCACGGTGAAATTTAATATTATCAAAAAGTAGGATTTCAATATTACCCATATCGGTAATAATGCGCACTCTATTTTCCTTATTATGCTTTTCATATTGTAAAAAGAACTCCATAGCATTGTCGTTATTCAATTTTGGGAACTCTCTTTCGGCAACCACTTTAGGTTTTTCTTTTTCCTCAACTTTTTTTGGAGCCTCTTTTTGAGTAGTGACAGCATTTGATTTCTTTTCAGATTTTTTATCTTCACAGTTGTATAATAATGCTAATAGACACAGAATGTAAACGTATTTTGTGGAAATGTTTTTAAAAATCTTCATAGGATCACTTAAATGAATTTTAACGATTTTATACTGGCGCTTTCAAAAATAAAAAATATACCGCTTCCAGCGGAAGCATCTCAGTTTAAAATGTCTCCACCTTTTAGAAAGGAATTATTAGACAGAAACAAAGAGGTAATTAAAAACGCAAAAAAGGCAGGTGTAATGGCCTTGTTCTATCCTGATACTGAGCATCAAACTAGGTTTGCACTCATTTTGCGAAAAACCTATAATGGTGTTCATTCAGCTCAGATTGGTTTTCCAGGCGGAAAGTTAGAGCCTGATGATGATTCGCTTGAACATGCTGCTGTTAGAGAAACCTACGAAGAAATTGGTGTCCCAGAGCATCATATTGAAGTATTGCGTCAATTAACCCAGGTTTATATACCGCCTAGTAACTTTTACGTACAACCCTTTATTGGAATTGTTAGGGATACACCTAATTTTAAAAAACAAGATGAAGAAGTTGAAGAAATTGTTGAAGTACAGCTTAATCATTTTATTGATGACAACAATATAATTTCTAAAAAGGTTGAAACCTCGTATAGTGTTAAAATTGATGTTCCGGCCTTTAAATTAAATGACCATATTGTATGGGGTGCTACGGCTATGATGCTTAGTGAAATAAAAGACATGTTAAAAGAGTTATTGTAGTTATTCAGTTTTATTACATTTGCTAACTCTAACTAATTAGTATAGCATTTTATGGGTTTGTTTAAACAAAATCCTTTTGGTCATTACTTGTTCTTAAAAAAATGGTTGATTCGTATTGCTGGAGCAATGACTCACAGACGATATAGAGGCTTTAACGAATTAAAAATTGAAGGATCGAATATTTTAAGAGAACTTCCAGATACCAACGTATTATTTATTTCTAATCATCAAACATATTTTGCCGATGTGGTGGCTATGTTTCATGTGTTTAATGCCAGCTTGCATGGGCGAGAAGACTCTATAAAGAACATAGGCTATTTATGGAATCCAAAGCTTAACATGTACTATGTTGCGGCCAGAGAAACTATGAAAGCAGGATTGTTGCCTAAAATTATGGCGTATGCTGGCTCTATAAGTATTGATAGAACATGGCGTGCTTCAGGAAAGGATGTGAACAGGCAGGTAAAAATGAGTGACATTACCAATATTAAACGTGCTTTGGATGACGGTTGGGTAATTACTTTTCCTCAAGGAACTACAACACCTTTCAAACCTATTAGAAAAGGAACAGCACATATAATTAAACATTACCGACCTATTGTTGTACCAATTGTTATTGACGGATTCAGACGTTCGTTTGATAAAAAGGGTCTACGTGTTAAAAAGAAGAATATTTTACAATCTTTTGAAATTAAGCAACCGCTGAATATTGATTACGATAATGAAAGTGTGCAAGATATTGTTGAAAAGATAGAATATGCTATTGAGCAGCATCCTTCATTTTTAAAGGTTATTTCTAAAGAAGAATTAGCAGAACGCGAAGAGCTTAATAAACAACGTGAGTGGTAATTTATTATACCTCTATTTTTTTAAGTTCTCTATAATTTCTATTCAGGCGTTTTAGCAGTAATCCGTAGATCAAATAGTAGAAAGCTAGAAATACACCAATGACTAATGCCAAAGCAATGAGTGTTACTAAAATAGTTTTGGCGTAAAACATGAATAGCTCACCATCGGCAGCTGCAGTATCAATGATAGATTTCATTTCTTCATCTTTATTGAACTGAATACCTAAAACAACAAAAGCTGAAATAGTCATGTATATTAAATTGAAGGCAACATACTGTCTTACTGTTCGCCTTGTTTTAAGTATTTTTTCCATTAAGATTTTCGCATTGTCTGTCACAGAAATAGTACGGTAGTTCATGAAGAACCTATAAAAGAAATAACCTAAGATAATATAACCAGCTACGGCTAATGGGATCATAATATTTTCAGCGTGATATTCATTAAATCGTTGATTGAAATCAGCATCTTTTAATCCAATAGTAAGAGCAGTCCAAAGCACAAATTCTAAAATGCTTATAATAAATATCCATTTGACTATAGAAGATGATTTTTTTAAGATCATCTTATAAATTTCGTTATAAGATAACTTTGGGTATTTATCACCGTTCTTTTTCCAGTCTTTCTTTAATAATTCTAATTCATCCATATGACTTACGGATTTAAAATGGTTCTTAGTTTTGTTTTTACCCTGTTCATTTTCACTCTGGCATTTACTTCACTAATCCCCATAGTTTCACTTATTTCTTTATAGTTTTTGTCTTCTAAATACAAAAACACGAGAGCCTTTTCAATGTCATTTAATTGATGTACTGCCTTATATAAAAGCTTTAATTGCTGCTCTTCTGTATCATCATATTCTTCTGCCTTGATTTTAAACTGAAAATCTTCAAACCCTTGCGTATTTACTCTACGTTTAGACTTTCTATACAATGTTATTGCTGTATTCAAGCCAACACGATACATCCAGGTGCTAAATTTAGCATCACCACGAAACTTAGGATAAGCCTTCCACAGTTGTATGGTAATCTCTTGGAAAAGGTCATTATGTGCGTCATAATTGTTGGTATATAACCTACAGACCTTATGTATAATGTTTTGATGCTTTTCAAGCAGCTCAACAAAACTATGTTCCAGTTCTTTATTCAATTTGATAAGTTAGCTACACTGTAAGTAGCCATAAGTTTAGAAATGTTACAAAAGAGCAGTAATAATATTTATTGTCTATAATTTAAAGCTGGTTTTCTGTCGCCTAACATAGGTTTGTATTTAAAATCAGGACCACGTCTTTTTTTAAATTCTACCTTAGCCTTTTCTATAATATCTGTGTTTGAAAAAAGTTGCATGGCAGTAGCAGTTAATGCTTTGGCAGCGACCATCATACCTTTGGTGCCTATTGAGGTTCCACCAGCAGCAACAGCTTGCCAACTATGCGCAGGTGTTCCAGGTACCCAAGTTGCAGCACCTAACCCTACAGTAGGGACAGCAAAACTAACATCACCTACATCTGTAGATCCATAAGCTTTTGCGTTTTCTGTATAAGGTATCACACCTTCGGTATACGTAGTGTTTAGTTGTTTTTGCCCTAAGCTTTTAGAGATCTCAGAAGCAAATTGTAATTCTTTTTCATCGTATTTAAAACCTCCAATCGCTACAAGGTTGTCGTACATTACTTTTTGTAAGGTTAAATTTGGAAGTAGTTCATGCGTACCTCCGATCATTTCAAATTCCATTTTGGTATCGGTTCCTAAAGCGGCACCATTGGCAGCGTTGGTAATACGATCAAAAATATCAATAACTACATTTCTGTTTTTGTGACGTGCATAGTAATATACTTCTGCAAAATCTGGTACTACGTTAGGCGCTTTTCCACCATCGGTAATCACATAATGAATTCTCGCATCTTGCGGGATATGCTCACGCATCATATTTACCATATAGTTCATGCTCTCTACAGCATCAAGAGCAGAACGGCCTCTTTCAGGAGCTCCGGCAGCATGCGCAGACACACCATAAAATCTGAATTTTGCCGATTTATTAGCTAAAGCAGCTCCAGGATTTGAAGCATTAACTGATGATGGGTGCCAGTGCAATACCGTATCGACATCATCAAACAACCCTTCTCGTGTCATATATACTTTTCCTGAACCACCTTCTTCGGCAGGACAGCCATAAAAGCGTATTCTTCCTTTTGTTTTTGTGCTTTTTAGCCAATCTTTTACACTTATGGCGGCAGCAGCCGACGCAGTTCCAAATAGATGGTGTCCACAAGCATGTCCAGCAGCTTTACCTGCTGATTTTTTTTCAGTTACTGCTTGTTGCGATAATCCTGGAAGGGCATCGTACTCTCCTAAAATAGCAATCACGGGTCCTTCGTTTCCATATTCGGCAATAAATGCTGTTGGAATACCAGCAACACCAGTAGTAATTTTAAAGCCTTCATCTTGTAATGTTTTTTGAAGAAGCGCACTACTTTTTACCTCTAAATATCCCATTTCGGCATAATCCCAAATCTTTAAGGCGATATCGCTGTAAAATGATGTTTTATTGTCTAATTGGCTAAGAATTTTATCCTTGTTTTTTTGAGCATTTAAACCTGTACTAAGCAATGCTAAAAATAATAGTGAATAAAGTGTTTTCATTGGTTGGTTTTTTGTTGGTTATACGTCAAATATAAGTGTTCTATTTCTATTAAATAACACACAGAATGTTTAATTTTGTAATACACTAAAACGTTATGAATATTCCTAAATCTAAATTGCCTCGAGTTGTTATTATTGGAGGCGGTTTTGCTGGAGTTAATTTAGCAAAATCCCTTGCAAATAAAGCTGTTCAGGTAGTACTTCTCGATAAGCATAATTACCATACATTTCAACCATTATTGTACCAGGTTTCTACAGCAGGATTAGAACCAGATTCAATAGCATATCCACTACGAAAGATCATTAAGAAACATCGAAACTCTTTTTTTCGTCTGGCAGAAGTACAGCATATTGATACTCAAAATAAAAAGGTAACAACCAATATTGGCGACCTTACTTTTGATTATTTAGTAATAGCTACAGGAACTAAAACCAATTTCTTCGGAAATAAAGCCATAGAAGCTAATAGTATGGCTATGAAAAAAGTACCGCAAGCACTCAATATTAGAAGTTTGATCCTTCAGAATTTTGAAAAGGCTACTATAGCCAATTCTGCCGAAGAGCGACGCGCCCTACTTAATTTTGTAATTGTTGGAGGAGGGCCTACAGGTGTAGAATTAGCAGGCGCTATTGCTGAGCTGAAAAATCATATTGTACCGAGAGATTATCCAGATCTGGATACAACCGATATGGAAATTCATTTATTAGAAGGAAATGACCGTGTATTACCACCAATGAGTACACATGCTTCGAAAAAGGCAGAACAATTTTTAAGAAAACTAGGTGTGCAAGTACATTGTAACACTTTTGTAAAAGATTATGATGGTTTAGCAGTAACTACAAACTCAGATTTAAAGTTAGAGTCTGAAACCCTTATTTGGGCAGCTGGTGTTACTGGTGCTCCTGTTGAAGGTATAAATGCAGAGGCTTTAATTGCCAGAGGAAATAGGTATAAAGTTAATAGGTTTAATCAGGTGGAAGGATACGATAGTATTTTTGCTTTAGGAGATATCGCTTTTATGGAAACAGATGCTTTCCCAAATGGTCATCCACAAGTTGCACAACCAGCCATACAGCAAGGAAAACTACTTGGAAAGAACTTATTAAAGCTAATACAGAATAAACCTATGAAACCATTTGTGTATTACGACAAAGGGTCTATGGCAACTATTGGACGCAATAAGGCAGTTGTAGATCTAAAGCATTTTAAGTTTGCTGGCTTTTTTGCATGGTTTGTTTGGATGTTTATTCACCTTATGTCGTTAGTAGGTTTTAGAAATCGCGTAATTGTGTTCTTTAACTGGAGCTATAACTATATTAATTTTGATAAAGCAGCACGATTAATTATTAGGCCGTTTAAGAAGGGTTAGTACGATTAGAATTTAAGTAGAAATAAGGGAAGTAAATATGCTGTTTGTTATTGCAAGTAGTTTATTTCGACTTGAAATTTAATTCATTCATTACGTTTTTTAATGAAGTCATTCTTCCATTTAAAATTTTGATTTTTTTTCCTTCGAAATTTGTTAAAATTAATGATGGTAATGCGTTAGAGTTATACTTAGTCCTAAATTTATCGTAAGACTGATATTCAGGACTATTAAATTTAATTGTTCCTCCAGGTAATTCTATCAGAAATAAAACAAGGTTATTATTGATGTAGTTTATGAATTCAAACTCTGAGAAAACTTTCTTTTTCATTTTAATGCATGGTTTACACCATTCGGAAGCAGTTAAAACAATTAGGATGTTTTTATTTTCTTGTTTCGCAATTTTTTTTGCTTCATTCCAATCTGTTATTTGTCTTAATTCTTGGCTATTAACCTGATGAATTGAAATTAAAAAGAATAATAAAATTGTCAGAATATTTTTCATTTCAATAATTATGATAACAGTTTGTGTATGTTTCAGTTGCGATATTATTTAACAAATTTAGCAAACACATACGAACTTAAGAAAATTCCTTCGATTTTTTCTATATGTATACGCCTGAATCTATTGTTACTTCTTAAAATACTCTGTTTTTAACTTACTGATAATTTCAGTACTTACCCAATAAAAGTTTGATAAGCCTCCTTCTTCATTATATCTGCCAAAAAATAAATATTTACCATCTGGTGTGATGCTTGGGCATGTTTCAGCAAAATTAGTATTTACGTCACTTCCAAGGTTAATAGCTTTTGACCATGTTCCGTCTTTTTCTCTGAAATAGATATAAATATCACTTTTTCTTTGAGCATCTTCTTTGTTTCTAGCATTTACCATTAAATAATCCTGAGAAGGAGAAATAAAACCATGAAAACCTCCGGTTCCTAATTCGTGTGCTTCGGGATATTTGTCATCTTTTTTAGGGGCGTAATACATTGTACGTTTTGATATATTAGTATAATAAAGATCTCCATTTTTTGCCTCATTCGAGTAAAAAACGAAATCATTATTTACAGGTGAATCCAATTGTTTTGCATCACTCCAGGAATCTCCAAAACGTTTTACATACCAACTTTTAACAGAAGATTTATGATGAGGTAAAGTAAATGAATCATGAGCTGCAAAATGAAGTGTTTTACCATTAGGGCTAACAAATGGATGCATTTCACCCACTTTTTTACCTTTTGTAAAATTTGCTTTTTTAGGATGTGTCCAATTTTTACCTTCGAGTTTTGAGAAATAGATACTCGGATCTTGATCTTCAAAATTAGCTCCAAAATATAATTCTTTTAAATCAGGAGAAAATGAAATGCCATGTTCATACCTTCCATCTACTGAAATTATTCCAGGTGCAAATATTTCTGGAGTTGAACCAGGTGGTTTTTGTCCTAGATAGAGGTCTTCTATAGTTGGTGAATCGCTATCTTTTGGGTTTTGTTTTTTAGTGTTACAGGCGTTTAAAAATAGAGCAAATACAAGTATTAGTATAAAATACGCTTTTTTCATTGTTTAATTTTTTGATTGTTGAAAACATGATAATAAATGCATAGCTACAATTATTCATGGTATATTCTAGTTAAGAAAGTATTAAAACAATGTTTTTTACGTTTAGCCTGTTCGTAAGAAGGTATTTTTTAATTAGAGTCAAAATTTTTCCAATTTATTCCACTTAGTTTTTCACATAGGAGCGAGCTCTCATAGTTAAGAAATCCAATTAATAAATATATCGGTACTAATATGGTTCTGTCTAATAGAGAAGTTACTGAATAAGTGATGAAATTAAGATTCAGCTGTTTTGGTTTGTGATTGTCTAATTCAACTCTTAACAAATACATTCCAAATGATTTATTAAACAATAGTTCGGTTAAAGAATAGTATATAAAGAATGAGAATAGCAAAACTAACCAATAGTTGAATACGTTTTTACCAAATATTAGAGAAGCTAATTCATTAGCTGTAAAGGAGAAAAAACCGAAAAGAAAATACTCAATAAAAATGACCAGAGCCTTCTTTTTTAATTTCAACTTGGGTATGTTGGTTTTCACAAAGATTATAATTATTTCAATAAAAGTACATATTATTCTTACAACACCTTACGTTTATTATCAAATAAAGTGAGGTGAGATATAGCTGCATTTATTTTTCCTGCCTTAATACGCCTATTACAATCAAATACTGCGCCAAAGCATAAGTACTCATAATGAGTATTCCAGACATTGGTACAGGATTGTAAAATTTGTTGACTGCCAAAATACTATCAGAGATCATAAAGAAAATGGCACCAATAAAAACCAAGTTGTAGCTAGAATTACTCACCATTCCTTTTCGTAGGGAAGCCGATAAAGCCATAGACAAAATAACCAGCATATACACAATTACTGGAATTAGCATGTCTCCCAAGCCATCCTTTAATACATAAAATAGTCCAAGGGCATAAATAATGAGCACAAACGAAAAAGGGATGGAAGGTTTCTTTTGATTCTTCTTTTTAAGGAACAATAGAATGTACATGATATGAGCAATCAAAAAGGCTACAAGTCCGCCTAAAAAGAAATTAGCTGAGGTTTCTACAAACATCAACAATACATCACCAGTTAATGAAAATATTAGAGCAAATAGTGTAATGTATTTGCTACTAGAGCTTAAATGTTTCCATTGACTTATAAAGAAAATGATAAGCGACGTTAGAATTAAGGGTTTAGGTGCAAAATGAAAGGGTAATAACTCTTGTAGTTGATCGGCAAACAGTTCCCACAATACAATGATGGTAAAGATGATGGTAAAGATTCTTTCAGGTTTTGAGAGGTTCATAAAAAGTTGATTTACTCAAATATATTCAATTCGTCATTAAAAATTTACAGTTCGGTCAGTATAAGTTTTACAAAATGTAGTTACAAAGCAATTTTGTCTCATCAACATGTGCTGAACTTGTTTCAGTATCAAAAAACGAACAAATTTTAAACATGAGAACACTAATCATTGCACTACTAACTTTATTTAGCATTCAAATAAATGCGCAAACCACTATTAATGGAACGGTAACCGATCAAAAAGGAATGCCTATTATGGGAGCCAATGTATACCTTGAAGGTACATACGATGGCAGTACTTCATTAGAAGATGGCACTTTTAATTTTAAAACACAGGAAACAGGAAGTCAAACATTAATAGTATCGTATTTAGGTTATGAAACCTTTACCATGACAGGCGATGTAACTTTAATGAAAAAGATTATAGTTAAACTTCGAGAAGATGTAGGAACCTTAGATGCAGTGGTGTTATCTGCCGGAACTTTTGAAGCTGGTGATAATAGTAAGATAAGTGTTTTAAAACCTCTGGATGTGGTGACTACAGCCAGTGCTTTGGGTGACTTTGTCGGTGCGTTGCAAACGCTTCCAGGAACTACCACTGTTGCAGAGGACGGACGTTTATTTGTACGTGGAGGAGAGGCAGAAGAAACCCAAATATTTATTGACGGGATTCGTGTATTTACACCTTATGCACCAACAACTAATAACACACCAACTAGAGGGCGTTATTCACCTTTTTTGTTTGATGGGATTACTTTTTCAACAGGAGGATATTCAGCCGAATATGGACAAGCATTGTCTAGTGTACTTTTACTAAATACCATTGAAGAACCAACTCAAGAAAAGACTGATATTGGTATTATGACCGTTGGAGGAACGCTTGGGAATACTCAAAAATGGGATAAAAGCTCTTTAAGTATCAATGCTTCTTATATTAATTTGGCGCCTTATATTGGATTGTTTCCAGATAGAAATGATTGGGAGAAGCCTTATCAAGGATTGTCTGGAGAAGCTGTATTTAGGCAAAAGTTTGATAACGGTATTTTAAAACTATACTCGGCTTTTGATAATTCAAATTTTGAACTCACACAGGAAGATATAAATTATGAAGACGGCGTACATTTTAAATTAAGAAATAACAACTTGTATTTTAATGGATCTTATAAAGGCATGCTAAATGATGTATGGACGGTTCAAGGAGGTTTGAGCTATACCAACAGTAATGAAAAGGTAGACATTATAGATCAGGATATAAAAGATGTTGAAAATAGCTTTCATGCAAAATTGAAGTTTAAAAGACGTTTTAGTAGCAGGTTTAAGTTGAATTTTGGAGCAGAATATTTTGCAACTGATTTTAATGAGGCCTATGAGACTCCAATGGTTTCAAAAGTGAAGTATGGTTACAACAATAATATAGCTGCTGCATTCACCGAAGCCGATGTGTTCTTTTCTAAAAAACTAGCAATGAAAGCTGGTGTACGTGCAGAGTATAGTGAATTGTTTAAAGATTATACAGTTGTACCTAGATTATCATTGGCCTATAAAACTTCGGGAAAAAGTCAGGTATCGTTAGCCTATGGTAGCTTTTATCAAAACCCGTTGAGTAATGTATTGAAGTTTGAACAGGATCTAAAAGCGCAAAACACTAAGCATTATATTTTAAACTACCAGCATAATGCCGACGGACAAATATTTAGAGCAGAAGCGTATTATAAAGACTATAACGACCTTATAAAATACGATAGTGAGTTTGTAGATTTTAATAGCAACATTACTAACATTGGATATGGTTATGCCAAAGGAATTGATCTGTTTTGGAGAGATAACAAGAGCATTAAAAACATGGATTATTGGTTAAGTTATTCGTATTTAGACTCTGAAAGAGATTTTAGAAATTACACTATGGAAGCGCAACCAAATTTTGCTAACACACACAATTTGTCTGTAGTAGGAAAGTATTGGGTAGATTCTTGGAAAAGCCAGTTAGGTTTTAGCTATAGCTATGCGTCTGGTCGTACGTATACAAATCCGAATATAGAAGGATTTTTAAATCAGAAAACCAAAAGCTATAATAGCTTGAGTGTGAATTGGGCTTATTTGATCAGTCAGCAAAAAATACTGTACTTTTCAGTAAACAATGTACTTGGGCTTAAGAATATTAATGGGTATCAATATGCAAATACACCAGATATTCATGGTAATTTTGATAGGCGTGCTTTAAAACCGGCAGCAGACCAATTCTTTTTTGTTGGTTTCTTCTGGACGATAAGCGATGATAAAAGTAGTAATCAGTTAGATAAACTTTAGACAGTCTACCAGAAGCTTAACCTACATTATATGCTCTTAACAAAATCTGAAAATACTTTTTTATGACGTTCAAGATCTAGATCGGGAGATACCGCTACACGAACAATATAATCTTTGTCTCCTTCTTTAGTGGTTCCTTGAGTAGAAGTAGCAGGTATGGTCCAATAACAACCTTTTAGCTGACCATAACTCACACAGAACTTACTTTCGTTAGGAATTTCAGTGATCATTAAATTGATGAGCTTAAGATTGAGTGCTCTTTTATATGTTTCTTTTTCTTCATCAGTATTGCCTTTGGTAGGAAGGTCTAATGAAAAAACCGAAGGTGTAAATCCTTGCTGCGCTAGTTCTTCTGAAACAAAGTTTATTTTCGCCTTTGGTAAAACATCCTGAATAAAGTTTACAAAATCACGAGTGTTTGTATAAGCATCCTGAATTCGTTGATTCATTGAAGGCATTTGTTGTGCTAATATTTCTATTTGAAGTGCTGTAGCTTCATTATCGCAAAGTCTTAAATGAAGGTCGATGTTGTTCATTAAAGACTCTGCTTTTTTATTTGCGGTACAGTAACCAGCAGTACATTTACCACCACTTGGGAATTTTGATCCGCTTACATAGGCAATAGTTCTAACCGAAGACAGTATTTCATTATCTCCTAAAAAGTGAACGTTTGGACAAAATGTTTGATCTAAAATAAACACAGGATCAATGGCAATAGTATCTTCTTTAGTTTTACGCTCTTTACTTAATACCTCTTCCAATTTTAGAAGATCTGGAACTTCAACGCGAGGGTTGGTCGGGATTTCTGCAATAATAAAAGGAACGGCATCTTCTTGGGCAATCTTACTTAACACACTATCAATGCTGCTAACCATGTCTTGACCACTATCAACTGGCAGGTCCATAACTTCAATATTATCATGGCAAGCGGCAACACGTCTTGCCTGATCATTTGTACCACCATAGCAATTTGGAGGCACTATAATTTTTATCTGCTTTCCTTTATGATTTTCAAGTGCATGATGTACCAATCCCATAACAATAGCATATTGTATAGATAGTCCACTAGAACCAACCACTGCTTTTGTGTTAGTTCCTGTAATTGTTTTAATAGTATTTAGAACAAGTGTTTTGTTGGTTTCAATATCAATACTCTTAATATTCTCAGAAGTCAATCCTACTAATTGGTTTAAGGCGATAAGTGTATTAGCAGGTGTCATTGCTATGGTTTCTCGTCGTCTTACATGTTGAATTTCTGAAATATAATCATCATTTTCTGCTCCGTTAACCAAGATAATGCTCCCTAATTGAGAATGTGTATTGACAAAAAAGTCAATATTTGGGTTGCGTTCAAAATTGCAAATGTCCTGCTGCTCTGACATAAAAATTGTACTCCCGTTGAACTCAGCAATGGCTTCAAGGTTGTCAACTTTCTTTAACTCAAAGGTGTAGCCGTAAACATTTCGTATTATTTCAGGATCAAAAAAATCTGGTAATGTTCCTGTATAGGTTATTAGTGTATTTTTATTGGCTAATAAATTCTTTCTCAAAATTGCTAAAACAGGTGCTGTTCTAGATGAAAAACTAATAACATTATCAGCTTTTGTATTATTTAATTGAGCAATAGTCCATTCTAGTACGCAAGACAATGGATGCCCTAACCTAATATAATCAAAGGCTGTAGGTAATTCATTTAATGAAGAAGTTTCAAAGTTATTGTTATTAAACAGGGTGTTTAATCCATCTAGAAACTGTGTTTTTGCCAATTCTTCATTATAAATATCTAAGCGATGGGTAGTTAGATTTAGCCAATCTTTTGGTATGTTTTCTATTACACCTTTAATATAACTTAGTATTTTATTGTCTTGCATAATGTCATCTTTAAATATGACCTGCAAGATACATTAACTTGACATTTTTTTAGACATATTAAATCGTTTTGTTTTGATTGTTTTTTGAAGTTTTAAGAAGAGATTTACTATGCGTAGCGGAGGTTACTGAGACGCTTTTGTTATTGATAAATTATTTAAATAATGGCAGATTACGTGGAGCTTTTCGTAAGGCTGTTACGTAATTTTGAGAGCTAGAAATCTTAAAATTCAGTACTTCTTTGCCTATACTTATACAAAATGTTAGCGGTTCTTATTTGGGGTTTCTAATTTAAACTTTATTCTATTCGCAATACTATCATTCTTCTTTATTGTTAATTCAATAGAATCAGTTTGTTGCCAAATTGTTTTGTGTTGTTTAAATTGTATGGAATTAATATCAATGTTATTTACTTTGATAATTTTATCATCAATTTTTAATCCTGCTTTTTCGGCATTACTACCCTTGTTGATACCTGTTACTATCCAAGCTCCTTTTGTTTGATTTCTATCAACATAAACGAACCCTTTGGCTGAGAACGTTATTGGGTCATTAAATTTAGAATTGGGTTTTAAGTACAAGTCACTATTAATATTATCAATAATGATATCAAACTTCTCTAACACTTGGTTACCTAGTATTCCTAAATAATTTCTTTTTGATAATGCTCCTGAATTATCAATACTGTAATCCATAACTACATTACTTAGTTTGAAACCTCCAATAAATAAAGAATCAGATTTAAAATCAAAACTTGAAGACTCTCCACCAATACCACCATATTTTGTATAATAAGGAATTTTAAAATCTATTTTTTCCTCAAAATTATATTTCTTTGAAGTATGATTTGTGAATGATATACTACCTCCAGAACCTAAATCTAAAATAAATTTCCCTTGCACTAATAAGGAATCATTTACTTTAATAGTTAAAGGTAAGTAGAACCGATTTTTTACTCTATCTAATTTTATTTTCTTATATGAGGTTAAATCGATTGAATCCACTGAGGAATGAATATTAACATATTCTTTATCATAACTTAATTCTAAGATAGACTTGTTAAATAGTTTTCCACCTATAATTCCATCTGCAAAATCTCCAACTATTGGTTTTAATTTTATAATTGGAGAGATATTTGTAGTGAAGTTTTTGTCTTTCAATTTAAATTGAACTGTATCGAACACTACCTGAACTAATTGTTTCTTTAATCCAATACCAGGTAACCTTCCAAAACCAATATTTTTGTGTTTAAATTGATTACTATTATAAAAGATGCTGTCATAATAAAGTCCATCTGCTCCAGTATCAAAAATGTAATTGCCTTTTATACTGTCAAAATCTAATTGAAAATATAGATGATTAGTATAGGTTATAGAAATTGCATTATCTGGTAGCTTTTGTGTTTTTGATTTTTTATAAGTTTCAGATAACCTTTCTTTTTTTTGATTTTGACAGCTACTCAATACAATGTAAAGTAAACTTAAAATAAGAATTAATCTTTTCATTTATATTTGTTCAATTACTACTGCTAACAAATGATAACCAAGTTGTCTTTTTTGTGTAAAACACATAATGCTAGGTGATAAGTAGGTTTTATTCTTTAATAATATCTGGCTGGTTGTTTGCCTTGAAATCAAAAATATCTGGTCGTGCATAATGCCCAATTACATCAAAATCGAGTTTACTGCGTTTAATATCTTCAAGATCTAGTTCAGCAACCAATACACCTGCTTTATTAAATAAAGGACCTTCTATAATCTTGCCTAAAGGTGAAACAATTACAGAACCACCAGGGCAGAAATTCTCTTGTTCATTTTTAACGTCTTCAGCGTATTTTACAGGGTACATACTTTTGGTTATATATTGGTTACAACCCAATACAAAACAGCGTCCTTCAAGTGCAATTTGTTGCATGGTAGCTGTCCACTGCTCACGCGAATCAGCCGTTGGTGCAATATAGATCTCTACACCTTTTAAGTACATAGACATGCGAGCTAACGGCATATAGTTTTCCCAGCAAATAAGTCCGCCTAGCTTTCCAATTTTTGTATCGAAAGTCACTAGCGATTCGCCTCCTGCCTCTGCCCAAATAAGGCGCTCGGTACCTGTAGGTTTTATTTTTCGGTGTACCCCTAATAAACCTTTGGTAGGAGAGAGGTATAACATAGAGCAATATAAACTACCATTGGTATGTTGTCTTTCGGTTACACCAATAACCATGTATATGTTCTGTTCTTTACAAAGCGTTTCCAGATATTTTAGATCATCACTTTCAAGATCTATACTATTGTTGTAATAATCGGTATACAATTGTCTGCCAGCATCATTACGACTGCCAACTACAGCTCCAAAACTAAATCCGCGAGGATATCCTGGTACAAACGACTCTGGAAATACAATTAAATTACAACCTTGTTCTGCATAGGTTTTGGTAACGGATGTTACTTTATCTAAGGTTTTTTTTTTATCGAAAAAAACAGGAGCATCCTGTACAACGGCAACTTTTAGTGTCATGGCATATTATATATCTGGTAACTGCAAGGTAATCGTTTTAAAATTTAAACCCAATAAAAAAAGCTTAGTGGTTAACTAAGCTTTTTTGTTATTATTTCTTTTTAGATCGTTTTTTCATAGGGTAGTATTCCCAGAAAATATTAATAATCTTCCATTGGCCATTGTCTTTAACCAGATGTACATATTCTTTCCATTTCATATTCGGATATCCTGTGGTTAAGCTAGCACTTGCCATTTTTCCAAATACAGAAATTTGATCTACCAAATTCTTTTGATGCTCCAAAGCCAATGGCTTTTTTTTAGACATCATTTCTTTAAGTTTTGCCGGAGGCAGATCTTCGTACATGGTGCCATCTGGATTCAATCCACGTTTTGCTAAACGAGGATGTAAAGATGCATTCATCTCATCAAACTTGTTTTCAAAAAAGTTTTCGATGTAATTTAAAACTGCTTCAGATACAGCTTTTTCTTCTTCAGCAACATTGTTTTGAGCATTAGCTACAGATGTACCTAATACTACCGTTACTATTAGCAATAATTTTTTTAACATTATAACATGGTTTTTTGATTAACTGCTGTAAGATAAGTAATAAGGCGGATAACCTGTGTTAATTAGTGTTAACGATTGTAATCTTTACGTTCTATAAGTCTTGCAGTAATAATTCTTATGTCTTTTTCTGGCCGATCCCTATTATTGGTTTTAACCGCAGCAATACTGTCTACTACATCCATTCCTTTTACAACTTCACCAAAAACAGTATAGTTCTGGTCTAAGTGGGCAGCACCACCAATGGTTTTGTAAATGTTTCTATGCGCATCTGGATAGGTATAAGGTTCCATAGATTCAAGTTCTATTTGCGCTAAAGAGTCCAGTTCTTTTTTTAGTACTTGGTATGCCTCTTTATGTTCGTTATAATTCTCTATATAAGACGCCATTTTTTTTAGATTCTCTTGTTGCTCTGGTTTATTGATCAATTTATTATAAGCTAACCACTTATTAATGCGACCTTCTGCAATGTTAAGGGTACTATCGTTATAAACTCTACCTTGAACAATGGTGAATTGTGTACTACTGGAAGCTCTATTTGGGTTGTTGTTGTCACCTTCTCGAGCAGCATTTAAAGCGCCGCGTTTATGAAATAAATTAGGGTTGAACTCTGCATCTACGCGATACGGCAGATCTGAAGCACCAATTTCTTTGGTGGTATTAGGGTTTTTAGTTTCAGGATCGCCAGTTTGAATAATAAATTTTTCGATTACGCGATGAAAGGAAATACTATCGTAGAATTTTTGATTTACTAATTTGATAAAATTATTACGATGCTTTGGTGTTTCGTCTGATAATCGCATGATAATAGAACCATAATCTGTAACAAACTCAATATCTTTAGAAAGATCACTTTGTTTTACACCTTCTTCAATTTCTTTGTCACAAGATATTGTAAAGACAATAAGCACTAAACCAAATAGCTTGAATAATTGCTTCATAATTCTAGTCTTGAATTTCAACGATCATTTCTATTTCACAAGCTAGATCTCTAGGTAGAGATCCCATACCAACTGCAGCTCGGGCATGCTTGCCACGTTCCCCAAAAATGGCGACCATAGTATCTGAAAATCCATTAATTACTTCAGGATGTTGTGTAAAGTTGTCATCGCAATTCACCATACCTAAAACCTTTACGATACGTACAACTTTGTTGAGATCTCCTATTTCTGCTTTAAGTGCAGATAGTTGAGCAATTGCTGTTTTTGTTGCGGCTGCATAACCTTCTTCAATAGTAAGATCTATCCCAACTTTGCCTGTTATAAGATTCCCTTCGGCATCTCTAGGGCCTTTACCTGCCATAAATACAAGGTTGCCAGTTTTAACGGCATTAACATAATTGGCTACTGGTTTGGTAGGTGTCGATAGTTTGTGTCCTAGTGCTTCAATACGTTCTTCAACATCATAATCGTACAATGCTGCTTTTGGTACTTCTTCTTGTTTAGGGTTGGTATTGCAAGCAAAAAGTAATAAAATGAAAAGGCTGGTTAGTTGTTTCATGAGTTTATTGTTTAGTAATGAATGCTCTTATGTCTTCTGCTATTTTTACAAAGTCTGGTTCGTGTGTGTACATCATATGTCCACCTTCGTAGTAGGTCATGCTAACACGCTCGCTTACAATGCTGTTTCTAGCAAAGGTATATTCTGCGTCAAAAAATGGTGTAATAAGATCGTAGTAGCCACTGGCAACGAGTACTTTCATTTCTGTATTTCGCCTCATGACCTCACCTAATTGTCTTGAGGTATTTACAGGAGTTGGTTCCCAGTATTGTCCATCTGGTACAGTTCTCCAGCGCCATTTAGAACCTATTTGTCCGTTAGAAGTAAGATAAGGACGATCCATATCTACTTTAAGATCTGAAGCTAAATAATGATTTAATGCTGCTGTATATGCTGCGCCAATTTGATATGATGACGGGTCACCTAAGCTTGGTCTGTCTGATACATCATCATCTTCATCTCCCATAAATCTGCCGTCTAAACGACCTATAGTCAATCCTTTGTCTGCTAAAAGTTGTTTTTGAAAGCGTGGCACTAAAACCCTTAAGTTGGATTTTAAGATATAGGCTTTATGTAATCCAGTAAAATAGGCCAAACGTTCTGCTATGGTGTTTTTCTCAGTTGCGGTTAATAGGTTTCCTTTGTAAAGTGCTCTGGTATAATCATTATACGTAAACTGTCTAGCTTCTTCTACAAAGGCTTCTAATGTTTTTCCTGCGCCTGCTTTTTTATGATACCATGCAGTGGCAGCCATACTTGGTAAGTAGGTTAGGTAGGAGGTAATATTATCATGAATGGATGTTGAACCATCGTAATCTAAAGCCTGAGAAATTAAGATCAATCCGTTTAATGCCATATTTTGACCGCCACCTTCAAGTACATTGGCTACAGCTGCAGCTCTTGTGGTACCATAACTTTCGCCAGCAATATATTTTGGTGAGAACCATCGTTTATTTTCTGTAATCCACTGCCTCATAAATTTGGCAATAGAACTAGCGTCTTCATTTAATCCCCAATAGTTTTCAACTTTACCTTTTCCAACAACACGACTATAACCAGTACCAACAGGGTCGATAAAAACCAGATCAGTAATATCGAGCAAGTTATGTGTGTTCTTAGTTAAATTATAAGGAGCTGCACCATCATCTTCTTTAGCATCAGAATGCACCTTTACCAATTTTGGTCCAAATAAGCCCATGTGTAACCAAACCGAGGCTGAACCTGGACCACCATTAAAAATAAAAGTTACAGGTCTGTTAGCTGGATTAGTCTTTTCGGTAGCTGTATAAGCTACAGACCATATTGAAGCCACAGGCTCACCATTGTTGTTCTTTAAATAGGTTTCTTTGGCAGTAGCTGTATACTTTAACGCTTTTCCATTAATATTAGCTTGGTGCGACGTTACAAACGCCTTTGGTTCAGGAATGGGTTTGGAATCTGTTTTTTGTTTTTCTTGAGCTAATGAACTTCCAGATATTATAAAACAGCTTAAAAGGAAAAGAATTCTTTTCATGAGTGTGGGTTGATTAATATTAAAAAAAAATGTGTTGAAATGGAGCGCTAACGAAGTTAATAGTTTTTAAATGAACAATCAAAAAATCATTTTATACAGAATTACGACTCTATAGAACTGATATTTGTCATAGTATTTGGTAATATTTGGTAATAACTTCATAGAGTCGTTTTACAATTAAATACTACTATTATGGAGTTGAAGAAGAATCCCGATCTAGATTTAAGTAAGAATAGTAGCTTATATTTTACTATTGGCTTATGTTTAATGCTCTTTGTTACCAAAGGGCTACTAAACTATAAAACCTACGATAAAGATGATATAGCCTTAGATATTTTACAAATGGATGAGGTACAGGAAGAAGAGGAAATTCCTATTATAGATCTAAAAACACCGCCACCACCGCCACCGCCACCAGCTGCACCAGAAGTAATTACTATTATTGAAGATGTTGAGGAGGTTGAGGAAACAGTTATAGAAAGTACTGAAACGAGTATGGAAGAAGCTATTGAAGAACGCGAAGTTTTTATCGAAGATGTGAATGTTGTTGAAGAAGAGGAAGATGTAGCAGTCCCTTTTGCTGTGGTTGAAAATGTACCTGTATGGCCTGGATGTAAAGGAAAGAGCAATGCAACGCTTAAAAAGTGTTTTCAAGAAAAGATGGTAAAACACGTTACCAAAAATTTTCAATATCCAGAAGCTGCCATAGAACGAGGTCTAAGAGGTAAGGTGTATGTGTTGTTTACTATAGACTCTAAGGGTTTGGTTACAAAAATAAAAACACGTGGTCCAGATAAACTTTTAGAAAAAGAAGCCGAACGTATTGTAAGTTTGTTGCCAAAAATGATACCAGGGAAACAACGAGGACGCTCTGTGAGTGTGCCTTACAGTTTGCCTATTAACTTTACATATGTAGAATAAATACCTGTTACTTATTTTTAGTAATTGTCTCTCCTGCCAAAATTTCAAACGGAAGATGATTTTGTCTAGGTGGATATAAACATGTAGTATATTTACTGAATGAGCATGGTGGATTGTAAAGTTTATTAAAATCGATTGTTACAGCACCATCAGTTTCCGGAAGATCTAAATATACATAACGACCACCACCATATGTAGCTTCACCAGTTGTAGCATCGCCAACCATTGTGAACCCATTACTACCAACATCTAAGGTGTGTGTGTCACCATCAAAATTGAAGGACACTTGTCCTATAAAATTGGTATTGGCATTAACACCTAATTGCGATTTAACCGATGCTTCTTTGGCTTCTTTAAAATAAGTGAATTGCCCCTCAATTATGAAATTTGAATTTAAGGCGTAAAATTCAAAACCTTTAAAGGCTTCAATTGCGGGGTTTTTTTCATCCCAAACTCTCAGGTATTTTTGACCAGAACGTGTAATAACCTGCCAATTTGCATGTTTGTGATACATTCTTACTGAACTGCCAAATTCATCAAAATTTAATATTGATGCAGTAATTACTGAATCTTGTTTTGTAGTTATTTCAATATTGGTATTAGGCGTAAACACTATATTTTCGGCTGTCATAGAAATAGTTCCTATGTTTTCAGGAATATCGGTAACATTAAAAACAAAATCATTATTGCTGTTTTTGCCAAAGGTATTATCTAACGAGTCTAACTTAAATAAGCCGGTAAGTTGTAGATAGCCGTTTTTTCTACCTGTGTTTAATTTATTACGGTAATCTTCTATTTCTGTTAGATAGGTTTCTGGTAAAATTTCTTTTTTGTCTTGTTCTTTACAAGAAAAGCTTATAGGTAGTATTAAAAGAATGATTAAATATTTCATGATTTAGTGGTTTTATATTCTTGTTGTCTTAAAAATAATAAGCGCATGATTACACCAAAGGACATAGACAAGAAATAGATTGAAAAGTTATATTCTTTGTTAGAGATAAACAAATTATTCTAACAATATGTTTAACTGTTTTTATACGAGTATGAAATAAAACTGATGTGGTTAAGTTAATAAAAAATAATGCTAATAAATGTGTAATAAGATGTTAGAACGTTTTAAATAAAAAAATGACAAAATTTGGTAACGTATTAATTTTCTTATCGTCGTATAGTATATCAATCAAAATTTTAAATAAATTAGCGTAGAGCTATTTATTTAGAAAACTAAAAATCAATAAATGAAATTATTTGCAAAGGAAGCCATTTCTTCCATTAAAAATATTGGTGCTATTGCACCGAGTTCTAAATACTTAGCAAATAACATTATTAAGCATATTGACTTTGGAGAAAATCAGGTGGTACTTGAGTTTGGGCCTGGAAATGGTGCAATAACCAAACATATTTTAAAGAAATTACCAGCAAGTTCACGATTGATTTCTCTAGAGATTAACACACCTTTTTTTAATCACTGCAAAGATAGATTTAAAGAATACGATAATTTTCAAATATTTAATCATTCGGCAATAGAGTTTGATTCTCTTTTAAACGAATTAAGTATTGAAAGAATTGATTATTTGGTGTCAAGTCTGCCTTTATCGATCATACCAGATGAGGAATTGGCAATAATGTTTGGAAAGGTTCCTGATTATTTAATTAATGAAGGAAGTTTTTTGCAATATCAGTATAGCTTAAATAAGTATAAGTATTTAAAAGGAATATTTGATGAGGTAAAACTTGGTTTTACACCAATTAACTTGCCTCCAGCATTTGTTTATAAATGTTCTGTTATCTGATCTAAAATATTTTTTTATAAAATTAAAAGCCCTTTATTTAAAAACTAATTTAAATTGAAAGGGCTTTTTTAGTGATAGTTCAACTAATTATTTTTAGTTCTTTTTACCTCTTAAATAAATATTTCCAAGGTCGGCATCTAATTTCATTTTCACATTACCATTGCCTAATTTCAAGTTCATTTGTTGGTTATGGTTTTTGTTGCTTTCAGAAAGAATTTTAAAATCTAGGTCGCTTAATATTTCTGAAGCGGTAGCATCAACAGTAATGCTTGATGATTTTGGTAAAGTAATATCTATAAACCCATTATTACTATAAACCGAGTATAATTTGTTAGGCGTGGTTTTGTCGAAAATTACCGTAACGTTGCCGCCAATAGTATTTACCGAAACAGGTCCAGAAACATCGGTTAACTTAAAATTGTTTAGCGATGAGGTGATCTCAACTTCGCCTTTAAAATTCATGATTTCAGATCCGTTAGCTCTAAAGAAATACGATTTTGTTTTTTTTGAACATCCGCTTGTGTCCCAATTTAAGCTTATGGAATTAGGAATGGTTATTTCATATTTTTCTCCTTGCGTCATCACGAATAGGTTTTCGAGGTCATCCGAGATTATAAGCTCTCCATCTTTTTGTTCAATTTTTAAATAGATTCCACTTTCTTCGGCAGCAGCTTTTTTTCCAAGTTTCTTTAAACCTTTGCTTCTGTTTTGATCTTTATTAGAATGAAGGAATCCCACAAATACCGAATCGTTATTCTTTATAGCATTGCCCTTTAATGTTGTGTAATATCCTCTTGAAGGATAGCTTCTTGTTCTGGCAATACCTTTAGAAGATCCAGTTGTATATAAGCCAGAAGAAACACGATTTTTAGTACTATAGTTACTATATACTCTGGCAGTTAAAGAGTCAGCTACTATTACATTGTTACTCGCTATTCCGTTACTTAAATTTTTAATAATAACATTGTTTCCATCATGTCCTTTTATGGTAAAGCTTTTGGTAGAGCATATTTTAAGCGTTCCGTTTTTAAATGGAATTTTTGTTCCTTCTTGTGCACTAGATATAGTTTGTACTGCTAAAAAAAGGCACAGAGTTAAAAATGATATGTGTTTTTTCATGATCTAAAGTTTTAAATTGTTCATAGCTAGAGAGGCATTGCTCACTACTATGGGAATTGACTGTTCGTTTTCTATAATCTTTTTAAGAGGTTTTTGTGCACGATTTTCTCTTAAAATGCTTACAGATTTGATTAATTTAATTTGAACCAATGGTGACACCTCATTGTCCAGAGCAGTGATTAAATTGGTTCGTATGGTTTCGTTATCTGGAAATTTTAACAACGCATCAATCGTTGCTATTTTTAAATTATCGTTCTTATCGTTATGTAATATTTTGATAAGTATTTCTATAATTTGGTTGTCTTCTTTGGTGTATGAATCGTCAAAATGATATACGCCTTCAAGTCGTGTACCTGCTGAATCATTAGTTAAATTTGCTAACAATTCATTTTTGTCTTTTGTGTTATTTATAGTGTTAATACTAAATGTTAGTAGTATTACTATAGAAGCAGCAATTGAAACGTACTTTAAATAGATTAACTTTCCTTTAGTAGGTTGGTGTAATTCTGCTTTTAAGCGTTGCTCAAATTTAGAATTCAAGTCTAAAGACACTTCTTGATCATCAAGTTTGCTTTTATTGTCTTGTATGTATTGCTTTAAACTCATGTGTTTTATTTGTTTCGATCAATTTCAATAATTGTAATTTTCCACGTCTGTATTGGTTTCTTACAGTACTTTCGTTTAAATTTAATTGTTCACTTATCTCTTTATGAGTATAATCTTCAATGAGATATAGAACGAGTATGATACGATATTTTTCATCTAGTTTATTTATACAATCTTTTATGTATCCTATTGATATACTATCATCTTCTATAAACGGCTCTTCTACTTCCTTATCAACTATTACAACATCATCTACCCAAATTTGTGTTCTTTTACGTATAACATCGAGTGAATGATTTATTGTTATTCGTTTTAACCAAGCTCCTAAATTTGCGTCTTCTTTTACTTGGTGTATTTTTTGAAATCCTTTTATAAATGCTTCCTGTACAGCATCTTCGGCATCTGGTCTGTTTTTAAATATCCTCCAACTTGCATTGTACAGCATTCTTTTATACAGGTTGAACACTTGTATTTGAGCTGCATAGTCATTCTCTTTACATTTATTTATTAGTTCTTTGTCTTTCAAGAAAACGTAAGTTTGGTTTGGTCTACAATTGTATAACGTAGATTAAAAATTAATGTCGCACTTTTTTTAAAAAAAATTATAAACAACAATTCGTCCTTTAAAAATAACAATTCGGTTAATTGCTTTTTAGATTAAGTGTAAAAGCTAACACATTTGTACCATAATTAAAAACAAACCATTATGCAAAAAATAGCAATTATATTAGCAATGATCATTACAAGCCTAGTAAGTGGTCAATCACAATACGAAAAAGGTATGCAAAAAGCTTTCGAATTGTGGAAAACAAATCCTACTGAAGCATCAAATTTATTTGAGCGAATTGCAAAAGCTGAAACCGATAATTGGTTACCAGCCTATTATGCGGCTTATGTTAATATATTAAAAAGCTTTGGAGAAAAGGACAAGGATGTGCTAACAGCACAATTAAACAAAGCACAAGACTTAATTAACGACGCCAAGGCAATTTCGAAAGACAATCCAGAAATTATTGTAATGCAAGCTTTGGTACATACTGCTTGGGTAGCTTATGATGGTGCAACTTATGGAATGAGTTTATCTCCTAAAGTTGTAATGTTATATCAAAAAGCTTTTGAAATAGCACCTAATAACCCACGAGTGGTTTTAAATAAAGCTGAATGGGACATGGGAGGTGCAAGATTTTTTGGTCAGGATACAGCACCGTTTTGTAAAGATGTAGAAAAGGCCTTAGAACTTTTTGCTAACTTTAAACCAGAATCTCCATTTCATCCAAATTGGGGAAAAGAGAGAGCAGAACAAGTGCTGGCAAGCTGTAAAAAATAAACTAGAATCAAGCCATGAATAAAATAACCAAAAATATCCTTATAGTATTTATAATTGGAGTTGTAGTCTTTATAATAGGCAATGCAATTTCAGGAGGTTTTGCCTTTAAATCGGCAAACGAATTTCTAATAGATTTTGTAATGTATCAGTTGTATTCGTTTGTGCTTGGATATTCTAACATGGCTTTCTTTGATTATTTAAATAACTTAAAATGGCAACCAGCCGAAAGAGTTAAGCGCGTTGTTGTTGGGTTTTTAGGAGCAACCGTTATTACGTTATTAGGCTTGTTTATATTAAGGGTTTTTAGCTCTGTAATTATAAATGGAAACAGTTTTCAAACGTTTTTGGCTAACGAATCGATACAGTATTATACATTTGGATTATGGATTACATTAACTATAGTAGTGATCTTTCATGTGGTCTATTTTTATAATGCCTATCAGCAGAAAAAACTTAAAGAGCAAAAGGTAATAGCAGGAACCGCAAGTGCGAAGTTTGACGCGTTAAAGAATCAATTAGATCCTCATTTTTTATTTAACAGTTTAAATGTACTTACAAGTTTAATAGATGAGAACCCAAAAAGTGCGCAGAAGTTTACAACTGCTTTATCTAAAGTGTACAGGTATGTTTTAGAACAAAAGAACAAGGAGCTTGTAACTGTAGGTGAGGAGTTAGACTTTGCAAAAACGTACATGTCTTTATTGAAAATGAGATTTGAAGACAGTATCGTGTTTGAAATACCAGAACATATTTCAAATTCAGAGTTAAAGGTAGTACCATTATCATTACAACTTTTACTTGAAAATGCTGTAAAACATAATATGGTTACGACTAGTAAGCCATTGCACATTAAAATATTTGAATCTAATGGTGCTTTGGTTGTAGAAAACAATTTACAACCAAAACAAATAGTAAAAAAGAGTAGCGGTGTTGGTTTGAATAATATTAAACAACGTTACGAATTATTAACAGATAAAAGAGTATTCATCAATCAGAAAGCAGATCGTTTTGCAGTAGCAATACCAATGCTTTCAAAACAAATATCAATCATGAGAACACAAAGAACAACAAATTTTGACGAGAGCAGCTATGTTAGAGCTCGAAAACACGTAGAAGAATTACAAGGGTTTTATTATAGTTTAATAGCCTATGTATTTGTAATTCCTTTTCTAATCTTTATTAATTATAAAACTTCATGGCATTACCAATGGTTTTGGTTTCCAATGTTTGGATGGGGATTAGGATTAATTATTCAAGCGTATCGTGTATTTGTACATAATGGTGCTTTTGGCCGTAATTGGGAACGACGAAAAATAGAAGAATTTATGAGACAAGAGCAAGAACAAGATAACCGTTGGAATTAATGATTATGGAAGATTTTACAAAAAACACAGCGTATCATAGAGCCCAAAAGCGTGTTGAGACTATAAAGAATTTTTACACACATTTTATTGTCTACATTGTTATAAATACCATAATTTCGGTTTTTAAAATTTACGACGATTTAGCTGAAGGAACACCTTTTGGAGAAGCATTCTTTGAATTTGGAACATTTTCAGTTTGGATGCTTTGGGGAATAGGATTGGCTATACATGCATTTTCAGTTTTTGGATTACCTTACTTATTAGGGCCTAACTGGGAAGAACGAAAAATAGCTGAATATATGGAAGAAGAACGAGATTCTAAATGGGAATAAATTTAAGATTATGAAAAGACTAGATGAACATACCTATAGAGACGAATTTAATAAAGAACGTTTTCGAGAAGAAGATGCATATTTAAGAGCTAAAAAAAAGCTTGAAAAATTAGTTGGGTTTTATTGGCACTTGGCAGTATATGTAGTTGTAAATGCGTTTTTAATAATAATGATTGTTATTAATAGTGATCCAGGGGACGATATTTGGGACTTTGGAACATTTGCCACAGCTTTTTTCTGGGGCATTGGTTTAATATTCCATTTTTTAGGAGTGTTTGGACCTAACTTTATTTTTGGAAAGAATTGGGAAGAACGAAAAATAAAGGAGTTTATGGATAAAGATAAACAACATTGGGAATAATATTTTAATACTAAAAGTTTAATTAATGCGAGTAATTATTATTGAAGACGAAAAACCGTCAGCACGTCGTTTACAACGTATGCTTAGCGACTTAAATGTTGACGCAGAGGTAATGTTACATTCTGTTGAAGAGTCTATAGCATGGTTTCAGAACAATGAGCATCCAGATCTTATTTTTTTGGATATACAGTTAAGTGATGGCCTATCGTTCGAGATATTTGAAACTATCGATGTAAAATCGGCCATTATATTTACCACGGCTTATGACGAGTATGCTTTGCAAGCATTTAAGTTAAATAGTATAGACTATTTATTAAAGCCAATAGATGAAGATGAACTTGCTAATGCGGTAGAACAATACAAGCAAAATTTGCCAAAAGAACAATCGGTAACACTAGATTTTAACGATATAAAAAAGCTATTGGTTAACCCAATTGAGCGCGAATATAAAAAGCGTTTTTCTGTAAAGGTAGGTCAACATTTAAAGCTAATTAATATTGACGATATTGAATGTTTTTACAGTGAAAATAAAGGTACTTATTTGCACACTTCAGAAGGGAGAAACTACTTGTTGGATACCACATTAGAAAATCTGGAAAACGAATTAGAACCACAAACATTTTTTAGAATTAATAGAAAGTTCTTTGTGAATATTCATGCCATAAAAGATATGGTGAGTTATACCAATTCTCGTTTACAGATCAAGCTAAATACCTATAATGAGCAAGATGTTATTGTGGCCCGAGAGCGTGTAAAAACATTTAAAGATTGGCTAGAATAAGTTATTCCTTTCTTAATTCACACGTGAGTGAACCAAGTCCTAAGCCATGAGGCATAAATCTATTATTATCCTTGCTAATATCTAGTTTGACTACTAAAATATCGTCTGGCTTTATATATTGGTTATTAGTGTTTTCACCTTGTTTAATAAGATGTACAACATAACGATCTGAAGTAGTTTTAACTGTTTTATATACTACATAATTTAAAGGGCCAAACTCATTCACAATCTGGTTATAAAAACTAATATGCTCTTGTAAATTTATTCTCTTATACACATCAGGGTGATAGGTGTCTTTAATAAATGTACTTATAGCTTTTTCGGTTCCTTTGTTATGGGCGGTGATAAACTTGTTTAAGATTGTTGTTTGAGTTTTGGTCTGTGAAAGGCAATTACTGGAGAATAGTAAAGCAAAAAACGCAAATAGTAATATACGCATGATCAAATTTTTATTTAAAGACGGTATAAAACTACTTGCGTTACAATTACACTTAAAATGTAGTGCTTTATTGTTTAAAGTATTCTTTTTTGTAGAAGAGTCCTAGTTCTTGAGTTAAAACTAAAACTTCTGGTTTATCTTTTCTTAAACCTATTTTCCAGTTATCAAATATCTCCCATTCATCGGTAGTGAAAATTGGTTTTCCATAGTGTTTTATAAGTTCTTGTCTTATACGATCCTCTTCTCCTTTAGCGGTGAGTATCCAAACAACGTTTAATTGATCGTCACCAAATCGTGCTTCAATTTTTCTGGGAAAGCCAAAGTAATCAACGCCAAAGCAGTTTATTTGAACTTGTGCATTTGGGTCAGATCCGTCCAGTTTTTCAGTATTTGTAAAAACACTGTATGCTTCCAAGTCTGCTCTTAGATCATCTATGTTAGCACCCATTTTAATAAACTCAGGAATTTTACCAGACAATTCAGTGTTAGGTTTGTAACCCTTTTGTAATAAAGGATTTTCCCAGGTAAAGAGGTTAAGATGCATTCCTTCCTGATTTAATATCCAAGCAGTTTCTTTTTTCTTGTTTAAAAACAGTTTATCCTTTATATAAGCACTGTAGTCTAAGTAGGTTCTAGCTGTATCTTTTCGTGTGCTTTCAAAAACCTCTACAGCATTTCCTTTTGCTTCAATATAGCTAAGTTTATCGTCAGCAAATGTAAATATAGCTTTGTCAATGGTACCACTTTCAGTTTTAATATTGCTACATATAAGATGTGCCTCTGTATTTGTTGCCATAGGAAATCTTAAATCTTTTACAGAAACAAGTTTAACCTTATTTGAAATTGCTTCTAGTTTTGCTTTTACTTCTTCGGTATTATTGCCTAAAGAAATTCCGTTGAACAGTGATTCAGCTTGCGCATAAACAGCAGAAGTAGCTAAAGTGAATGCTAAAGCCATTAAGCTGTTGGTAGTAAATTTTTTCATGTGTGATTTTTTGATTGATTAGCTTATAGACGAATATTACAATAAACACTTACAGAAAGAGTGAAGAGTTAATTGTTATTTCTTCTTATAATATATTTTGATTAACTATAAGAGAGCTATTTTGGAGGATTGTTACAGTTTGTACTGTATTATTGGTTTAATAGTTGCTTTCCAATTCTTAAAACTTCATTAATTAGCACATCAAAATCTTCATTTGTAACTCTATGGCTAGAAATAGCACAGCGTATACAGTAGGCTCCATTAAGGGTTGTATAACCTGGTAAAGCAATGGCTTGTTCTTCTAATTGTAACTTTATTTCTTTGTTTAGAGCATTTAGTTCTTCCAGCTCTTTGTTTCCAGGATTAAATCTAAAACAAACAATGTCCATTCCTATTGGAGCTAACATTTCTAAGTGCTGATGCTGATCTACCAATTCGGCTAAATAATATGCTTGCTCCACATTGCGAGATATCATTCTGCCAAAGCGTTCGCTTCCATGTTCTTTTAATGACATCCATATTTTTAACGCTCTAAAACGTCTGGACAATTGCAGACCAAATTCACTGAACCAATTGTCTCCAGAGGCAAGACCTCTGGTGTTTTTTTCTAGATATTCCGGAATTAAAGAAAATGTTTTTTTATGAGAACTTTTATCTTTTATTACCACGCAGCCAGCTTCAAAAGGCATGTGTAGCCATTTATGTAGATCAAGTGCAACTGAATCGGCACGTTCAATACCTGAAAGTTGTGGTTTTATTTTATCAGACAACATAGCAATGGCACCAATAGCACCATCTACATGAAACCACATATTTTCTGCTTCACATATATCAGCAATTGCTTTTAGATTATCTACAGCGCCTGTATTCACAGTTCCAGATGTTCCGATAACGCAAATAGGTTGTAATCCGTTGGCTTTATCTTCTTGGATTTGTTGTTTTAAAGCGTTAATGTTGATTGTGTAATCGTCGTTTGTTTTTATCTTTTTTAAACCTTTAGTACCTAAACCTAAAAGCTCTACTGCTTTGGTATTGCAGCTATGTATTTCGGTAGAGGCATAAAAAACAAGATTGTTCTCTTTTAAACCTTCAGTTCGAATATCGTATCCAGCTTTCACGTTTCTAGCAACTGCCAGGGCCGCATAATTAGCCATAGAACCACCGCTTACCAGTAAACCACTGGCTGATTTTGGAAACTCTACAATGTGTTTTATCCAGTTAATTACTTGTTCTTCTACTTTATGAGCTGCATGATTTCCACCTCCTAAATTAGGATTGATTATAGATGCCCAAAAGTCACCCATAACTCCAGAAATAGTCCCATTACCCATATACCAAGCCCAAAAACGTGGGTGTACATTTCCCATAGGGTAGGGTAACACATTTTTTTGTAAATCGTTATAGACACTTTCTGCCGAACTAGGCTTTAAAGGTATTTCTGAATTAAAATTGTTTAGAACGTCTTCAGGAATTTCTTGCCAAATTTTACGATCTCTTATGTTTTTTACATAATCAAAAGCATCGTTTACCATTTGATGCATTAATGCTTTAGATGCTTCCCAATTTTCAGGATCTAATGTTTCAAAATTATTTGGTTGGTCGGTCATTCGGTATAACTTGTTTTATTTTTCTTTTTTAGGAGGCATAGGTCCTCGAAGATGAATAATTAAACCATCTAAAAAATTCCGAAGAAATTGGTCACCACATTCCATGTATTTTGGGTGGTTTTCATTTCTAAATATAGCACCTAATTCACTTTTGGTAACTTTAAAATCTTTTAAAGCACATATTTTTACAATATCGTCATCACGCAATTTATGCGCCACACGAAGTTTTTTAAATATATCGTTGTTTGTTAATCCCATATGGTAAAGGTAGGGGATTTTTTTTGTAACATTTTATAAAGTGACTCGTCAATTATATAATTGAAAACCATATGAAAAAAACTTTACTCCTAGCAATTCTTATTTCAACTAGATTGTTATCTGCTCAAACTATAGAGCAAATTGAAAAAGCCAACCATTTGTATGAAGAAAAAAAATGGGAAGAAGCATCTGAAGCATTTAATAAACTAGCAGAGATAAATCCAACTAAAGGAGACTATCTTTATAAGCTAGCTACTTCTTTAAGGAAGCAAAATAAATATGAAGCGTCACTGGAAGCTTATAAAGAGAGCCTAGGTGTAGGCTATAAAAAAGGGCGCTGTATATATTTTATAGCATCAAATAATGCCAGACTAGGAAATAAGCAAGAGGCTTTAAAATGGATAAAAAAAGGATTGAAAACTCCCAAAAGTATTTATTACAGTGATTTGAAAAAGGAACAATTTGAAGCCTTAAGAGATATGGACGACTTTAGAGCTCTTTATCCAGTGGTAAAGGACGAAGCTACCAGATCAGAAGGGTGGAATACAGATATTGATCTTTATAAAACAGCTTTTGAAACAATTCATTTTGACCTTTATAGAAAAATAAGTAAAGCTGATTGGGAACAGAACATTGCAGATATAAAGAAAAATGTTGAAGTGTTAACAGATGATGAAATTGTTACCAAGATTATGCAATTGACCGCTAAAGTAGGAGATGGTCATACTTTTGTTCGTCCGCCTTTACAAGGCTCAAATAAATTGCATTTTTACCCAATTCAATTATATCAATTTAAAGAAGGGGTTTATGTAACGGCTATTAATGAGAAGTATAAAGAGGTTGTTGGAGGGGAGCTAACTCATATAGATAACACGCCAGTTAGTACTGTGTTAGATAAGTTTAAATCTGCTTTAAGTGTTGATAATGAGATGGGCTATAAAGAAAATGCATATTTAATTATGCTTTCTGAAGTCTTACATAATTTAAAGGTTACAAAGCAAAAAACGCAAGTATCTTTTAGGTTTAAGAAAGAGAATGGAGAAGAGGTAACCCTGAATATTGAAGCTTTAGATTTTAATCCAGCATTGTGGAATTCTGTTTTAAGTTCAGATAAGGAGTTGCCTTTATACAGATCTAATCCGGCAAAGTATTTTTGGTTTAAACATATTAACGATGCCAACGCCATTTATTTACAATTAAATATTAATTTCTCAATGCCTGATAAAGATATTGAGGAGTTTTATGATGAGGTTTTTGCTTATATAGAAACAAATAACATAGAACGATTAATTCTAGATATTAGAAATTGTCCGGGTGGAAATTCGTTTAACAACAAACCTTTATTAGAGCACATTTTAAAAAGTAAACACCTAAATAAAAAGGGAAATTTTTATACCGTAATTGGTCGTAAAACATTTTCTGCAGCTATGAATTTAACAACCGATTTAGAGCAAAGAACAAATACAACTTTTATTGGAGAACCTACAGGGTCAAGTCCAAATTTTGTTGGGGAAACAAATTTTGTTGAATTGCCATATAGTAAAATAAATGTGAGTATTTCTAATGCCTATTGGCAACGCTCTGTATCATGGGATAAACGACATTGGATCGCTCCAGATATTTATATTGAACCATCTTTTGAGGCGTATAAAAATAATGAAGACCCAGTTTTAGATTTTATTTTAGAGCGTTTTAAAAAGAACTAAATTTTACTCTTCTATTCTGTTGTCATCAAAAGCTGATGGTAATAACTTAGGAATAAATTTTACAAAAATAGGCAGCAATAATGCGCCTCCAGGAAGCAAAAATATTGCTAAACTAGGAATTGCTTTAATAATATCTAAAAGTTGTTCCTGAAGCTGTTTTTGTTCTTCTTCAGACAGGTCTCGGATAGTTGATTGGCTAATAAGCTTAACCAACTGCTTGCTTTGTACGAGCTCTTTTTTAAGGCGTTTTTTATTTCTAGAGATTAACTTATTAACCATTTTACTGGAGTTATCGTAGAAATTTTTTACAATATTTGACGAACTTAAGAGTGCAATATTGTCTTTGTTGTTTGAATAAAATGTATTGACAGAGTTAATAGACTCATCAACAGTTGTTTTGTCTAAAGAAAGATCTGACCCAAGTTTCTGTAAAAATGATTGTTCTTTACTATCAATAGTTTTATCACTCCAAGTAGACATGCAAGCTATGTCTAACAAGTACCATTTTTCATGATCAGAATTTAGATTTTTTATGGCTTCAGAATAAGAAATGTCGACATGATCTTGATATCTTAATGACGATTCAACCAGCTTAATTAAACTTTCGTCATGAGGCGTTTTATTGATTTTTGTATTTAGCGTCTCAAGAACAATAGTTTCAATAGATGCTTCTAATTTTTTTATATAATCACTAGAAATAGACCCCTTTTTTAAATACTCTTGATAGGCTAGAACATCAACATATAGAAGTGCATTAATAACAAAATAGTTGAAGTTTTTAGTTAGCAGATTATCGTCAATTTGAACACGTTTATGTATTATCTTTTCCAGAGTTGATGACGTCGTGTTATTGATTATAATGCTGTTAAAAAAAGAGATCTTGTGTACCTTTATGTCTTTATAAAATGCAATAGCACTCTCTAAAAAATTAATAGATTTTCCACTTTTAAAATGGATATATTGTAATGAAGAATAAAGATTAATTTTGCTTAATTCTTCATTTGTCAAGTCCTTTTTGTCAATTAGATTATTAACCACAAATAGATTACTTCCATAAATAAAACCACAATTTCTCAAGTGCTCATAAAAGCTATCATGAGGAAGCTTTAATAGCGTATCATTATTTGAAGTTTCTTTTTGGAGTTTTTTTATCCAACCACTAGCCGAAGGATTCATTAGTTTTGGGTTTTTAAATGTATGGAAGATAAAAAAAGCTGCTTAAAAAAGCAGCTGATCTATATGCTTAATTAATTTTAATTAGTTTTCAATTACACCACCACAGCTAACTCTCGAACCAGCAGCTCCTGAAGGTTGTGAAGTAAAATCATCAACACCTTGGTGTATAATTACTGCTTTGCCTAAAATATCTTTAGTTTCATCACCACACCCTATACACCATTCATCGGTAGCAAAGGTAATAGTGCCTTTTCCATTTTCGTTGGCAGTAAAATTACCAATATCTCCTTTGTGGTATCCTTCAGAAGCACCCCATTGTCCATGAGGTTGTGCGGTTGGGTTCCAATGACCTCCTGTAGACTTTCCATCTTCTGATGAGCAGTCACTTTTTTCATGTAAGTGTATTGCATGAAGTCCTGGTTCTAACCCATTAACTGAAGCTACCATAGTTACCATATCGCCTTCTTGTTCAAAAATCACATTACCAGAAACATTGCTACCACTTTTCGAGTTTAATACCACCCAAACTTGTTTTCCGGAATTTTCGCTAGGTTCCGTTACAGTTTTTTCTTCTACATTTTCAGTTGGCGTTTCTGTTTTTGTTTCTTTTTTGTCAGATTTACAAGAGGTTGTAAATACTAAAGTAAAGGCTAAAGCAAAAAATGATATTTTTTTCATGATTACTGTTGAGATTTCAATTTAGAGAGGGAAGTTAAGTCAATAATTATCTAATTGCAAATTTCAATTATGTTATAAGTTTTGTGATTATTTGTGTGTCGTTGTGTAAGGTTTTGTGTACTGGGCATTTATCTGCTATCTGTAAAATTCTTTTGGTTTGTTCTTTATCAAGATTTCCTGTTAATTTTATGTCTCTTTCAAACGTATCTATCTTGGATGTGTTATCTTCACAAGCATCACAGTCTTTTGCATGTGTTTTGGAATAAGATGTATGTACTTCAACATTCTTTAAGTCCCAACCTTTGCGATTTACATACATTTTAATAGTCATAGCTGTACAGGCTGATAAGCCTGCAGATACTAGCTCGTAGGGTGATGGGCCAAAGTCGTTTCCACCATATGTTAATGGTTCGTCTGCTACCATATAATGGTTACCAACTTTCATTTGAGTTGTAAAGCCATCTTCGATATTTAAGTTTGCTACTACCTGATGACTGGTTTTGATTTGTGCTTGTTTTGTAATGTCTAAGTAACGTTTAGCCCAATTTGCTATTACATTTCCTGTATATATTGAATCTTCTTTATTTGATAATAAATGATCGGCACCGTCCAAAGAGATAAAACTTTTAGGGTGATGTGCGGCTTTATAAATTTTTTCAGCATTTTCTATGCCAACTGTAGTGTCTTGTGGTGAGTGTAAAATAAGTAACGCTTTTCTAAGATTACTTGCCACATTGTATATAGAGTTGGTTTCAAGATCATCTAAAAACTGTTTTTTTATGGTGAAATCTCTCCCGCTTAAATTAACAACTGCTTTACCATTTTTATTTATTTCATTAATACTGCTTTTTATCAAATGCTGCACATGTTTTGGGTTTGATGGAGCTCCTATAGTGGCTACTGCTTTAATAGAGTTTATATTTGCTGCAGCGTAAATGGCAGCCGCACCACCTAATGAATGTCCAATAATAAGTGTAGGTGATTTATAATGAGATTTTAGAAAATTGGAAGCACTTAATAAGTCGTCTACATTTCCAGAAAAATTGGTGTCTTCAAAGTCACCATGACTTTCACCTAGTCCAGTAAAGTCAAAGCGTAAAACGCCAAAGCCTTGAGAAGTTAATGCACGACTAATATTTCTTATAGCAGATAAGTTTTTAGTACATGTAAAACAATGAGCAAATAGAGCAAAATTATGAGGCTGTTGATTTGCTGGAAGCTCAAGGCGTCCTGATAATTTTAATCCATCTTTATTTGTAAAGGATACTTTTTGCATGCTAATTGTATTATAATTTTGAAACTTAAGTCGTTAACTTCAGGGAGACCTTTCGAATTATAAAACGTATGATATATATCATATTTTTTAGGCTTCAATTGCTTTATTTTTGCAGTTGTAATAAATAGGTATGAGTAGCAAATTAGTTAATAAATATAATGTTGCCGGTCCGAGGTATACCAGTTATCCAACTGTACCTTACTGGGATGATAGTACATTTTCATTAAATAAATGGAAGGCTTCTTTAAAGAAATCGTTTGAAGAAAGTAATGAAAAGGAAGGTATAAGTCTTTATATTCACTTGCCATTTTGTGAGAGCCTCTGTACGTTTTGTGGTTGTAACAAGCGTATAACTAAGCGGCATGAGGTAGAGTCTCCATATATAAATGCTGTTTTAAAAGAATGGCGTCTCTATTGTGAGTTATTGGGAGAAAAACCTAAAATAAAAGAGCTTCATTTAGGAGGAGGAACGCCTACATTTTTTAGTCCTGCCAACCTTACTCAGTTAATTAAGGGGATTATAGAAAAAGGAAGTGTAGCAGATGACCACGAGTTTAGTTTTGAAGGTCATCCTAATAATACTACGAAAGAACATTTGCAAGCCTTATATGATGTGGGGTTTAGAAGGGTAAGTTTTGGAGTTCAAGATTATAATCTAACCGTTCAAAAGGCCATACACAGGGTGCAGCCTTTTGAAAATGTAAAGCGTGCAACTGAACAGGCGAGAGATATAGGTTATACATCTGTAGGACATGATATTATTTTCGGTTTACCATTTCAAACATTAGAGCATGTAAAGCATACCATATTAAAAACAAAAGAGTTGTTGCCAGATAGGTTAGCGTTTTACAGCTATGCACATGTGCCGTGGATAAAGGGTAATGGACAACGAGGGTTTGATGAGTCTGATTTACCATCACCAGAGTTGAAGCGTGAACAATACGAAACGGGAAAAGAGCTATTAGCAGAAGTAGGTTATCGTGAAATTGGAATGGATCATTTTGCCTTAACTAGCGATTCGTTATATCAATCGATGATAGAGGGTGAATTACATCGTAATTTTATGGGGTATACAGCCTCTAAAACTCAAGCAATGATAGGGCTAGGAGTTTCATCTATTAGTGATAGTTGGTATGGTTTTGCGCAAAATGTTAAAAAAATAGAAGACTATTACAGGTTGTTGTCTGAGGGTTTACTTCCGGTTTATAGAGGTCATATTTTAAATAAAGAGGACCTTATCATTAGAAAACATATTTTAAATTTAATGTGTCAGTTTAAAACTTCATGGAATAATGACTATCTTTATTTTGAAGAACTTCCACAAGTGCTCCAAAAACTGCAAGAGATGGAAGTAGATGGTCTTTTAAAAATAAACTCAAATAGAATAGCTGTTACTACAAAAGGATATCCTTTTGTTAGAAACATATGTATGGCTTTTGATTTGCTTTTACAGCGAAAAAAACCTGAAACACAGTTGTTTTCAATGACTATTTAGATTGAACATTAAACAAAAAGAAACTAATGAAAAAAATTATTGTACCTATCGATTTTTCAGAACACTCTGAATATGCATTAAAAACTGCAGCTAAACTGGCAAAAAAGAATGATGCAGAATTACTGGCATTACATATGTTAGAGATGTCTGATGTTTTACTAACAAAAAGTGATAGTGAACAACAGCAAAAAGCTGTTTTCTTTCTAAAGCTTGTAGAAAAGAAGTTTAATTCTTTTTTAAATCAAGAGTACTTAAAAGATGTTAAGGTAACTCCAGTTGTTAAGCATTTTAAAGTGTTTAGTGAGGTTAATGATGCTGCAAAAGAAAATGATGCCGATTTGATTGTTATGGGGTCGCATGGTACAAGTGGCTTTAAAGAGTTTATTGTTGGCTCTAATACTGAAAGAGTTGTAAGAAATGCAGATATACCCGTTTTGGTAGTTAAGAATGAGCTTAACAGCGTTGATTTTGGTACAGTGGTTTTTGCAACAAATTTTGAAGAAGAAAATGTGCGTCCTTATCTAAACGCTACCAAATTGTTTGATCTTCTTGGAGCCAAATTAGTGCTCTTGTATGTAAACTTACCAAATGAGCATTTCAAGAGTTCTGTTGAGATTGAAAAAAAGATTGCAGAATTTTTAGTTACTGCTGATGGTAATTTAGACAGGATTGATGATGTTGCTTATCAGGCAGACTATAGTGTTGAACAAGGTGTTTTGAATTTTGCTAATAAAGTTGGAGCCGATTTAATAGCGATACCTACTCATGGAAGAAAAGGTGTATCGCATTTCTTTGCTGGTAGCATAGGAGAGGATATTGCTAATCACTCTTCGCTACCTGTAATGACATTCAAGATTTAATTTCCAAGATTTCTTAAAATAAAAAAGACTAAAGTGAGTATGGAACTCACTTTAGTCGTATAACATCTTTCGTTAGGGATTTTTAATACATTGTCAATTGTTATTAATCCAACAGACTTGTTAAAGATGTCTCAATTCTATAATAATAAGGATATTATTAGGATTTATTTATCTTATAAGCAACAGTGGTGCCAAACTATTCATTATATAATAGTAATATTTTAAAACGTTGATATGTAAGGGAGTATAAGGAGGAGTTCAAAAGGTGGTATTTTTAATTCCACGGAATACCGAGATTAATAAAGAGCTTTTTTTGTGATTCCACGAAATACCGTGGACGCTCTAACTAGGTCTTTCAATGCCTAGTTTTTTCATTCTATCTCGTAATGTGCTAGGTTTTATGTCTAATAATTCAGCAGCACCATCAGCGCCATCAATTTTCCAACTAGTATCTTTTAAGGTTTTTAGAATATGGTTTCTCTGTACTTGATCTAAAGTGAGTCTGTGGTTTTTAATGTTTGTATTGTTGATAGATGAGCTATCAAAATCCTGCATTATTAGAACATCTTGATTAGATATAATTACAGCACGTTCAATTAAGTTTTCAAGTTCTCGTACATTACCTGGCCAATTATAATCTTTCATTTCACTCATGGTAATGTCTGAAATATATTTAATGTCTTTACCGTGTTTTTTTGAATATTTAGTTACAAAATATTCGGTTAAAACTGGAATATCTGAAATCCTGTCTCTTAAAGCAGGAACATTTATTGGAAATACATTTAATCTAAAATATAAATCTTCTCTAAAGTGTTTTTTTTCAATCTCTTCTTTTAAGTTTTTATTGGTAGCTGCAATTATTCTGACATCTAGTTTACGTAACTCTGAACTGCCAATTGGTTCTATCTCACCTTCTTGAATAGCTCTTAAAAGCTTTGGTTGTAAGGCTATTGGCATTTCGCCAATTTCATCTAGAAACAGTGTTCCTCCATCTGCCAATTCAAACTTTCCTATTCTGTTATTAATAGCCCCTGTAAAAGAACCTTTTATATGACCAAATAATTCACTTTCTATTAGTTCAGATGGAATTGCACCACAGTTTACACGTATTAAAGGATGATTCTTACGTCTACTTGTATTATGAATTGCTTTGGCGATGAGTTCTTTTCCTGTTCCTGTTTCTCCTTGAATTAAAACATTTGCATCGGTTGTAGATACTTGTTCTACCATATTTAAAACATTACTCATTTCTACGCTTGAGTAAACCATATCTTCAAAATTGAAGGCTAGCGAAATTTCTTGTTTTAATAATATGTTTTCTGTTTCTAGCTGTTTGCGATACGTTTCTAATTCGGCGTCAATTTTCTTTCTTTCAGTGATATCTTGAAAAGCTCCATAAAGTCTTACACAAGTATTTTCTTCAAATACAGGATGTCCTATAGCTTTTACATGCTTTAAATTCCCTTTGGCAGTAATTATCCTTGCTTCGTAATTGTAAGGTTTATTTTTTTCGATAGATTCCGAAACGCATTTTTTTACTAATTCTCTATCGTCTTCATGGTAAAAATCTATGGCAGTTTCTAAACTTGGTTCGTATTCTTTATCTACTTCATGAATACGTTTAGTTTCACGAGACCACTTTACTTTTTTAGACAAAAGATTTAGTTCCCAGCCGCCTACTTTAGCAATTTCTCCAGTTAGATTTAGAAATTGTTCACTTTCTTTTAAGTCTTTTTCTATTTTTTTGCTTTCTGTAAGATTAACTACAAAAACAATAAATTCTTTTTGTGTTTCTTCAAACAAAGACCCTCCAATTATGATTGGAATTCTATGACCATCCTTATGGAAGTATTCTTTTTCAAAAGGGGTCCAATAGCCTTTTTCTTCTGCTTCTTTAATTCCGGCCATATCTAAGTGTAAGAACTCAGGAGGAGTTAACTTTGTCCAATCTAACTTTCCTTCTTGCATTTCTTTCTTGGTATAACCCAACATATTTAAGATGGTGTCATTTGCATCTATGATATCTCCAGCAGCATTTGATTGAATAATTCCTATGAAATTTGAAGACTTCCATCTTTCAAAGCGTTCCGCACTTCTTTTTAAATCTATCTCAACCTTTTTTCTTTCAGTAACATCTGTTCCTATCGCTGTTACTTCACCATCACTATTTGGTTTGGTGCCTTGCCACGAGATCCATTTGTATGTGCCATCTTTACAGATATAGCGATTTTCGAAAGTTTCAAAATCGTGTTTCTTTAGTTTCTTTTCAACAGTTTTTGAAGTTCTTTCAAGGTCTTCTGGATGAATAAAAGCATAAAAAGGTTTTGATGTAAACTCTTTAATGCTATACCCTAAAATTCTGGTTACAGCAGCACTGGCATCAATAAATTGATTTTTTGCTACATCTACTGTTGCAATAATACTTGGAGAAAGGTCGAAAGTGTTTTTAAGTCGCGCTTTTGCTATTTTTAACCTTTCTTCAGCTTCTTTTCGTTTAGTGACATCTTCAGCGATTCCAAAAATTTGTATGGCTTTGTCGTTTTCTCGTTTAAAGACAATCTCTTTAGATTGCATCCATATCCAATGTCCTTTTTTGTGTTTTAATCTATTAATGTACTCAATGACTTCGCCATCTTTTATAGTGTTATATTTAGGAATAATCTTGAGTTTATATTCTGCAAAATCTTCAGGATGTAAAAGCTTTTCAACAAGTTTGTCGTCAAAATCAATAATTTCCTGAGCTGTATAGCCTAGTACTTTATAATTGCCATCATTGGTGTATACATTTGTCTTTTTGTCAAGGTCATATACATAAATAATATCTGGTGTAGTCTTTAAAAGAGATTCATTGAAGATTTGATTTTCTCTAATAATCTGTTCAGCTTTTTTACGTTCGGTAATGTCTTGAACAGTTCCACGTAACCCAAATATTTTTCCTTCAGAATCATATGTTACTCCAGCAACAGTTTCAAAGTAAAGCCATTCACCACTGGTGTGTTTGCCTCTAAAATCTTTTTTAAATGATTTACCAGTTTCAAGGCAGTTTGTTAATGCTGCCATGTATTGATCTTTGTCGTCTGGGTGCACTAATTTGTCAAATCCTTCTTTGGTCATGTTGAGGTTTGGAGCTTTCAATCCAAATAGATTAAATAATTCTTCAGACCACCAAAGTTCATCATCATTTATAGTACCTTCAAAACTACCAATACGAGCTACCGATTGTGCTTCGCGTAATCGCAACTCACTTAAGCGTAGGTTTTTCTCGGCTGTTTTACGTTCACTTACATCCTGAATTGTTCCAGTAACTTTGGTGCGTTCTCCATTTTGATCAAATTCTTTTTTTGCATGCCCTAAAATCCAAATAATTTTTTTGTCTACAGGACGAACAATTCTAAACTCGGTTGAAATTGATTTTACTTCTGAGTTATCTAATAACTGTTGAGCATTTTCATAATCTTCAGGGTGCACCAAATTAACCCATCCGTTTACATCTCTTATGTAGGTGTCATCAATACCAAGAATTAAATCACTTATTGAAGACGTTTCAAATAATCCTGTATTATCGTCATAGGAGAATGTGCCTAATTTTGTTATTTCTAAGGCGTTATTGAGCTTGTCTTCATTTTCGATTAATTTAAGCTCTGCTTGTTTTCTAGTAGTAATGTCTAATGACACAACTAGAATATAGTCTAACTTGTCTTTTTCATCATTAATTGGAATTAATGTTGATTGAAACCACGTTTCATGACCTTGTTCATTTTGAAAAGGTGCTTCAAAAGTTATAGTTTTATTTGTAGTTTTTGTTTCCTGAAGGTGTTTTTGCATCGAAGATTTAAAAAGCTCTGGGTAGAAACCTAAAGGATATGGTTTGCCATAAAAGTTAGTTATATCTTCAATTTTAAGCATTGACACACCCGAGTTGCTCATATATTGAAGATTAAAATCTAAGTCAACAATTTTTGTGCAAACAGGAGATTTTTCAAGCCAAATTAGACTTTTTAACTCTGGGATTGAGATTCGGTTTTTCGCAGCGTTTGAGTTAGCTTCAAATTTTTTGAGCTCGTCAATTTTATTTTGCAATTCCTGAATTTCTTTTAAGAATTGTTCAACAGTTTTGGCTGGTTTTGTTTTCATAATCTCATATTATCCCAAGCATTAATACAGCGCACAAAGGTGCACATTCTATTAATTTTGTTAAAGAGAGATTACTAAATTTAAGCTATTTTTTTTAACAATTACTTATGTTTTATTAAATAATTTTCTAAGAAATTGAAAATCAGAGTGGTTAGTTAACACAATCCATGGTGGCATTTGCTATGTCGTAAACTGGAGCAGGAGAGATGTAAGGAATGCCTAATCCGAGACCTCTAAGAATAAAAAGTAAGCCTATAAATACAATAAAAACTGGTATTGCTTTTTGTATTTTTTGTCTTGCTTTACCTTTTAAAAAGTGACTAAAGTAAATAGCGGTTGTCATTAAAGGAATGGTTCCTAAACCAAAGAGAACCATATATAAACTGCCTTGAATGATGCTTCCTGATGCTATGGCTGCAAAAACTGCCATGTAAACTAATCCACAAGGTAAAAAACCATTTAAAAACCCAATGGTTAAAAAGGTATCAGGTGTTTTTTTTTGAAGTTCTTTTCCTAAAGCACTTTTTACTTTTGAGATGATTTTAAATAATGGCTTGGAAAAATTGTATTTATTAAATGTTTTATATGGAATTAAAACTACCACAATCATAGTAATGCCTATTATTATAGAAAGCTGTTGTTGTAACCCAAAAATATAAAGGCCTTTTCCAATAAGCCCAAAAATAAGCCCGATAATGCTATAAGCTAATAGTCTTCCAAAATGATAAATAGAGATTTGAGCTATTTTTTTTGTATTATTTGATCTGTCTACTGGAAGCATAAAAGCTATTGGCCCACACATGCCTACACAGTGAAAACTTCCTAGTAAACCAAGAACAAAAGCCGCTACTAACATATTAATAAACTAAATCGTCTTTAAATAGATAAGATTTTCCATTATATTGCCAATCTATTTTAATGTTCCAACGACCATCTACCAAACGTTTGTCAGGTATGAGCAAATGTGTATTAGAAAGAGAAATGGTAGTTTCAAAATCTAGTTGTTTGTTAGATGGTCTATATAGGAACAATTTACCTTTAATTTTCTTGTAATCCAGATTGGTAGGAAAACTGACAAGTATTCCTTCTGGTGTTTTTTTATAAGTGATATCTTGGGTTAAAGATTTAGCATTTTCAAGTTTATCGATATCTGTTTGATATTCTAATTCTTTTTTATAATAATCTTCGGTAACAAGATCATGGTCGTACTTTTTGTTAGTACTCATAGAGATAACAAAATATAGGATAAAAGCTATAAACCCTATAAATGCTAATACAATTCCTGTTCCCCAATTAATTTTCATAACTTTTTAATTTAATTATAACTTCTAGGGCCTAAAAAGTTAGCACTAGTTGTTTCAATTAATTTGTCATTGGCATAGATGCCAATTTTAATAGTGTTTCTATCGCCAGATAGTTTAGAATTATCAATTTCTATAAATAAAGTTCCTTCTGCTAAACCTTGTGCAGGGACAATAAATGTGTCATGTGTTGAGACCAATTTTACAGTTCCATCATGTGACATTAATTTTATAGAAACGTCGTTTATGTCTTGTGTTGTTTTGTTTACTAATTTATAGGTAAAAACATTGCTAATAATATTGCCTTCCTTATGCTCGTATAATTGCCCTGGAAGTCGTAATACTCTAGCTTCAACATCATTTCGCAAGAATAGCATTCCAATTAAAACACCTATTAGTATTACTAATACAGCAATATATCCTTTTACTCTGGCGGTTAATTTAAATTTAGTTTTCTTTTCAATGTTCTCTTCACTAGCATAACGAATCAATCCTTTAGGAAGATTTACCTTTTCCATGATGGTATCACACTCGTCAATACAAGCAGTACAATTTACACATTCTAATTGTGTTCCGTTTCTAATGTCAATACCAGTAGGACAGACATGTACACATTGTAAACAGTCAATGCAATCGCCATGACCTAATGCTGATCTGTCTTCATTTTTTCGAAATTTCTTTCTTCCTTTTTCTCCTTCACCACGTTTATGATCGTATGCTACTACTATAGATTTAGTGTCTAATAATACACCTTGTAATCGTCCGTAAGGGCAAGCAATAACACAAACTTGTTCTCTAAACCAGGCAAAAATAAAATAGAATACGCCTGTGAAAATTACTAGAGAGACGAGAGTGTTTAGGTGAGCAGAAGGGCCATCTATTATATATTGAATCAATTTATCACTACCGATTAGGTATGCTAAAAAAATGTTGGCTATTAAGAAAGAAATGAATAAGAATACTATAAGTTTTAATGATTTCTTTCTAATCTTTTCTGCAGTCCATGGTTGTTTAGAAAGTCTAATCTGTTTTCCTCTATCTCCTTCAATCCAATATTCAATCCTTCTAAACACCATTTCCATAAATATGGTTTGAGGACAAATCCAACCACAAAATAATCTGCCAAAAACAACAGTAAACAGTGTTATAAATACAACACCTATGATCATTGAAATTACAAATAAATGAAAATCTTGAGGCCAAAATGGAAAACCAAAAATATTGAAACGTCTTTCTAGGATGTTAAACATCAAGAATTGATTTCCATTTATTTTTATAAATGGGGCAGAAAATAGAAAAGCTAGAAGAAAATAGCTTACATATTTCCTGTAATCATAAAACCTACCAAAAGGTTTTTTTGGAAACACCCAGGCACGTTTACCTTCTTCGTTTATTGTTCCAATCGAATCTCTAAATTTTTCGTTTCCAGGTGTTTCCAAAATATTTGGTGTTACTTTGTTTAATTTTCGCTATTATCTTCTTCTTCGGTTGTTTCAGTACCAGCATCCTCAGCAGGAGCTGCAGTTTCATCAACCCAGATATCTCCTTCAGCAGCCTTAGGATTTGCTGGAGTAGTGCCTTGGAAAGTCAGTATAAAACTAGCAACTTGTGCCATTTCTAATGGTTTTAACTGTTGTTTCCATGCAACCATTCCTTTTCCGTCTCGACCACCTTCAGAAATAGTATTGAAAATGTTTTTAATACCGCCGCCAAGTATCCAGTACTCATCGGTCATGTTTGGACCAATACCTCCGCCACCGTCAGCCATATGACAAGCAACACAATTGGTGTCCCAAATTGCTTTACCAGCACTTAAGTCGGCTGCATCAGTTAAAACGGTTACAGTATTTACATCTACTAAGTTTTTAGCGGTCTTTTTGTACTCTTCTACTGCTGCTTTAGCTTCAGCCATTTCAGTTTCAAATTCAGCAAGCTGCGAAGGACCATCAAAAACATGATATCTTAATAAATAAACAGCTGCAAAAATAATTGAGATATAGAATGAGTAGATCCACCAAGGTGGTAAGTTGTTATCCAACTCTTTAATACCATCGTAGTTATGGTCAAGAATGATTTCTCCTTCTTCTTCTATTGGTTTTCCACCAGCTAACTTTTTATAGATGTTCATGATCCAGGTAAACTGGTATGACTTATTCTTTTCAGCTAAGAAGCGTTCTTTAGCTTCTTCATCCATTTTATGTAGCATTACATTCTCTAGTGCTCCAATGATAGCCTCAATTGCTATAAGAATTAAAAGCACTAAGAATAAGAATAACATTACAGCTGGATATTCGATAAATGCTGGTTTTTCTCCAGAATCTATCATGTATTCTACAATTCCGAATATAATAAAGAATATTACCGGAACTCTTACGTATGAAGGAATTAGATTTCTCATATTATAGTGTCGTTTTGGTTGTGTTTATTATCAAATGGAATATTGCTTACAGTGTTGATGTAATCTTTTTTAGCAGTCATAACCCACCAAGATAAGACCACAAAAAATGTAAAGAAAATGAGCAGGGAAATAATAGGGTAGATCTCTACACCTAATATAGTTTCCATATGTTCTTTTACGTATTTTAACATGATTTATACTTTTTAGGTTATTGTTGTGCTGTTTCTACTTTAATATCTGTACCTAAACGTTGTAGATAAGCTATTAATGCTACAATCTCTCTGTTTCTCATTTCTACAAATCCTTCACCTGCATTATTTTTACTGTCTTCATAACTGCTTGCAAAATCTGGATCAGAATAAAGATTTTGTTCTATTTGAGTTCCTTGAGCTAACATGCTTTCTTGAGCTCCAGCAATATCTTCATCTGTATATGGTACACCAAGTTTAACCATAACTCTCATTTTTGCTTCAGTATCAGATTTATCTAAGGCATTATTTATTAACCAAGGGTATCGTGGCATGATAGAACCAGATGATGTACTTTGTGGATCGTACATATGGTTAAAGTGCCAGTTGTCAGAGTATTTTCCACCAATTCTATGTAAGTCTGGTCCTGTACGTTTACTTCCCCATAAGAATGGATGATCGTAAACAAACTCACCAGCTTTAGAATATTCGCCATAACGCTCAACTTCACTTCTAAACGGACGAATCATTTGAGAGTGACATGTATTACATCCTTCACGAATATAAATATCCCTACCTTCTAATTCTAATGGCGTATACGGTTGTACACTACTTATAGTTGGAATATTTGACTTCACCATTATAGTAGGTATAATTTGCACGATACCACCAATTAATATGGTTATAGTAGCCAATATTGTTAATTGTATAGGTTTTCTTTCTAACCAAGTGTGCCATCCTTCACCAGCAGTACGACGCTTTGAAACTCTTGTTAAAGCAGGAGCTTCAGCTAGTTCGTCTTCAACTTTACTTCCAGATTTAATAGTTACAATAATATTGTAAACCATTATTAACATACCTGCTAAGAAGAATGTACCTCCAATAGCACGCATCCAGTACATTGGCATAATTTCGGTTACAGTTTCAAGGAAGTTACCATATACTAATGTTCCGTCTGGGTTGAACTGTTTCCACATACTTGCTTGGGTAAATCCAGCAACGTACATTGGTAATGCATACATAATAATACCTAAAGTACCGATCCAGAAATGCAGGTTTGCTAATCCGGTAGAGAACAGTTTTGTTTTAAACATTCTAGGAACCAACCAATAGATCATACCAAAGGTTAAGAATCCGTTCCATGCCAAGGCACCAACGTGAACGTGGGCAATAATCCAATCTGTAAAGTGAGCAATTGCATTAACGTTTTTAAGCGATAGTGTTGGTCCTTCAAAAGTTGCCATACCATAACCGGTAATTGCTACAACCATGAATTTTAAAACAGGATCTGTACGTACTTTGTCCCATGCACCACGAAGTGTCAATAATCCGTTGATCATACCACCCCAAGACGGCATTAATAACATTACAGAGAATGTTACACCTAAGTTTTGAGCCCAATCAGGTAATGATGTGTAAAGTAAATGGTGAGGTCCTGCCCAAATGTAAATAAATATCAATGACCAGAAGTGAACAATAGATAGTCTATAAGAGTATACTGGTCTGTTTGCAGCTTTTGGTACAAAATAATACATTAATCCTAAGAAAGGCGTTGTAAGGAAGAATGCTACAGCATTATGTCCGTACCACCATTGTACCAATGCATCTTGAACACCTGCATACACCGAGTAACTCTTCATGGCACTTACAGGTAATTCTAAACTATTGAAAATGTGTAAAACGGCTACAGTAACAAATGTTGCTAGGTAAAACCAAATAGCAACATATAAGTGACGTTGTCTACGTTTTAAAATTGTACCTATTAAGTTGACTCCAAAAACCACCCAAATTAATGCAATGGCTATATCAAAAGGCCATTCTAATTCGGCATATTCTTTAGAGGTTGTAAAACCTAAAGGTAGTGTAATTGCAGCACCTACAATTATTAATTGCCATCCCCAGAAGTTAATTTTACTTAATAGGTCGCTAAACATTCTAGCTTTAAGTAAACGTTGCGAAGAGTAGTAAACACCAGCAAAAATGGCATTTCCTACAAAGGCAAAAATAACCGCGTTTGTGTGCAATGGTCTTAAACGACCAAAACTTAACCATGATACTCCATCTGTTAGGTTAGGGAATAAGAACATGAATGCAAGTATTAAACCTACAAGCATACCTACAACTCCCCAAAGCATCGTGGCATAGATAAAATTCTTAACGATCTTATTATCGTATTGAAATTGTTGCATTTCCATAGTTATACGTGTTAATCTTTATTGGTTAGTATTTGTTTATTGGATTTTTCTTTAATTAGTTCGTCTTCAAAAAGCATTCGTACTGAATGTGTATAAGAATCATCATACTGTCCTTTTTTTACAGCAAAAATGAAAGCAATAAAAAAAGCCACAGCCACAATAATGCTAATAGCTAGTAAAACATAAATGACACTCATACCTACCCGAATTTAAGTTTCAAAATTAATTTCATAACGTTTGTTAAAATATGATAAATATCATGTTTAAATTTATTTATAATCATTCTAATTTTTTTCCTAAAAAATTAGTGGCAATTGTTGTAAAAACAACAATGCTTATTGAGCTTAAAGGCATCAAAATAGCAGCAATTACGGGCGCAAGCTGACCAGTTGTTGCAAAATACAATCCGATAACATTGTAAAAAAATGAAAGTATAAAACTCCACTTTATAATTTTTATAGCAGATTTTGATGCGTTAATATAATTATATAACTGATTGAACTTTGAAGCGTCTAAAATAGCATCGCAAGCAGGTGAAAATACATTTACATTTTCTGATATAGCAATACCAACATCACTTTGTGCTAAAGCACCTGCATCATTTAAGCCATCTCCTACCATTAAAACTTTTGCACCTTCGCTTTGGTGGTATTTAATGTATTCTAACTTATCATCTGGTTTCTGATTAAATAATAACTTGGTTTTTGAAGGTAGCAACTTTGTTAAGTTGTTCTTTTCGCCTTCATTATCGCCAGAAATTATTGCTAAATCGTAATCGTGTTTTAAGCTATTAAAGAGTTTCGATAGTCCTTTTCTGTAAGCATTGTAGAAGGTGAATTTTCCTTTGTATTTGCTATTCGTGCTTACATGCACCGCAGTATTGATGGTTGCGCTTTCTACTTGATGACCGACAAAGGAAGCTGAGCCAATTTTTATTTGCCTAGAATGGTACTGTGCTTCAATGCCTTTTCCTAAATGTTCTTTATAATCATCTAAGGTAACTATTTCATGCTCGTCTAGGATGTCGTAGAGTGCTCTACTTAATGGATGATTAGAACCTCTTAATGTGTTCTTTAATAACAGTTCGTCATCTACGGTAAGGGTGTCACCTTCATAGGTGATTTTGGAACCCTTGTTTGCAGTGAGTGTTCCTGTTTTATCAAAAATAACAGTATTGATTTTTGCTAACTGCTCAATTACAGAGGCATTTTTTAAATAGAATTTTTTCTTACCTAAAATGCGTAATAAATTCCCTAGGGTAAATGGCGCAGATAGTGCAATAGCACATGGACAGGCAATTATTAATACTGCTGTAAATACATTAAGTGCTTTGCTAGAATCGTAAAATAACCAGAAACTTGTTGAAATAGCAGCTATGAGTAAAATAGCAATAGTAAAATGCTTGCTTATTTTGTTTGTGAGCGTGGTGAACGCATCTTCTTTATTAGTTTTAAATACATCGTTACTCCATAATTGTGTGAGGTAACTTTGCTCGACCGATTTAAGTACATCTACTTCTATAATACCATCTAGCTGTTTCCCGCCTGCAAAAAGTTTATCGCCTGATAATTTAGAAACAGCTTCAGATTCGCCTGTAACAAAACTATAGTCTATACGAGCCGTTCCTTTTATTAAAATACAATCTACAGGAATAAGCTCTTCGTTTCTTATCAATAATCGATCTCCTTTTTTTATGTCATAAACCTGTACAGATTCTTCTTTTCCCTCTTTGCTTATTTTAGTAATACCAATTGGAAAATACGATTTATAATCACGTTCAAAAGATAAGAAGGCATATGTTTTTTGCTGAAAAAATTTACCTAATAATAAAAAGAACACTAAGCCAGTTAAACTATCAAAAAAACCGGTGCCTATGTCTAAAACTATTTCGGTAGTACTTCTAAGAAATAGTACTAAAATACCTAGTGCAATAGGTACATCTATGTTTAGTAATTTAGAGCGAAGCCCTTTATATGCAGAAATAAAATAATCTTGAGCCGCATAAAACACAACAGGTAGGGAGAATGCAAACATAAGCCATCTAAAAACGTGCTTGTATTGTTCTAGCCAAAATCCTTCTACTTGAAAATACTCTGGAAATGATAAGAACATGACATTTCCAAATGCAAAACCTGAAATACCTAGTTTATAGATAAGTGAACGATCAATTTTTTTCTTGCCAGTTTCGTAATTTTCTAAACTTATATAAGGTTCGTACCCAATACTACTTAAAAGCTTGACCAGTTGTTTTAGAGTTAGATCATCTCCATTAAATGTTATACGTACTGTTTTCTCTCCAAAATTAACTAGCGAACTACTAACAGCAGGTAATAGCTTATTGAGATTCTCTAATATCCATATGCAAGAACTACAATGAATATGAGGAATGTAAAGTGATACGATTTTTATGTTCCCGTCATTAAATTCTAGTAGTTTTTCTGCAATTTTTTCGTTGTCAAGAAAATCATATTTTCCTTCAATTTCTTTTGGAGTTGCACCAGGAGCTTGTTGTAAATCGTAATAACAAGTTAGATCGTTTAAAGAAAAAATCTCGTAAACGGTTTTACATCCATTACAACAAAATGTCTTATTGTCGAATAGAATAGGAGAGGTTTCTGCCTCTAATCCACAGTGGAAACATGATTTATGTTCCATATAATTTGCTCTTTATATACCTGTTGCAAAGGTTAAAAGTTACTAAAAATTTAAATATGATTTTTATCATGTTTTTAGTTAATTTTGCATATATTAATGGAATAGGTATAGGTAAATAGTATGAGTAAATGTGAACAATGTATTATTAGGCAATTTAATTCTCTTAAGTCTTTGACTAAAGATGAATTAGTGCGGATCTCTGCATGCAAAACATCTAAGGTTGTTAAAAAAGGCGATGTGATTTTTGAAGAAGGAGAGTCTTTAAATGGTGTGTATTGTGTTCGTGATGGTATTTGCAAGCTTACGAAGTTAAGTGCAAATGGCAAGGATCAGATCATCAAATTAGTTGTCAAGGGCGAATTGCTTGGACAGCGTTCTTTAATTAGTGAAGAGCGTACAAACTTACGAGCAACGGCTTTAAATGATATGGAACTGTGTTTTATTCCAAAGGCGGAGATCATGAACGATCTTCAAAAGAATAATAACTTTACTATGGATGTTTTACATCATATGGCCAACGATTTAAAAGAAGCGGATGATATTATTGTGAATATGGCTCAGAAATCTGTTAGACAACGTTTAGCTGAGGCTCTAATTAGTATTAATGAAAGCTTTGGAACCAATGCTGATGGTACTTTAAGTGTGTTATTATCACGAGAAGATTTCGCTAGTATTGTTGGAACTGCAACAGAATCGGCAATTAGGGTATTATCTCAATTTAAAAAGGAAGGGCTCATATCTACAATTGGTAAGTATATAAAAATAGAAGATCTTGAAGGTCTAAGAAGAATAGAATAAAAAAGGCGCTCAATTTGAGCGCCTTTTTTGTTAGTGTAAATAATACTTTAGTCTAATTTAAAAGACTTTATTTCTTTAAATGGAGATATATCTAAAGCTTGAATTGCTGTTTGATAAGGTTTCCATTCATCATTAAAGAATGTATTGGTTTTATCAAGCGCGTCTTTTAAAGCATCTTTGGCATGCTTCATTAATGTTCGTTCAGTAGAAGTAATACCATTTTGTCTTGTTCCGGCATAGAAACCTGCGGTTCCAATTCTATCATTAACATTAACATTAGGGTCTGCAGTAATTCCTTGACGTTCGTCTACTTTACCAAGGTAAATTGCAATAACTTCATCTATACGCTTAATAATATCTTTAGACTCTTTAATATTGTCTTTGTATTTTTTCTTGTCGAGTTTAGCCAATGTTTTGCTATATTCTGTAGCAACATTTTTGCTTTCTACCAACTGTTTTACAGCATCAGCAGCTGTTTGACGTATGTTTTGAATCTCTTTTGAAGCTGTATATACTTCATTAACAGAGTTCATGTTTACATCAATTCTAGGGTCGGTCTTAACAGTAACCATTTGCTCTGATGTTTGATCACCAAAACTCATTACTACTTTGTAAGTTCCTGGCTTAACACCAACACCTCCTGGTTCGCCTCGTCTTGTTCTAATGGTTCTAGATGGTCTGTCTCCACCTTTTTCGTTCATATACCAAGTCCATTTATAAACACCGCTTTCTTTTGGTGCTCTTCGTTTTAAAGTTCTAATTAAACGATCGCCATCATAGATCTTCATATGAACAGAATCCCATTTTACTTTAGATTCTTTTTTCTCATCAGATTTCTCAACTACGTTATCTTCTTTCTTCTTTTTCCCTTTTTTCTTTTTCTTTGAGTCATCCTTTTTTGCCTCGTCCTTTTTCTTTTTATCTATTTTTAAATAGTAAGACATAATAGCACCACCACCACGATTTTCACCATTATATAAAGCGTCTCCGCCAAAACGACTTCCAGTAGGCTGCTTATATGAAGCTTGAATAGCCGTTGGAGGTTTAAATAATGCTAGCTTATTGTTTAAAACAGATTTGTTTCGTGCTATTTCACGTAACGGACGAATATCATCTAATACCCAGGCAGCACGTCCAAAAGTACCAATTACCAAGTCATGTTCTCTAGGATGGATTACCAGATCTTTAACAGATACTGTTGGGAAACCTTCAGTCCATTTTGTCCATTTATTCCCAGCATCTACTGATACATAAAGACCATCATCTGTACCTAAGAACAATAAATTTGGTTCTTCAATATCTTCTACTATGGCTAGAGTATAGCTTTCAACATCATTACCATCTACAATACGTTCCCAGGTTTTTCCGTAGTCGCGTGTTCTGAATGCATAAGGCGTATAGTTAAAACGACGATAATCATTTGCAATTAATAAGGCTTCACCTTTATTTTTATTAGAAGCTTTTATTTGCGGAATCCAACTGCCAGCTGGTAACCCTTTAATATTTTGAGTTACCTCTGTCCATGTTGTTCCTCCATTTTGAGTAATGTGTACACGACCATCGTCGGTTCCTACCCAAAGCATATCTTTCTCTACTGTAGAAGGTTCAATAACTAAAATAGTACAGTGGTTTTCTGCTCCTGTAGCATCCATGGTTAGACCACCAGACTCGTGTTGTTTTTGTTTTTCAGGATCGTTGGTAGTTAAGTCTGGAGAAATAACTGTCCATGTATCTCCTTTGTCTGTAGATTTATGTACAAACTGGCTTCCAAAGTAGATTGTACTATTATCGTTTGGATCGATATTTATAGCAGAGTTCCAATTGAAACGTAATTGTACATCAGCATCTGGATGTGTTGGACGAACAATGTAGTTGTTACCTGTTTTCCAGTCATAACGACTCACAAAGCCTTGTTGACTCATAGTCCATCCGTAACGTGAATCATCTCTATCTGGAACTACATCAAATCCATCACCAAAACTAATTTCTTGCCAGTACGAGTTTCTAATTCCTTGAGCTCTCCAAACATAAGCTGGACCTCTCCAAGAACCATTATCTTGCATACCTCCGTAAACATTATAAGGATATTCATTATCTACAGCTATATGGTAGAACTGAGCTACTGGGATGTTTCCAATAAAGCGCCATGTGCGTCCACCATCTTTAGTAATGTTTAATCCACCATCATTTCCATCGATCATGAATTGTCCGTTTTCAGGGTGTATCCACCATGCATGATGATCTGGATGCACCCCATTACTCACACCATAAGCAGGCATTAATTGTCTAAAACTTTTACCTCCATCTTCACTAACATTGACATAGGTAAAGATTGAGAAAACGCGATTTTCGTTTTGAGAATCTACATAGATCTCAGAGTAATAGAACGGACGGTTACCAATACCACCTTGTCCACGACCACTTGAGTTAGCATTAACCTTACGCCATTTAAAACCTCCATCGTCGCTTCGGTATAAAGCATTTTGTTTTGCTTCTATCAAAGCATAAACTACATTAGGTTTGTTCCTAGCTATAGCAATACCTATACGTCCCAAATCTCCTTTAGGAAGTCCATCTTTATCGCTTAATTTTTTCCAAGTGTTTCCACCATCGTGTGTTATATGTAAGCCAGAACCTTCACCTCCAGACTTAAAGAACCAAGGGTCTCGCTTGTGTTCCCACATAGCAGCAATCAATTTGTTTGGATTACTTGGATCCATCACTAAATCGGCTGCTCCAGTTTTATTGTTTGCAAATAAAATTTGATTCCAGGTTTTCCCGCCATCGGTAGTTTTATAAACACCTCTTTCTGGGTGAACTCCCCAAGGTGAACCTATAGCAGCTACATAAACCACGTCAGGATTTGTCGGGTCAATAATTACACGGTGAATGTGGCGTGTTTTTTCTAATCCCATAGACTTCCAGGTTTTACCACCATCTAAAGATTTGAAAATACCATAACCTCCATTCAAACTATTTCTTGGGTTTCCTTCTCCAGTACCAACCCAGATAACACTAGGGTTAGATTGTTGAATAGCGACAGCTCCAATTGAAGCAGTTACTTCTTTTTCGAAAATAGGATCCCATTTTATACCACCAGAAGTAGATTTCCAAAGACCACCAGAAGCGGTACCTACATACATGATATCAGGATTACTTAAAACCACATCAATGGCAGTAACACGACCAGACATACCTCCAGGACCAATACTTCGAGGTGCCATGTTTTTTACTAAGTCCATTGAGAATTCTTGTGCAGAAAGCAACGTAACACAGAACAGCATTACGAGAGTGATAACTTTTCTCATGAGTTATAATACATTGTTTTAAAAAAAAGCCTGATGCAGCCAAGGCCACATAAGAATTTTTGGGTTAGTTAATGAAAGCATTAAAGTTAGTGAAAAGCCCTTAGTTATTTCTTAAGGAGATGTTAATGCTTTTTAGTTTTATGATGCTTTATTTGCTTAGGTTTAAACCATAACCAAAAACCGCTGAAAGCAAGTAGCAATAATGCTAGAGATGTGATGCTAGAGTAGAGAAGTTTAGCATTTTCTGAAGTACTTCCAAACAAATAATCGATAATAGAACCGTCGTGTATCATTTCAATGATGGAATCGGTTCGTTGTTTAACTGATAAGATATTACCAGTATAACAGTCTATTTGTAGCTCTGTAAAATGATTTGTAAAACGCACTTTCGCAATACCTTTATTAGGGCGATAATCAATTCTGTCAATAGTATTGGAAAGCTTTAAAGAATCGGCAAAATGAATGGCTGTTTTATGAATTTGGTCTAGCGATATTAATGTATTGTTTTTTGTACTACCTTGTTGAGAAGGTGGTTGTAAATTAAGTTCGCTTTTCCAGGTTAGTAACAGTCCTGTAGAGCCTAAAAGTAACATAAACACTAACATAGGTACAGCTACAAACTTATGTAGTTTGCGATAAAAACGTGTGTCTTTAGCTAGTTGTCTTGTTTTTAAGCTCAATAGTAATGGTTTAAACGCCGAAAATAGGAAATTTAAGGGGAATAATTCTTAAAGAGTTGTTAATGCAATTTTTTGACAAGAATTTTACCAACTTCCAGTTGATTTTTTATTTAAAGCACAGAGCTCGATAATTTTTGAAATTCGTTTTTGTCGTGTTTCTTCTCGTTTAGCTTGTTTTAGCCAGTAGAGATATGACTTTCTGTAACTAGGGGCAAAATTTTGATAGTTTTCAAAAGCTATTGGTTTGTCATTAAATGCAGCTTGTAAATCGTTTGGAACAATTAAATTTTCGACATCATCAAGAAATGTCCACATGCCATTTTCTTTTGCAATTTCTATAGATTTAAATCCGTTGGGTTGCATTAAGTTTTCTTGAAGCAATTCTTTAATATATCTTTTATTTAGAGCACTCCAGACACTTTTGGGATTCCGTGGAGAAAAATATTGACGTCGTTTTCCATCACCTAAACTTTTTACTGTAGAGTCTATCCAACCAAAGCATAAGGCGACTTTTACAGCTTCTTCCCAACGCATTGTTGGTACTTTCATTTCTAGCTTATAGAAAATGAGATAAACACCATTGGAGTTTTCATGATTTTGAAGTAACCAATTGTACCAATCTGTATCTCGTGAAAAAAAGAGTTCAGGTTTGTCCACTATAATTTTTTAGTGTTGATGTAAAAATTTCTGTCTACAGTAAATTTACTGTTTTCTGAATTGATATTTTTCGATTGCCATTTATTGGTTGGGTGAATCCATTCTGTTTTCCCATCAATATCAACTTTTAAGGGCAAATCAAAATGATCAACAATATTTGTATATCTATAATGAAGTTGATTATCCTTTATTTTATATTCTAAAGTCGGAATTCTAGTGTCTCTTAAATACTGATTGAAAAAAGCCGAAAGATCATAACCTGTTTTGTCGCTTAAGTAATCTTCAATTTGTCTTGTTGTAACAGTTTGATGATAGAAATCTTTATTTAATCCGCGTAGTATTTGACGCCACTTTTCGTCATTTCCAACAAGTTGTCGTAAGGTATGGAGCATATTAGCTCCTTTGTAATACATATCGCCAGAGCCTTCTTTATTTACATTATAGTGACCAATAATTGGAATATCGTTTTGAATGTTTTTACGTGTACCTATAACATAATCTTCAGAAGCTGTAGTACCAAAATGATAATCGAGATATAGGTTTTCGGAATAGTTTGTGAAGCTTTCGTGTATCCACATATCTGCAACATCCTTATAAGTAATGTTATTAGCAAACCATTCGTGTCCTGCTTCATGAATAATAATAAAATCGAATTTTAAGCCCCAACCAGTTCCGGACAGATCTCGACCTAAATACCCATTTTGATACTTGTTCCCATAGGTTACAGAACTTTGATGTTCCATTCCTAAATAAGGAACTTCAACCAATTTAAAACTGTCTTCATAAAAGGGATAAGGGCCAAACCAATGCTCGAAAGCTTTCATCATCTTTGATGTTTGTTTAAACTGTTCTTTGGCTTTATCTAAGTTATCTCTAAGAACATAATAATCTAGTTTTAAAGTGCCTTTTTCACCCTGATAATCTTCCGAGAAGTTTACGTAATCTCCAATATTTATGTTCACACCATAATTATTAATAGGATTATTTACAAACCAATGATAAGTTGAGGTGTTGTCTTTATGTTTTTCAATGTTTCGAAGCTTACCATTTGATACATTCATTAGGTTTTTAGGCACACGTACACTCATGAGCATACTATCTACTTCGTCGTACATATGATCTTTGTTAGGCCACCAAACGCTTGCTCCTAAACCTTGACACGAAGTAGCAACAAAATGATTTCCGTTATCATCTTTTTTCCATGAAACACCTCCATCCCAAGGCGCTCTAATAGCTTCTTTTGGGTAGCCTTCATAATACACATCAATACTTTGTGTGCTACCAACTTTTTGATCTTCTATAAGTGAAATAAAATGCGCATTACCATCACTTTTTACTTTTAATTCTGTATTGTTTTGAACAGCTTTAATAATCTTTAAAGGCGATTGTAAATCTATTTGTAATACAGAATGTGGATACAGTACTTTATACTGAATAGTGTTTTTTCCTTTGATGAATTTTTTATCAGGATCTACTTCTATATCTAGATGGTAATAGCTTAAATCCCACCATTCACGTTCTGGAGTAATCGATCCACGTAAGGTGTCTTGATGTGTGAATTTTTGTTTTTCAGATAAAGGTGTTTGTGCCTCAATAGTAACTGAAAGTACTAGTGAGGTAATGATGAAAGCAATTTTTTTCATGTATTAGTTCTAAATTTAATTTCTAAAGGTACTACTAGGGAACGAAACTACACTTTCATGGCCATTTTTTCCAACGGCAGCAACTCCAAAAAAGAAATTGTCTATCACAATACCTTCTAATAAGAATTCTGAAACATCACCAACATAACGACTGTTGTCCCATGTAGGAGAAGTAGTGTCTCGCCAATAAATTTTATAGCCAACAGCACCATCAACCTTTTTCCATTTAAATTTTACCGATGGTTCTACAATACCACCAATAGCCAATTCTTGCGGTGGTGGTGGAGCAGAAGCTAAACTAGCTAAATTTATAGCGTTTACAGCTGTTAGTTTTTTTGCATACGGAAAATTTACATGCTCAAACGTATCTCCATAATTAATGCCATTTTCGGTACGAATATCTTGGTGTTGCTGTGTGTAGTTTTCATGAGCTTCCATAATTCGTATACCTGCAAAACCAGCATCACAAAATGGCCTGTGATGACCACCACGACCAAAACGGTCTAAACGATATACCATCATTGGGTTCATTTCTGGCATATAGGTTTTGGTAGTTTTATGTACATAGCGGGCTAACTGACGAGAAATTCCATCTACTTCACCACCATAAAAACGACGTCTATTTCTTTCACGATCAGTTTCGGTAGGAGGTGTAGGTTCAGAAAAAATTCTAAAGGTGCGATTATCAATAACTCCATCCACACCTTTAATATTGCCAATCATATCGTTGTTTAAAATACCAATGATGTCCCAATTGTTTTCCTTTGCATAGTTGGCTAATCCTTTGCCGCCATAAAGCCCTTGTTCTTCTCCAGACAATCCAACATAAATAATACTACTTTCAAATTTATAGTTACTTAAAACTCTAGCAGCTTCTATAGCACCTGCCATTCCAGAAGCATTGTCATTAGCACCAGGAGAATCGGAAGTATAGTCAGTTGGATCTGACACTCTAGAATCAATGTCACCACTCATTATTATATAGCGATTAGGATATTTTGTGCCTCGTTGAATAGCCACAACATTTACTACCCAAACATCTTTCACAATACGAGCATTATCTCCTTTTTTTACTAGATCTTTTTGAAAAAATACTTCTAAACAATTATTACAATCTTTAGAAATATTATCAAATTCAGATTTTATCCACCGTCTGGCAGCACCTATTCCACGAGTGTTTGATACAGTATCACTTAGGGTGTGCCTTGTTCCAAAATCAGCTAATGTTTTTACATCATTTCTTAAACGTTCTTCAGAAACTGCATCAATAATATCGTAAAGTTTTTGGTCGGTTTGTGAACATACAAGAAAGGTAGAAAGGAGGAGGCCAAGGGTGATTATTTGTTTCATATTGGTTGGTTAGTTTTTTTTATAATTAAATTTTAATACATCTATACTGCCATCTTTTTTATGCATATCTACATAAACATTCATTTCTTTTTCAGAAACTTTTTCAAAGGTCATACCTTCAAAAACCACTTTGTTTTTGGTTATTTCTTTTAATGGAAAATCTACAGTTTCATCTTTGGTTTCCCATCCTTTAAGGTCATTGTTAAAATGCTTTAATTGAAGAATAAGGGTGTTTTCAACTTCACGTATAACTTCAATTTCATAAAAAACCACTTTACCATCTTTTACTAATTTAAAAGCTGCCATCATAGAACCTCCGGAAGGTTTGCTCCAATTTTCTTCAGCGATACCACCAAGAGCTTCGCCTGTCCAGTTTCCAGAGATCCAAGAAATGTTTTCTAGTTTAGGTTCTAATTGTGCTTTGTTTTGTCCATAGGATACATTGAACAAAATAATAGATAGTAGTGTTGTTATAAGTTTCATTTATTCTCTAATAAAAGTTACTTTATTTATTTTTCCATTTTCTACTTCGTAAATAGCTACAGCATTAAAAATTTTACCATTGGCAGTTACCTGTTCATGATCAATTACTTTATTACCAATAACGATACGTTTCTTTATAAAAGCTCTTAGATCAGGAGTGTTGTCAAACCAATTTTTATACCCTTTTTTCATTTGCTCATGACCATCTGTAGTTAATTTATTAGGATAATTGTATAACTTGATATCATTAGAATATGTTGCCATAAAAGCATCTAGATCTCGATTGTTATAAGCATCTAGTTGGGTTTGAACTATGTTTTCGATTTCAGTAACATTATTAGATTTAGGTTCTTCTTTTTTGTTTGATTTTTTAGTTTTCCCACCTTCACCAACAATTGCAATTTTACTTCCATCTGGACTAATAGCTAATCGGGTGATATTTTTAATGCCGTAACTTTCAAGAGAGGATACTTCTTTCCAATCTTTATCTTTATTTGGAGTATAAGTATACAGCTTATTTTCATGTCCCATAACAATAGTTCCGGAAGGTGTCCAGCACATGTCTTCCGATTTTGGGAAGGTAGCAACGATAGATTTAATTTTGCCTGAGCTTGGATGTATTGATTGAATTTCCCAAACTTCAGAATTGGTTTTAGATATGAAGCTAATGAGATTAGATTCAGGGATTTTGTGAAGAGACCTACCAATATTAGAATGGAATTTTTTGTTTTCTCCTTCTTTGAATTTTGTAGTATATAGAGCAAGTTTATTATCTTCTAAAACAGAGGAAACCAATACATCTTCGTTGTTCCAAACATGATACCCAATAATGATATCTTCAACTAAAACTTCCGATTCTCCATTTCTTAAACTGTATTTATATAGTTTTTGATCGCCATTTTTTTCTAAACGAATTGCTGAAACTGCTTTTTGACTAGGAATTTTCAAAGGCGAATATTCGCTACCATCAGTATGATTGATGAAAATTTTAGAATCATATCTTATGTTGTACTTAACTATATCTGTTTGTCCTTTTCTTGTACCTGAATATAAAATGGTATTATTATCTAAAAAAGAAGGCTGGTTATCGTAACCCTCGTTGTTAGAAATGTTTCGATAATTAGATAGCTCAAATACTCCATTTTTGGTATTCAGGTCAAAAAGAAATATTTCAGTATTAGGTTGAGCGAAGCAAAAGAGAGTAATGCAAAAGAAAAGAATAGAGAACAATTTATTCATTATAAACTAATTTGAGTTTCTGTCTAAATTAAGTAAAATTAGTATATAAATATAGAAGTTAGGATAGATAATATATATCATATAAGGATATATCTTTTTATTGAAGTAAAAGTGTTATTTTGGTTAAAGAATTCTCAAAGTATATGAAATTTCAAAACAGTATTGGTTCTAACGGTTGGTATTACTCACTAGATACTTCAATAGAAGACTCACCAATTGAATTGAAAGGAAATTTATCATATGATTATGTAATTGTAGGTGCTGGTTTTGTAGGTTTATCTGCCGCTTACCGGTTAGCGCAATTATCTCCAAAATCTCATATAGCTATAATTGATGCAACTAAAATAGGTTTAAGTAGCTCTGGAAGATGTAGTGGGTTTGTTATAGATACTCCTCACAAAGGAGATTTACTACACGACGATTCTAATTTACACAAACAAGCTTTTGAAATTAATAGAAAAGGCATTTTCTGGATGCAGGAAATGGTTAATGACAATGACATAAAATGTAATTGGAAACAAAGTGGAAAATATCAGGTTGCAGCTTCTCATAAAGCAGCGTCTTATCTTGAGAATTATAAGAAAATGCTTGATGGAGCTAAAGAAAATTATAGGGTTTTAGATCAAGCTGAATTAGAGTCTGTAATGGGGACAAAAAAATATATTTCTGGTGTTTTTACTCCTGGATGTGTATTAATACAACCAGCTGCTTATTTAAAAGGATTAGCCAGATCGTTGCCTGAGAATGTTAGTGTTTTCGAAAACGCAAAAGTTATTTCAGTGGCTTCAAATGCTAAAGGAGTTGCTGTGTCTACTAAATCAGCAACAATCAATTGTAAAAAGCTTATACTTTCAGTAAATGTCTATGTTAGAGAATTTAATTACTCGAAGAATACCATAGTACCCATTATAACTTATGCAAGTATGTCTAATGTTTTAACAGAAGAACAACAAGCAAAATATACAGGTACTTATGGTTGGGGATTAACATCTGCTGATAAGGGAGGAACTACTTTGCGAATGACAAAAGACAAACGACTTGTTATAAGAAATCATTATACACATACACCAAGTTATCAAGTAAATGATAGATTCATTACTAAATTAAAGCAGCAACATTACAATGGCTTGGTAGATAGATATCCAGATCTTAATGATTTAAAGATTGAATTTACTTGGGGAGGCGTTTGTGCAGTATCAAGAAACTTTGGTTTTTTTGCTGGGAAACTAGAGGAGAACATTTATTCATGCTACGGACATAATGGCGTTGGTGCTGCCAGAGGGTCCTTAGCAGGAAAATCTATAGCCGATGAAATTATTACTGGAGAATCTGAAGATTTAAACCTTTTAAGAAACGCTGAATTGCCTTGTTGGAATCCACCAGAACCTTTTTTAAGCATTGGTATATCTACGCGATTAGCCTACGAACGCTATAAAAGTCGAGCAGAATTATAAGAACTAATAAACCATTAAATGTTGAAAAATTTGAAAATTAAAAATGATACCTTAAGATACTGTATAGCACTATGCTGTACATTCATCTTTGTATCCTGCGGAAGATCATTAAGAACTCACAAATATGTTAAACCAGTTAATACAGAAACCAAAGCAATTCAGTACCAACAGAAGAAACTATATTCTATTGATGGTATTCATGTTACAAACAAGTTTCCAGCTGCGCGTTTAAATAATTTTGAAAAGTTGAACGATAGTACTTTTCTAGCAACTATAACCCCAGAAAACACACCAATAAATCCGAGTCCGTGGTATGCATTCAAGTTGTGGTCTAACCAAACTAAAGACATATATGTAAAACTGCATTATCCTGAAAAGTATAAGCATCGTTACAATCCAAAATTAAGTTACGACGGAGAAAATTGGAATGCCTTAGATTCAACTAAAATTTGGCTAGATGAACAAAAAGATGCTCTTTTAAAACTGCATGTAACACAAGATACATTGTGGGTTGCAGCGCAAGAAATTCAGGATACAAAAAGAGTAGAAGCTTGGGCTAGTGCACTTCAAGGTAATTCGGTGTCATTAGATACTATTGGGAAAAGTGTTTTGGGAAGACCTTTGTTTTTTATGAATATTACTAATGGCTCTTCTAAAAAGAAACCAACAGTAATAATTATTAGTAGGCAACATCCACCAGAAGTGACAGGGTTTTTAGCTATGAAATCGTTTGTAGAAACCATTATAGATGAAGGTAAGAATAATGGATTTTTAGATAAATATCGCGTTTTGGTTTATCCATTATTAAATCCAGATGGTGTGGACCTTGGTCATTATAGGCATAATACTGGAGGTATAGATATGAACAGAGATTGGAGCGTTTATAATCAACCAGAAATAGCTCAGATAACAAAACATATGGTTAAAGAAACCAATAAGCAAAGGAATGATGTTCTTTTAGGATTAGATTTTCATAGTACATATCAAGACGTGTATTATACACCTCATAAAATTATTGAACGAAAAATTCCTGAATTTAAAGATGCTTGGTTAGAAAAAATCAGAATTGCTTTAAATTTAGAAACTATTAACGATAGTCCAGGAAAAAATGAAAGACCAACGTCTAGTGCTTGGTTTAACAGGCAATTTGGAGCAACAGGTATCACTTATGAAATTGGTGATGATACGCCTAGAGATTTTATTAAAACTAAAGGCAAGGTTTCAGCTCAAGCTATGATGAATTATTTGTTGGAATTATAAAATAGATTATTAATAAAAAAAGCCTCGAGATTTTCGAGGCTTTTTTATGTCATAAAGATTTCAATGTTTTTAGTAATGTGCTTTAGAAACCTATGTTTTTTTGAGTAAAAACCCTCAAATTACTCAAATTGAGTATTGTATTGATAGATAATGTTTGTGAGCTTTACATAGCTATTAACTAAAAACACGAAAAAATGAAAAATCTAAAACCAATTTTATTGGCGTTTATGGTAACGCTGTTATTTGCTTGTAATAAGGATTCTGATAACACAGATAACCTGTCGAATGAATTTGATAAAAGAATAAATAGAAGTTTAGCTGATATAGATGTAAATATTATTAACAGTGGGAGAGGTGCAGACGTCGAGTCATGGATGGCCGCTATAAATGAGTCTATCTCTGGATCCGGAATTGAGCTAGGAGTTGTGGAATATTATGGAGCCGATGGTGCAGGTAATACTGTTTTTTTTAACAATAGAGGAAATAAGCAGTTAGGACACGATTTTGTTCCCGGTGATATACGAAGAGGCGGATTTACAGATATAGCGTATGCAAGAGATGGAACTGAAGGTGCTACGTCGAGTGGATTGACACAAGCTCAGACAGATGGCGCTATCTTAAATGCTATGACCACATGGGATAATGTTACATGTTCTAGCGGTTTAGTTTTAAATAATTTAGGATCAAGTCCTTTTGATCTTGGTTATGTAGAAGCTCTAGTAACTGGAGGAGCACATGGAGCATTTGTATTTACTGATCTAATGCACTCTGGATTTAATACTACAGTTACAGACGCTATCTTCGGTCCAGGAAGCAATGTTTTAGGAGTAACCTTTACTTTTTGGTGGATTGACGGAAGTGGAGATCCTACAGATATTGATAATAATGGAAAGGCAGATGTTGCTTTCCGTGACATTTATTATAATGATAGTTTCTTTTGGGCTATAGGAAGTAATATAGATGTTGAAACTGTTGCGCTTCATGAAGCTGGACATGGATTAAGTCAAGGACACTTTGGAAAATTGTTTAGAAGCAATGGTAATGGGAAATTCCATTTTGCTCCGAGAGCAGTTATGAATGCTGGTTATACTGGTGTACAAACGACTATTGGAGCTACCGATAATGCAGGGCACTGTAGTAATTGGGGACAATGGCCAAATAATTAATAGAACTAATAAATAAAAAAAGCCTCGAGATATTTCGAGGCTTTTTTTCTAACTAACTAAATTTAAAAACAATATTTGTTTTCGTCCGAGACTTTATCAGCAATCATAGTGCGTAATGCAACTACATTTGGCTGATTGGTGTATTTAGTAAAACGCTTAAGTCCCATAAGCATCATACGTTGTTCGTCTCCTTCAGCAAAGGACACAATACCTTCTTTTCCATTTTTAATAACAATATCAACGGCATTATATAAATACAATTGAGCCATAGCTATTTGTTCTTTTTGAGCATCTTCACCAAAACGTTTTACGTTCTTCTCAGTTCTTAAAATAGCCGATTCGGCCATATAGATCTCAATTAAAATATTTGAAGCTGCCATTAATAGTTGTTGATGTTCTTCTAGTTGTGGACCAAACTTTTGAACACCAGCTCCAGCTACCATTAAAAACACTTTTTTAAGTTTTGCTATCATTTCTTTTTCTTCAGAGAATAACTCTGAATAATCAGGTGTGTCAAATGAAGGGATCCCCATTAATTCATCTTGCACAGCCATTGCTGGGCCTAATAGATCAACATGTCCTTTCATAGCTTTCTTAATTAACATACCAACCGATAGCATGCGATTTATCTCATTGGTTCCTTCATAAATTCTGGCAATACGAGCATCTCTCCATGCCGATTCCATTGGTGTTTCTTCAGAGAATCCCATACCTCCAAAAATTTGAATCCCTTCGTCAGCACAATTCTGCACATCTTCAGATACTGCTACTTTTAAAATTGAACATTCAATAGCATACTCTTCAACACCTTTAAGCTCTGCTTCCTGATGTGAGTTACCGGCTGCTATTCTTAAAGCAATTCTATCTTCAATATTTTTTGCAGCTCTATAGCTTGCAGATTCTCCAGCATAAGTATTGGTAGCCATTTCAGCAATTTTAGCTTTTATAGCTCCAAATTGAGATATAGGAGTTTTAAATTGTTTACGAGCATTTGCATAATCTACAGCATAACTAGTAATACGACGTTGCGAATCTAAACAGGCTGCAGCTAGCTTGATACGCCCAACATTTAAGGCGTTCATAGCAATTTTAAATCCGTTACCTCTTTCAGATAGCATATTTTCTACAGGAACCACACAGTCGTTAAAAAATACTTGACGTGTTGACGAAGCACGAATACCTAATTTGTGTTCTTCTTCACCTAAAGTAATACCATTATTAGGGTCGTTCTCTACGATAAAACCAGTTATGTTTTTATCATCTTCAATTCTTGCAAAAACAATAAACAACTTACAGAAACCTGCATTAGAGATCCACATTTTTTGTCCGTTGATCTTATACGATTTTCCATCTTCTGAAAGTGTTGCTGTTGTTTTACCTGAGTTAGCATCACTACCAGCTCCAGGCTCTGTTAAACAGTATGCTCCAAACCATTCTCCAGTAGCTAATTTTGGTACGTATTTAAGTTTTTGCTCTTCAGTTCCATAAAGAGTGATTGGCATTGTTCCAATACCTGTATGTGCTCCAAACGCTGTACTAAATGAACCTGTTCCACTAGAAATATAATCGCAAACAATCATTGTAGAAATGAATCCCATTTCTAATCCGCCATAAGCTTCAGGTACTGCTACACCTAAGAAGCCTAATTCTCCAGCTTTCTTCATGCATTCTTCTGTAAGAGCATAATCTTTAGCTTCAAACCTATCTTTATTTGGAATGATTTCTCTATCGTTAAACTCCATCACAGCTTCTTTCATCATACGTTGTTCTTCTGAAAAATCTTCAGGAGTAAATACATCGTCGCAATGCGTTTCTTTTACTAGAAACTGTCCACCTCTTAATAATTCTCGTTCTGTTGCTTCCATAATATTTTACTTTGGGTATTCTTTTTAGTTTAAAAATTCAAAAATGCCTGCAGCACCCTGTCCGGTACCAACACACATAGTTACCATACCATATTTACCTTTCATGTTTTGCTTACGCATTTCATCAAATAGCTGTACTGATAGTTTAGCACCTGTGCATCCAAGAGGATGACCTAGTGCAATGGCTCCACCATTTACATTTACGATATCTTGATTAAGGTCTAATTCTCTCATAACTGCTAGTGATTGCGAAGCAAAGGCTTCATTTAGTTCAATTAATGAGATGTCGTTTTGTTGTAATCCAGCTTGTTTTAAAGCTTTTGGAATAGCTTTCACTGGACCAATTCCCATAATACGAGGCTCAACACCAGCAGCAGCATAATTTACTAGGCGAGCTATAGGTTCAAGGTTTAATTCTTTAACCATTTCTTCACTCATAATCATAACAAATGCAGCGCCATCACTCATTTGAGATGAGTTACCAGCAGTAACACTCCCTCCTTGTGCAAATACTGGACGGAGTTTAGCTAAGGCTTCTTTATTTGTGCCTTTTCTAGGCCCTTCGTCTTTATTTACTGTATATGATTTTGTTGCTTTTTTACCGTTATTGTCTATATAAGTTTGCTCTACTGTTATAGGAACGATCTGATCTTGAAAGCGATCTTCAGCTAAAGCTCTTAAAGCTTTCATATGTGAGTTATAAGCAAACTCATCCTGATCTTCACGAGATACTTTGAATTGGTTAGCCACAGCTTCTGCTGTATTTCCCATTCCCCAGTAATAATCTTCATGCCCAGACTTTGCTATTTCATAATTTAAGTCGGTTTTAAATCCTGTCATAGGCACAGCACTCATACTTTCAGTTCCACCAGCGATAATGCAATCTGCCATACCTGCTTGAATTTTTGCTGAAGCCATAGCAATAGTTTCTAATCCTGATGAGCAAAAACGATTCACGGTTACTCCTGGTACATCAACTGTATCTAAACCTATTAAAGAAATAAAACGTGCCATGTTTAACCCTTGAGCTCCTTCAGGCATTGCATTACCAACAATAACATCATCAATCCTAGATTTGTCTAATTGTGGTAGATCTTTCATCATGTGCTGAATAGTTTCAGCAGCTAATTCATCTGGTCTTTTAAAACGGAATAAACCTCGAGGTGCCTTAGCAACTGCGGTTCTATATCCACTTACTATATATGCTGTTTTCATATTTTTTTAGTATTGAGTATTGAGGTTTTAGTATTGAGATTTAAAGTTTATGCTGAAAACTATAGTTCATTTTTTGAATTTCAATACAGAGTTCAATAATCGGTTGTACTTTATCTTTGTTAATTAAGTTTAATTCAATAATTAAAAGTAGTTGCGTTTGTAATTCACATACTGAACCATTTGCAATACTTAAAAAGTGCTTAAACTCTTTTTGTGAATTTCTTCCTGCTCCTTCTGCTATATTTGAAGGAATAGAAATAGCACTTCGTTTTATTTGAGATGTTAGACCAAACTTTTCGTTAGATGGCATGTCTGAAACAAGTAGATACACAGCTTTAGTCAACTCAATTGATTTCTGCCATATTTTTAAATCTTCTACTTTGTGCATTTCTAATTACTTAATACTAATATCTCAATACTATTCGCAACTAGTTGCGAAGTGGTTTACCTGTTTTTAACATGTGTTGAATACGTTCTAACGTTTTACGCTCTGTACATAAGCTTAAGAATGCTTCGCGTTCAATATCTAATAAGTATTGTTCACTAACTAGCGTAGCTTCAGATAGATCACCACCAGCCATTACATAAGCAAGTTTGTTGGCAATTTTTCTGTCATGTTCACTTATATAGTTTCCAGCTTGCATCGAATCTGTACCAACTAAGAACATACCTAAAGCTTGTTTACCAAGTACTTTAATGTCCTTGCGTTGTTGAGGTTTTGTATAACCTTGATCTGCCAGTAATCTTGCATGAGCTTTAGCAGTAGCGATTTGACGATCTTTATTTACAACGACGACATCTTTTCCTTTTTGAAGTACTCCCATATCGAAAGCCTCATAAGCAGAGGTAGCTACTTTTGCCATACCAATGGTTAAGAAGTATTCTTGAAGTACATTCAACTCAACGTCACCTTTCCTAAATAAATCTGAAGCCCTTAAAGTCATTTCTTTAGAACCTCCACCACCTGGGATTACACCAACTCCAAATTCAACTAAACCAATATAAGTCTCAGCAGCAGCTACAACTTTATCAGCATGCATTGATAGTTCACAACCACCACCAAGTGCCATTCCATGTGGAGCAGCAATAGTTGGAATAGACGAGTAGCGCATGCGCATCATGGTGTCTTGGAAATATTTGATAGCCATATTCAACTCATCATATTCTTGCTCTACAGCCATCATAAAGATCATTCCAATATTGGCACCAACTGAGAAATTAGCTCCTTGATTTCCTATAACTAAACCGTCAAAATCTTTTTCTGCTAAGTCTACTGCTTTATTTAATCCAGCTAAAACGTCACCACCAATAGTATTCATTTTAGACTGGAATTCACAGTTAAGGATTCCGTCACCAAGATCTTCAATAACAACTCCAGAATTTTTAAATACTTCATTAGATTTTCTGATATTATCTAGAATAATGAAAGCATCTTGCCCTGGTTTTTTAGTTTGTTGTTTTGAAGGAATATCGTAATAGAATGTAGCTCCGTTTTCAACTGTATAGAAAGAAGCACTTCCTGACGCTAGCATCTCATTTACCCATGCTGCAGGTTCTAATCCTTCAGCTTTCATAATTTCAATACCTTTTTCAACTCCAATAGCATCCCAGATTTGGAAAGGACCATGCTCCCAACCAAATCCTGCTTTCATCGCATCATCTATTTTATATAATTCATCAGTAATTTCAGGGATTCTGTTTGATACATATGTAAACATTGCGGCGAAATTCTTTCTGTAGAATTCACCTGCTTTATCTTTCCCGTCAGCTAAAATTTTAAAACGATCAATTACTTTGTCAACTGACTTTGTAAGCTCTAAAGTCGCAAAAGAAGCGCGCTTCTTTGAACGGTATTCTAAAGTGTTTAGATCGAGTGATAAAATTTCTTTTTTACCAGCTTCATTCACTGTTTTCTTGTAGAACCCTTGACCAGTTTTACTTCCCAGCCAGTTATTCTCCATCATAGTATTGATGAAATCTGGTAATTTGAAAAGTTCATGAGCTTCATCATCTGGACAGTTTTCATAAATTCCGTTAGCTACATGTACTAATGTGTCCAAACCAACGACATCAACAGTTCTGAAGGTTGCAGATTTTGGTCTTCCTATTACTGGACCTGTTAGTTTATCTACCTCTTCAATAGTTAAACCTAATTCTTTTACTTGATGGAATAAGGATTGAATTCCGAAGATTCCAATTCTATTTCCAATAAATGCAGGTGTATCTTTTGCAACAACTGATGTTTTTCCAAGGAATTGCTCACCATATCCATTAAGGAAATCTAACACATCTTGAGATGTTTTAGGTCCTGGAATAATCTCGAATAATTTTAAGTAACGTGCAGGGTTAAAGAAGTGTGTTCCGCAGAAGTGCTTTTGGAAGTCTTCGCTACGTCCTTCACTCATAAACTTGATAGGAATTCCAGATGTGTTAGACGTAATTAAAGTTCCTGGAGTTCTATGTTTATCAAGCGTTTCAAATACAATTTTCTTAATATCTAAGCGCTCTACAACTACTTCAATTATCCAATCTACATCTTTAACCTTTGCAATATCATCATCTAAATTCCCAGTAGTAATTCTACTTGCAAATTTTTGATGATAAATAGGAGAAGGTTTAGATTTTAATGCATTTTTTAAAGAATCGTTTACCAAACGATTTCTAACAACTTTATCTTCTAGTGTTAGTCCTTTAGCTTTTTCAGCATCATTTAGTTCTCTTGGTACAATGTCTAGAAGTAAAACTTCTACACCAATATTGGCAAAATGACAAGCGATACCGCTTCCCATAATCCCTGAACCAATAACTGCTACTTTATTAATTCTACGTTTATTCATGCTATTACTATATATTGTCTTTTTGATTGTATATTTTTTTATTTGAGATCAACTCGTTTATAATTTCGGCGACTTCATAGAAATTGTTTAATTTTTCATTTGAAACATTGCTTCGTATCGCTTCATTAAATTTTATAACTCTGTCTTTCGAGTATTCTCTTTTTTCTCTCCCAAAATCTGTTAAATGAATTAGTACACCACGTCCATCATTAGGATTAGGTTTTCTTTCAATCAATTTTAATTCTTCCATACGTTTTAAAATTCGTGAAAGGCTAGTTGCTTCCATTCCCATTTTTGGACCAAGAGATGTTGAAGGTGTGCCTTCTTCGGGATCAATACTTAATAATGTAAAACCAATAGCCATTGTACTATCGTATTTTGCTGCTTCTTCGTTATACATTTTATTTACTGCTAACCATGTGGTTCTCAGTACGTAATCTATAGTTTTATCTTTCATAATTTTCTTGAAGTTCAAATATACTAAAATTTACTATGCACGCATAGTAAATTATGAAAAAATTATGCGTGCATAGTAAATTTATTGAATTGATCAGATAAAATAATAAAGCTCTCAAATTTGAGAGCTTTATTAAAACAAAATTTTATTGTGTGTAAGTGTGAACACTATTATTGGCTACAGGAAGATAGTTTACTCCAAACCAGCAGACTAGTAGTATAATAAATGCTACAGATAAAATATATAGTGCTTGCTTTGATTTATTTGGATGAAAATAACGATAGTGAATATATATAAGATATCCCATCCAAGTTAGGAAAGCCCAAACTTCTTTCGGATCCCAAGTCCAGTAATGTCCCCAAGCTTCTTTAGCCCATAAAGCTCCGAATAGTAAACCTAAAGTAAGGAAGCTAAAACCTATATATACCAGATTATCTGCCAAAGCAATTGTAGAAGTTTTAAGAAGTTTTTTCCTTAAATCGTATACACCTTTCATAGCGACTATGCATGAAGCAGATAATACAGCATAAGCAAATAAATACACAAGAACATGAGGAATAAACCAAACACTTTGAAGTGCTGGCATAAGTGTTTTAGATTGTGCTTCTGGGTTTAAATAGTTAATAACTAAAAATAGAGCAGACATACAAATACTATAAGCTAAAAACCATTTGTATCGCCATCTAAAAAAAGTAATAAAACCTATTAATGGGATAAAAGCAGAGTACCATAAGCGTGTTTCTCCTAAAGTTCGCATTGGAGGTCTGTCAAGTTGAATCCAAAGCTTAACAACAAAACTTATTAAAATTCCCCAGCCAATAAAAAATAGAATATTAGCAATATGTATTGCAGAATTCTTTTTGTAAGATATTATTAAAGCTATAATGCCTAATAGCCAAAATAGTAATACAAACCCAAAGTAATATTCAAAGTTAATCCAGTTCATCGTTATCAGGTTTTAATTTTTTATTGCCTATCCAAAACATATATATAGCGCCACCAATCATCATAAATATTCCTATATAGATATATGGTAGCCATGGATCTTTTACTAATTCTAAAATACTAATGTTAGACCATTTCCCTAAGGTATCATCGTAGCTAAACTGATATATTTTCCATCCTTCATGCTTGTATGGTTTATTAACTTCTAATAGGGTATTTATTTTTTCTCCTTCTTTAGTTAATATTGATACATCAGAGCTGAATTTTTTAGCTTCAGGTATCGTCATTACTAAAGAAATCTGGTCATTTATTTTTAATGATTGTGGTTGCGCTCTAAAGCTACCGCAAGAAATCCAACCTTCGACTAGGGTTTTGTTTTGTTGAGATACAACTACTAAAGCAGCAGGAGGAGAGCCTATTTCGTTTACAGCAGCATATTTATCTCCAATTCTTCCTGATGATTCTAAATAGTCTTTTACTTCTATTTGAAAATCTCCAAATTCATACGAGTTACCTTTTTCAATGAGATATAAATTCTTGCCTTCATTAAAATGAAGTTTGCCAGTTTCATTATCTACCAAAGCAAGTTTAGGTGCATAATTTTCAATTTCGAAGTCATTTAAATAAAATGCAAAAGGTAATTCAACTTGATGATTGTGTTCATCAAGAGCAATCCAACTTGGTTGGCTTTCTCTTGTTTCAATAGTTAAACGTTGCAAATCGCCACTACCTAGTAAACCAGCTGTAAGCGCAATAAATAGGCCTAAATGATTTAGAATGAACCCTAAGTTTGAAGCTTTAAATTGTAATAAACGTTTTATTGTGACTAAGCCCAAATTGGTTAGAAAAACCAATAATATTAATAGGAATGCCCAATTGGTTGTAATATGGTTTAGACCTAATAAATTAACAAAATTATTATCAGAAGGAGCTTGAGGGATTATACCCATAATTAGCACCATAATGGTTACCAAAGTTATGCTGGAAATTGCTGCAGGAACTTTAGAGAGCCATCTAATTAATTGAACATTACTAAACCATTTGTAAGCAACAAATAGTAATGCACAATAGCTTAATAAAATAATTAAATTATAAGGAAACTTTATAGTAAGTGCTGATATACTAGAAGCTGATATTTCTATAGCAAAACCAGCGATCATTAAGCCAATTCCGATGATAAAAGATTCAACATAACCCCAAGGAGTTTCCCAGAGGTTATGTTGTTTTTGCTTAGTCATAATAATTTAGTGTCTAATTATTAATAAGTACTTTCTCTTTTTTTAGCTTCCTCGTCCCATTTTGGAGCAAGCTCTTTTAAGAATCGTTGTTTTTCTGCTTTAAGTTTTTCAACAGGTAAGCCAATAAATTCTTGAGCTTTTGCTTTTGTAGAGATATCTGGATAAGCTACTTCACCTTCAAAACCTAAAGTCATAAGAAGCTTAGCAAGTTTAATTCTTGTTTCTTGTGTAATATCAATACCTTTAGCAATTACTCTACCAGTTTCAACAGGAGCGTGGAAAGAACCACCGTGAGAAGCTGCGGCATAATCCCAACGCCATTGTCCTAAGCGAATACCATGAAGTATTTCTTTCATTTGTTCTTCAGTAGCACCTAGATCCCAACATTTTTTAGCTTCTACGTGAGCACGTACTAACAATTCTTCAAGTTTATCTCTATTATGAATAATTTTATCTTGATTATCGTAAACATTTCTAACTAATTCTTCGGTTTCCTCTCTATGACAAACCTGACAAGAATTGGCAACATTGTTTAAAGGCGATTGAATATGGTGATCGGTAAATTTTTGGCCACCTTCAGTTTTATATGGCATATGACAGTCGGCACATGATACACCACGTTTACCGTGAATACCTTGTTGGTGTACTTCGTAACCAGGGTGTTGTGCTTTAAGCATCGGTGCTTTACTTAATTTGTGAACCCAATCAACGTGTTCAACATTGTCGTAATATGCTTCCATATCTTCCATAGTCATACCTTCATCCCAAGGGAATACCAAGTAAGGAACGCCTTCTTTACCAGGTAAATTCTTATTGAAATAATACTCAGAGTGACATTGCGCACAGGTTAACGAACGCATTTCGTTATGAGATGCTTTTGTAATGTCTTTTCCTTGTCTTTCAAAAGCTTCAACAAGCGCAGGTTGCGTAATAGTAAGGTTCATAGTTTCTGCATCGTGACAGTTGGCACATCCAATTGGATTTACCATCTCGTCACCTTTACCTGCCCATTTTCCGCTGTAATAATCTATGACTCCATTTTCATTTATATATCGTGGTACATCAGGTGACTTACAGGTCCAACAAGTAGATGGCATTGGTCCATCGTCTGGTCCTGTAGGTGCTCCAGTTCTTAAAGAATTTCTTAAATCTTCTATAGCGTAAACGTGACCTCTACCTTGGTTATAATCTTTAGCAAAACCATAACCAGCCCAAAGTACAACTAGTCTTGGGTCTACTTCTAGCATATCGATCATTGCTCCACCATTATATTTTGATCTAAAAGTAGTGTCGGCAGTTTTATAGTATGATTGAAATTCTCTAGGGAAATTTTTACCCCATTCTTCGTTACGAGGATCTAAATTTTTTATCTCTGTTTGTGGTGTGTATGAATACTTAGCTTCCATTTTACGCTCAGTAATCGATGATACTAATATACCTAGTAAAAAAACGATTACCATAGCTGTGAAAAATACAGACCAGTTTCTCCAAAGTTTTTGTTTATTGTTCATTGTTGTTGTTTTGAATAGTATCGTTACTTAATGTTTTTTGTATCCATTCTGGAATTGATTCTTGGTGTTCAGCAGGTATTTTACCATAATATTTTGTTGATGATAAACTATGTACTGACCCATGTGGTACTTCTTGATGGCATTCCCAACAATTACGTTGAGTTCTGTTTTTAACATGATCTTGCACTTGTGATGATAGTTTTACATCGGTTACTTGATCCTGATGACATCGAATACAGTTTTGTTGAACTACTTCAACTCCTGCTTCTTTCATTTTAATTACTTCAGGCTCATTTCGTGATGTAAATACTGAGGCATGATATAATCCGTCTTTAGCTTTAAAAGCATATTTTTTGAATACGTTATCATGTGGAACGTGACAATCATTACAGCTTGCAACCTCTCTATGAGAACTATTTCTCCATGTTGTGTATTGAGGTGTCATTACATGACAGTTTGCACAAGTTTCTGGTTTATCTGATAGATATGATATAGCCTTAGATTCAATTGCAGCATAAAAAGAAAGCCCTAAAATAGCACCAATTAATGCAATTAGTGGTAGTCGCCATCCGTCAACTAAAATTCTTTTTTGCTTAAATTTCATTTTAGTTTAAAAATTTAGGTTTAAATACTAACATTGCCCAAGCCCAATTTTGTGAGTCTGCTGCAACATTTTCTGCTACACCTTTTAATTCATACATACCATCACTAGGGAATAGGTGTGAATACCCTAGAACAAACTTGTAACCTTTGAATGATTTAGAGAATACTAAATCTACTTCAGTACCTAAAGATTTTTCACCACTAGGTAATTCTTGTTCTCCACTAAAGTTTAAAACTTTAACCGTTAAGTTAGAAGTGTCATTAAATTTAAAGTTTGCGCTTGCATGAATATCAAATAAACCAATAGAGTTTGCATGATTTCCAACATAGAAATAATCCATAAATCCATTGAATTTGTGGTTAGTTCCATAAAGTGGGAAGAATGCACCAGTTTCTCCAGCGTCTCCATCATTTCCACTTATAATTTCTAAACCAGCTCCTAATTTTACTTTGTCTGAAGCTTTATATGTAAGATCTAATCCTAAAAGGTAAGCACCTTTAACATCAAGTTCACCTTGACGTTCACCTGTTTGTAAAAATGCATTGGCTGCGATACCAAATTTGTTCTTATTATATTTAAGATGCGTACCAAGTGTTTGAAGGTTGCTTACACCATCAGCATTATCATCTGTGTCAAAATTTTGGAAACCGTTATTCATTAATAATAGACTTCCAGAGAAATTTTCCCATTTTTGACTTAAGTGAGCCATTTGCATTGTTTTGTATGAAAAGAAACCAGATGTATTATAAGCTGTGCCTTCTGATACAAATCCTGTTGGATGAGAATAATCTTGGTTAAATGCTAATGCAACATCTAGAGCAAACTTGTCTTTTCTGTATTTTAGCATTGCTGCGTCGTGGTTACGACCTTGTTGTGCCCAATCCAGACCTCCTAAGATTCTTTGATCATCGTATGATAATATTTGACGACCTATTTTTGTAGTGAATCCTTCTCCTAATTTAATTTCAGCCCAAGCTTGAAATATTGCAAAAGAATTGTTTTGGTCGTAAGGTAAAATTTGTCTGTTTTCACCCCAAACCATTACATCTTGTAGGCTTAAGTAAACAGTGTAGTTTTCTGTAGTATACTTAGTATTTAATCTTGCTCTTGTAGAAATGCCAAATCCAGCATCAGCATCTTCTGAGATTAAGTTGCCAAAGCCATTTCTGTATTCTGTACGAGGCCTCAATTCAGCATCTATAGTTAATTGTGCATAACTAAAGAATGATAAAAAGCTAAAAACTAATAGAGTGATTTTTTTTGAAGTCATAATTTCTGAGTTTTAATTGCGTTTTGCAATACAAAATTCTCAAAAACAGACTTCTTGTTTTATGACAAATGTCACTTATGTTACATAAAAATTAAAAATAAATAGTTATGTAACTAAGTGCTGCATTTTCAAAAGATTAAATAAAAGTATGCGGTTACGATGCATAAATTTTATTGTATAGATCGGTGTACTTGTCTTTTATAACACTACGTTTCATTTTCATAGTAGGGGTTAGATGCCCACCATCAATAGACCAAACATCTGGAGTGAGTTCAAATTTTTTGATCTGCTCCCATTTTCCAAAGCCCTTATTACACTTGTCTATTTCTTTTTGAAGACGATTAATAATTATATCTGAAGCTATTATTTCTTTTTCAGTTTTTTCAATGTTATGTTCTTTTCTATCGATCCAATCTTTAACAAATTCAAAGTTTAATTGAATTAAAACTGCTGGCATTTTTTCACCTTCACCAACAACCATTGCTTGTTCTATAAATGGCGATTCTTTTAATTCGTTTTCAAGAAGTGTAGGGATAACATATTTACCACCTGATGTTTTGAACATTTCTTTTTTACGACCAGTAATTTTCAGGAAGCCATCAGGATCTACCTCTCCTTTATCTCCTGTATGGAAGTAATTATCTGTCATTACTTCGGCAGTTTTTTCAGGATCTTTGTAGTAGCCCATCATTACATTTGGCCCTTTTACTAATATCTCGCCATCCTCAGCAATTTTTACTTCAACATCTTTTATAGGTTTTCCAACAGTACCAATTTTAAAATGATTATCTCTTACCATACCTACAGACACAACGGGTGATGTTTCGGTTAATCCGTAACCTTCCATAACCATCATACCTGAGGCACAAAAAATGCGTGATAGTCTTGGGTGCAAAGCAGCACTACCTGAGACCATAGTAGACAATTCACCTCCTAAGGCTTCTTGCCATTTACTGAAGATTAATTTTCTAGCAATTTTTAACCTAAACTCATACCACCATCCATTAGCTTTATATGGTTCATACTTTTCTCCAAGTTTAATAGCCCAGAAAAACAATGCTCTTTTTATTCCAGTTAGGTCATCACCTTTAGCATAAATCTTATCAAAGACTTTTTCAAGTAGCCTAGGAACGACACTCATTAAATTTGGTTTTATCTCTTTAGCATTCTCACCAATCTTGTCTATTGCTTCAGCAAAGTATATGGTAGCACCAGCATATTGATAGATGTATATAAGCACACGTTCAAAAATATGACAGATTGGTAAAAAACTTAAAACGCGAGTTTCTCCCGTTCTTAAAGGTAGTCGTAGGGAACTATCAAGCGCATTACTTGTAATGTTCCAATGCGATAACATGACTCCCTTTGGTTTTCCCGTTGTTCCAGAAGTATAAATAATGGTCGCAAGATCTGAAGGTTTCACAGCATCTTTTCTTGCTTCAACTTCAGGTTGATTAGCATCATCTTTACCAATTTCAAATAATTCGGAATAATGTTTGCAACCATCAATATGATCGAAAGAATATACCTCTTTAACTTTAGTGTTACCTATTACCTTATTGACCTTTTCAAGAACTTCTTCATCAGATACAAAGCAATAAATAGATTCACTATGGTTTAATACATATTCATAATCGTCTGAAGAAATAGTTGGATATATAGGAATATTTTGCGCACCTACTTGTAGTACACCAATATCCATGATGTTCCATTCTGTTCTGTTAGTAGATGAAATAACAGCTATTTTATCGTTTTTTTGAACACCTAGTTTTAAAAGTGCTCTACTTACTGCATTCGCCTTATCTAAATAATCTTTCGTGGATGTTTTTATCCATTCCCCATTATACTTTGTAACTAGCGCTGCATCTAAATTGAATTTTTCTAGCTGATAATAAGGGAAATCAAAAAGTCTTGTAACCTCTGTCATTAATTTGTTCTATTTGAAGAACTGAAAAGTATAAAAATTAAACAAGATTTCAAACATCAAATGATAATGGGCAACTAATTATTAGTTGAAAGTAAGATGAAATGTTGTGTTTTGGTTATTTGATTTAAAATGAATATTACCATTATGAGCCTCCATGATACTTTTAGCTAATGTTAAACCAATACCTGAACCATTTTTTCTTGTCGTAAAGTATGGAATAAAAATATTGCTTTTTATCTCTTCAGGAATACCAATTCCGTTATCTGTTATGAGCATTTGAGTTTTGGTATTAATTTCTTGAATAGAAATGGTAATTCTAGGTGTTTCGATACCTTCTAAAGCGTATAAACAATTTGATATTAAATTGATAATTACTTGCTCAATTTGTTTTCTGTCTATATTAACTTCAATTATAGTGTCTGAATTGAAATCAACCTGAATGTTCTTTGTTTTAAATTCTTGTTCAAACAGATCGAGTGTATTAGAGATTAAAGAAGTTAAATTTGTTGTTTCCTTTTGAGGTAAAGGGAGTTCTGCTAATTGCCTGTAGGTATCAACAAAGGATGTTAAGTGATGTGAACGTCTTTTTATTATTTGTAGTCCAGTAGTAACTTCATCCAGATTTTCATTGTCTAAGGTGTCTTCATGCAATAAGGATTCTAAACTCTCTGCCAAACTACTTATAGGTGTTATGGTATTAATGATTTCATGAGACATAACATTCATAAGTTTATACCAAGCTTCTTTTTCCTTTTTATCAATTAGCTGTTGAATGGTCTCTAAAGAAACAATTAGATATTGATAATCATTAGTTTGTGTTACCGAAGTTTTTAAAAAAAAGTTCTCAGTTTCTTCGTTGATTACCAATGACACTACATGACGCATTTGTTTCCATTCTGAAATAAGTTTTGAAAGTGACTGGATTTTGTCTTCTAATAAGTGCCAGTTGTTATACTTAGGAATTTTAAGAAAATCGGTGAAAGCTTTATTGATCTGAAATATTTCAATAGTATTCTCGGTATCTTTTCTTAAAATCAGTATTCCAATACTTAAACTCTCAATAATGTTAGAGAAAATAAGTGTTTCAGAAGCTCGTTTTAAACTTTCTTCTCGTCGTTTCTTTAAGAGTTTTGAAGTTTTATTGTTAAGATTAGATTGATTTTTTTTTGAAATAGAGTTCGAAAAATCATCGTGTAATAAACAATCTATAGCTTTTTCTGCATCAGTAAATTGCTTGTTTAAGTAATCTATAAAAAGGAATAATTGAAGAATAAATACTAAAGCAAAGCCTATAGTTGTAACAACATAATTACTTTGTATGAAATTATAGATTACAATTCCATTTACTATTAGCAGCAGTAGTCGTAAAAATACGTGTATGTATTGCGATCTACCCATTATAATTTGTGCTTTTCAAGACGTCTGTATAGAGCAGCACGTGTTAAACCTAATTCTTTTGCTGCTTTAGAAATATTTCCATGATGTTTTTTCATAGCCTGCTGAATTAGTAATTTTTCTGCATCTTCTAGATTTAAATTATCATTTAAAGCTGCAGTACTTTTTTTAGACGAAAAATGTAAATCATCAGTTTGTATTTCTTTGTTATCTGTGATAATTACTGCACGTTCAATGATATGTTCTAGTTCTCTGATATTCCCTGGCCAATTATAATTTTTTAATGCAGAAATTGCGTCAGGTGAAAAACCTGTGATTTGTTTTCTGTATCGCTGATTAAGTTGTTTTAAAAAGTAATCAGATAATAGAGATATATCTTCTTTGCGCTCTCTTAGTGAAGGTAAATTTAACTCAATAGTATTGATTCTGTATAAAAGGTCTTGCCTGAAAGTTTCCTCTTCCATCATTTTATGTATTGGTGCGTTTGTTGCACAAATAATACGCGCATCAATGTCACGTTCCTTACTTTCCCCCAAACGCGTAATTTTTCTATTCTGAATTACAGTCAGGAGCTTTGATTGAAGATGCAAGGGTAAATTACCTATTTCATCCAAAAAAATAGTTCCACCATTAGCGAGTTCAAAACGTCCAATAGTATCTTTATGAGCATCTGTAAAAGCGCCTTTTGCATAGCCAAATAGCTCACTTTCGAATAAATTCTCATTTAAAGCACCAAGATCTACATGAATGAATGGGTGATTCTGTCTATTTGAGCGTAAATGTATTTCTTTAGCAAATACGTATTTACCTGTACCATTTTCACCAAGAATTAAAATATTAGCATCTGTAGGAGCCACTTTTTGAACAAGGTTAATAGACGCTCTCATGGCATTAGAATCTCCTATGATATGTTCGGTTTTCTGATGGAAATCCTTATCATTTTGACTTTGAATTGTCTCTAACTGTTTGTTTTTTCTTTTAGAACGCGCTAATTCTACGCCTGCATTTACAATGCTATACAATTTCTCAGCATTCCAAGGTTTTAAGATAAAGTCTGTAGCACCTTGCTTGATAGCCTCAACAGCAAGATTAACGCTTCCAAAAGCAGTCATTAAAATAACTGTCGTTTCAGGGCTATGCTCTTTTATGTGTTTTAACCAATAAATACCTTCTTTACCATCTTCAAAGCCTATGCGATAGTTCATGTCGAGTAGAACAACATCAACGGTTTCAGTTGTTAATTGCTTACTTATTTGTTTTGGATTGCTGGTAGTTAAAATATTACTGAAGTGTTTTTTTAAACTAATCCTAGCTGAAAAAACAATATCCTCATCATCATCAACAATTAATATAGTGGCTTCCTTTTTACGCATATGCATAATTACATAGTTGTTTGAAAATGAACAAATAAATGTTCGAAAATGAACACTTTAAATATGGGTAAATATTTTAATTAACTGAAAATCAAATAATTAATTAATTGTTTTTTCATGGCACACTTCTGGAATTATGTTTTGTAAATATTTTAAAAGAAATGGACAGACAGATAAAGTCGAAAAACAATAAACCAAAGAAAATGCTGCTTTTAGCTATAGCAATAATTACTTTAAGTGGCTTTGTAGTTGTTAGTGCAACTCGCAAAAAGCAAGTAAATGTAAGTATAGATGATTTAAAAATTAGTAAGGTAAAAAGCGATGATTTTGAAGATGTTATTTTATTTAATAGTGTGGTAGAACCTAAAACGTCTGTTTTAATCAATGTAATTCAAGGAGGGTCTGTAGCTGAGGTTTATGCAGAAAGTGGGCAGAGAGTAATTGAAGGAATGCCACTTTTAAGAGTATACAATCCAACAGCAGAGTTAAATTATTTAACTCAGGAAACAGCTATGATAGAACAAATTAATAACCTGAGGAATATTAGAGTTAGTATAAAAAATCAGCAACTAAATCTGGATCAGCAGCTGTTAAGTATTAGCAATGATTATGTAAATGCTAATAGACAATATGCAACAGATACTACTTTATATCAAAAGGGGATTATTGCCAGGTTAGACTACGAAAAAACGGTTCAGGAATACCAATTTCAAAAGGAGCGTAATGAGGTTATTAAAAAGAAAGCTTCTGAAGAAAATAAAAGCAGAAGTGTACAACTGGCACGTATCAATGAATCCTTAAAAAATATGCAAAAGAGTTTGGAGTTACTTAAAAAGAACAAAGAGAACTTTATAGTAAAAGCACCTGTTGATGGATTATTATCGTCTTTTAATCCAGTATTAGGGAAGAACTATAATCAAGGGCAACCTATTGGGAAAATTGATGTGCTTGACGGATTTAAACTTGTAGCCAATGTTGATGAATATTATATATCAAAATTAAGAGAAGGCATCCAAGGGATAACGACTCTTGAATCTGATTCTTATCAAGTTGAATTGAAAAAAATTCATCCTGAAGTGGTGCAAGGACAGTTTATGATCGAATTACAATTTAAAAAGGACTCTTTACCAAGTAATGTAAAACGAGGCATGTCATTAAATACAAAAGTATTTATGTCTGGTAACAGCAAAGCGCTATTAGTTAATAAAGGACAATTTTATAACGCTACAAATGGAAAGTGGGTATTTGTACTTGACTCGAATAACAAAGCTGTAAAGCGTTCTATAAAAATAGGAAGAGAGAATCCTTATTATTATGAAATACTTGAGGGATTAAAAGAAGGAGATAGAGTCATTACCTCTAGTTATGACGATTTTGAAAACGTTGAAGAAATAAACATCAATTAAAAATAATATGATAACATTAATCATTTATGCAGTATTAGAAATAGTAACATTAATTTTAAACTAAACGAACAGTTATGATAACAATAAAAGACTTAACAAAAATATATCGCACCGAAGAAGTAGAAACTACGGCACTCAACAAGTTAAACCTTGAAGTTAAACAAGGCGAGTTTGTCTCTATTATGGGAGCTTCGGGTTGTGGTAAATCTACTTTGCTTAACATTATAGGATTGCTTGATTCTCCAAATTCAGGAAGCTATAGTTTTGATGGTGAAGAAGTATCTAATTATGCAGAAAAAGAACGTTCAGGACTTCGTAAAGCCAATATTGGATTTGTATTTCAAAACTTTAACCTGATTGATGAGCTTACAGTTTATGAAAATGTAGAACTACCACTTATTTATAATAATGTAAAATCTTCCGAACGTAAAAAAAGAGTTTTAGAGATTTTAGAACGTGTTGGGATAGCTCATAGGGCTAAACACTATCCTTTACAACTATCAGGTGGTCAACAACAGCGTGTGGCTGTAGCTAGAGCTTTGGTTACTAATCCTAAATTAATTTTAGCCGATGAGCCAACAGGAAATCTTGATAGTAAAAATGGTAATGAGGTTATGGAGTTGTTAACCGAGTTGCATTCCTCTGGAGCAACTATAGTAATGGTAACGCACTCATCGTACGATGCACAGTTTTCTAGCAGGATCATAACACTTAAGGATGGAATTGTTGTTTCTGAAAAAGAAAACGAATATAAAATGGACGTGCTTGTAAATTAAATTTTTTAAATCAATCAAAAACGAACAAATATTAGAAAGATGATACAAACGTGGTTTAAAATATTTTATAGAAACAGTAAGAAAAACTGGCTGCATCTTATTATAAATGTACTTGGGTTAACCTTAGGTTTTGCAGGATTATTAATAGTGCTATTATATCTAAATGATGAGCAAGATTATAATAAATCAAACCCTTTTAAAGATACATCATATAGAGTAATCCATAGAATGTCTGATGGCGAAATTTGGGACACAAGTACAAGTGTTGAAGGACAAAAATATGTTGAAGAGGTTCCAGAGATTACTACTATGTACTTAAGCGATGGTTGGTATATGGATTGGGTTGTGAAAGTTGATGAAAAACAAATTTACACTCGTGATATGTTACGAGGAGAACCAAGCTTTTTTGAATTTTTTCCTTTCGAAATCATTGAAGGGAGTGTGAAAACATTCGAGCAATCTAGAAACCATATAGCCATTTCAGAAAAGCAAGCGAAAATATATTTTGAAAATGAATCGCCTATTGGAAAAACCATATCAATTCAAGGTCAAAGCTATATTGTGACAACAGTTTATAAACTGGAAGGTAAACACTTTTTTATGCCTAGTGCAGTATATCAAAATAAAAAGGAGCCTACTGGTAACTGGGGAAGTTTTTCAAGAAACTTGTTTGTGAAATTAACAGATGAAGCAGACTTAGAATCCGTATATAAAAAAGTAAACGATGTATGGTTTAGAAATGCTATTGAACCTGGAGCTAAAAGAGAAGGAATTCCGGCAGATGAGTATAATGAAAAATATGGAACAGAAGTGGTTTTAGAATCTCTATCTGATATTAGATTACATACTATAGCAGAGGAAGCTGGTCCAGAAGGGAAAGGGAGTTATCAACTAATACTTATAATGTTGTCTTTGTCTGTGTTATTAATTATAATTTCATGTGTAAACTTTATAAATCTCTCTATAGCTTCGGCTACGCAACGTGCTAAAGAAGTAGGTGTTAAGAAAACGCTGGGGCTTTCAAAGTTTTCTTTAATAAAGCAGTATACGTTAGAGATTATGTTTCAAGGACTAATAGCCTACATTTTGGCATTAGTAATGGTAGAACTTTTATTACCTTCTTTTAATGAGTTCATAAAAAAAGAAATAACAATTTTGGTTCCTGTGTTGTTATCTAAAGTTTTTGGAGTAGTTGTGTTAGTGTCATTAGTTATAGGAATTATACCAGCTTTATATTTGTCAAAATTTAAAACAGTTGAAGTATTAAAAGGAAACATTTCTAGAAGCAAAAAAGGAATTTTTGCTAGAAATATAATGTTAGGGCTTCAGTTTTTAATTTCAGGTTTTTTCTTAGTAGGATCTCTTATAATTTACCAACAGGTTAACTATATGATGAATAAAGATCTTGGATTTGAAGGAGACCAAGTAGTTATTCTTCCTATGAATGAATATGAAAATAGATATCAAAAGTATTTATTAGCTAAAAAAGAACTAATAAAGCACCCAAAAATAAAGGTCACTACAAGTAATTCTGCTATAATTGGAGGAGGTAGTTCTACGTCAACTAATGTTATGTATAAAGATGTTTCAGTTCAGACTGAGTTGAATGCATTAGACTATGAGTATATAGATATGATGAACATAGAAATTGCTCAAGGAAGAAACTTAAGGGAAGAACTCGCATCAGATTCTACTACTAATGTCCTTATTAATGAAACTTTGGCTAAGGCCTTTAATATTTATAATGACCCTATAGGAAAGAAAATAACAACAGGAGGAAGTGGCGATGAATCATTTGAAGTTGTTGGTGTGGTAAAAGACTATCATATTGGTGGATTAGATGCGAAAATACCACCGATGATATTTTTTCATTGGAATGCTATAGACTGGATGAAACAGAATTTCTGGATGATGCAAGTGAAGGTTGAGAATGATAATATCTCGGAAACCCTAAGTTTTATTGAAGACTATTGGAGCAAGAATGTTGAGCAAGGATACCCTTTTAACCCAGACTTTGTTAATAAGCGTTTTGCTAGAACTTATAGGGAATATGAACGACAGAAAACCCTATTCTTTATATTAACAGTTGTTGTTGTTTTAATGTCACTTTTAGGGCTTTTCGCTTTAGCAACCTTAACCATTCAACAACGATTAAAAGAAGTTGCTATTAGAAAGACCTTAGGAGCTTCGGTAAAAGAAATAATGCAACAACTTATTAAAGGCTTTGTGAAAATTACATTAATTGCTTCGGTTATTTTAGTGCCAATAGCCTATTACTTTATGCAAAGTTGGTTGGATAATTTTGTGTATAGAATTGATATGCCATTAATCCCTTATATAATTACACCTATAATACTATCTGCATTAGTATTTTTGGTAGTCGGTTTTAAAGCGTTTAATGCTACTAAAGTAGACTTGATAAAATATTTAAAATTTGAATAGAACAAAAAAGCCTTAACTTTTAAGTTAAGGCTTTTTTAATTGAAAAATATTAATTAGTTCTTTCTGTTTAATAAATGCTTTGAAAAACTTTTACCGTTTATACTTGTATATTTTGAATCTATATCATCAGATACAGTCAAGTTTTTAATATCAAAATCACCTCTTACTTTGGTATATTTAATATCTAGGTCATCTTCAAAAGTAGCATTGTTAAATGATACACCTTCTTTGAATTGAGAATATTTAAAGATACCATCTTTTTCAAAAACTGTACTTGAAAAATCAGCGTTGTTTTCAAATTCGGCATACTTAAACGTTGTTTTTTGATGAAACTTTGAATTGCTGAAATCTGCGCCTCTTTCAAAGTCTGAATACTTAAATAAAGCATCTTCTTTAAACGTACAATTACTAAAAATTACATCGTGTTCAAAATTTGCAATGAAGGTATATTCAGTATCTTCATCATGAATATAAGCGTATACATTGTCTTCAAATGTACAGTTCTTGAAAGATACTTTTCCTTCTACTTGTTGCTCAACGGTATTACTACCTCCATTTTTCCACCATCTTCTTTTTTTAGGAAGATCAGGTAGTTTTTCATCCATAAAGGTCATATCCAAATCTCCTACGATAGTCACGTTCTCATAAACAACATCTTTACCAGATTTGATGTCTTTCATGATGTTACTTGCATTAACTGTTTTTTGAGCTATTGCAGATGTGCTTATTAGTAAAGCAAAAAAGAATGTACTAATAGCTGTTAATTTTTTGATCGATTGATTAGTCTTCATATTGTAAAATTTAAAAAGGTCTATATTTCTATAGACCTTTATTTTATATGAATGTTACAGTTTTATAAAAAAGAACAAAAGATTTGTAGTTGTTTTTATCTATTTATATCTTAAAGTGGTTAGTTCTTAATCAACTTTTTTATACTAGTTCCTCTGTCAGATTCAATTTTAACGATATATACACCAGAAGGATATAATTTAGTATTAAAATTGTCTTTAGTTGTTTCTAGTACTCTTTTCCCCAATGAATTGTAAACAGATACTTTTTTAATGTTTTTATTAAAATATACGATGTCTGATGTAGGATTCGGATACATTTTCAATTCAGCTATTGTGAATTTTTTATTACCTAAAGTAAATGAACCAGGAATTGGAAGGGTATAACCAGGGCCATCATTTCGAGTCCAATTAGATATGTCTAAAATTGCAGCTTGTAATTCAGATTTACTCCCAGACATAATACCTGAATAATAGCCATTATCAAAATGAGTTGCTCCATATTCAACTTCATAACCAGTAGCAGGATCTTCAGAAGCCGAAGAAGAAAATTGGCATGTAGTTACAGTAGCATCCCAAGCTCCATCGTCGTAATGTATTGAGGCTAACATAGTAGCAGATGTAACCTGATTACTGCCGTTAATTGTGCCTTGAAAAGCATGTACAGCTTCGCCACCACTGGCAAAACTCATAGCATAATTTTCATTTTGAGGATTAACTATAACAGATACTGTACCTATGTTGCTTGTGGCTCCAGCAACACCAGTAATTCTTACTCTAATTACCAACTGTGTACCAGCAGTAATAGGGCTTGTAGCTGTCCATTTTACCATACCATCGCTAACGGCACCATTAGATCCAGAAGTTGAAGGGCAGCCATTATTTGCATTTTGTTGAAAGTATGGAGCAGAATTACCTGTATATCCCATATCGGTGAAATAAATTTCAGTACCTGCTGTTACAGGTTCTAAAAATAATACTGCAACTTCATCGGCAGCAGGTGAACCAGTTGCATCAGCATTAAGTCCAATAAACATGATATCTCCTGCACTCAATGTAGTTTGAGCTATCGATATTGTGAAAGAAGATAAAAATAAAAGAAGTAATAGTTTTTTCATTTTAGTGTTGTGATTTTATTTATATAAATGTAAGTAAAATCACAACACAAAATGTAGATAGGCTTAAATAACTGGTAGGTAATCGTTTTTATTGCTAAAAACTGAGATTCCTAATTAATGCTTATCACACCAATTTTTAGCGTTAACAAAAGCTTCTAACCAAGGAGATACTTCGTCTTTACGCCCTTGAGGGTAATTTGCCCAATTCCATTGGAATGTAGAACGCTCAATATGTGGCATCATTACTAAATGTCTTCCAGTTGTATCACACATCATAGCGGTGTTAAAGTCAGAACCATTTGGATTATGAGGATAAGCTTCATACCCATATTTAGCAACAATATTGTATTGATCTTCAGTGTATGGTAAATCAAATTTACCTTCTCCATGCGAAATCCAAACACCTAAAGTACTTCCAGCCAATGTTGATAACATTACGGAGTTATTTTCCTGTACTTCTACAGAGGTAAACGCACTTTCGTGTTTTTGAGAATCGTTATGAACCATTTTACCATGAATTTCATGTTCTGGGTTGATAAGGTCTAATTCCATCCATAACTGACAACCATTACAAATACCAACCGATAAAGTATCTTCACGTTTAAAGAAATCGTTGATGACTTTATTTGCTTTTTCGTTGTATTTGATAGCTCCAGCCCAGCCTTTAGCAGATCCTAATACATCAGAATTAGAGAACCCACCAACAGCACCTAAGAACTGAATATCTTCTAAAGTTTCACGACCAGAAATTAAATCGGTCATATGTACATCCTTAACATCAAAACCAGCTAAGTACATAGCGTTTGCCATTTCACGCTCTGAGTTAGACCCTTTTTCACGAAGAATGGCTGCTTTTGGTCTTGGTTTTGTTGCATCAATTTCAGGAAGTTTTCCTGAAAAATGACTTGGGAATGTATATTGTAAAGGTTGATTTTTGTAATTGTTGTATCTGTCATCTGCTAAACCATTAGCAGTTTGTTTTTGATCTAATAAGTATGATGTTTTGTACCACATATCTCTTAGGCGAGAAACTGTCATGGTAAATACATCACTATTGTTAATCACACTTAGTACGTCAGATTCTGTAACTTTTCCGATATTATGGAATTCAATATTTGCATCAGCTAATACACTTTCAATTGAATTATCTTTCGCTTGAATTACAATTCCAGCATTTTCTGCAAATAACACTTTAAAGGAATCTTTTTGGTTTAAAGCAGTAATGTCTAATTCTGCACCGAGATTAGTATCCGCAAAACATAATTCTAATAGGGTTGTAATCAATCCACCAGAAGCCACATCATGTCCAGCAACAATTTGCTCATCAGCAATTAATTGCTGAATCGTATTGAATACTGTCTTTACATAGTCAGCACTTTTCACTGAAGGTGTATTGTTTCCAATTTTGTTACAAATTTGAGCAAAGGAACTTCCACCTAATTTAAAGTCATCTTGAGAGATGTTGATATAGTAAATATCACCAGCATTCTTTTGGAATACAGGCTCAACAACTTTGGTAATATCATTACAGTTTGCAGCAGCTGAAATAATAACTGTTCCTGGAGCAATCACTTCTTCGTTAGGATATTTTTGCTTCATAGACAATGAATCCTTTCCTGTTGGAACGTTAATTCCTAGGTCGATAGCAAATTCAGAAATCGCTTCAACTGCTTGATATAAACGTGCATCTTCACCTTCATTTTTACAAGGCCACATCCAGTTGGCAGATAAACTTACATTAGTCAATCCGTCTTTAAGTGGTGCCCAAATGATATTTGTTAAGGCTTCAGTAATACTATTTCTACTTCCAGCAACAGGATCAATTAATCCAGAAATAGGAGAGTGCCCAATTGAGGTCGCAATACCTTCTTTACCTTTATAATCTAAAGCCATCACACCAACATTGTTTAATGGTAATTGTAATGGTCCAGTACATTGTTGCTTGGCAACTTTTCCACCAACACAACGGTCTACTTTGTTGGTTAACCAATCTTTACAAGCGACTGCTTCTAATTGTAAAACTTGATCTAAATAGTCATAGAAGTTGTCTGTGTCATAAGAAATACCACTGTAATTTCTATCTACAGTAATATCATTCATGATGGTTTTTGGAGAGCTTCCAAACATATCCTCTAATGCTAAATCCATTGGCTTGTTACCTTTGGTTTTAGATTGGAATGTAAAACGATCGTCTCCAGTAACATCACCAACAGTATACATTGGCGAACGTTCACGCTCAGCAATTTTGTTTAGTGTGTCTATATGTTTTTCAGAAATAACCAATCCCATACGCTCTTGAGATTCGTTACCTATTATTTCTTTATCTGATAATGTTGGATCTCCAACAGGTAATTTATCTAAATCGATGTTTCCACCAGTATCTTCAACTAATTCTGACAAACAGTTAAGATGTCCACCTGCACCATGATCGTGAATAGAAACGATGAAGTTTTCTTCACTTTCTACCATACCACGAATGGCATTGGCAGCACGTTTTTGCATTTCTGGATTAGAACGTTGAACTGCATTTAATTCGATACCAGTTGAGAATTCTCCAGTATCTGCCGATGATACAGCAGCACCTCCCATTCCAATGCGGTAATTTTCTCCACCAAGGATAACAATTTTATCACCTTCGCTTGGTGTGTCTTTTAAAGCTTGTTCTGCTTTACCATATCCAATTCCACCAGCTTGCATAATCACTTTGTCAAAACCTAGTTTACGTGCATCTTCTTCATGTTCAAAGGTTAAAACAGATCCTACGATTAATGGTTGCCCAAATTTATTTCCAAAATCTGAAGCACCATTAGAAGCTTTGATTAAGATATCCATTGGTGTTTGGTATAACCAATCGCGTTCTTCAACCGCTTTTTCCCATGGTCTGTTGGCTTCTAAACGTGAATAAGAGGTCATGTAAACTGCAGTTCCAGCTAATGGTAAAGCACCTTTTCCTCCTGCAAGACGATCTCTAATTTCTCCTCCCGAACCTGTTGCAGCACCATTAAATGGCTCAACTGTTGTAGGGAAGTTATGCGTTTCAGCTTTTAATGAAATTACCGATTCGTAATCTTCAGTCGTGTAATAATCTGGAATATCAGCGCGTTTTGGTGCAAATTGTTCCACTTTAGGACCTTTTATAAAAGCAACATTGTCTTTATATGCAGAAACAATATCGTTATGATTTTGTTTCGATGTTTCTTTGATTAATTTGAAAAGTGATGTTGGTTTCTCTTCACCATCGATAATAAAAGTTCCGTTGAAAATTTTGTGACGACAGTGCTCTGAGTTCACTTGAGAGAATCCAAACACTTCAGAATCTGTTAATGGGCGACCAATTTTTTTACTTACACCTTCTAGGTATTCTATTTCTTCGTCACTTAGAGCTAAACCTTCTTGCTCGTTATAAGCAGCAATATCAGTAATATCTAAAATAGCTTCTGGCTCAATATCAATTGTAAAAGTGTCTTGATTAAGACCATTAAATTTTTGAGAAATCATTGGGTCGAAATCTGAAAAATCTTCATCTACAGCTTGAAATTCTTCTATTCTAATAATCCCAGAAATTCCCATGTTTTGGGTGATTTCTACAGCATTGGTACTCCAAGGTGTAATCATAGCTGCTCTAGGACCAACAAAAAAAGCATCTAGAGATGCTTGTTCTATTTTTGGCTGGTTACCAAAAAGCCACGTTAATTTTGAGATAGTCTCAGTTGATAATTCTTCTGCTGTTTGTACAGCAAAAACTTTGCTGTTTACGTTTCCAAAGAAATGAATCATTATATGTTAGTTTGTGTTGTGTTTTTTAAAGTGCAAATTTACTCCTTTTAGTTGGAAAATATACTTAAAAATAAGTCTTAATTTGATAGTTATTCACGGAGTAATTCACAATGTGAAAATGACAAAGAAATTGAAATTGAAGTTGAATTGTCATTCCGAATACTTCGATTACGCTCAGTATGAACTCGTGAAGGAATCTTATTATTTTTATGTGTAGAGGATTAAGATGAGATTTCTCGTTGCTCATTCTTCGCTCTATCGAAATGACAAAGAGTTTTTATCTATGTTTTAATCAATAAAATACTTTTGAAGAATCCGCTTTACACTTGAATAGTAAGAACTTCCAAACAGGTTGAGATGTACTAGTAAATAGTATAGCTGATAGAGTTCAATTCTGTTACTTGTATGCTTATCTGGAGGAATTATTTCATGGTAAGCATTATAAAAACTTGAACCGAATCCACCAAAGAGTTTTGTCATAGCAATATCGACTTCATTATGGCCGTAATAAACAGCAGGATCTATAAGATGAGGTTCACCACTTTTTGAAATCAAATAATTACCACTCCACAAATCGCCATGTAGAAGAGTAGGTTTTATGTTTTGAAAATATGCCAAAGTATTTGCTTTTATTGTTGAGGCATTTGGAACTTCTGATTTATGTAATAAGCCTTTTGAGAGTGCAAGTTCTAGTTGTGGTTTTAAGCGTTCTTCTGTATAAAAATCTAACCAGCCATTATGATGGCTATTACTCTGTGGTAAACTACCAATAAAGTTGTTTTGCTCTAAGCCAAATTTGTCGTTATAACAACTATGTAATTCTGCTAGTTGTTTTCCAAAAGTTTTAAAATCTTCTTCGTTTGGAGTTTTTGACTCTATATATTCAAGAAGTAAATAAGCTTTATTACTTAGTAAGTCACAAGCATAAACCTTTGGAGTAGCAATGGTGTTAGTTGAAGCAATAGTGTTTAATCCAAATACTTCAGATTTGAACATATCTAAAGCATTAGAATTATGATTTACTTTTAAGAAGAACGATGTATTGTTTTCTGTGTATAATAAAAAAGCACTAGAAATGTCTCCTCCCGAAACAGGTTGTGAGTTTGTTATTTTGAGACTGATAATGTCCTCTAGATGTTTAATCAGATTTGAATCTAGCATGTATTAAAAATAAAAAAGACCATTTAAAAATGGCCTTTTTTATTTAATCTATTTTTAGTGATTACTGACGGATTAGTTTTTTAGTAACCTGTTGTCCTTTATTGTTTGAAATTCGTAACAGATAAACGCCTTTGTTTAATGATGTAACATCAATATAATTCTTATTGGAATAAATATTCGTTTTTGTAACTAACTTGCCTAGTATATCATAAACTTGAATGTTTAATTCTTGATTAGTATTAATGTAAACTTTGTTATGCTTAACAGGGTTAGGAGTTAGCTTAATTTCCTTAAAATCGTATTTGTCGTTACTTAGAGTAGTATAGCATGTCCATGATAAATCATCAATTGAGACACGTTCACCATCACTAGCGGCATCAGTAATTTTAATAACAACATCACCTAAAACATCAATGTTTTCAATAGTTGTAGTTGTAGTTATGTTTTCGTCACTTGAGTATGGAAGTACTCCTTTTAAAACATCATTCACATATACATTTAAATTACCAGAAGTTCCACCATATCTTTTTTGAAGTGTAGCTGTTAAGCTAGCAATTCCATTTGGAAAAGAAGGAGAGGTCAGTGTGCCATCAGCACTTCCTCTACCATCAATTGTAATTGATTTATTTGTAATAGTAAGGTCTGTTCTGGCTTCTGTGGCTGTCCATGTTTTACCTTCAGGGTCATTCCAATTTCTTGGTAAATAGGTACTAGAGCTAGTAGTTGGAATATTTTCAAAATCTTCATTAGCACATTCTGATCCACCGCTAGAGCCATTGTTGGTAGTCATTTCACAGTCTTGATTACTAAATCCAGATTCGTTTCCTGTAGCATCTTTAGCTTTAATAGTAAAACAGTAGTTGGTATTGGCTGTTAATCCAGGAACGGTAAAAGAAGTGCCTGTTGTATTATGTGAATTTACACCTCCAATATAAATGTCGTACGAAGCTACACCTACATTATCTGTTGAAGCTGTCCAAGTCAAATCTATTGAATTATCTGTTGGATTAGAAGCTACCAAGTTAGTTGGGTCAGTAGGAGCTTGATTATCTGGCGAAGGATTCCAGATCATGTTAGCATATTCAGGATGATCTACAAACGGATTTGCATTTCCTTGAAAGTTATACGCAGCATTGTTTCTATCACGTTCTCTTTGATCAACAGGATCAACATTATAATGCCAATCTAAAAGCACATCGATAGCCCAGGTAAAAAACACCTGATCTTCGGTACCATTAAACATATCGAAACTAGTATAACCATCTACCGTATTTTCATAACGAGTAGCAAAATAAAGTAAAGCTCTTGCGATGTCACCTTTAAATTCATCTATTGGCTCAAACACTGTACCAGAATAACCTACCATAGCGCTGGAACCTCTTTTAGATCCATTTAATGAAGTCCAATTAGCTGTAGCTACATTTCCAAAAGGTAACGAGCCTCTAAAATTGTTTACTCTACCATCTGAAGGGACAACATGATGAATGTCGCTCTGCATTGGAAACGCACTACTAAAAGAAGATTGAGGAACTAAATGCTCTCTATTATAACAGTCACCTTCAGCACTTTGGTTTCCACATTGATTATTTCCGTGAGTATAATTGTATGGATCTGCACCAGTAGGGTTTTCTGAATAGAAATCTAATATTGTACCATCACCTTCATAATTTGTGCCTCCGGAAACATTTACATCAGAATGCGTATCAACATAACCTTGTGAACCACTAATTCCTGCACCATCATATAATTGATCATAGGTTCTCGTTGTATGACCATTAGCAGTAATATTTCGTAATTCTGTTTTAAGCGCAAACCCAGTTAATCCATTAGCCGAATCATAATAATTTGCCGGAATTTGTGCTGAAGCAGTTACAGTAATTAATAAAAAAAATAAGTAAAGTTGTTTCATTTAATTTATTTAGTAGAGTTATTTTTTTCTTTCTAATAAAGCCATGTAAAATCCATCATAACCAGATTTATGAGCGAGTACTTTATTGTCTTTTACAAATGTAAATTCTTTTCCAAATTCAGATGTTAAGAATTTATCAACTTGTTCTTGGTTTTCTGAAGGTAATACCGAGCAGGTAGCATATACCATTTTACCTCCAGGTTTTACCATTTTTGAGTATTGTTGTAATACTTGTTGCTGCGTTTCTTTAATTCTATCGACAAACTCAGCTTGAAGCTTCCATTTAGAATCTGGATTTCTACGTAAAACACCTAATCCAGAACATGGTGCATCAATTAAAACACGATCGGCTTTGTTGTGCAATTTTTTAATAGGTTTTGTTGAATCAATAACTTTTAAATCGATATTATGAACGCCATTTCTTCGAGCTCTAACTTTAAGTTTTTTAAGTTTACTTTCATAAATATCCATTGCAACGATTTGCCCTTTATTTTCCATTAAAGAGGCTAAGTGTAAAGTTTTACCACCAGCGCCAGCACAAGTATCAATTACTTTCATTCCAGGCGCAACATCTAGATATGCTGCTACTAATTGCGATGATGCATCTTGAACTTCAAACCAACCTAATTTAAAAGCTTCGGTTTTAAATACATTAGCTCTTTTGGTTAGTTTTAATGCAGATGGATAATTAGGAATCGTTTCAGTTTCGATGTCCTCTGATTGTAATTTTAGTTGAAGGTCTTTTAAATTGGTCTTTAAGGTATTAACCCTTAAAATTACGTCAGCTTGTTTGTTTAGTGCAACAAGTTCTGCTGTCCATACTTTTTCACCTAGTTCTTTAATGCATAGAGCATCGATCCAGTCTGGAACAGATTCACGAAACTTTCTTTCTTTAGAAAGTTCATCAAATCGGCCTTTTATTTTTCGAGTAGGTGTGTTTTCAAAATATTTCCAATCAGGCAATCTAATACCTTTTAATGTTGCCCAAACAGCAAACAGACGCCATGCATCATCACGACTAAAAGGTTCTTTTACATTAGCTATTTCGGCATATAAACGTTTCCATCTAACAATGTCGTATGTAGTTTCAGCTACAAAAGCACGATCACGACTTCCCCAGCGTTTATCTCGCTTTAATAATTGTTGAACTACTTTGTCGGCATAGTCTCCATCATTAAAAATTTGAATTAAGCCATCAATAACTGCAAAGCATAAATTTCTGTGTAAACGCATTTAAATAAAAATAAGCATGCAAAGGTAAGCTAATTGTTTGTATGTTGGTAAGTTTATCAGTTTATTTGTTAAAGAATATTCAGCTTTATTATTATGAAACATTTGTTTGGACTTTTACTTTTGATATCTTTTTTTTCTTGCAAAACAGAGGAGAAGTTTATTCCAAGAGATTTTAAATCGGTTGAGATAACCACAGTTTTAGAAGATTCATTATTAAGTATTCGATCTATGGATATTTTAGATGAGGGAAGTTTGGCCTTCGCAGCAAATAATAATTCGTTTGGTATGCTGGATGTTACAACTCAAGAATGGCAAGTTTCTAGGCATAGATATGATACTCTTAATTTTAGCTTTAGAGCAGTTTCTCATACATCGTCAGATTTTTTTATGCTTACTATAGCAAATCCAGCACTTTTATTTAAAACAACTGAAAGAGGCATGGAACTGGTTTATAAAGAAGTACACGAAAATGTGTTTTATGATTCGATGGATTTTTGGAATGATAGCGAAGGTATAGCCATGGGAGACCCAACTAATGGTTGTATTAGTATTATTATTACCAGAGATGGAGGTAATACATGGAATAAAATTCCATGTAGTGAATTGCCGTCAGCCATAGAAGGAGAAGCGGCTTTTGCTGCAAGTGACACCAATATATCTATTATTGGAGATCATGCCTGGATAGCTACAGGTGGAATGGCTAGTAGGGTGTTATACTCGCCAGACAAAGGACATACATGGAAAGTGTTTGAGACTCCTATTGTACAAGGAACGTCTACAACAGGAATGTATAGTATTGATTTTTATGATGAGCTTAATGGCTTTGCAATTGGAGGAGATTATACTGATCCCGAAAAGAACCAAGCAAACAAAATTAGAACTGAAGATGGAGGTAAAACCTGGGAATTAGTAGCTGAGGGAGAAATACCTAGTTATAAGAGTTGTGTACAATATATACCTAATAGAGAAGGGAAGGAGTTAGTTGTATTAGGGTTTAATGGAATAGATTATAGTAATGATGGAGGTGCAACCTGGAAGCATTTAAGTGACGAAGGTTTTTATACCATACGTTTTATAGATGAGAGCACAGCCTATGCTGCTGGACGCGGACGTATTTGTAAATTAACATTTAAAGAATAAAAAAAGAGCTTCAAATGAAGCTCTTTTTTATGGATGATTTTTTTTATTACGATTATCACCTCGTCTTTCTCTTAATTTTTTCATGAGCAATCTGTTAAAACTGTCTTCGGCAGCTTTTAATCGTATTATTTTTTTTGCTGAAATCACTTTTTCAAGATCTGTAGCTAGTTTCTTTTTAGCTAAAAACATCTTTTCTTCAATATCTAAAAAACTGTCCAGAGCTTTCTTTGCTTCAGTCTCAGAGAGATCTCTATTTTTAATTTTTCGTCTTAATGTTTGCATATCTTCCCATCTAAGATCATGCATTGTCTTATCGTAAGCATTATATATTGGCCAAAACTTTTCTGCTTCATTAGAAGTAAGCTGAAGTTTTTCGGTTATATGGGCTACTTTTTGTGCTTTTATTTTTTCATGATAACCCTTATTTTGTTGCGAGTATCCAACAAAACAAAACGATATGAGAAATAAAAATGTAAATAGTTGTTTCATTTGTTAACGCTTAATGTTATTGGTTAATGTAAACTTCTATATCAGTATTTTCAATTAAATAATCTTCAACGGTTTCATCAATAAAGGTCTCGTCAAAGACTTCATTATCTATAGTTGTAATTTCTTCTTCTGTTAAAAGTGCAGCCAATTCATAAGTATCTATATTTTCTTCTAAAATATAATTCTCTACTAATTCTGCGTCTAAATTATTTATATCTACAATGTTGCTAGTTTTATTAAAAATACCAAACATAATTAATATAGCTGCTGCGACTCCAGAAATATATACCAAATTTCTTTTCGAGAATAATGAAACTACTTTAGTGTTGTTTTCATTATTGACTTTAGATAGAATAGTATCCTCTAAATTTTCAAAATAGTTATCTGGAGTATTAAAACCAGTAACGTCAACTTTTTCTACAGCTTTATCGAGCTTAACATTTTGCAATATTCTATCGTCTAAGTCACTAAAATAATCTTTAGGAACTTCAAACCCAGTGTGCTTTATGTTGTTTAACTCTTTTTTCATGTTACTTTATTAGACTCAATTTACTTTAAAAGGTTTAATTACTAGTTAAATACTCTTCAATTTTTTTTACTGCAATATGGTATGATGCTTTTAAGGCTCCTTCACTTGTCTCTAAAACTTCCGAAATATCTTTATATTTCATATCATCAAAGTATTTCATATTAAATACCAGCTGTTGCTTCTGAGGTAATTTTGAAATTGCCTCTTGCAATTTTAATTGTATTTCTGATCCTTCAAAATAAACATCTGCTTTTAAATTGCTTATAGACTGCCTCTGAACTTCTTCACTTGTTATTTGTAACCGTTTGGCATTTTTATTAAGATGTGTTATAGATTCGTTAGTAGCTATACGATACATCCATGAATAAAGTTTACTGTCACCTTTAAAATTTTCTATGTTTTTGAAAACTTTTATAAAGGTGTTTTGTAACACATCATCAGCATCGTCATGAGAAATCACAATTTTTCTAATATGCCAATATAAACGCTCCTTATAGAGAGTAATTAATTCCCTAAAGGCTGTTTCACGAGTTGAGGTCGATTGAAGTTGAGATAAAAGACGTTTTTCCTTATCCACTAAAAACAATTTCTTCTTTAGACCAATCAAGTTATTAAAAGTTTAATGATGATAAAATTTTTTTTAAAATTTCTTTTTCAATTATCAATTATTTTAAGTGTTTGATTTTTAGTTGTTTACAATCAAAAACATCGATGAAGTGTATAAAATTATCGATAAAAAGCTTTTTTTTCTTGTTTAATAGAAAAATTTGATATAAGTTTACACTGTCTTAACCTACTAATAATTACCGTTTTCCCCAAGATTGGTAATAACAGAAAAGGATGAAGTTCAAACTTCATCCTTTTCTTATTTTATAAAAATGTATGGACTACTGAATAGATTGCATTTTAACAAGAGTACTATAAACACCTTTATTATTTAATAACTCATTGTGTTTACCTTGTTCGACTATTTCTCCTTTTTGCATTACAACAATAGTATCTGCATTTTGAATTGTAGATAATCTATGCGCAATCACAATAGATGTTCTGTTTTTCATCATGTTTTCTAAAGCAACCTGTACAGCACGTTCGCTTTCTGTGTCTAAGGCTGATGTAGCTTCATCAAGGATCATTATTGGAGGGTTTTTTAAAACCGCTCTGGCAATGCTAAGGCGTTGTTTTTGTCCGCCAGAAAGTTTGTTTCCAGAATCTCCAATATTAGTGTGCATCCCTTGAGGAAGATCTTTTACAAACTCCCAGGCATTTGCAATTTTAAGCGCTTCTTCTACTTCGGCATCGGTTGCATCCTGTTTACCTAGTAAGATATTATTTTTAACCGTGTCATTAAACAGAATGGAATCTTGTATAACTAGCCCCATTAAATTTCTTAACGAATGTTTAGTGAGGTCTTTTATATTTTCACCATCAATAGTAATTTTCCCTGAAGTAACATCATAAAAGCGTGTTACAAGATTGGCTATAGTAGACTTGCCACTTCCAGATTGTCCTACTAAGGCTAGTGTTTTTCCTTTTTCAACAGTTATTGAAAAATCTTTTAGAACAAGATCTTCTTCATATTTAAATGAAACATTCTCTAAAGCAATTGAAGTATTAAAATCTAATTTTGATTTTGCATTAGTGCTATCTTCTAAGGGAGATTTAGATTCTATTACTTCTAAAATTCTATCAGCTGCAGCATTTCCGGCTTTTACTTTATAACTAGCTTTACTAATGGCCTTTGCAGGTGTTAAAATTTGATAAGCCAATGCCATATAAGTTATGAATGCACCTCCAGATAATGTTTTTTCAATTAATACCATCGATCCTCCATACCATAAAAGCGCTGCAATAGTAACAATACCTAAAAACTCACTTGTTGGAGATGCCAGATTTTGTCTGTTTAAAAGTGTATTTGAAAAATTGTAAAACTTAGTAGTAGAGTCTTGAAATTTTTTATTGAACCTTTCTTCTGCATTAAAGCCTTTAATAACTTTTAGACCTCCTAAGGTTTCTTCAAGAGTTGAAAGAAAAACACCTTGTTCTTTTTGAACCTTATCAGACTTTCGTTTTAAACTTTTTCCAATTCTAGAGATAATGAACCCTGAAACCGGAATGAAAAGAAATACGAATATTGTGAGTTTTACAGATATTGAAAACATTGCTATAATCGCAAAGGCAATAGTTAATGGCTCTTTTACGATTAATTCTAATACGGCTAAAAGCGAATTTTTAACTTCATTCACATCACCAGAAATTCGAGCGATAATATCTCCTTTCTTTTTTTCTGTATAATAAGATATAGGGAGATTTAGTACTTTATTATATACGTCGTTTCGAACATCCTTCAAGACACCATTTCTTAAAAATGTAATGAAGTATAGTGCTAAATAGTTAAAGATGTTTTTTAGTAAAAACAAACTGATAATTAAAACGATCATGTAGAGTAAAGCTTGCTGAGGACCGTCATTGTCAGTTGTTGTAGTAATAAAATAATTTAAACTGTCTTCTGCATAAGGTTTTAATTTTTTAAATCCTTCATACACGGGTTTTTTATACACTTTTTCGCTTTCGCCAAAAAGGACATTGATCATAGGCATAAGTGAGACCATGGCCAATGTACTAAAGAGTGCATAAAACACATTACATATAATGTTTAGTATTCCGTATTTTTTATACGGAACAATAAACCGAGACAGTTTTTTTAAATAATCCATTAATCTAGTTTCAGTTCTTTTATTATACTGTCTAATTTCAATTCCAATTCTTGTTCCGTTTTCTTAAAATCTGTCACATTGTCTAATGTTGTATTAACACTAATATAGAACTTAATTTTGGGTTCTGTTCCGCTAGGCCTCAGCGCAATTTTAGTACCATCTGCTGTATAATAGATTAGTACGTTAGACTTAGGGATATCAATAGAGGTTTCAGTATTAGTTGAGAGGTCTTTAGAAATAGATGATTGATAATCTTCAATTGTAACAATTGGAGATCCTAAAATCTCTTTTATTGGGTTCTCTCTGGCATCAACCATCATTTGCTTTATTTCCTCAGCGCCTTCAATACCTTTTTTCGTCATAGATATTAAGCGTTCTTTGTAGAACCCGTGATCTACATATAATTGTACAAGTTCGTCATAAAATGAACTTCCTTTAGCCTTAGCTTGCGCTGCAATTTCACAAGCTAATAGGGTAGAGGTTACTGCATCTTTATCTCTAACAAAGTCGCCAACCATAAAACCAAAACTTTCTTCACCACCTCCAACAAAATATTGCTCTGGAAAATCTTTGATCATTTTTGCGATCCATTTAAAACCAGTAAGTCCAACTTTACATTCTACATTGTATGCGTTTGCAAGCGTAAGCATCATAGGTGTTGAAACAATAGTGCTTCCAATAAAATCGGTAGGAGTTAAACAACCTTCTTGCTGATAATAATTTAATAAGAAATTGGTCATCATTACCATGGTTTGATTTCCGTTTAATAACACAAGTTCATTATCTGTATTTCTAACGGCTACACCTAGACGATCACTATCTGGATCTGTTCCTATTACAATATCACCGCTTACCTTTTCAGCAAGCTCTAAAGCCATTTTTAAAGCTTCTGGTTCTTCAGGGTTTGGAGATGCTACTGTTGGAAAATCGCCATTTGGAATTTCTTGCTCTTTAACGACATGTACATTAGTATATCCTGCTCTTTTTAAAGTTTCAGGAATAGTTGTGATAGAGGTTCCATGTAAAGAGGTAAACACAATATTTAAATTTTCTTTTGCTTCAGTAGGTGTTTTAAAACTTCCATTTTTTATAGAAGCATTTATAAAAGCATCATCTATGTCTTTGCCTATATAAGTAATTAAGTCTTCGTTGCTCGAAAATTTTACTTCCGAATAATCTAGCGTATTAATTTCTGAGATTATTTCGGCATCTTGCGGAGGTACTAGTTGCCCGCCATCTTGCCAGTATACTTTATACCCGTTATATTCTGGAGGGTTATGAGATGCTGTTAATACAATGCCGCAATGGCAATTTAGATGTTTAAGTGCAAACGATAACTCTGGGGTTGGTCGAAGATCTTCAAACAAAAAGACCTTAATATCATTTGCCGAAAATACATCAGCTACAATTTTTGCAAATAATTTACTATTATGTCTACAGTCATAGGCTATTGCTACTTTAATTTGTTCATTCTTAAATGTAGAATGAAGGTAGTTGCTTAAACCTTGAGTGTTTTTGCCTAATGTATATTTATTAATTCTATTAGTGCCTACACCCATAACACCTCGCATACCGCCTGTACCGAACTCCAGATTTTTATAAAAACTATCTTTTAATTCTTCAGGGTTTGTAGCAATAAGATCTTTAATTAAGTTTTGAGTAGTGTCATCAAAGGTTGAGTTTAACCAAGAATTTGCCTTTTCAAGGATTTGTGGGTCAGTATCTATCATCAATTTTTTACATTTAAAATACAAATGTAATTATTTGATAAAAGAGCTGACTTAAATATTGATATATTTTAAAACTAAAAATGTTGTTTTTACAACAAAAGATTAGTTTTTTATCAAATATGTCCAAGATTACTATTAATAATTAGTAAATTGGTAATTGCTGATTAAGAAAAATGAATACTAACTTGAAAATAGGACTTCTATTTTCTCTTATATCAATTAGCCTTTTTGCGCAAAGAGAAACCACTAATTGGTATTTTGGGGATAATGCAGGGTTAAATTTTGCACAAGGATTCCCTATACCTTTAGATGATGGTGAGTTAAGAACAACTGAAGGTTGTACAACAATATCTGACGAATCCGGAAATTTACTTTTTTATACAAATGGAGTGACTGTCTGGAATAAGGATCACCAAATAATGCCTAATGGGGAAGATTTGAAAGGTCATGATTCTAGTTCACAGTCGGTAGTTGTTATTCCTAAAATTGATAATCCAAATATATATTACGTTTTTACAGCAGATGTAGCACAGTCCTATTTTCATGAAGGTACAGGAAATGGATTTAATTATTCAATCATTGACATATCAGCAAATGGAGGACTAGGCTTAGTCACGTTAAAGAACAAGAATTTGTTGTTAAATGCCTCTGAAAAGCTTACAGCAGTTAGTGCTTTAGATGGGAGTGGTTTTTGGGTTTTAACTCAAAGTAAAACTAGTTTTTATGCATATAAGGTTGATGCTGGTGGCGTAAATGAAAATCCTGTAATATCAAATATTGGTCCGAATATTTCCCATTTTAACGATACCAGAGGCTGTATGAAAATATCTCCCAATGGTAAAAAAGTAGCGGTTGCTCATGCTTTTTTAAATTTTGAACTAGATGGATCTCTTAATCTATACGATTTTAATTTATCGACAGGAAGACTTAGTAATGAAATTGTTGTTTCTACTGAAAGAGTATTTTATGGAGTAGAGTTTTCTCCAAATTCTAAAAAACTATATGCAAGTGCTAGGCTTATTAAGGAAGATAATGGAATACCAACATCGGCAAATATACAATTGTTTCAATATGATCTTGAAGCAGCCAGTATTGATCGATCCGAATTTTTATTGCATTCTTATGATGAAGATATTTCTGGAGATCTATCTGGGACATTACAATTAGGTTTTGATAAAAAGTTATATCATGCTATTTCAAGCAATTTTCTGTCTGTTATAAATAACCCTAACTTATCTCGAGGAAGCAGTAATTATCGTGAATATAATGTAGGTATTGGAAATGGGGTTGCTCGTTTTGGATTGCCTTTATATATACAATCGCATTTTGAAGGTGTAGTAGACGTTGAAAATCTTTGTTTCAATAACGCTACACAGTTTTCTTTGAATTCAGACTATGCTATTCAGTCTGCTACATGGAATTTTGGCGATCCTGGATCTGGTTTAGATAATACTTCAAACCTGCTAAATCCCATCCATCAATTTACAGAGATTGGGATTTTTGAAGTTATTGTTACGGTTAATTATTTCGATAGAGAGTCACAAACCTATATCGATTTTATTGAGATCAATGAGTTGCCTACTGCTATAGATGCTGTTACACTAACTCAGTGTGATATTGATGAGAATGATGATGGTGTTACAGTTTTTAACTTGAACCAAGTAATTCCTGAAATGAATCTAAGCGACCCAAATTTGGCCGTTACATTTTATAAAACATTGCTAGATCTTCAAAATGATGAAAACCCTCTTGATAATGTTGGGTATATAAATGAATTTAACAATCAAGTAGTTTATGCTAAAGTGTTTGAAAATGTAGACTGTTATTCAGTTACAGAAGTAACTTTAAATGTTGTTTCTAGCTCAAATTTAGGATTATATTCAAAAACGTTTATTTGCGATAGAGAAGAAGAGGGAACATTAGCTTTACAAATAGAAGATATTAAAGAACAATTACGTTTGGATTTTCCTGGTTCTAATATTACCCTTTATGCCACCGAAGAAGATGCATTATTAGAAGAGAATGAAGAAATTGAGGATATTGCAATCGAAGGTGCAGATTCTAAAGTATTATACTTTAGGGTAGAACAGGCAAACGCTTGTACATCCATAGGAAGATTGGAAACCGAATTGGTGTCAATGCCAGAAGTTAGCGATTTTAGTACTGTGTTTTGTGCTAATAAAATGAATGTTTTAGATGCAGGAAATGGTTTTGAAACATATTTGTGGTCTACAGGTGAAACAAAACAAAAAATTGAAATCCAGCAGGAAGGTTCTTATTGGGTAGAAGTATCTAATGGTTCAGATTGTAAAAAGCGCATCAATGTTGATGCTGTATTATCTAGAGATATTGAAATAAAAGAGGTTGTAATTAAAGATTTTAGAAGTAATAATTCGGTATCGATAGTTTTAGAAGATTTTGAAGGCGATTTACAATTTTCACTTGATGGAGGTGAAACTTTTAGGTCAGAAAACACATTTAAAGGTGTTTCTCCAGGAATTTATAATCTGGTGATAACTAGAAATGATTGTAATTCTGTTAGAAAAAGTATATTGGTAGGTGGTTTTCCTAATTATTTTACTCCAAATGGAGATGGGGTGAATGACACTTGGCAAATTAAAAAACCAGAATACTTTCTAGATGCAAAGATTAATATATACGATCGCTATGGTAAATTTATTAAAGCAATGAATGCTTTTGAAAGTTGGGATGGTACTTTAAATGGAGTGCTTGTTGCACCAACAGATTACTGGTTTTCTATTCAATTAGATGAAAAAACGGTGTATGGCCATTTTTCATTAAAAATTTAAAGATTACTCTTCTCTTTAATAGTGTATCTATTTTTATCCTCTTTCGATTTTAGGATGATCTCACCTAAAAAGCCTGCAATAAAGAATTGTGAACCAATAATCATTGTGGTAAGTGAAATGTAGAATTGTGGTCGTTGTGTAATTAATCGTCCTGCAGGATTAATAAAGAGTTTATCAATGCCTAGGTATGCAGCAAAACAAAAACCTATAAATACCATTAAAGCTCCGAGTGCTCCAAAGAAGTGCATTGGGCGTTTTCCAAAACGCGATAAGAACCAAATAGAAATAAGATCTAAAAAACCATTGATAAATCGCTCCATGCCAAATTTAGTTTTACCATACTTTCTTGCTTGATGCAATACCACTTTTTCACCAATTTTGTCAAAGCCTGCATTTTTTGCAAGCACAGGTATGTAGCGATGCATTTCGCCATAAACATTTATGTTTTTTACAACACTTTTATGGTAGGCTTTAAGCCCACAGTTAAAATCGTTTAGTTTTACACCTGAGGTTCTTCTGGCAGCCCAATTAAATAATTTTGAAGGCAAGTTTTTTGAAATAACAGAGTCGTATCTCTTCTTTTTCCATCCAGAAACTAGTTGAAACCCTTCTTTGGTAATCATGTTATAAAGCTCTGGTATTTCTTCTGGATTGTCCTGTAGATCAGCATCCATAGTAATTACCACATCTCCTAGAGTTTCTTTAAAACCTGCATGCAATGCTTGAGATTTCCCGTAGTTTTTAAAAAAACGAATGCCTTTAACGTTCGAATCAGATTGAGATAGGGATTCTATAGTAGACCATGAATCATCAGTACTGCCATCGTCAATAAAAATAATCTCATAAGAAAAATGATTGGACTGCATAACTTTTGCAATCCAATCATATAGTTCGTTTAAAGATTCTTGTTCGTTAAGTAGTGGTATTACTACTGATATATTCATGTGTGTAATTTCTATATTCTAGTCAAAAATACAGAAATTATTTAAGCATCAGGATTAGTTTTTTTCATTATTGCAGCAACTATTAGTCCTATTATTGCTTGAAATAACAATCCCCAAGCCAAAGATTTAAAAGAACTGCCAATACTAAATTGATTTTGGTTTTCCAGATTTTCAACAGCTTCTGCTATAGATTCAGCTGGAGCACCTAATCCTTCCATAAAACTAATTGTAGATTCAATAGTTAGTTTTTTTACTTCCTCAGCTGCTTCAGGATCAATGAAATTAAATAAAATGATGCTTACTACAGTACTGATTATAATTCCAACAGCTACTGTAATAAAATAAGATGAGAATGCTTGCTTAAAAGATAAAAAGCCTTCCATAATACTTTTTGATTTAGCTGTAGAAACTATCCCGAATACTATAATTACTAATAATAGTCCAATTCCAAGCCACATATTTACCATAAGGTTTAAACTTATAGCATAAATGGCTACAGTTATTAAAGCCAAAAGACCTCCTAAATATAAGCCATAATTGATAGCACTTGATTTAATTGAATTTTCCATGAAATGTTTTTTTTGGTTAATATTGTGTTAGTAGTGTATTGTTAAAAAATGTTACACTAAATATAGAGTAATAAAAAAATAAATAAAGTATTGGTATTTTATGAAAAATGCTTAAATTTGCAGCTCGAAAAAAGAAACGATTATAAAGTTTAAGCGATGAAAAAAGGTATACATCCAGAAAATTATAGATTAGTAGCATTTAAAGATATGTCTAATAACGATGTGTTTTTAACTAAGTCTACTGCAAATACTAGTGAAACTATCGAAGTTGATGGTGTTGAGTATCCACTTGTAAAAATGGAAATTTCTAGAACATCTCACCCTTACTACACAGGTAAGTCTAAATTGGTAGATACTGCTGGACGTATTGATAAGTTCAAGAACAAATACGCGAAATTCAAAAAGTAATTTCAACAAAATATATTTAGGGAAAGCCTTTCAGTTAATGAAAGGCTTTTTTATTTTTTGTAAGCTATTATTAATGTAACTTTGACTTGGAATTCTCAACATAGACGCATGAACTATATTCTTTTTGACGGACCTTCAAGAAATAACTTATTACCGTTTACTTATACACGACCTGTAGCAGATATTCGTATAGGAATATTAACCATTCGGGAAAAATGGGAGAAATATTTAGGATATACAACTTCTACAGTAACTGAAGATTACTTAACCGATAAGTACCCAATGGTTGAACTGGAAGATAATATTATGATAAATGCGTCATTTTGTCCAAATCAAAACATTGTTGATGCAATTAAAACTTTAAAAGAGAAACAGGCCATTTTTAAAGGTGAAGATGTTATTGCGTTCTATACTACAGACGATCAGGAAGAGGTGAATTTTGAGGAGTATGACGCTATAGATTTTGAAGGCGATATAATTTGTGTTGAAAATACATGGGATATCTTTTCTAAAAATGGTATTGCCATTCAGGAAGATTTTAACCTGTTAAGTGAAGGTAGAACATCTCAAGAGATTCCAAAAACCAATAATGTGATTGCTCCTGAAAATATATTCATAGAAGAAGGTGCTAAGCTTCAGTTTACCACATTAAATGCTAGCTCTGGACCAATCTATATTGGTAAAGAAGCCGAAATTATGGAAGGTTCGGTTATACGAGGTCCTTTTGCATTGTGTGAAGGTGCTACTGTAAAATTGAGTGCTAAAATTTATGGGCCTACGACTGTTGGTCCTTTTAGTAAAGTTGGTGGCGAAATTAATAATAGTGTGTTGTTTGGTTATTCTAATAAAGGCCACGACGGATTTTTAGGAAATTCGGTTTTAGGTGAATGGTGCAATATTGGAGCCGATTCTAATAACTCAAACTTAAAGAATAATTATGCCGAGGTTAGACTCTGGGATTATCAAACCGAAGGGTTTGCAAAAACTGGTTTGCAGTTTTGTGGTTTAATGATGGGAGATCATAGTAAATGTGGAATCAACACGATGTTTAATACAGGAACGGTTGTAGGTGTGAGCGCTAATATTTTTGGTAGTGGTTTCCCTAGAAATTTTGTGCCAAGCTTTAGTTGGGGTGGTAATAGTGGTTTTACTACCTATTTAACTAAAAAAGCATTTGAGGTTGCAAAAGTAGTTATGGCTAGACGAAATATTGAATTTACCGATCAAGACGCCGCTATTTTAGAACAGGTTTTTGAGGCTACAAAAAAATACCGTAGAGAATAGATGTTAGGAATAATACTTATATATTTTATTGGAAAATACTTTTATAAACTTGCTGAAGAGTTTAATAAGAATAAATGGGTGTATGCAATTCTTGGCGTCATAGTTTATTATTCTGGTACCATGGTTGGAGGCGTCCTTCTTGGCTTTGCAGATGGTTTTTTTGAACTTGGAATAGATTGGGAAGATACCTTACTATTAACTGCTATCGCGCTTCCTTTTGGAATAGGAGCGGCTTATTTATTTTACTATTTGCTTAAAAAAGATTGGAAACAATCTTTTGTTGTTGTTGAAGATGAAATAGAAAATATTGGTAACGAAAAATAACAATTAGTCCTTTTTGACGCTTCTTAAGTCCAAAAAATCTATAGGATTAATACCTAAACCTTTAATGTTTTTTCTTGTAAAACGAATAACTTCATCATAATATAAGGGTACCATCAAACTTGTATCCATAGCTAAAGAATCCATGGTTGTATACAAATGCTTTCGGTCTTCAATATCTACAATATTAAAGGCTCTGTCGTACAAGCTATCGAACATAGTACTTTTATAATGAAAATAATTAGAGCCATTTGGAGCAAAATTTTTACTGTAAAATATTGATAGGTAATTTTCGGCATCAAGGTAGTCGGCTACCCAAGAACTTCTAAACATGTCAACTTTTCCATTCGATCTAGCTGTTCTTAAAGTGGCCTCTGGCATAACATCAACATTTATCTTTAAACCAACTTTTTCTAATTCACGTTGAATAAACTCACAAAAACTTAAATAATTACTCGTAGTGTTTAGTGTAATTTCAGGGTTAGAAATGCCGCTTTCTTTTTTAAATTGTTCTATTAATTGTCTTGCTTTTTCTGGTTGGTAGGAAAAGCCAATAGATTCATTATATCCAGGAAGTCCAATAGGAATAAATCCACCATTTGCAGGATTACCTATACCGTTTCTTAGGTAGATCATCATTTTCTTTCGGTCGAATCCATAATTTATGGCTTTTCGTATAAGACTAGACTGTATTTCTGGGGTTTTAGAGTCTAGGTAAAATCCTAGATATTCAGTGTTTAAAAAGGGTCCGCGAATCATGTTTATACTTTTAGAATACCGATCTCTTAAATGTCCTTTTGCTGTTAAAAGTTCATCTTTATATGAGGCATCTAAACTATTTAGAAGATCTAAATTACCTTGTACAAACTGTAAGAACTCGCTTTGCTTATCTGGTAGAAAAGTAATGGCAATTGCTTCTAGATAAGGCAATGCATTACCTAAACTATCTTTTTCAAAATATAAATTATTCTTTCTAAATACCAGTTTGATATTTTCCTCCCATCTTTTAAATTTAAAAGGTCCGGTACCAATGGGTTGCGATCTGAATTCACTACCATAGTGCTCAACAATTTCTTGAGGAACCACAGAGCAATATTTCATAGACATAAGACCAATAAAGGCAGGAAAAGGTTGTTTTAACGTGATGTTGAAAGTAGAGTCGTTTATAGCCTTAAAATGATCAACCTTATTTAAAACCCAGCTTCCTGGAGCTGCTACTTTTGGGTCTCTTAGTCTATTAAAACTGTATTCAAAATCTTTAGCTATTACAGTCCTGGTAGAATCTTCACCAAACAATTCGTGCTTATGAAAATAGACATCGTCTCTTAAAACAAAGGAATAGTTTAAGCCATCTTCAGAAATAGTCCAATTTTTTGCAATACAAGGTACAATGTTTAAATCGGTGTCAAGTTGAACGAGGCCATTAAATAACTGGTTTGCTACTTTATTATCCTGTAAAGTTCTTGCAAAGGCTGGATCTAACGTATTTATGTTTGCATGTTCGTTATATCTGAATACTTGTGTTTCTTTTTGAAGCTTAACATTGTTATTACAAGCCAAAAGAAACATACTTATACAACTAAAAAATAACAAAGGTTTTATTATAAATAACGGGTGATGAAGAGGTTTTATCATTTTATAATTTAGTTGTAAATTTGCACGCTTGGTAAAAATACAAGAATGAACGCTAGAAAAAAAGTCGCATTTTATACATTAGGTTGTAAACTTAACTTTTCTGAAACTTCAACAATTGCTAGAAATTTTAGTGCTGAAGGATTCGATCGTGTTGACTTTGCCGATAAAGCAGATATTTATGTAATTAATACTTGTTCTGTTACCGAAAACGCAGATAAACGCTTTAAAACTATTGTTAAGCAGGCACAAAAAACAAATCCTGAAGCCTTTGTTGCTGCAATTGGTTGTTATGCTCAGTTAAAACCAGAGGCTTTGGCCGACGTTAATGGTGTTGACTTAGTACTAGGAGCAACCGAAAAATTTAAGATCACAGATTATCTTAACGACCTTACTAAAAATGATCTGGGAGAAGTGCATTCCTGTGAAATAGAAGAGGCTGATTTTTATGTAGGTAGTTATTCTATTGGTGATAGAACCAGAGCTTTTTTAAAAGTTCAGGATGGTTGTGATTATAAATGTACCTATTGTACCATTCCATTGGCAAGAGGCATTTCAAGAAGTGATACTTTAGAAAATGTATTGAAAAATGCCAAAGAAATATCTCAGCAAAACATTAAAGAAATTGTATTAACAGGTGTTAATATAGGCGACTATGGTAAAGGAGAGTTTGGAAATAAGAAGCATGAGCATACGTTTTTTGAATTAGTGCAGGCACTTGATGAGGTTGAAGGTATAGAGCGCCTTAGAATTTCTTCAATTGAGCCTAACCTTTTAAAAAATGAAACAATAGACTTTGTTTCTAATAGTAGAACTTTTGTACCACATTTTCATATTCCGTTACAAAGTGGAAGTAATGACTTGCTTAAGTTAATGCGACGTCGTTATTTAAAAGAATTGTATGTAGATCGCGTTAGCAAAATTAAAGAAGTGATGCCGCATGCATGTATTGGGGTAGATGTTATTGTTGGTTTCCCTGGTGAAACCGAGGAGCGTTTTTTAGAAACATATAACTTTTTGGCTGAACTAGATATTTCGTATTTACATGTTTTTACCTATTCTGAAAGAGATAATACCTTAGCATCTAGTATGGAAGGTGAAGTGGCTAAAAATGTTAGATCAAAACGTAGTAAGATGTTAAGAGGTTTATCGGTTAAAAAACGTCGCGCATTTTACGAAAGTCAATTAGGTACAGAACGAACAGTATTATTTGAAAGCGAGAATAAAGAAGGGTACATACATGGTTTTACCGAGAATTATGTAAAAGTAAAAGCACCGTGGAACCCAGAGCTAGTAAATACTTTAAATAAAGTACAACTTACAGAAATTGATGAAGACGGTTTAGTTCGTTTTAATTTTATTGAAGAACCGAATTTTATATAGTGTTTTAAAAAAGATAGAAATAAAAAAGGTGCTTTATTTAAAGCACCTTTTTTATTTATTATATTCTTACGCCTACAGGAAGCATACTTTTGTATCGTCTATTTTTACGAATAAATTTTGCAATTGGTGGGCTGGTAGGAACAACGCTAATATTACGCTCTTGAATATTTTCCATAACCAACTTTAAGAAGTCCTCAACAAACGTGTCATCGGCAACAGTTTCTGGAACTATTAATTTGGTTAAAAAAATCTTACGATCTTGGAGTGAGTATTCTATTTTGGCTAATTGGCCGTCAACATCTAGTTGAAATTGTCTTAAAAAAGTGTTGTCAGTAAGTTCAGCTGCATCAATCATAATTAGTTATTTATTCAATGGAGAAAGAACTATTTTCTATAGTTTTGTGGTGCAAATTTACAAAAAAAAACGTTAATAGCCATTTAGACTGTGTCTTAATTACTTATGGAACAAGACTTAATACATATTTACTTGATGCCAGGGATGGCTGCAAACCCAACAATTTTTGAATATATCAGGTTGCCTGAAGATACATTTAAAATTCATTGGTTAGAATGGATAATGCCTATTCCTAAAGAACCTATTGAAAGTTATGCAAGACGAATGCTCGAAAAAGTAACCCACAAAAATAGTGTGCTTTTGGGAGTGTCTTTTGGCGGTATTTTAGTACAGGAAATGAGTAAATTACAGTCCTTTAGAAAAGTAATTATTGTTTCAAGTGTAAAAACCAGGTTTGAACTTCCAAGACGGATGAAAGTTGCAAAATCAACAAGGTTATATAAGTTAGCGCCAACACGATTAGCAAAAAATGTGAATGCATTAGCGAAATATTCGTTTGGAAAAACAGTGAAAAAACGAATAGCTCTTTATAAAAAATACTTGTCGGTTGATGATAAAGCCTATCTTGACTGGGCTTTAGAGCAAGTTGTCTGCTGGAAACAGGAGCAAGCAATGCCTAATATTATTCATATTCATGGTGATAAGGATATGGTTTTTCCTATAAAGAACATCGATAATTGTATTACAGTTAAAGATGGTACACATATCATGATCATTAATAAACACAAGTGGTTTAACGAGAATTTACCAAATTTGATTTTAAGTTAAATTTTCTACATATATCGTATTTTTTTTTACATTTAGACAAATAAACTTTGCAAATGATGAAGACAATTAAGAATATTTTGGCTTGCATTGGATTATTAAGTTTGTCTGGATTGCTAATTTTTGCGGTTCAGGATGCTCCAAGCGATGAAAATTTAGAAAAGAAAATTATTAACGAGTATAATGTTTATGCTCTTAATGTTCCAGAAAAATTAGACTTTTCTGGAGAAGCTGTTCCATTAGAAGATCCTGATATTTTAGAGCGAATGGATAGAGAGCTATTGGTAAATACCTATTGGCAATCTAATGCATTGCTAATGTTTAAAAGGGCCAATAAATACTTTCCTATAATAGAGCCTATTTTAGAAAAGCACGGTATACCAAACGATTTTAAATATTTGGCGGTTATTGAAAGCGGATTGCTGAATGTTACATCTCCTGCTGGAGCGCGAGGTGTTTGGCAGATCATGAAAACTACAGGCCGCGAAAACGGATTAGAAATAAACAGTAATGTAGACGAGCGCTACAATTTAGAAAAAGCTACAGAAGTTGCTTGCAAATATTTATTAAAAGCAAAGGAACGATTTGGAACCTGGACCTTAGCTGCGGCATCTTATAACGCGGGTATGGCAGGAGTAGCAAAACGTTTAAAGCAACAAAATGTTACAGATTATTACGATTTACTATTAGGAGAGGAAACAGGACGTTATATGTTTAGAATAGTGGCATTAAAAGAAATTTTAAACCATCCTGATAAGTATGGTTTTAATTTTAGATATAAAGATTTATACCAGCCAATTCCAACTTATAAGGTAGAAGTAGATACAGCTGTAGCTAGTTTTGTGCAGTTTTCAGAACATTTTGGAATTAACTATAAAATATTAAAGATTCATAACCCTTGGTTACGTGAAAAGCATTTAAACAATAAATCGCGTAAACAATACTTTATTGAAATTCCAGAAAAAGGACATTATTCAACACCTTAATAGAATAAACAAAAAAAGCACTGAATTTTCAGTGCTTTTTTTGTTAACTATCGTCTACTTTTCCTATGTTGTCTGGAAGAGGTAGGACTTCCGTAATGTTGATTAGGTATTGATGCACGTTTCATTTGTTGCTTCATCATTTTTATTTGATCTGCCAACATATTACGTTTATCCAGTTTTTGTGCTTCAGATAAGAGTTTACTTGCTTCTTGTTTTCTTCGTTTACTAAAAGCAATTCCTGCCAAGTTTAATTTTGCCATTGCCATATCATGATCCATAGACAAACCTAAAGCAACAGCATTTTTAAAATATTTTTCAGCTTCATTCATATTGGTTTGAGATACCATGATACCGTTTAAATAATTATAATACCCTTGTTGTTTAGTAACTAAAGCTGATTTTGGATTCTTAATTTTATCTAGCCATTTTTTAGCGCCATCAAAATCTTGTTTCCTCAGCTTTAAAAATGCTAATAAAATAAACTCGTTTTTAAAGTAAAGGAATATAAATACTAACGAGAGTAAAATGTACATAATTCCGTTACCAATAAAGCCTTCAGAGAATTGATAAACCGCATAAGCAATAATTAATACGGCAATAAATAATTTTATATTTTTGTTGAACATTTTCTTGAATTAAATTTAAGATTGCAAAGGTAGTAAAAACAATTAAAAATATTTTTAATTTTAGGTTTGTCAAAGTAAAAACTCTTTGTATATTTGCGCCGCACTTTTAGAGACATAAAAGTTGCATTTTGAAAAAAGATATTTAGAAGATTTTAAAGATACAATACAATGAAAAGAACGTTTCAACCATCAAAAAGAAAGAGAAGAAACAAACATGGTTTTAGAGAAAGAATGGCTACTGCTAATGGTAGAAAGGTTCTAGCTCGTAGAAGAGCCAAGGGAAGAAAGAAGTTGTCTGTATCTTCTGAAACTCGTCATAAAAAATAATGATTAACAATTGTTAATATATTAAAGGTGTTACTGGTCGTAACGCCTTTTTTTATATCTGTTTGATAACTATTTTTGAAAAATTTTAAAAACAACAACAACTAATGCCTAAAAGAAAAGACCTTAACTCCATTTTAATTATAGGATCTGGACCAATTATTATTGGTCAAGCATGTGAGTTCGATTACTCTGGATCACAAGCACTTCGTTCGTTACGTGAGGATGGAATTGAAACTGTTTTAATTAATTCTAATCCAGCAACAATAATGACAGATCCGTCAATGGCAGATCATGTGTATTTACTGCCATTGAATACAAAGTCTATTGTTAAGATACTTAAAGAGCACCCGCAAATTGATGCTGTTTTGCCAACAATGGGAGGACAAACAGCTTTGAACCTTTGTATTGAAGCCGATGAAAAAGGAATATGGGAAGATTTTGGAGTAGAGATAATAGGAGTAGATATTGATGCCATTAACATTACTGAAGATAGAGAGAAGTTTAGAGAGTTAATGAATGAAATTGATGTGCCTATGGCACCTCAAGCGACTGCCACATCCTATTTAAAAGGAAAAGAAATAGCACAAGAATTTGGATTCCCATTATGTATTAGAGCATCGTTCACATTGGGTGGAGCAGGAGCTTCTATTGTTTATGATGAAGATGAATTTGATAAGTCATTGACCAGAGGACTGGAAGTATCTCCAATTCATGAGGTAATGATCGATAAGGCCATGATGGGCTGGAAAGAATTCGAGTTAGAACTATTACGTGATGATAACGATAATGTAGTAATTATCTGTTCTATTGAAAATATGGATCCTATGGGAATTCATACTGGAGACTCCATTACTGTAGCACCAGCGATGACGCTTTCAGATACAACGTATCAAAAAATGCGTGACATGGCTATTAAAATGATGCGTAGTATTGGTGAGTTTGCTGGAGGGTGTAACGTACAGTTTGCTGTGTCTCCAGATGAGAATGAAGATATTATTGCTATTGAAATTAATCCACGTGTATCACGTTCATCTGCACTAGCAAGTAAAGCAACAGGATATCCAATTGCGAAAATTGCGGCTAAACTAGCCATTGGTTATACACTAGATGAGTTAGATAATCAAATTACTAAATCAACATCTGCTTTATTCGAGCCAACTTTAGATTATGTGATCGTGAAGATTCCACGCTGGAACTTTGATAAGTTTGAAGGGTCTGATAGAACTTTAGGGCTTCAAATGAAAGCTGTTGGAGAAGTTATGGGAATTGGCCGCTCGTTCCAGGAAGCTTTACACAAAGCCACACAGTCGTTAGAAATTAAGCGTAATGGTATTGGTGCTGATGGTAAAGGATATAAAGATTATCAGCAAATAAAGGATAAACTAAAATACGCCTCTTGGGATCGTGTATTTGCTATTTATGATGCTATTCAAATAGGAATGCCATTAAGTAAGATACATGCAATTACTAAAATTGACATGTGGTTCTTAAAGCAATACGAAGAACTGTATCATTTAGAAAAAGAGATATCAACATTCACAATAGATACTATTGAACGTGATCTGTTACTGGAAGCTAAGCAAAAAGGTTATGGAGATAGACAAATTGCTCATATGCTTGGGTGTTTAGAAAGTCAAGTTTACAATAAACGCGACGAGTTTAATATTAATAGAGTTTACAAACTTGTAGATACTTGTGCTGCTGAGTTTAAAGCGCAAACACCATATTACTATTCAACTTTTGAAAGTGAAATGGAAACTGCTGACGGTAATCGTTTTTCAGCTAATGAAAGTGTTGTATCTGATAAGAAAAAAGTAATTGTACTTGGTTCAGGACCTAACCGTATTGGACAGGGCATTGAATTTGATTATTGTTGTGTGCACGGTGTTTATGCTGCTAAAGAGTGTGGTTATGAAACCATCATGATCAACTGTAATCCAGAAACAGTTTCTACCGATTTTGATACAGCCGATAAATTATACTTTGAACCAGTATTCTGGGAGCATATTTATGACATTATACGTCATGAAAAACCTGAAGGCGTTATTGTGCAGTTAGGTGGACAAACCGCTTTAAAACTTGCAGAAAAACTTGATAGATATGGTGTGAAGATTATTGGAACAAGCTATCAATCATTAGATTTAGCTGAAGATAGAGGACTGTTCTCTACATTACTAAAAGATAATAACATTCCATATCCAGAGTTTGACACAGCTGAAACTGCAGACGAAGCTCTTGCAGTTGCTGATAAGTTAGATTTTCCAATACTTGTAAGACCTTCATATGTATTAGGAGGGCAGGGAATGAAAATTGTAATTAATAAGGAAGAACTAGAAGAACATGTAGTAGATCTACTTCGTAAGATTCCAAATAATAAATTATTGTTAGATCATTATTTAGACGGAGCTATAGAAGCAGAAGCCGATGCCATTTGTGATGGTGAAAATGTGTACATCATTGGTATTATGGAACATATTGAACCTTGTGGAATTCACTCGGGAGATAGTAATGCTACTTTGCCGCCATTTAATTTAGGACCTTTAGTAATGCAGCAAATTGAAGATCATACAAGAAATATAGCTTTAGCTTTAAATACTGTTGGGTTAATAAATATTCAATTTGCCATTAAAGATGACAAAGTATATATTATTGAAGCAAATCCAAGAGCTTCTAGAACAGTGCCATTTATAGCAAAAGCATATGGAGAACCTTATGTAAATTATGCTACTAAGGTAATGCTAGGAGAGAAGAAGGTAACCGACTTCGATTTTAAACCACATCTAGATGGTTATGCAATTAAACAACCAGTATTCTCATTTAATAAATTTCCTAACGTTAATAAAAAATTAGGACCAGAAATGAAGAGTACAGGCGAAAGCATCTTGTTTATAGATAGTCTTAAAGAAGATGAGTTTTATGATCTATATTCACGACGTAAAATGTATTTGAGTAAGTAAATACACCATTTTACCGAAAAAAAAAGGACTAAATTATTTAAAATATGTAATTTAGTCCTTTGTTGTTTTATGTGTAACATAAAATCATATGATTAGAACGTTTAGTATTGTTTGTTTTTTTTGCTTTTCGACATTCTGCTTTTCGCAAGACAATATCTTTGATATAGCGCGTAGTGGAACAGTTTCAGATGTTAAGCAATTAATGAAAATAAATGCAGATACTATTAATTCTATTGAAAAGAAAACAGGGTATTCACCACTCATTCTTGCGTGTTATAGAGGTAACGATGACGTAGCAAAATATCTAGCCAATCATGTTGATGATATTAATGAGAGTGGAGGTTTTGGTACAGCTTTAATGGCAGCTGTTTATAAGAAGAGAGAAGAACTTGTAAGCACGTTATTGAAATTAGATGCTAACCCGAATAAGGCAGATGCAAATGGAACAACACCTTTGCATTATGCGGTAATATTAAGAAGTGAAAAAATAATTGAGTTGTTGTTAAAAGCCAATGCAGATGTAACACTTAAAGATAACCGAGAGTTAACTGCAAAAGATTATGCTTTAATGACAAAAAATGAAGCTATTATAAAATTGTTTAGTAAAAAGAAGTAACTATGAAAAAAACTACTTTCACCTTAATTGGTGCTTTTTTATTCACCTTGTTCAATGCTGTTGGACAAACCATAACTACAGGTGATTTTGACCTGTCTACAACAGCAGGGTTAGAATTCTCAGCAAAAATTGAGGTTTCTAGTACTTTGGTAACATTAACTATGGTTGGTCCAGATGATAGATGGTTAGGTATTGGACTTGGAGTTCAAACAATGACTGAAACTGCTGAAAATGGCGATGTGGTGATTTATGATGGTGTGACCCTTACCGATAGAAATTATGTAGGTTTTGGGTTAGAGCCAGCTTTAGATACCACTCAAGATTGGACTGTAATTTCTGATGTAGTTGTTGATAAAGTAAGAACTGTTGTGGCTACCAGAGCACTTAATACTGGCGATATTAAAGATTATGTATTTACAACTTCAGATACATCTGTAGACTTGACTTGGGCAAGAGGAAACAGTGGTACTTTTACTTTGGGCTGGCATGGTTCTAATAGAGGAATTACTATAGCTTCTTTTCATGTGTTAAGTGCTAAGGATCAAAAGCTAAATAAGTTTGAAATAACACCAAACCCAGGCAGAAACTTCTTAAACATCAACCTTATTAAACCTGAAAGTAATTTACGATTAGAAGTTTTTGATGTGTTAGGAAAACAGGTGTATGCTAATAATATAAATGGATTAGTGCAGCCAATAAATGTATCACAATGGAATAGTGGTGTGTATTTGGTAAGGTTATCGTCTGATACTGGTTCACAAACAAAACGATTTATAAAGCAATAGCTATTATATAAAAATGAAAAGCCACTATGAAAATAGTGGCTTTTTTTATTCTAATTCTTCAGCTTTTTTTAAAAGCTTGTCATTTATATGCTTATTGGCTTTAATACCTAAGGTTTTAAGTTTTTCAACTTTAGTGAGTAAGTTGCCTTTTCCAGTAAGTTTTTTCATGGTGGAATCATAACTGCCTTTTACGGTGTTTAGTTGATTGCCTACTTTTAATAGATCATCTGTTAAATTAACAAACTGATCATACAAACGCCCTGCTTGCGTAGCAATTTCAATAGCATTGCGTTGTTGCTTTTCATTGTTCCACATAGTATCTATAGTACGTAAAGTAGCTAAAAGTGTAGAAGGCGTTACAATAACAATATTCTTATCAAAAGCAGCATTATAAAGTGAAGTGTCCTGATTTACAGCCATTGCAAAAGCAGGTTCTATAGGTACGAACATTAAAATAAAATCAGGTGATTCTATATCGTAAAGATCTTGGTAGTTCTTTGCAGATAGCTGTTCAACATGTTTTTTTATAGATTGTACATGTGTCTTTAAAAAGGCTTCTTTTTCGTCTTCCTCAGTAGCATTTACCAATCGTTCATAATCAGTCAATGATACTTTCGAGTCAATGATCATTTTTTTGCCATCAGGTAAATGAATCACCACATCAGGCATAACACGTGAACCATCTTCAAGCGTAAAACTTTGCTGTACAAAATACTCTCTATCTTTTTCCAATCCAGATTTTTCTAAGACACGTTCTAAAACCAATTCGCCCCAATTACCTTGCATTTTACTATCACCTTTTAAAGCTTTAGTAAGGTTGGTAGCTTCTTTGGTCATCTGTAAATTCAAATCTTTTAAACCAGATAATTGCTCTTTTAAAGCCGAATGCATACTAATACTTTCCTTTTGAGAATCTTCTACTTTTTTCTCGAAGGTTTGAATTTTCTCCTGAAGCGGATTCAAAATAGATTTTAGTTGCTCTTTATTTTGTTCGGAGAATTTACTTGATTTTTCTTCTAATATTTTGTTAGCTAATAATTCGAAATCCTTTCGTAGTTGTTCTTGTTGTTTTTGTAGTTCTTTATCACGTTCAGAGTTTAGAACTTTTAGATTTTCAAACTCTGTGTTTTTTCTAACAAGCTCGTTATTCAAGAATTCTTTTTCACGACGTATCTCTTCACGTTCGGTTTCAACTTTAGTAATGGTTTCTTTTAATTCGGAAGAATTTCTTATTAATTGATTTTCGCGTTCTATAGAAGCGCTTTGTTCACTTTTGCTTTTCAGTTTATTTATAAGCATGCCAACATAAGCTCCAATGGCGGCAGCTATTAATATAGAAATGATAAGAATAAGGTTATCGTTCATTTAAAATTGAAGTTTAACCAAAGATAATTTTTTTAGACGTAAATAGAGTGTATGTAGTCTAAGTTATTTTTTCACTTTAAAACTTCCAGAAGAATTATCGAAAGCAATTAAATCTTCAGGAAACAGGTTATTAAAAGCGCCTCGTTCTATTAAATTACAAGGCTGATCTATTACCACATTATCTTCTGTCATAATAATAAGCTTATCACATAATTGAATAGAAAGATCAATTTCGTGAGAAGAAAACAGGATGGTTTTATTATTGTCTTTAGCTAGTTTTTGAAGTAGTTTTAAAATATAGGCTTTGTGGTAAATGTCTAGGTGTGTTGTTGGTTCATCTAGAATAATTAAAGCAGTATCCTGAGCTAATGCACGAGCGATCATTACCTTTTGTAATTGCCCATCACTTAGCTCGTAGCACTTTTTGTGTTTAATGTCTGAAATATTGGTTTGCTCAATTGCATTGTTAATAATACTGATGTCATTTTGAGACAAACTACCAACCCAATTGGTGTAAGGTTGTCTTCCTAAGGATACCAATTCTAACACCGATAAATTTTTTGAAGCCACAGTTTCGGTTAAAACAAGACTTAATTGTTTAGCCAATTCAAGATTAGAATAACTATTCAGAGGTTTGTTTTTGATAAAAATTTCACCACTTATTTCTGGCTGAACTTTTGTAATGGTACGTAAGAGTGTAGATTTACCAATACCATTAGCACCAATAAGCCCGATGAGTTCACCAGAATGTAATTCTAAATTAATATTAGAAGCAATAACTGTTGTATCTTTCTTGGATTTATAACCAATAGAAAGGTTTTTAGTATTTAGAACTGTATGTTTTTGTTTCTCTTTCATGAATACAAAACTGTTTTGTCATCCTGAACTTGATTCAGGATCCAAATGGATTCCGCATCAAGTGCGGAATGACAGGTCGTTTTAATTTTTCGATATAATTTTAACACTTCACTGATTTTGAAATTGTTTCTTAAAGTTATTTCTAACATCTTTTCTAAAACACCATTTTTCGTTTTCGTACTAATAACCAAATTACAACAGGCGCACCAATGATTGATGTAATTGCATTAATTGGTAGCGTATAATCGCTAGTTGGTAACTGTGCAATGCTATCACAAATAAGCAATACTATAGCTCCAAACATAAATACTGCAGGGATTAATACTTTATGGTTTGCAGTATTAAAAATTTGTCTGGTCATATGAGGAATTGCTAAGCCAATAAATGCAATAGGACCAGCAAAGGCTGTAATAGTTCCTGCCAAAAGACTAGTAGCAACAATTATCAATAAACGATTTCTATTAATATTTAAACCTAAGCTTTTCGCATAATTCTCACCTAGCAATAAAGTGTTTAAAGCTTTTATAGAAATGATGCTGAGCATGATTCCTATAAGACAAATACTAAATAATACTAATACTTCTCCCCAGCTTAAGTTACCTAAGCTTCCAAATCCCCAAAATATGTACTGTTGTAACTGTTCTGCTGAAGCAAAATAAGCCAATACACTTACTACAGCTGCAGTAATACTAGCGAACATCAATCCTATAATTAAAATAGCCATCGTATCTCTTACCTTTGATGAAACTGCTATAACTGCTAAAAGTACCAGAAAACTACCTAAACTTGCAGCTACTATCAAACTCCATTTTGAAGCTAATAGTGTTGCTATTGCTCCACCAAAAACAGAGGCTCCCATGATTACTAATGCAACACCTAAACTTGCTCCAGAGCTTATACCTAATACAAAAGGGCCAGCTAAAGGATTTCTAAATAATGTTTGCATGAGTAATCCAGAAATGCCTAAACCAGATCCAACTAATATGGCTGTTAAAGCTTTAGGCAACCTATAGTTTTGAATAATATTGATCCACTGTTCTTTTTCAACTTCACCTCCAGTTAAAGCATTAAAAATATCTTTTAAAGGAATTGATACAGACCCTAAACTTAAGTTTACCAAGAAACAAATTATAAGAACTATTCCTAGCCCAATAAACGCAAACTTATATGTATTTTGATTAGGCAATTATTGTAATGGTTTAAAAAAGTAGGGTTGGTAATCTGGTAATAGGTCTGGATGACAAACTTTAATAATATCTTTTAAAATGATATCTGGGCGTGCTGTACCTAATTCATAATATAAAACACCGCCTGTTGCTCCAGTGGTATTAACAAACGAGTACACTTGCTTCTGTTTAAAAGCATCAAATTTTGTGTAATGTTGACTAGCTTTTTCTAAGGCATCAAGACTATTATAATAAGAAGGACTGAGCCATAAATTAGCATCATGAGCTTTATTGTAAACTGTTTCAAAGCTTAAGGCTAAGCTACCTTTATCAGTAGTATCACTCCACAAATAATTAACATTAGCATCGTTTAGTATTTGCGCTTCAGGGCTTGTTCCACTAGGTAAGTACCATACATCTTTATGCATAGCACCGCTTAATACCGTTGGTTTATTTTTTACTGTTTTAGCCAGTTCCTTAGCGTCCAGATAATTTTTTTCTATCACATTGAAGATAGAGTCAGCTTCTCGTTCTTTGTTGTATAATGCCCCAAAGAATTTGATCCATTCGGCTTTTGCTAGAGGAGAAGTTTCTACCCAATCACCATTATATAAAACAGGAATACCACTTTTTTCGATGGTTTCAAATGTTTTATTGGTGCCATTAACTCCAAAACCAACCACAAGGTCTGGGTTTAATTCTAAAAGTACTTCTGTGTTTATACCTTCGTTTTTGCCAAGTTCTCTAATAGTATTATTGTCAACATTAGTTCTAATTTTTTCTGAAGAAATATAATTGGTTCCAGGAAAGCCAACTAAAGTGTTTTCAACACCAAGGAGTTCTAAAGCTGGTAGATGTGTGGTTGAGGTTACAACTATTTTTTGAATAGGATACTTTGCTTTGTTATAAAAACTTTTATCTTTCCATTCAACATCATGTTCTCCATTAATTAGAATACTCTTATATGTTTTTTTAGCATTAGGCCAAGGACTGTTTATTTCAATTTTCTTATGGTCGCTATATTTTGTTATTGAAAATCCTGTTGCATACTTTAAAGTAATGGCGTTACCCTTTTCTTGTGTGACTTTCGATTGTTTTTTTGAGTCATCTTTACAAGAAAAAAGACATAAGGTTAGCAGGAAAATTATAATAGGTCTCATCTATTTAAAATTGTATAACTACTGTTGGTGAATAACTAAATTATTATCAATGGATAACTGTCTTTACTTACCAAATACCCATTATGGGTTTTCATAGGTAACAAAAGTAACTAAATACCTCAAGTTTGGATTGTAACTTTGATTAAAATTATACTCATGAGAGGCGATTCAAATTTAACCATATATATAGTAGCTGGAATTATCATACTTCATTTTTTGGTTGGCTTTATTTATTTGATGTATAAAATGACTAAAAAAAAGTAAGGTATTCTTATTTAATATCAATAGATAATAATTACTTTCGCAGCGAATTTTGGTTCTTTTTTAAAAATTAACATTAAAAGGATTAAAAGGGAATCTGGTGCAAATCCAGAACTGTTCCCGCAACTGTAAGCTTTATGCTCAACTTGATTGAGCATCTCTTTATAGAAGAGTTGTTACAACTACAATCCACTGAGAGATTGCCACATCACAAATGTGATTCGCAATGAGACTCTTGGGAAGGAGAGTAACAAGACGCAAGTCAGGAGACCTGCCAAATTCAAACAAATAAGTCAAACTTTCGGGATAAAAGTTTTGGTATGATAGTACATACTATTCCGAGTAATTATTAAGTAAAATGAAAAAAACGAATGTTTTTGGTATACTTTTTACATGTATATCTGTGTTTGGTTTTGCGCAGCAACAAACAGACTCTCTTGCTGTACAAGAACTAAACGAAGTTGTAGTGACAGATTCACGATTTAAATTAAAACGTGAAAACTCTGGAAAAACGGTTATTAAGATTTCAAGAAGTGAGATCGAAAATAATCAAGGTAGAACGCTAGTAGAATTAATAAACACTAAAAGTGGTATTGAAATTAATGGTAGTAAAAGTGTTGAAGGACAGAATTTAGGGTATTATATTAGAGGTGGTAACAACAGACAAGTTTTGGTTTTAATTGATGGAATTCAAGTGAATGATCCATCATTAGTATTAAACGAATTTGACCTTCGCCTTTTAGATTTAAACACTATAGAATCTGTTGAAATTATTAAAGGAGGAGCAAGTACATTATATGGTAATGCTGCAGCAACAGCTGTTATTAGTATTACCACCAGAAAAGCTTCAAAAAAGGCTATTTCTGCAAGTTTTTTAACTTCTATAGGAACAAACCAATCACAAGATGATCAAGATTACGATGGAACTAGTTTTACTAACAATGTGACACTAAGTGGTAGCTTGAATAAGCTTAATTACGTAGCAAGTTTTGGTAATAGATATGTTGATGGTTTGTCTGCTGCTAATGCTACTAATGCTGAAAAGGATCCGTTTTCAAGATATAATACAAATTTAAAGCTAGGTTATGAGATCAATGACAGAATTTCTATAACAGCATTTGGAAGTTATGACAATTTTAAAACTGATATAGACGGTTTTCCGCCTCCAACTTATACTTTAGCGGATACTAACGATGAATTTAAATCTAAACAAACCAGAGTAGGAGTAGCTCCTAAATTCGATTATACAAATGGTAGCATTCAAGTTAATGCAGCTTATACAGATATTGAAAGAGAAACTATTTCGTCATTTTCATCAATGAATAAGGCGCAGAGTTTTGTTGTTGATGCGTTTAATAAGTATACTTTTAATAACGAGTTCTACACAATTGTTGGTTTAAATTACGGTGATTATAAAAGTGAGTTCTCTGACGAAGAATCTTATAATACAGTTGATCCTTACTTAAACGTAGTGTATGTTTCAGATTTCGGATTAAATATTAATGCAGGAGCGCGATTTAATAATCATAGTGAATATGGTTCACACTTGGTTTATAGTTTAAATCCATCGTATAAAATTGATGTAAAATCAGGTTATGCAAAAGTTTTCGGATCGTATGCAACATCTTTTATAGCACCTAACTTATCACAGTTATTTGGTCCGTTTGGTGCAAACCCAGACCTAGAACCAGAAGAAAATAGAACCATTGAAGGAGGATTGGAGTATTCAAATGGAAAAGGGTTTAGATTGAATGGAGTATTCTTTAATAGAAATGAAGAAAATACGATTATATACACTACAGGTTATGAAAATGCTACAACTGATGCTAAGGTGCGAGGTGTTGAGGTTGAGGCTGAAGCAAAACTAATAGATAAGCTAAGTATTAATGCTAATTATACATTTACAGAATTAAAAGAAGGCGTTCGTTTAAGGTTACCAAAGCATAAAGCTAATGCTGGAGTTACTTATAATTTTAATGAAAGAACCGTTGCAACACTAAATTACCAGTATAACGGCACAAGAGTGGATACTGATTTTTCAGTATTCCAAAATGTAGATCTTGATTCGTATTCTTTACTAGATGTATATGTAAGTCATAGAATACTAAAGAATAAACTAAAGTTGTTTGCTAATATTACTAACATTTTTAATGAAGATTATGAAGAGATTATAGGCTACACAACAAGAGGTAGAAATGTACTTATAGGAATGAACCTAACTCTATAGTTAATAATCTTATTTAGGTATAAGATCACAATACCAAAACCCTGATTGAGGATTTTCATCATCCTTATCAGGGTTTTTATATTCTCTATATGTTTTTTCTCCAATTACAAATTGAATAGGTTCTGAAAAGATAGGCCCATCAAAACAAAAGGTATGGAACTCACCATTTTCACCACAAGGGTCTACACCTTCAGGCAATTTGTCAATAAAATTTTCATCTATTATAGTTCCAACAAAATCTCTGTCAAAATACTTAGCACTTGCTGAAACGATTATGGTTTTAAAACCTAAATCTAAAAATTCATTTACAAGCTCTTTAGTGTTTTGTTTCCATAAAGGGAAAATAGCTTTTATGCTTAATTGGTTTAATTGATTTTCTCTGTAAGTTTTTAGATCTTCTAGGAATATATCACCAAAGGCACTGTGCGTAAACCCTTGACGCTTTAATCTTGAAACCGTTTCAAGCATTTTTTGCTCATAAACTTCCATTGAAGGTTGTTCAGGAAGTTCTATAATTGATGAACTAATTCCTATAGATTTTGTTTGGGCATGGAGTAGCTCATTTCTTAGGCCATGCATGGTCACTCTATTAAAATGACTATTAACAGTGGTAACTAACTCGTCAACATGATAGTTTTTGTCGTTAAGTAAATAGTATAGAGCTAAAGCTGAATCTTTTCCAGTACTCCAGTTAAAATAGGTTTTATGCATTTAAATAATAATGATTAACCTTCCTATCTCTATTTATTGGTCTTGGGTTGCTTTATTAATTTGAATATCGCTAAGAGTTTTGTTCTCTATATACATTTCATTAATGTGTGGTATTAAACTATTACTAGTAGCAATTGGACCTTCACTATTTGTAGAAAAATCAAATCGTCCAGTTCCTTGAATGTCTGCAATTGCAGCAGCTAATAAAGGTTCGTTTACATTTCCTAAAATACCATAATTATTTGGAGACTCGGCAAGAACAATAGATGGTGTTAATCCAGTAGACGGAACAACGTCATCATTTTTATTAACCGTTATAGCAACCAATGGTTGCATAGCGTATGTGTGATTAGGATTTGCGCCATCACGTAAAAAATCTGGAGAATCGTAAATAGTAATTGATGCTTGCGATTTTCCAGTGGTATTTGTGCCTATTTGTACAACATCTATATAAGCTTTTAAACCATTAATAACACCTTCACTTGCAGAAGCTGAACCACTGGTAGTTAGTACATATACTTTATCTAAATTTAAGCTGTTAATAGTGTTTCCATCGAAAGTGTTAGTAAAATCGAAAGTAGTATTATTACTTTGAAGTCCACTGTTGTAATTAAGTTTAGTGAATACTTGATTATTAAACTGTCCAGTGATCATACTTGCTAAAAGTGTCGCTGTATTTACAGAACCTCCTGGATTATACCTTAGATCTAATACCAAGTGTTGTACATTGTTATTTTTTAATTCTCCAAACGCTGCATTTAATTGGTTATTAAAATCTGCAGTAAAGCCATTGTACATTAAATAGCCTAAGTTTTCACCACCTCCAAGGTCAATGGTTTCAGTTTTAAATACCGGATTTTCAGTATAAACTTCTTTAGTTAATGTCACCGTATTTCCGTTTGATGTAATACTATCGTCATCTAGGTTACTCGGAGTTCCGTTATCATCATAATCTGCAAAACCTAGAGTATATGAGTCAGGACTAAAAGCACTGCTATAGTTATCTGTTGTAAGGGTAACACCATCTACAGATGTAAACACCTGACCTCTTACCAAATTATTATTACTAGCATTGCTATTTGGTAAAACCAGTCTGACAATTCCAAATACTTCAGAACTACTTCCTGGAACCGAATAGAGGTCAAATTCAAAACCACTTCGTTTTGTAACACCACTAAATAATTGCTCTAAGGCAATATAATCATCAACGATCCAGCTAAATCTATCTACGGTTGGTCTGTTATATATTAAGCTTTCAAATAGAGCTTCAGGCGAAGCAAAAGAATTTAAATAATCGGCATATGCCTGATCTGAAGAAAACCTGTCGTTGGCTAAGTCAGGAATATTATCTTTATACAAATAGAATAAATTCATTCCTTTCCAAACAAAATCATTTATTTCACTAGCAGAAACAGTAGTATCATCATTATCATCAAAGCAACTAAAGGTAAACCCTGTAAGAACTAGTAAAATCAGGAGATTTTTGTAAATTTTCATAGCGTATTTAATTTTCTTTTTAAACTCTAAAGTTAATTACATTATTGTAAAATAAAAATAATTTTAGTTCTCGTGTAACAAAATAGAAAGTACCTCGTCGTAATTACAAATAGCACTAAAACGCTGTACACTAACCAAAGAAAATGACACAGGCTGAGTTTTTAAAAATAGTAATGCCTTTTAAGGATAAAGTATTTAGACTAGCAAAACGATTATTAGTTTCGCAGGAAGAAGCAGAAGATGCTACACAAGAGATCTTGCTTAAGCTGTGGAACAATAAACAAAAGATTAGCGAATACAAGAATGTTGAAGCATTTTCTATGACAATGACAAAGAACTTTTGTCTTGACAAATTAAAATCTAAGCACTCTCAAAATTTAAAGATAGTGCATAGCAATTATCAAGATAATAATGTGTCACTACAGAAACAAGTAGAGTTGAATGATAGTGTAGATTGGGTTTCTAAAATAATGGAAGAGTTGCCAGAGCAACAAAAAATAATATTACAGCTTAGAGATATAGAGCAATACGATTTTGATGAGATAGCTAAAATGCTAGATATGAATCATACAGCAATTAGAGTTGCTTTATCAAGAGCGAGAAAAACATTAAGAGAAAAATTAACTAAAACACATAGTTATGGTGTTAAATAGCATAGAAAAATTAATAGAAAAGTACGACAACGGAGAAACTACTTTAAAAGAAGAGCAACAGTTAAAAGACTATTTTTCTCAAGAGACTGTACCGCCGCATTTAGAGGTATACAAATCGATGTTCCAGTATTTTTTGCACACCCAGGAAGAACAGTTTACTAAAGACGTTCCATTAAAACCTAGAAAAACATACACTTTGTACAAATGGATTTCGGTTGCAGCAATAGCAGTTCTTATGTTTGGGATATATACTCAGGTTGATGTAACACCTGAACAAAGAACATTTGCAAGCCTTACAGCAGAAGAAAAAGAAGCTTATGTTCAAACTAAAGAATTGTTAGGTTTATTATCTAGCAAACTTAACCAAGGCACTGAAAGTATTGCAATGGTCTCTTCAAATTTTGATAAAGGAGCCAACAATATGTCATACTTAGGAGATGTGTCAAAAACAACAAGTAAAATTTTAAAGTAAAAACAAAACAATATTAAAACAAGTAAACATGAAGAAGTTAGTATTAATAATAGCAGTTATCTTATCACCATTAGTGTCGTTTGGACAAGGATTATTTGATAAGTATGAAGATATGGAAGGCGTAGGGTCTGGAGTTGTAAACAGTAAAATGTTTCAAATGATAGCAAGTATAGATCTAGATCTAGATGATCCAGAAGATCAAGCAGCTTTCGATATGGTAAAGAAAATAAAAAGCGTGAAGTTTTTAACTACCGATAAAAAGAGTATTTCGGCTAGTATGGCTTCAGATGTAAAGAAATACGTAGGAAGCTCAGAGTTAGAAGAATTAATGCGTTTTAGAGATGGAGAGCAAAATGTAAAGTTCTATGTACGTGAAGGCTCTAAAGCAAATCATGTAAAAGAGTTACTTATGTATGTAACTGGACTGGGAGAAATTACAAAAGATCAGAACATTACTATAAATGGTAAAAAACGTAATGTAGAAACTGTTATAGTATCAGTTTTAGGAGATATCGATTTAAATCAAATCTCAAAGATCACTAGTAAAATGAATATTCCTGGTGGAGAGCACTTAAAGAAAGCAGGAGATAAGAATTAAGAAGAGCGTATAAACTAACCATCATCACATCAATCATGTACACATCAATCAAAAAATATGTAATGTCACTCCTTATAGCCACTGTTTTAACCAGCTGTGGCTATGGAGGAGAGACCTTGCAAGGTTATTATGTTTTAAATCAAGAAGCTCCTAATTTTATATCAGTAGATATTCCAGTAAGTTTTGTGAATGTTGAGAATATCGATCTTACAGATGTACAAAAGGAAGCATACGAGTCTATAGATAAACTTAATATGTTAGGTTACCAAAAAGATGGTGATAATGAAGAGGCATATAAAGCTGAATTAGCTAAAGTAAAGACCATTTTAAAAGATGAGAAATACCAAGAGCTATTTAGAGGAGGTAACTCAAGTGATGGTAGAATTATTGTAAAATATATTGGTACCGATACAACTATAGATGAGCTTATTATTTTTGGAAGTATGAATGAATCAGGTTTCGGAATAATAAGAGTTCTTGGTGACGATATGGAACCAGCAAAGATCATGAAATTAGGAGACGTTGTGAATCAGATGTCTTCAGATGAAAATTCGGTTGAAGATTTCATGAAGTTTTTTAGACCTTCAGGAGGAGCAAGTGATGTTTTAGATGATCTGTCCTCTGAAGTGCTAGATTAATCAATCAAAATAAAAAATGTTAATGTAAAAAACCTGCCTATTTAGGCAGTTTTTTTTTATCATCTTCTTTAGATTTTATAATAACAATATTTACAGCAATAGCAATAAAGCCTAAAAATAATAGCATCATGACAATAAAATTGTCTAACAATTTTAATAGACCTGCAATAAAAAAGAAGGCTACCAGCAGTCCTGTTGCTAATAATGTAAGTTTATTGTTGTTCATTTATATACCAGTATAGTTACCTGGTGTAATTGCTTTTAATTCTGTTTTAATAGCATCGCTTACTTCCAGAGTATCTATAAAGTTAGCAATAGAAGTTTGTGTAATAGCTTCGTTGGTTCTAGTTAAACCCTTTAATGCTTCATAAGGGTTTGGATAACCTTCACGTCGTAAAATAGTTTGAATTGCTTCAGCGGCAACCGCCCAGTTATTTTCTAGATCTTCGGCAAATTTACTTTCGTTTAAAAGTAGTTTGTTTAAGCCTTTTAGTGTCGATTTAAAACCAATAATAGTATGTCCAAATGGCACGCCAACATTACGTAAAACCGTACTATCTGTAAGGTCACGTTGTAATCTGGAAATAGGAAGTTTAGCAGATAAATGCTCAAATACAGCATTGGCAATACCTAAGTTACCCTCACTATTTTCAAAATCAATAGGATTTACTTTATGTGGCATAGCGCTACTACCAACTTCTCCTTTTTTGATCTTTTGCTTAAAGTAATCCATAGACACATAAGTCCAGATATCTCTATCAAGATCTATTAAAATAGTATTGATACGTTTTAAGCAATCAAATAAAGCGGCCATATGGTCGTAATGCTCAATTTGTGTTGTTGGGAACGAATGATATAAACCTAATTTTTCTTGAACGAAACGCGTTCCAAAATCTTTCCAATCGATCGATGGATAGGCTACATGGTGTGCATTGAAATTTCCTGTGGCTCCACCAAATTTGGCTGCTGACGGAATATCGTTCATTAAATTGAACTGCTCTTTTAAACGTACCACAAAAACTTGAACCTCTTTTCCTAAGCGTGTAGGAGACGCTGGTTGCCCGTGTGTTCTTGCAAGCATTGGTACATCTTTCCACTCTTCAGAAAGTTCTTCTAAACGGTTTAAAACTGTGAAGTATTCAGGAACATACACATCGTTCATGGCATCCTTAATGCTTAATGGAACTGCTGTGTTATTAATGTCTTGAGACGTTAATCCAAAATGGATAAACTCTTTGTATTCTGAAATGCCTAAAGCATCAAAGCGCTCTTTTATAAAATATTCAACCGCTTTTACATCGTGATTGGTTACTTTTTCAATGTCTTTTATTGCCATAGCATTTTCAGCAGAGAAATTCTTATAGATGTTTCTCAACTCATCAAACAACGAATGATCAAAATTTGAAAGTTGTGGTAACGGAATTTCACAAAGAGCAATGAAATATTCTATTTCTACTTGTACTCGATATTTTATTAAAGCTTCTTCCGAAAAATAAGATGCTAAAGCATCTGTTTTGCTTCTGTAACGACCATCAATTGGAGAAATGGCATTAAGCGTTGATAAAGACATAAGTTGTGTTGTTTTTAAAGCTGCAAAAGTACATGATTTTTTTCATTTATTAATCGAAATAAATCTCCGAAGCTAACTTTGAGGATAGTTGATTTCAATAAATTCTTTATTGCCCATTATGGGCTTTTAACTTTTTCAATAACTGTCGTGCTCGCGCTTTAAAAGCAGCACTTCCAGCATTATAGTCGCGTTCTAAAATCATAATCAATTCAGGGTGCACCCAATCATATTCTTTACCAAGTAAAAATAATGATCGCATAGAATAGGCCTTTGCCGCCACTTTTTGATCTGTAATCATGTAATCGAAGCTTAATTCTATAATACGTTCTTTATGAACGGTTGTTAATTGTTCTTTTGTTTGGTTGTGTAGTTTATGATAATAAGCTTCAATTAGATATTCGCAAACTTTAGCTATTGGCCTAACGGCCGAATCTAAATGTACTTTATGCATCTCTTCGGTTATTCTGTCTAAATGTGGTAAAATAGCATTTAAGTTTTCTCTGGCTACAAATTCCAGCAACCATGCTGCTCTTGCCGAACGTTTATCATTTACATTAAATAAAATATCCATAACCTGAGGTAGCATTTCTGGATGATTGATAACTAAGTTCGCATACTTTTTTCGATTATCTCTAGAATGATTAACGTAATCTAGTTCTTTGTAAAGTTGTTCGGTAGTCATCATAAAAATGTCTTAATGCTAAATAAAATCAGATTTGTTTTTACTAAATTTACTTACAGAGGTAAATTTAAGTTAAAAAGCAGTATTATGAAGATTCTCAAAAAAATATTATGGTTATTACTTATTGTTTTTGTTGTCGCTCAGTTTTTCGGTCCTGAAAAAAATGAAGGTGATATAGCAAGTATTGAAGCCTTTTTAAATGAAACTAATCCGCCAGAAGATGTAAAACTAATTTTAAAAGAAGCTTGCTATGATTGCCATAGTGATTTTACACGTTATCCTTGGTATAATAACATTACACCAGTTAATTATTGGATGGCTGGTCATGTAGATCACGGAAAAGAAGAACTTAACTTTTCAAATTGGTCAGAATTTAGTAATAAGAAAAAAGATCATAAACTAGAAGAAATTGAAGAATTGGTAGTTGCTAAAGAAATGCCTTTACAGTCTTACACTATTACCCATGGCGAAGCAAAATTATCTGAAGCCCAAATAAATGCTGTTAAAGGTTGGGTGAAAAAAACACGCGAACAGTATAATTAGTCTGGATGCGAAAACTTCTCATTATTGGTTATGTGTGGCCTGAGCCTAAGAGTTCTGCTGCTGGAAGTAGAATGATGCAGTTAATTGAGGCCTTTCAAAATGATAGTTATACAATTACTTTTGCAAGCCCTTGTGCTAAAACCGATAATGCTTTTGATTTAAATAGTATTGATGTTACTACAGTAGAGATAGAATTGAACAATCCTTCCTTTGACGATTTTATAAAGAAATTAAAGCCAGATGTGGTAATGTTTGACAGGTTTATGATGGAAGAACAATTTGGTTGGCGTGTTGCTGAACATTGTCCAAAAGCGATAAGAATTTTAGACACCGAAGATCTTCACTGCTTACGAAAAGGACGTCATAAAGCTTTTAAGGATAATCAGCCATTTGATGACAATTATTTGTTTAGTGACATTGCTAAGCGAGAAATAGCAAGTATTTATCGATGTGATTTGACTTTGATAATTTCGGAAGCAGAAATAGAACTTTTAAATAAAAAGTTTAAGGTCGCAACCGAGTTATTGCAATACACACCTTTCTTATTGGAATCGCTGGATGAATCAATAGTATTACCGTCGTTTAAGGAAAGAGCACATTTCATCACCATTGGAAACTTTTTACACGAACCTAATTACAATTCGGTATTGTATTTAAAACATGCTATTTGGCCATTAATTAGAAAGCAATTACCTAAAGCTGAAATGCATATTTATGGTGCCTATGCTTCGCAAAAAGTGACTCAGTTACATAATGATAAAGAAGGGTTTTTAGTAAAAGGTTTTGCTGAAGATGTTAATGAGGTCATGCAGCAAGCTAGAGTATGTTTAGCGCCATTGCAATTTGGAGCAGGATTAAAAGGAAAGCTTATAGATGCTATGGTAAATGGAACACCATCTGGTATGTCAACTATAGCAGCTGAAGGTATGTTTGGTGATATGGAAGCATGCGGTTTTATAGCTGATGATCCAGACGAGTTTGCAAATAACTCTGTTGAACTTTATAACGATGAAAATCTTTGGTCTTCAAAACAGCAACATGGATTTGAAGTCATCAATTCACGTTTTAATAAAATAACTCATAGTAGGAAGCTATTGAGTAGAGTAGAAGCAATAACAGAAAATTTAGAGAATCATCGTTTGCAGAATTTTATGGGCAGTATGTTACAGCATCATACCATGCAAAGCACTAAGTTTATGTCGCGATGGATAGAAGAGAAGAACAAACAAGTTTAAAACAATTTTCTGTCAGATTGAGCGCAGTCGAAATCAAGAAAAATAATACTACATTTATTAAATGAAAATCAAAGATCATATTTTAATAAACGGTTATAAGCATATTTTATATAACTCTACTGAGTTATCACAGGAACAATCTATTGCTAAAAGTGAGGCCTTTTATAATTGGTTAGATACGAGACGATCGGTTAGGGAATATGCGTCTCAGGATATTCCAAAGGAAGTGATCGAGAATATTATCAAGTCAGCATCTACAGCGCCTTCTGGAGCTCACAAACAGCCATGGACCTTTTGTGCGGTTTCTAACAAAGAGTTAAAACATAAAATACGTTTAGCTGCCGAAGAAGAAGAGCGTGAAACTTATGGAAAGCGTATGAGTGAGCGCTGGAGAAAAGATCTAGCACCTTTAGGAACAGATGCTAATAAACCCTTTATAGATGACGCACCTTGGATAATTGTTGGGTTTAAACGCGTATATGAGCATGATGGGGACGAACGTTACAACAACTATTATGTAAATGAATCTATTGGTATTGCCAGCGGTATGCTAATCACAGCCATTCATAATGCAGGTTTGGTAACCTTAACACATACACCAAGCCCTATGAATTTTTTAACCAAGCTCTTAGATAGACCAAGTAACGAGCGTGCTTATTTATTGCTACCCATAGGTTATCCAAAACAACCTGCCTATGTGCCAGATATAGAGCGCAAGTCTCTGGACGAGGTGGCGGTGTTTTATGAGTAGAAATATAGTGGCGTTGTACTTTTTTATATTAGTACTCTGAACAGCATGATTTTATTCATATGGGCAATAGAAAAAATATGGCTATGTGAAAAGTTTAATAAATAACTACTCAGTTATTTTTGTATAGGTTAACCCATCCCAATTAGCTTTTATAACAGTATCATTTTCTATACTAAAGTGTATAACTGAACCAGATCGCGGTGTCATTTCTACCCGAATTGAATTTCGATCATAAGGTTCTGCCACTGGTGATTTTAAATTCCCAACCTGTGCTGTTAATTGGTTATCTCCAATGTATTTAACTTCGAGAGTGCCAAATAATTCACTGATGTAAGTTCCTGCATATGCTTCATGTGGAAGTTCGAGTTGCCATTGTCGTTTGGAGCGATCAACTTCATGTTTTTTGATGCTCTTTTTCCAATCTGAAATCCCTTTAACATAATCGTTCAATTTTTTATCATAATAATTGTCCAGATCTGTTCTGCCTGCAAAATAATCAAAAGCATAGGAGGCTAGTAAAAAACTGAGGTCACTCCCAGAACCATTTTCATTGGTCATCATAACGACACCTACTCCCGTTGACGGCATCATTGACACTTCAGCATGAGTACCACTAAAGCCACCAAAATGGTGTATTAAAGTATCGCCATGTGATGTCGTTGCTAAATTCCATCCATAACCATAACCGAAGCGTTTGAGGTCTCCATATTTTTTGTCTTGAGCGGCATGAGGTAAAAGGCTATTTTCAATCATACTAGCATCAAATATTTGTTTGCCATCAATTGCGCCATTGTTTAATTCCATGATAAGCCATTTGGATATATCTCGAGGTGTAGATATAATGCCTCCAGCGGGATGCATAGTATTGTCTTGCTTCTCTAGAGAAAGACGTTCTAAAATATTTCCATCGTTAAGCTGGCTATGTGGTTTTGCAACTTGCCATCCCTCATTTTTCGCTTTAGTCATTCGTGCACTGGTAAGCCCCATATTTAAGGGTTTAAAAATCTCGTCATGAAGAATGGACTGCCAATCTTGACCCAATTCTCGGTTCATAATCATCCCCAGAATATTGTAACCTAAATTAGTGTAATGAAATTTTCCAAATGGAGCTTTTTTATCAATGCGTGTGTGTTTTTCGAGTTGTGCCAATAATAATTCAGGATTATGCACACCTGTATATGCAGTAGCGTTGATTATTGGCCAATTCTTTATGCCTGAAGTGTGCTGAATTAAATGGTGAATTGTAATGCTATCGGTTTTAAGTTCTGGAGCAAAATTAATTTCTGGAAAATAATCGGATACAGATTTATCTAAATCTAGTTTTCCTTTTGATTCTAAAATTAGAGCTGCTAATGCAGTAAATGATTTTGTTGATGAAGCAATATAAAAGCATGTGTTTTCATCTACAGGTGTTTGATTTTCAACATCAGCAAGACCATGATATTTTTCAAAGATAATTCGATTGTCTTTTACTATTGCTAGGGATAGACCATGTTTGGTTTCAAATGCAGAGATTGCCTTTTCAATAAAATGTGAATAGTCTTCAGTAAACTTCTTGTAATCGGGTTGCTTTTCGCATGAAGCGCAGATAAGAAGTAGAAAGATAATTGTAAAAATGGATTGTTTCATTAAGAAAGCTGTTAATTGGTTAACGCTAATTTTGACTCAAAAGTAAGCAGATAAAATGTTACAAAATCCAATAAAGTGATAAGTGGTATAATTTTAGTACTTAGTGGTAATTAAGTTTCTACTGTTATAATTTCATTTCTTTTTTTAATGCTGCTCCATAGCGTCTACTAACATCTTCATGGTTGTCTATTCCTTTTAATTTTATACGATAACTGTAGTTATGAGAAAGCTCAATTTTTTCAATAAAATTTGTATTGATAATGGTCGATCTGTGAATTCTCTTAAAATAATTCATAGGTAATTCAGGTTCCCATTTTTTTAAACTTTTCTTTATTTCAAATTTCGAGTTTTCATGGTCAGTTATTACTGAATAATTACCACTAACACTAATCTTTTTAATATTTGAAATAGGAAGTATAAAAATATCATTTTTAATATACACAGTCACTGTATCTTGAAGAGAAGGCATTTTTTGTTTGGTAATGTCAGGAATAGATTTTTCTATAGTCAATTGTTCGATATTTTTGCTGAAATAATAAGAGACACTAAAAAATGCCACAATGAAACTTTGAGAAAATGTGCCGCGACTACCAATATCCCACTTAATCTCTAAAGTGGATATATTGGGATTGATGATATAGGATATAATAGGTTCAAATAAACTCCATACATAAGCACCTACAAAAGACAATATAACAGATACCACAACGATTTTTGCAATTTTAGCCCTAGTTTTAATAAGGTTATCGTATATGTTGCATATTCCATAAAAAATGATAATCCCGCAAGCTGTAAAAAGAATGGTCCAGAGAAATAATAGGGGTTTTGGATAATTATCACTTTTAAAATATAATAAATTAAGGATTAGCAATAGTATCCAATATATAAACCAGGCAATACCAAGCACCTTTACTGATAAGCTAACCTGCTTACTTTGAGCCAACCTTAATTTTTTCAATTTTTATTTTCAGTTTAAAATTATTTTTTTGATAACGTAAAAATAATGAGATTATGATTTAAACGAACAACAGTTTTTTCTGAAAAGAAGCCTGTTTTATTCGATTACTGTCTCTTTTATTAAATGATTTTTTATGATATAATGTTAAACGAAGTTAACTAATTATATTTATAGCGTTAGGTTAAGACTTATATCATAAATTCTTTCTGTTTTTCCATAGGTATCTTTCTTTATTGTCATTATTCCATTTGGCTAGATGATCAAGCATTGTTTTGATTTTTGTAGCATCTATCCATTTACCATTTACAATAACACCAGAAATTTTACTCGTATTACTAACATCTTCTAAAGGGTTTTCATCTAACAAAACTAAATCGGCGAATTTGTCTATTTCTATAGTTCCGACTTTGTCATTAATTTCAAGCCATTCTGCAGCTAATCGTGTAGCAGTAGCTAAAGCTTCTTCATTAGACAAGCCAGCATCTACTAATAACTGTATCTCATCATGAAGTGAAAACCCCCAAACCACACCAGAAATTCCAGCATCTGTTCCTGCAAGCATAGGAACTCCTGCTTCTTTAAAAGCTTTAACTATGAGTTTGTGAAAATCGGCTTGTTTTTGAAAGTAGTCAATCAATTCAGGAGTTGCTCTTTTATTATAGCTATTAGAGGTTACCCATTTATCTTGCATAAGTGGATGCACATACTTTAAACTTGGTAAACTTGTAACACTTTCCAATGATTTAGCCTGCTTAATAATAGCAACCATATTTGTTAAATTAGGAATTAACCAAGTATGACTCTCTTTAGCTAAACGGGCAAATTCTTGTGCTTTTTCATAACTATAATCATCGGTTTGTTTAGATAATTCTTCTGCATGCGCAATTAATCCAAAATGCGGAATGAAGAATTCTTCTGCTGCCTTTCCTTCAAATGCATTGGGTATGTGACCTACGACTTTCATTCCTTGTTTTTTGGCTTCATCTATTACTGCTTTGAAAGTTTCTGGACTGAGCCATGTATAAACTTTAATGAATTTATATCCCAATCCTTTTGCGTTTCTAACAGATTGCCGACCTTCTAAAGGAGTGGTGGCTACTATTTCATTTCCTTCTCCATCAATTACAGCTGCAATTGCTATTCGTGGGCCAATGACTTTTTTGCTCTCTATTTCATCTCTCTGGGAGAAGTGTCCAACTCTACCACTTAGTTCGAATACAGTCGTGACTCCATTAGCAAAGTAGGGAGTCATTAGGTTTTGAGTTTCAAAGTTTAGAGTAGAGCCTCTTGTTGGAAACCCCTTGGAGAAACTACCACTTGAAAGATTGTGAACGTGCATATCAATAAGTCCAGGAATTAGCCATTTGTCTTTTCCATCAATTATGATGGCATCATCAGGAATCGATTTATTTATTGATACTATTTTGTTTTCTTTAATTAGTATTGTTGCATTTTGGAGAACCTTATTTTCAACAGTCATGGGAATGATATTCACATTTTTTATTGCGAATATGTTCTCGTAATTGCTTTTTTCATTTTTAAGATCTCTAGATGATTTATTAGAAGTTGTGCACCCAATGAAAATTGTGAAAAGACTTATTATTGTAACTAGTCTATATAATTCCTTAATGTTTGTCATACCTTTATAATTTAAAAACTAATAGCAAAGCTAGAATGACAAAATCAATTGAGATAGTACGAATCGGACATTTTTAAATGAACCTAACAGGAAATTTTGAAATGCCCATTTCTGAAATAGAATTAAAAAAGTTACTAGGGTTATTTTGAGTCAATAATTTAAATTCTCTTAAAAAATGAGAGGAGTCATAAAAGCTATTGTTATGACATACATTTGTGAGGTTGACTGAATCTTTGCTTCGTATTTTATAATCGATAGCCTTTCTAAATCTGGCAATTTTTTTATAGGCTTGAGCAGAGCAACCTAGATAATTATTGAAAGCTCTATTAAGTGTTCTAGTGGTAACATTACATTGTTTTGCAATGGTTTCAATAGAAATGTCCTGGTTTTGACCAATCAAGCTAATTGCTTCTTCTAAATATTTCGCCTTAATTTCTTTAAATACACTGAGGAAATATTGTTCAACAAGTTCTATTTTCTTTTCATTATCATCTACGTCACTTATTGATTTTGCTAATTGAGTTAAATCATTATGTTTAATTTCTTGAAAATTATTTGGGGCTAATGCGTTATAGGGTTCGTTAAAGAAATAGTTTACGCCTAATGGCGCAAAATCAATAGAAAATTCATTAAATATACCTTGATATCTTATTTGAACAGGATTAAGATATTTGCCAAATATTTCAATTTTTGGAGGGGAATTTAAATCATGTATAAATTGAATTTTATTGTCATACCGTTTAATAGCTGTATCAACAGCCAATACCATAGTTGTTCCTAACTGAGGGAAAAGATAGTAGTTAATATCTTTTTGTCCGTTACTTTTAAGAATGCTAAAGCTTTGAATGTACTTTTTGAGAAATTCAGATTTAGGTTTTATTTCTTCAATCATTTTCTAATTGTGACTAACAACCCTAATATAAACTTTTAATCCGTTCCTGAATATGTAATAATTTTATTTTTTTAGAAATATACTGCTGCTCTAATAACGCGAGTTTTTCCTGTACATCTTGTTTATATGATGGGTGAGAAGCATCTAATTGATGTGCCGCTGCAAACGACTTAATATGTCGCGTAATAGTTGCATCTTGAAAAAGACCGAGTTTGCTTTTGCAATTATTACATACAGTGTAACCGTATAAATTTTCTAATGAAGTTTCTTTTGTTTCTTCACATCTATAACAAGATGTATTCTTGTGTTTCATAGCTATTGCTTTTCTACAAATTTCTTAAAATTCTGCAACCATTTATCTACTTGTTTTCTAAACATGCGTGGAAACAAGGTTTTAAGAATGTTTATTAAAAAACCTCTGAAGGCTGTATACTCTATTATACTATCTACACGTGTAGTATTATCACTTAACGCAGTAAAAGTGGTATGCATTGTATTATCGGTATGTTTATGATGGTATTGCCCAGAAAAGGAATCGGGCATGTTGTTGTTGGTGATAGTTTCAGTAAGTTCCATTTCACCTTTTCCCATTTTGTAATACATTTTTGCTACAGCTCCTGTTTGTCCTGCAACACCAGAAATAGGAGTTTTTCTTAAAAAACCCTCTTGAAATTCTTTTAAATAATTAGGGTCAACAAAATAACGTGCTACCACATCTTTTGGTTTATTGACTGTAACAGAGCAAGTAAACTTCATAACATGATGTTTTGATACAACCTAAGATAGCTAAAATTTTCCCAAATTTTTGGTGATATTTAAAATGTAAAGTATATTTGTCATATAGAAAAATAAATTTTACATATTATAAAATATATTTGTCAATTATGAAAACAGAAAAGTTTATAGAAAGAGAACGCAAGAGCTTTAATAAAATGCTCAATTTTAGATTGCCATATCTGTTTAAGATTGTAGGTGTTATTGTGTTTATAATTGCACTTTTGCTACTGATTTTTAGATCACAGTTTGGGGGAGAGTTGTTAATGCTAAAGAATATTGCAAGACAAGGAATTGTTATCGGTCTTTTATTTATATCGTTATCCAGAGATAAAGAGGAAGATGAAATGACGATACATTTAAGAGCACGATCATATGCTTTTGCTTTTGTTGTTGGAGTACTATATGCTTTGACCATGCCTTATGTAGAATATGGCGTAGCGAATGTTATCAAGCCAGAAAGTACTGCGTTTAAAAATTTAGGAGAATTTCAACTACTTTCTTTTATGTTATTAGTGCAAGTTATGTTTTACAATGTTTTAAAGCGTTTCAGATAATGGAAAACACAATTAAAGTAGAACGTGCCATTTTAAACATTACGCAGGATGAGTTGGCAAAACGCATTGGTGTATCACGGCAAACCATCAACTCCATTGAAGCGAACAGGTATGTGCCCTCAACAGTATTGGCATTAAAACTTTCAGAGGTATTTGGAAAACCTGTAAACGACTTCTTTAAGCTTTCTGCAGATGATTAGTGTTGTTTTGATCAAGTTAGTAATTGTAATTATTATCTGGTTGGTTAAAGTAATGTTTTAAGTTGTTGCATACCAATAGTAGCAAGTTCTGGGATAACAGTAACCTGAGAATTACCGCTAATGGCAGGGTTAGGATCGATATAAAATATCTTAGTGTTTGAAGGTACATAATGCATCAAACCAGCAGCAGGATACACTTGCATTGAAGTGCCAATGATTAAAAGAATATCAGCTGATTGACATATGTTAATAGCAGTTTCTATCATGGGGACATCTTCTCCAAACCATACGATGTGTGGTCTTAGCTGATGTCCTTTTTTACATAAATCACCTGAAACTAAATCTGTTTTCCATTCTTGTATATCGGTGTCATCATAAGTGCTTCGTACCTTAAACAATTCACCATGTAAGTGCACCACATTGGTGCTTCCAGCACGTTCATGCAGATCGTCTACATTTTGAGTGACTATGGTTACCTTGTATTCTTTTTCAAGGTCAACCAAAGCTTCATGAGCATTGTTTGGTGTGACGTCCAGTAATTGACGACGTCTCTGATTATAGAATTCAAATACTAAATCTGGATTGGCAGCAAACCCTTGCGGTGAGGCAACTTCCATCACGTCATGCCCTTCCCATAAACCATTGGCATCACGAAAGGTTTTTAAACCACTTTCGGCACTCATGCCGGCGCCTGATAATACAACCATGTGTTTCATGTGTCCAAATTACTATTTTAAATTATATTTGATTTAATGATTGATATTAAACTTATAGAATACTTAGAGTCTTATCTAACCGAAAATCGTAGAAACAGATTTGAGCAGGTACTGTCACAACGTACCAAACATTTCACGGTAGCTACAGAAGATGTGTATCAGTTACATAATACTAGTGCAGTCATGCGTAGTTGCGATGTGTTTGGTATTCAGGAACTACATGTGATAGAAGAGCAAAATGTAAAGCGCATAGATAGAGAAATTGCTATGGGAGCTCAAAAATGGGTAGATCTAAAGCGTTACCATTCTGCCAAAGATTGTATTTCATCCTTGAAACAACAGGGTTACCAAATTGTAGCGACTACACCTCATACAAACGATTGTGTACTACAAGATTTTGATATAACTAAAAAATCGTGTTTCTTTTTTGGACGGGAAACCGAAGGCTTGTCGCAGGAAGTACTTGATGCAGCCGATTGTTATTTAAAAATCCCGATGGTAGGCTTTACAGAGAGTTTAAATATTTCGGTTTCGGCGGCTATTATTTTACAACATGTTACTTCAAAATTAAAGCAAAGTGATATCTCCTGGCAGCTTACTAAAGAAGAAGTTTTAGAGAAACGATTTGACTGGTGTACAAAAACCATAAAAAGTGTTGATCAAATTTTAGAGAGATATAAAAAGGAAGCATAATTTTTTATAACTTTAAGACTGTCAATTTGTTAATAGCACATTTATTATGGAGATAATTTTATACGTTCTTGCTGCTTTAGTAGTAATTATAGCTCTTTTAGGAATGATCGCACCAAAAGAATATGAAGTTAGAAGAAGTATTATTATAAACAAACCATTAAGCGAAACCTTCCACTATTTAAAATTTATTAAAAATCAGAATGATTGGTCACCATGGAAAAAGAAAGATCCTAATATGGATCAATCTTTTGAAGGTACCGATGGAGAAGTAGGTTTTATTTCCAGATGGAAAGGAGGTAAAGGTGTTGGAGAAGGCGAACAGGAAATTTTGAGTATTGTAGAGAATGAGTCTATAGATACACAATTACGTTTCTTAAAACCCTGGAAATCTGAGTCCATAGGTCATTTAATGGTTGATAAAGTGGCAGATGATCAAACCATGGTCACTTGGGGATTTTCGGGTAAAAACAAATTTCCGGTTAGCATTATGATGATGATGATGAATGTAGATAAACACGTTGGTAAAGATTTTGAAGAAGGCTTAGCAAGTTTAAAACAGGTATTAGAAAAATAATGGCAGCGCAGCAAAATATGGTGGCTTGGTTTGAGATTCCTGTTAATGATATGGATCGTGCCAAACAGTTCTATGAAACAGTATTTCAAGTAGATATTAAGATTGTTGATTTTGGAGGTTTATTAATGGGTTGGTTTCCTGATAGAGGTAACGCACATGGTGCTACAGGAACCTTGATCAAGCAAGAAAGTTATATACCTAGCCAAGAAGGAACTTTAATATACTTTTATAGCAATGATGTACAAGAGGAAATAGATCGTGTTGAAGCGGCTGGAGGAAAAGTATATCAAGCAAAGACTCAAATATCTCCAGAACATGGTTATATGGCTGTGTTTATAGATTCTGAAGGAAACAGAATTGCCCTTCATTCCAGAGCTTAATTACAGACGTCGTTTATTTTTACTCAATACTTTATACTCTTCGTAGCATTCGCTTATAGCATCTAGTATTTGTAAATCGTTAGCCGATTGGATAAACTCTTTTGAGTAGTTACATTCGCTTACCAGAAGATCAAGATCTACTTTGTCAACATTTAATAAGGCAGTTAGCATTTCACGATCAAATCGAGAGGCAAGTATATTACGTATTTCATCGTCTTTTTTCATTTGACGAAGCTTGCGCATTTCACGAGGTTTTTTACCAAAAATATTATGTAAAAAATCGGCTGGATTAAAAATAGCTCCCAATACTTTGGTTACCATATTAGGCGTGTTTCGTCCACCTTCGTAACCCGTAGTTGGTAAACCTGAAATACTATAACGTGTATTACGTCTTATAGGAACCTGTTTAATATCAACTTCTAAATAACCCGTTAAACGCAATTGGTTTACCACTACTTTTTCTAAGGCCAATGCCAATTCTGTCATTTCAATAGTTGGTGTTAATCCAAGATTGATCCAGTCGTTGGTAACACGTACTTTTATCGATTTATATCCTAAATATGATAAGTGTAACGTATCGTTTGCTTTGGCTCTTATTTCAAACTCACCACTTGTATTTGTAGCAGTACCAATAACTTGGGTAAGGTTTACCACATTAACGCTTTCTAAGGGTCTTCCGTTGTCTGCTCTAGTAATGGTACCTTTTATAAAGGCGTCATTTTGGGCAAACCCAATGGCCGATACAAAAATAAAACCGAAAAGTAGGAAAAGCTTTTTCATGCAACTTCTTTAGATTATAAAAGTACTAAACAAAACGAATAAATAGTCAATTGCTTATTTTTTTGACTAAAAATTAACAACAAGGTTTATTTTCGTCTGTTTCGTCTAGGTCTTGAACTGGCAAAATTTCCAGAGTTTGATCCAGAATCTGATCGTCTTGGTGATCTCGATTTCCCATCGGAACGTCTGCGATCACCTCGGTTTCCAGAACCACTGCTTCTAGAATCAGATCGTTTATCATTACGTTTTCTATCACCACTGCGTCTAGAGCCTCCTTTTCTTCCGCCGCGTCCTCTGTTTCTACTACGTCCCTTATCTTCTGTTATCTCTACATTAATAAAACGTCCGTTCTGTTTAAAGTCGGTGAAGAATGCCAATACTTTCTCCATTTGCTCAGTTTCTGTATTAAAAAACGAAAAACTGTCTTTTACATCTACTTTAAAAACGCCGTCTTTATCAAGCTCTAATACCTCTTTTAAGAAGTCTTTCAATGTCATCCAGTCATAACCATCTTTACGACCAACATTAATAAAGTAACGAGTTGATTTTTCATCACTTGTATCTCTGGCACTACTATTTTGTGCTTCCAGATTTAGGTCTTTAGCTTTTTGATAGTAGTTAAAGAAACGTGTAAACTCTACAGAGAAGAACTTTTTGATCAATTCGTCTTTAGAGGTATCTTCAAATAAAGCATTAATATCGTTTAAGTAAGGATCTATTTCATGGTTAATCTCGGTATCATGAACTTTATTTGCCAGCGACATTAACTGTACCTGACAGATTTCCATACCACCAGGAATATCCTTTTGCTCAAAACTCTTTTTTATTTTGCGCTCAATGCTTTTTATTTTTCTTAGCTCACTTTTAGAAACGATCACCATAGATACACCTGTTTTTCCAGCACGTCCTGTACGTCCCGAACGGTGAGTGTAAGTCTCAATTTCGTCAGGTAATTGGTAGTTTATTACGTGAGTAATATCATCAACATCAATACCACGAGCAGCCACATCTGTAGCTACCAACATTTGTATTTGTTTGTTTCTAAACGATTTCATTACCAAGTCACGCTGGTTCTGACTTAGATCGCCATGTAAAGCACCAGCGCTATACCCATCGTCAATAAGTTTTTCGGCTACTTTTTGAGTATCGCGTTTTGTACGACAGAAAATAACTGAAAATATATCAGGATTAGCATCTGCTAAACGTTTTAGAGCTTGGTAACGATCTCTAGAGTTTACCAAATAGTATTCGTGCGATACATTTTTACTGCCTTCATTTTTATGACCCACCGTAATTTCTATTGGGTTGTACATAAACTTTTTAGCAATAGCAGCTACTTCTTTTGGCATTGTAGCCGAAAATAACCAGGTGCTTTTATCTTGTGGTGTATGAGATAATATACTGGTAATATCTTCATAAAATCCCATGTTAAGCATCTCATCTGCTTCATCTAAAACTGAATATTCAATTTTAGTGATGTCTACCATACCGCGAGAGATCATATCTTTCATACGTCCAGGTGTTGCCACAATAATTTGCGCACCTTTCTTTACTTGTTTTGCTTGGTCTGTAATGCTGGCACCGCCATAAATAGCAGTGACATTAAGGCCTTTAAAGTATTTTCCGTAGTTTTTTAACTCGTTGGTAATTTGTAAACAAAGCTCGCGAGTAGGCGATAAGATAAGTCCTTGTGTTGTACGGCTATCTACATCAATTTTTTGTAGCATAGGAAAACCAAAAGCTGCTGTTTTACCTGTACCAGTTTGTGCTAAAGCAACAAGATCGCGCTCGTCTTCTAATAAAACAGGAATGGCTTTTTGTTGTACTTCACTAGGAGTTACAAAACCTAAGTCGGCAATGGCTTGTAGGATACGTTCCTCAAGTCCAAGGTCTTGGAATGTGTTCATTTTAATTCAAGTATTCCGATGATGTTATGTTGGTGTTACATAAGAAGCGCATCGTACATACTTAAACCCTAAACTTCTGGTAACACATCCTCACGCTGAGGAAAATCTGGCGCAAATATAGTGTTTTTATTTGGATGCGGTTTTTGAGGTGTGCTTATCGGTTAGTATAAGATTAGTTACGGTTTTGTTACGTCTGATTTTCCTTCGGAAAATCAGACGTAACAAAATAGCAACTACCTTTGATTAAGCACTAATGTAGCAATTAATTTTATACATTGTTACCTACCGTGTTTTTTCCATATTTTCTTAAATCGTTTTTCAGATGTCAATAAAAGTATAACTCCATTTATTGCTCTCGAACCATAAATACTTGCTGATTGTTCTTTTGTCAAATATTTAATTGTGTTAGTTTCTACCAGTAATAATTCTTTCAATAATTCTCTGTCTGTTAAAGGATATCCGTTGACAACAATTAAAGGCTCTGGGTTATCATACCTGATTGTAACTTTAGCGTGTTGATTAGAATCAGATATTTTTATTTCTTTCGAATTATTCTCTGTTTTTTCAGGATTGTAATTCAATACTTTAAAAACTAAAGAATCTACATATTTATAAAGTTTTTGTTCCGACAGTTTGTCAAAATTCATAAGTTTGAGTTCTGGCTCATCTTTTTTATTCAATTCAATAACTCGGAATTTGTTAGTTAGATTTCCATTTTGGTAATATTCAATGATTTGTCCAAAATCTCTTTTTCGTAATTTAATTTTTTCTTTTCCCACAATTCCACTTATCCGAGGTGGTTCAGTACAAATATTTACTTCGTTTGTCGTAAAGTCTCTTTTTTCAATCCACCATTTTGTTTGATAGCAACTTTTGATATTTCTATAAAATTTAATTGTGTCGGTTTTAAAAAATATTTTGCTATTTGTTCTCCATATTCCATTCAATTCCTTTTTCTTAATTTGAGAGAAAGAGAAGTTGGTTAATAATAAAAAGCCTATTGTTAAAGCAGTAATTTTCATTTGTGGTTATATGGTAGGTAACGTTTAAGATATGCGTCGTTTTAATACTGAATCAAGTTCATCACATGTAAGCAAGTTAGTCTTTAATCACTTTTACAGTATATGTTGCAACAATATCATCATTAATTTTTAAATGTGCATCATAATTACCTTTATGTTTAAACTTGTGGTTAAATGAGATAATGCCATTATTGTTAGTTATATTACTGATGTCAAACTTCTTTTCTTTAAAACCTATATAATGAACTAAGGAAACAGTTTTGTTAAGGTCACTATCAGTTGCTTTAAGGCTAAATGTTATTTCTTCACCTTTACGTAATGTTACATCCCTATTTTTAGGTGCTATAGGATCAATATTATGCTTGTAGGTTTCTCCATATATTAAAGGTGCTTTGGTAAAAGATGAGGTAATTATTTTATCTGTAAGCAACCATTTTTTTTTGGCTGGATAATGACTTTTTCCAAATAATACTGGGTCTGTTAAAAAATATCCATCATTATAGTCTGTGATAAAGCAATTGTATTCATCAGTATAACCACTAGACCAGGTAGCATCACATAAGTACCATTTGTTATTTAGTTTTACTGCATTCCAAGAATGATTTACCATATCTAGCGAGTTTGTATTTGCATCTACAGATCTTCCGTAACCATCAACAATCACACACTCTATATTAGCCAAATAGCATAACTCTTGAATTAAGTAGGCATAACCTGTACACATGGTTTTTTTATACTTACGCAGTTTTTTAAATACAACTTTAAGGTACTGTTTATTCCATTTAGAAAAAGCAATGCTATCATTTTTAAATTTTTTTCTATTCTTGGATACCATGTTATGTTGTGCATTATCACCTTTTATATTTTTGCTAACCCAAGTATAAATAGCTCTAAATTTTTCAACATCTGTAGATAATTTACTGGTAAGTTGATAAGCCAATAATGGAAGATTATCAAGTTTTGCACCTTCATGAATCTTGGCTATGTTATTTGCTTTGGTAAAATCTACCGATGCAAAGTCTGAAACTTGGGCTGTAAGATTAAGGCTTAATAGGAGAGTTAAAAAAATGTACAGGTTATGTGTCATGATTGTTTAATTGTTTTTGGATTTGTAGATTTTTTTTGAGGCTACCTTTCCTGTTAATACAATTTCATCTAAAAGATCAAAATCAACTTCAAGGGTTATGTCCATTTTTGACATTTCATTGGTCACTTTAATTTTCTTGGTTTTAAAACCTATATAGTTAAATACAAGTACATCTCCTTCTTTTAATTTTTCAGGGAATTCAAAATTACCATTAAAGTCTGTCGATGTGCCCATAGCTGTTCTTTCTAAATAAATATTAACTCCTGGTAATGGCGTTCCGTTTTCTTTTACTTGACCTTTTACAGTAATGTTGTTTTGTATTACTTGAGTTTTTTTAGAGTTTTTGTCAGTTGTGTCTGATTGCCCTTTTATTTCTTGTGCCTGAAGATTATTAAAAGAAAAGAGAGATAAGAGTGCAAGTCCTAAGCCAGTTATTAAACTAAATCTATTTCTTTTTTGTAATTGTCCATCATACACTTTTAACTGCGAACTTTTAAATCTTCCGCAGGTATTTCTAGTAGAATTGTTCTGAAAGAAATTGATGATTTCTTTAGAATTCATTTTTGTAAAATCGATAACTTCTTTTTGACAAGAGTTACAAAATCCTCCTTTTGATGTTGGAGTGAAATTTTCGAAATTCTCACCACAAGGTGATTTGATGTCTAAGCTGAATTGATCTTTCATAGTGTTATGTTTTAAGATTATAAATCAAACCTATAAATCAATAACAGCTAATAAAATGTAGAATTAGTTAACGAACCCTTTTAGCTAGTAAAGTGTACTTTTAGGTGAGGATAAAAATATTTTGAGCTAATTCATTTGAGACTGAATTAAGTTTATAATGGCTCTGTAAAAGTCTTAATTATGTTAAATAATCTACTTTCAACTTGCAGATAACGATTTGCTATTTAAACAAATTAATTTGTAAAAGTAAATGAATAAGAAATTTATGAATAACTACATGAAGCTAGAATTTAATTAGTCAAAACAAGAACTCAACCATTAGCCTAATAGTTATAAAGTGTTTTATTATTGATTTAATGAAAAGTAGTACATTCACAGTAAATTAATAGAACTACTAAATATTACGTTTAGCAAATAGTATATGCAAATTGATAGCTCATTAATAATAAGCGCGTTGACTTTTATAATAGTATTTGTATCCCTGCTATTTTCAATATTTCTACTTACTGTAAAAACAACAAAACGGTTATCAAATGTATTAATGGCTTGTTTTTTATTGGTTATTGCAATAGATATTAGCGTATATGTTTACGATGATTTAGTAACATTGCCACCTTATATAGAAATGCTAAGAATTAGATTGTCGGCATTTAAAAGTCCTTTATTGTTCTTATATATTTTATCTGTTATTTATTCAGACTTTAAGCTCAGGCCTATTCATTTAGTACATATTATGCCTTTTGTTATTGGTATTATAGTACTTTTTCCAATATTTTTTGCTGTTGAAATAGAAGAACAACTAAGGTTCTTTGAAAATTATAATAGAATGCCAGAAATTAGGTTTCTTAATATTGTGGGAAGCACCTTGACAGTTCTTTATTTAATTGCAGACATTTATTATATACGAAAATATAAAAGAGTGTTACTTGAAAACTATACTACAGGCAAAGCCATGTTTAATTATAAGTGGTTATCTCAATTAATTATTATAATAGTTTTGGTTTCTGCATTAACATTTGTGAAAGATATATTTAGACTAACCACTAGTATTGAAGCAATAAATTTTGCAAGAATACTTATGTTAACTGGCGGTTTAATATTTGTATGTTGGTTAGTATTAAAGGCTTTATATGCACCTAAGCATTTTAGAGGAATAGATTCTAGTGTGCAATTGGTAAAAACAATGGTTGGTAAGAACTTACAATTACCTAAAAAAAGTAAAATTGATAAGCAAATAGATGATATACAAGCATGCATCATTTTGAATGAGCCTTTTTTAGATCCAGCATTAACGATACAAAAACTAGCCAACCAACTTGATATTCCTGTAAGAGATCTATCTGTTCTTATTAATCATCATTTAAATAAGCACTTTTTTGATTTTATAAATGAGTTTCGCATACAAAAAGCTAAGGAAATTCTTAAGGATCCCATGTCTAAGGATCTTACAATTCTTGAAGTTTTATTTGAAGTAGGGTTCAACTCTAAAACGCCTTTTAATACAGCATTTAAAAAGTACACAAAAATGACTCCAACGCAATTTAGGCAAAGTGTTAAATAACAGTGCGTTAAAAAAAGTAGAACGCATTAAATAAAAAGTAAGACGCATTGTAAAGCTATAAAAGCCACATTTGTTTAAAATTAATTTGAACAATAAACTTAAAGCTATGAAAGCGCTACTTATTATTTTATCACTATTTGTTTCTGATTTCTCTTTTGGTCAGGAAAAAGATGAAGTTCAGGCAACCAAACCTTTAAAACAAAAGCTTGAACATTTTTCAAATGTCATTGATACAGTATTGCGAAAAGGAAACACTCCTGGTGCAGCTATTGCTATTGTGTATGATAATGAACTAGTTTTTAAAAAAACTTATGGGTATAGGGATCTTGAAAATAAGTTACCTGTAACAAATACAACCTTGTTTGATATTGCTTCACTTACTAAAGCAATGACTGGGACTATAACCAGTCAATTGGTAACAGAAAATAAATTGCACTGGAATGATAAAGTTACTAAGCATATACCTGAATTTAAGTTAAGAGATGCTTATGCAAGCCAAAATGCAACCATAAAAGATCTACTAATACATAGAGTTGGGCTTGAACAACATTATTACCTACAATATGGTCCTAAATTTTCCAGAAATGAAGTATTGAATAAGATTCAATATTTAAACTTTAAAGGGTCGTTTCGTGAAAACTTTTTATATAATAATTTCATGTATACTGTTGCTGGTATTATTCAAGAACGTGTTACACAGAAGTCCTGGGAAGAATTAATTGATCAGCGTATCTTTAAAAAATTAGGTATGGTCAATTCATTTGTAGATATAGAAGGATTTAATGTATATAAAAACAAAGCTGTTAGTTACCAAAATAATGGTAAAACTGTAATTCCAATATTTCGTGATGATACTTGTGCTCCTGCAGGCACTACAGCATCGTCTACTATTGACGATATGTCAAAATGGATTAAAATGTTAGCCAATTCAGGTGTTGTTAATGGAAAAGACTTTATACCTAAAAAACAATTCGATTATATCACTAGTCCATTCACCACTAGGTATGCTGATATTGATGTTTTTTATGGTATTGGATGGAATATAGATAAAGGTAGAAATGTGATTTATCATAGAGGAAGTTCTGCAGGACAAAATGCCTCTATTTTATTTCAACCGGAAAAAGGGTTTGCAATAGTTATTTTAACCAATCAATCAAGTCTAGTCCCTTATTTGTTAGAAATATATGCCAGTAATATATTTTTAAATGAAGATTTTAGCAAAAATATTGAACATGAAAATTATATTGAGTCAAGTGCTAATAGAGATAACAATGTAGCAGAGAGTTATACTATTGATGATATTTCTGTGCTAAAACAGTTAACAGGTTTTGCTGGAAAATACAACCATCCGGTTTATGGAACCTTAGAAATTGACAAGATCGAAAAGCATATGTTTTCTTTCAAGTATTATGGTTTTACAGGAACCATAAAGCACAATCAAGATTTAGATTTTTTAGCACATGTTAATTATTTTCAAGGAACTGATAAATTCAATTTTAAAATATTAAAAGATAAAAGGAATGTTATTAGTGGTATCGAGGTAAACTTTTCGTATTCTGAACCTTTAGTTTTTAAAAGAGAATAATAGTAGTTATTAAGAGTTTGAGTTTAACCAATCTAAGGCATATTGCCAAAGCGCTTTTCGTTTAGAGCTAAAGAATTTCATATGACCAATATCTTTAAAATCATACTCTTTTGGTTCTAGTGTGATAATTTCTGAAGGAAGTTTTGTGTAGACACTTGCCATATCAACAACATTAGCATAATTGGCTATACCATCGTCGGTAGCATGAATCCATTGTGACGGAATTTCAAGAGAATCGTAATGATGTTCTTTGATTGTGGTTCCTAATTCAACTTTTATGTAGCCTTTACTATTACACCATTTACGCCATTGTTTTGCTACATTTTTAGGTAATGGTTCGCCCATACCAACCCATTGTGATTTGGTATGACCAACAATTAAATTGCTTAATGGAATAAAACAATTTAAAAAGAATAAAGCAGAAAATTTAAAAGGATACTGCATATTCTTTAAACTTCCTGATGAACAAGCTACATTAAAAATAGAACTTAGTTTATGAGGGTCATCCATTAAACCTATAAGTTGCCCACCAGCACTATGGCCAACTAAATGATATTTGGTGTTTGGAAATCTGTTTTGTAACTCCTTGAACACAGCAGACATATCTAACTGTCCCCAATCTATTAATGTTGCTTTTGAATTCGATATCTCTCCCTTTAAAGAGCTATCAATACCACGATTATTATAGCAAAGTACACCAAAACCATTTTCAGCTAGGTAAGATGCAAAGGAGTTATAAAATGTTTTTTTAATGCCTGTTGCAGGGGCCATAATTACAGCCGCTTTTATATTTTTAGGGGTGTATACTGTCGCAGATAGTTTATAATTATCTGAACAGTTTATAGTAATGTCTGTAATAGCGATTGACAATTATTGAGTGTTTAAAAATTCGATAAGTTGGCTTACTGCTTTTCCACGATGCCCAATTTTATTCTTTGTTTCTAAAGGCATTTGTGCAAAGGTTTCATTAAAACCTTCTGGTTTAAAAATAGGATCATAACCAAAACCTTGATCTCCTTGTTTGTTTTTTGTGATCTCTCCATTGCAAATTCCAGTAAACGTATAAACCTTGTCTTGAAGATGTAATGCGATTACCGTTTTAAAATGTGCATTACGATCTTGGTGTAATTCTAGTTCACTTAGTAGCTTATCCATATTGTCATTGGCATCTTTATGGTTGCCTGCATAACGTGCCGAATACACTCCAGGAGCACCATCTAGAGAGTTTACTTCTAGTCCAGTATCATCTGCAAAGCAATCGTATCCGTACTTTTCATTAATGTATAAAGCCTTTTGCAAAGCATTGCCTTCTATGGTTGGTTGTGTTTCAGGAATATCTTCTGTACAACCAATATCTTTTAAACTTAAAATCTGAATGTGATTAGGAATTAAGGCCTGAACTTCTTTTACCTTGTTTTGATTGTTGGTTGCAAAAACGAGCTTCATTAATTTACGTAGTATTTAAGCTCAAAAGTAAAGTTTTTTGATTCAAGTTAAATACTATTGTTACTTTTATGGGAAATCAAACTTCAAGTTTATGAATAATAATAGAGTCCCATGGCATTTTTTGGCACTACTTATTTTAGCTGGTGAATCAGTTTTTATTTTACCATTTGTGTTGTCACGAGTTTTTAGACCAACGGTGCTTAAAGCTTTTGAGTTGGATAACCTTGAGTTGGGGTTGTGTTTTTCAGTCTATGGTATTGTTGCGTTTTTATCATATCCGTTTGGCGGACCGTTAGCAGATAAGTATCCACCCAGAAAACTAATTGCAATTGCCTTATGGATGACTGCTTTGGGAGGTTTGGTTTATGCAACATTTCCAAGCTATACCATGTTAAAAGTACTGTATGGTTATTGGGGATTCACAACTATCTTCTTGTTTTGGGCACCAATGATAAAAGCAACACGTGTGTGGGGAGGATCAAAATCACAAGGAAAAGCTTTTGGGTTTCTTGATGGTGGTCGTGGTTTGGTAGGAGCTTTATTTGGCGCATTGGGTGTGTTTATATTTTCATTGGTGATCACGTCCGATATTGCAACGATAAGTGTAGCAGAAAGTAGAGAAGCATTTAAGCAGGTAATATTAGCTTCAGCTGCAATAGTGACTTTGGTAGGAGTGTTGGTTTGGTTTTTTATGAAGTTGGATAGGCAAATAGAAAAAGAGATTACTTTAAAAAAAATTACTTGGTCGCAAGTAAAAGAGGTATTAGCATTACCCTCGGTTAGATTGTTAATGATCATTATTATGTGTGCTTATGTTGGCTATAAAATAACCGATGTATTCTCATTGTATGCTCAGGATGTTATGTTGTACGATCAGGTGCAGTCTGCACAAGTAGGAACCTTTCTGTTATTTATTCGACCTGTTGTGGGTGTGATTATTGGTGTAGTGGCCGACAGAACGAAAACAACTTTCTGGCTTATGATAAGCTTTGTAGTTTCTATAATTGGGGCTCTACTATTTGCATTAGGTATTGTAAATGTATCTTCAACTTTATTATTCTTTATGTCTACTTTAATTGTAGCTGCTGGTGTGTATGCAGCACGATCTTTATACTTTGCGGTTATGGAACGCGGACAAATACCTTTGGCTCTTACTGGAACTGCGGTAGGGTTAATGTCACTTATTGGTTATACACCCGATATCTTCGCTGGGCCAGGTATGGGGTTTTTATTAGATAATTCTCCTGGAGTACAAGGACATCAGCATGTGTTTTGGATGTTAGCGATTTTTGCTTTTATAGGTGGAATTGCGGCTTGGAGATACTTTAAGCTGTATGGAAAAAAGGAATAAATTTTACTGTAATGATTTTTCCATATCTCTAAGTTTTAGAATGTAATTAAAACTAACAAGTAACAAGAGAGCACACAAAACATATAAAGGTGTTTTTGTAATTCTAAAACTTAGTGTGTCAAGAAAAAATGGAATGACAATACAAATAACAATAATTGCAGCTATTGCATATTTGAGGGCATTTGCAAACAATCTAGTTCTTGACTTTTTTAATTCGGTTTGTGCTTCAATTTTATGAATTAGCTTATCAGTAAAGTCACTAGTAGTTTCAACTTTACTTTTTTTAATTAGTTGTGTAGTTAAATCATCTTTCATAATAAATTCTCGATTTCTGTTCCTAATAGCTTGTTTAAAACACTTTGAAGATTTTGTCTGCCTCTGTGTAAATCTACTTTTATTTTTGATTTACTATAGGAAGTTATCTTTTCTATTTCACTTATTTTTAGTTCACATAAATAGAACAATCTCAACACCAAAGCTTCATCAGACTTTATTTTTTTTAATGCTGTGTTAATAATGTTTTGTTGCTCTTTAGTGTTTAGTTTTTTGTGCTCAAGATCAATATTATCATAATATAAATTATTGTCAATCTCAGTAATATTCTGATGGTTTTTAATTCGTTTTAACTCGTTGTAACAGGAATTTACAACGATACGATATAACCATGTAGCAAAGCTTGACTTTGCTTTAAAGGATTTTATGTTGTGATACACTTTTAGAAAAACCTCTTGCAAAACATCTTCGGCTAAAACTTCATTTTTTAGTATAGAGCATGTCAAAGAGAGGGAGACATCTTTATACTTTTCAACCAATTGCCTAAAAGCATTAATGTCTCCTTCTTTAATTTGCTCAATAAGCAAGGAGTCTTTATTTGAGAAATTATTTTTCAATCTTTCTCCTTACTACATGTGCTATAAATAAACCTATAGCGCCAAATATTAAGATCGTTCCCCAAACGAGAAGATCTAATGTGTTTTCATCTAAATCTAGATTTGAATAAATTGCTGATACGAGTAAACCTAACCCTATTCCAAAGACAATACAACCAATATCTATATAGTTTAATTTTGTTTTGTTAGCATTGTTAGTTATGCCTTTATCTATCATCGCTTTTTTTATTAAATAGGTATACTTTGCGATAATGTAAATAATAATAATAGCTCCAGTTATTATTATTAAACCTCCGAATAATTCTGTTTGATCTTTCATATATTTTAAAATTGGGCTCCTAGTATTTGTTCTAATTCTTTTAAAAAGAGGAGCATTTTACCTGAGTTCGTAAAAGCAATAATACCATATTTTTTTTGAGGAATAAACATGGTATATGATTGAAAATCATGATTATTGCCAGTGTGCAAGTGCATGATTCCGTATGGGGTTTTCTTTTGTGCAAAACCTAATCCCCAACCAATCTGTCCGGTTTCTTTAAGCATCTTATTTGTAGGTTTAAACTTGTTTTGGAGACTTAACATCTCGTCAAAACTGTTTTTAGTTAAGCCTTTCCTTTTTAGCATAGCTACGATAAATTTTGAATAATCTAATGCTTCACTATGAACACTAGAAAACGAGTTGAAGGTTTTTCCACTCCACTCTCCAGTATTGTTATCAGTTGGAGTATTATTCTTTTCATCATGGCCATAAACCTTGTTGGCAGCTAAATGATCATTCCACAAAAAAGAAGTATGCTTCATGTTAAGAGGTTTATTGACTTCAGCTTCAAAAATGGTATTGAATTTATCTTTCCAACCAACATTATTCAGATGTCCAATGATGGCAGTTAAGTATTGGTAGGCTTCACCAGAGTATGAAAAATCGGTTCCGGGTTTAAAAGGAATAGTAATGTTTTTGTTATTACTAAAATTTGGAAATCCTGTACTGTGAGATAATACCATTCTAGGAGTTATAAGTTGATATAAGTCTTTTGATTCTTCAGCTATTCCTGGATGAGGTATGTATTGATATAAAGGCTTATCTAAATCTAAAATTCCTTTATCTACCATTTTCATTGCAAAATATGCAAACAGAGGTTTAGAGAGTGATGCACCTTCAAAAATACTTTGCTTATTAATCTTAGCATTGGTAACATTGTTAGCTACTCCAAATACATTATGGTATACAACTTCATTGTTGTTAATAATGGCAATAGAAAGTCCAGGCATTTGCAAAGACTCCATTACTTTTTCAATAGAAAAATTAAGATCTTTATTAGTTATTTTATTGCCTTTTATGGTTTCTATTGATTGATTAGTTTGTGAACATGAAGTTGTGACAACACCAAATAGAAGTAGTGTCAATAATTTCAATTGTATATTTTTTTTCATTTGTTTTTTGTTTTAAGTGTTTGATTGTGAATTCACAAATATTGGACAAGATGAATTTTAAAAAGGTTACAAAGGTTTTTATGAAAGTGATTTTATAAGTTTTCCATATCTTTAAAAAACTAACTAGCAACTATGTCGAAATTTAATTCTCCTTTAGAGGCTTTCTTGCATTGGGAAGCTAATAAACCCAATGCTGTATTTTTAAAACAACCCATAAATGGAAGTGTAAAAGTGTACACTTATGCTGAGGCTGGTAATGAAATACGCCGAATAGCTCAAGCTTTAAATAGTTATGGTTTACTCGAACGAAGCCACATAGCTTTGCTCTCTAAAAATTGTGCACATTGGAATATGGCAGATTTAGCAATCATGATGTCTGGTCATATCTCTATTCCAATTTACCCTACATTAAATGCACAGTCAATTGACCAAATACTAACACATAGTGAAGCAAAAGCAATTATAGTAGGGAAGCTAGATGATTTTAAATCACAAAAGTCTGGTATTCCTGCTATTCCAATAATAAGTGTTGGAATGTATGGTGAAAATGAGGGTGATCTATGGGAAGATCTAGTTGTGAAACATGAACCAATTGATAATGTTTACGAGCAAAAATCAGATGAGTTAATTACAATTATTTACACCTCTGGAACTACAGGAAATCCTAAAGGTGTGATGCATACGGTTAGTAATTTTATGGAAAGTACAAATACGCTTATTAAGCTATTTGCTTTACCTGATGATTTAAAATTATTTTCATATTTACCTTTGGCACACGTTGCCGAACGACTAATTGCTAATGCTGGATACGTTTTAGGCGCTAATATTTCGTTTGCTGAATCCTTAGATACGTTTGCTAAAGACCTTGAAAATGCACAGCCACATATTTTCTTTGCTGTTCCTAGAATTTGGACGAAGTTTCAAGATAAGATATTAGAAAACTTACCGCAGAAAAAATTAAATATATTATTAAATATTCCAGTATTGAATTCTATTCTTAAGAAGAAATTAAAACAGAAGCTAGGACTTAAAGAAGCAGTATTTATTTGTTCTGCAGCAGCGCCAATTGCGCCAAGTTTAATTAAATGGTATAGGCGATTAGGAATTACTATCTATCAAGGTTACGGAATGACCGAAGATGGTTGTGTGTCTCATTTTAATCTTCCTGGTAATGATAAAATAGGAACCGTTGGTAAAACACTATACAATGCTAAGGCTAAATTAACTGAGGAAGGGGAGATTTGTATAAAGAACAACTGCTTGATGAAAGGCTATTTTAAATCACCTGAAATGACAGCCAAAGTATTTACAGAAGATGGCTATTTAAAAACAGGCGACATTGGTGAGTACGATCATGAAGGTTATTTAACAATTACTGGTCGTGTAAAAGATCAATTTAAAACAGATAAAGGCAAGTATATTTCTCCTGCACCTTTAGAGATGATGATGTCGAAAAATACAGATATAGAACAAATATGTATTGTTGGTACAGGAATTCCGCAACCAATAGCCTTAATTACTTTATCTGAGCTTGGAAAAGTGAAAACTAAAGAAGAACTCACTTTAAGTTTTGAACATACCGTATCAATCATTAACCCTCAATTTGAAAAGCACGAAAAAATTGAAAAGGTTGTAGTTATGAAAGAAGACTGGAATGTTGATAACGGCTTAGCTACACCAACTCTAAAAGTAAAACGCAATAGAGTCGAAAAAATACATCAGCCATATTATAAACAATGGTTTGAAAGTTCAGACAAAGTTATTTTTGAATAGCTTATTCCTTTATTAGTTTTTGACTAAAAGTTTGCTCATTCGTTTTTAGTTTTGCAATATAAATTCCAGGTTGTAAGTATTCTAATTGTATTGGTATTGAAGTGTTTTTTAAGAACTTATCATACACTAGTTTTCCATCTAAGCTAAATAATTGTAAAGTACAATTACTTAGTTTTTTATCTATATACAAAACATCTTTTATTGGATTTGGATATAATTTAAGGAGTTCTCTTTTTTGATCGTTTTGCGAAAGGTTTTCATCAAATTGATATACATACACTTTTTTTTCTCCTTGATATCGTCCATGAAATGATATGGTTTCACCATCATGACTTAATGATAATGAGTATTCGCCCAATCTACTCGATGCTTCTGCACCAAAAATAGATTGTCCTTTTTGAGTCCAATCACTACCATTCCATTCATATACTTTTACTACACCTGTATCGTTTATATCATTTTCACTATTGTTTTCATCAATGATGTCTAGTTTATATGCTGAAACTATTAGTGTTGAACCATCAGAATTTATAGTTATTTCTCTACCATAATAGCTGTCTTCTACATCACCATTAAAAGTACTTCCTTTTTGTTCCCAATCTTCTGTTGTATTATTCCATTGATATACTTTTGCAAGTCCCGTAAAATTATTAGCTCTTGGAGCTCCAAATGCAATAGTATTGCCATTATCCGATAAGCTAACGGAAGTTCCTAACCAACCATCACCATTATCACCAAAGATAGTATTACCTTTTTGTTCCCAGATATTTAAAGTATTGTTCCATGTATAAATGTAAACTTCTCCAGCGTCGTTTGTAGGGTCACTAAATGCTATAGTATTACCATCGGCATTCATGCTTACATGCTCACCCGCTGCACCATTTCTGTAACGTCCAGTAATAGGTTGTCCTTTTTGTAACCAACTGTTAGTATTTGTGTCCCAGTTAAAAATACGAACATGTCCAGCATTTGTACGGTAATCATCATTAAGCCATGACCCAATGATTATTGAGAGTCCATCAGAACTCATTCCCAGTGTAGATCTGCCAGAAGTATCTCCTGATGCTTCACCATCAATTCTATTACCCATAAAATTCCATACATTACCATCCCAATAATACACTTGTACATAACCAGAAGTTGTACCATTTGTGTCAGCAGAGTTATCACTAATAGCCAAAATATCACCATCATCACTTAAAGCTATAACAGCACCAAAATCTCCGTTATTAACACCAGTTGGAGGCGGTAAAATGTCACCCCCTTTTTGAATCCAGTTTGCTCCATCCCAAGTAAAGACCTGTGCTATATCTAAACCATTATTACCAACTGCTAAGGTGTTACCATCTGCACTTAAATATGTCGCATCTCTATGAAAAGTTTCATATGTTATTGAGACTCCTTTATTTATCCATTGTTGAGAATGTATGTTTAGAGATAAAAGCAATAAAAGAGTGAAGCGTAGTTTATGTTTCATTTGTTGTTTTTAACAACATCGATTTGTTTTTAAATTGTCATCATATTTAATTAAATGAAGTTTAGTGTTTTATTATATTTGAGACATCAATAGGCAAACACTGTATGATAAGTAACGTTATTTCTTTTTTAAACATAGATAATGAGATTCTTTCCTTTTACGGTTGGTGGCAATTCTCAGTTTGTTTGTTTGCCTTTATAGCGTTGTTAGCAATTTGGTGGGAAATTGGCAAAAAGCAAAACGATTTTGGTCAGGTTTGGTTAGCATTATCAGTATTGTGTTGGAGTTTTTCTGGAGCTATTGAAGTATACTATGCTTACACAGATGTTAAAAATCCGTTGATCTTGGATGGTTGGCGAAGTGTATTGTCATTATGTAATAGTTTATTTATTCTTCTTGCATTACCATGGTTTCGATATTTACCTGAGCCTATTGGTCACATCATAAAGTCAAAATATTGGCGATATATTGTAGGACTTCCTTTTTTGTTTTCCATATTACCAACGATTAGTAGAATGATTTCTGGTGAAATGTTGGCAATGATGAATGAGCTTGATGTCTATTATGCCTTGTTTACCTTAGTGTTTTTAGGTTATGTATTATGGGAATCATTTATAAAGCGTCGCTTAAAAACTTTAGCAGTTTTATCGCTTGTTTGTATTGCTATAGTGTTAATTGCTCAGATATATAAACTCTCAGGATATTCTATAAATCTCACATTGTTTTCTGCTATTTTTAAAACATCATTGATCATGATTTTCTTTGCATTGGCATTAAGTTGGGTAAAAGAACTATCAGAAAATGTGATACCAGAAACGCCATATTTTAAAATTCGTTTAGAGAAGAAAAAAAATGAAAAGGGTAAGTTTGAGCAGTCAGTTTTTTTAAAAGGGTTTCCAGGTAAAAATATCCGAAAAATAAAACTTACTCCTGCTATGTATGAGTTGTTCTTGAAATTTGCAGATAAGAAATTAAATCATGATAATGAATGGTTAGAGATCAAACCTAAAAATGCACCACAATCTCAAAAAGTATTTGATATAAATGACTATAATGAAGTAAAACGTTTAGTGATAGCATTGCTTGATGGTCTTTACGGAAAGGAAAATTGGACCACTTCACACCATTTAAATCCGTTGAAAAACACGCTTTTTGAGATGTCAGAAAAACGTGATCGAAAAATTCGTTTGGCAATTCCTTCAGAGAATATTTCTTTGTAAACACAGTGTTTTTTCCGCTTTGTCGGTAGCAGACTTACCGACAATTTTAAGTCTTTTCTGAATTTTAACAATCTTAAAAATTCAATTTTTCAATTTGGGCTCAAATCATAAACTTATGAACTTGAGACAAAAACATTATGCATTCTTTTTTCTGGTATTCATGCCATTCATCAATCAAGCACAATCAAAAGGATTGGACGAACAGATAAATGATGCCTTTATGCCCTTTGCCACTTGGTGGGAAGGGTTTATTTTATCAAACATTAATATAGGAGGGAACGGTATTCCTATAGTGCTAATATTACTGCTTTCAGGAGCATTATTCTTTACTATTTACTTTGGTTTTGTAAATTTTAAACATTTTCCAACTGCCATAAGAGTTGTTAGAGGTAAGTATGATGAGTTGGAAACCCAAGAGCAAGAGTTGGTAACAAATGTTCACCAAGTAGATGGAGATCTTGTAGATACTATTAAAGATGAAAGTCATCATGGTGAGGTAAACCATTTTCAAGCATTGGCAACGGCAGTATCTGGTACTGTAGGTTTAGGTAATATTTCAATGGTTGCTGTTGCTATTTCTATTGGTGGACCAGGAGCAACTTTCTGGATGATCATTGCTGGAATTTTAGGGATGTCTTCAAAATTTGTTGAATGTACTTTAGGAGTAAAATACAGAGATATTGATGATGATGGAAATGTTTTTGGAGGACCTATGTACTATTTATCGAGAGGTTTAAAAGAACGAGGATTAAAAAAAATAGGAAAATTTTTAGCGATAACCTTTGCAGTACTTTGTGTAGGTGCATCTTTAGGTGGAGGTAACGCGTTTCAAACGAATCAAGCAGCAGCACAAATTATTAGTCGTTTTGGATTAGATGGTTCTGCAACAGGAAGCATTATAGGTGTGGTTTTCGCTATACTAGTTGGAATAGTAATTATTGGAGGAATTAAGCGTATTGCTAAGGTTACTGAGAAAATTGTGCCATTTATGGCTGTTTTGTATGTAGCGGCAGCATTGTTTATTATTTTCTCAAATTGGAGTTTTGTTGGAGAAGCATTTAGTTTAATTTTTAGTGAAGCGTTTACCCCCAGAGCTACTATTACTGGAGGTTTTGTAGGTGTGATGATACAAGGTTTTAGGCGTGCAGCTTTTTCAAATGAAGCAGGAGCAGGTTCTGCAGCCATAGCACACTCTGCAGTGAATACAAAATATGCAGCTTCCGAAGGACTAGTAGGATTACTAGAACCTTTTATAGATACTGTTGTAATTTGTACCATGACAGCCATTATTATAATCATGTTTAATATGGATGGTGCCTTTGTGTATGGCGATGTGGTAAATGGTCAAGCCTTAATGGCTGATGGTAGCAGAGTGGGAGGTGTGAACTTAACGTCTTTAGCTTTTGATACTGCTATCCCAGGTTCGTCTTATGTGTTAGTGATAGCTGTTTGTTTATTTGCTTTTTCAACCATATTGTCATGGTCGTATTATGGTTTGCAAGCTTGGAAGTATTTATTTGGCAGAGGGAAACTAATTGATTTAGCATATAAATTATTATTCTTAGTATTTACTGTTTTAGGAGCTGCTATTACCTTAAGTGCAGTTATTAAATTCTCTGATGCAATGATTCTAGCTTTGGTGTTTCCAAATATGATTGGTTTGCTATTACTGTTTCCTAAAGTTAGGGAAGAAATGTATCGTTATATGAAAGCTATTAGGGTCTTTAAATCGAAACAATAATATGGTTGTTAGATAGGCGACACCTTTAACTTAAATGTTTGCGACAAAATTTTGTTGCCATCGTTATATTAATATAATCAATTCTAAAAGTAGAATACATGATAAGTAATATAAGGGTGGCAACATTTGTTTTAATGATGTTGTATAGCGGTAGTATTGGTTCTCAAAGCAAAAACATAACTATTGAAGTGGATGAGCGTATGGAATTCATTACAACACTTCAGTATCTATCTGGATATTTTTTGGTGTCTCAAAAAGAGCTTGACTATAAAAAAGATATAGATAGATATTTCTCCAAACATAAAGAGCACAAAGCAGTGGACTTATTGCGTAAGATTCAGGGGCAATTCTTTTCGTTTAATAGAGTACCAATGATATTGTATCATTATTCTTTTCCTGACTTTGAACAGATACATCCTTTTACAGAAGAAGAGAAACAACAAATTGATTTTAAAAAACATAAATCACTAATAGAAGAGTTTTTTAAGGCTGCTAAAGATTTTTATATCGAGTCTAAGTTTCACATTTTTTACAAGAAGCACCAGTCATTATATGATGAGCTTATTAAAAGTGTAAAAAATGAAATCGATAACTATGAAGTTATAAACGTAATGGAAGACCACTATGGAATGTCTCAGAAAACATATAACTTGGTGTTAACACCTTTGCTACATGATGGAGGTTTTGCAACACGAATTGTTGAAGCTGATGGTGCAAATTTATATGCCATTATAGGTCCATCTGAAGCGACCGATGGACGTCCAAGTTATAACTCCGAAAAACTCCTGCAGGATTATGTAATACACGAGTTTAGTCACACGTTTTGCAATCCTATAATCGATGCCAACTTTGAAGCACTAGAAAAGACTGATTGTTTGTTTGAGCCTATTAAAGAATCAATGAAAAAGCAAGCATATACAAGATGGAAATCATGTTTATATGAGCATTTGGTTAGAGCAAACGAAGTAATCTTGACTAAAAAGATTAAAGGAATAAAAGCAAGTAACCTTATTTATGAAGATTTTGTTCAGCATAGAAACTTTGTGTATTTACAAGAATTGGTGCCAATTTTAGAAATGTATGATGATAATCGCTCAAAGTTTAAGAATTTGAATTCTATTATGCCAGATGTGATACAATACTTCAATGAGCAAGCAAAAAAATGTCAATGAGAGAAGAATTTATTTAATTATGACAAAAGTCATCTGATGAATAAAATAAGTCCTTTAATTTTATACTATTGTTAAACAATTAATATAAAACACTATGACAATTAATATTCAATACATACATATGACTACCAGTGAGGCTATGAATGAATATGTAACAGAGAAATTACAGAAGTTAGCTAAAAAATATGACTGGATAATAGGAGCAGAGGTTCATTTTGAAGTAGAACATAATGCTAAAGAAAAAGGGAAAATATGTAAAATGGAGTTAAGTGCTCCAGGTCCTAGAATATTTGCCGTTTCTGATGAAGATAATTATGAAGATGCAGTAAAGCATACTATCAAAGATCTTGAGAAACAGTTGAAAAAAAGAAAGGAGATTTTTAAAACTCATTAATATTTTGATTGATTATTGATGAAAAAGGAGCTTATTAAGCTCCTTTTTTATTTAGCTTTATTCTCTTCCAAGCATCCATCCAATAATGCCTCCAGCAACGGCAAACCTAATAGCAAATGTTACTGCTCCGGTTATAACTCCTGTTATGTCAATTAAATCATTAGTGGTTGAAAATATTTCTAAGGCAGGTAAAGCACCTAAAAATGCTCCAATTATTAATCCTGTTTGTGCTCCAGTACCAAAAGTTTTAATACTAGCCCATTTACTATAAATGAGAGTAATTAGAGTTGCATATAGCACTTCCATGATGATAATTGTAGTGAGATTAATAGGTTCAGCTGCAACAGCTTCAACACCAGAACCATTCCAAGCATGATAACCAAGAACAACATAAATTAGATAACCAAGTCCGAAAAGGGCAATTGTTCCGCATAATACGGCAAGAATGTTATTTTTCATTTAGTTAGTTTTTTTGAATCTCAATTCAGAGATTCTGTTAGTGTTTTAAAGGTAATGAAAAAGTTGATTAAACCATGTAACTAATTGATTACTTGGTGAGTAGGAATTATTTGTGATGATAAGGTTCGTTTCGTAAAATGGTAAAACCTCTATACAATTGTTCAATAAAGAATAGACGTACCATTTGGTGTGAAAAGGTCATCTTAGATAAACTAAGCTTGCCTCGAGAAGCACTGTAAACATCTTGAGAAAACCCATAAGGTCCGCCAATTACAAATACTAATTGCTTGATACCTGAATTCATGTGCTTTTGTAAATAATTGGAAAACCCGACAGAATCTAACTGCTTTCCATTTTCATCTAGCAGAATTAGAACATCTGACGTACTTAGCTTATTTAAAATAAGTTCACCTTCTTTTTGTTTTTGCTGAGCTTCAGTTAGATTTTTTGAATTTTTTATATCAGCAATGATCTCAAAACGAAACTTGATATAATGACCTAGGCGTTTTTGATAATCATCAATAAGTTGTTGTAGTTGTTTATTGTCTGTCTTGCCAATGGCAATAAGTTTTATCGTCATAAAACAAAAATAGTATTTTCTAATATCTATTGTTCAAAGATTGTAGAAACTATCTTTTTAAGCTTATGCCAATCCCATAATAATAAATATAAGTTGGCTAAAAGCATTAATCCTGCAATATAAGGTGTTCCAACAAATCCTATTGAGCTTACAATAAGGAATATATTGACAATGATTGGCAAGTACAAAATGGCAGCTAAAAAGGTTGTTCTAGGGATTAATAGAAGTATGGCTGCTAATAATTGCATAAATCCAAGAAAATTCCAATACCAACCAGTTTGATACATGGCTTCAAAAAAGAATCCTACAGGATTTTCTATAGGTAATTGTGTAAAACGGTTGCCTATTAGTTTTGTATACCCTGAAGGTAAAAATGCTATAGCTAAAAGGATGCGAGTAAACCAAGTAAATAATTTGAAAAATTTTAATGGATAGATCTTTGAATGGATTGTTTCAATTGTATACATTATGGTGTTATTTATTTTATGACGATTTAGCCTCAAGCTTGTAACAATTCTTTTAAAAATTCTAAAATCTATTCCTATTTTAGCAGTAAAGAAATTTAGTATGATAAGTGAAGCGCAGTTTCAAAAAGAAATAGATATAATTATTGCTAACGCTATAAGGGAAGACGTGGGAGATGGTGATCACAGCTCGTTGTCTTGTATTCCAGATACAGCAAGAGGAAAGGCTAAACTGTTAGTGAAAGATTCGGGAGTAATTGCAGGAATTGAGTTCGCGAAACAAGTATTTGCTTATGTTGATGAACATATGACGGTAGAAACACTTATTGAAGATGGTAGTGAGGTTGCTCACGGTGATATTGCTTTTTATGTTGAAGGTGCCTCACAATCCATATTAAAAGCAGAACGATTAGTACTTAATGCTATGCAACGTATGAGTGCCATTGCAACAAAAACTAAAGTGTTTGTAGATTTATTAGAAGGAACAGGAACCAAAATATTAGATACTCGTAAAACTACTCCAGGAATACGCGCTCTTGAAAAATGGGCAGTAAAAATTGGAGGAGGAGAAAATCATAGGTTTGCTTTATATGATATGATCATGTTAAAGGACAATCATATTGATTTTGCAGGAGGAATTACAAAAGCTATTGATAAAACTAAATCGTACCTTAAAGAAACTAATAGAGACTTAAAAATTATAGTTGAAGCTAGAAGCCTTGAAGAGATAGAAGAAATATTGCAAAGTGAAGGTGTTTATAGAATACTTATCGATAATTTTAATTATGCCGATACCAGAACTGCTGTTGAAATGATCGGCAATAAATGTCTTACTGAATCTTCTGGAGGAATTAATGAGAACACGGTTAGAGCCTATGCCGAATGTGGTGTTGATTATATATCTAGTGGTGCTCTTACACATTCAGTACATAATATGGATCTAAGCTTAAAAGCTGTTTAATGACAAAACATATAGAAGAGAAATTAGATAAAATTCCGGTAGTAAATCTGGTAGTTCGCTTTTTAAAGAAAATACGACTTCCAGGGTTTAAGGGTTTGTCTATTTATGATCTTCTGGAAATGTACACTATTGGTATTGTAGAAGGAGCATTAACAACCAGAGCAAGTGCGATTGCATTTAGTTTTTTTACAGCTATTTTCCCTTTCTTATTATTTATTATAATTCTTATTCCGTATATCCCTTTTGAAGGCTTTCAAGATCAATTTCTTGGATTTTTAGATACGTTTTTGCCACCGCAAACGTCCGATTTTTTTAACCAAAACATCTTTGAGAATATTAGTACCACAAGCCAAGGTAGTTTACTGTCTACAGTATTTTTATTATCTATGTTCTTAATGGCTAATGGCGTAAATGCTGTGTTCTCTGGCTTTGAACATTCGTATCACGATCAGTTAACACGTACTGTATTTAAACAATATTTATATGCTTTAGGGGTAGCTCTTATATTAGCCTTTTTAGTAGTTCTTACCGTTGGTGTTTTAGGATATACACAGATATATATCATTTCTCCCTTGTATGAAAATTTAATAGGAAAAGATATAGAAAGCTCACAATCAGGAATCTTTTGGCTTAATATGGCAAAATATGTGTTCTCAACTATTATGATCTATATTGCCACCGCTACATTGTATTATTTTGGTACTAAAGAAGGGAGACAATCTAGGTTTTTTTCAATTGGAGCCTTGTTTACCACATTGCTAATATTACTAACCTCTTATCTTTTTGGTCTTTATATTGAAAACTTTTCTAAATACAACGAGCTTTACGGTTCTATTGGAGCACTTCTAATATTATTATTTTATCTGTGGCTAAATTCTAATATCCTTCTTTTAGGTTATGAACTTAATGCGTCTTTAAAACAATTAAAAAGAAAAGTGTAGTGTATGTTGTTTGAGAATAAACATTTTATAGATGTTGTACTTCCTATTCCATTAGAGCGTAATTTTACTTATAGCATTACTAAAGCCGAAGCAGAATTCTTAAAAAAAGGAATGCGTGTAGCAGTTCCGTTTGGTAAGAGTAAGGTATATACCGCTTTGGTCGTAAAGATACATGAAAATGCACCAGAGGCTTATGAAGCAAAAGAAATTCATCAAATTCTTGATGAGGTTCCTATTGTTACAGAACTTCAATTAAAACTGTGGACATGGATATCAAAATACTACATGTGTACTTTGGGCGATGTATTAAGAGCTGCCTTACCCAGTGCCTTTTTATTAGAAAGTGAGAGTATAATAAGTTTATATAAAGATACAGAGGTTAATGAATCAGAATTAACAGATACTGAATTTTTGGTATTTGAGGCATTGCAATATCAATCTAGCTTAAAAGTACAAGATATAAGCAAGATCCTAGATAAAAAAAATGTACTACCAATATTGAAGCGACTGATTGAGAAAGAGGTGATTGTTCTTGAAGAAGAGATTTTTGAAAAGTACAAACCAAAATTGGTGCGTTATGTTAGAATAGGGGAGCAATATGAAACTGATGAAGCTTTAGAGGTTTTATTAGAAAAATTAAGTAGGGCACCTAAACAAAAAGAAATAATTATGAATTTCTTTATGTTGTCTGCTTCGTCAACTAAACCAATAAAAGTATCAGATTTAATAAAAAAGAGTAATGCTTCATCAGCTCAAATTAAAACGTTAATAGATAAACAAATTCTTGAAGAGTACCATTTACAAACCGATAGAGTTTCTTTTGCTGGGAAAGCTGCAATAGCTTCAAAGCAGTTAAACGAATATCAAACAAAGGCTCTAAATGAAATTCAGGGATCGTTTAAAAATCATAATGTCACATTACTTCATGGTGTAACGTCTTCAGGAAAGACAGAAATATATGTAAAGTTAATAGAGGAGATATTAGCTAAAGGTAAGCAAGTATTATACTTGGTGCCAGAAATAGCATTGACATCTCAATTGGTAACGCGGTTAAGTCAATATTTTGGCGATCAGATATCTGTTTATCATTCGCGTTATTCTTTAAACGAACGTGTTGAGGTTTGGAATAATGTTCTTAATAATTCTCATAAAGCGCAGCTCGTTTTAGGGGCAAGATCTTCGGTGTTTTTACCTTTCAATGATGTTGGTTTAATTATTGTTGATGAGGAGCATGAACAATCGTACAAACAATTTGATCCAGCACCACGCTATCATGCCAGAGATACTGCTATTGTTTTAGGTAATATGTTTGACGCTAAAGTATTATTAGGCTCTGCCACTCCTAGTGTAGAGAGTTATTTTAATGCTACCAAGGAAAAGAAATACGGTTTTGTAGAGTTGTTTAGAAGATATAATGATGTGATAATGCCAGAGATCGAGCTGGTAGATCTTCAGGATAAGTATAAACGAAAGCGTATGAATGGTCATTTCAGCGATAGACTTATTGAGGAAATGACAGAAGCTTTGAAGGACGGTTTCCAAATAATATTATTTCAAAATAGACGTGGGTTCTCACCAATTGTAGAATGTCATACTTGTGGTCATACACCGCAATGTCCAAATTGTGATGTAAGCTTAACATATCATCAATATAGAGACCAGTTACGATGCCATTATTGTGGCTATCATATGGCCATGCAAAAAGCATGTCTGGCATGTGGTAGCATAGAGTTGGATAATAAAGGCTTTGGTACTGAGCAAATCCAAACTGAGGTAAAAGCGTTGTTTCCAGACACTAAAGTAGCAAGAATGGATCTGGACACTACCAGAGGAAAACACAGTTATGAGCGCATTATTTCACAATTCGAACAGCAGGAAATAGATATTTTGGTAGGAACACAGATGCTAACAAAAGGATTGGATTTTAGAAATGTAAAATTGGTAGGTGTTATGAATGCCGATAATTTACTGAATTTCCCAGATTTTAGGGCGCATGAACGTAGTTATCAATTGATGCAACAAGTGTCAGGAAGAGCGGGTAGAACAGCTGAGCGAGGAAAAGTGTTGATCCAAACGTATAATCCGCATCATAAAATATTGCAGCAAGTATCTACAAATGATTATGTAGGTATGTTTGTTGAGCAAATGGATGAGCGTTATAATTATAAGTATCCACCTATTTTTAGGTTGATAAAAATTACGCTAAAACACAGAGACTATAATAAAGTAAATGATGGAGCCGAGTGGTTGTCTAAATCATTAAGGCAATTATTTAAGCAACATGTATTAGGGCCAGAATATCCGCCAGTTTCTAGAATACGAAACCAATATCACAAAAATATCCTAATAAAAATACCACCACAACAATCGCTTAATAAAACAAAAGAAGCTATTCTTAAGATAAAGAACAGCTTCTTAAGTATAAAGGATTTTCGTCCTATAAAAGTAATTTTAAACGTAGATAATTATTAGTAAACTATCTATAATAGTACTACTGTCGCTAAAATATAGAGATCTTAACCACTAGTAATTATGTTGCATTAAATATTGTTTAATGCATCAACAAGTTGCGTCTTTTTATTCCTACTTAGTGGAATTTCATAGGCGCCAACTTCAACATTCTTACTATTAAAGCGATCTATCTTGTCTAAATTAACAATATAGGATTTGTGAATTCTTAAAAATTTGCCTTCAGGTAATTCTGCTTCGAAAGCTTTCATTGTAGATAAAACAACCAGACTGTTTTCTTCAGTAACTAATTTTACATAGTCACCAAGAGCTTCAATCCACTTAATATCTTTAATGTAAACTTTACGTTTCTTTAAATTACTCTTTACGAAGATGTGCTCGCCATCCGTTTCTTTAAAGTCCAGCGTTAATTTATGCTGTTCTAAAGCTTTGTCTACGGCAGTGTTAAAGCGCTCTCTGGTAATTGGTTTCTGTAGGTAATCTGTAGCATCGTAATTAAAAGCTTTAAATGCATATTCGGTTTTACCAGTCACAAAAATAATTTGGGGTTTATTATTTAATACGTCTAGTAATTCGAACCCATTTAAAACAGGCATTTCGATATCTAAAAAGATAAGGTCTACTTTGTGGGTATTGAGTCCATTTTTAGTTTCCAGGGCACTGCTATATTCTGCAATCAAGTTTAGAGAAGGGTGGTTCTCTATAAGCTTGACAATAGATAAGCGTTGGATTGCGGAGTCATCTACAACAACACAGTTTAAAGTCATAACATTTCTTGTTTTAGGTTAAGATATCGACAATAGTACAAAAAATTCGGTTAAAAACCAAAAAACATCGATAAAGTGTTTTATTTAACAAAATTTTAACAAAATTTTTATTTCAAAAAAATTGATTATCAATTTGTTGTCAAAACAAGAATAAATACCTATTTTTGCAGCCATTTTAAACACAAATATATATTTAATATGAATCATTACGAAACTGTTTTCATCTTGAATCCCGTTTTATCTGAAACTCAGATAAAGGAAACAGTAAAGAAATACGAAGATTTTCTTGTTTCTAAAGGTGCAAAGATGATAGCTAAGGAAGATTGGGGACTAAAAAAGTTAGCGTACCCAATTCAAAACAAAAAGAGTGGATTTTATCACTTATTTGAATACCAGGTATCTGGTGAGGTTATCAACCCATTAGAAGTAGAGTTTAGACGTGACGAACGTTTCATGCGTTACTTAACTGTAAAATTAGACAAGCATGCAATTGCTTGGGCTGAAAGAAGAAGAGTTAAACTTAAAGAAAAAGCGTAATTATGTCATCAATAGAACAACAAGCAAAAGGAAAGAAAGACGGTGAAATTAGATATTTAACACCGCTTAATATAGAAACTAACAAGCAAAAGAAGTATTGTCGTTTCAAAAAGTCTGGTATTAAGTATATCGATTATAAAGATCCAGATTTCTTATTAAAGTTTGTAAACGAGCAAGGTAAATTACTACCTCGTCGTTTAACAGGAACTTCATTAAAATATCAAAGAAAAGTATCTGTAGCAGTTAAAAGAGCGCGTCACTTAGCGTTAATGCCATACGTTGCAGATTTATTGAAATAAAACTATTATAACTATGGAACTTATATTAAAACAAGACGTTGAAGGAGTTGGTTTTAAAGACGATATTGTAACAGTTAAGAACGGTTATGGTAGAAATTATTTAATCCCACAAGGGTTTGCAATTTTAGCAACTTCTTCTGCTAAAAAAGTATTAGCTGAGAATTTAAAGCAACGTGCTTTTAAAGAAAAGAAAATTGTTGATGATGCTACAAAATTAGCTGAAGCACTTAAAGCATTAGAAATTAAGATTACTGCTAAAGTTGGTTCGGGTGATAAGTTATTTGGATCTGTAAATAACATTAACGTATCTGAAGCTCTTGAGAAAGAAGGACACGCAATAGACAAAAAATTCATCACAGTAGCTGGTGGAAATGTAAAACGTCTAGGAAAGTATAATGCAGCAGTTAGATTACACAGAGAAGTATCTGTTGATTTACCTTTTGAGGTTATACCACAAGCATAAATACTTAATAAATTATTAACAACTAGTTAATAATTTTTTTAAATGATAACATTAGCCGCTCGTTGAGCGGCTTTTTTTATTTATTTTTACAAAAAGTAATGTTATGCGCGCATAGCATTACGAATTTACATACTAATTAAATGAATATTAATTAATACGCAATTACATGAAAAAAACTATTTTTTCTATTTTTTTATTATTTGTTGGAGTGCTTGCCTACGGACAGGTAACAACTTCGAATATTAAAGGATTAATCTTAGATGAGAATTCCCAACCTTTACTTGGAGCCAATGTTATTGCTGTCCATACACCTACAGGAACTAAATATGGTGCAGCTACAAACTTTGATGGAAGGTATAATCTACTTAACCTAAGAGTAGGAGGTCCATATACTATTACTGTAAGTTATATTGGATACAAGGAGCAAACATTTAACGATGTATTCTTAACATTAGGTAAAACACAAAACATTGATGCGCAAATGGTAGCAGATAGTCAGCAATTAGAAGCTGTTGTGGTTACTGGAACTGGCGGCACAGGTACTTTTGGAAGTGATCGTACTGGTGCTGAAACAAGTGTAGGAAGACGTGAGTTAACACGTTTACCAACTATTTCTAGATCTGCATCAGATTTTACAAGATTAGAGCCAACTGCTAATGGTAACTCATTTGGAGGTAGAAATGACCAATTCAATAATTTCTCTTTAGATGGTGCCATTTTTAATAATCCATTCGGATTAGATGCAGCGACTCCAGGAGGACAAACAGACGCGCAACCAGTATCGTTAGATGCTATTGATCAAATTCAAGTATCAACAGCACCATACGATGTTACACAATCTGGATTTACAGGAGCGTCTGTAAATGCAGTTACCAAAAGTGGAACAAACGAATTTCATGGTACTGTATATGGTTTTTATAGAAATGAAGATCTTACAGGTAGCAAAGTTAAAGGAGACAAAATATTTGTTCCTGAACTTACACAAACGCAAACAGGAGCAAGTATTGGTGGTCCAATTGTAAAGAATAAATTATTCTTCTTTGCCAACTTTGAAAAGGATGACAGAGAAGATCTAGGGCAATCTTGGTTACCAAATACTGGTAGTGGAGCAATTAACGAGTCTAGAGTTTTAGAATCTGACCTTATTGCAGTTAGAGATGCTTTATTAGGTATTGGATATGATCCAGGATCTTACGAAGGTTTCACTCATAAATCGGAGTCTACAAAAGGTATCTTTAAGTTAGATTGGAATATTAATGATAAGAACCGTTTGGCAATTATCTATAACTTCTTAAATGCATCTAAAGAAAAGCCTGCACATCCAACAGCTATTGGATTTAGAGGGCCAAATGCATCAACACTTCAGTTTCAGAATTCTGGATACGAGATCAATAATGAGTTAAAGTCTGTACAAGTAGAATTAAACTCAACTATTTCAGACAATGCATCTAATAAATTACAGTTTGGATATACACATTTTAATGATTTTAGAAATCCATTCTCTACACCAGCACCATCGATTAATATTTATAAAGATGGATCGCCATATATAATCGTTGGTCATGAGCCATTTTCAGTTCATAACAGGTTAGATCAAAAAGTACTACAATTCTCAAATAACTTAAACTTCTATAAAGGAGACCATACCTATACCATTGGTTTCTCTTTCGAGAAATTCAAGTTCGATAACTCATTTAACTTAACTAGCTATGGTTTTGATTTATTTGGAAGTGTGGATATAGCAGATTTTGATGCTAACGATTATATAGCTACAATTGCTGCAGCACAAGCAACATTTGATGCTAATAACGCAAACGATTCTTGGGCGTTGGCTGAAACTAATGTTGGTCAGTTAGCATTTTATGTACAAGATGAGTGGAACGTATCAGAGAAGTTCAAGTTAACTTATGGTGTACGTTTTGACAAGCCATTGTTCTTCGATTCAGCAGAAAAAGCTCAAGAGGTTATAGATCGCGGATTTGTAGTTCCAGACATTCCTTATGTAAACCCTAATACAGGCGAAACAGTATTAATTGATAATACAAATATGCCTACAAACGATTGGTTAATCTCTCCTAGAGTAGGGTTTAACTACGATGTAAACGGTGATGATACTTTCCAGCTTCGTGGTGGTTCAGGATTATTTACAGGGCGTTTCCCATTTGTTTGGTTAGGAAACCAAATTGCTAATCCAGATGTGTTTTTCTTGCAAGCGGTTGACCCAGATTATAAGTTCCCACAAGTATGGAGAACTAATTTAGGTGCTGATAAGCGTTTAGAAAACGGATTAATATTAACTGCAGATCTATCATATACTAAAGATATTAATGGAGCACATGTACAAAACTGGGGACAGTTACCTGCTTCTGGAACATTAAATGGAGTTGATAACAGACCAAGATATTTACCTAGCGATTTAATTAATAATGCTTATGTATTTACAAACTCTGATAAAGGACGTATCTGGAATGCTGTGGTTAAAGCACAAAAGACATTTAACAATGGTCTTTATGCTAGCTTAGCATATAGCTACTTAAATTCAAAAGATGTAAACTCTATTGAAGCAGAAATAACAAGTGATGCCTATGCAGGAAACCCAATTGTTGGAGATGTAAACGCTGATGTATTATCGTATTCTAAATATGGAGATACACATAGATTTGTTGGTGTAGCTAGTAAAAAATGGACGTATGGAGGCGATAAGTGGGCAACTACTATTTCTGGATTTTTAGAGTATGCACAAGGAGGTCGTTTTAATTACACTTATGGTGGTGATATTAATGGTGACGGATCTAGAATTAACGATTTAATTTATATTCCAACAGCTTCTGAGATCAATTCTATGACATTCTCTGGTCCAGGTCAAGCAGCTGCTTTTAATGCATTTATTGAGCAAGATGACTATTTAAGTGGAAGAAGAGGTAAATATGCAGAACGTTATGGTGCTTTAGCACCTTGGAGAAGTCGTGTAGATTTAAAATTCCTTCAGGATTTTAACTTTAATGTAGGAGGTGATAAAACAAACACGATCCAGTTTAGTATGGATATTTTGAATGTTGGAAACCTATTGAATTCAGATTGGGGATTAATCCAACAACCAAACAACGTACAACCAATAGGTGTTAGTGTTGATGGTGCTGGAAACCCAACATATACATTCAATCCAGATCAAACTGAAACATTTGGATATGACTCTAGTTTATTATCTAGATGGCAAATGCAGTTTGGTTTACGTTATATTTTCTAAGAAAAACGAATATATATATGTAAATTTGCGCTCCTAATTTTAGGAGCGCATTTTTTTTTTAGAATAAAATGAAATACACAAGATTATCTAAAGAGCAATTTGAAGAATTGCACCAAGAGTTTATTAATTTTTTAGCAACACAATCTATAACTGCAGATGAGTGGCAAAGTATTAAACAGAACAAACCAGAAGTAGCAGAGCAAGAACTTGATGTGTTTAGCGATTTGGTTTGGGAAGGCGTATTAACTCAAGCAAAATACTTAGAGAACATATCTCCACAGCATATGTACTTGTTTCATTTGGCTGAGACTCAAATTGAATTAGTAGGCTTAAAGCTAACAAATGAGGCTATTGATCTAACAACTAGAGAAGGGTTTTCATGGTTACGTGAAAACTTAATGGATGATGCTGTAGAGTTGTTTCAAGCTAAAAAAGACTATTCAGAGGATAAGCAATTAGACAAGTTTGCATTAATACAACAAGGATCTGCAATTACTAAAGGAGATCTTTTTAAATATTTTGAAAAACTGGTTGGATAATTTAAAGATTACAACGCTTTTTTAGAAAAAAGCTCGTAATGACACTTTCAATTATTTATTTTTGTCATTCCGCACTTGATGCGGAATCCATTTTATAATAACTAAAAGATTCCTGTTTACGCAGGAAGTACTATGGCACAAAAACCGAGCATACCTAAAGGAACAAGAGATTTTAATCCAGAGCAAGTAGCAAAGCGTAATTATATTTTCAATACTATTAAAACCAGTTTTGAGCGTTTTGGATTTCAACCTATAGAAACACCAAGTTTTGAGAATTCTGATACCTTAATGGGTAAGTATGGAGAAGAAGGTGATCGCTTGATTTTTAAGATCTTGAATTCGGGTGATTATTTGAAAAAAGTAGACGATAGCCTTTACCAACAAAAGGATGCGACAAAGATTACTTCTAAGATTTCTGAAAAAGCTTTGCGTTATGATCTTACAGTACCATTTGCACGTTATGTAGTACAACATAGAAACGAGATAGAGCTACCTTTTAAGCGCTATCAAATACAGCCAGTGTGGAGAGCAGACAGACCTCAAAAAGGACGTTTTAGAGAGTTTTACCAATGTGATGCCGATGTGGTTGGTTCAAAATCATTATGGCAGGAAGTAGAGTTTGTGCAGTTGTATGACGAAGTATTTACAAACCTTGGTTTAAAAGGCACGACAATAAAGATTAATAACCGTAAAATACTATCTGGTATTGCTGAGGTTATTGGAGCAAAAGATAAACTTATAGATTTTACTGTTGCACTTGACAAGCTGGATAAAATAGGAGAGGAGAAGGTAAAAGAGGAAATGCTTGGAAAAGGAATCCCTCAAGAGGGGATTGACAAATTACAACCACTATTTGGTTTATCAGGTTCTTTTGAGTCTCAAATACAAAGTTTAAAAGACATTCTTAGCACTTCTGAAGAAGGTTTAAAAGGAATTGAAGAGTTAGAGTTTATAGATCGAGCTATTTCTGCATTACAATTAAAATCAGCTAACTTACAATTGGATGTAACCCTTGCTAGAGGATTAAACTATTATACAGGTGCTATTTTTGAAGTATCGGCTCCAGAAGGTGTAAAAATGGGATCTATTGGTGGCGGAGGTCGTTACGATGACTTGACTGGAATTTTCGGATTGAAAGATGTAAGTGGTGTAGGAATAAGTTTTGGGCTGGATCGTATTTATTTGGTTCTTGAAGAATTGGAGCTATTTCCTGCTACTGTAAGTAACACTATAGACGTGTTGTTTATAAATTTTGGTGAAAAAGAAGCTCTTTATAGTTTGAATGCTATAAAACATATAAGAAGCAATGGCTATAATGCCGAATTGTACCCTGATAATGCCAAAATGAAAAAACAAATGAATTATGCCAATAAACGCAATATTCCGTTTGTCGTTTTGGTAGGAGAAGAAGAGGTGAATAACAATAATTATACATTAAAGAACATGCGCTCTGGAGAGCAAGAAAAATGTTCGTTAGATGATTTGATTAACTTGCTTAAACAATAAACAAAAGGCTCCAACGTAACAATGTTTGGAGCCTTTTAAGTTTAGGGAACTAACTAATAAAATTTAAGATTCAGAGCAATTTATTTTCTTTTTATTCTACAATCACCTTTTTTGTAAAGGTTCCTGTTTCAGATGTTATTGTTATTATATAAGTACCAACACTTAAGTTGTTTATTTCATATTCCGAATGATCTGCTGTAGCTACTTGATTATTCTTATAGATAGATTGTCCTAGAATAGTGGTCATTTCTATGCTATCAATTTGTTTTAAAGTAGGGTTGATCAATACAATGCTGTTAATACTGTTTGCATAGTGAACATCTAAGTTAGATATATTCACATCTGGATTTCCTAAAGATTCATTATTGTCAAACACAATTTCAAATCTGTCGTTATGTTCTCCAGCATTTAAATGTACCACGTAATCACTAGCTCTTAGGTCATGATATATGCCTAGAGTCTTATCGTGAACATAAATATTGGTACCGCTGCTAATATTTTCTAGCGAATCTATTTTAATTGTTCCGTTGCCAGCTTGATCTACCTTAACTCCCAGCGGAAATTTTTTGTCGGTATCAAAATCACTTACAGCTTGAATGATAAAGTTCTTATCATCAAATACCCAGTACATGTCTTCTTTATTATCTTCGATAAGTAAAGCATCGTATCCAATATCAATTCCTGAACTACAGTTTTCGTCAACTCCAATTAATACTTGTCTGTAATAACCATTAGGAGAATCAAACATCAGTCTGATTTTTTGTCGGTTGTCTACCTCTCCGCCAGAACTAGAGCTTCTTGCAGAGGTATCTATTATGTCTTTACTAGAGTCGTTTGCTTCCATAAATATTGATGGATCTCCAGCTTCAGTTCTATAAGTACGTTGGCTATTTTTAAAGGTAACTGTTCCACCTGTATCTGCAGTTACAAAGAACCCTTGACCCACAGGAATATATCTCTCAGGCATTTTTGTTCCTGAAGCACCAGTATTATTAATTCTTGTATCGTTTGAAATAGCAACTGTACCACCAAGAAGTGTGTAAGTACCATAGCCTCCTTCGTAAGCTGCAAGTATATGTGTTGAACTTGCAAAATGTTCCCAGAAATATAAGGCGCCATCAATAATATTTGAAGCTGCTCTACCTGCACCATCGCTTATATTGTCTAATATAAATTCGTTAGCATCAATGGCTGAGGCATAAGGGTTACCTACAAGATAATCATTACCAGCAGAGAGCGTAAGTGTAACGTCTCCATTGTGTGGTTTACCGTTAAAAACATAGTTTTGCTCAGTAGTAATCACACCACCTGTGTCTGTAGTACCTTTCATAATATACCCTTCACCAGGTTGTAAAGTTCCAGTACTTCGTATATGTTGCCAAGAAGGATAATTATCACTTATTTGGTTAGCGTATTTCCAAATCCAATAATCGGCAATACCAATAGGTGTTCCTGAAGTACCATCATAACCAGATGTTAACCAATTAATACTTAAAGGCGTAGCAGGGTTTGTACCATCGTTTAATACATCTGGAAGCGTATAATTATTATTGTTTGTTGTGTTGTTACTTATTCCAACAGGTGCAGCCCAATAGTTATAGGTGTAAAGATCAGCTGTACCTTGTTGATCTCTTTCAAGAGTACCTGAACTTGTAGGATCGAAATCACTATCTTCTGTTTGAATAAGTTGCGATTCTCCTTCTAGATCGATACTTCCATCAATTTTTAAATAGTGGGTAACTGTTAAACCGTTTCCGGTACCTCCGGCAGTATTACCATTTATTTGTAATTCGTTGCTGTTTACTTTTAATCCTAAAACAGAACGTTCTCTACCTAATCCTGCCTCTGTATCTATAGTAACATTATGATTTGTTTCTACAATATTCCAGTCTATAGGAGTTGTACCATCAACAATAGATAGTGCATTTGGTAAAGTTTGTACTGTATGGTTTAACCATGTAGCATCTGTTGTCCATGCACCGTCAGCTTGTGATTCATAAGGAATTGGAGCTGTTTGTCTATCTACCGTATCTAAATTCTTTAAAGCACCATGAATTCTGTTACCAGAAATATCATTGGTATTGGTATATGTGTATATTGACATAGGGTAATAACCTGCCATGTCTGTAAACGGAATAGAACTCACCTCATTTTTTGTTGTTGTTTGAGGTAAAATAGAACCATCTGCGAAGCTAAATGAGTTTAAGACTTCTTGATTCATTATATAGTGTAATTGGTCTACAGAGAGAGCTACATTCCAAACACGTACTTCATCAATATTACCTTCGAACAATGAGGTTGAACCATCTGCTGCAGCAATATTGAATGATCTAGCCGTATCAACTGGAGCTGTAAGACTTTCTGTTTTATCAAGCACACCATCAATATATAGATTGGCAGTTCCTCCAGAATATATAATGGCTACCTGATGCCATTCATCAACTGGAATTACTACATCTGAGGTTATTGTTTGTGTAGATCCGTTTTTCCATGACATTTCAAAACGACCAGTACTATTTATTTTAAAATCGTATCCTTCGGTGTAGGCAGCATCTCTTTTAGAGAGAATAGAAGTATTAGCAGAACTCGCACCTCTTTTTATCCAAGCAGATATTGTAAATTCTGAATTGTTAAGATCTAGTTCATCTCCCATTTCTACATAATCTACAACACCATCAAAATATATAGAACGTTTTACTTCTACCTGAGGTGCATAACCGAAAGTAATATATTTAGTGCCATCAAAATCATAATCTGTTTCTAGGTTTGCACCATTTGGATCCATAATTCTATAATCGGCAGTTGGATCAAAAATTGGTGAATCTGATATAAACATTAAATAATCACCAGGAGGGTTAATATTTCTTACGGCATTTTGTGGAATAGAAACTTTGGTCATTCCAATAGAACCAACTTCTTCCACTCTCCATATACGTTGCATTCCTACAAATGTAACGTCTGTATTAAGAGCAGGTGCAATACCAGCACTCATATTTACTCCAATTGTAGCCGCAGCTAAATTAAGATCAATACCATTATTTCCCCACATAAGGAAGTTTTTATCACTTATGGTATTAGGGTTTGAAGCTACATTATCGCTATTGGTGTCATAAATATCGGTTAATCCAATGGTTAGAATACCTTCAATAGGCCCTGTTCCATCTACAGCATCATTAACACTACTAGATTGTTTTTGGTATAATTCTGAGGCATCATCACGACCAATACCAGCAATATCATAGTTATAGCCTGCATTTACAGATTGATCCCAGATTACTGTTCCATCAGAATCTACATAATCCTGAGAAGTACCATTTACACCTAGTGTAATTCCATATTTTACAGCAAGATAAGATTGAATTCTATTTCTTGCATCAGTTAAACTAACATCACCATTAGTGCTAGAATATGTTACTACTTCTGCAATACGACCATCAAAACTACCTTTCCAGTATTGTGAACGACCTAACCAATAGCGCATGTCATTTGTCGGTGCCCAGAATCCGGCGTTAGCAGTTACATTACCAAATTGATTGTTGTTTAAATATACATTAACACCTGTGTTGCCAGAATTATGTCGAGTATTTATAATATGTATTTGATTAAAATCTACTGAACCATCAGTAGTTCCACGCCCATAACTTGCTTGTGTTCCTATGCAATATCCAAAGCGTTCATTAGTAAATCGGGCTGAATAGTTTCCATACCCAAAACCAGTAACGTCTTCCTGATAAGTATTTCCAATAGGATCTGTACTACAGAATGTATCTAAAGGTATCATACTGGTTGTTACATTAGGATCTGGCATCACAACCATAAATATATCGTTACTATTAAATCCAGAGGTACTACTTAATTCATCTCTACTTCCGTCATTGATAATGTATGTCATATCACTACTAGAAGTGTTATTATTGTTTTCAAATTCTACAACTGGATTGAAATTAAAGTTTCTTGTTGTATTGTTTTGATATACTGGTTCTTGTCCAGAAACTACAGTTTCTGCATTATTACCTTTACCATTATCTACCCATTGACTTACATTAGCACCATCGGTTCCTACTGCAAATCCGTCTAATTGATCTGCTTTTAACCATAGATCGAGATTAGCAGTAATACCACCAGGTCCAGTTGTAGGTGTACAAAATTCTGTTCCTTTTATAGTGATGTAATCTATATAAACTAGATCTGAAGTATCACTAGCATCACTTCTAATTCTAAATTGTGATGTTGCTGCAGCTGGAAAAGTATAATTTGTGCTTAATAGTGTAGATGTTTTTCCATAAAATATGATAGAGTTCGTACTTTCGTAGTCACCCTCTTTGTTTGCTACATTTCCACATCTATAATCACTAACTGTTGTCCATGTAGAACCACTGTCACTACTATATTCTATTAAAAAGTTTTCTGTGTCTTCAACATTATAGGCTGTAAAGAAGAATTTAAGATCTACTTTATCATAACTACTAAGATCAAATAGTGGAGACAGAACAGAAGAATTGTTGCCTGCTCCATCTAAGCTTCTAATTTCTAAGCTATGGCTATTTGAATATGATCTGGTTGCATTATTTACTCGTGCTGCATCACTACCACCATCGGTCCACCCGTCTAGTCCAGATTCAAAATCTGCTGTATGTATAATGGTTGAGCCACAAGGCCCAGCACCAAACCCTTGAATATTGAATGTGTAAGGGTCTTCATCAGAATCATCATTAGTAATAGAGACTGTTGCAGATCTGGTTCCAATTACTGTAGGATCGAAAGTAATAGTAAATGTTGTGCTTCCAGCTGGAGCAATTGGAGTAGTAGGGTTTGCTGTTAATGTAAAGTCGGCAGTATGACCAGTAATAGTTATGTATGGACTTGGATCTGTTAACGATAAATCTAAAACTCCAAGATTTTCTATTGTAAATGTATTTACTTGTGATCCTGCAGCTTCTGGTACACTACCAAAGTTTGTATCGTCTAGAGCAGAAGGAGTAACGTCTCCATCTGCTATACTATTACCATTTCCGGTAATATTTATTTCGGGTGATGGAACAGTTCCTGTTCCTTGAATATCAAAATTATATGTGCCTTCGTTGCTATCGTCATTGGTAATTGTAACTGTAGCTGTTCTTAATCCAGCCGCACTTGGGTCGAAAGTTATCGTAAATGTTGTACTTCCAGAGGCTGCAATTGGTGTTGTAGGGTTTGCAGTTAAGGCAAAATCGGCTGCATTAGCACCAGTAATTGATACATATGGTGAAGCTGCTGTTAAATTTAAAGCACCTGTTCCTGTGTTTTGAATTGTAAAAGTGTTAGCGTTAGTACCACCTGCTACGGCTACATTACCAAAGTCTGTGTCATCAGTTACCACAGGAGTTGTGTCTCCATCTGCGATGTTATTACCATTACCTTGAATATTAATTTCTGGAGTTGGTGTAGTGTTAACTAATGAAACATTATCAATAGCAATATCACTACTCCATCCTGATCCAGTGGCTCCAGTAGTTGCATTAAATCTAATTTTTATACGTTGACCACTATATGCCGTTAGATCTATGGTTTCTTGATTCCATGTATTACCCAGATTTCCGCTGTAAGTTCTAAGGGTTGTTGGATAAGTGCTACCATCATCAGTACTTATATCAACATTTAAGGTTCCAACATCATCACCATACATGTGGTAACTAAATGTAAATTCTGGGTTAGCAAGACCAGCAAGATCGAAACAAGGACTTTCAAAGTTAAAAACACGACTTGGGTATCCAGTTCCATTTCCTGAGGCTTCGGTATACATATACCAAGTGTCGCCATCTCCACCTGAGGGTCCAGTATTGTTTGATGGGGTACCACCACTTCGGTTGGTCCAGTCTCTATCATCTCCAGTGTCTTGTGTCCAAGCACCTTGAGTAGCTTCAAAGTTTTCTGAATAAGGGTAGGCTGCAATAGTTGTTCCACAAGTTTGGGAAGCGGCTATTGTTGTGCCGAGCAAACATAGGGCAAAGATACTTGACTTTACCAAATAAGTAAAGTTATCCATAAGCGGTCAAATTTTATTAGTTTGGGACTAATTAATTTATTTTCAATTACTTAGTAAAAATAGGCTTTAATCGGTGAAATGCAAAAAAAAATCGATGAAATGCATCATTGTGTTTTAAATCACTGATAAACAGTGAGTTGTAATTGCTTAAAAAATGTGAAATTTTGACTAAAATGTAAGATTAAGCCTTCTTTAAATGCAAAAAAATGACCGAAAAGGTCATTTTTAAATTGTAGTGGCAGAAAAATACGCCCCCCAAAGACGTACTTTCCTACTTTAAAATATACTTATGGATAACTTGGATTATAGTAATTGAAAATAAATTAACCAGTATACCTATAGTGTTATTCTACCACTACTTTTTTAGTAAAGTTGCCATTGTCTGTTATTAACTTAATAATGTAAGCACCTGTACTTAAGTTTTTAACTGCGTACTCTGCATTAGTGTTATTTGTTTTAACTGCATTTGAATACACTTTTTGACCTACAATATTGTACATTTCTATTTGAGAGATGTATTTGTTAGTAGGATTTTCTAATACAATACTATTTAGTGTATTTGCATAATGAATATCAATATTATGAAGTTCTAAGCTTGTGCTTCCTAAGGACTCATGATTATCAAATACTATTGAAAATCTATCAGTATGCTCACCTACAGTTAGGTGTATGTTATAGGCTCCATTTCTTAGATCGTGATAGGTTTCTAACAATTTATCGTATAGATAGATGTTTTTGGTATTGTCAATATTTTCTAAAGTATCAATACTTAATGTTGCTATTCCTTCCTGACTAATTTTAACAGCTAGAGGTAATTTTTGTGCAATTTTGAAATTGTCTACTGCCTGAATTATATATTTTTCGTTATTAGCACTCCAATACATATCTTCATTGTTATCTTCAATAAGTAGTGCATCGTAACCAACATCATAATTATCACTGGCGTTTAGATCTACTCCCACCAATAGCTGTCTATGGTATCCTTTAGGAGAATCGAACATAAGTTTTATTTTCTCTCTAGTGTCGGTTTCTGTATTGTGTTTAGCATCATTTGCAGTTGTCTTGGTATTTTCTGAACCTCTCATGAATGTTGAAGGATCACTTGCTTCAGTTTTAAATGTACGTTGACTATTTTTAAAGGTTACTTGTCCGCCAGTATCTGCTGTTACAAAGAAACCTTGTCCCACAGGAATATAGCGTTCAGGTGTTTTGGTACCTAATGCTCCTGTGTTATTTATTCTTGTATCGTTTGAAATTGCTACAGTTCCACCCATTAAAGTATAGGTTGCATAACCACCTTGATATTCAGCCAAATTATGAGTTGAGCTTGCAAAATGATCCCAGAAATACAAAGCACCATCAATAATATTTGAAGCTGCTCTACCAGCACCATCGCTTATATTGTCAAGAATAAATTCGTTAGCATCTATGGCAGAGGCATATGGGTTTCCAATTAAGTAATCATTTCCTGAAGATAGTGTTAAAGAAATATCACCATTGTGAGGCTTCCCATTAAACACATAGTTTTGTTGGTTGGTAATAACACCACCAGTATTAGTAGTTCCTTTCATAGTAAAACCTTCACCTGCTTGTAGTGAACCAGTACTACGAACATGTTGCCAAGACGGATAGTTGTCACTAACTTGGTTGGCATATTTCCAGATCCAATAATCGGCAATTCCAATTGGCGATCCTGAAGTTCCATCATATCCTGATGTCAGGAAGTTTATAGCTTGCGGTGTTGCCGGATTTGATCCATCATTTAGTACATCAGGTAGCGTATAATTATTATTGTTAGTTGTATTATTACTTTCTCCAACTGGCGCAGCCCAATAATTGTAAGTATAAAGATCTGCAGTTCCTTGTTGATCACGCTCTAGTGTTCCAGCACTAGTAGCATCAAGATCACTATCATTTGATTGAATTAATTGTGATTCACCTTCTAGGTCAATAGAACCATCTAGTTTTAAATAATGAGTTACAGTCAATCCGTTACCAGAACCAGCAGCAGTATTTCCATTAACTTGTAATTCGTTACTACCTACAACTAAGCCTAGCACTGAACGTTCACGTCCTAGGTTTGCATAAGTGTCTATAGTGATATTGTGATTGGTCTCTACAATATTCCAATCAATAGGTGTTGTACCATCTACAATAGAAACAGCGTTTGGTAATGTTTGTACAGCGTTGTTTAACCATGTAGCATCAGTAGTCCAAGAACCATCTGCTTGCGATTGGTATGGTAGTGGAGCTGTTTGTCTATCTACTGTATCTAGGTTTCTTAGTGCTCCTTGATTTCCATTTCCAGAGGCATCATTAGTATTTGTATATGTGTATACAGACATCGGGTAATAACCTGCAAGATCACTCCATGGGATACTGGCTACTTCGTTGTTAGTAATGGTTTGTGGAATTGTTCTTCCGTTAACAAATGTGGCATTGTCTTCAATTTCTTGATTCATAATGTATCGTAACTGATCAACATTTAAAGCGGTGTTCCATACTCTAACTTCATCAATATTTCCTTCAAAATGTGCAGTAGGTGTGTTTTTACCAGCAGCAGCAATATAGAATGATTGAGTTGTAGCTACTGGAGCTGTTAACGAAGCAGATTTGTCTAATACACCATCAATATAAAGGTTTGCAGTTCCACCACTATAAACTATAGCCACTTGATGCCATTCATTAATTGGTATTGCAACGTCTGTTGTAATAGTTTGAGTTGTTCCATTTTGCCATGACACTTCAAAGTTTCCAGCAGCGTTGATTTTTACATCATAACCTTCAGAATAGGCAGCATCTCTTTTTGACACGATTGATGTATTTGCAGAACCAGCACCTCTTTTTATCCAAGCAGAAATTGTAAAGTCTGTTGGGTTAAGGTCTAAGGCATCTTCCATGTCGATATAATCAACTGCACCATCAAAATAAACAGATCTTTCAACAATAACTTGTGGGGCATATCCAAATGTGATGTATTTGGTACCATCAAAATCGTATTCAGTTTCTAGATTTGAACCGTTCATTGACATAATTCTATAATCAGCAGTTGGATCAAATACTCCGGTATCTGAAATAAACATTAAGTAGTCACCAGGAGGTGTAATGTTTCTTACAGCACTTTGAGGTATAGATACTTTTACTCTGGAAACATCTCCGCCAGTTTCAACAACTTTCCAAACACGCTGCATAGCAGTGAATGTTACATTTGTCGTAAGGGCAGGAGCTATGCCAGCACTCATATTTACTGTTATAGTAGATGCGGCCAAATTGAGGTTGGCGCCATTATTACCCCACATTAGAAACTCCCTATCGTTAAATGTATTGGCCGCATTCACTGTTTTATTTTCTTCGTTTGTATTATAAATATCTGTTAAACCAATGGTTAACACGCCTTCGATAGGTCCAGACCCATCTACAGCATCGTTTACGCTACTAGATTGTTTTTGATTTAATTCGGAAGCATCATCACGTCCTATACCAGCTATATCATAGTTAAATCCAGTATTAACTGATTGATCCCAGATAATAGTTCCATTAGAATCTACATAATCTTGAGATGTTCCATTAGTACCTAAGGTTACACCATATTTTAGTGCTAAATAAGATTGAATTCTATTTCTAGCATCTGTAGAACTTAAGTCACTATTTGTAGCAGAATACGTAATCACTTCTGCTATTCTTCCATCAAAACTACCATTCCAGTATTGGCTTCTACCTAACCAAAATCTTGTATTATTAACTGAAGCAAAATCAGCAATGTCGTTTGTAGCTGTACCAACTTGAACACCATTTTGATAGATTTCCATATCAGTATCAGTAGCATTATGTCTAATATTCATAACACTAATCTTATTATAATTTGTAGTACCACTTGAATCTCCACGGCCATAGCCGCTATAAACTCCAGGAGAGGTTTCTGATGATGTACCTATACAATATGAGAAATACTCACCAGATAAACGCTGTGTATAGCCACCATATCCAAAACCTGTTACGTCTTCTTGAGCAGTAGTTCCAGTTGGGTCTGTACTTGTAAAAGTATCCATTGGTAACATAGTTGTTACAATATTGGGATCTGGCATAATTACCACAAACATGTCGTTACTGTTAAATCCACCTGTTGATTTTAATTCGTCTCTGGAGTTGATATAGGTCATATCAGCAACTGCAGTGTTAAAATCGTTTTCAAAATCTACAACTGGATTAAAGTTGAAGTTTCTTGCAGCGTTATCTCTATATACTGGTTCTTGACCAGAAACCACTGTTTCAGCATGGTTTCCTTTTCCATTGTCAGACCACATGCTTACATTTGCACCATCAGTACCAGCTGTAATACCATCAAGTTTATCGGCTTTTAGCCATAGATCGAGATTACTTGTAATACCTCCTGGTCCATTTGTTGGAGAGCAATATACTGTTCCTGAAATGGTAATGTTATCTATGTAGATCAAATCGGTAGTATCGCTGGCATCACTTCTAACTCTAAATTGCGATGTTAATCCAGCAGGAAAAGAAAAAGCACTATTAAGTAATGTTGAGGTTTTTGCGTAGAAAATAATAGAGTTTGTGCTTTCGTAATCAGAATCCTTATCTACAACATCTCCACATATATAATCGTTTACAGTAGTCCAGGTAGCACCACTGTCACTACTATATTCTATTAAAAAGTTTTCAGTGTTTTCAACATTATATGCAGTGAAGAAAAACTTAATGTCTACTTTGTCATATGTTCCTAGATCAAATAATGGAGAAAGGAACGATGAGTTATTTCCAGCAGCATCTAAGCTTCTAATTTCTAAACTATGATTGTTTAAATAGGATCTTCCAGAGTTGTTAACTCTAGCAGCATCAGTTCCTCCGTCTGTCCATCCGTCTAATCCACTTTCAAAATCTGCTGTATGTAATACGGTAGTACTACATGGACCAGCTCCAAAACCTTGTATGCTGAATGTATAAGGATTCTCGTCAGAATCGTTGTTTGCTATAGAAACTGTTGCATTACGCATTCCAACTACAGTTGGATCGAAAGTAATAGTAAAGGTTGTGCTTCCAGATCCAGCAATTGGAGATGTCGGATTTGCGGTTAATGTGAAATCTGCAATGTCTCCTGTAATTGTAATATATGGACTCGGATCTGTTAATAATAGATTAACTGCACCTGTATTTTCAATTGTAAATGTATTGGCTATTGAACCAGCTGCTTCCGGAACACTTCCAAAGTACGTGTTATCTATTGCTGAAGGTGTAATATCACCATCTGCGATTGTTGTACCTCCTCCAGTTACATTTATTTCTGGAGCAGGAGCACTTCCTGTTCCTTGCACTCTAAATGTATAAGGGTTTTCATCAGAATCGTCATTGTCAATAGAAATATCTGCGGTTACAGTACCAACAACCGTAGGGGCAAATCGAACCACAAAAGTTAAGCTATTTCCAGGAGCAATGGTGGTCGCTCCAGGTTGTGTTAGTATTGTAAAAGCTGCATCACCAGTAATATCTACTAATGGTGCACCTCCAGTTAAGTTTAAAGTACTGGTTCCAGTATTTTGTATAGTAAAAGTATGATCAACAGTTGTACCTGTATTTGTTGTGCCAAATTCTGTATCGTCTGCAACTATAGGTGTCGTATCTCCATTAGCAATATCATTTCCGTTCCCTTGTACATTTATTTCTGGCAAAGTAACTACGACTAAGTTAACAGTGTAATCTTCTACTTCTCCATAATTAAAAGACTCGCAAGAAGTTGGAATACCATTATATTTCATTGACACTCTCATTCTTGTATTTCCTGCTGTAGCAGTAGCAGGTACAGTAAAATTACCAGAAACAGGTGAAGCTGTTGTTGCAGTTTGTGTCCATACTTGTTCACCAGCATCGGTAAAGTCACCATCTTGATTATAGTCTATCCAAACCGAGTATCCCTCAGAAAAAGTACTTCCAGTCCATGTTGGTGTAATAGTAATGGTATAATTATTACTTGCATTTAAGTTTGTAGAAATGCCTGTGAAATCTGAATATCCAGTACTAGTTGTACCAATACCTGATGTATTATCAATGGTATTAAGTTGTACTCTTCCAATATATTCATCATTAGTATTGTTTCCATTAGACGAACAATAATTTAAAGTTCCAGTTCCTTGTATGTCGAATGTATATGGGTTTTCATCAGAATCGTCATTTGCAATTGATACTGTAGCAGTTCTTAAACCAGTTGCACTAGGATCGAAAGTAATAGTAAATGTTGTACTTCCAGAAGCTGCTATTGGAGATGTTGGATTAGCTGTTAATGTAAAATCTCCAGCATTTGCTCCAGTTATGGTAACATAAGGTGCACCACCAGTTAGGTTTAGATCTACGCCACCTGTGTTTTGAATAGTAAATGTGTTAGCATTTGAACCAGCTAGAACATTTAAACTTCCAAAGTCGGTATCGTTAGTTAGACTAGGTGTTGTATCTCCATCGTTAATGGTGTTTCCATTACCAACAATGTTAATTTCTGGAACAGCAGGAGTTGTCGTTAATGCACTTAGGTCAATGATTTGAATTTCATGATTCATTGTATTTCCACTTCTATGGCTCCAGTGAGCCGCTTGTGTGGTAGAATTGAAATAGTAGTTTCTCCATCCCCTTGCGTAAGCGGTTCCATTTCCACTTGATATTGATGACCCTACTATTAGGGCTTCATCTGTTCCTGTTAACCCTGCTGTAGAGATATCTATTGTTGTTTCGTTTGCTGTATTACTGGTATTTTGAAAACGTGTTACATTTAATCCAGTATTTGAAAGTACATGCACAAATTGTCTGTTTGTTCCATTTGAATCATGGTTAGCATTAAATGTCCAATCTACAGTTTGATTATTTCCTCCTGGATCCATTACTGGCCAGTTATCAGCAATAGCATCATTTGTACCACTAGCAGTATTATCGCCTCTATGTTGACCAAATATAATAGCATCATTCCAGTTGCTTACATTGGTAGCAGTTCCAGTCCCATCAGCATTGTTCCTTAATGTGATACTTCCTGTATCAGCTGAAACATTTCCGCTATCACCATGAAGCACATTCCAATTCGTACCAGTAAATTCTACTACAGTAATATAAACTGTTACATTATTTCCATTAGATCCTTTTTGTACTCTTAGGGTAGTCGCATTTTCTAAATAGGCAATCGCTGTTCCAGAATCGGCATCATCGGCTGTTGAGTTGTTTAGGATTCCTGTTATAAATGGTATACAATCACTTGCATTAGTAATACCTGTTAAGGCTTGCGTTACATTGTTGTTAATTCCGTTAAGAGAAACAGCATATCGTCCTCTTACTATAAATTCATTATCGCCATTAGCGGGTCCAACATATTCCCAAATTGAAGAATTGAATCTCATGTTGGTACCCACTGACCCCGACTGACGATAGTAAGTTAATGTATTTGTAGCTGTAAGCTGTCTTGCTCCAGCAAGATCATCTCCCTCTAGGTTTCCTCCAGCACCATTATTACCAGCATGAGTTTTACGATTGTTATTCGCAAGTACAAATGCACTGTTTAATGATGAAACAGCTGTAAAAGATGAGTTGTTTGTTGTTGCTGCATTAGTAACATCGTGTTGCAGATGTTGTACTCTAAAGTCTGGGGTTTGAGACTTTGCATTTAGCGCTATTAGAAAGAAAAGTATACACGTACCTATCCTAACTGAGATGTTGAATTTTTTCATAATTAGTTGGGGAACTAATAAGTTAATAACAATTGACAGTGCAAGTATATATCTAAATTCTATGAAATGCAAAAAAAATCGATGAAATACACAGTTTAAATGCAGAAAAAATCGACGAAATGCATAGTTAATTTTGTATATAATTGAAAATCAGCAGAATAAGTAAAAGGTCGACTTTGTAAAAAAATCGACCTTTTTATGAAATTTTATGAATATTTATTCTCTAATAAGCTTTTTCATTGTGTTAACTCCAGTTTCTTTATCTTGAATTCTTATTAAATAAGCACCTGAAGAAAGGTTACCAAAGTTATTGATGTCAATTTTACTATTAACACTTGAAAAATTATCTTGATAGATCAATCTGCCTTTTAGGTCAAAAAGCTTAATATTGAAGTGTCCATTATATGGTAGTGTTATCGTAATGTTTGAATCAAACGGATTAGGAGTGATTTTAAGAGCGACTAGATCTACTTCTTTTCCACCTAATGTATATTCAATTGTTCCGTCACAATTTTCATCAACATCATTATCTATAATTTCAGTAGCTCCAGGATTTATCGCTGGATCTAAATCATCACAGTCAGGTGTTGCAGGTGCTACCAGAGAATATCCAGCAGGTTGCTCACAAGCTGTAGTAGAATTAGTAGATCCAAAGAATCCATCACCATCATTATCGACACCGATGTACCAAGTTTGCCCAGGGAACTCATCGCTATCATTATCATCACAGTCAGGAGTAGCAGGTGCTACTAGAGAATATCCAGCAGGTTGCTCACAGGCTGTTGTAGAGTTCGTTGATCCGAAGTGACCATCGCCATCATTATCAACACCAATGTACCAAGTTTGTCCAGGGAACTCATCACTATCATTATCATCACAGTCAGGTGTTGCAGGTGCTACTAGAGAATATCCAGCAGGTTGCTCACAAGCTGTTGTAGAGTTCGTCGATCCGAAGTGACCATCACCATCATTATCGACACCGATGTACCAAGTTTGTCCAGGGAACTCATCGCTATCATTATCATCACAGTCAGGAGTCGCAGGTGCTACTAGAGAATATCCAGCAGGTTGCTCACAAGCTGTTGTAGAGTTGGTAGATCCGAAGTGACCAT